>OZ244210.1:0-1450000 GCA_965216835.1 bacterium | reverse complement strand
GGCGCGTCTTCCAGCCCATCGGGTCATTGCCCGAACCGATGCCCTCGAGCGCGGACGACAGCTCCTCCCCACTCCACGCGCAGACCTGCGTGGCGTAGACGGACATCATCTCGTCCGGGATGGACATCATCTTCCCGAACATCTCCTCCGGCGGCTCGTCCACGCCCACGTAGTTTCCCAGCGACTTCGACATGCGGCGCACGCCGTCCAGGCCGGGAAGCACGGGATAGGTCAGCGCCACCTGGGGCTCCTGGCCGTAGTCGCGCTGGATGGACCGCGCCGCCAGGAGGTTGAACGTCTGCTCGGTGGCCCCGATCTCCACGTCCGCCTCGATCTCGACGGAGTCGAAGCCCTGCATCAGCGGGTAGAGGAACTCGTGGACGCTGATGGGAACGCCCTCGCGGTAGCGCTTCTCGAAGTCGTCGCGCTCCAGCATCCGGGCGACGGTGAACCGTGACGTGAGCTCCAGCAGCTCCGGGAGCCCCATCTTCGCGAACCAGTCCCCGTTGAAGCGGACCTCGGTGCGCGACTCGACCAGCACCTTGAAGAACTGCTCCTGGTACGTCTTCGCGTTAGCCAGGATCTGCTCGCGCGTGAGCCGAGGACGAGTCTCGCTGCGGCCGCTCGGATCGCCGACGAGGGCCGTGAAGTCGCCCACGATCAGGACGACCTGGTGACCCAGATCCTGGAACCGCTGCAGGATCCGGAGGCCCACGGTGTGGCCGAGGTGGATGTCCGGGGCGGTCGGGTCGAAGCCCTGCTTCACGCGCAGCGGCTTGCCGGTCTGCCGGGAGCGCTCCAGCTTCGCGCGGAGCTCCTCCTCGGTCAGGATCTCCTCCAGGCCGGGGCGGAGCCGCTCCAGCTGTTCGTCAACGGGAAGAAACGCCATTCCTGCCAGCTCCTCCAAGGACGATGCGCGGCGGACGGGTGAGTTCGACGGGCGATGGTATCCGGAACGGCGCCCCGGGACGAGGAACAATGCAATCCCGAGGCGGATCGCCGGGCGTCCTCGCGGCATCGCGGGCTTCCCGGCGGCCGCGCTCGTTTGACCCGATGCCCGCACACCTTCTACAGTGGTAGGGATCCTCCCCCTCATGCTCGCCGCCGATCCCCGGCGGGTCCTCGAACCGGAGTGCCTCCGATGCCCCGACTTGCCGTTCTCCTGCTGTCAACGCTCTTCCTCGTGGCCGCGGGCGTCTCCCCCGGATCGGCCGAAGAGAAGGCCAGCATCCGCGCGGAGATCCAGTGGACCACGAAGGCGCAGCTCAAGGAGCTGATGACCTCCGGCCTGGACATCCCGCACATCCACGGGCCTCACGTCGACGCTCTGCTCAAGCCGAGCGAGCTCGCCGACCTGCAGGCCCGCGGTTTCGAGACGATGATCGTGGACGAGGATGTCTACGACTCCCTGGGCGGCCTGCGCGGCGGCGGGTTCCTGCCCGAGTACATGTCGTACACGGAGGCCGTGACGGAACTCCAGTCGCTGAACTCGACGTACCCGTCCCTGACCACGCTCTCTTCCCTCGGCCTGTCGCTGGAGGGGCGCGAGATCTGGGCGCTGAAGATCTCGGACAACGCGAGCGTCGACGAGGACGAGCCCGAGGTCCTCATCTGCGGCAACCACCACGCGCGCGAGGTCATCTCCGTGATCATCCCGGTCCACGTGGCCCAGGAGATCCTCGCCGGCTACGGGTCGGACCCGGACTACACGGAGTGGGTGAACGAGCGCGAGATCTGGATCGTCCCGGTGGTGAACCCGGACGGGCTCACCTACGTGGAGACGACGGACATCTTCTGGCGGAAGAACCGCCGCGGCAGCTACGGCGTCGACCTGAACCGCAACTACGAGACGAACTGGGGCCATGACAACAACGGCTCCAGCCCGAGCACCAGCAGCGCCACGTACCGGGGGGCGTCGCCGGCGTCGGAGCCCGAGACGCAGGTGATGCAGGCGTTCTTCAACTCCCGCAACTTCGTGGTGTCGCTGTCCTACCACTCCTACGGAAACCTCCTCCTGTGGGGGCCGGGGTACAAGCCGGGCGTTCCCGAGGACCAGGACATCTTCGAGGGATTCGGCGACGTGATCTCGTCGCAGAACTCGTACTTCCCCGGCAACGCCGCGAACGGCGCGATCTACATCACGAACGGCGACACTGACGACTTCGCGTACGCGGGCGCCGGCCACTCGAAGGTCCTGGGCATGACGCCCGAGGTCGGCACGTCCAGCGACTACTTCAACCCGCCCGCCGGCCGGATCCCCACGCTCACGGCGGAGGGCGCCGTCTGTGCCTGGGAGGCGATCCGGTACGCGGCGCGGCCGGGCCAGCTGGCGCCTCCGGGAGCCCCGTCCCTGCCGGTCTTCCCCACCGACGCCGACGGCAGCTACGACGTCACCTGGGCGGCTCCCACGACCGCCGACACCGAGGTCGTGCAGTACGAGGTCGTGGAGAAGAGCGCACCGTCCACGGTGACGGACGACATGGAGAGCGGCGGGGCCTTCTCGGGCGACTGGTCGACCTCCGGTTCGCGGTCGGCCAGCGGCTCTTCCAGCCTCTACTCCGGTTCCGGCAACGAGCTGAACCGCATCGTGTGGGCGGACGAGGACTACCTGGTCCAGCCGGCCGACGAGCTCACGTTCAACGCCTGGTACGACATCGAGTCCAACTGGGACTACGCGTACGTGATCCTCTCGACCGACGGCGGCCGTTCGTTCGTGAACCTGCCGGGCACGAACACGACGATGTCCGACCCGAACGGCAACAACGCGGACCACGGCCTCACGGGCGGCAGCGCCGGCTGGATCCCGATGACGTTCGACCTGTCCGCGTACGTCGGGGAGTGGGTGCGTCTCGGCTTCCGCTACTACACGGACAGCGCCGTGGTGGACGAGGGCATCTACGTGGACGACATCCACCCCGTGCAGTCCTGGGGAAGCTGGACGTCGCTGTCGGCCGCGGTGGCCGGAACCACCTTCCCCGTCGCGGGCAAGACGGACGGCGAGTACTTCTACGCGGTCCGCGGCCAGGACGCCGAGGGCGACTGGGGCTACTGGTCGCGGAACTCCTCGGTCACCGTGGAGCTCGGCACGGACGTGAACCCCAATCCGGCGACGAACGCGTTCGCGCTGGCGTCCGCCCGCCCGAATCCGTTCCAGACGGGGACGGAGATCCGGTTCTCGCTGCCGGCCGCCTCGGATCACTCGCTGACGGTCTACAACGTGGCCGGCCGGCACGTGCGCACCCTCTCGTCGGGCGTGCGGGCGGCCGGGCCTCACACGGTGGCCTGGGACGGCCGAAACGACGAAGGACAGCGCTTGCCCTCCGGCGTTTATTTCTGCACGCTGCGGGCTCCGGCCGGCTCCCTCCAGGAGCGGGTCGTGCTGCAGCGCTAGCCTCAGACGTCCCGCCGTCCGGCCCCCGGGACCCCTGAGGCGTTCCGGGGGTTGGACCGGCGGGAGGTGAGGCTGTGACAGACCCGACGCATCGCCCGGCCGGATTCCTCGTCCGGCTGCTGGACGCGGTCCGCACGCTCTCCTGGCGGCGGGTCGTGCACGGGTGGCTCTTCTTCACGCTCCTGTTCGTCTTCCTCGCCGGCGGCGGATTCGTCGCGGCGCTGCTGCGCTTCCAGAGCGAGCTGCCGTCGGCCGCCCACCTGGAGCGGATCGAGCCGCCCTCCAACACGCGCATCGTGGACCGCAACGGAGCGGGACTGGGGGACCTCTTCTCCGAGGATCGGCTGCTGGCCCGCCTGGAGGAGATCCCGCGCCCGCTGATCGACGCGGTAATCTCCACCGAGGATCGGAGTTTCTACGAGCACTGGGGCATCCAGCCGGCCGCCCTTGCCCGGGCCGTGCTGGCCAACCTGCGCCGCGGCGTGACCTCCCAGGGCGGCAGCACGATCACGCAGCAGCTCGCGCGGAACCTGTTCCTCACGCACGAGCGGACGATCACGCGGAAGATCAAGGAGGCGTTGCTGACGATCCGGCTGGAGCGCATCTACACGAAGGACGAGATCCTCGGGATGTACTTCAACCAGATCTACTACGGCAACGGCGCCCACGGCGCGCGTAGCGCGGCCCGCGAGTACTTCGACAAGGAGCTCTCCGAACTCACCGTGGCGGAGTGCGCACTGATCTCGGCCGTCCCCGCCAACCCGACCCTCTTCGACCCGCGCCGGCGCTTCGAGAACGCGCGAGCCCGGCAGGAGCGCGTGCTGGCCGCGATGCACGAGACCGGCGCCATCGACGACTCCACGTACCACGCGTCGCGGGAGGAGGAGATCGCGCTGGTGGAGCGCGACGCTCCCTCGATGCGGGCGCCTTACTTCGTGGAGTCCGTGCGGCAGCAGCTCGTCGCGCGCTACGGGGCGGATCGGCTCTACCACGACGGCCTGACGGTGGAGACCACGCTGGACTGGAGGATCCAGAAGGCGGCGGAGGAGGCGCTGGAGAGCCAGCTGCGGTGGCTGGAGCGGCACAACGACTACGAGGTGGTGAGGGACTCGACGTGGACCGCCCCCGAGTCGCCGTTCGTCACGTCGCCGTACGTGCAGGGCGCCTGCATCGTGCTGAAGACGCGGACCGGCGAGATCGTGGCGATGGTGGGCGGACGGAACTACTGGGAGAGCAAGTTCAACCGGGCGATGCAGGCGAGGCGGCAGCCGGGCTCCGCGTTCAAGCCGTTCGTCTTCACGGCCGCGGTGGAGCAGGGCATCGGGCCGTCGACCGTAATCCTCGACGAGCCTCTCGTCGTGCCGATGCCGAACGGCGACACGTACAAGCCGGAGAATACCAAGCGCACGTTCCAGGGCCCGGTGACGATGCGCACCGCGATGACGAAGTCGATCAACGTGCCCGCGGTGCGGATGATCCTGACCGTCGGGCCGGAGGCGGCGGTGGACGTCGCCCGGCGCTGCGGGATCTCCGGCCGGCTGCTCCCCTTCCCCTCCACGGCTCTCGGCGCCTCGGAGGTGACACTGTCGGATCTCACGGCGGCCTACACGGTCTATCCCAACCAGGGCATCCTGCACCGCCCGTGGTCGATCCAGGAGGTCCGCGACCGGAACGGCGCCGTGCTGGAGCGCGGGCAGGTGCAGTCCGAGGAGGCGCTCGCCGCCCCGGTGGCGGCGGTCCTCACGTCCATGTTCGAGGACGTCATGAACAAGGGCACCGGCGCATCGGCGAGGTGGAAGGGCGTCACGTGCCCGGCCGGCGGCAAGACCGGCACGATGGACGACTACATGGACGCGATGTTCGTCGGCTTCACGTCGGAGTACACGATGGGCGTGTGGGTCGGCTTCGACGTGAAGAAGACGCTCGGCCGCGACATGACCGGAACGTCGGCCGCCCTGCCCATCTGGATCGAGACGATGAAGGTCGCTCTGGAGGGCACCGACTGCACGGAGTTCGAGACGCCCGACGGCATCGTCTGGGAATCCGTCTGCCGGGATTCCGGGGTGAAGGCGGTGCCCCAGTGCCCGGACGCCTTCCGGGAGATGTTCGTCCGGGGCGACGAGCCGGTGGAGCCCTGCCCCATCCACGGCCTGGGCCAGACCGTGGACCTCTGGAGCCCGGCCACGTCCTTCGACGAGCTGGACCGGGCTTCCCGCCGCACCGACGAGGACGAGCTCCGGAACTAGCCTCGGGGCCCTCCGGGCCCTCCCGGGGTTCTTCCCGCCAGAACGGCCAGGAAGGCGCCCCAAAGGGCCCTTTCGGGGGCGGATCGGGGGGGCGAGGGCGAGGGCGCCGCCACGGACGACGAGCGGGGCCGGAAGGAACGGGCTCGGCGGAGCCTTGCACCCGGGCGGGGGATCCTGTACCTTCTCCGGTCCGAATGCCTGAACGGAGGAAACCCCGTGGCGAAAGCGATCCGAGAGAAGATCCGCCTCGTTTCCAGTGCCGGGACCGGGTACTTCTACACGATGACCAAGAACCGCCGGACCCATCCGGACAAGGTCAAGTGCATGAAGTACGACCCGCGCGTCCGGAAGCACGTGGAGTTCGTCGAGCAGAAGATGAAGTAGCCCGCCCGGCAATGCCGGGTGTAGGCGGGAGGCCGAAGTGAGTCGAGTGTGCATGGTCACGGGGATTCGCCCGCAGACCGGAAACAACGTCAGCCACGCGAACAACAAGACGAAGCGTCGCTGGAAGCCGAACCTGATGCAGAAGCGTTACTGGTTCGAGGAAGAGGGTCGGTGGATCCGTCTGCGCGTGTCGGCCAAGGGCATGAAGATCATCGACAAGCGCGGCCTCGCCACCGTCGTCCGGGAGATGCGGGCCAAGGGACAGAAGGTCTAGCGAAGCACCGCTAGCCGCCGTTCGGTTCCGCGGACAACCTGGAAGGCCCCCCCGGGGGCCTTTTCTCTTGGGGGTCGTCCCCGGCGGCCTCGGCCCCGGGGACCGCGATCTCCGGCCCGCCCGGACGCTCCGTGAGATTGGAGCGGTACGCGGTGCCGCGCTCGTACCCCCGTGCGGCCTCCAGCACCCGTTCCTCGTCCGCGGATCTCCCCCGACGCTCCCAGCCGGCCAGCGCCCGCTGTGCGACCCGCAGGGCCCGCTCCGGCTCCCCCGTTTCCGCCAGCGCCGCGGCGTGGACCTCCAGCGCACCGGGATCGCGCACGAGGACGGGCTCGTCGCCGCGCAGCCGATCCAGCGCCGCCTCCGCCACGCGGAGCGCCTCCTCGCCGTCCCGCAGCGCATCGTCCGGCGTGGTGGCGAGCCGCCAGGCCAGGTCGAGCGCGGGCTCCGGATCCAGCGGATCGGCCTCCACCGCCCGCCGCAGGTGCGCGATCGCCGCCGGCGCATCGCCACGCACGGTCGCGAAGAACGCCAGCGCCGCACTCGCCCGCGGGATCTCCGGCGATGCCTCCACCGCCCGGGCGAACTCGTCCTCCGCCGCGTCCGCCTGACCGCGGGCCAGGAGCGTCTCGCCCAGCAGCAGATGCGCCTCCGCGCCGCCGCCCGTGTCCACCGCGGTGCGCAGCGCTTCCTCCGCACCCGGAAGGTCGCCTGCCTCGCGCCGCGCGACGCCGAGCAGTTGCCACGCGAGCACGAAGTTCGCGTCCTCCTCCGTCGCCCGCTGGAGGTGAGCGACCGCCCCCTCCACGTCCCCGGCCCCGAGCGCCTGTCGCCCGAGCATCGTGAACATCTCCGCACGGAACGGGACCGAGTCCGCGGGACCGGTCACGGGGAGCATCGCCACCAGGAAGACCGCCGCCGCGATCAGTCCCGTCCGCACGCGCCGCCGGCCGTCGGCGTGCCCCCGGACGATCATCACCCGTGCGCCGATGGCCGCGAACACGGCCAGCGCCGGGATCAGCGGCACCCGGTACCGCGACGCGACCGGGAAGAGCAGCATCGTGGCGGCGTAGAGGAGCACCAGCGCCGCCACGATCCTTCGATCCGGACGCCGCCAGGCATTCGCGAGCCCCGCGGCCGCCAGCGCCAGCAGCGCCGCGAACGGCAATGCGCGCACGCCGAACGGCGCCGCCAGGAACGAGAGCAGCGGCGAGTGACCCGCGTGGGTGTAGAGATCCTGGTTGCGCGGCGGCTCCCGCCCGGAGAGCAGCTGACGCCCGCGCCGCAGTCCGCCGGCCGCGGCCCGACCCGGCTCCTCGGCCATCCAGGCGACCGCCCGCCGGAGATAGAGCGCGTCCGTCTCCGCGGTGGTCCGGGCGCCCCCCCGCGCGGCGGAACGGAACAGCTCGGCCCACGCGTAGCCGGGACGCATGGCCTCGGTGCGCTCCGCCTCCGGGTTGTTCGCCAGGTACAGGTTGATCCCGCCGTTCGTGGATACGAGCAGCGGCCGACCGGCCAGGACGCTGTTTCGGATCGAGACCGGCGCCAGCACGATCAGCATCGCCAGGGCAAAGAGCCCGGCCGACGCCGCGCCGCGGAAGCGACGGCGCGCGGCGAGAACTCCCGCCAGCCCCAGCGCCAGCGGGGCCGCCACCAGCAGGTTCGCCACGTTCAGCGTCGCCAGGCCGGCGACGGCGCCCGCCAGCGCCCACGCGACCCGTCGCCCGGACGCGGCTCCCCAGGCCGCCAGAGAGAGCGTCGCGGTGGTCAGCAGCGCGCCCGGACCCGCGGGCAGGATCTGCTGCTCGAAGAAGATCATCGGGGCGGAGAGGGCGACGATCGTCCCGGCGAGGAGCCCCGTCCCCGGAGGACCGAGTCGGCGCCCGAGGAACATCGTCAGCGCGAGAGTGGCGAGGCCGAGGACCAGTCCCGCCGCCCGCGCAATCGCCGGATCGGCGCCGAACAGCGCGTAGAGTCCGGCGAGCGCCACCGGGTAGCCGGGCGGCTGGAAGAACGGCTCGGCGGGCCAGGCCCCTCCCGCCAGATCCGTCGCCATCCGTTGGTACGTGTGCGCGTCGATGATGGGGGCGCGGAACGTCGGGTCGACGCGCGAGTCGAGGAGATAGAGGACCCGCGCGCTCGCCCCCAGGAGGAGAACCAGCGCGGGCCCGAGGCGACGCAAGGACGATTCCTAGAGCGTGTCGAGGACGAGAGGGCCGCTCGGCGGCGACTCGTCGCTCCACTGCGCGGCGGCGGCCAGGCGGCGCGCGGCGCCGTCGGCGTCGTCCTCGGAGCGCGCGTGGATCTCCACCCAGGGCTCGCCGGCCTCCACGGCCTCGCCCACCCGCTTCCGGAAGACGAAGCCGACCGCCGGATCCACGTCGTCGCCCACGTGCGTGCGGCCCGCGCCGAGCGCGTTGGCCGCGAGCCCGACGGCGCGGGAGTCCATCGCCCGGAGATGCGCGGTCCGTTCCGCCTCGAACGTCCGCACGACCGGCGCCGCCGGAAGCAGGTCCGGATTCTCCAGAACCTTCCGGTCTCCGGACTGCGCCTCGATCCACCTGCCGAACGTCTCCATCGCCTGTCCATCGTCCAGCGTCCGCTCGATCCGCGACGAGGCGTCGGCGGAGTCCTCCGCGATCCCCGAAAGCCGCAGGAGTTCCGCGCCGAGCGCAACGGTGAGCTCGCGGACGTCGGCCGGTCCCTCGCCGCGGAGCACATCGATGGACTCGCGGACCTCCAGCGCGTTCCCGACGGTGCGCCCCAGAGGCGCCTCCATCGACGTCACCAGCGCGCGCGCCTGCTTCCCCATCTCCGCCGACACCTCCACGAGCGTCCGCGCCAGCTCGACCGCGTCCTCGCGGGTCTTCATGAAGGCGCCGCTGCCGCACTTCACGTCCAGCACGAGGCCGTTCACCCCGGCGGCGTACTTCTTGGACAGGATGCTCGCCGTGATGAGCGGGATACTGGGCACCGTGCCGGTGACATCGCGAAGCGCGTAGAGCCGACCGTCCGCCGGCGCGAGCTCCTTCCCCGCCCCGATGATGGAGAAGCCGATCTTCTTCGTGACGCGGCGGAACTCCGGAACCGAGAGCGTCGTGTTGAGGCCGGGGATGGACTCCAGCTTGTCCAGCGTGCCGCCGGTGTGCCCGAGGCCGCGCCCGGAGATCATCGGGATGCGGGCTCCCGCGGCGGCGGCGGCCGGCGCCAGCGGGATGGAGATCTTGTCGCCCACGCCCCCCGTGGAGTGCTTGTCCACCACGGTCCCGAGTCCGGAGAAGTCCAGCACCTCTCCCGACTCCATCATGAAGCGCGTGAGCGTGGCGGTCTCGGGGCGGGTCATGCCGCGGAAGACGACGGCCATCAGCCAGGCGGAGACCTGGTACTCGGGAACGTCGCCGGCCACCAGGCCGCCGATCAGCGCGGCGATCTCCTCCGGCGAAGTCTCGGCGCCTTCGCGCTTGCGCTCGAGGATCTCCGGGATGTGCACGATCAGCCGCCCTGCACGATGGCCAGCGAGGCGCTGGCCCCCAGGCGGGTGGCGCCCGCCTCGATCATCCGCCGCGCGACGTCCGCGTCGCGGATGCCGCCGGCCGCCTTGACGCCCATCTCCTCACCGACGACGCGCCGCATGAGCTCCACGTCCTCCACGGTGGCGCCGCCGGACGCGAAGCCGGTGGACGTCTTCACGTAGTCGGCGCCGGCCGCCTTGGCCAGCGCGCAGCCCTCGGCCTTCTCCTCGTCCGTGAGGTAGGCGTTCTCCAGGATGACCTTCACCGACGCCCGCGGGTGCGCCACCTCCACCACGCCGCGGATGTCGCGCTCCACGGTGCCGTAGTCCTTGGACTTCAGCGCGCCGATGTTGATCACCATGTCCAGCTCGGTGGCGCCGTCCTCCATGGCCCGGCGCGACTCGTAGCTCTTCACCTCGGGCTTGTTCATGCCGTGCGGGAAGCCGATCACCGTGCACACCTTGACCGTGGACCCCGCCAGCAGATCCGCGCACAGCCCGACCCACCACGGCTGAACGCAGACGGACGCGAAGGAGTTGGCCCGCGCCTCCTGGCAGAGCCGCTCGATGTCCGCCCGCGGCGCATCGGGCTTGAGCACCGTGTGGTCGATGTAGCCGGCGAGCCCGGGTCCCGGCGCCTCGCCCGGCGTGCCGCCGAGGCGGCAGATGCCCAGGTCCCGGCACAGGTCCACCAGCCCCTCGCGGGGGACACGACTTCCTCCGTCGCAGGCCCAGGCCGCGTCGGGCGGGGCGCCGCCGGCGGCCGACTCCTCCTGGAGGGCCCGCAGCACTTCCCGCGTGATCGTCCCGATGAGTTCCTCGCGCGTCATCCCTCGATCTCCATGATCTTGCGGACGCGACGCAGGTGCCGTCCGCCGCCGTTCTCGGTCTGCAGGAACAGCGCGACCATCCGTCGCGCCAGGTTGGCGGACACCACGCCCGACCCGATCGACAGGACGTTGGCGTCGTTGTGCTCGCGGGCGTTCAGCACCGTGGCGATGTCGTGGCACACGCCGCAGCGCGCGCCTCGCACCTTGTTGGCCGCCATCCCGGAGCCGATTCCCGCACCGTCCACGATGACGCCCGCCTCGGCGCGTCCGTCGGCGACGGCGACGGCCACCGCGCGCGCAAAGTCCGGATAGTCCACGGAGTCCTTCGAGTTCGTGCCGCAGTCCAGGACCCGGTACTTCTTCATCTCCAGGAACCGGCGCAGGTCCTCCTTCAGTTCGTAGCCGCCGTGGTCCGCGCCGATCGCCACCGTCCGCGGCGGCCAGGCGGCCGGGGTGAACTCCGTGCCCGTCGACACGCCGGCCGACGGGACCGCGTCGAGCGCCGCCACGACGCGCCGCACCACCGATTCCACGAGCTTCTCGTTCATCGATCCCCCAGCACGAACGCCCGCGGAAGCAGCTCTCCCAGCGTCGTCCGCTCCGTGCCGCCCGGGCCGTCCACCCAGACGGGAAGCTCCGGGCCCGCGAACTCGCGCAGCACCTGCCGGCAGGCGCCGCAGGGCTGCGGCGCGGGCGGCCTCGGTGCGTGGATGGCGACGGCCTTCAGCGGCGCGGACGCGGGGTCCACCAGACCGCGGGCGCGCGCCGCGAATACGGCGTTTCGCTCCGCGCACATCGAGAGCCCGTAGGACGAGTTCTCCACGTTGCAGCCCGTCACGACCTCGCCGAAGGCGGTAAGCAGCGCGGCGCCCACGGCGTACTCCGAGAACGGCGCGTAGGCCGCCTCGGCCGCCCGGCGCGCGGCCTCGACCAGTTCCTGCATCCGTTCCTCGCTCATCGGCGGATTGTCCGCGTTCCGGGGGCGTCCGGCAAGGCCGCGAGGAAGGACTCCCCGGCCTCCAGCGGCCCCAGCCCGAAGTTCTCGACGATCGTGGCGCCGACGTCCGCGAAGTGCCGCGTCCCGAGCTCCGCGCTCCCGCCTCCCGTCCAGGCCAGCAGGGGGACCTCCTCGCGCGAGTGGTCGGTGCTGGGCGTGGTGGGATCGTTGCCGTGGTCGGCCGTGAACACCAGCAGTGTGTCGGAGCCGGCAGCATCCAGGAGCTCCGGCACCCGCCCGTCCAGCTCGCGCAGGGCGCCGGCCATTCCCTTCGGATCGTTGCGGTGGCCGAAGCGCATGTCGAACTCGATCAGGTTCGTGAACACCAGTCCGGACTCGATCTCGCGCAGCGCCCGCACCGTGGCATCGACGCACTCCAGGTTGGGGAGCACGTGCACGGAACGCGTGATGCCGCGGTGCGCGAAGATATCGTCGATCTTCCCGACGGACACGACGGGCCGGCCCGACGCCGAGACGCGGTCCAGAAGGGTGGGGCCCTCCGGCTCCCGCGAGAAGTCGCGGCGCTGGTTCGTGCGGCGGTAGTCGCCCTCCTCCCCCACGAACGGCCGGGCGATGACGCGCCCCACCGCGTGCGGGCCCGTCAGCATCTCCCGGGTCCCGCGACAGATGCGGTAGAGCTCCTCCAGCGGGATCACGTCCTCGTGCGCGGCGATCTGGAAGACGGAGTCGGCCGACGTGTAGACGATGGCTTGCCCGGTGCGGACATGCTCCGCGCCGAGGCGGGCGATGATCTCCGTGCCGGACGCGACCTCGTTGGACAGGGCGGGCTTCCCCGCGATCTCCGCGAAGCGCTCCATGACGTCGGCCGGGAAACCCCGGGGGTACGTGGGCATCGGCTCCCTCAGGACGACGCCGGACAGCTCCCAGTGGCCGGTGGTGGTGTCCTTCCCCGCCGACGTCTCGCGCAGGCGGCCCCACGCGGCCCTCGGCGCATCGGCGGGAGGGACGCCCGGGATATCCGAGAGGTTGCCGAGACCGAGCGCCGCCAGGTTCGGCAGCGAGAGCCCGCCGACGGCGCGCGCCGTGTTGCCGAACGTGTCGGAACCCTCGTCGCCGAACTGCGCGGCGTCCGGCGCTCCGCCCACGCCGACCCCGTCCAGCACCACGATGGCCGCCTTCGCGAAGCGCGGCGTCACGACGCGTCCTCCACGCCGAGCAGCGTGCGCGCGCCGACCTTCCGGCCGGAGCGGATGTAGATCCGCGGCACCCGCCGGCCGATGCCGATCAGGATCTCGTACGGGAGCGTGCCGGCCAGCGCGGCCAGGTCGTTCACGTGGATCGTTTCGTCGCCCTGCGAGCCGAACAGCACCACCTCGTCGCCGAGTCGCGCCTCCGGGACCCCGCGCAGGTCGAAGACGGTGGTGTCCATCGTCACGCGACCGAGGATGGGAATCCGGTGGCCGCGCAGCAGTGCGTACCCCCGCCCCGAGAGCGCGAAGGGGTAGCCGTGTCCGTAGCCCACCGACGCCGTGCCGACCCGCATCGTCTCGGGCGTCACGAAGTCGCCGCCGTAGCTGATGGGATGTCCCGGCGGCATCTCCCGCTCGTGGACCAGGCGGCTGACGAAGCGCATCACCGGCTGGAAGCCCTCCGGATTGGGGTGCGCCCCCGCGGTGGTCAGTCCGAACGCGATGAGGCCCGGGCGGACCATGTCCAGGTGCGTCGACGGATGGAACAGGAGCGCGGACGAGTTCGACGCGTGGAGCACGCCGGGTTCCAGTCCGGCGGTACGCACGGCGTCCGCCACGGCGCGGAAGTCCTCGAGCTGCCGGTTCACCATGGCCGTGCCGTTGGGCGAGTCCGCCTTGGGGAAGTGCGTGAACATCCCCGCCAGGCGAAGTCCCTCCAGCTCGGCCAGGGCGGCACAGAACGCCACCGCCTCCCCCGAGGCGACGCCGGAGCGTCCCATGCCCGTGTCCACCTCGACGTGGACGTCGGTGGTGACGCCGCGGGACCGGGAGGCATCGGCCACCGCCCGCGCCGCCGACGGGTTGCCGACGGTCGGAGTGAGGCCGAACTCCACCACCCGCTCGGCCTCGGTGGGCAACGTAGGAGACAGGATGATGACGGGCGCGCGCACGCCGTGGGTGCGCAGCTCCACGCCCTCGTCCAGGGTGGCCACGCCGAGCGAGTGCACGCCCTCGGTCTCCGCGACCCGGGCGATGGCGGGCGCGCCGTGCCCGTAGGCGTCGGCCTTCACGACGAGGTGGACCTTCACCTCCGGGCCGATCCGCCGGCGGATGTGCCGGAGATTCGACGCGAAGGCGTCCAGGTCCACCTCCACCCAGGTGCTCATGGTGTTCATGCCGTCCCCTCCCCTCCTTGACCGACGGCCCAGCATAGGAGAGGCGCCGGAGACCGGCAAGGCGCGCCCTTGATGGACGCGCAGCCGGCCGGTACGCTGCCCCGAACTCCACCGGAGGAAAACGATGCCCGGCAAGGCCTTCGAACGGCTTCACCAGCTGGAACTCCGCCTGCGCGGCCCGGGCGGCTGTCCGTGGGACGCGGACCAGACCATCGAGACGCTCAAGCCCAACCTGCTGGAGGAGACCTACGAGGTCCTGGAGGCCCACTCCTCCGGGGATCCGCAGGAGTTCCGCGAGGAGCTCGGGGACCTGCTGTACGTCCTCCTTTTCATCGCGGTCATCGCCGAGGAGGAGAAGCTCTTCTCGGTGAAGGAGCTCCTCGACGGTGCGTACGACAAGATCTACCGCCGCCACCCCCACGTCTTCGGCGATGCCGCGGCCGCCAGCTCGGACGACGCCAAGCGGGTCTGGGAAGAGGTGAAGAAGGAGGAGCGGGAGAAGTCCGGCAAGACGGACCGGGAGTCCGTGCTGGACGGGATCCCCCACTCTCTGCCCGCGCTCATGCGGGCGCGCCGCGTGCAGGAGCGCGCCGCCGCCATCGGCTTCGACTGGGAGCATCCGGATCCGGTCTTCGCCAAGGTGGAGGAGGAGATGGAGGAGGTGCGCGCGTCGTACCACGCCGGCGACACGGAGCACGCCATCGAGGAGCTGGGCGACGTCCTGTTCGCCGTGGTCAACCTGCTCCGGTTCCTGAACCGGAACCCGGAGGAGGTGCTGGTGGGCACCATCAAGAAGTTCGAGCGACGGTTCCGCCAGGTGGAGAAGGCGGTGGACTCCGAGGGGCGTCGCATGACGCTGGAGGAGATGGACCGCGTGTGGGAGCGCGCCAAGGCGGAGGAGCAGGGCGGCGACGCCTAGGGAGCCTCCCCGGCCCCCGCATCGTCCGGCGCGTTCGACTCCTCCGGGCTCTCGGTTTCCGGAGACTTCACCCACGTCACGCGGGCGCGCCCCTCGTTCGGGCGGGAGCCCGTGTAGCCCGTCCGCGGGTCCGGCCCCGCCTCGCCGATCGCCCGGATCCGCTCGACGTCACCGCCGCTGGCCACCACGTAAGCCTTGAGGAACTCGGCCCGCTGCACCCCCAGCTCGAACGCGGCATCGTCCGCATCGGCGGTCAGCGTGCGCACCCGGATCTCCAGCCGGATGGTCGGGTCCGCCTGCAGCTGCGAGACGAGCTCGCCCAGCTCCACGAAACCGCCCCGCTCCGGCTGAACGGCGTCACCTTCCCAACGGATGCGGGTCAGCGGCCGCGACGTGCGGACGTTGGTGTCGTCCTCCGGGCAGCCGTCATCGTCCTCGATGCCGTTCAGCGTCTCCGCCTCCTCCGGGCAGGAGTCCCCCTCGTCGGGGATGCCGTCGCCGTCCGCATCGGTCTCCGGGCAGCCGTCCTCGTCCGCGACGCCGTCCAGATCCTCCGGCCCCAGCGGACACTCGTCCTCCGTGTCGGGGATGCCGTCGCCGTCATTGTCCGGGTCCGGGATGCCGTCGGTGTCCAGGTAGCCGTCGTAGTCCTCCGGACGATCGGGATCGCCGTCGAACTCGTCCTTCACGCCGTCGCCGTCGTTGTCCGCGTCGGGGCAGCCGTCCTCGTCCATCCAGCCGTCGAGGTCCTCGCGCTGATGCGGACACTGGTCCAGCAGATCCGGCACGCCGTCCTCGTCGGCGTCCGCGCCCGACCCGCCGCGCGACCAGGCCAGCGCCAGCCCGAACTGCCAGTCCGGGAACAGGTCCTCCACGTCGCGGAACCGCGTGGTGCCGGGATCGTCCGAGGAGAGGGCGATCTTCGTCGCGCCCAGCAGCGAGAAGTGGTCCGAGATCCCGCGCCGGAACCCGAGGCTCACGAACATCGGCGACTCGGAGAACGCGATGTCCTCGTGGAGGAGCTGGTCCAGCAGCAGCTCGCCGAACAGCGTCGTCTCGGAGGAGACCACCTCCACCGCCGCGCGCAGGTCCAGGCGATCGTTCTCGCCTTCCGGATAGACCGGCTCCAGGTAGTACAGCGGCCAGCCCTCGTACGTCCGACCCCGATCGTCCCCGTGCGCGCGGTAACCCAGGTTGAAGTGCAGGTTCGCGGCGCTGAACGTGTTGGACTCCGGGAGCGGCACGGTGAACAGCGCCGTGAGGCCGGGATCCAGCGCGTCCGTGGAGAAGCCGCGCGTCCGGTTGCCGACCGGCAGGTTCAGGTCCAGGACGATCCCCGGGATGACGGGACCGTACCGCCGCGGCGACGAGACCTTCAGGCCCACCTGCGCGTCACGGTTGGAGATGGGCTTGAACGTGTCGATGGCGAAGAACGCGAGATTGCCCCGCAGGTACGCCTCGCCCCAGCCGCCGATGCCGTACGTGACGTGCAGGCCGCCGTCCGAGACGAACCGGTCCTGCCGGTCGCCGGGCACGGATCCCGCGGAGTGCTGGTAGGACCACGAACCGATCTGGATCCCGAGCGCGCCGGGACCGCCCACCGGAGCGGACCGCACGTCCAGCAGACCTTCCCCGCCGCCGGACAGCGACGGCCACGCGTGCGCCGCGCCGGCCGTCAGCGCCAGCGCGAGCAGGGCGACGGCCGGGGCCCGCCGCGGAGCCGGCGACATCGTCAGTCCCCGCTCGGCGGATCGGCGGGGGCGTCGTCGCTCCCGGCGGAATCACCGGGACCGCGCACGGCCGCCATCTGCAGCTCGTAGAGAACGTCGTTCAGGAACTTGGCTTCCTCTTCCACGAGGTTGCCCTCGGCCTTGGCCCGGATGGCCTCGAGTCCGTCGATGAGCCCGCGGGCCTCCTGCGTCTTGCCGGTTTCCAGGAGCTGCACGGCGAGCTGCCGCAGCAGCAGGACGACACCGGCAAACGCCGCGCGATGGCGCTCCGCGCCCGGATCACTCATGACGAAGCCTCCGCTCGTTGCGCGGGCGGCGCGATCACGTCGACGCCCAGGTAGGGACGCAGCGCCTCGGGAACCGTGACGGTCCCGTCGGCTCGCTGGTAGGTCTCCAGGACCGCGATGAACGTCCGCGGCGTGGCCAGCCCCGACCCGTTGAGCGTGTGCACAAGCGCCGGCTTGCCTGTCTCCCCGCGGTAGCGGATCTTCATCCGCCGCGCCTGGTAGTCGCGGAAGTTGGAGCAGGAGCTCACCTCCAGCCAGCGCTGCTGCCCGGGCGCCCACACCTCCAGGTCGTACTTCTTGGCCTGCGTGAACCCCATGTCGCCGCCGCACATCAGCAGCACGCGGTACCGGAGCCCCAGCGCGCGGATCACGTTCTCCGCGTCCGCCACCAGCGCCTCCAGCGCCTCGTCCGACGTGGACGGCTCCACGAACTGGACCAGTTCCACCTTGTTGAACTGATGCACGCGGTTCAGACCGCGCACGTCGCGTCCGTGCGATCCCGCCTCGCGGCGGAAGTTGGGCGTGAACGCGGCGTACCGGATGGGAAGCTCCTCGGCGCCGAGGATCTCGTCGCGGTGCAGGTTCGTCACCGGGACCTCGGCCGTGGGCACCAGGTAGAGGTCATCGCGCGTGGCGACGTACATTTGGTCTTCCTTGTCCGGAAGCTGGCCCGTGCCCGTGGCCGAGTCCTCGTTCACGAGGATCGGCGGAAAGATCTCCAAGTAGCGTCCGGACCGCGTGTGCGTATCGAGGAAAAACGACAGCAGGGCGCGTTCCAGGCGCGCGCCCAGGCCCCGGTACACCGGGAACCCGGAGCCCGTGACCTTCACGCCCCGCTCGAAGTCCAGGATGTCCAGGGACTCGCCCAGCTCCCAGTGCGGCTTCGGCTCGAAGTCGAACTGCGCGGCGGGACCGTCCTCCCGCACCACGACGTTGTCGTCGGGCGTGAGCCCCGCGGGGACGGTGTCGTCGGGGAGGTTCGGGATCTGCAGCAGGGCATCGTGGAGGCGCGCGTCGACGTCCTTGCGCTCCTCCTCCATCGCCTTGATGCGCTCGCCGATGTCGCGGACGGCGGCGGCCTCGGCGGAGGCATCCTCGCCCGCCTTCTTCTTGAGCCCGATCTCCTTCGAGCGGGTGTTGCGCTCCCGCTGTAGCTCCTCCACCTCGACCAGCAGCGAGCGACGCTTCTCGTCGAGGGACAGGACGGCGTCCACGTCCGCCTCGATGCCCTTGGCCGCGCAGCCCCGGCGGACGACGTCGGGGTTCTCGCGGACGAATCGGATGTCCAACATGTTGGCGCTCCAGGCACTTGGGAGCCGGAGGGTACCCCGGATCGCGGGAGGCGACAACCGACGGGCGCGGCCCCTAGAACGACGCAGCCGCCTGCAGGTAGCCGAAGAGGCCGTCCTCCGTGCTCCCGGGGATCGAGTCCGCGAGAGCGTCGCCGGGAAAGAAGACCCCCCCTCCGAACTCCAGCCTCAGGCCCGCCGCCGCGGCGCGCAGTCGAACGTCGATCTCCCGGCCCAGGTCGTCCGGCGGATCCGGCGCCACCGTCCAGGTGTCCACGGCGGTCCGGAAGGCGTAGTAGGCCGTCAGGACCTCGATGCCGCCCAGCGTCGCGGCGACGGAGGCGTGCAGGTCGAGCAGCCCCGTCCCCGCGGCGTCGGCCAGCGGCAGGGCGATGTCCGCCAGACCGTGGAAGGCGTGGCGCTTGGCGTAGAGCCGGTCGTACCGAAGCCGATCGTCCTCGAGATCCTGACCGGAGTGCCGGGACAGACCCGCGGACAGCGTCACGGGATGCTCCCGCCCCCCCAGATCCAGCTCCGCGTCGAAGGCCAGCAGATCGGCGCTCCAGTCCTCCCGGACCGAGCGGCGCCACTGGCGAACGGCGTCGCCGAGGATCCGCACCGGACCGCGCGCGGCCCGCAGGTGGACGCCGCCCGCCGTCAGATAGTCGTTCGAGGAGCGGACCTCCCGGTAGAGCACGATCGGCTCGACGGACACGCCGGCCGCCGTGACGTGCCCCACCGCGAACGCGAATCCCTCGTCCGCCGCGTCCTCCCACGTTCGCCGGTTGCGCACGCGGACGTAGCCCGCGTCCAGCCGATGTCGCCCGAGGCGCTGACGCGCACGGACACCGTCGTAGGCGCGACCGGCGTTGGCCCACGGGGAGTCCGCCAGGACGTGGCCGCGGCCGTAGTCCAGCCCCTGTCTTCCCCCAAACAGCGTCAGGCCGGGGACGGTCGGAACGTCCAGCACGACGTATCCGCGGTGGAGATCGAGACTTTCGTCGTCCGCGCCGGGGGTGCCGGACTCGCCCCACCGGCGAGCGTCCTGCACGACGACGATCGCGCGCAGCCCCTGCTCGTTCTTCAGCTCCAGCCCGACCTGCAATCGCTGGAAGATGTCGTGGCGCGAGTCTCCGTCCTCCACCAGCGTGCGGTCGGAGGCCTCGTAGCGAAGCCGGAAATCGGCGGAGACCTCCAACGACGTACCCTCCATCGACCTCCCCGCCGCCGCCGGCCCCGCCGCAACCACGACTGCCGTCGACGCCAGCAGCATCGCCGTCGCCCATCCCGTTCCCGTCTTCACCGCAGCCTCCTTCGTTGGATCAGCCTCCGAACGTCTCGATCAGCTTCCGGACCGCCAGCGTCCCGAACAGCAGCACGCACAGCACGAGTCCGGCGTTCGCCGCGATACCGTTCCGCAGCGTTCCCATGTCCTTCGAGTTGTTCATCACCAGGAGCGTCACCGCCAGAAACGGCATGAACAGCGATCCGACCGCCGCGTACGCGACGACGACCCACACCGGTTTGCCGGCCGCCAGAATCAGCATCGGCGGGAAGGTGAGGAACAGCAGGTAGCCGCGGTAGACGCGGCCGCGCGGATCGACCGGACCCTCCTGCCTCCGCAGCAGCTGTACGTAGTCGGCGAACAGGTAAGGAACCCCCTGCCACACCCCCAGCATCGAGGTGGCGACGGCGGCCCAGAACCCGAACAGGAAGACCAGCTCGCCCGGCCGGCCGAACTTCGCGCCGAGGATCCCCGCCATCTCCAGCACGCCGTCCGAGCCGGTGACGCGCACACCGGCGGGATGAAGCACGACGCCGGCCAGCAGCATGAGCGCGATGCCGAAGAGGCCCGTGAGCAGGTACCCGACGAAGAGATCGACGCGCACGCCGGTGATCCACTCGGCGCCGCGCCAGCGCTTCTCCCGCATCCAGTAGTTGTAGGAGAGGAGCGTGAGCGTGCCGCCCACTCCGCCGATCACGCCGGCGAGGAGCACGGTGCTTCCCTCGGGCACGCGTGGAAGGACGAGACCGCGCAGCGTCTCCGTCAGCGGCGGCGCCTGGACCGCGGCCGAGCCCAGGATGGCGACGAACATCGCCCCGATCGCCCACTTCATCGCGCGCTCGAAGGGGCCGTATCCCTCGCGCCACACGAAGAAGAGCGACAGCAGCGCGTGGACGATCGCCCAGGCCGTGAGCGGCACGGATGGAGCGAGCGCGTGCGCGGCGAGGCCGCAGGCGGACATCAGCGCCGCGGCGACGATGATCGTCCAGAGGACGAGGTAGGCCAGGAACCAGACCTTGAGCGCCGGCCCGAAGCGCGCGGCCCAGCCCTCCAGGATCGTGGTGCCGGTGGCCAGCTGCCAGCGGGCGATGCCCTCGGCCAGCGAGAACTTGAGCACCGAACCGACGGCGGCCGCCCAGAGCACCGGCAGCCCGAACGTGGCGCCCGCCTTGGCGGCGGCGACCATGTCCCCCGCGCCCACGCCGGTCGCGGCCACGACGAGCCCCGGTCCGAGGACGCCGAGCGCGGAGCGCAGGGTGCGCGGGGGACGGGCGGGATCGCTCATGGTGGTATCCTAGCGGCCGCGCTTCCGCGCCGTCACGGAGGAACGATGCCCGAGCTGCCGGAACTGGAAGTCACGCGGGAGCGTCTCCTCGAGACGCTGGCCGGCGGCGTCATCGCGGCGGCCACGCTGCACGACCCGTTCGTCCTGCGTAGCGTCGAGCCGCCTTTCGACGAGCTGGTCGGCGCGAAGCTCACCCATGTCCGTCGCGTCGCGAAGCGCCTGATCCTGGACACGGACCGCGACGTCCACGCCGCCGTGCACCTGATGCTGGGCGGCCGACTGCACCTCAAGTCCGTCGAGAGCTTCAAGCCGCACCGCAAGCGGACGCTCCTCTCGCTGGCGATGGACGACGGAACCCTCCTGGAGATGACGGAGGCGGGCACGAAGCGGCGCGCCTCCGTGTCGCTGTTCCGCGGCGACGTCCCGGAAGAGCTCCGGCGCGGCCCCGAACCCCTGGACGACGATTTGACGCCCGCGGAGTTCGCGCGGCGACTGCGCGCCGCGAACCGGCAAGTGAAGGGCGCGCTGCGCCGCGCCGACGTGGTGGCGGGCATCGGGAACGCCTACGCCGACGAGATCCTGCACGCGGCCCGGCTCTCGCCGCTCCGGCTGACCGGCAAGCTCTCGGACGAGGAGATCCATCGGCTCCATGCGGCGATGCGCGCGACGCTCCTCGACTGGATCGACCGGGTGCGGGAGGCGTGCCCCGAGGGCCTCCCCACGAACCAGAACCTCTGGCGCAAGCACATGGCCGTCCACGGCCGCCCCGGCGAGCCGTGCCCGGAGTGCGGCGAGGCGGTCCAGCGCATCTCCTTCAAGGATTCCGAGACGCACTACTGCCCCGCCTGCCAGAACGAGGGTCGCCTGCTGGCCGATCGCCGGATGTCGCGGTTCGGGGTCCGGCGGGCGGAGCGGAAGTCGCCCGAGTAGGCCGACGACGCTTCCCCTCTTGCGCCGCCGGCGCGTCCGCGCCACTCTGGGCGGCAGCCAAGGAGGACTCCTCATGACGAACCCGCCAACCAGCGAGGCGACGCAAGTGGGTACGGAAACCGAGGCCGGGCTGCTGGCCGGACGCAAGGGACTCATCGTCGGAGTGGCGAACGAGCGCTCCATCGCGTGGGGCATCGCCCGACGCGCGGCGGCGGCCGGCGCCGAGCTGGCCTTCACCTACCAGGGCGATGCGCTGCTGAAGCGCGTCAAGCCGCTGGCCGAGCAGGCCGGCTCCGACCTGCTGCTTCCCATGGACGTCACCGACGACGATCAGGTGAAGGCGGCGTTCGATTCCATCCGCACCCACTTCGGGGGGCTGGACTTCCTCGTCCACTCCGTGGCCTACGCGGACAAGGACGACCTGGCCGGCCGCACCCTCGACACTTCGCGCGACGGGTTCCTCAAGGCGATGGAGATCAGCGCGTACTCGCTCATCTCCCTGGCGCGCGAGGCGGAGAGCTGCCTGAACGAGAACGGATCCATCCTCACGCTGACGTACCTGGGTTCGGTGAAGGCCGTGCCCAACTACAACGTCATGGGCGTGGCCAAGGCGGCGCTGGAGTCGTGCGTGCGCTACCTGGCGCTGGACCTGGGCGAAAAGGGGATCCGCGTGAACGCCATCTCGGCCGGGCCCATCAAGACGCTGGCCGCCTCCGGCGTGTCCGGACTGCGCGGGATGCTGTCCGCCGCGGCCGATCGCGCCCCGCTGAAGCGGAACGTCGACACGGACGACGTGGGCGGCGCGGGCCTCTACTTCCTGTCGTCGCTGTCCAAGGGCGTGACCGGCGAGGTCCACTACGTGGACGCCGGGTTCAGCACGACCGCCTGGTAACGGACCGGACCGGCGGAAGCACGCGCGGGCGATCTCCTGCGGGAGGTCGCCCGCTTCCCTACGCGGTGAGCTCCCCGTCGAGGAAGCGGTTCAGCTGCCGGATGTGGCGGCCGGGGTGGCACGTGGCGTGCTCCATCATCTGCTCGCCGTCGTAGATCTGACCCCAGCTCACCTCGAAGCGCTTCAGGAACGCATCGTCCTGGGTGCCGTCCAGCGCCTCCCGCGCGTGGCGGACGACGTCCAGCAGCGCGGCGACCCAGGCGTCCGGGTCGTCCAGGCTCTCCGGGTCCGGGAACCGTCGCTCCGGCTCGCGGCCGCCGACGCTCTTCGCCACGCGGGCCACGTGGCCGTACCCGCAACCGACGACGTGGGCCAGGATGGCCCGCACGCTGCCCTCATCGCCGGGAACCGATTCGTCGTACAGTTCGCGCGGCAGTTCGCGCACGTACTCCGAGAATTCAAGGAACGCGCGCTCGAACTCGTCGACGAGGGCTCGTCGTCCGGCATCGCTCATGGCAAACTCCTCCCCCGCGGCGCGTGCCGCCGCCCGGAGCTTAGACCATGTCGGGTCCGCTGTCCGCCGCCGCGCTGGAGCGACGCATCGTCGACTGCGACGCGTGCCCGCGGCTGCGGGAGCACTGCGCCGAGGTGGCGCGCGTGAAGCGCCGCGCGTACCGCGACGACGAGTACTGGGGACGGCCCGTCCCCAGCTTCGGTCCGGTGGGCGCCCGGCTCCTGGTGGTGGGCCTCGCCCCGGGCGCGCACGGCGCGAACCGGACGGGACGCGTGTTCACCGGCGACTCCAGCGGCGACTGGCTCTACCGCGCGCTGCACGACCACGGGTTCGCGAACCGGGCGGAGTCGGTCCGGGCGGGCGACGGCCTGAAGCTGCGGGACGCCCGCGTCACGTGCGTGGTACGCTGCGCCCCGCCGCAGAACAAGCCGACGGCGGCCGAGCAGCGTCTCTGCCGGCAGCGACACCTGGACGAGGAGCTGCGCGCGCTCCGCCGGCTGCGCGTGGTGATGGTGCTGGGCCGCATCGCCTTCGACGGATTCCGTCGCGCGTTCGAGGAGCGGGGCGGCGTCTGGGCAAAGCCTCCCGCGTTCGCCCACGGCGCGGAGTGCGCGGCCGCGGACCGTCGACTCATCCTGCTTTCCAGTTACCATCCCAGCCGCCAGAATACGCAGACGGGTCGGCTGACCCGCACCATGTTCGATCGCCCGTTCGCGCGCGCGCGCGCCGTCCTGGAGGAAGCCCCGTGAGTTCCGCGTCCCCGTTCCAGCCGAAGATGTTCTACCGCGACCTGGATCGTCTCCTCGGCGAGGTGGAGGGCGGCGGGCTCTACGCGGAGTGGTTCCCGTGGATCGTCGGCGAGGTCGTGGAGCGGTTCGGCCGGTCGCTCGGCATCACGTCCGGGCGGCTGTTCGTGGAGGACGAGGGCGATCTGGTCACCGGCGGACGGACGCCGACCGTGCTGCCGGTAGAGGGCGAGGTCGCCGAGGCGGTACTGCGCAACGGCGTCTACCTGTTCGACGGATCGGTGCAGCCCGAGGGCGCGCTGCCCGATCTCGGCGCTCCGGACACGGCCGGCGTCGCCATCGAGGGGGAACCGCGGCGCATCCTGGCGTTCTGTCTCCGGGAGGACTGGCCGCGCGACGACGTGGACTTCGCCCTGAGCACGCTGCGGAACGCCATCCACGACCGGATGCGCTTCCAGGAAATCCAGGTGGACCTCCAGCAGGCGGCCGAGATCCAGCGCAGCCTCCTGCCGCGCGGCCCCTTCGAGCTGCCCGGCTACACGATCGCGGCCCGCTCGTTCCCGGCGGCCGTCGTGGGCGGAGATCTCTACGACTTCGCCCGCCTGGACGAGGAGACGATGCTGCTCGCCATCGGCGACGCGAGCGGCCACGGGCTGGCGGCGGCGCTGCTGGCGCGCGACGTCGTCACGGGACTGCGCATGGGCGCGGAGCGCTCCCTCAAGATCACCGAGGTGATCCATCGCCTGAACCGGGTGATCTCCCGCTCGGCGCTGTCGACGCGGTTCGTCTCCCTTTTCGCCGGGGAGCTGGAGAGGAACGGTAACGTGTTCTACGTGAACGCGGGACACCCCGCGGCGCGGCTCTTCGGGGCGCGCGGGGAACGTCGTTTGGAGCGCGGCGGGATGATCCTCGGGCCGGTGCCGGGCGCCTCGTTCCGGCGCGGGTTCGCCCACGTGGACCGCGGAGACACGATGGTCCTCGTCACGGACGGCGTGCTGGAGCGCATGAACGACGCGGGCCGGATGTTCGGGGAGGACGGCGTCGCGCGCGTCGTGGAGCCGCGGGCGGGACAGCCCGCCGAGGGAATCCTGACGGAGCTGCTGGAGGCCTGTCGCCAGTGGGGACGCGGGCGCCCCTGGAACGACGACACGTCCGCCATCGTGATCAGTCGCGGGCCGGCTCCCGAAGAGGACTCGTGACGCCGAGGCGCTGCAACACGGCCCCGGCCACCAGCGGCCACGCAATCGTGGCGTCGGCGTAGACCTCGGCGAAGCGCCCTCCCTGATCCGGCGGCACGAACTTGCCCCAGGACACCCCCTCCGAGTACGTGCACCCGGACAGTCCGCCCCAGTGCACCGGCTCCGGACAGATGCGCACGCCGTAGTGGAACCGGACGATGGCCCCGGAGCCCGGGATCCGCTTGTCCAGGACCTCCCAGAACGGGCCCACCTGCTGCGCCCAGTTGCGCGGCACGCCCCCGCCGATCGTGAAGATGCCGAGCTTCGGCCGGGTGCGGCAGAGGTCGGCGTAGTGCGAGAGGTCCAGGAACGGATCGAAGGCGAGGCGGTCGCGCCCCTTCGCCTCGCGGCGACGGTTGGCCACCTCGAAGTCCAGCCCCAGCTCCGAGTCCGTGAACGCGGGCACGTAGACCGGGACTCCGTTGCGGCGCGCGACCGGAAGGATGCCCCGTTCCAGTCCCTGCTCCAGGAGGACGTCGCCCAGGAGCTCGTGGAGGCGGCGGCTGCTCATCACCTCGCCGTCGATGCCGGAAACGGCCGCCCCCAGGATCTTCTCGACGTCGTCGAGGTTGGACTCCAGCTCCAGCGTGTCGTAGACGCGGTTGTAGCCCTTCTCGTAGAGCTCGACGTCGTCCATGCGCGGGTCGTACTTGAAGTGCGACAGTCCCGCCGCCTGGACGAACCCGTGCGCCATCAGCGCGCCGGTGGAGACGATGGCGTCCAGGACGCCGGCCTCCATGAGGTCGCAGAGCAGGTGCCCCTGCATCCCCACCGTCATCGCGCCCGAGAACGTGCCGATCACGAGCGCGTCCGGGTCCTCGGCCATCGCCTGCAGGACCTCGGCCGCCTCGCCCACCTGCCGGCCGCCGAAGGACGTGTGCTTCATCTCGGCCACGAGGTCCGAGACCGTGGCGACCTGGTGGATTTCCAGCGGCCGGACCGGCTCCAGGCCGTCCTGGCGCCCGTCCCGCAGCTCCCGACCGGTCTCGGCGGGCGTCTCTCCGTGCTCCGACATCGCGCTCCTCCTGATCGGCCGGAAAGCTACCACGGGGGCCCGGAAGGCCGAAGGGATTCCGCTTCGGGCCGGGAGGCCCGCGATCGCGCCGGAGCGGCGTCGGGGCTCAAGCCGACCGCCAGGAAGGTCGATCCCCTGGCTAGATTCGGCGCCCTCCGACGGGCGGGGTTTCACGAAAGGACGGATGATGAACCTGAATCTCGCCCGGGAAGGCGACGTCCTGGTGGTCGGCGTCGACGAACTCCAGATTGGCGCGGACCTGGCGGACGAGTTCCGCAGCCGCGTCGCCGCCGAGCTGCCCGAGGAAGGCGGCTGCGTGGCAATCGACCTGACGAAGGTGGACTTCATGGACAGCTCGGGCCTGGGCGTCCTCGTGAGTCTCCTCAAGAAGGTCCGTCCCGAGGGCAACCTCGTGCTGTACGGGCTGCGACCGAGCGTGGCCGAGATCCTGCGTCTGACGCACCTCGACGCCGTGTTCGGCTGCCAGCCGGACCGGGCCGCCGCGCTGGCAGCCCTGACCCAGCCCGCCGCCTAGCTGCCCAGCACCGCCCGGGCGCTCTCCGCGACCGCCTCCGGTGTGAGCCCGAGCCGCGCGGCCACCTCCGCGCCCGGAGCCGACGCGCCGAAGCGCCGGATCCCGTGGAAGCGATCGCCGGTGCCCTGCCACTCGCCCCACGTGGCTCCCGTGCCCGCCTCCACGAAGAGTCGCGGCACGCCCGGCGGCAGCAGCCGGTCCCGGTCGGCCGCCGGCGCCTCCGCGAACTCCTCGAGGCACGGCACGGACACCACCTGCACGGCGACGCCGTCGGCCTCGAGCCGGAGTGCGGCGTCCCGCGCCAGCGAGACCTCCGACCCCGACGCCACGAAGACGAACTCTGTCGGCCGCCCGGCGGTCCGGTGCACGACCCCCGCCGACCCAACCGCGGCCGGCACGTCGGGTCCCGTCGGCCGATCCAGCACCGGCAGCCCCTGGCGCGTGAGCACGAGCGCGGTGGGGCCGTCCGTGCGGGCGAGCGCGGCCTCCCACGCCGCCACCGTCTCGCGCGCATCGGCCGGACGGATCACGTGGAGCCCCGGAATGATCCGCAGCGCATCGACGTGCTCCACCGGCTGGTGCGTGGGGCCGTCCTCTCCCACGTGCACGGAGTCGTGCGTGAAGACGAGCATCACCGGCAGCCGCATCAGCGCCGCGAGGCGGAGTGAGGGCCTCAGGTAGTCCGCGAACACGAGGAACGTGGACACCACCGGACGCACGCCGCCGTGCAGCGCCAGCCCGTTGGCCACGGCAGCCATGGCGTGCTCGCGCACCCCGTAGTAGAGATTCCGCCCCCGGTAGTCGGGCGCCGCCACCGTTCCGCCGCCCGCGACCTCCGTGAGATTCGACCCGAAGAGATCCGCGGAACCGCTTGTCAGGGAAGGCATTCGGCCGGCGATCCACTGGAGCGCCTTCTGCCCCGCCTTGCGGGTGGGCACGCTCTCCCCGCTCTCGAACGCCGGCGGCTCGCCCGCGGACCCGGACGCCTCACCGGCCAGATCGGCCCGCCAGGCGCCGTGCGCTTCGGGATCCGAGGCGGCCCAGGCCTCCTCCCGCCGCTTCCAGCCCGACGAGTCCTCGGACCGCATCCTCGCCCACTCCTCGAACCAGTCGCGGACCTCGGTCGGGACGTGGAAGTGCGCGTCCGGATCGAAGCCCAGCGCCTCCTTCACGAGGCGAACCTCCTCCTCGCCGAGCGGCGCGCCGTGCGAGTTCGAGCTGCCCTCGAAGTTGGGCGATCCGTGCGCGATCCGCGTCCGCCCGATGATCAGCGTGGGACGGTCCGCCTCCTTCGCCTCGGACAGCGCCGCATCGATGGCGTCGCGGTCGTGCCCGTCCACCGGACCGATCACGTTCCAGCCGCACGCGCGGAACCGGTCGCCCACGTTCTCGGTGAACGTGAGGTCCGTCCCCCCGTCGATCGTGATCTCGTTGGCGTCGTACCAGGCGATGAGCCGCGACAGCTTCCAGTGCCCCGCCAGCGACACCGCCTCGGCCGCGACGCCCTCCATCAGGTCGCCGTCGCCGCAGAGGCAGTACGTACGGTGGCCTTTCTCCCCGTCCGGAAGGCCGGGGTGACGCGCCGCCACCATTCGCTCCGCGAGCGCCAGCCCCACCGCGTTGGCCAGGCCCTGGCCGAGCGGTCCGGTGGTCGTCTCCACGCCCGGCGTCTCGCGGTACTCCGGATGTCCGGGCGTGCGACTCTCCCACTGCCGGAACCGCTCCAGCTCCTCCCGGGGCAGATCGAACCCGGACAGGTGCAGCATCGAGTAGAGGAGCATCGAGCCGTGGCCGGCCGACAGCACGAAGCGGTCGCGGCCGGGCCACTCCGGCCACGCTGGGTCCACGCGCAGGTGGCGCGTCCAGAGCACGGCGGCGAAGTCGGCGGCGCCCATCGGCAGACCGGGGTGTCCGGACTTCGCGCGCTGGACCGCGTCCAGCGAGAGCGTGCGGATGGTGTCGACGATGCGCTGTTCCAGCTCCGTGCCGGGCGGCGCGAGCGAAGGCGTCACGGGCTCTCTCCGGTTCGAGGACCCGCGCATCCTAGCGCGGATCGATTGGCTCGCAAAGGCAGGCGATGCGCCGCGGCCCGTCGGCCCAGATCACCAGCGCCAGGCGCGGGCCGGCGGCGCACCACGGCGTCTTCGCGCGGACGGAAGCCTCGTCGATGCCGACACCGCGCTGCTTCACCACCAGCTCGCGCGGCGGATCCTCCGCGGCCTTCCGCTCCCAGTCGCGCGGCCGGAACGGGAACACGGAGCGGACCCGGTAGCTGCGGGCCCAACCGTCCGCCGCCGGCTCCTCCGCAAAGAGGTACGTGACACCGGCCGCCGCGCGGCCTGCGCCCAGCTCGTCCGCCAGATCGTCGACGCCGCCCGCGCGCCGCAGCGCCGGGTCCGGATCCAGCAGGTACGTTCCGTCGGCCGCCACGGGGGCGGGATCGGCCTCGCCCACCGGCCGGACCTCGCCCGACTCGACGAGGACGGCGAAGCGGCGGCCGCCGCTCGCCCCCTCACCCATCCGGAGGAACGCCTCTCGGCACTCGCTCCCTTCGGAGAGGAAGTACGCGTCCGCGTCGGGCGGGACCTCGGAGTCGGACAGCGCCGGCGGCGCCTTGACGCACAGGGAGGCGAAGCGCCCCGCGACCGCGCGCAGCATCGCCAGGTCGGGCGACGTTTCGGTCAGGCGGAAGACCCGGCCGCGCCCCGTCCGTCGATCCGGATCGGCGTAGAGAACGTCCCCCCAGGCGGGAAGTGCGGCCGCGTCGCCGCACACCACCTGGGCCGTGCCGCCAGCCGCGCCTAGGTTGTGCATCGCCAGCGCCGCCCGCGTCGCGTCCCGGTCGATCGCCACGACGCGGTGTCCGGCGCGCGCCAACGCCATCGCGTCAGCGCCGAGACCGCAGCCCAGGTCCACTACGCGCGCGCCCTCCGGCAAGCTTGCCGCGCGCCACCGGGCGATGCCCGGCGAAGTCGCCTGCTCGAGCGCCACGCGGTCGAACAGGAGCCGCGAGGGATCCTCGAACTTCGCGTGCGCACGACGCTCCAGGACGATCTGCTCCGCGAGCGCCCGCGCGCGTTCCGCCTCCAGACGGCGGCGGAGCTGCGTGGCGAGCCGGAGCGGATCCGGTTCGGGCTGCCCCGGCGGAGCCCCGAACTCGCGGCGCAGCGCGAACGCCTCCTCGCCGCGAAGGAACTCGATCACGAGGACGGTCCGGTCGGCTCGGAGCCGCGGCGCACCATCGCCTCCACGCCGCCCTCCGCGATGAGTCGCCTCGCCAGGACCGGAAGCGGCCGGATCGAAAACTCCTCCTCGTCCACGCGCACGTGCCACCGGCGGAGGTCGATCGTCGCGCGTCGGCCGGTGCGGATCGTCGGCGGGGAACCCGGGAAGTCGGCGCGCAGCCGGTCGACGAGCGTCGGGCACTCCAGGAGGAGGAACCCGTGGTTGAGCGCGTTGCGGCGATACGTGCGCGAGAACGACGCCGCGATCACCGCGCGGATCCCGAACGCGCGGAGCGCAGTGACCGCCTGCTCGCGGCTGGAACCCGCCCCGAAGCCCGTCCCGCCCACGAGGACGTCGCCCGCCCGCGCCACCTCGACGAAGCGGGGATCGTGGTGGAGGAACAGGTGACGCGCCATCTCCTCGTCCGTCAGGCCGTCGCGGTACGTGACGTCCTTCGGGTAGATGGCGTCGGTGTTGAGATCCTCGCCCGGGAGCAGGACGAGGTCCGCATCCAGGCGCTCCGGGAATCCCTCGATCTTCCCCGCCGCCTCCTCCTCCCCGCGCCGGCCGGCCGCGGCGCCGTCGCGCGCGGAGACGATCAGCGGCACCGACTCGAACCGCTCCGGACCGGCGATGTGTCCCGCCAGCGCGGAGGCCGCCACGACGGCGGGCGAAGCCAGGTACGCGTGGGCGTCGGGCGATCCCATCCGGCCACGAAAGTTCCGGTTCGTGGCGGAGATCGCGGTCTCTCCCGGCTCCAGCACGCCCTCCCCGAGTCCGATGCAGGGCCCGCAGCCGGACGGCAGCGGGATCGCTCCGGCCGCCAGCAGATCGTCCCAGACGCCCGTCCGGCGCGCCTCGGCCTCCACCTCGGAGGAGGCCGCGGCGACGTACAGCCGCACTCCGTCGGCCACCTTCCTCCCGCGCACAACGCGCGCCGCCGCCTCCAGATCCTCGAGGCGCGAGTTCACGCAGGAGAGCAGGTACGCCTTCTGGATGGGAATCCGCCGCGCCTCGATCTCGGGCAGCGGCGTCACGTCCTTGACCCGATCCGGACCGGCGACGTTCGGCACGACGTGCTCCAGCTCCAGACGGACCTCCCTCGCCCACTCCGCGTCGGCGTCCGCGCGGATCGGCTCTGCCGCCAGCGACGCGTCCAGGGCCTCCAGCACGCCGGGCCTCGCCCGCCCGGCGGCCGACAGGACCTCCCGGCGAGACTTCAAGTATCGCTGGAGGGGATCGTCCCAAGGGAATACCCCGGCGATCGCTCCCCACTCCGTTGTCATGTTGGCCAGCGTCATCCGCGCGTCCATCGACAGGGCGGCCACGCCGTCCCCGACGAACTCCACGGCGTGGTTCAGCCCCCGATCGCCCACCTCGCCGAGCAGCGCCAAGATGACGTCCTTGCCCGTCACGCCGGCCCGGAGCGTCCCCGCCAGCTCCACGCGCGCGACCGGAGGCACCTCCCACCACGTCTCGCCGGTGGCCCACAGGACCGCCGCGTCGGTCCTCACCACGGGCGTCCCCACCGCCCCGAGCGCCCCGTAAAGGTTGGCGTGGGAGTCCGCCGCGACCACGAACGTGTCCGGCCGGACGAACCCCTCCTCCACCATCACCTGGTGGGCGATGCCGCGGCCGGCCGGGAAGAAGGCGAGGCCCTGCTCGCGCGCGAACGCCTCGATGGCCCCGTACTTGGCGAGGTTCTCCGGGCTCCGGTTCTGGATGTCGTGATCGAGCGCGATCACCGGCTGCTCCGGTCGATGCACCCGCCGGGCGCCGAGACCGCGGAACTTGGGCAGCACCGCGCCCGCGTTGTCGTGGGTCAGGACGTGGGCGGGGCGGATCCGGAGCGTGTCGCCCGCGCGAACCCGATGGCCGTCGGGGAGGCCGACGGCGAACCGCTGCACGATCTTCTCGAACCGGGTCTGCGGCATGGACCCCCCGGAAGCGAAGAAGGGCGCGGCCGAAGCCGCGCCCCCGGATTCCTCGCGCCGACCGGCGACCTACATCCGGTTCTCGCGAAGCTGCTCGAAGCGCTTCAGCTGCTCCTGGAAGTACTCGCGGTCCGGATCCTCGTCGACCGCCTGGCGCATCAGCTCCACGGCGTCGTCGCAGTTGCCGCGCGCGTTGCAGATCTCCGCGGCGGTGTCCAGGAGGTTGGCCTTCTCCGAGCCCGCGGCCGCCAGCTCCACCCCGCGGCGGGCCAGGGCCTCGGCCTCTTCCAGGTTCACGTTGTTCTCGAAGCACCACCAGGCGAAGCTGTTCAGGCGCCCGGCGTCGTCCTGCCAGCCCTCCGGATAGGTGGCCCGCTTCAGGTCCACCGCCCGGTCGAGGTCCTTGGCGACGTAGAGGGCGTGATCCACCTCCAGCGAAGAGTGCACGCTCTTCGCGTACTCATCGTCCTCGGGCGCCTCGGCGAGCGCCGTCATGACAGGCTCGATGTAAGGAACGTAGATCGAGATGTCCTCGCTCTTGCGCCCGACGCGCTTCATCGAGCTGGCGATGTTGATCATCGTCTCCGCGTCCGGCGACCCGGCCAGCGCGGCATCGGCCGCCCCCTTCACGTCTTCGGCGGTCCCCTTCTCGGCGCGCAGGTAGTGGTCCGCCGTGTAGGCAAAGCGCTCGGCGGAGACGTCCGCCGCGCCCGGCACCTTGGCCACGGCCTCGACGTAGCTGAGCGCGGTGCCGTAGTCCCCGCGTGTCGCGTGGTACCGGGCCACGACCCTGCCGTCCCGCTCGTTGGGCTCGGACTTGAAGCGCACAGTCTTCTCGTAGATCGTGGAGAGATCCTCGCGGGCCTCCGAGAGGTGACCCAGCAGGAAGTTCTTTTCGTAGCCGGCCCACGTGTCGATGGGCGCGCCTTCGGCGTCCGCCACGACGAACGTGGGGAAGCCCTTCACCGAGTACTCCTCGGCCAGATCGATGCCGTCGCCCTTCTCGGCGTCGATCTTGAAGAGGACGAAGTCCTCCAGCCCCTTCTTGACGTCCGCATCCGACTCCGCCTCCCGGGCGAAGCGCTTACAGGGACCTCACCAGGTGGCGTAGAAGTCGATGAGCAGCGGCTTGCCGCTCTCGGCGGCCAGGGCCTTCGCGTCCGCGAAGGTCTCCGGCCCCGCCGAAGCCGGCAGGGCGGTCAGCGCCACGAGCAGGGTCGCGGCGACGGCAACGGGTCGAATCATCGTTCGGTCCTTTCCGGGAAGCGTCGATGGGTCACGGCGAGGCCACCAGGGTGCGGGAGAGCGGGCCTCGGATCCAGAAAAAATCGGGCCTCTCGCGGCCCGGGTCAACCCCGCGGGGTGCGTCTAGAGAGGCGTCCCGGGCGGGAAATCCGCCAGGATCTTGGCGACCGCCGCCCGGAGCTCATCGGCTGTGGCGCGGCCCAGCCCCTCCCCCACGCCCTCCCAGACGACTCGGTCCACCACGGGATCCACGATCATCAGCACCAGCGTGCCCTCCCGGGACCGGTAGGCCCGCGTGGGCCCCCAGTAGCGGGAGTGTCGGTAGACGTCGATCCGGTCGTGGGTGTTCAGCTTGTAGACGAGCAGGAGATCCGCGGGACCGGTGTCCCGACGCTGGAAGCCCTTGGCGATGAGCTCGTCGGCCACCGCGCGCCGGATTCGCGTGTCCACCAGCGATCCGCCCGCGGAGCCGGGATCATCGCCGGACTTCGTGGGGGCCCAGCGGAAGGTCTTGTAACTTGAGAAGTCCGCGGAGCGGTCCCAGTCCGTGGAGACGTAGAGCGACGAGCAGCCGGCCAGCAGCGGGAGAAGCAGGACGACGAGAGCCGTCCCGATCGACCGCCTCGGTGCGAGGTTCCGATTCATGGGGTCTTCCTTCCGGGGTTCCGGGGCCGGCGGAGGGTGCCCTCAAGGTAACGGGGAAACGGGCCCGGAGCAACGGGGCCCCCGGCATCGCCGGAGGCCCCGCGCGGTTCGACGGGGACCTCGCTACGGCAGGACCTTCACCGTGAGCCGCTCGCTGTCCGCGGCACCGAACCGCGCTCCCTCCAGGACGAGGTGAAGCACGCCGGTCCGCATCGCCGGCCCCAGACGATCGGCGGGAATGCGGATCCGGAACGTCGCGGTCTCCCCCGCCGCCAGCGATCGCATCGGCACCTGCCGCTTGCCGCCGCCCACACGCGTCTCCCGCCACGCTCCGTCCAGGACGCGGAGCAGGAGGTCGACCGGCTCGAGCCGGTCCGGCACGTCGACCGCGGCCCGGCCGCGATTCGTGAACGTCACGGTCAGTTCCAGGTCCTCGCCCGCGCGCACGGACGCCGGTCCCGTCAGCGCCACGTGCAGCGCCCGGATCATCATCGCCATCCGGTCGCCGTCGTCGAACTCCTGCCGGTCGCGCCGGCGGTCGATCGGCGGAGCGTCCGGCATCGGCTCGGACGCGGTGGGCGCGGGACCGTTCCACGAGAAGAGCGATCCCAGGCTTTCCCGCGTCGGCGCGACGGACTTGGCCATCGCCCGGCCCGTCCCGCCGGCGGGACCGCCCGCGCGAAACGCCTCCTCCTCCTTGAGCTCGCCGAACACGCCCTCGTAGGAGGCGCCTTCCGGCATCTCCAGCGGCACGAGAACCTTCGTCGGCTTTCCGTTCGACACCACCAGGTTCTCCTCCACGGCCACGAACGACGTGAACTTCGTCACGAGACGATGCCCGAGGCCGAGCCGCGTGATCTCGTCGATGAGATCCGCGGACTCCCCCCGCAGCATCCGGCGCTCCAGCTCCCCGATGCGCGCTCGCGCCCAGAGGCTTCCCACCGCGGGCGATCCGCCCTCGGACGTCGGCAGGCGAAGCTTCACCCGCCGGCTCCAGGGCTTCCCGGCCAGACGACCGCGCACGAGGAGCTCGCCGCGCCCGCGACCGTCGTAGCGGGCGTTCACCACCAGCGGCCGACCATCGAACAGGTCGGGGACCCGGTACGGCTCCACGTCTTCCACCGCCACGCCGTCCCACACGAGCTCCAGGTCCGTGAGGTAGGGATTGCGGATGCGGTCGTAGAACGTGGCCACCTCGTCGGCCACGGAGCTGCCGGGCAGGAAGTACTGCACCTCGCCGCGCCCCTCCCGGGCCAGACCGTCCAGCAGGTAGCGGTTCGGACTGCTGCCGACGCCCAGCGAGAAGAGTCGCGCGTCGCCGATCCGCTGCTGCACCGCCCGGAAGATGTCGTCCTCGTTGCCGATGTAGCCGTCGGTCAGGAACAGCACGATGCGCAGGCGATCCGGATCGGACGGGAAGTCCAGCGCCGCCTTGATCCCCTCCACCATCATCGTGCCGCCCCCGCCCCGCAGCCCCTCCAGATAGTGGAGCCCGGCCTTCACGTTCTCCGGGGTCGCCGCGATCGGCTGCGGGCGGAAGCCCGACGCCTTCGTGGAGAAGCGCAGGATCTGGAACGTGTCGTGCGCGTTGACGTTCTTCAGCGCGTGGCGGACGAGACCCTTCGCCGCCGCCATCGGCTCGCCGGACATGGAGCCCGAGCAGTCCAGCACGAAGATCATCTCCTTGGGCGTCACGTCGCGCGGGGCCGGATCGATCTCCGGGTGGAGCAGCACCGTCAGGTAGCCGCTCTGGCCGTCGTGGTAGGAGAGGACGCCCGTCTCCGGACCGTCGCCCGCCACGCGGCAGCGCAGCACGAGGTCCTTGTTCGGGATGGAGTCGTTCGGGTGGAGCATGACCGTGCGGTGCGTCCGCGACGTCCGGTCCACGTCGACGCGGTGCGTGCGGCTCTCGATCCGCTCCACCGGGATCCCCGCGTCCCAGTCCACGGTCACGGAGATGTCGTGGCCGGAGCGCACGGTCGGCGGCAGGTAGGGCGGCGTGATGCGGTGGGCGTCCCGCACGCCGGACGACAGGGTCGGGGGCTCGCCGCCCGCGGGCATCGCGTCGCCTCCGCCGGCCGGCGGGATGAACCGCGGTCCGACGACCATCGGGTAGGTGAACTCGTACACGCCCTTCTCGTAGTCGAGCGTCTCCACGTACGTGATCGTGACGGAGATCTCGTTGCCGGGCAGGATGTTCGCCACGGACTGCGTGAAGAGGTTCGGGCGCTCCTGCTCCAGCAGGGCCGCCACGTGTCCGGCGTCACGCGCCCGGCGGTAGATCCGCTGCGCCTCCTCGCGCCGCTCGATCAGCCCGCGCACGACGCGATCGCCGAGGCGCATCTCCAGGTCGTTCACGGCAGCGTCCTGCGGGAGCGGGAACACGTAGACCGCCTCGATCGTCTCCTCGAACGGGTTCTGGAACGTCTGCGTCACGGTCACCCGCGCGACCGGCCCGGTGACGTCGGCACGGACGTCGGTGTGCTTCAGCGGGAACTCGCGTGTCTGCGCCACCCCGTCCACCTGGACGTGGAGGCCGCCCGTGCCCGTTCCGCACCAGCCCTGCGGCACGGGCACGCCGCATCGTCCACCCTCCGGCTCCGGTTCGATCCGCGGCGCGTCGGCGCCGGCCGTGGCTCCCAGCAGCAGCAGGGCCGCGGCCAGCGCGGCCGCCCGTCCCCGGTGTTTCCTTGCGTTCGCTTGCATGTCCTCTTCTCCCCTTGGCTGGCGGCCCCGGGACGGCGCCGCGTGGTCGGGGGAACTACGCGCGACGCCCCGCGTTATTCCCCGGGGACGTCGAGAAATCGACGTCGCACGGAAGGGCCACTACACTTCCCGCGACGGAATAGAACGAGCGGTGGCGCGTATCCCGGAGGAAGCGTGGCGGACGAGGCAGCGGCGGCGCGCGGCGAGGATCCCGACGACCGTGACCTGGTCCTCCGCGCGAAGGAGGGCGATCGGGCCGCGTTCGGCATCCTGGTCCGCCGGTACCAGCGGCGCGTGTTCGCCATGGGACTGCGCTGGTTCCGGAACGCCGACGACGCCGACGACGTGGTGCAGGAGACGTTCCTGCGCGCCTGGCGGGCGCTCGACCGCTTCGAGGAGGATCGTCCGCTGGCGCCGTGGCTGCTGCGCATCGCCTCGAACTGGGCGAAGACCCAGGTGGAGACGCGCAAGCGCCGCGGCGGCGAAGAGCTGGACGAACGGATCCGCTGGGAGGGACCGTCGCCCGAGGACGACGTCGATGCGGCGCGTCGCCGCGAGGCGGTGAACCGCGCCGTGGACGCGCTGCCGGAGGATCAGCGTCTGGTGCTGCACCTCCGGGTAAGCGAGGGTCTCTCTTACCGGGAGATCTCGGAGACGCTGGACGTGCCGATCGGCACGGTGATGTCGCGCCTGTCCCGGGCGCGGGAGACACTGCGAGCGAGGGTGAAGCGATGAAAGACCGGTGTCGCGAGTTCCAGGATCTGCTGTCCGCGTACGTGGACGGCGAGCTTCCGGCGGCCGATGCCGCCCGCGTGGAGCAGCACGTGGCGGGCTGCGACGAGTGCACAGCGGTCGTGGAGGCGTACGCGCTCACCGACGCCGACCTGGCGGCGACGGTTCCCGCCCGCGGCGAGACGGAGTGGGAGGCGCTGGCGTCGCGCGTCGACCGGGCGATCGAGGAGGACTCGGGGCGGAGCGCGGAGGTCTCGTCGACGGGAGCGGCGGATCGTCCGCCCGGCCCCGCGTGGCATGCGTGGTTCCATCCACGCACGCTCGCGTTCGGGTCCGGCGGGATCCTGGTGGCGGCGCTGCTGGTGGCGCTGTTCCGCCCGTGGGTCGACGGCCCGTCCCCCACTTCACTGCCGCCCTCCCCGGTTCCGCCGGCTCCCCTGAGCAAGAACGCGGCCCCTGAGAAGAAGGAGGGGCGCGCGGTGGAGGTCCTCCGGGACGAGGCGGCGGCCCCGCAGGCCGCGGTCGAGTTCCGCGCGGAGCCGGAGGCGGACGTGTCCGGCGCGGTCGATGACCTCGACGCGGACGCGACCCGAGGCGCCGCCACGTTCGACGCGGCCGACGACCTCGCGATGCTCGACGCGGACGCCCCGGTCCTGCTGGAGGAGTCCGTCGTTCCGGAACGGGAGACGTCGGCGTCGCTGGCGCCGGCGCCGGCCTCGCCCCCGGCGGACCTGCACCCCTCGCCCGAGCCTCCGGCCGGCGCCGGGTCACGCGCAGAGGCGCTGATCTGGTGGGATTCGGTACGCCCGGCTCCGGACGTCGTCGGACGGGCGGACGAACGGCAGCGCATGGCGGCGCGGGCGGTCGAGCCGGCGCCGGCTGCGGAGCGGGACGCGACAATCAAGTCCGCCGCACCGAAGGAGTCCGGCGATCGCCTCGAGGCCGAGGATCCGCTGCGCGCCGCGCTCGAGTGGCTGCGGGCGGAACCGCGCGATCCAGCGGCCGTCGACGAGGGGCTCCGCCTCCTCGCCGGCGACTTCGACGGGAACCCCGTCCGCGAGGACGCGTGGGCGATGCTGCTGGCGCGGCGTTCGGCCGGAGCGCCCGCGGACGATGCGGACACGCTGCACCGGCTGGCGTCCTCGTACGAGGCCTTCCGGATCGCCTACCCGGACCGCGCGGACGTGCTGGGGGGACGCGCGCGCAACGCGGTGCGCTGGGCGACGCTCGAGCCGGGCGCGTGCGGCTACGCGAGGTCTGCCGTGTCGGAGTGGGCCGGGGCCTTCCCCGGCGATGACGCGGCACGGGCGCTGGAGGATGCTCGCCGTGCCCTCTGCGGCGGCTAGACAGGAAAGCGCCCCCCGTCCGTCTCGGACGAGGGGCGCGGAAGAGCGGTCCCGGGGGGGCCCGCTCACTCCTCCGTGACGGTGATCCTCTCGACCATCGCCTTCTTGTCGATCTTGCCGTCGGCCCACGCGCGGACGTCCGACATCTTCGCGGACATCGAGAGCGTGCGCAGATCGTTCTCGTAGAAGTACTCGGCGTCCTCGAGGTACGCGACGATCTCCAACGTCTCGCCGTCCGGCAGCTGGCTCAGCAGGTCGCCGTAGTCGAGGAAGACGTCCACCATCTCGGCCTTGCCGCGCTCGTAGAGACGCGCCTCGCGGCGGAGGTGGCGATCACGGCTCTTCTCGCGGGACTTCTTCAGATCGCGGAGCTCGTCCGTGTCGAGATCGTCCAGGTCGTCCACGTCGATGATGATGACGTCGTCGTCGTCGTCGTGGTCCCAGCCCCAGGACCAGTCCTTCCACCAGCGGTGGCTGCGGCCCCAGCCCCGGTTGACCAGATCCGCGTCGAACGTGAACCGGGCACCGTCGCCCGACCGGTACCGGCCGCGCGTCTCGTGCCGGCCCTGCACGAGCCAGTTGGGGCTCTCCACCAGCATGTCGTCCACGATGCGCTCGAACAGCTCGATCTGGCGGTCCAGCTTGCGATCGTCCGCGGCTCCGGCGGAGGCCGTCAGCAGCACCGCCAGGATCCCCGCCCCCATCAGCCGCTGGATCGATCGGATCCGACTCTTCTTCAGCGTGCTCACGGTCTCCTCCTTCTTCCAGTGATCCAAAGGCCCCGGGTTGTCTGGGCCCCCGCTTCGGTCGGTACGACGAGGCGGATCGCCCCGCTGTTCACCCGGACGGCAAAAAAAGGAGGGCCCGGCGGCCACAGGGGCGACTCACCCGATGGAGGGTTCAGTGCTCGGTGAGCGATGGACAGGAGAGGTTCGACCGGGCGGGGCTAGAAGAGGTGCTTCACGAGGCCCAGGATGCCCTGCTTCCACGGGACGCGATGCGACACGCCGGACTGGTTCTCGAACGTGTGGAGGTTCTCCAGGTACCACTCGAAGTTCCGCAGCAGCGCAGCCTGGTTGGAGTGCCGGGGCCGGTACCCCAGCACCCGCTCCGCCTTCTCGATGGAGACGAACGAATCCTCACACGCCGTCTCGTACACCCACTTGTAGAGCGGCGAGAGCTTCATCGCCTCCAGGATGCGCAGGGCCCAGATCACGGGAGCGGCCGGGAACGGGACGATCTTCTTCCCGTGCCCGGCGCGATCCAGGACGGCCTGATAGTCCTCGCGCATCGTCTTGAACTCCTTCGCGCCGATGTTGAAGACGTCGTCCACCTTGTCCGGCGGCAGCGTGGCGCAGAGGTGGATGGCCTCGCAGAGGTCCTCCACGTCCAGGAGCTGGTAGCGGTTGCGGCCGCTCCCGATCATCGGGAAGCCGTGGCCGTCCTTCGCCCAGTCGTACAGGAGCGCGAAGACGCCGAGCCGCTCCGGCCCGATGAACGACTTGGGCCGCAGGATCGGGACGATCATCCCCTTCTGCCGGAACTCCGCGCACACCTCCTCCGCCTTTACCTTGGCGATGCCGTACGGCCCGACGCCGTGGAGGCGATCCGTCTCCAGCAGCGGATGGTGGTCCGGGATCCCGTACACGGCCGTGGAGGAGATGTGGATGCCGCGGACCACGCCGTGCGCGTGCGCCGACTCGAACACGGTGCGCGTGCCGTCGAGGTCGGTGGAATAGATGTCCTCCGGCTTGTAGAGCGGCAGGGCGGCGGCGGTGTGCACGACGAGGTCCACGCCCTCCATCGCCTCGTCCACGTCCGCGCGGTTGCGGATGTCGCCGGTCACGATCCGGATCTGGTCCATCATGTCCGGGTAGTCGAACGGCGCCAGGTCCAGCGACGTCACCTCGAAACCGCGCGCCCGCAGGTAGCGGACCAGGTTGATCCCCAGGAATCCCGCCCCTCCGGTGATGAGGACCCGCTTCCTGGCGGTGGGCGCGGACGAGGTGTCGGGGCGAGGCATCGTGGCTGAGGACATGCGGTTCCACTCCGGGGACGGTGTTCCGGGACTTTTCGGGCGGGGGGCGCACGCCCCCGGATTGTGAAGTCTAGCGGTCCGGAGCCGGTTCGCGCAACCGGGGCGCCGCCGCCGGATCCGCCGCCCGCCGGCCCGGACCCGACGCCTCGATCTCCGCCAGGACCTCGTCGTCGTGGTACTCCTGCAGACACCGCACGCCGATCCCCCGATCCGACAGCGCGCGGACCGCCCGGACCGCCGCCGACGCCGCGGACAGTGTGGACAGGACCGGAATCCCCTTGCGGATGGCCGCGCGACGAATCTCCGACTCGTCCACGCGCGAGGCCTTCCCCAGCGGCGTGGCGATCACGAGGTCGATCTCGCCGTTCGCGATCCGGTCCACGGCGTGCGGGCGCCCCTCGCTCAGCTTCGGGATCGTGGCGCAGACGAGCCCCGCGGCCTCCAGCGTGGCTGCGGTGCCGCGCGTGGCGCACAACCGGAACTTGAGTCGGGCCAGCTCCGAGGCGATGGGCACCACGTCCTCGTGGTCACGGTCGTTCACGGACACGAAGGCGGTGCCGGCCATCGGCACGGCTTCGCCCGCGGCCATCTGGCTCTTGGCGAACGCCTCGCCGAACGTGGCGGCGAGGCCCATCACCTCGCCCGTGGACTTCATCTCCGGCCCCAGGAAAGGATCCGTGCCGGCGAACTTGTTGAACGGCAGCACGGCCTCCTTCACGGAGACGTGCGCCGGACGCGGCTCCCGCGTGAAGCCGAGGTCAACGAGAGTCTCCCCCGCCATGACCCGCGCCGCGATCTTCGCCAGCGGTCGGCCGATCGCCTTGGAGACGAACGGCACGGTCCGGGACGCGCGCGGATTCACCTCCAGCAGGAACACGTCGTCCCCCTGGACCGCGAACTGAGCGTTGAGCAGGCCGCGCACGCCCAGCTCCATCGCGACGTCCGTCACCTGGCGACGCATCGTCTCCAGGTCCTCGCGGCGGATGCGGTAAGGCGGCAGCACGCACGCCGAGTCGCCGGAGTGGATCCCCGCCTCCTCGATGTGCTGCATGATCCCGGCCACGACGCATCGCTCGCCGTCCGCGACGGCGTCGACGTCGAACTCGAAGGCATCCTCCAGGAATCGATCGATCTGGACCGGATGATCCGGCGATGCCGCGAACGCGTCCTTCAAGTACTCCGCCAGCGACGGCTCATCGTAAACGATGCGCATCGCCCGCCCGCCGAGCACGTACGACGGCCGCACGAGCAGCGGGTAGCCGATCTCCCGCGCGAGCGCCGCGCCCTCCTCCAGGGAGTGCACGGTGCCGCCTGGAGGCAGCGTGAGCTCCACGGTGTCCGCCAGTTCCAGGAAGCGCCGGCGATCCTCCGCCCGGTCGATGGCGGACGGCGGCGTGCCGAGGATGGGAACGCCCGCCGCCTCCAGCGCCAGCGCGAGCCGCAGCGGCGTCTGCCCGCCGAACTGCACGAGCACGCCGTCCGGCTTCTCCGCCTCGACGACGTTGAGGATGTCCTCCAGCGTCAGCGGCTCGAAGTAGAGGCGATGCGCCGTGTCGTAGTCCGTGGAGACGGTCTCCGGGTTGGAGTTGAGGAGGATCGTCTCCCACCCCGCCTGCGACAGCGCCTGCACGGCGTGGACGCAGCAGTAGTCGAACTCGATGCCCTGGCCGATGCGGTTGGGGCCGCCGCCGAGGATGAGGACCTTGCGCCGGTCGGACGGGACCACCTCCGTCTCCGTGCCGCCGTAGGTGGAGTAGTGGTACGGCGTGTGCGCCGCAAACTCCGCCGCGCACGTGTCCACCGTCTTCATCACCGGGACGATGCCGGCGTGCGTGCGCATCGTCCGCACGTCGGCCTCGGAACTCCCGAGCAGGTAGGCGAGCTGGCGGTCCGAGAAGCCGGCCCGCTTGGCGCGTCGCAGCAGGGTCCCGCCCGGCGAGGGCGCCGCGGCGCGAACGTCCGCTTCCAGCTCCACGAGCTGCGCGATCTGATCCAGGAACCACGGATCCGTCCCCGTGAGTTCGTGCAGGCTCTCGACCGTCTCGCCGAGGACCATCGCCTCCCGGAGGAGAAACGGAGCGTCCCAGTGGGGGCTCCGCAGCCGGCCGATCACTTCGCCGAGGCGTGCCTCGCGCGCCGGGCCCGTGAGCTCGTACGGATCCGGATCGTCGCGGCCGTCCGCCCCCAGTCCAAAGCGCCCGATCTCCAGCGACCGGAGCGCCTTCTGGTACGCCTCCTTGAACGTCGCGCCGATCGCCATCGACTCGCCGACGGACTTCATCTGCGTGCCCAGGCGCTCGTCCACGCCGGGGAACTTCTCGAAGTTCCAGCGCGGCGCCTTCACCACGACGTAGTCCAGCGTCGGCTCGAAGGACGCGGGCGTCACCTCCGTGATGTCGTTCTGGATCTCGTCCAGCGTGTAGCCGACCGCCAGCTTCGCCGCGATCTTCGCGATCGGGAAGCCGGTGGCCTTGGACGCCAGCGCGGAGCTGCGGGACACGCGCGGGTTCACCTCGATCACCACCAGGCGGCCGGTGTCCGGGCAGACCGCGAACTGCACGTTGCAGCCGCCCGTCTCCACCCCGATCTCCCGGATGATGGCGATGGCCGCGTCCCGCATGCGCTGGTACTCGCGGTCCGTCAGCGTCTGCGCCGGCGCCACGGTGACGGAGTCCCCCGTGTGCACGCCCATCGGGTCGATGTTCTCGATGGAGCAGACGATGACGACGTTGTCGTTGCGGTCGCGGACGACCTCGAGCTCGTATTCCTTCCATCCCGCGATCGACTCCTCGATCAGCGTCTCGCCGATGGGCGAGGCCGCCAGCGCCGCGGCGACGAACTCCTCCAGCTCGTCGACGTTGTACGCGGTGGATCCGCCGGTGCCGCCCAGCGTGAAGGCCGGCCGGATGATCACCGGGAATCCGATCTCCTCCATCACCTTGCGCGCGTCGGTCAGGTTCCGCGCGATCCCGCCCTTCGGCTGGTCCATGCCGATGGCCGTCATCGCCCGCGCGAAGAGGTCGCGGTCCTCGGCCTTCTGGATCGTCTCCAGGCTGGCCCCGATCAGCTCCACCCGGTACTTGTCCAGGATCCCGCCCTCGGCCAGCGCCACCGCCGCGTTCAGCGCGGTCTGTCCGCCCAGCGTCGGCAGGACGACGTCCGGGCGCTCCCGGGCGATGATCCGCTCCAGGACCTCCGGTGTGATGGGCTCCACGTAGGTGCGGTCCGCGGTCTCCGGGTCCGTCATGATCGTGGCGGGATTCGAGTTCACGAGGATGACGCGGTAGCCCTCCTCGCGGAGCGCCTTGCAGGCCTGGGTTCCGGAGTAGTCGAACTCGCATGCCTGCCCGATGACGATCGGCCCGGAGCCGATCAGCAGCACGCTCTCGATGTCGGTGCGGCGCGGCATCAGGCGACCCTCCCGCCCAGCGCATCCAGGAACAGGTCCCAGAGGTACGAGGCGTCGTGCGGGCCGGGAGCGGCCTCGGGATGGTACTGCACGGAGAAGAGTCCCAGCTCGCGGTGCCGCATTCCCTGCACCGTCCCGTCGAAAAGGCTCCGGTGCGTGACCGTGAACCCCGCGGCCTTCGCGCTGTCCTCGTCCACGGCGTAGTTGTGGTTCTGCGACGTGATCTCGATCCGGCCCGTCTCCTCGTGCAGGACCGGATGATTCGCGCCGTGGTGCCCGAACTTCAGCTTGTACGTGGACGCGCCGGCCGACAGCGCGAGTAGCTGGTGCCCCAGGCAGATGCCCAGCATCGGCAGGCGGCCGAGCAGTCCCTTCACCGTGTCGATCACGTAGGTGGTCGTGCGCGGGTCGCCGGGGCCGTTCGTCAGGAAGAGACCGTCGGGCGAGGCGCGCAGCAGCTCGTCGGGCGACGTGTCCGCCGGGAAGACGATGACCCGCGCGCCGCTGGCGTGCAGCCGTCGCAGGATGTTCGCCTTGGTGCCGCAGTCCAGCACCGCGAGCGTCGGCCCGTGGCGCAGCGCCGGCGCCTCCGGGATCCACTCCGTGTCGCTGCTGGCGTCGCCGCGCCACTCGTAGCGGCGCGACGTGGTCACCTCGCGCACGGGATCCACGTCCATCATGTCGGGCAGGCGCTTCGCCTCGGCCGCGAGCACCGGGACGTCGCGGTCCGCCAGCGCCGATCCGCTGACGATGACGCCGCGCTGGCAGCCCGCCTCGCGGAGGTGGCGGGTGAGCGCGCGCGTGTCCAGCTCGTGGATCCCGACAACGTCGTGAGCGCGCAGGTACGCCCCGAGATCACGCGTGGAGCGCCAGTTGGACGCGCGGCGGGCGAACTCCCTCGCCACGAAGCCGCGGACGTGCGGTCGCGTCGACTCGGGGTCCTGGTCGTTCACTCCCGTGTTTCCGATCTGGGGAGCGGTCATCGCCACGATCTGGCCCCAGTAGGAAGGATCCGTGAGGATCTCCTGGTACCCGGACATGGCGGTGTTGAAGACGACCTCGCCGCCGGCGAGGCCTTCGGCGCCATAGGCGACGCCCGGGAACGAGGAGCCGTCCTCGAGGACCAGCAGGGCCGGCGTCTGGGGCATGGGCGGTTTCTCCGGAATGCGGGAGGGCAGGTGCACTTCCGGAAACGGCACGCTAACAGCTTGCCCCGGACCGGTCAAGCGATCGCGCCGGACCGCCGACTCATCGGAGAGGGCGGTCGCGTTTCCCGTACCGGGATCCGCCCCGCGGGGGCATACTGGACGTCTCTGCACGGCTCCGGAGGAATCGCCTTGATCCGATCGCTCGCCGCCCTCGTCGCGATGGTCGTCGTCGCCGCCCTGCCCGCGTCGGCCCAGACCGAGGCCTGGGAGCGGGACTGGTCCGCGCTGCTGGAGCGGGCCGTGGTGGACGGCAACGTGGACTACCGCCGGCTGGCGGCCGACCGGACCGAGCTGGATCGCCTCTACCGCGGCCTCGCCCGCGTGGACCTGGACACGGTCCCCGGGACCGACGCCCGCATCGCGTTCTGGATCAACGCGTACAACCTCGTCGCGATCCGCTCCGTGGTGAACGTGTGGCCGGTCCCCTCGCCGCAGGAGGTGCCGGGCATGTTCGCGCGCAACCGGCACGCGGTCGCGCGCCGGCAGGTCACGCTGGACATGATCGAGAAGGAGATCCTGCCGGAGCTCGGCGCGGACGCCCGGATCCACTTCGCGCTGGTGTGCGCGGCGCGGAGCTGTCCCCCGCTGTCGGCCACGGCCTACGCGGCCGGGGATCTGGACGCGGCACTGGACGCGCAGGTCCGCCTGGCCCTGGGGGAGCCGGACGTCCTGGAGATCCTTCCGGAGGAGGTCCGCGTGTCCCGCCTGTTCGACTGGTACTCGGGCGACTTCGACGCCGCGGGCGGAACGGTCGCGTTCGTGAACGCGTACCGGGCGGAGCCGCTGCCCGCCGATCGGCCGATCCGGTTCCAGGAGTGGGACTGGCGCCTCAATCTCCCGGGCACGTCGCGCCGGCCGACGCCGCCGCCGGTGACAACGCCGGACCCGACAACCCCGACGGACGAGACGCCGCCCGCTCCGCCGATCACGCCGCCCGACGGCGAACCCACACCGCGCGAGGACCCGCCCCCGGTCGACGACCACGTGGCGGAGGATCCCTACCCGGAACGGACGGAGCGCGACCTGCGCGACTACACTCCGTCCACGCTGCTGCTGCCGGGCGAGGCCGAGGTCCGGACGTTCCACAACGTCTACACGCAGACGGAGTTCTTCGACGACGACGGCACGCGGCAGGACGCCGGCGCGCGTTCCACGTACTACACGGGCAGCGTCTCGATGACGTGGGGCTGGCGGCGCAACGTGAACCCGGGCTTCGACCTGATCCTTCGCCACGTCAGCGACAACACGTTCCCGGCGGCCGCCTCGGACCGGACGGGCATCACCGCCATCGAACCGCGCGTGGAGTTCATCCCGCTGCAGGAGTTCTCCGCCGTGGCGCTGCAGACGGGGCTGCGCTTCCCCATCGGGAGCGACCTGGAGGGCGACGGAACGCGCCCCTTCCTCGACTGGGACGACGTGGTCTGGAACAACCGGCTGTCGATGGACTGGACGTTCTCGTCCGACTTCTACGTCTACCTGGAGAGTGGCGCGCGCATCCGCTTCGGCTCGGACGACGGCACCGACGACGGCCAGGTCACGGTTCCGACCAAGGTGATCCCCAACTACCACGTCTCGGACCGATGGACGACGTACCTCACGTTCGAGACGGAGTCCGACTGGGTCGGCGACGCCGCGGGGAACTACTTCGTGCAGACGGGACTGGGCGCCAAGTACCGGCCGCGGCCGTGGCTGGAGCTGGAAACGCTCGTCACCACGTTCCCCGCCGGAGTGAACGCCGGCGCCGGGCGGACGATGAACCTGGGGCTGCGCATCCTGCGCTAGCGGCTTACTCCTCCCCGAAGTTGCCCTGGCAGGCGCACGTCGCGGCGCGGCCGGCCGAACCGCTGTCGACCGGCGGCCCCGTGGGAAGCGGCGCGGGATCCGGCAGCAACCGGTTCATCGTGCGGGCATCGTGGAGGCGACCGTTGATCATCACGAAGGCGACGTCCTCCGAACGGCGCACGTCCTCCGTGGGATCCCCCTGCACGAGGACGAGGTCGGCGAGGCGCCCCGCGCGGATCGATCCGAGGTCGTGGTCCAGCCCGATGGCGCGCGCCCCCATCCACGTGGCCGCGCGCAGCGCTTCGTGCGCCGTGAGCCCTCCCTGCTCGAACATCCAGAGCTCCCAGTGCGCCGCGATCCCCTGCATCTGACCGTGCGATCCGATCTCCAGGTTGCCGCCGCGCCGGACCACGTCGGCCGCGACCTCGGCGAGGGCGAAGTGGTGGTACTCCTCGTCGGGCGCCATCGTGCGGCGGATGGAGCGCGCCTCCACGAGGTGCCTGGGCACGAAGCGGACGAGGCGCTCGTTCTCCCAGACGTTCGTGTGCTGGTACCAGTAGTTCTCCCCCCACAGTCCGCCGTAGCCGACGACGAGCGTGGGCGTGTACGCGGTCCCGAACCGGGACAGCAGCCGCATCGCCGGGTCGTAGACGTCGGCCACCGGAAGCGGATGCTCCAGCGTCGTGTGCCCGTCGACGAGGTGCGTGAGGTTGTACGGCAGCGAGGACCCGCCCTCGGGGTGGATGTTCATCCCCAGCTCGCGCGCGGCCTCCACCAGCATCTGCCGCTGGCGGCGAAGCGGCTGGTTGTAGCTCTTCACGGAGACGGCGCCCCACGCCTGCCGACGACGGACCGCGGCGAGCGCATCGTCGTAGTCCTCGATGAACGTGCGCGCCGAGTTCTCGGCGCCGTAGAGGATGGTGCCGGTGGAGTAGATCCTCGGCCCCAGCATCGTCCCGCGCTTCACGAGCTCCGCGCGGTGATGGATCCCCTGCGTGTGGTTGCTGGGGTCGTGCACCGTGGTGACGCCGAACGCCAGGTTGGCGACGAGCGGCCACGCCTGCTGCGGATCCAGATCGGCCGAGCTGCCGACGTGCGCGTGCACGTCGACGAGGCCGGGCAGGAGGACGTGGCCGCGGGCGTCGAGCGTATCCGCCCCCGGCGGAACCCGGAGCTCATCGGCCGATCCCACCGCCACGATCCGGTTGCCCACCACGTGAACGACGCCGTTCTCGATCCGGGAAAGATCGTCCATGGGCAGGATGTCCGCGCCGGTGATCCACACGTCGGTGTCCGGGACGTCGGCGGGCTCGTCCCAGCCGAGGTGGCGGACCGGCACGACCGAATCCTGCGCCGGAGCCTCTTCATCGGTCTCCGCCGCCTCGTCCGTTCCCGCCTCGGCCGCGGTCGCCGCCGCCGCCGCCGCCGCCGCCGCGAACAGGGAGTCCACGTCCACCGCGAACAGGTCCGGGCCGAGGTTCCAGCGGAGCACGCGGCCGTCGGGCGACCAGCTCGCGTGGGCGCCTCCCGGATCCGACACGCGGCGCACGGGAACGCTCTGGATCTTCGGGCCCGTCTCCAGCGGCTCGGGCCCGCCCGGGAACGGCGCGACGTGGATCTGTTCTCCCTCCTCGAACGCGAGGTAGCGCTCGTCCGGAGAGAGGACGAAGTCCGTCGCGCGCTTGGACGTGGCGAGAACCCGGCGATCCGATCCCAGGCGGTTCACGCTGACCAGCGCCGCGTCCTTCCCTTCGCGGGAGACGAGATGGATCCGGCGGCCGTCGGCGGAGAACCGCGGGCGCCGGCCTTCCCGCGTCACGAAGACGGCCGCCTCCTCACGTTCGGCGTCCAGGATCCAGATGCCCGGATCCTCCGACCACCGGTGCCCGCGCGCGCGGTGCCCCGGACCCCGCCGTGCCACGATCCGTCGGCCGTCGGGCGAGAACGACGCCCACGTCCAGTGTCCGGGACGAGCACTCACGCTCCGCTCGCGTCCGCCGCCGAGATCGCTGACGCGGACGCTGCCGCCCAGCGAGTCGCTCCAGGCCACGAACACCAGCCGGCGCTGGTCGGGGGACAGGGACGGCGCAAAGCGGAACGGTCCGCCGCGGAACAGCTCCCGCGGGCGATCCTCTCCGGGGGCGGATCGCCAGAGCGTGCCGAGCGCGCCGAACAGCACCACGTCGTCCGAGGTGACCTGCGGCCAGCGAATCACCTTCACGGGGAACGTGTCGGCGCCGGCTTCGAGACGGTTGCGCACCGCCTTCGCCACGGAGAGTTCCACGTTCACGCGGAAGGGAATCTCCGCGCGCTCGCCGGTGCCCGCGTCCACGCGCCAGATCTTCCCGCCCGAAGAAACGACGATCTCACGGCCGTCCGGCGTCCAGTCGAACCCGGGGTAGGTTCCGAACAGCGTCCACGTCTCCTGCTGATCCTCATCCAGATCGTCGCGCAGAAGCCGGACCTCGCCCGTCTCCAGCTCGAAGAGCTTCAGGGCCGTGCGCGTGCCGCTTCGGCCGACGAAGGCCAGGCGTCGGCCGTCCGGCGAGAGGCGCGGACAGGCGGCGCCGCCCGCCACGTCGACGAGGTTGTCGATGCGTCCGGACTCCAGCTCCAGGCGACGGATCACGAAGATGCTCTTGTGAGGATCCTTGTTGTAACGGAACGTCGTGCCGGTGGAGAGATCCTCGGACCAGTAGAGGAAGCGGCCGTCCGGCGAGAAGCACGGCTCGTTCGCATCGAGCTGATCGTTGCGGCGCTTCGTGAGCCGGACCCCCTCCCCGCCCTCCGGGAAGGCGTACATCCACATCTCGCCCGCGCCCATGCTCCGCGACGACGTGAAGTGCTTCTTGGCCACGACCCACTCGCCCGACGGGTGCCAGTCCCCGCTGAAGAGCAGGCGAAAGTCCTCCTTCGTCAGGGCCGCGCGGTCCGAGCCGTCCGCGCTCATGCTCCAGAGGTTCTCGCCGCCGCCGCGATCGCTGGTGAAGAGGATGCGGGTGCCGTCGGGGCGGTAGCGCGGCTGGGACTCCCAGGGGATGCCGCCGGAGAGGAGACGGGCTTCTCCCCCTCCCAGGGGCAGCTCGTAGAGATCGCCGAGCAGCGCGAACACGAGACGATCGCCCGCCGGGTGCACGTCCAGAGAGATCCAGGTGCCTTCCTCGGCCGGGAAGGAGAGCGTCTCGCGGGGGCCCGGCGGCGCCGCGACATCCCAGTCCTTCTCCTTCGCCCCCGCGACGACGGAGATCAGCGCGAGGCCGATCGCGATCGGTGCGGGCCCGCAAAGGATCGTTCTCAATCGTCGTCCCCCACGCGCAGGAGCTGCACGCTGAACAGCTCCGCGGGATCGGTCCAGACGTCGGCCACCTCGAATCCCACCGAACCGGCCAGAGCCGCGAACGACTCGCGCGTGAACTTGTGGGAGTTCTCCGTCCAGATCGTCTCACCCGCCGCGAACCGGATCTCCTGTCCGGCGACGCTCACCGTCTGCTCCGTGCGGCTCTCCAGGTGCATCTCCACGCGGGCGTCGTCCGGGTTCCAGCGCGCGACGTGGCGGAACGCCTCCGGATCGAAGTTCGCGTCCAGCTCGCGGTTGATCCGTTCCAGGAGGTTCAGGTTGAACGCGGCCGTCACGCCCCGGGCGTCGTCGTAGGCGGCTTCCAGGATGGAGACGTCCTTCACGAGGTCGACGCCGATCAGGCAGGCGCCGCCCGGGCCGACGGCATCGGCCACGCGCCCCAGGAAGTCCCGGGCCTCCTCCCGCGAGAAGTTGCCGATGGTGGAACCCGGAAAGAAGACGGCCTTGCGGCGCTCGAACGCGGCGGTGCCCGGCAGCTCGATCGGCGACGTGTAGTCCGCCACCACGGGCAGGATCTTGAGATCCGGATAGCGCTCCCGCAACCGGGTGGCCGTGGCCAGCAGGTGGTCCCGCGAGATGTCGATCGGAACGTAGCCGTGCAGATCCTCCAGGTGATCCAGCAGGAGCAGCGACTTGTGGCTGCTGCCGCTGCCGTACTCGATCAGCAGCCGGCCGCGGCCCAGCTCCGACGCGATCTCGTCGATGTTGTCCTCGAGGATCTTCAGCTCGGTCCGGGTGGGATAGTACTCGTCCAGGCGGCAGATCTCGTCGAAGAGCTGCGAACCGCGCTCGTCGTACAGGTACTTGCACGGCAGCGTCTTTCGATCGGCCGACAGTCCGTCGAGGACGTCCGTGAGGAACTCGTCCGCGTCGGGCGCGGTGTCCAGATGGGCGGCCACTTTCCGGGATGAGCTCATCGCAACCCCCTCGGCACGGCCCATCGCTCGGCCGCCTCAAAGAGTCCCTGAACGAGGAGCGCCAGCCCGGCCGCGGGCAGCGCCCCCTGAAGAATGAGGCCCGCATCGTCGAGGCGGATCCCCGTGAGGATCGGCTGGCCGTAGCCCCCGGCCCCGATCAACGCGCCGAGCGTCGCCGTGCCCACGTTGATCACCGCCGACGTCTTGATGCCGGCGAGAATCGACGGGAGCGCGAGCGGCAGTTCCACCCGGCGAAGTCTCGCGGCGGGATCCAGCCCCAGCGCACGCGCCGACTCCCGCAGCTCCGGCGCGATCCCCGCGAGCCCCGCCGCCGTATTCCTCACGATGGGAAGAAGACTGTACAGGAACAGCGCGACGATTGCCGGACGAGTTCCGATGCCGAAGAGCGGGATCATGACGACCAGGAGCGCCAGCGCCGGGATCGTCTGGATGATGCCGGTGACGCCCAGCACGGTCTGGCCCAGGCGGGCCCGCTTGGCCGCGACGATCCCCAGCGGCACCGCCACGAGGATGGCGGCCAGCAGGGAGACGCCGACGAGCGACAGGTGCTCCCCCGTCCGGCGCAGCAGCCCCGCCGCCGCGCTCTCGGACTGGGCCGCCTCCACCCGAACCGCCAGCGCCTCCCGGACGAACTTCGCGGCCAGGACGGCCGGCGGCTCGCGGTCCAGCTTCGCGCGCGCGTTGAGCGAGATCATGTCGGCCTCCGGGAGCGTCCCGCCCAGCCGGCGCAGCGCCCGCACCACGTCCGGCGCGCGCTCCTCCAGGTCGGCGCGCCAGAGCACGTACGCCGAGTACTCCGGGAAGTGCCGCCGATCGTCCTCCAGGACCCGCAGCCCGTAGTAGCGGATCTCCGCGTCCGTGGAGTAGAGATCCATCGCATCGATGGCGCCCGACGTGAGCGCGCGGTAGGCTAGATCGTGGTCCAGGCCGCGGACGTCGGAGTGCGGCAGGCCGTAGGCGTCGCGCAGGCTCGGCCACCCGTCGCCCCGGTCCAGGAACTCGTTCGTGAAGCCGAAGGCCAACTCCGGGTGGTCGACGAGGTCCGAGACGGTCCGCACGCCCAGCTCGGCCGCGCGATCCTCCTCCATTCCGACGGCGTACGTGTTGTTGAAGCCCAGCGCGGGCCCCAGGACGATGCCCTCCTCCGCCACCGCCACCCGCAACGCTTCCTCGTCCGGCAGCGGTCGGCCGGCCAGGATCTCCTCCCGCAGCGTGCCGCTGTACTCGACGTAGGCGTCCACCTCGCCGCGGACGAGCGCGTTCCAGACGATGCGCGTGCCGCCCAGGTCCGAGCGGTGCTCGGCGACGGCGCCCGCCGAGCGGGCGGCCGCGGCCAGGATCTCGCCGAGGACGACGGACTCCGTGAACTTCTTCGACGCCGTCACGACGGAAGGAGCCTCGGTCTGCGCGAACACCGGAAACGCGGCGAGCAGGAGCAGAAACGGGAGCGCCCGTCGCGGGCGAGAGGACCTCATCCTTCCAGCGCCCGGTGGGCTCGCACGAACCGCGTGACGAACGGCGACGCGGGCCGGTCGCGAAGATCCTCGAACGTGCCGCGCTGGATCATCTCCCCCTCGTCGAGCAAGACGATCTCGTCCGCGAAGTGTCGGGCTTCCGCGAGATCGTGCGTGACGAGGACGACGGTCTTCCCGAGGTCGCGGAAGATGTCGCGCAGCTCATCCTGCAGGTCGGCCCGGATCATCGGATCCAGCGCGCCCAGGGGCTCGTCCAGGAACAGAGCATCCGGGTCGAGGGCCAGGGCCCGCATCAGCGAGACGCGCTGCCGCTGGCCACCGGAGAGTTCGCGCGGGTAGCGGTCCAGTCCGTCCTCGGGAAAGCGGGTCAACGCCACGAGCTCGGCCAGCCGCGCCTCGATGCGGTATGCCTCCCAGCCGACGTGGCGGGCCATCAGCGTCACGTTCTCGCGGGCCGTGAGGTGCGGGAAGAGGCCGCCTTCCTGGATCACGTAGCCCATCCGGCGGCGGAGGCCGCGAACGTTCTCCCGGGAGAGCCGGAGCTCGTCGAACCGGACCTCGCCCCCGTCGGGGCGAATCAGCCCGAGCATGATCCGCAGCAGCGTGGACTTTCCCGATCCGCTGGCGCCGATCAGGACGAGGGTTCCCCCCTTGGGCGCGTCGAGGCGGTCGACCCGCACAGCGGTCCTTCCTTCGAAGGACTTGGAAACGTCACTCAGGGAGATCACGGGCGAGGGAGCATAGCAGCGGCCCGACGCACCGGCAACCGGGGGCGTCCGCCGTGGCCGGAGCGGCGCGAACCGTGCATTCCCGACGATGCGCTCGCGAATCGCCCGCCTAGTCGGCACCCGCGCCATCCGGTAGATTGGGGGCCCAACGAAAGGAGTCCGCGTGGGCCGCAACTGCGATCTTCCCCTGCACGGCATCACCGTCGTGGTGGACACGCCCGGAACCCGCGTCTACGTGGGGCGTTACCACTCGGAGAACGAGGAGGGAATCCTCCTCAACGACGTGGACGTGCGGGACGTGGGAGATCCGACCGCCAAGGAGGAGTACCTCGCGCGCTCCGCAAGGCTCGGAGTCTTCAAGAACACGGACCGCGTGCGCGTACCGCGCGAGGAAGTGGCGTCCGTGAAGAAGCTCATCGAGTACTCGAGACCCCCCACCTGAGGGGTGTCCCCGCCAACGGAAAGGGAAAATCCATGCGTTATCCGGAGCACATCGTCGAGCCCATGCGCCAGGAGGCCCGCCAGATCGGCCTCCAGGAGCTCCGCACGGTGGAGCAGGTCCAGTCCGAGGTCGAGAACAGCCAGGGCACGGTCCTGCTGTTCGTGAACTCCGTGTGCGGCTGCGCCGGCGGCATCGCGCGCCCGGGCCTGGCGCTGGCCCTCACCCACGACAAGACTCCGGACAAGGTCACCACCGCGTTCGCCGGCATGGATCTGGAGGCCGTCGAGTACGCCCGCGGCCTCTTCTCGGAGTACCCCCCGAGCTCGCCGCAGGTGGCCATCTTCAAGGACGGCAAGGTCGCCGAGGTCATCCAGCGCCACGAGATCGAGGGCACCACGCCGGAGATGTTCGCGGGCCTGCTCGTCCAGGCCTTCGACCGGCAGTGCGGTGTGGAGAACCACTGACGCCGTCCTCCGCCGCTCCCACGCTTCCCCTTCGGCCCTCCGGCTCACGCCGGGGGGCCGCGTATTGGGCGGGAAGCCGCTCTCGGCCGCTCGAGAAGGCCCTGCGGAATCTGACCCTCCTGCCGTAGCGACGCCCTCCGCGGAATCTCGCGGGCGCCCCGGACTCCGGTCTGCAGACGCCCGTTCTCTTTCTAGGGAGCTTGCGCGGCGCGGGCCGCCGCCAGCTCGCGGCGGGCCGGCTCGAAATCGGGGCGGATCTCCAGGGAACGCTCCAGCGCCCGCGCGGCCAGATCGGCATCGCCCAGCCGCAGCGCGGTCACGCCGACGTTGAAGTGCGGATCCGGAAGTTCCGGCGCGAGCTTGGCGGCCGTCCGGAACGAGGCCAGCGCCTCGGCCAGCTTCCCCTGCTTGCGCAGCGCGATGCCCAGGTTGTGGTGCGCCTCGGCCAGGGCCGGCTGCGCGTCGATGGCCTCCCGGTACGAGTCGATCGCCTCCTCGGTGCGCCCTTCCCCCAGCAGCGTGTTGCCCTGGTTCACGAGCCGGCGCGACTTCGTGGGATCCCGCTCGCCCCGCCGGCGCGCGGCCTCCACGGCGGCCGCGTCGACGGTCGCGGGAGCGGGCGAGAACCCGCTCCGCAGCCGGGGCAGCTCCCGCTCGAGAACGGCGGCCGTGAGCGCGGTGCCGAACGGATTCGGATGCAGCCGATCGCCGATGGTGTAGCGCAGCCGCGGACTCTCGTCCGGGGCGATCCCGCGCCACTCGGTTTCGAACGCCTCGGAGAGGCGGATCGTGGGAAGGCCGTTCATGGCCGCCAGCGCCTCGAACAGGAGCCGCCCCGAGCCGTCGGGCATGGGGTCGGTGTCCTGCACGGCGTCGTCCGTGAAGCGAGGCCAGATGGCGACGAGCGGATCGAATCCGTGCTCCCGCGCCAGCTCCGCGAACAGCCGGAGTCCGTCCACGACGTTGTTGTCGCCGATCGCCTCGCGGCTCCAGTCGGCGGGCTCCAGCTGGGCGCGGTAGCCGAAGAGGTTCGCGCGGAGCGCCAGCGCCCGGAACGCGTGCGAGTGCCGGAAGAGCGCCTCCACGGACGCCGGCCGATCCTGCGCGGCACCGAGCTGGAACGCCTCGAAGTTGAAGTTGTTGAAGTCGTTCTGCGAGACGAACAGCACGACGGCGTCCGGATCGAAGGCCAGCCCCTTCACGCGCAGGAGCTCGATCTTCGCCCGCGTGCAGTATGCGCTGACCCCGAAGTTCAGCACCTCGTGGCCGGGCCCCAGGCGGGCCTCCAGGCGGCGGGAGATCGTCTCGTCGACGTCGGCCAGGCCGACGCCCTCCACCACGGACGCGCCGAGCAGGAGGATCCGCTCGACGCCGGCCGGCTTCTCGAGCGTCCGCTCCACGTCGCGCTGCCCGTGGGAGTTGGTGAACGGGTAGCTCTTGATGAGGTCCGCGTCCGGATCGCGCCAGTTCGCCTTCAGCTCGAAGGCGAGGATGGGGTTCTCCGAGCGGCGGTAGACCGTGTCGTCGTGCGTGACGTCGATGTGGCGGATCTCGGGCGCCAGCCCCGCGACGCGCGCCGCCCCCTCGATCAGCGGCACGGCAAGCGCCAGGCCCAGCAGCGTCGTGGCGACAACGGGAAGGACGCGCGAGCGGGCCACGGGACTCCTCAGTGGAGCAGGTACTGGAACGGCTGAGGCTGCGATCCGAAGAGGTCCATCACGACGATGGCCCCCAGCAGCACGGCGGCCACGACGACCGCGATGATCATCGCCCGGACGAGGATCTTCTTCACGGTGCTCCCTCTGCGGACGACGGCGCGGCCGTCAGCCAGTCGGGCGATCCGAGCTCCGCCTCGATCGCCTCGGCGATCCGGGCGTGTCCGCGCGCATTGGGATGCACGTCGTTGGGCGCCACCCACACCGTCGACGGGTCCACGCCGGCGAAGTGCGGCGTGGCGTCGACCACCTGCGCGCCGGACTCGGCCGCCAGCCGCGCCACGCGGACGTAGACGTCCGAGAACGGGCCGTCCGCCTCGAATCCGTGAAACTCGGGCAGCACCACGAAGATCCACGGAACACCGCGGTCGCGGGCCCATCGCCCCGTGGCCTGCAGCGCGTCTCGGAACGCCGGGAAGCCCGCCGCGTCCGGCTCGTAGAGTGCGCGGTAGTACTCCTCGTAGCTCTCCCTCGCCCCGAAGCGTCGTCGAAGCAGGTCGGACTTGGCCCACAGGAAGATGGCGGTGTGGAAGCGGGCGTACCACGGGGCGTCGCGATGCTCCGGCGTGGGCTCGGCGTCGTTGATGTACCAGACCTGCAGCAGGGCGTCGAGGTCGCGGGACGCCAGCGACTCCTCGAGCGTGGCCAGTTCCTGGACGGTGTTGTAGTTCCCGTGTCCCGTGTTCAGGAGCTCCACGGGACGTCCGACGCGTTGCGACCAGTTCCGCTCCAGGATCTCGGAGAAGCGGTCGCCGTACTCCACTCCCCACCCGAACGTCACGGAGTCGCCGAGGAGACCCACGCGGATGGCCTCCGGATCGGCGCCGAACTCCTCGTCCCGGAACCCAAGCGAGTTGATCGCCACGTCCACTCCGAAGAAGCGGCCGCGCGCGTCCGGCTGGTGCCGGAAGACCACACCGGATTCGTCGGCGCTCCCCTTCATCAGCCGGGCGTAGCGGTAGAACTCCACGTCGACGTTGGGCGTGACGCGGGAGTAGACGCGCAGGCCGACCTCCACGAGGACGAGACAGAGCAGGAGGGTGAGCAGCACGCCCGATACGCCGAACGCGACGCTCCGGGCGCGGCCGGCGCTCACGGCGACGCCTCCGGGGCGCCGGCCTCCTGCTCCGACGGCGGCAGCCCGATCGCCTGCTCCAGAGCGCGGATCACGGCCGCCGCCTCGGGGTGATCGGGCTGGAGCTCCTGCACCCGGCGCATGTGCTCCAGCGAGAGATCCAGCTCGCCGCGCTGGGCGTAGAGACGGGCCACCGTTTCGTGGCCGAGGACGAAGTGTGGATCGATCTCGAGGAGCCGCTCGTACTCGTCGATGGCCTCGTGCACGTCGTAGTTCTGCGCCAGCGCAAGGGCGAGGTTCGCGCGGGGCTGCACCGCCTCCGGCCGGCGCTCCACCACGGCTCTCAGCTCCCGGATGCCCTCGTCGCGCCGCCCCACCTGGGCCAACGCGCGACCGTAGTTGCCGCGGGCCACGTCGAACTCCGGATTGGATTGCACGGCCCGCGCGTAGGCCTCGACGGCCTCCGCCGGCTCCCCCGTGGCCTCCAGCGCCCGGCCCAGGTTGTCCCACGCCAGTGCGTAGTCCTCCCGCGCGTCCACCGCAGCCTCGAAGAACGAGATCGCCGCTCCGGGATCGCCCTGCCGCGCATACCAGACGCCGAGGCCGTTCCACGCGACCCATGCCTCGGGATTGCGCTCCTGCACGGTCTCCCAGAACGTCCGCGCGCTCTCGTAGCGGCGGGACTGCGCGTTCGACAGGAACACGGCGGTCGCGAGCACCACGATCGCCAGCGGCATCGTGACGGCCCGGGGCAGCCGCGCCGCGGCCGCGACGACGACGATCAGGAGCAGGGGCAGCGCCAGGTAGTTCCAGTGGTCCGCCACGAACGAGTAGCGCGTGTAGTACAGGTCCACGAAGCCCAGCACCGGCAGGAGCGCGACGATCCAGGCGGCGACCGCCAGCGCGGACCCCCGCAGGCCCGGACGACGGAACCCGACGACGACGAACGCGACGGGCGCGAGGAGCCCGAGCCACCACAGCGGAGAGAGCGACGACGGATCCCAGCGCGGATGGACGATGGGCAGGAAGAGCGGCGCGACCGTCTGCGCGGCGTAGTGGACGATCGCCCGGCCAGCCCCGCCGATCCGCTCCGCCACGGAGAGGCCGCCGGCCACCTCGGTTCCGAACGTCCGGTTCATCTGGAACCAGATCGTGACCACGGCCACCGCGGCCGCCGCCACGAACACCGGACCCAGTCGCCGGACGTCGCGTCCCTCCCATCGGCCGCGCCGGTGCACGGCGATCAGGAGCAGGAGGACCGGCAGCGCCACGGCCGTCGCCTTGGAGAGCAGCGCCGCCGCCGCGAGCAGCCAGACCAGGAAGACGCCGCGCCCCTCCTCGTCGACGGCCCGGACCCACACCAGGGCGGCGCCGGCCGAAAACACGAACGCCAGCGTGTTCTTCTGCTCGGCGATCCAGGCCGCCGTTCCCACCGTCACCGGGTGCACGGCGAAGAGCATCGCCAGGAAAGCGGATCCCGGGACCGCCAGACGGCGCAGCACCAGGTACAGCAGCGCGGCACCCAGGAGATGGAGACCCAGGTTCACGGCGTGATAGCCGCCCGGCTCCGGCCCGAACGCTCGCCACTGCAGCCAGAACGCGGTGGAAGTGAGCGGGTACCAGTCCCAGATGCCGCCGCTCCAGGCCGTCTTCCAGCCGTCCGCGGCGACGGTGATCGGGCTGTCCTGCAGCCAGAGATTGTCGTCCCAGAGGAAGCCGGCGGAGAGCGACGGAAAGTGCGAGGCGAGGCCCAGAAGGACCACGAGGGCCACGGCGGCAACCGGTCGATCGGAGAGGAAGCGCGTCACGGAACCCGTCGGGATGGAGGAAAAGCGACCCCGAGTCTACCGGATCCGGCAGGAAAAGGCCCCCGGCCGCGACGGGGCCGGGGGCGGAAATGGCGGGGCCGACGAGACTCGAACTCGCGACCTCCGGCGTGACAGGCCGGCGTTCTGACCAACTGAACTACGACCCCGCCTAATTCCTTGCCTTTTCACCACTTGGGCGCCATCTCCCAGGAAGGTGGCGCCGAAGCCAGAGGAAGATAGCACCTTCCCCCGGAACCTTCAAGGGGTCTAGGGACGCCGGCGGGCGGATTCCCCGGGAGCGCTAGAAGGCGCCCGAGCGCCCGGACGGGAGGTCGGCACCGCGGACGCGCCGCACCTGCGTTCCCGGGTAGTACGCGTCCAGGATCTCCCGGAACGACTGGCCGGCCTCGGCCCGTCCCAGCGCCCCCATCTGGCACATCCCGACTCCATGCCCGTTGCCCCGCCCCGTGGCCGTCACCGACGCGATCCTGCGCCCCGACCGGATCACGTCCAGGTCCAGGAAGACACTCCTCAGGATGCCGCCGCCGGGTCGCCGCAGGATCCAGCGGTTGCGATCGCCGGGAACGACCCAGCGGCCGCGGTCCGTCGTCCACTCGATCTCCGCCGCTCGCCCCGAGGGGCCGCGGCTCGTGATCCGCACGTCCGTCAGCTCCCCACGGATGCTGCCCTCCGGCAGTTCCAGGAGGCGCGGCGCGTGCTTCCGGAACAGACCGGAGAGCGTGCGGACGTCCCAGCTCTCCTTCCACTGGAAGTGTCGCGAGGCGCGGCACCACTCCCGGCCGCGCGGACCGTCGGGGCCGCCGCGCAGCGCGGGGTGGCTCTCCCGGTGCGGCCACACCGCCTCGATATCGCTGCGGTGCCCGCCGCACGTGGACGAGTAGAACGTCTCGACGAGGTGATCTTCGTGGTCCACGAGGATGAGGCTCTCGGTCTCTTCGATCGCCGCGTCGGCCACGGCGTGCTCCCCGTTCACGCCGACGTAGACCTGATCCTGCACGTCGCCGAACACGTCGAACGGGAGCGAGTTGTACTGGCCGAGGCGACGCACCGTGTAGGTGCGCGCGGCCACGGCCTGCGCGGCCACGGCCTCGCGGTCCTCGGGCGGGCGCGGGCCGATCTCCTTCGGCACGACCCCGCGCAAATAGTCCTCCATCGGCAGCTCGTTCACGACGAAGAGCGAGTCCGCGCGGGCCGAGAACTCCACCGTTCCGCGCACCTCGACGCCGTTCACGGTCAGCCGACCGTCCCCGCGGGGGCGCAACCGCACCGCCGTGGTGCCCCGCACCAGGGGCACGCCGCCGGGCGTCCGCGCGCGCACCTCGTCCGTGCCGTGCACGGCGCTGGCCACGAGTCCCTCGCCGTCCGAAAGCGACGCGGCCGATGCCCCGCGCCCGACGTCATCCACGTCGAGGCCGGTGGACGACTCGATCTCCACGGAGCCGGGGGTCCAGTGCAGCGCGACGCGCACGACGACGTCGCCCCCCATCGGCGCGTCGGACTTGGGCGGAACCCCGCCGAACACCTCCGGCGGCAGGTCGGCGCGGGGCGCGACGGGACGGGGATCCGGCGCCGGCGACGGACGGCTCGTGTGGACCGGGCGACCGCCGCCGCAGCCGGCCAGCAGCGTCGCGGCGACGACCATCGACAGTGCCGTGCGTCGGTTCACGCCTCGCCCCGCGGCGCGGGCGTCACGGTACCCAGCACGACGGCGGCGGACGCGCCGGTGGCACCGGGCAGGTTGCCGCTGCGGCCGCACATCGTCTCCCGGGCGAGGAGCGCGAACGCGAGCGCCTCCTTGGCGTCGGAGGAGAACCCGGTGGCCTCCAGTGGTTCCACCTTCAGGTCGTCCAGCTCCTCCGTCAGCCGACGCATCAGCGTGTCGTTGTGGGCGCCGCCGCCGGAAACGAAGACCTCGCTCACCTGAGTCACGGGCTGCACATACTCGCGGATGGACCCGACGATGGACAGTGCCGTGAACTCGGTGAGCGTCGCCACGATGTCGTCGATGCGCTCTTCCCGTCGCCCCCACTCCCCGAGTGTCAGCGCCACGAACGGCGCGCCGAACACCTCGCGCCCGGTCGACTTGGGCGGCTTCTCGTAGAAGTAGGGATGCTCCAGGTAGGCGCCCAGAAGATCCTCATCGACGGTTCCTCCCGCCGCCATCCGTCCGCCCTCGTCGAAACGGATCCGGCCGTCCGTGGCGTGCGTCAGAAACTCGTCCATGAGGACGTTGCCCGGTCCCGTGTCGAACGCGAAGACGTCCTCCCGGCCCTGCCCCGCCGGCAGCACGGTCACGTTGGAGATGCCGCCGATGTTCAGCAGCACGCGGCCGCGCTCCGGATGCCGGAACACGAGCGCGTCGAAGAGCGGCACGAGCGGGGCGCCCTGGCCGCCGGCGGCCTGATCGGCGCGCCGGAAGTCCGACACGACCGGCGCCCCCACCCGGGCGGCGATGCGCGAGGGTTCGCCGATCTGCCAGGTCTGCAGGTGGCCGGCGTCGTGGAAGATCGTCTGGCCGTGGGAGCCCACCAGGTCCACCCGCTCGCGACCGGATTCCGGCAGCACTTCCAGGACGGCCTTCCCGAACGCCTCGCCGACCGCGTGGTCCAGGCGGGCGAACTCGGAGGCCGGCCGCGCCTCGCCGGCCGACACGGCCCGCAGCGCCGCGCGAAGCGTCTCGTCGTAGGGAACCGTGCGGAAGGCCAGCGGCTCGATGCTCGGGGCATCGCCGGAGCCGGAGATGTCCGCGATGGCGACGTCGATCCCGTCCATCGACGTGCCGGAGATCAGGCCCGCGATGGTGATCGTCTCTCGCTCGTTCCACCCGTCGCTCACGTGCCCTCCCGGATCCCGGAGTTCCGCTGCCGCGCCACGCGCAGCCCGACGATCATCGTGGCGGCCACGCCGACCGCGGTCAAGAGCGCGCCGTGGGAGGCGCCCAGAAGGAGACGCCCGACCCCAAACAGGCAGCCGTAGAGCCCCACGATGGACACGCCCCACAGGATCAGCCGCTCGCCCAGGCCGGGCCCGTCGTCCGTCGCCCGCGCCTCGCGCCCGATGCGGCCCCAGACGCCCAGCGGCCGGACCCGGTCCACGAACGCCTTCAGGTGGTCCGGATCGTCCGGCGGGGTGAGCAGCGCGACCGAGATCCAGACGACCGCGGAGAGCAGCACGTTGATCAGGAAGATCTCCGGGCTGCTGAACTCGCGGCTGAGCCAGCCGTGCGCGTTGGACAGCGTCAGGAACGTGGCCACCACCAGCGAGGCGATCATCGCGGAGAGCTCGGACAGCGCGTTCACGCGCCACCAGAACCATCGCACCAGGAAGACCGCCCCCGCGCCGGCGACGAGCCGGAGCAGCAGCTCGAACAGAAAGCTGATGGAGTCGTTGAACATGGCGATGGCACCGCCGAGCGCGAGGAAGAACACGCCGGACAGCCGCGCCACCAGCAACCCCTCGCGTTCCGACACCTTACCCTTGCGGAGCGGCCCCCACAGGTCCACGACGAAGTACGACGACGCGAGGTTCATGTGCGTGTCGATGGTGGACATGAACGCCGCCAGCATCGCGGCGAGCATGAGCCCGAGCCAGCCGGGGCCGAGGTACTCCCGCATCATCATCGGGTAGGCGGCCTTGTGGTCCTCCAGCTCCGGGAAGACCAGCAGCGAGATGAGCGCCACGAGGAACCAGGGCCACGGCCGCAGCACGTAGTTCGCAAACGTGAACCACAGCATCGCCAGGACGGAGTCCCGCTCGGTGCGGCACGCACTCATGCGCTGGATCAGCACGCCGCCGCCGTCGGAGTACTTCCAACTCCACCACTGCACGCACACCGCGACCAGGAACCCGAAGAACGCCGCAGAGACGGCCGGGTTGGAGAGGTCCAGTCCCGCGAAGTCCACGGGAGACATGACGGCGGCGGGAAGGTCGTTCTCCGCGGTGACCTCCCGGAGCCTCTCCCCCAGCGGACCCAGCCCGCCGTGCGCGCGGACCGCCGACACCACGAGGACGATGGACCCCAGCATCGCGGTGCCGAACTGCAGGAGGTCCGTCACGACGACGCCCCACAGCCCCGACAGGCTGGCGTAGATCATGGCGATGCCGAGCCCGACCGCGATGGCCACGCCCTTGGACGAGAGCTCCAGGTCGCCCAGGAGGATCGTCTCCGGCAGCTCGAACACCTCGACGATGATCGTCGACATCGCAAGGATCACCCAGCCCATCACGACGGAGTTGGTCACGAACGCGTAGAACGTTCCCTTGAACGTCCGCAGGACGGACGCCCAGCGGCCGGAGTAGCGCAGCGCGATGAACTCCACGTCGGTGGAGATGCGGGCGCGCCGCCAGAGCGCCGCCAGGAAGAACGTGGTGAGGAGATGGCTGATCGCGAAGTTGAACCAGATCCAGTTGGAGCCGATGCCGCCGCGACGGACGTAGCTGGTCACGACCAGCGGCGTGTCCGCCGCGAAGGTGGTGGCCACCATGGATGTCCCGGCGATCCACCACGGCAGCGAGCGGCCGGTGAGGAAGAAGTCCCCGACGCTGCGGGAGGCGCGGCGGGACAGTGCCACGCCGATCCCCAGCATGACGAGGACGTAGGCGACGAGGATGCCGAGATCGATCGGGGCGAGGCTCACGACTCGTCACCCTCGACGGCCCGGCGCACGAAGCCGTCGGCCGCCGCCAGGAGCGCCTCGGCTTCGGGCGCGGGGACGTCGCGCAGCGCCATCACCAGCGCCACCTTCACGCGGCCGTCGGCCTGAGCCAGCAGCTCGGCGGCGCCGTCGTAGTTCCGGCCGGTCACGCGCATGACGATCCGGCGGCTGCGCTCCACGAGCTTGGCGCTGCCCGGACGCAGGTCCACCATCAGGTTGCCGAGCGTCTTCCCGCGCCGGATCATCGCGGCGGTGGTGATCATGTTCAGGACCATCTTCTGGGCGGTGCCCGCCTTCATCCGCGTGGATCCGGAGACCACCTCGGGGCCGACGACCGGCGCGATCACCACGTCGGGCGTCCCCGCGGGATCCGCGTCGGGAGCGTCCTCGGGGTTGCAGGTCACGAGCGCCGTGAACGCCCCGATCTCCTTCGCCCGGGCGATGCCGCCCCTCACGTAGGGTGTCCGGCGGCTCGCGGCGATCCCGACGAGCGTGTCGCGGGCTTCCAGACCGGCGCCGTCCACGTCGGCCGCCCCGCCGGCGGGATCGTCCTCGGCGCCCTCCTGCGCGCGGAAGACGCTCTCCCGTCCTCCGGCGATGATTCCCACCACTTCGCCGGGGTCGGTGCCGAAGGTGGGCGGGCACTCGGACGCGTCGAGGATGCCGAGCCGGCCCGACGTGCCGGCGCCCAGGTAGAGCAGTCGGCCGCCCGCGCGGAAGCTCGTCACCACGCGGTCCACGACGACGGCGATCTTCGGGATGCAGTCCGCCACGGCGGCGGCGACGCGGCGGTCCTGCTCGTTGATGACGCGGAGGATCTCCTCCGCTCCGAGCGTGTCGATCTGCCGGGACTCCGCCAGCTCACCTTCGGTGATCAGGCGTCCCAGTTCCTCGAACAGCTCGGACCCGCGGGAATCGTCCATGATGCCGCGCAGTGTAGCGCGGCCCCCGCCGCCGGCCTAGCTCATCTTGACGACGGCGAACGTGCGCTCCATGGAGCCGGTCTCGCCCGAGAGCTTCAACCGGAGGAAGTACGTTCCGTTGGCCACGGGCTGGCCTTCGTCATCGCGGCCGTCCCACGGGATCTGGTGCTGCACGTTGGCTTCCAGCAGCCCCAGATCGCGCTCGACGATCTTCCGCCCGGAGACCGTGTAGATCTCCAGGCTCGACGAGCTGGACCGGTTCGTGAGCTGGAACACCGCCTGGGTGCGGTCCGGGAACGGGTTCGGGTACATGGCCGGTTCGCCGGCGACGAACTCGAACGTGGTGTCGGTCCGCAACCGGAAGCGACTCACGTTGCCGGAGCCGTCCACCGCCTCCACGGCGACGGAGTAGGCCTCGCCCGACCGCAGGTTGAACGCATGGGTCAGCGTCCTCTGCTGCGGGACGCCGTCGGCGGTGACGACATCGTCCGTGAGGACGTAGTTCGACGGATCGATCGTCCCGAGCGCCGAGTCCACGACCCGCATCTCGGAGACGCCGCGCCCCTGCCGGGCCGTCACCACGATCTCCAGGCCGCCCGGATAGTCCAAAGGCGAAACGAAGAAGTCCTCGCCCGGCTCCTCCACGGCGGCGCCGTTCACGGTCACGTCCAGCACGGGCGTCCCCACGTTCGGGCTGAGCGCCGGGTCGCCGAGCAGCACGAAGCGCTGGGCCGCCTGTCGGAAGTTCTCCGCCTGCGTGGAGAAGCGCTCCTGGTAGACCAGGCGCGCCCGCGTGGTGGCCTCGCCGAACGTGAACACGTACGCGTTCGGGTCGCCGTCGTCGGGCAGGGCACCGTCGCCCAGATCCGTCGTCCGCTCGGGGAAGAACAGCGCCTCCATCAGGTACTCGTTGAACGAGAGGTTCGGGCCGAGGAACTCGTAGCCGGAGCTCGCGAAGGCCCCCACGGAGCCGGCCGGCTGCTCCACCTCGAACTGGCGCACGTTCATCATCTTCTCGGCCACGCAGTCCTCGCGCACCGCCTCGTCCGAGCGGTCGAACTCCGCGAGATGGCAGGCAAAGCCGAGGAAGAGGAACGGCTTCCCCTCGTTGGCGAGCGTGTTCACGTCGTGGCGGTCGATGGTGTCGTCGCGCCAGACCTGCTCATGGCCCAGGAAGTACTTGTTGGCGTGCCCCTGGTAGTTCCAGATGAGGACACCGTCGTTGAGCTTGTCGCGCAGCACCGGCAGGGCCGCCGCCTTCGTGGCCTCGCGGACACACGGGTATTCCGTTTCCCAGCCATCCACCATCCAGGGCAGCTCGCGGCAGTCGTACCAGATGCCACAGTCGCCGGGACAGTCGCCGCTCCCGCTGGGCCCGTGCGTGTTGCAGGAATCCGGACACGGATGGCTGAACTGGGACCAGCAGAGGACGTCCGGCAGAAGCGCGTCCACGGGATGGTCCCCGAGGAGCTCCGCGTAGAACTCGGAGCTCTCGCAGAACTCCGTCTCCGTGCTTCGCCACCCGTACCCGCTGCCGACCCCGCCGCCGAGGTCGCCGGACAGGGCGTCATCGGCGAGGAAGAGCACGCGCCGTCGCCACAGCCCGTCCAGGTCCTCGTTCTCGTAGATGCGGATCCGCTCCAGGTTCCAGTCGAACTCCTCCAGCGAGTTCACGGCCAGGCGGCCGACGTAGAGGTCCGCGAGCGCGTCGAACTCACCCAGGCCGTCCCGCGTCACCTCGGCGAAGTACTGATCAGACTCCTCGGGAGCTCCTTCGTGCTGCGCCCAGAGGCTGTGGCTGGGCACCAGATCCGGCTCCGACTCCGACGTGATCCGCCGATGGTCCTCGCTGGCGTCTCCCACCAGGCACAGGAACTCGATCGGCACCGACCAGCGATGGAACGCGTAGCAGGCGTACGCCTTGATGGCGGCGGGGTGGATCCGGCCGTTGCCGAACGTGTCGTACACCTCCGACACGGCGGCCGACAAGCTGGAGTAGCGGTCCGACCGGTACGCGGCGAGATCGTCCGCGCCACGCCGCAGCTCGTCGGCCGCGAGGGCCACGTAGCGGGCGCCCACTCCCCCGCCCAGCAGCGCGGACGGTTCCACGCGAGAGATCTCCGCGCTCCCGACCGTCGTGACCGACGCTTCCCGCGACGCATGGTAGTGCCGCGCGGTGGCCGAGGACGGCGCCCCGAACCGCAGGTCGAACGTGCCGCCCGCATCGACGACCTGCGCCGGGATCACGTCGATCCAGACCGGCGACGCCGGATCCGTGACGTCCACCAGCACCACGTCGTCCGATGTGAATCCCCGCACCCGGACCCGCAGCTCCGCATCGAGCTGGGCCGCCGTGGAGAGCGTGAACCGATCTCCGCGCGCCAGCAGGTCCCGCTGCCACGTGATCCGGTACCAGTCGAAGAGGAAGCGCGCGCGCTGCTCCACCGTGGTCGTGGTGGTGCCGCGGTAGGACTTGCCGAGGAACTCGAACGTGTTGAGGCCCTCGCTCAGGATTCCGGCCGGAATGGCGTGCGTGTTCAGCGAGCTGTCGGGATTCACGACGCCGCCGGACGTGAAGTAGAAGCTGTTGTTGTACCAGCGGCGGTTCCCCACTTCGGTGCCGTTGACCCCGAACGTGACCACGTTCGTGTAGGCGCCGTAGATCGGCTTCCCGGTGGGACAGACCCGCGCCGTCAGCTCCGCGTCCGTGCCAGGAACCAGGTCCAGCACCTCGAACGTGTCGTCCATCGGCCAGCCGGCCTCGCCGCTGGTGGGCGTGCGGTGGTCGTTCCAGAAGTAGAACTCCGCCTCGTACGCCTCGCGACCGGGACCGCAGTCCGCGGTGTAGATGCTGTAGCGCTGATCCCGCTCCGCGAACGCGGAGCTGGGCGTGGACTGCAGGGAGTCCGCCGCCCCCGAAGGCTCTACCCCCGTCTGCACGGTCATCCGCGCGCCGCCCGCGGGATCCACGCGCACGAACACGAAGTTGCGCACGTCGAAGAGATCCTCGTGCTCCCAGCCGGACGTCATCCACTGGTCGCGCACGGAACGCCCCCAGAAGAGGACGCCGTCGCCCGCGTCGAAGATGCCGTTGTCGTTGCGGTCGCGGACGGCGGCGGGAACAGGAAGCACCTGGAAGAGATCGGCGGCCGCGGTTCCGGCGTCGTCCACCGCATCCAGGTCGAAGACGCGCTGGTACAGCGAGACGTGATCGACGTCGGTTCCGGACGGGAATCCCTGGGCGGCCAGCTCCGAGTATGGAATCTCCCGCAGGCCGGTCTCCAGAACCTCCACCTTCCACTGCGTTCCGGTCCCCCACGGGGCATCCCCCACCGTGGGACCGTCACCGGCGCCGCCGCGCGACCACGAGGCCGCCTGCTCCCGGTTGGCCACGACGGATCGATAGGTCCGGCTCCAGAGCTCCGTAGAGCGCACGGGACGGCTCGAGAGGCGTCGTCCGCCCCGCAGCCCCGCCGGCTCCGGCTCGAACGTCACCTCCAGGACCGCCCGCTCCAGGAGTCGGTACGAGCGGGCGAACGTCTCGGCCCGCGCCCCCGCATACTGCACCTCCACGACCCTCAGATCGCGCAGGCCCATGACCGGCGAGAGCGAGAACGGCGTCTCCGGGAACTCCGTGCGGGCCCGGTACGCATCGGCCTCCACGGGGGCCCGCTCCACGACGCGGTTCGGCTCGAACGGATGGCGCACGCCGATGCGCTCCGGCACGGGAATGACCGCCCCCGGCCGACGGGTCGACCAGTCGGCCCGGATCACCCGCAGCCGCGGGACCGTGCCCGGCGGCACCGCCACTCGAACCGAGGACGTGGGCAGCTCCGGCTCGCCCGTGACGTCGGAGATGCCCATGTCCGGGATCTCCAGGCGCACGTAGGAGCCGTTCTCCGTCTCCTCGACCCGGACCTCCGCCGGCTCGGGCACGATCTCCAGGCGCACGAGACGATCGTCGGACTGGAGGACGCGGACCGCCGCGGGGGCAGCCGACGGCACGACGAAAGCGGCCAGCAGGAGCAGACCGAGGCAGGGCACAGTTCGGCGGTGGCGGAAGTTCATCCGGGAAGGACCCAGGGGTTGGGCGGGCGCAGGGCGGGGCACTCTGGAAGTATAGGAACGCCCCTCCGGCCCGTCAACGAGGTCCGGAGGGCAACACGAAGGGGCGCCCCCCGGCAAGGAGGCGCCCCGAGGGTCGATCGGACCCCGGAACTAGCGATACAGGGACTTGATGCTGCCCCAGGTGGTCGCGTCCACCGGCGTCGGGCACTCCGAGCCGTCCGCCGCCGCCCCGGTCCACTCGTGCTGCCACGGGTCGTTCGCGACGCAGTCCACGGTCAGGTTGCTGCCCGTGAGCGAGACGACGCCGCCGGTCCCGCTATCCGAGATCAGGAGCTCCACGGCCAGGATCGGGGGATCCGGGCAGCCGCCGACGGCCAGCAGCAGCAGCGGCTGGGACGCGGCGTTCAGGAAGCCATTCATCGTGTTGGCGGCCAGGAGCGTGTAGCCACCGGTCACCGCCACCGTCATGTCCGCCGCCGACATCCGCTGGTTCGAAGCCGCGGTGTGCCAGAGGTACACGGACACCAGGCCCGCCGTCGGACTGCCCAGGCAGACCATCGGGTCGGTGTTGCTGTAGCTGAGTCGCCACTCGTACGTGTTCTGCGCGGACGCCGGGAGCGCCATCGCCAGAATTCCCACGAGCGCGGCGAGCGTCGTCAACCTTTTCATCGTCGCCTCCTCCCCCCTTGCGAGGTCTCCGCGCGCCGAACCGCGACGCGGATCAATGCCACTTTCGAACCGCACAGGATGATCGTCCAGCCCGCTGATCGGCCCCGGACGAAAGAGCGGACCAGCGAACTCGTCACGATGTCGCGCGGAATTCTAGGAATGCCTCCGAAGACTGTCAACCGCGGTCCCGGCCCCGGAGCGGATCACGGCTCCTTGGAGGGAGGACAGTCGACGCAGGAGGAGCTGAGTCCCGTGGCCAGGAACCCCAGATCGATGACGTTCACGGTCCCGTCGCAGTTGAAGTCCGAAGCCATCTGGTACGGCAGCAGGCCGCCGGCCCAGATCCCGAGGTCGATGACGTCCACGTTGCCGCCGGTCGATGGCCCGGGGACTTCGTTGCAGGTGGCGCTGAGATCGGGGGAGGTGAACGTGAAGTCGCGGTCGCACAGGCCGATGTCGCCGGCGCAGTGCGCCGTCACGGACATCGTGGCATCGCCGTAGCCCCCGAGACAGGCCCAGCGGTAGCGGACGGCGCCGGCCGCGTCCGTGAACGCCGTCTGACGGAGACTGCCGCGGCAGTCGCAGACGTTGTCGCCGCTGACCGTCACCGAGAGCGAGCACGAGGCGATCGGCGTGTCGAAGGCGTCGCGGAGCGTCACGTCGAGGAACATCTCGTCGGCGTCCCCCGTGGCCCGGAAGCGCCACTGGCAGGGATTCTCCTGGCTGCCGGAGATCTCGCAGGACACACGGAAGAACGGTGGGATGCCGGCCCGGGCCGGCGCGGTGGAGGCGAGAAGCAGAACGATCGAAAGGAACGCGAAGCGAAGAATCATCTCAGGCCTCGTTTCGTTCGAAGGGAAGGGGGCAAAAGAGAAAGAGGGGGGCGCGTGAGCACCCCCCTCTCGAAACTCGATGTTGCCGAGTTCGACTACGGGCAGTCCGTGCAGGACGTGGTCAGACCGGAGGCGAGGTAGCCAAGGTCGGACACGTCGACGGTGCCGTCGCAGTTGAAGTCCGAGACCTGCTCGTACGCCGGCGGCAGACCACCCGCCCAGATACCGATGTCGATAACGTCCACGTTACCGCCGGAACCCGGACCAGGCGTGTTGTTGCAGGTGCCGTTCAGGTCAGGCGACGTGAAATCGAACGTCGGGGCGCAGATCTCGATGTCGCCGGAGCAGTGAGCCACGACCGTCAGGGTGCCCGTACCGCGGCCACCCAGGCACTTGTAGGCGAAGCAAGCGACGCCGCCGGCATCCGTGAAGGCGGTGCGGACGAGGCCTTCGCAGTCGCAGACGTTGGCGCCGGACAGCGTGACGCTGGTGGAGCAGTTGGCAACCGGCGTGTCGAACGCGTCGTTGATCGTGACGCAAAGCGTCATCTGATCCGCGTCGCCCGAGGCACGGAAGCGCCACTGGCAGGGATTCAGCTGGTCACCGGAGATGGCACAGCTCGAACGATCGGGCGCAGGAACGCCCGCGAACGCCGCAGCGCTACAGATGAGCACGAGGAGCGACGCGAGGACCAGGGACTTGCGCATTTAGGATACCTCCGAGGCACTTTCAGTAGATCGATGGACCATCAGTCACACGGGACGGCGTCTCCCGAGCTGGGAGAGCGTTGCAGCAGAATCAAGTGTGTGTGTGTGGCACCCCCTTCCCTGGCCATTTCAGAATCTATTCTAGCACCGGCTCACGAACCACGTCAAACGCGGCTCCGATCCGGGAGCGCCGCCTCGGGCGGGTCTCCCCGGCATCGGCCGGTTCGGTTTCTGTTGTGAGGAAGGCTAGCAAGCCGGGGCCCCCGAGTCAAACCCGGGGGGCCGTTCTTCATGAAAATCCCGGCAAGAGAAGGCAAATCTCCCGGAATCAGGGCCCTTCGGGCGCTCCGGAGAGCTGCGGAAAAGTGAAACAGGCGGGGCCGGCGCCCGGCGCGGCTGACGGGAGGGCGCTTCCGGGGCGACCGAACCCCGCCTCAGGCCCTATTCTCCGGCGGAGCCCCAGCCCGGAGCAGACGTGCGGAACGATCGAGCCTTCCTCTCCATCCTGGCCGTATCCCTGCTCCTCAAGGGGATCCTGGCCATCCTGGTGGCGGATCTGGAATGCCACGGCGATCAGTGCCCCTTCCTCTGGTGCGCCCGATCTCTCCTGGCCGGCGAGGGCTTCTCCTACGGTCCGGGGGAGTGGGACGAGGGCCACACGCCGCCGCTCTACGTCCTCTTCCTGGCCGCCTGCCTGAAGGTGGGCGGCGGGTCGCTCACGGCGGTTCGCCTGGTCCAGGCCGTTCTCAGCACCCTCACGGCCGCAGCCGCCGGGGCGATCGCGCTGCGCTGGACCGGCCGCCGGCGGGCGATGCTCCTCGCCACGGGGTTCACGGCCTTCTTCCCCACCTACCTGGCCTACTTCCAGTGGGCCTTCGCCGAGACGCTGTTCACGCTGGAGCTGGCCGGACTGGCGTTGGCGGCGATGCGCCTGCACCGGACCCGGCGCTGGCCCGATGCGCTGCTCCTCGGCGCCGTCCTGGGCCTCACGTCCCTCACCCGATCCGTCATGCTCCTCTTCGCCGCCCCGACGGCCCTCTGGCTGCTGCTCTCGCCGGACCGGAGGCACGGCGGCGCCCTGGCCGCCGCGATGATCGCGGCCCAGCTCCTCGTCATCGCCCCCTGGACCGCGTACAACCAACATCGCTTCGACCGGCTGCTACTCCTCTCCACGAATGCGGGGAACGTCGTCCACCGGAACCTGAACTACACGCCCCCGGAGAACTACGACTACCGGGCGCAGCGCCTGACCCACTGGTTCGTGGACCGGGAGCCGCGACGGCGCTGCCGGGAGGAGCATCCGGTGGACCGGTACCGGTGCGAGCTGGACGGGGCGATGCAGTTCGTGCGGGAGGAGCCGGGCCGGGTCCTGCACTACGCGGGCATCAAGCTACGCGCGCTCTGGAATCCGTCGTCCTTCCTGGTCCGCTTCCTCGCGGACGGTGCGTACGGCGATCTGGGCGCGGGCTGGATCCGGACGCTGTCGTGGTCGGCGGCGCTCGCCACGATGGCGGCCGCCCTGCTCGGCACGATCGGGTTCCTGGGCGGCCCCGCGTCGCCCTTGCGCTCGTGGATCCTGCTGACGTTCCTCTTCTGGCACGGCGTGCACGCGATGGCGCTCGGGATGTCGCGCTACCGGGTTCCGCTCATGCTGCTGGTCCTGGTGGCCGCGGCGGTCGCGGCGGCCGATCCCTCCCGCACGTGGCGGACGATGCTCTCGCGACGCGCGACCTGGCTCGCCTTGCCCTGGCTGGTGCTGCTGATCCTCTCCTGGGCGTTCTATCTCCCCACGCTCTGGGAGCTGCCCGCATGAGGTCGCGGGACGGACGTGCATTCCGCATCGATTCCCCGGCGGCCGGGGGCGCGATCGTGGCGGGCGCGTTCCTCGTGACGCGCATCGCGGCGGCGCTGTCCGGCGTGCGCTTCGATGCCTCGCCCCTGGACACCTTCTACCAGTTCCTCGCGCCGGGGTGGCTGCGCGCGCACTTCGTGGAGTCGATCGCCCACCTGCACATGCAGCCGCCGCTCCTGAACATCGTCACGGGGGCGGCGCTCGCGGTCGGCGATGCGTCGGATCTCGCCTGGCTCTGGCGGGCGATGGGTCTGGCGGCCGCACTGGCGCTGCATGATCTGCTGCGCCGCCTGGGCGTTCCGGCCGCGCTCGCGGTGAGCCTCTCCGTGATCCACGTCGCGAGTCCCGCGGCGCTTCTCTACGAGAACCTCCTCTTCTACACGCTCCCCGTCGCGGCGATGCTCTCCGTCGGCGCGTGGGCGATGCACCGCTACCTGCACGAGGCGCGGGCCGGCTGGGGGCTGCTGGCCTTCACGATGCTCGCGGCGGTCTGCCTCACGCGATCGATCTTTCACCTCGCATGGTTGATCGCGGTCGTGGGGCTGGTGACGGCGCTGGGACCGCGGGACCGGAAGCGGACGATGCTCGTGGCGGCGTTGCCGACGCTGGCCGTGGTCGCGTGGTCCGTCCGCACCGCAATCCTCTTCGGGACGTTCGGCGCGTCCACCTGGCTCGGAATGAGCGTCGCCAAGATCACGACGATGCAGGGACCGCTCCCGGAGCGGACGGAGATGATCCGCGCGGGAACGCTCTCCCCCTTCGCCGCAGTCCCGCCGTTCCGCGATCTGCGCGCGTACCGCGCGTTCGTGGAGGAACCGCCGCCGTCCGGCATCGCCTGCCTGGACGAGGCATCCAAGCCGAACGGCCGCAAGAACCTGAACCACCGCGCCTACGTGGACGTGAGTCGCGCGTACGCCCGCGACGCCGTGACCGTGCTCCGCGAGCGCCCCGACTGGTACGGGCGCGGCGTGAAGACGGCGCTGACGAACGGCTTCCACCCCACCTCGGGCGGCGAGTTCGTGCAGGAGAACCGCGAACGCGTGCCGTGGCTGACGACTCCGTACGCGGGCTTCCACGTTGCCGGCAATCTTCCGGCGATGCTCCTGTTCGCCGGAATCACGATCGGTGGAGTCCTGGCGGCCGCGCGCGGACTGCGTCGCTCCCCGCGGGATCCGGACACGCTGCTGCTGGCGATCCTCACGGGGACGATCGTGTGGACGTTCCTCGTCGGCAACCTGCTCGACGTCGGCGAGAACTACCGCTTCCGTTTCCTCACGTTCCCCGCGCAGTTCGCCGTGGCGGGCGTACTGCTCGCGGCCGGACTCGGCCGGCGCCGCGCGTCGACCTAGGCGCCGCCCCGCTTCGGGAAGTCGAACGTCACCAAGACCGGTCGATGATCGCTGGCCTCGGTGTCGAACATCGCGGCGTCGATCGTCCGCAGCGACCGGGAGAACAGGAAGTCCAACCGCTCCCGCCAGAACCAGAAGATCTTCGCCGTGCGCCCCACGTCGGGCGCGGCGTCGTCGAAGCCGTAGCGGGCCATCGTCTCGCGCAGCACGTCGGCATCGCCGCACCCGAGCGTGTTGAAGTCGCCGCCGATCACGACGGGCCCGCGCTCCCACGCCGCCTCCCACGCCAGGTTTCCCATCTGCGCGCCCCGGAAGTCGATGCCGTTGGCGGCGGTCTCGGTGTGGGCGGAAACGGCCGTGAGCGTCCGGTCCCCGACCCGACAGAGTACGATCGCGGCTCCGCGACGCTGGCCGTTCGTCCCGCTCTGGAACGGGAACAGCGCGCGCCGGTGCGAGAGGACTTCGCCGCGCACCAGCACCGCGTTTCCGAAGAGCTTCCCGTGGCGATGTCGGGAGAAGGGGTAGTAGACGTACGCGCAGCCGAGCTCGTGCGCCATCGAGCGGACGGCGTCCTCGTGCACTTCCTGAAGCAGGTAGACGTCGGCGTCGCGGAGGCGAGGCTCCGCCTCGAACTCGCGGAGCGCGCGCGCGGACTCCTCCCCGAACTTCAGGTTGAACGTCACGACGGAGAGGTTCTCGGTGGGCGACTCCACGATGACGGGCGCCCCTTCGAAGAACGGCTCCTCCCGCACGAAGTTGTGAAGCTGCCCGCAGCCGACGGCGGGAAGGAGCAGGAGAAGCAGGACGATGGATCGGAGCGGGCGGGCGGGATGCGAAGTCACGGGAGCCTCGAGGTGGGAGTTCGGGATGCGGAGCGGGCGACGAGCATACCGAGTCCGGAGGGGCCGGGTCGACCGCAGGACGGGGACGTTCTATCCTCCGGCCATGCCATCGATGTCGCCCCTCTCCCCGCCGGCCGGCCCGGTCCTGGCCCTCTGCGGCTGGAGCGGTTCCGGCAAGACGACGCTCCTCACGCGCGTCATCCCCCGGCTCGCCCGGCGGGGCCTTGCCGTGTGCGCGCTCAAGCACGACGCCCACGGTATCCGCTACGACCGGCGCGGCAAGGACTCCGACCGCCTCTTCGAGGCCGGGGCCGACGTGGCGCTGCGCGGCCCCGGGGAGACGCTGGTGCGACGACGTCGGCCGCCCGCGGCGGAAGCGGACGGCGATCTCTTCGCCACGCTGACAGCCTTACTCTCGGAGTACGACGTCGTGATCGTGGAGGGTCACAAGGACACGCCGCTCCCGAAGGTCTGGCTCGGCAACGCGGACACGGCCGACGTTCCGGACGGGGTGGAGTCCGTACTGGCGACGCTCCCGTGGGACTCGGACCGGGAGGACGCGCTGCTCGCGCTGATCGACGAGTGGCTGCCGAAGGCGTGGCGGGAGGCGCGAATCCACGCGGGTATCCTCATCGGCGGAGCGAGCCGACGCATGGGGCGGCCGAAGCAGCTGCTCGAGCTCGAGGGGCGAAGCTTCCTGGAACGCACCGTCGCCGCCCTCGCGCCGCACGCCGACGAGGTGGTGCTGCTGGGGAGCGGACCCGTTCCGGCGCCGTGCGAGGACCTCCCGCGTCTGCCCGATCCGCCGGGCCTGGCCGGGCCGCTCGCGGGAATCCTGGGCGCGATGCGCTGGGCCCCGGCCGGGGCCTGGATCCTGGCCGGCTGCGACCAGCCGATGATCCGCGCCGACGCGGTGCGCTGGCTGCTGGATCAGCGCGCGCCGGGCCGCTGGGCGATCCTGCCCCGCCTCGGCGAGGCCGGCGTCGAGCCGCTGCTCGCGATCTACGACGCCCGAGCGCGGGGGCTGCTGGAGGGACTGGCCGCCGCCGGTCGGCTGGCCCCGTCGGCGCTGACCGGGCACGGGCGCGTCCACTCCCCCGCTCCGCCGACGGACCTGGAGGCGGCGTGGCGGAATGTGAACACGCCGGAGGATCTGGATCGCCTGGCGTGACCGGCGGCGGCGCAGCCGACGCGGTCCATCACCCTAGAGCAGCGAGCGGGTCGCTCCGGCCGGATCCTCCAGGTCGAAGCGCACCAGGCAGAGTTCCGGTCCGTCGTGGGCCGCGCCGAAGAGGATCGTCCTCCCGATCCGATCCTGCCACGCTCCGGTGAGCCGGACCGACTCGTGAACGTGGCCGTGCAGCGTGAGCATCGGCTGGCGCGCCTCGATGAACCGTTGCACGGCGATGCTGCCGACGTTCACGTCGAGCGGAACGTGATCCACCTTCTGCCCGTCGAGGTCCGCACGGTCCAGGGCCGTCCGGTACGGGGGCGTGTGGAAGAGGAACACGGCGTGCCGGAGGTCGTCCTGCCCGACGAGCTGCTCCAGGTCCTCGCTGATGGTGCCGTACCGGACCTCGTTCGTGGACACGGGCACGGAGCGTCGGCCTTCCTCCGGCGAGACGCAGCCCGGATCGACGTAGCGCGACACGTCGTACCGCTCCCAGTCCTTCAGCAGGAACGGCGTCGGGGGCACGTACGCATATCCGTACACCGAGTGGGAACCGAGAGTGGCGCGCCGATCGTGGACGTACGTCCACAGTCCCCGCGCGGCCAGCTCCAGCACCGCCGCCTCCTCGAACCGGCCGTCGTCGTTGCCCAGGATCACGAAGACGGCCGGGTAAAGGGTGCCGAGCCGGCGCCGCAGCCGCTCCAGTTCCGCTCCCAGGAACTCGTTCAGAAAGTCCGCGTGTCGGGGATCACCGCCCGATCGGGGCATCAGCGCGGAGGGGAGAAGGTCCCCGCCGAGGAAGAGGGCGCGAGGAGGATCATCGGCGATGATCCGGAAGAGCTTCTCGTACCGGTCGACGTGACCGTGCAGGTCCGTGGCGAAGTAGCACGGGATCACGACCGGCCCTAGGACGCCGGAAGCAGGGGACGGGCCGAGTCCGTGATCGCGTCGATCTTGACCGCGAAGCTGGTCCGCCGGGCGATGTCCTCGTCCGTGACGACGTGGACGTCCAGCAGACCGTCCGTCCGGTAGCCCGTCCGCAGGTAGTTGATCTCGGAGAGGCATCGACTCCACCCGTCCAGCCAGAGGTCGAGGTCCTCCCGCTCCTTCTCACCGCCGCGGAAGTGGACGAGGATGTCGATGTCGCTCCCGGGCCCCGCCGTCCCGTTCTTCGTGCTGCCGAAGACGTAGAACTGCTGCACTCCGAAGCGATCGCGATCCAGCGCGCCGGCCATCTGCTCCACCATGAACTCGCGCCAGCGCCAGTGCTCCTCCGAGACGGGCTCCGCCGTCCGCGCTTCGATCTCCTGTCCGGACAACACTCGGGTGGCCTCCCCGAAGAGACCCACCGCCTCGCTCAGGTCGCCGTTCATCAGGACGTGGAGGAACCGGCCCTCCCTCGACTGCGGCACGTCGATCACGCGAACGACGTCGGCCAGGTCCGCGAACTCCGGCAGGAGCTCCGCCAGCAGGTTCGGGGATCTCCTCAGGAACAGCTCGTCGAACAGGTTGCCTTCCTCGTCCGGATACAGCGGCAGGTAGCGGATGCCGGCCTCCACGAGATCCTGGAAGAAGTGCGTTCCGAACGAGAGGTCCGGAAGGTACCCCCCCTTCTTGCGTGCGATCTCGGACAGCACGGCGGTGTTGTTGATGTCCGAGTAGGTCACGGGCACGCCCAGCTTGATGTCCCCGCGACTGCCCCACCGTCCGGGCCCCAGGAGGATGAACTGGCGCTTGGGCAGGGCCTGGTTCAGCTGCCCGACGGCGCGCCCGACGCGGAGCAGCGAGTCGCGATCGGAGAGCGCGTCGTAGTTCTCCGGATCGACGTAGACGATGTGCGTCAGGTTCGCGGCACTCCCGTTGGAAATGTGGCGGTTCCCGGTGAAGAGGACGTTCTTGCGCGGCAGGTCGCGCGGGATCGGCGCGGGAGCCGCCTCCGGCGCGTAGCTCTGCGCGCGACACTGGAGCAGGTAGAGGTCTTCCCCGTCGGCCGCGAACTCCAGGTCCACGGGGAACTCGAGATTCTCTTCGAGGACCTCGAGCAGCGTGCGGATCCTCGACACGAACGGCGTGTCCGCGATGAGCCCCTCGAACGTGACGACGTGGCGGTCGGACCGGTAGTCGGAGCCGATGGCCATCGGGCGGCTCAGACGACCCTCCTTCCAGCGCGAGACGACGCGGTGCACCTCCGGGTAGTCCCGGCCCACCTCCCGCAGGAACTCCTCGAAGTTCACGGTCTCGAAACGTCCGGTCCGCAGGTTGATCACGTCGGCCTTGCTGGGGGAGTACCGGACGACGGCATCCGCCGTCGTGTTGACGCGAAGCCCCGGCTGCCCAGGGGCCATGAGCACGGGGTAGTCGTCGGAGAGGCGGTCGACGGCCCGCGTCCCGAGTCCCGGCACGAGACGGACCAGGCCGTCCGAACGCTGGATCCGCGGCGACCACCGAAACTCGTTCGTGCTGAACGCGACCCCGGAGTAGGACGGGAAGAACCACTCGCCCACGCGTCGACCCACGACCTCCTGGATCATGACCGCCATCTCCTCGTGGACGTCGAGGAGTCCGCGTTCGGCCCGGTACTCGATGGGATCCGGCCCGAACACCGAGGCGTATACTTCGGCGATGGCGTCCTGCAACGCCTCCAGGCGCTCGCGCTTGGAACCCTGGTTGGCCAGGAACAGGCTCTTGTACTTGCCGGAGAACGCCGCACCGGTGCTGTCCTCGAGGAGGCTCGAACTCCGCACGATGAGCGGGCGGTCCTCGAACTCGTCGAGGGCCATCGCGAGTCCCTTCGTGAGCTCCGCCGGGAATCGCGAGTTCTTGAAGAGCTGGATGATGTTCGGATAGTCCTGACGGATCTGCGCCACGGACATGTACTTGCGGTTGTAGAGATCCTCCAGGTCGTTGGAGCGGATGAACTCCAGGATCGCGTCCGAACTCAGGTACCAGGTATTGGGAACCCGCACGCCGCAAAGGACCTCGTGCCGGTCGCAGGCGTCGCTCACGATCTTGGACGCCACGAACAGCCCGGCGCTCTTCCCGCCGAGCTTGCCCCTGCCCCGGGAAGGGGCGATCACGCGATGCACCAGCTCTTCGAAGTGCTGCACGCTGACGTGGCTCTTGGCGGTGTTGAGGAAATCCAGGCGCTCCAGGAAGAACCGGCGCAGGAGCGAGACGCGGAGCTCGGACTGAACCGCGGGCGGAAGCTGCGTCTCGTCCACTCCCATCTGCTCGTACCGGCTGAGCGCGGCCGCGACGGCCTCCAGCGGACTGTCCATCCGTTCGAGGATCGCGGCGAGGTTGCCGGTCTTGTCCTCGTTGATCCACTGCTGGATTCGCCGGATGATGTCCTGCTCGCTCAGGTGGCGGCCGGCGATGGCGAACGTCTGCTTGATGAGCGGCTCCGTCTCCGTCATCTCGCGGCGCGTGGACGGGCGGTTCTCGTAGCCCAGGTCCTCGTCACGCTCGTCCTTGACCGGCGAGAACGCGCGGAGCAGCTCCTGGGCCTCCTCGACGCCGTGCCAGCAGAGGTCGTTGATCATCCGCCGGGCGATCCGCAGGAGCAGCGACCGGTCCGTCTGCCGCAGGAAGTCGAGGATGACCGTCCAGGCGTGCCGGCCCTCCGCCGGGAACGCTTCGTCCGGCGAGTCCCACTCCGGAGCACGCTTTCCCTGCCTCGCCTTCTCCAGGAAGTGCCCCACCCGATCTGCCACGGTCGCCAGCAGACGACGCTCGTCCGCGAGGAAGGGACCCTCGTCCCGGGGCGGCATCTCCTTGGTGTAGGACACCGCCACCTCGCCCACGGACTCGTCGCCGGCCAGCAGCGGAGCGCGCTGCACCCAGGCGGCGTCGACGTGCCCGGGAGTCTCGAAGACGTGGCCCTCGTAGACGATCCGCGCCTGGCACTCCTCCGGATACTGCCAGCCGGGCGGGATCACCTGGACGACCTCGCGGAGCGCCTCGTCGATCTCGACGCCCTTCCGTCCCAGGATGTCGCCCACCTGGTAGAGGCAGGTCAGTTCCTTCGCGCGCTCCTTCAGCGCCGCGAGCATCTCGTCCAGCGGCCGTTCTTCGGTCGGGCTCATCGCTTCCTCGGGATCTCCGGCATCACTCCGGATCGGTGTCTCAACGACGCAGGATCAGGCCGCACCCGGTGCGACCGTCGACCTTCACGACCAGCGGCTCTTCCAGTCGGACGTGGCACAGGTTCTCGCTCTCGCCCTCGCGCGGCTGCCGCTCCAGCCACTCCCAGTCGATCCGGCCTCCCGCGTCGTGCCGCACCATGAAGTACGGGACGCCGAAACTGGAGACGTTGTGGAAGAAGTGCGAGCCCTGGCTCAGATCGCCCGGCAGCGACGGGAGGCTGGCCTCCACGACCGCCTGCGCGCCGCAGATCTGCCCCCAGGTCACCGGGCTCCCCAGCCAGAAGTCCGAACTCCCCCATCGACCGAACCCGACGAGCAGGTAGCCGCGTCCCTCCGCGAGGAAGCGGCGGTTCATCGCCTCCGCCTCCTTCGCGATCGCCCGGTTCCCGGCGGGATCGTAGCCCTCGGGCTTCACGTAGACGACGTCGCGGATCGACTCCAGCACCCCGTTGCCGAGCACGCGGTCGGAGGCCACCAGGACGTCGGGCGCCGCCAGCTCCTCCGCGGTGAGGTGGACCTCGGCCGTCGGGATCACCATCGGCCGAACCTGCAGGAACGCGATCCGCACCGGCGACTCCGCCTTGGCATCGAACGTCACGGCGAACTCGATCTCCACCGGCGCCCCCAGCGACTCCTCGCATGCGCCGAGCAGTTCCCGGACGATGTCGTTCACCGGCCACTCGTCCAGCTCGAGCAGCGGCGCGAAGGTCACGGCCCGCGGTCCGTCCGCGCCGACGCCGGGGACGATCCGGTCCGAACCGCGCTGGAACGTGGAGGCGACGTACCGCAGCGTCCCGTCGAGGTCCGCATCGGCCAGCGTGCCCTGCTCCAGGTACTCGGTCTCGTGGAGCGGATCGTAGTCCGGCACCGGCCCCATGTTGACGGCCCAGAAGCGGGACTGCGTGTTCTTCACGAGGTCCGCGGCGGAGGCGAACGGCGGAGGCGTGCGGGGCCGCGCGGGCGAGTACGCCCAGGTCACGCCGCCGTCGACGATCGTCTTCCCCAGCCCGTGGGCGAGGTTGACGACCCCCTCGTCGCGCCGGGCACCGCCGACCGGATAGTAGTTGTACGACCGCGCGACGCCGGAGACGTCCGGATAGAACCGGTTGAAGTGCCGGAGCCCCACGACCTCCTGGATGACGATGCTCATCTTCTCGCCGCCGGGCGGTTCCCCCGTGAGGAGCCGGTACGCCTTCGCGTCACGGAAGAACGTGGACGCATAGACGTACTTGATCGCCTCCACGAGGACCCGGAACCGCGCGTTCGGATCCGCCTGGTTGTTGGGGATCATCTTCGTCGCGTAGACGCCGGCGAACGGACGGAAGAGCGAGTCCTCCAGCAGGCTCGACGATCGGATCGCCAGCGGCGAGCGGACCTCTTCGGTCAGCGCCCTCAGGTCCCCGACCAGTTCGACCGGAAGGTCAGCCTTCTGGAACGCGTGCGCCATCCGGTCGTCCGGAAGGTCGGCGGCGGCCACTTCGCGCAGCCCGTTCCGATGAAGGAACGCGTCGAACAGCGTCGACGTGATCACGGTCATCGTGGGAATCCCGACCCGGACCCCCGGACGCTGCAGGCGCTCGAGGTTCTCGTTCAGGACGTCGCGGATCAGCAGAAGACCGCGGGCCTTGCCGCCGATCTCGCCGTCGCCGATGTGCATCGCCCGATGGCCGGAACCGAAGAAGACCCGTTCGAATCGAGCCTCCGCGCTAGACCCAACCACGCTCCCGGCAGGCCTCGGCGACTCTCGTGATTCCGATGACATACGCAGCATCCCGCATTGAGAGCTTTTCCCGTTCCGCCATCTCGTGCACGGCGATGAAGGCCGACGTCATCTTGACGTCGAGCTTCCCGAGCACCTCGTCCTTCCCCCAGTAGTAGTTCATGTTGCTCTGGACCTGCTCGAAGTAGCTGGCCGTGACGCCGCCGGCGTTGGCGAGGAAGTCCGGCAGGATGAAGGTCCCGCGATCGCGGAGAACCTCGTTCGCCTCGGCCGTCGTCGGTCCGTTGGCGCCCTCGGCGAGAATCTTGACCCGCTGGTGGAGGTTCCCGACGTTGTCGCCGTGGATCTGGTTCTCGAACGCGGCGGGGATGAGGATGTCCACCTCCTGCTCGAGCCACGCATCGCCCGACAGCGCCTCGTAGCCCAGCTCCACCGCCTTCGCGCGGTCGATCCCGCCGAAGCGGTCGGTGATCCCGAGCAGCACGTCGAGGTCGATGCCGTCCTTCTTGCGGAACGTGTACGCCCTCTGGTCCGCCTGGTCCCAGCATGCGACGGACACCACGGTCCCCCCGAGCTGCTGGTAGAGGCGGATCGCGTGCTGCGCGACGTTCCCGAAACCCTGCACGCTGGCGAGCGTATCCGTCGCCCGCAAGCCCAGGACCTTCAGGGCCTCCCGCACCGTGAACGCGACGCCGTAGCCGGTGGCCTCCGTCCGACCCAGCGAGCCGCCGAGTCCCACCGGCTTTCCGGTGATGAAGCCCGGAACCCGGCTGCCGATGATCGCCTCGTACTCATCGAGCATCCAGAGCATGTGCTGAGGCGAGACCATGAGGTCCGGCGCCGGCACGTCGATGGACGGGCCCACGTTCCTCACGATCTGGCGCACCCACTTGCGGCAGATCTGCTCCTGCTCGCGCGCGCTCAGGTCGTGGGGGTCGCAGATCACGCCGCCCTTGGCCCCGCCCAGCGGGATGTCCACGAGCGCACACTTCCAGGTCATCCACATGGCGAGCGCTCGGATCGTGTCCAGCGTCTCCTGGGGATGGAAGCGGATTCCGCCCTTCCCGGGCCCTCGAGCGTCGTTGTGCTGGACGCGGAACCCGCGGAAGACGCGGGAACTCCCGTCATCCATCTTCACGGGGATCGCGAACGAGTACTCGCGGACCGGCTCCCGCAGGAGATGCCGCATCGGCTCGTCGAGGCCGATCAGAGCCGCCGCCCGGTCGAACTGATCCTGGGCGCTTCGAAACGCGTTGTAGGAATGCGGTTTGGCGATGGATTCGGTGGCCATCGAAGCCCCCTTTTCGAACCCTCTGGGACCTTGCTGAACGCGGCCGACGCCCCGCGCCGCCGACACCCCCCGCACCTGAGAAGACCCTTGGGCAATTCGCGGGCGGCCCTGACCGATGCCCTCACGGCAATCCGAAGCTATCTCCGGCCCGGCCCCGCGTCCACGGGGTGATCACGCCTTTCGCACGGCCCTTGACGACGGAGTCGGCGAGGGCCTGGCCGCGGCCGGCGGTCCGGAGGATCCGGATCGTCTGCGTTCGGAGCATCCCCATTCATGAGGTCGGACAGGTCGACCGACCCGCCGGTTGACCTGCCGCCTGAGCCGTTCCTACGCTGCCATCACCTCGTTCTCAAGGAGGTGACTCGTGGTCCCCGCTTCCTCGCAACGTGCGGCGACGGTCGGCTGGACCCTCGCCCTCCTCTGCCTGACCTCTCCCGTCTCCGCCCAGGTGCTGCTGAAGTCGGCCTGCTCCGGCGGGACGATGGCGGTGTCCGGCGGCGGGCTCACGCTCCTGGCCACCGTCGGCGAGGCCGGCGTCGTCGGCCGGATCGCCGGTCAGACCACCACGCTCGACCAGGGATTCTGGCCGGGGTCGTGGCGCCTCATCGCCACCGGCTTCCCGGCGCCGCCCGACATCGCCGCGCCGTTCTCCAACGGCCTCAGGATGGCCGCGCCCAATCCGTTCCGCGACGCGACGACGATCACGTACAGCGTGGCGCGCGCCTCCCCCGTCCGCCTCGCCGTGCACGACGTGACGGGCCGGCTCGTGGTCGTGCTCGCCGCGGAAGTCCGCCACCCGGGCCGGTACTCCGTGGTGTGGGACGGCCGTGACTCCGCGGGAAGCTTCGTGGCCAGCGGCGTGTACTTCACGCGCCTCTCGGCGGGCGACTGGTCGCAGACGCGCAAGATGCTGAAGGTCCGCTAGCTCCTCCCTCCTCGCCGGCGGGACGGCGAGACCTCAAGGAGAGTTCCCATGAAGAAGGTTCTTCGCGATCGCGCGGCGACATGCGGCGCCGCGGCGATCCTCGTCGCGCTGACGTTGTCGCCGGCCGCGGCCCTCGATCGCGCCGAGACGAACGACCGGGCCGAGACCGTCGGCCCCGCGCTGGCCGTGCCGGATCGCATCCCCTTCCAGGGATTCCTTCAGGACGGCGGCGGCGACCCGTTGCCCGGCCCGGTGGACATCAAGGCCGAGATCTTCGACAAGGCGACCGGCGGCGGCTCCCTCTGGGGCCCCGAGTCGCACCTGGGCGTCCCGCTGGAAAGCGGCGTCTTCTCGATCCAGCTCGGACGCTACGTCCCGCTGCCGCTGCCCATCTTCGGCCCCACCGACCTCTGGCTGCAGATCACCGTGGGCGGCGGAACGGCGCTTCCGCGCACGGAGCTCCTGACTACCCCCTTCGCGATGCGCGCCGCCATCGCCGATGCGGCCGAGGTTGCGATCGCCGACGACGGGGACTGGATGGTCGCCGGACCGGACCTCGTTCGCGTCACCGGAGACATCGGGATCGGGACGGGTGCGCCGGCCGCGCGCCTGGACGTGCGCGGCCCGGTGAACGTGGGCGCGGACACGGCCGGGCACGACTTCAACGTGTACGGACAGGACACCGGTTCCCGCTTGTTCTGGGACGAGGACAAGATGGCGCTGCGCTTCGGCCGCGATCAGCTGGGCAACTGGGATCCCGGCAACGTCGGCTCGTGGTCGTTCGCCGGCGGCGTCAACACGAACGCCGGGGGGCAGGCGTCCTTCGCGTTCGGGATCGAGTCCGGCGCCACGGGCGGCTCGTCGGTCAGCATGGGCGACTTCACGTTCGCGTCCGGCTACGCCTCGGTAGCGATGGGATCGTTCGTGACCGCCACGGCATCGCGCTCCCTGGTGTTCGGGGCCGGGCCGGACCTCAGCGTCCCGCTCGTCAACAACATCCCGTCGTCCTTCATGGTGGGGTTCGGTCGGGAGGCGCCGACGTTCCTCGTCCGGAGCGATCAGGTCGGGATCGGAACGGAGACGACGCTGCTGGAGCTGCTGCACGTCGAGGACGACGGCGGGGCGATGTACCTCCACAATGACGGCACGCCGACGTTCACCGGCGGAAGTACACTGGGCGTCAAGCTGAAGAACGACAACGCGTACGACCACGGCTTCGGCTCGCAGAACCTGGGCGACGGCGGCGGCTACGTGCTGCTCGCCACGCACGAGGGCTCGACGGAGACCGGCGGCTTCTACGCCGACGGGGACGCGGTCGTGATCTGGTCGCCCGGCGACCGGCAGCTCGTCAACTTCTGCGACGAGGACGCCTTCAACTCCACCGGCACCACCGTGTACACCACCGCCCGGCGCGCGTACATCGACACGGGGGGCAACTTCGTGACGGTCAGCGACGCGCGCCACAAGGAGAACGTCCAGCCCGTGGAGAACGCCCTGGATCGCCTCCGTCGGGTGGAGGGCGTGTCGTACGACTTCAAGCGGGAGGCCGAGGAGATCGCGAAGGGCGACGCCCCCCGTCGCGGCACGGGCTTCCTCGCCCAGGAGCTGGTCAAGCACGTGCCCGAGGCGGTGCAGATCGACGAGGCGGGGCTCCACTACGTGAACTACGCCGCGATGATTCCCGTGCTGGTGGAGGCGCTCAAGGAGCAGCAGGAGGAGATCGACGAGCTGAAGCGACAACTCGCGGGCCGGTAGCGCAGGCCGCGCCGGGCGGGGCGGGCGACGGCGCGGGAGGCCGATGCGGACGCGTCGTGCTTGACGACGGCGCCCGGCCCGCTACGATGCCGCTAGAGCGTCCGGCGTGCGGAGGTCCTCCGGCGTCGACGCTCGAAGGAGCGGCGAAGTGGAAGACCTGTTCGCGGGCATCACCGGGAGCGCCGTCTTCGTGAGCCGGTTGCTGCTGGCGATGCTGCTGGGCGGCCTGATCGGTCTCGAACGTCAGATCAGGGGAAGACCCGCCGGCCTGCGCACGAACATCCTCGTGTGCCTCGGATCGGCGGCCGTCATCGTGGCGTTCCAGAAGCTCTCGGTGGAGTTCACCGTCGGCGCGGAGTCGGCCATCCGCCTCGACCCCGCCCGGGCGGCGGCCGGAGTGATCACCGGCATCGGCTTCCTGGGCGCGGGCACAATCATCAAGAGCCCGGACTTCGTGCGCGGCCTGACGACGGCGGCGTCCATCTGGGTGGTGTCCGCGGTCGGCGTCACCACCGGACTGGGCGAGTACACGATCGCCGTCTCCCTGACCGTGCTGGTTCTCCTGGCGCTCTACGCGCTCCACAATCTCCCGATCCGGGTGGACCGCTACCACTCGCTCGAGCTCGACTGGCAGGGAGACCTCGCGCTTCTCGACGAAGTGGAGGGCCTGCTCCGGCAAGAGGAAATCGTGATCAAGCACCGTGAAGTTACGCGCCATCCGGCCACCGGGGAGTGCCGTGCGACCCTGGCGCTTCGCTCGCGGCACGCGGGAGCCGACGCCCCTGTGCTGGAGCGCTTCCTGGACGATCCGCGCTTCCTCCGGGTCACGTGGAGCTGACCCCGCTCCTCGAACCCTTGGGATCTTGTTCCTTGCGGTCGATGAGCCTACTATGGAGTGGTAGGTAGCGCGCATTCCGATCCGGCTCGATTCGAAGGGAACGCGGTGACGACGGCAATTCGGCTCATTCTCGCTGCGCTCGTGCTGATGGTGCACGTGCTGTCGCTGCCCCCGCTCCTCGCGGCGGCCGACCTCGCCCCGCACCAGGCGACGGCGGAGACGAGCGATTGCTGCCCGTCGCCCCCCGACCCGGAAGCGGAGACCTCGGAGACTCCGGAGGACTGCTGTCCCGAGGGCTGCCGGCGATGCCCGCTGTCCTGTTGCGGCGGCGTGCCCGCCCTCGTCGGAGAGAGTCCGGCGGGCCTCACCGGCCCCACCACGACGGCCGTGCCCCCCACGCGGACCCGTCCCAGCCCGACGGCGATCGCCCCCGGAGCGGTCGACCACCCTCCTCGCGGCTGACCCTCCCCCGCTAGATCGTTCCCTCCCATCCGTCGTGTGCGGCCGTCGCCGCGCGCGTGCGACCGTCATCCTCCCGGAGGATCCCCATGCGCATGGGCCGCATCGTGCCCACCGTTCTGCTCGGCGCCGCGCTGGCCGGCGTGCCGGCACCGGCATCCGGTTCCGAGCGCACCCCCGAGATCGATTCGATCCTCGGCCGGGCTCGCATCGAGCTTGCCGATCTCTTCCGGCTCGTCGACCTTTCGAGCCCGGAGATCGCCGCCGCGCGGGCCGGCGTCTCCGCCACCGCGGGGCAGTTGCGGCAGGTCGGGACCTACGCCAATCCCACGATCGGCATCGGGATCGACGAGGCGTCGGTCGACGACTTCGACGACCGCAAGCAGGTCCTCGAGATCGAGCAACCGCTGCTGCTCGGCAATCGGCGCGGTCCCGCCAAGGCCGCACTCAAGGCCGAGTTTCGCGCGGAGGAGGAACGGGCGGACGAGGTTCGCCGGGAGATTCGCGGACGGGCCCACACGCTGATCATCGACATCCGGCACGCACGGGCCCGAACGGAAGCGCTGGACGGACTCGTGGAGGAAGCCGGCCGCACCCACGACATCGCCCGCAAGCGCTTCGAGGCCCGCGCGGTACCGGAGGCCCACGCGACGCGTGCGCTCCTGGCCCGGTACGAGCTGGAGATGGCACGCGAGCGGGCCGATGCACAGCGACGGGGCGCCGCCGAGGAACTCCGGGCACTACTCGGCGGGCTGGCCGTCCCGATCGACCGACTGGCGGCCCCGACGCTCGCGGGCGTGACGGGCGACACCACGACGCTCATCGACCGGATGCTCTCGACCCATCCGGGAATCATCGCGGCGCAGCGCGAGGTGGAGGCCGCAGAGGCGACGCACCGCAGGGCACGGGCTCGCCGGCTTCCCGATCTCCTACTCCGGGCCGGCATCGGCCGACAGATCGCGTTCGACGAGGAGTTCGTCGAGGCGGGCGTCGCGCTGGACCTGCCCCTGTTCGATCGGAACCAGGGCGGTGTCGAGGAGGCTCGCGCCGAAATCGGGCGCGCGGAGCAGTGGGCCCTCGCCCGACGACAGCAGCTGCTGGCGCGCCTTCGGACGACGGTCGGCGAGAGTTCCGTGGCGTCGCAGCAGCTGGCCGCCCACCGCGAGTCCATCGAGCCCGCGGCAGCAAGGGGCCTCGATCAGGCGCGAGCGGCCTACCGGGCCGGCTCGCTGACCTTCCTCGAGCTGCTCGATGCGCAGCAGACCTTCGCCCACGTGCGGATTCGCACGCTGGAGCTCGAACGAGATGTGGAACGGGCCACGGCGGAGCTGGCGCGCCTCGCGGGGCTCGGACCCTACCAGGACTAAGGAGACCCTCCATGGCCGGAAGACTTCTCGCTCTCCCGCTTTCCGTTCTCGCGGCGACGTTGCTCGCCGCCTGCGGAGAGAGCGAACCACACCGCAGCGCCGAGCCGCCCGAGGCCGTCGCGGCCGACGCGGCGCCGTTCTGCGAGGAACATCAGATCGCGGAGTCGTTCTGCGTCTGGTGCCACCCGGACCTCGTCGAGAGCCTCGGCTGGTGCAAGGGTCACGAGGTACCGGAGGCGTACTGCTACCGGTGCAACCCGGCCCTCATCCCGGCCTTCCAGGCGACGGGTGACTGGTGCGCCGGCCATGATCGCCCCGAATCGCAGTGCTATCTCTGCAACCCGGAACTCGATCGGGCGCACGAGCACGCGTCCGTCCCGGAGCCTCACCTTCACCCGGAGGAGACGGGACGGGACGTGCCCCGCAGTCGGATCCCCCCCGAGGTTCACTGCTCCACCGAGCAACTCGTGATCCAGTTCGACTCCGAGGAGGTTCCCCGCGACGCCGGGCTCGAGCTGGCCGCCGTGGAGGAACGATCCGTCTCGCAGACGCTGGAGTGCAACGCCCGCCTGGAGTACGCCGGTGACCTCCATGCCCGCCTCTCTTCCGCGGTCCCCGGAATCGTCGCCGAGGTGCATCGGGACCTCGGCGACTCCGTCGAGCCCGGAGATCCACTGGTCACGGTCCGGTCCGCCGAGCTTGGCGGCGCCAAGGCGGCGTACCTCCAGGCGCTGGCTGCACTGAAGCTGAAGGAGCGCAATCACGAACGGGAGTCGGGGCTGCTCGAGCAGGGCGCCGGCACGGAGCGGGCCGTCCAGGAAGCGGAGACGGAACTCGCCGAGGGGCGCATTGCGGTGTCCCGCACCGAGCAGGAGCTGCTGCGCCTCGGACTGTCCGGGGAGCGGATCGCCGACGTCGCCCGGAGTGGGGACACGAGCCCCACGTTCGTCCTCTCCGCGCCGTTCGCAGGCCGGGTGGTCGAGCGCGAGGCCGCTGTCGGCGAGGTCGTGCGGCCCGAAGGGACCCTCGTCGCCGTCGCCGACATCTCCCGGATGTGGGCGATGGTGGATGTCTTCGAATCGGACATCCTCGACGTCCGCGTCGGACAGGCCGCCGTCCTCCAGGTGGACGGGCTGCGCGGGCGAACCGTGCCCGGCCTGGTCACGTGGGTCTCCTCCCACGTCGATCCCCGGACCCGGACGCTTCAGGCCCGCGTCGAGGTCGAGAACCCGGACGGTCTGCTCCGCGCCAACATGTTCGCGAACGCGTCCCTTGCGGTCCGTGACCATCACCCCGCGCTCGTCGTACCGGTCGACGCCGTTCAATGGGAGGGCTGTTGCAACGTCGTCTTCGTGAAACGCTCCGAAGTCCTCTACGAACCCCGCAAGGTGAGGCTCGGCGTGGATACGGGCCGCGTCTACGAGGTGCTGAGCGGCGTCCGGGCCGGCGAGGAGGTCGTGACCCAGGGGAGCTTCCTGCTCAAGACCGAGATCCTGAAGGGCAGCATCGGAGCGGGCTGCTGCGAAGTCGACCCGGGGGCCTAACGAAGAATGCTCAACGCGATCATCACATGGTCCCTGGAGCACCGCGCCGTCGTCATCATCCTGTCGATCCTGGTCGTCATCTCCGGCCTCGTGGCGCTCTCCCGCCTGCCCGTGGACGCCTTCCCCGACACGACTCCGGTGCAGGTGCAGGTCAACACGAACGTCCCCGCCCTCTCCCCGCTCGAGGTCGAACAGCAGATCACGTTCCCGATCGAGCAGGAGATCGCCGGGCTCTCGGGTCTTACGGACGTTCGCTCGATCTCGAAGTTCGGGCTGTCCCAGGTCACCGTCACGTTCGAGGAGAGGACGGACATCTACCTCGCGCGGCAGCTCGTCATGGAGCGGCTGCAGACGGTGGAGCTGCCGGAGTCCTCCGCGCGTCCCGAGATGGGGCCCGTCGCCACCGGACTCGGCGAGATCTTTCACTACGTGGTCCGCAGTGATCGTCACACGCTGATGGAGCTCACGACGCTCCACGACTGGGTCATCAAGCCGCGGCTGCGCTCCGTGGCCGGAGTGGCGGAGGTCAACACCTGGGGAGGCGAGAAGAAGCAGTACCAGGTCCTCGTCGACCCCTCGCGCCTGGTCAAGCACGACCTCACGCTCGACGACGTGTTCCGCGCGGTCGAGGGGAACAACCTGAGCGTCGGCGGCGGCTACATCGTGCAGGCCGGCGAACTCCAGGTCGTCCAGGGTGTCGCGCTGACGACGGAGCTCGGCCACATCGAGAACATCGTCATCACCGCGCACGACGGCGTTCCGATCCGCATCCGCGACGTCGGCGAGGTGCGGGAGGGATACGAGATCCGACGCGGCGCCGCGACAGCGTCCGGGGAGGGCGAGGTCGTCCTCGGACTCGGATTCATGCTCATGGGAGAGAACAGCCACGACGTCACGCAGCGCCTCGAGGCGCGCCTCCGGGAGGTCCGGACGACGCTGCCCGAGGGCGTCGAGGTCACGCCGGTCTACGAGCGGACGGAGCTCGTCGACCAGGTTCTGGAGACCGTGCAGGAGAACCTGTTCGAGGGCGCACTCCTCGTCATCGCGGTCCTCTTCGTCTTCCTCGGCAACCTTCGGGCAGGGCTCATCGTGGCCGCCGCCATCCCCCTGTCGATGCTGTTCGCGTTCAACGGCATGCTGCGGTTCGGCATCGCCGGCAGTCTCATGAGTCTCGGCGCGATCGACTTCGGCCTCATCGTCGACAGCTCCGTGATCATGATCGAGAACAGCGTCCGCCGCCTGGCGGATCCGGAGCGAAGAGGATCGGTGCTGGAGACGGTGCGGGACGCCGCGATCGAGGTGCGCAAGCCGACGATGTACGGCGAGCTGATCATCGCCATCGTGTTCCTGCCGGTCCTGACGCTGGAGGGAATCGAGGGCAAGCTGTTCCGTCCTATGGCGCTCACGCTGCTGTTCGCGCTGGGCGGTTCGCTCGTCCTTTCCCTGACACTGATGCCGGTGCTCGCCAGCCTGTTCCTCCGCTCCGGGATCCGGGACCGCGAACCCCGCGTGGTCGGCTTCGCAAAGCGGCTCTACCGGCCGGTCGTGGACGTCGCCGTGGCCCGCCCCGCTCCCATCGTGGCGGGCGCGGTGATCCTGCTCCTGGCCGGCGGCCTCGTGACCACGCGCATCGGTTCGGAGTTCATCCCGCGTCTCTCCGAGATGGGGATCGTCATCAACACGGTCCGGCTCTCCGGCGTCTCGCTGGAGGAGTCGGTCCGTTACGGCGGACAGCTGGAGAAGGTCCTTCTCCGCAAGTACCCGGATGAGATTCGCCACGTGTGGGTCCGCACGGGAACCGCCGAGGTGGCGACGGACCCCATGGGCATCGAACTCTCGGATGCCTTCATCACGCTGAATCCCAGGGACGAGTGGACGCGAGCAACGCACCAGGACGAGCTGGTGGAGCTGATGAGCGAGGAGCTGGCCGGACTGCCCGGCCAGCGGATCATCTTCACGCAGCCGATCGAGCTGCGCGTCAACGAGATGATCGCGGGAATCCGCACCGACCTCGGCATCAAGATCTTCGGCGACGACCTGGAGATGCTGCGCGCCAAGGCCGCCGAGGTCGGCGCGGTGATCGAGGACATCGACGGAAGCGCGGACGTCTACGTCGAGCAGATCACGGGACAGCCGGTCCTGGAGGTCCGAGTCGACCAGGACGCCATCGCCCGGTACGCCGTTTCCGCGCGGCACGTCCTGGAAGTCGTCGAGGCGATCGGAGGCGTGAAGGTCGGCGAGATCCGGGAGGATCAGCGACGCTTCGACCTCGTCGTCCGGCTTCCGGAGAAGTACCGAAAGGACGTCCAGTCGATCCGTCGCATCCTGATCCCGACGGCCGCCGGCGAGCGGATTCCGCTGGAAGCGCTCGCGGAGATCCGGCAGACCGAGGGGCCGTCCACGATCACGCGCGAGTGGCAGCGTCGGCGGATCGTGGTCCAGTGCAACGTGCGCGGAAGGGATGTCGGCAGCTTCGTGGAGGAGGCCCGGGAGCGCGTCCTGGACGAGGTCGACCTTCCGGCGGGCTCCTTCGTCGAGTTCTCCGGACAGTTCGAGCACCTGGAGCGCGCGCGACTGCGCCTGGGCATCGTCGTTCCGCTGGCCCTCGCCCTCATCCTCTTCCTGCTGTACACGAGCACGGGCTCGCTCCGGGACGCCCTGATCATCTTCACGGGCGCACCATTCGCGACGCTCGGCGGGCTCCTGGCGCTCTGGATCCGGGGGATGCCGTTCACGGTCTCGGCGGGCGTCGGCTTCGTGGCGGTGTCTGGCGTCGCGATGCTGGCGGGGCTCGTCCTCGTCTCGACGATCCGACGCCTGGCCGACGACGGCATGGAACTGTCGGCCGCCATCCGGGAGAGCGCGCTCGTCCGGCTCCGCCCCATCCTCATGACGACGCTCGTGGCGAGTCTCGGGTTCGTCCCGATGGCGCTGAACACCGGCGTCGGGGCCGAGGTGCAGCGACCGCTGGCCACGGTCGTCGTCGGGGGCGTGCTCTCAGCGAACCTGCTGACGCTGGTGGTCCTGCCGGCGATCTATCGCCTGCTGGGGAGGGGCGGGTCCGTGACCGGGTGAGTCTGACGAACGGACATTCACACTCGTGATGGGCACGGGGAAGGAGGCTTCCCCGCGATGTCCCCGGTTTGCAACGCCCCCGCGGGGAGGACCGGGAGTGGCAGGCGAAGCAGCAGCAGATCGGAGTCGAATGACCGAGGATGATTCTCTTCTTCCCACACCACGCGCCCTGTCGCATGATCGAGGCTTGACGGTGCCACTTGGTCCAGTTTCATCACGTTCTTCCAGGGGACCGTAGGTGCTCGTTCTGTTTCTCTCTCTGGCACTCGTCACGCTGGGGGCGGAAGCGCTCGTTCGAGGCGCGTCTTCCCTGGCCAGAAGGGCCGGCGTTTCGCCGCTATTCATCGGGTTGACCATCGTCGGATTCGGGACGTCGACGCCAGAACTGGGAGCCAGTCTGTCGGGCTCCAGCGACGTCGCGGTGGGCAACGTCGTGGGTTCCAACATCTTCAACATCGCGGTCATCCTGGGGCTGACCGCAGTCTACCGGCCGATCCGGATCCGACTCGCCGCCGTGCGACGGGACCTGCTCGTCGCCATCGTGGCCGCCGGCATGCCCTGGCTGGTCCTCGCGACGGGAGGCGCGTTTCCCCGATGGCTCGGCCTCGCGTTCCTCGCGATCCTGGGCGGGTACGTCTACGCCGCCTACCACAGCGGACAGCGCGACGCAGTCGGGCAGCGAGAGCTCGCCGACCGGGAGCTGACCTCGGCCCTGGCCCTGCCGCCGCGGTCGACCTCGCGGTTCGATCGCACGTGGATCCACGTGACGTCCGTCGCGGCGGGTCTGGCAATGCTTGTTTTCGGCTCTCAGCTGTTCGTCGGCGCCGCTCTCGCCCTCGCGCGAGACCTCGGCGTCTCTGAGCTCGTCATCGGACTGACGATCGTGGCGGCGGGCACCTCCCTGCCCGAGCTCGTCACCTCGCTCGTCGCGGCCATGCGAGACTCTCCGGACATCGCCGTGGGCAACGTCATTGGTTCGAACATCTTCAACGTCTTCGGGATCCTCGGATTGTGTTCAGTGGTGACTCCCCAGTCGGTGAGCGCGATGGTGCTGTGGAGGGACACGCCGATCATGTTGGCCGCCACGCTGGCCCTGGTTCCCATCCTTCGGTCCGGAGGAGTCGTGTCCCGGTGGGAAGGCGGCTTCCTGCTCGCCGGATACGTCATCTACGTCGGGGCAATGTGGCGTGTCGGCTGACTTCAACGACAAGAGCGGGAGGTCGACGGTGAGCCGCTGGACTTCAGGCGCCCGAAGGGCGCTCCTCGCCGGCATCGCCGTGGCGGTCCCGGCCGTGGCGACGTTCCTGGCGCTTCGCTTCCTGTTCCGCACCCTGGACGCGGTGCTCGGGCCATGGATCGGGTCGCTGATCGGACGGCAGATCCCGGGCCTCGGCGTGATCGCGACGCTGATCCTGCTCTGGCTGCTGGGGATGATCGCCACACACTATCTCGGAGCCCGAATCATCGCGGTGATCGAGGGGTTGTTCTCCCGGGTTCCCCTGGTCCGCCGCATCTACAGCGCCTCGAAGGAAGTCGTGGAGAGCGCCACGCTCTCCAAGCAAGGTGCCTTCCGCGAGGTCGTGATGGTCGAGGTCCCTCGGCGCGGGACGTACTCGTACGGATTCGTGACGAGCTACACGGTTCGCCACGACGGCGAGACGTCCATCCGGCTCGCGAACGTCTTCATCCCGAATCCCCCCGTCCCGACGTCCGGGGCGCTGATCGCCGTCCCGGTGGGGGATCTCCACTACGTGGATCTCGAGGTCGAGGAGGCCCTGAAGCTCGTGCTCTCGGGGGGCATGGCCGCCCCCGGCGACCTGCACTCGCGCCCGCGGGAGTGACGGACGCGCGGCTCAGAAGCGCGCCCCCCCTCACGAGCACTCCGTCCCCGCCTTGGCCGCAGCCTTCATGCGAGAGGGTCGGAACTCCGCAACCTCCTGAGGCTGGTGGCGCCGCTGGCCGTCTCCCACGTGCTTTGGGGAGCCTCCCCGTTGGCCCGGACTCCCCGAGCAAGCGTTCAAGATGGTGAGCCCGAGACGTTCCTCCCCGCTGACCTCGATCGGACCGGCCGCCCGTCGCGTGTCCGATCCGTGTCTCCTCGATCGTCTAGTGGGTGACGACCCTCAAGCAAGGAGACGCAGGATGGCGAATCCGTTCACACACATCGAGCTTCACACGTCCAACCTCGAGCGCGCCAAGGAGTTCTACAGCGAGCTGTTCGACTGGCAGGTCACGGACGTTCCCATGGGGGAGACCACCTACTCCCTGATTCAGGTCGGCGAGGGTGTCGGCGGTGGTATGATGAGCAGCCCCTCCTCGGAGAGTGCTCACTGGCTCTCGTTCGTCCAGGTGAACGATGTCGGAGCTGCGCTGAGAAGGGCGCAGGCTCTCGGCGGCACGATCCTCCGGGAGAAGACCCCCATTCCCGGCAACGGGTTCTTCGGCGTGATCGTTGACCCCACGGGTGCGGCGCTCGGCTTGATCGAGCACGGATGAGGAGTGCGAGTCATGCCCGAGTACATGTACATCTTCCGCGGGATCGAGTCACAGAAGCAGAGCCTGTCTCCCGAGCAGATGCAAAAACTGATGGAGCGATGGTCCAGGTGGGCCAAGTCGTTCGCGGAGCGTGACGCACTGAAAGGGGGTTCGCCGCTGGCGGAGGGCGGCAAGGTCGTGGACTCGCAGCTGGCCATTTCGGACGGGCCCTTTGCCGAGTCGAAGGAGCTGATCGGCGGCTACTTCGTGGTCGAATGTGCGAGCCTCGACGAGGCGGCGGAGTATGCGAAGGCCTGCCCAGGCCTCGAACATCCGGGAATGACGGTCGAGATTCGGCCGCTGCGCACGTAGATGCCGCGGACCGAGCCGCCGTCGGAGAGGCGCGAAGACGAAGGGACCGCGACCGAGGACGGTGCAAGCGACCTTGTGGCGCACTTCTTCCGACGTTCCTACGGACGTCTCGTCGCGACGCTCTCGGGGTCAATCGGATTCCACCGCATCGAACTCATCGAGGACGTGGTCCAGGAAGCACTTCTGGAAGCGCTGGCAACCTGGAGGTTCGGTGCGCGCCCTGAGAATCCGACCGCCTGGCTGTTCCGGGTCGCGAAGAACCGCGCCCTCGATGCACTGAAACGCGAAGGCACCGCGGCGCGGCTTGAGCCGGCCATCTCCCAGTTCGAGGCCACGCTGGTCGGAAACCGGCAGCGCGAGGACGAACCGTGCTTCCGAAAGGAAATCGCCAACAGCGAGCTCCGAATGATGTTCGCATGCTGCTCTCCGGAACTAACCCTCGAATCGCGAATCGCCGTCATCCTGAAGCTGCTGTGCGGCTTGAGCACCCGTGAGATCGCGAACGCACTGGTCGTCTCGGAGGCAGCCGCGCAGAAGCGATGCGCTCGCGCCCGTCGTGCTCTCGCGAGACTGGACCCTGCCACCTCCGCCGAGGCCCCACCCCTGCCGTCCGAGACCAACGCCGTGCACCAAGCACTGTATCTCCTGTTCAACGAGGGGTACTCCTCCGGACACACCGACAATCTCATCCGTCGCGAGTTGTGTGAGGAGGCGATCCGGTTGACGGAACTCCTCGCGGACTCTGCGCACGGAACGCCCGTGACGTGGGCCCTCTTATCCTTGCAGCACTTCCACGTCGCGCGGTTCGATGCTCGACTCGACGGAGAGGGGCGGATCCTGCTTCTCGCCGACCAGGATCGCACGCTCTGGAATCGAGAAGCCATCGCCCGCGGGTTCTACTGCCTTGACCGGTCCGGTCGCGGCGAAACGCTCTCCGCCTATCACCTCCAGGCGGCCCTCGCGGCGCAGCATTGCCTGGCTCCGACCTTCGCGGATACGAACTGGCCGGCGATCGTGGCGCTGTATGATCAGCTTCTGGAGATCGAACGATCGCCGGTCTGGGAGCTCAACCGTGCGGTCGCGGTCGGTGAGGTCGATGGCCCTGCGGCGGGCCGAGCCGCGCTCGCCGCCGTTCGGGATCGTGGTCGGCTGGAGCACTATCACCTCTACCACGCTGTCGCAGGCGAGCTCGCAAGACGGCAGGGAGACACTCAAGACGCGCTCGAGAGCTTTCGGGCCGCCCTGGACTGCACGGACTCCCTGTCCGAGCGCGCGCTCCTGCTCGGCAGAATCGAAAGCTGCGCTCCGACATCGGCTCCAGTGAGGGACGAGGATCTCATCCCCCCGGACTGAACCCGCGGCCCCGCCTCGCGTCGCGGAAGAGGATGGTGGGCGAAGAGGGAATCGAACCCCCGACCCCCTGCTTGTAAGTTCCAGGCCCGGGGTTGGCCCCCTTCCCTGAGACGCTGCTAAGCCTAACCGATACGGACACTTGCGACGCCCTCAATTCGACGGCGTTTGGCTCCGATGATCAGGATTAGGCAGGCTCAGCGGTCGAAACCTGTGACTAAAAAGTGACTAGAACGTGACGGGCAAGGGAGGGGTGGACGATGCCTTCGACCCGCGAGCACCTGACCCACGAGACGGTGGAACGACTGCCTCTGGCCGACAAGGGCCAGTACCGCGTACTGGATGACGAGCTTCCCGGATTCTGGGTGACCGTCGGCGCCAGGACCAAGACCTACACCGCCCAGGCCGCCGTGAACGGCAAGACCGTGCGCAAGGCGCTCGGTCGGCACGGCGCCGTGACGACCCGGGACGCCCGCAAGCTCGCCCGCGAGTGGCTCGGGCGGGCCGCCGGCGGCGAGGTCAATGGGAAGTCACGGCTGACGCTGCGCCAGGCCTGGAGCCGGTACCGCGGACACCTCATCTCGAAAGGCCGATCCGAGCGGACCCTCGAGGCGTACGAGCTCGCCTGGACGCACATCGGCGACTGGCTCGACATGCCGCTGGCTCGGCTGGCGGACGATCCGGATCTCGTTGCCGAGCGGCACCAGAAGATCACCGCGAGTCGGGGGCCGATCATCGCGAACCGCGTCATGCGCGCGGTGCGGGCGGTCTATCGATTCGCCCACAAGCGGCGGCTCGACCGAGGACTTCCCTCCGAGCATCCGTGTGCGGCTGTCGACTGGAACACTGAGAAGCGACGGGACACCGCGCTCACCCCCGACACCGCACCCAAGTGGTACAAGCAGCTCATGAAGTTCGACAACGCCGTGCGCCGCGAGTTCCATTGGTTCACGCTGCTATCCGGCTCACGCCCTGGCGCTCTGAAGCGCGCGAAGTGGGAGCACCTGGATGTGTCTCGACGGATCCTCCACTTCCCGGATCCCAAGGGCGGGGCGGATCGAGCATTCGATCTCGCGCTGAGCCGCGAGATGCTGCGCTCGCTCGCCCGGGCACGGCGAGCCGGACGCCTCATGCATCCCGAACAGGCTGCAGTCTGGATCTTTCCTGCCGCTACGGCGTCGGGACACGTCGCCGAGCACAAGGAGGACCGATCCGTCCTGAGCCACTGGGGCGGCGATCTTCGACAGACCTGGCGCACGGTGGCCGTTGCCGCGGGAATCGGCGACATGGAGGCTCACCTTCTACTGAACCACAAGCTGCGCGGGGTCAGTGCCGGATACATCACCCGCGGAGCCCTGCTCCCGCACCTGATGCAGGCACAGGAGAAGGTCTCGCGAGAGATCTCTCGATGGACCGGAGCTACCGCCTCCTAAGAATGCTGTCCGAGTCGACCTGCAGATCCGCCAGGATTTCGATCTCCCCTTCGAAGTTGACCTGCGAGCTGCCGCTCGCCGACAGATCGTTCACGTCGAACGAAGCACCCGAGGGGATGTCCAGCTTGCCCCCGGCTTCGAGCCGGATTCGATCGAAGGACGCAAGAGCCGTATACAGGGGCGCGGCCGCATCCGCATCGGAGGCGTAGTCGTTGTTGTCGACGATCAGCTCACCGAGGACACCGTCATCCAGCCGACTCGGCCGAAGGTAGATCGTGCCAGCCGAGCCCCGCCGTGACGGGGTTGATGCGTTGTTTTCTCCCCCCCCGCCATACGCATGCAGCGCCGGGAACGTCGCCCCTGCCGCATCGTATCGCAGAACAACGCGACCTCCACTCCCGCCACCTCCGCCGATCCCTGCCGTGCAGTAGCCGTGCCCGCCATCCGCGGCGATCGTGCCGGTGCCTTCCAGCAGGTCGGTCTCAATCTGGATCGAGCCACCACTTCCGCCGCCAGGATAGTTGCCGAAGAGACAATTGCCTGTGAAACCGTCCTGGCCGCGTGCCGTCACGACCCCATCGACCCTGACCGATCCAGCTTGCACATGGATCAACCCACCACCCCGACTGCCTTCGTCGCCCCCCGATCCAAGGACCAGAGCCTCTTCAACGACTCCGTAGGCTGCAGACGGAGACGCATGAGCACCAGCGCCGCCGTAGCTTCCACCCTGACCGTTCGAGCGAGATGTCGTGGTCCCTCGAGAACTCGCGAACAGATCGCCGCCAGACTCGACCGCAAGACTCCCCACCACGTTCAGATAGAGCCCCTCCGCACGGCCCGTCGCATGCTCCATCCGCCCGCGCACCACAAGAGATCCAATCTCGTCGCCGCTACTCCCGAGGAACCCGTCCTTCTGGAAAGTCACTCCGCTCTCGATGACAACCGTGTCCGCTCCCACATCGAGCCGGGAACCCGCAAACAGGTTAAACCGACCACCCTGAATATGGGTCTCGTCAAAGGTCGGAATCGTCGTCACCGACGCTCCTCGGACGTCGAACGAACCCGCCGTCAGTGTAAGATCCGCTGACTCAGCGAAAGTCACGTTCACTCGCGTCGTAAACGTCCCGCCGTTCACGCCAACGGACATCCCTTCCGAAAGCGAGCAGCCATCTCCAAGGGTGAACGCCCCCGAGCTCGTCACGTTGATATCCGGTCGGCCAGCCGTGGGAACATCCAGGGCCAGGTTTGTCATGTCGATCGAACTGCCAGCCCCCTGAACCTCAATCGGTTCCTCCACGACGAGCGATGCGCCGATTCCATCGCCCCCCACAACCACCAACCGTCCATCCGCCCGCGCAGAAATCGACAGAAACGAACTCAGCGCCGTGTAGAGCGGAGCTGCAGTGTCCGCATCCGAAGCGTAGTTGTTGTTGTCGACGATCAGCTCACCGAGGACACCGTCATCCAGACGACTCGGACGGAGATAGATCGTCCCGGCAGAACCCCGTCGAGACGCGGTGTTGAGATCATTGCCCTGGCCGCCACCGCCGTACGCATGCAGCGCCGGGAATGTCGCTCCTGCCGCATCGTATCGCAGGACAACCCGGCCACCGCTTCCGCCACCACCACCGATTCCCCCCGTACAGTAGCCATGCCCTCCATCCGCGGCGATCGTGCCGGTGCCTTCCAGCAGGTCGGTCTCAATCTGGACGGAACCGCCACTTCCGCCGCCAGGGTAGTTTCCTGTCGCACAGTTGACCGACGGGCCATTCTGCCCCCGTGCCGTCACGACACCGTCGATGCGAACGGATCCAGCCTGGACATGGATCCGCCCGCCTCCGCGAGTGCCTTCGTCGCCGCCCGATCCAAGGACCAGAGCCTCTTCGACCACTCCGTAGGCCGCAGACGGGGACGCATGAGCGCCGGCGCCACCGTAGCTGCCACCCTGACCGTTGGACCGCGAAGTCGTGTTCCCACGAGAACTCGCGAACAGCTCCCCACCAGACTCTACGACGAGGTCACCGAATACGTTGAGATACAGTCCCTCGGCACGCGCCGTCGCATGTTCCATCCGCCCACGGACGGTCAGAGACTCGATCTCGTCCCCACTGTTCCCGAAAAGGCCGTCCTTCTGGAAAGTGACGCCGCTCTCGATGACGACCGCATTCGACGCGACGTCCAATCGAGAGCCAGAACGGAGATTGAACCGGCCGCCCTGAATGTGGGTCTCGTCAAAGGTCGGAATCGTGATCACAGACGTCGTATCGGCGTTGAACGTACCTGCCGCCATCGTGAGATCGGCCGACTCGGCGAACGCCAAGCCCACACGCGTCGTGAAAGTCCCTCCGTTCACGCCAACTGACATGCCAGCAGAAAGTGAACTTCCCGTGCCGAGAGTGAACACGGCCGAATTCACGACATCGATGTCCGGCCGTCCGGCTGCGGTCACATCAAGCGCAACGCCGGTCATGGCAATGGTGGTCCCGCCATTCGAAACCTCAATCGCCTCTTCCACCATCAGAGACGGACCCATGTTACTGCCGCCCGTCGCGGTGAGGCGGCCATCTTCTCTTACGATGATCGCTTTGAAAGCGGCCAATCCCGTGTACAACGGGACCGCTGCGTCACCGTCAGACGCGTAGTTGTTGTTGTCGATAATCAACTCACCGAGCACACCGTCATCCAGCCGACTCGGCCGGAGGTAGATCGTGCCGGCAGATCCCCGGCGAGAAGCCGTCGCAGCGTTCCCCTCGCCCCCACCGCCGTACGCATGAAGCGCCGGGAACGTCGCCCCAGCCGCATCGTACCGAAGAACAATCCGACCACCGCTCCCACCACCCCCACCGATCCCCGACGTACAGAATCCGTGTCCTCCATCCGCTGCAATCGTGCCAGTGCCTTCCAGCAGGTCGGTCTCGATCTGGATCGAGCCCCCGCTTCCCCCACCAGGGTAGTTGCCGAAGAGACAGTTCACCGACGGGCCGTTCTGACCGCGCGCCGTCACTACGCCGTCGATCCGAACCGATCCGGCCTGGACGTGGATCAGACCGCCGCCTCGAGTCCCTTCGTCGCCACCGGACCCAAGCAACAGAGCCTCTTCCACCACTCCGTAGGCCGCAGCCGGGGACGCATGAGCGCCGGCTCCACCGTAGCTGCCACCCTGGCCGTTGGATCGCGAAGTCGTGCTACCGCGAGAACTCGCGAACAGGTCCCCGCCCGACTCCACGTCAACATGGCCTCCAACGTCCAAGCGCAATCCGGCTGCATTTCCTGTCGAGTGTGTTGCCCTTCCCCCGTTGCGAACGACGAAGTCGCCGGTGACGGTCAAGATTCCGTCAACGGTGAGCACGCCCCCATCGAGAATCTCTACTGAGGTTACTGTTGAGTCCTGCGGAATCGTGACCGGCCCGCTCACAACGAGGTCCTGCGCCCAAGCTCTCAGCGGAGCCCCGACGGTAGCAGCAAAGACCAACAGCAAAGTCCATCTCCCTACGCTCAAACCGTCCCACCACCGTTCGCTCCAGCGCAGGGCGATCTGAGTTCGACTTCGACCGTGGACTCTCATCGTGCACTCCGCCCTTCGTGAACACGCATTTGCGAAACCATCATGCCGATTGATGCTTCAGCACATCAACCCAAGTCAGTCCCACTACCTACCTTCCCTAAGCGCTACTGCCCCCTCCCCGGACCGTCCCGTCCCAGACCCAGCGCCCCTCAAGGACACGCCAGCCTGACCGCTGATCGGACCTCCAGTCAGGGTCCCGCCCTCCACGAACTCGATGGTAGAACCTGCCTCCAGACTCAGCCCGCCATCGCAGACTTCCGTCGCCCGGAACACACGGGGCACCTCGAAGGTGTCCGGTAGCACATCGCACGCATTACATCCGACGTACTCCAAGGGATAGTGCCCAGGCTCAGAGAGACCCAAACTGAACCTCGCCTCCTGCTGACTCAGCCCAAATGCGACCTTGATGACATAGGCTCCAGCGATACCGAACACAAGGGAGTCTTGAAACACCGAATCGGAATCGCCCTCAAGCAGTACCGTCTGGCCCAGGGGGTCCACTATCTCAAATCGAAGCGGCTCATCAGCACAGAACCCCAGCGTCGCTTGTCGACCTACTTCGCTCTCACCGACAAAGACAACGTATTCAAATCGCTGCTTGGCCACGCGAACCGAGTCGAACACCGCTTCGCCGATCGCCAACCCAAACGTCTCGATGTCATCATTGGCACTAAACAACAGCGGCGCGTTAAACCAAGCGCCCTGCTCCGAGACGTTCGGAGCAACGGCAGACCCCGCATCCGGGTCAAACAAACCAGACTTTGGGTCATAGACAGCGAAATGGATCTCCTGCCCTGGTGCCAAGCCAGGAATCGCGAAGCTCCCGGCGCCATCCACGATTCCCACAATGCCTGGAATACCTCCGTTTGTCGGGGTCACGATCGCGTGCTTCAACGGAGACTCCCGAAACTCCGGCGCAAGACCTCCCCGTGCACCGTCGCCGCCACAGCCGCCCCCGGCCCCGGACCCGCCGCCCGCCGAGCAACACTGATCTCCGTCACAGCCGTCTCCGCCGCCGGCATCGGGGAGGACACTCCCTCGAGCATTCGTATTGTGCTGCCAGATGTTGATGCAGAAACCGGGATAGCCGCGAGGCTCGAATGACGGATCAACCAGGAGTGGCTGACTTCCGCCCACCGTGTTCAACATGGTCGCATGGCTGTACCATCGTCCGGGTGCACCGCCTTGCACGCGTGCACCGCCTTGCAGGAGCTCCCCGCTGGACGCGAACCTATAAAACGACCAGCCCGACCCCGCGAGGGCAACTGCGCAGAGTCCAATGCCCAGTCCTCCCGTCGCCAGCCCGCACGTAATGATGGTGGCGGTGATCCCGGAAACCCAGAAGACGGAGTCCAGGAACTGCTCTGTCTCAGGGTCGATCTGCGCCGATTGCCCCGAGACTCCCGCGATTGCCTGCTCCATTGCCGCGATCACGCCGGAGCTCTCAATTGCGCCCGCCATTGTCTCACGAAAGGACGCCAGGTCGGGATCGGCCAGCAACGCCGCCTCTACCTCTTCAGCCGTCTCTCGAAGGTCAACGGCACCCAGCAAGTACGCTTTGAGCTCAGGTTTCAGGCCACTTGCCGCCAGCAAGTCCAGCCCAGCCTGATGGAGCGCTACCTCCGTCTCGAAGTAGGCTGCCAAGAGAGAATCTGCATCAACCGACGGCGTCGGCACCGGGGCGATGTCAATAGCGATCGTGCCACTCTGCAGCCCTGTACCGTTGTGGCGAAGGTACACTGACGCCGGTCCGGATGGCAGCCATGGCACCGGAACACGAATGCCCATGATCTCTGACGGCTCGGAGACTCCAGCAGGCAAGAACGCGGTGGGATGCATCCACGCTGCCGTACCGTCCCACGACTCAAAGACTACGGTGTTGGACGCCAAGTTGAAGCTTACGTTGTTCGCTTCCAACTCCACGATCTCAAACGGCGAGTAAGTCGATCCGCCTCTAGCTCCCAAGGACAATGTAGGGTACGGTGGCGCGGGACTTGCGAGATTGTTGGGCCCGACGACCTCCAGCTCTGCCAGCATCACAAGTTCCGTGTTGCCCGTGGGCCCCCTCCTCCCGGCCATGAGCAGATTGCTGCCCTGCAGCTCGCACGGCGGAAGCACATCCAAGCTGATCTCCATCGCCGGCGGCCAAACAAAGTCCGGCTGTTCGAAAGTGAGGTCGAACCCGGACATGTAGAAGCTGCTATCCGCACCAAGGGCGGCAAAGTCGACGCCGACGCGCTGTTCAAGGTCAGCACTCGACACCGGATCGATCGCCAACACATTCGGCGCGCCGATCTCGCCGGGAGCGAACAACAGCCGGAAACCTGCCCCTTCAACAGCCCCCCCTCCACCATCGATTACGTGTGGCAGGCCGCTAAGCCGAACCACGACGTTCCTCAGATTCTCGACATCCAGGAGGTCGATGCTCCCACTCCGATCAAGGTCCCCTTCTGCCAGTTCCTGCTGGGTTGGACTAGGCCCCGCTCCAATCGCGATATCTCGCGCCCGGAGAACGTCGAGCAGATTCACAAGTCCATCCGCATTGACATCGCCGAGCGCGTTCCCTAGCGGAACAAGCGACACTCGTTCCGTCAGTGAGCTGCCGCCGGTCGCAGTCTTCGCTTCACCCAATGCGTCGGATGGTGAGTGAAACTCAGCGCCCTGCGGAGTCTCTCCGTAGCCTCCCCCGTTGCTCGAAAGCACCAAAACCACCGCCAACATGAGTGACGTGCCGGACAGCCTCGGCCAAGCAGTGAGTGAACGGATCCGTTGCCTCATCTCCACCCCCGAAGGACACCTGTGGGGACCGCCAGAATTCAGGTCAGACGTCAAGGCACGCCCATACTGCGCCAAGGCACGCCGCCGGCGATCACTCATCTGAGAAGGACTAGCTTTCGCGTCTTGGTGAACGCACCAGACTCAAACCTATAGAAGTAGATGCCACTCGCCGCGTGCGAGCCCGACTCGTCGTCTCCTGACCACGCAACCTCATGCCGACCGGGCTCAAAAACGCCTTGGACCAGACGCCGCACAACGGCCCCCCGAACGTCGTACACTGTGATCGTAACCCACTCACGACGTGGCACTTGGAATCCGATCGTGGTCCTTCCGCTCAGTGGGTTGGGAAAATTCTGGCTCATGGCAAAGTTCAGCTCTGGGAGACCATCTACAGGAGAAGACGTTGTCCCCTCCAGATGCAATGCAACCGAGCCAACCTCGACCTCAACTCCGGTTTCAGGCGAGTAGGCCGACAGCGTGTACCTGACGGCCCCCGCTTCACCGACCTCACGCGGCAACTCATCGAGGAAACCTGCTTGGGTGAGCGGATTCTCGATCGTGCCAAGCTCAACTCGACGCCCTCCATTCGCAGCACGACAGACCTTCATGTGCGTGGCCACCGCATCCGGTTCGGTGGCCTTTCGCTCGCCGACTCCCCATTGGAGCTCAACAACACCCTTCGGACCTTCTGAGGCGACAAGCCCCTCAACAGGCAGCGATTGAAGCCGCACCCCTCTGTAGACGATCTCCCCGAGGTCAATCTCCGAAAGGGCATCGTCTGCCACAAGAGCACCCGCAACGGCCACGTTATCGCGAGAAAAGAACACCGCGCCATCGACGTTCTCGCCCACAACGAATCTGAGGCTTAGGATTGTCTGATCACCGGGCGCCAGTGCGGCGCGCTCAGGTGTATCATCCATCGCCAAGACATGGACAACACCTGCCGCGTCGACCGTCTGCAGGACCTCGATGGGCGGACCGAGGCGGTCATGGGCAACCACAGCATCCAAGGTGATTCGCTCGGTGTCGAACTCAATCGCCAGGTGCACGCCCTGTCTTGACTCCTGATTGGACAGGGCGACTGGCACCGTCACGGTCTCTCCAGCCTGGAACACCGGAATCCCTCTCGGGAAACTAACCGTGAGGATGTCGTCTGCATCGGCTGCCGAAGCACTTGCGCAGAGTACTGCCAGAGCCATCGACGACCATCGCCTCATCATCCCGCTCCTTCGGCTGTGATTTCCACGAGTCCGCGAAGCCTATTCGCACGAGCGGCTGCGTTTCAAGACCGAAGTGCAAGGAACCTTGCCCGATCTCCTTTTCGATGCTAACCTGTTGATTGTAAAGGTTATCAGGGTGCGCGCCGTCGACGTTCAATCCATGGACTCAGCCCGCATACGCCGCCCCCCCCATCCCCATGCACAACACCAACGCTAGCCGCCGACGCCGGCTGCGCCGCGTTCCACCAACGCGCTTCCGGCTCCAACCGCGGCACACGAGGATCCTCATCCTCCTCTACCACATCCGCTACGCAACGGCGGAGATCCTGGCGCTCCTCTACGCAGCCGGCTCTGGAGCGGGCAGCAAGAGAGTCCGGAACGACCTCGGAGACCTGTACCACGCCGGCTACGCCGAGCGCTGGTACTACCCTTCCCACGTCTCCGGATTCGGATCCGAGCAGTACGTCTACGCGATCACGACACGTGGCGCTCGCGCCGTCCTGCCTCCGCGTCTCTACACCGCTCAGGCCAGCTCACTCTGGCACCGCGCGCAGAAGAAGGCCGCGTCCACGATCCCGCACCGCCTCGCCATATCCAAACTGCACGCGATCCTCGCCGTGGGCTGCACGGGTACCCCCGAAATGACGACCTTTCTTCGCGACCAGACGCATCCTGACCTGCGAGTGTCCGTTCGCCTTCCCGGCGAGAGTCGCAGAACCACGATCCAGCCCGATGCCGGCGCGGTCCTCGCCTGGCCGGACGGCCGAAAGACGCTCTACCTCGTCGAGATCGACCTGACACACCGCAACCGTTCCCGAGCCACCCGACGATTTCAGGCCTACCACGCGTACCTCACCGCGCATGCCGCAGAGCTGAAGCGCAGATTTGGCGTGGATGGCGCCGCGGCCCTGTTCGTCGGGGACTCCCGACGGCGCGCCGATCACCTCCGCGAGATGGCCCGTGATGTGTTCGTCAAGACGCCGCGTCGTCGACGGCCACGCGTTCTCTTCTGGGCGACGGAGCATTGGCACGAGGTCGTCTTGATCGCGGACAGTCGCTACGAAACCGCGCGACCTCGTAAGGCCATCCGAGCGCCTGGCCGCATCCTCTCCGAGCGAACGGTTCGGACCCTTGAAGGGCAAGAGCGTCAGCTCTTTCCACAGGCGCCATCTTCTCAAGCAGAAGGAACAGCGCTACACTGACCCTATGGCCGCCACCGCAGTTCATGCTTCGCGGAAAGGTCGGGAACCTGGGTCGGCAAACTCAGCTCCTGGCCCATGCGCCGATCGGAAACCTCAGGAGGGGGCCATCGACGGCAGGCGGCAGAGCGAATCCCCTCCTCAAGGTGCTCTGCCGCCCTGTGCGGCCGCTTGCACGAAGACCCGCGAATGATCGCGGGTCGTTCTGTTTCCGCGGCTACGCGATCGACATCACCCCCTGACTCTCGCGCGTGATCTCGGCCTTCGGCCGCTGCAGTCGATCGAAGAGCGATCCCATGGCTGACTGGACTGCGAGATGCACAGTGGTAGTCCAGGCCTTCAAGTCCTGCTCAAGCAGAATGTTCTTGGGCGTCGACAGCAATGCCGCGTCACTCACCGCACCTCCGGAGGCCACCTCACTGAGCTTTCCGGCGACCATCTTCTTGAAGAAGCCTGGCTCGACCGTCAGGAACCAGCAGCAGTCGAGGCTCTTCCCGTACCCCCTGGCGGACACGTAGATCCGATAGTCCTTGAACTGCTCCAGCTTCACGATCAGGAACTCTCGCTTCGTCTTGCTGAACAGCCCTTCCTTCTGCTGGACTTCCTGCAGCGACCACTCGCACTTCCCAGGGATCTCCGCGTCGCGGAGATGGCTCTGGACGTCCTCGAGCACGTCGTACGCGTGCTCCGCGGCGTGCGTGACCAGCTGGGACCAGCGCTGCAGGATGGTTTCCTCTTTCAACGTGACCGCCATTCTCGGCTCCTTTCGTCAAGATGCTATGGCGTGAGTCCCTCCGTCGGGGCTCAGATCTCGCCAGGCCTCCGAGAGGATGTCGCTCCCGTTGACCTGGTCCTGCGATGCGAGCCAGATGAAGCGTTTCGCGTGCTCCGGCTCGAAGTTGATCCTCTCCCCCACCACCCGGATGTTCTCAAGGCGCGTCGGCGAGCTCGTCACCACCAGTACCCGAAAACCGCGAAACGGCTCGGCCACCTGGAAGTCCTCGCGGTAGCGTTGGTAGCCGTCGCTCGCGAGGTAGCGCAGGTAGAAGTGAATGTGCTTCAGAATGCCGCGCCGGGGATCGCTCACCGTCTCGGTCCCACGATCAAGCTCCAGGAAGAACAGCGCCGCCTTCCCTGCTCTCTCCAGGGCGAACACGCCGTCCGGCGTGTGCGTGATCTTCCCGGGTCCGCGGATGTCGGAGACCACGTCTCGAATGTACTTCCGGATCGCCCCGTCCTCCTGCCGCTCTGCCAGATACTCCGGAACGAAGCCCAGCAGCTCCAGATCCTCCCGAGCTTCGCAGGCAGCCGTGAGGGCAATGCGGAAGTCGTTCACCCCGATGAAGTGCTTCAGGAAGTAGTAGTCCTTGGGCTTCGCCTGGCCGCCGCTCCAGCCCAGGTCCGGCCTCGGCACCGCCAACCGCTCGGCGACGACGTCGGCACCACCCTCCGACAGGGCGACGACCCTCTCCTCGGTCCCCGGCGGCTGGCACAAGGAAACGAAGCCCGCATCCTGCAAGACTCGCAGCCGCCTCGTCGCTGTCTGCGCCGACGGGAAGTGCAGCCGCTCCACCTGTGCCGCGGTCAGGTAGCGGTACTTGAACAGCGACACCAGGAGCTCCGCGTCCCGCTCCGTCAACACCACGTTCTTGGGACGCGCTCGCGTTCTTGCTGTAGGCACGGTCCAACTTCCTCTCTCAGAACACCTCGTCCGGATCCACTTCCTCGATCGGGACGCTCGCCGGAGCGTCTTTCCCGTTCGTCTCCACAGGGCTCACGGGACGGTCGGCCTTTCCATTGGTTTCTGCCGTCGCCGCCGGGACGCCTGCCGTGTCGGAATCCCCGTTCGAGCCAGCCGGAGCAGCGACACTCCCTACTTCTTCCACTGCCACGCCCCACCGCTCCCTCGAGCGTCGGATCACCTCTTGCGCCGCGGCGGGATCACCGCCGTCCGGTGGCTCGTCGGTCCTCACGAACAGGACGTTCCGGCCGACCTTCGCCCACGCCTCTCCGATCCGAAGCGCCAGCAGCTCATCCGACTCCAGCCTCGACGGCGATCCGTTCTTCTCGCCCACCATCTCCGGCGCCAAACGCTTCGCGTCCGAGGCGCTGACCTGGAAGGAGATCGCTGTGGACACGTTCCCGAGGATCTCCCGCAGCAAGCTGTGCGGGATCTGCCCGGTCTGCTGATGTGCCAGGATGAGACCGAGGCCATACTTGCGCGCTCGAGAGAGAATCTTCTCGTACGACGTGCCGACGACGCCGCAGAACGTCTGGAACTCGTCGATGTAGAGATAGAACCGACGCCGATCCGTCTTCGCCGTGTCCGCCCGGCTCATAGCGGCCACCTGCAGCTTGGCCACGACGAGCTGTCCCAGGAGCTGCGCGTTGCTCTCTCCAAGGATCCCGTCGGAGAGGTTGAACAGCAGGATCTTCCCCTCGTCCATCGCCTGACGGATGTTCAGGCTGCCCACCGGCTGACACAGCATGCTCCTCACGACCTTTGGCCGGAGCAGGCGACCCAGCCGGTTCACGAGCGGCAAGTGCGCGTCCTTCGGATAGCCCGGATAGACCTTCAGCCAGAAGGACCGTGCCGACTCGTCGTCAATTTGATCGACAGCCTCTTTCCGGAACCGATCATCCGTCCGGTCCATCAGGCGTTCGAAGTCCAGCAGCGTTGCCTGCGGCATCTGCATCAGCGTGTACAGCCCCTGCCGCAGGATGTTCTCCGTCCTCGGGCCCAGGTTCTGGTCTTCCGTGAAGATCCGTCGGAAGACCGTGAACGTCTCGTCCACCTTGCGCTCGAGGTCCTCGCCCGGCGCCACCTCCAGCGGATTGATCGCCACCGGTCGCTCGGTATCCGCGGGGTTGATGTAGATCACATCGTCCCAGCGTTCCTCCGGCAGGTGCGGCAGAATTTCCTCCGAGATCAGCTCCTGCTCCGGAGCAATCACCGCCAGGCCATGCCCGGCCGCCACGTCCTGGAGGACCTGGTGCCGAATCAGCGTGGTTTTGCCGAATCCGCTCTTCCCGACGATGTAGGCGTGGCGTTGCCGGTAGGACTCTGGCAGGACGATCGGGATGTCGCAGCCCGGGATCGGATGAACGCCCAGCCGGACGCCCTCGACCTCGAAGCACGGTTGCAGGAGCCGGACGGCGACGTCCTCAGAGTCCTCGGTCGAGGACACGATCTGCCGGATCTCGCGGCTGCTCAGGGCCTCCGAAACCACGAACCCGAAGCGATCCAGGATGTCTCGGGCGACCGCCTCGTTCCCGACGGCCTGCGCCCGCGCCTTGCGATCGGCTTCGTACGTCTGGAGCCGCTCCTTCTCGGCGAAGCGGTCAACTATCGAGATCACGGCGTTGATCAGCCAGTACAGGAGAAGCAGGGCCGGGATGCCGACGAAGATGAACCGGAGCAGCGGAACGAGCCCAGGTGGCGGTTCGCCGTAGATCAGAAGCATCCCGACCTCCAAGCAGTGCTACGGTCGAGAGAGGCCTCCGGGGCTGTACCAGGCGTGTACTTCAGGCCTGATCCGCGCCGTTTTGGCGACAGTAGGGCCGAAGTACACCCCACCCTCCCGTAAGCCCATGCATCTCAATCAATTGCAGGCCCCCGATCCCGTGCCCAGCACTCCGACTCTTGTCGCTGTGACCTCTCCTCGAGGAGTGGAACTTGCCCTAACCAAGTAGACGTTCGTTACATTTGAGAACGCTACCAGGACTCCACGCCGCAACTCCAGATTTTTCGGGACCTGCAGACGCCAGATTCTCACGCCGCTACGGGGTGCCTACGATCTTCGGGCTCGGGAAGGGGCACTCCGACCGCTATATCATGTAACGCCTGTCCCGAATGCGGGGGCACTGGCCCAGGTCGCAATCGTGCCGGAACACCGCCCCGCAGTCGCAATCCGCGCCGGATTCCCCAGGTCTTGGCCACAACTAACCCCGTTCGCCGGGATGGTCCGTCGCGATTCTATGTGGAAAGCGAACTCGGGGAGCGGGCGGTGTCTGCGCAACCCTTGCCAACGCGAGGACTCTTCGTTTGTGAAAGTCTGAAACTCGCACACCCGACTGGGCCAGAGGCCCAGACACGCAATGATGTCTGGGCCTCGACCCTCGAGCGCGGTCGCCCATTGATAGAGGTCGAGGAAGACCGCGCGCAGCCTACAGTCGGCTGAGCAACCAGGACAACAGGACCGCCTCGCCGACTCGCTGCAGCGAGTCCTGCCACCAGGGGCGCGGTCCGCGGACGGGCGGGAGCTTTCCACCGAGGATTCCTGCGGGCATGTCCGACTTGAGCTCCACGTAGCGAAGGCTCTCGTTGAGAGGGTAACCCGAGGCGCCGGAGAGCTTGACTCCCAGGCCGTATCCCATCTCCTGCGCGGCAGCGCTGTGCGCGGTCGCAGAGTCGGAGCCGGCCGGCAGCTGCTCCCACTTCTCGTAGTTCTCGCGGATGCGCGCGAGCTGCGTCCGCGTCTCCCAGCCCACCGCGGTGACCGCGTTGAGCGCAAGCACGGTCTCCAAGTCGAGCCCGTACTCCGTGTGGTTGTTCTCCCCGCTCGCCCCGTTGGCTGCGGAGACAGCGGAGAGACCGAGCGCGGCCAGCAGCAGGGCCAAGGCGGCCCAGTTGACATTGGTGTAACGCATGACTAGCGTTCCTCATCCAGAGTGACCTAGCCGGGGGCCGGAGTTGGCCGACCCGGGACGACCACAGGCCGTCGCCATCTTGAGCCAACGTTCTCCAAGTCGTTCCAATGAGGTCACTTAGCAAAGCCTGGAAGGAGGTCACATGGATTTCGCGCGCCGCGCCCATTGCGCTGGCATCTTGGTGCTCTTCGCCCTTTTGTTTCTTGCGCCGGTTGCGGGTCAAGCCAGCCCGCGGGCTGTCACCCTCGTATCAGAGTTCCCGGCCCTCTGGAACGGCATCGTTCGTGGCGCGCACTCAATCAACGGAATCTCCGCGTTTCACGCGGAGCACGCAGCGTATCGCACAATTGACCGTATTCCGGGCGTCCTCGATAGGTACGAGGCTGGTAAGATTGAGAACCTGCCCGCCTACGGCGTGCGAATGGGAAGGAACGAGGCGCTCAAGGTTCTCGAGAGAATCGAGCCCCACATTGTTGCCAATCTCCCCGACGTCGCCATTCAACACATCCTAGACCTGGAGCCCCCAACCGACCTTCCTGCCGATATCGACAACACGAAGCAGGCAAACGCCCGGCGAACAATCAACGGCCTGCTAGCGCTTCAGACTTTGCGGGGCTTCGTCGTCGCCTCCGATGTCGAAGCAGACCGCGCCGTGCTCGCGGTACTCGAGGAGGTTAGTGAGACGCAACGCTCCATCTCCGCGGTGCTCAAGGAACGAGGTACCCCGTCCTCGACGCACTACAACAATCTCAGGAACCTAGGAGACCGTCTCAGAACGCACATTGAGGCGAAGAAAGACTCAGGTGAATCGCTCACCGAGGACGAGCGGAAGACACTTGTTTTGTTTGAGAGGGTCGCATTCCATGCGTTCTCCGACGCCGTGGCGGAAGGCGCTCAGTTGAGGCCCGATGGGACCCTCGCCTAGGTCACTCGGGAGCGGCTGCCTCTCCCGCCGCAGGCGGAACGAAAGTGCCTCATTTCGTGAATCGCGGCGGGAAGCGAACTCGTGCCGCGACGCGCGCATGGCCTTATGTGAACCAGGGCACTCAGGCTTCTCGCACGTTGAGGGTCGGGATTGGCTGGTCCCCGCCAGCATATTCCTGCAAGAACAGACTGAACCGCGACAGGTCCGGTTGGTCGGTGACCTGTGCAACAGCGTCGCTGTCCTGCCATTCGTCAACTGGTTCTTCGCCAAGCCGAATGAGGGCCCAGGTCAATAGCTCTAGAGACTCCTTGTCCCGCGTCAGAGGGCTCGACAGTTCTTGCAACGTCTCATTCGCCAGGACCATCTGCTTCAGTTCGTGAATTGTCAGGTTAATCCGAAAGTGGCGACACGACAGCGTTGCTTGCGCCTGCTCAAGAGAGATGCGCCCTCGAGACACAGCGCCGCAAAGGCGAAGGATGAGGTTCTCTGCAAGCTCCGGGTTGCGTGAGTTGGCGCGCGCGACGCGTTTAACAATTCTCGTTTGTTCCGGCGTGGAAAGCGACCCAGCCAAGAGGTACTGCTTTATGGCCGATGTGAGGATGTCGCCGCCCAGTAGCCCCGCCCACCGCCGGCTCCAATCGGCCTCGGTTGTTTTCCCTGACTCAACATGATGTGCGTCGCTTAGCATGTGAAGGGCAATGTCTTCCCACAGCTCGAAATAGAGAAGGTCGTTCGCTGGAGCGATGGTCAGCAGTTCATCCACGTTCAGGGCGCCTTGTACTCGAAACGGCGAAGCGACCGGAACGAAGTACCGAGAGTCCACGATGGCATAGATAGGTACTGTTCGGAAGACAACATCGTGGTCGTCTGTCCGCACTCGGTTGCGGTAGCTTGGTGTCATCTTCCACGTGCCCAAGGCGTTCTTCGATTCGAGCGAGTAGTTCTCTGGGGGAATGAGCGGCGCGCGCCCTTCCCACAATCTGTCATCGTGAGCGTCTAGGCGTAGCACGTAACCTCGACCAACCATCATGTCCTTGCACGCGAACACCTCGGCCTCAGCTCCCTGAGCCATATGCTGTACAATCTGAAAGCGACCGAACGATTGTCCGACGTAGTCCTCTACTGACGCCACGCGCGCCTACCCCGTTTGCTCGACGAAAATCGGTGACGCCACGACGAGTCTGTCTATCTGCCGCATACCAGCCCTTCGAACCTCCGCCGCGTCTGCAGGGTAAAGACCTGCCACGACCGCAACGCCTTCAGCGCTTGGTTTCGCCAGAGCGTCGTTGGCTACGCGCCAGACGCTCTGCCAGGAGTAGGATAGTCGGCGTTGAATGCTCATTTCGGAGCCGGTTTCTGCGTCCGCTGCTCCGTGAAAGGCCGCTCGGACCGCGCCTACAGGGTCTGCGCTCGGGCTAATGATGCCATCCTGTGACGTCGACGCCCCCACGGTGTTTAGATGCGACCCCGCAAGCAGGAGCGCTGCGTTGTCCGTGGCGAGTGCTGCCCAGAATCCGTGGCGGTCTACGACTCGCGCTGCTGGACCTGAGAATCGACACATTAGGGGTAGTTTGCCTGGTTGAATAGCGTCGTAGTTTGGGATGCTCTGCTCTTTGAGCTTCTTCCGCAGAGTCTTTAGGTGGGCTACCGTTTCGGTTGCGCGGTGAGCCCCGAACTCGGCCTCCGTTCCGGAGAACGGCTCTTTGAGCGTAAGGGTCAGCTGCTGTGGCCAGGAGAGCCACGAGCGCTCTGCTTCATTGATGAGACGGATTTTCTGTTCGGAGAGATACCAGTACAAATCACGCTCCCTCGTGCCCGCGGCGCCCGCGCCCTTTTAATCCTGCGACGAGCGACAGTTCCGCATTGTAGTTGCCAGGTTCGATAGGATGTCCCATCGGAGCGACTATAGAGCATGGTTTGGTTTATCCGTGCGGCAGTTGCGTCACGCTCGAGTCGAAGCGACAAAATTGACATAACACGTCTTTTGGGACATAAGTCGTTGTGGGACAACAAATTAGATGTGTCCCCCCTCCGCGGATGCACCCGAGTCCTCGCGCCCCCTTGGCCCAGCGGGGGGGGCACCCCCCCCGAACTCCTCGCAGGCCGTTCCGGGGCCGTGTGGGCCAGGATGGCACTCGGAGGCACCGCTCCGTGTCTGACCTCCCCCAAGGTTGGAGGGGGTGCAGAAAAACACGCTCCGCACGCCTTCGCCAGGTCCAGCCACCCCTAGCGTAGCGGTCGTCCGGGCCTATGCGGCCCATGGCCCTCAAGAGTGAGATGCGCTCCAGTCAGTGACTCCTGAAGCGCGACCGCGACCGCACGCGGAAGATCCTCCCCGCGCCACCCAGGAAGAGACAGGACGATCCCCCCGATGGCGGTCCCATCCGCCGCCCCGAACAGGACGCTCGTGACATCACAAGCGACCCCCTCGGCGCCCGACTGAATTGATGTGAGGCTTCGGATGTAGGGTACGTCAGCTCCCCCAGGTGCAACGGCGGTCGCCCACACATCGACCGCGCCGAGCCCGCTGGATGGGGCACCGGTGAGTTGCGCTCGCTCCACCGCGAAGCCCTCATAGTCCGTCAGGTCAACCTCGACCAGGACGCGGGCCTCACCCATGCGCGTGTCCTCGATACTGACGCGAGTCAAGGGTATCTGGATCTCTCCGGCGAGGGCATCGCCCGAGATCGTGAGACTCAGCAGCACTCCTAGCATTCCAATCCATTTCTTCATGGTCTTAGTCCTCCCCCCGATGAAGTGACTTGAGGCGCCCCCATGACATCGGATCGACCGAGACGGTCCCGCATCCCACGCCGAAGGCACCGATTCGGCCGCAATCCGGATTGTTCTCTACGGCACAGGGGGAACTCGACCGCACCGTGTAGTCGTCCAACGGTATGTCGCAGAACTGAGGGGCAACAAACAGATCGTGGACCCCCGGCTGGTAGTTGAAGTAGTCGCCGTCGCCGTTGGCCCAGAAGACGTTGCAGTCCCCGGCACGGGGAGCAAACGTGGCGTGGTAAGCACTTGAGCCCGAGTTAAGAGCCAAGATGTTGCCCGAGAACTCCAACAGATCGCCACTCCAGAAGTCCCAGACAGCCGATCCAAAGCTGGACGACTCATTCCCGACGAAAGTGTTCTGCGTACAGAGTCCCTCGGTCTGCACTCGGATAGCCCCACCGCCGTTGTTCGATCCTTCGTGTCGATTCCGGACGAACAGGTTGCCGCGAATCTCGCAACCGAGACGCACAATCTCAACGGAAGCGGCACCTGGACCGACCACTCGCGAGACGTTCCCTACGAACCGATTGTTCTCCACGAGAGCCGTCGCCACGCTACTGACGTTGAGAGCTCCTGCCGTTTCGCTCGCCGTGTTGCTCACGAACGTACACCCAACCACCTCAACGTCTCCGCGCTGGAACCCTCCCCCACCAATCCACGCGGCCGTGCTCTCACAGGAGTCGAAGAGGCAGTCTTTCACGAGTAGGTGCGTATCTGTGCCTGCCACTGACGCTCTCAGAGCACTCCCCGGATCGGTAGACCGGTTTCGTATGAACTCGCAGTCGACGACCTCGAGAACACCACCCGTCTGAAGAAGCCCAGCGCCATCGGGGTAAGCAGTTTCCAGCTCAAGGAACCGACATGAAGTGACGCGGATGTTCGTCGATTCGAACGAAACGAAGCCCCTTGATGCTGGGACCTGAGAAGTGATCTCGAATCCCTCGAGGGTGGCGCCAGCGCCTCCTACATGGCGCGCAGCTACGGTGACCATGCTCGAGAGTCCGGCCGGCAAGAGCTCCAGGCGAGTAACGTCTGGCCCACCCTCCGAAACCAGTGTCAATCCTTCGAAGAGGTTCGCGACCTGGGCCTTGCAAGGAGGTTCATCACAGTTCGTGTAGGTTCCCGGCGCCACGAGAACCGTGTCGCCGGCCGCTGCCGCATCAATGGCACTTTGGATCGAACCGTAGTCGGCAGGCACACGTAGCGTACCCGCATCCGCTTCAGCGACGAGCACAGTGACGGCCGCTGCTGTCTTGAACACCCTTGGCCAATTCATCATCGCACCCGTACGATCTTCCGCGTCTCGCTCGTTGTCCCGAGACGCAGATGTAGGAAGTAGACCCCAGAGGCCACTCGTTTCCCGAGGGCGTCCCTCCCGTCCCACGGGATAACCGTCCACCCCGCAGAAATCATACCATCTTCAAGCACGCGAATCGTCCGGCCACCGACATCGTGGACCGAAACTTTGCCGATGCCCGCGTCCTCCAAGCGCACAGAAAGCCGGACGCGGGTCGCGCCGCTACCGGGGTTCGGTCGAACGCTAGAGATTCCGGTGACTTCCGGCCACACCTCGACAGCTCCGGACTCAGCGCTCAGAGCCCCGCCTGCGAGGTCCGCGGCCGCGGGATCGCGGCTCTCCTGCCCGTCCGGTCCTTGCCCCCCGCTGGCAAGCGCCACAGATCCGCCACCGACCGGGTCCGGCCAACACTGGCTGATGGAGCCCCCCTCGAACTCCTCAACAGCAATGAGGTTCGTGTTTCCTTCGCACCGGCCGCGGATTCCACCAGCCGTATTCTCGATCGCATCCACGTTGACCCACTGGTTGTGTTCTGCACGAAGAGTACCGCTCGTCGCGTCTTGCTTGACATAGCGCTTGTCGGAAGACGGCAGCTCAACGATGTTTAGACCGCGATCGGACACCAGCGGATGCGCGCCAAGCGCCAGCTTGTCAATGTCACTATTCGTCTCGAATCCACGTTCCGTGTTGTCCAGAACGTAGTTCGTGCGGAGAGCGACCTCCGGGTCCGTGGACGCCACTCGGGTCCACAACACGCCCGTCTCGCATTCCTGGACGAGGTTGCACTTGAGGTCAAGGTCACGCGCCTCCTGCAGATTCACGCCAGTCTTCCAGTCGTAGATCTGATTGGTCTCCACGCGGAACGGTCGATCGGAAGCACCGCATGTCCAGAGAAGATGCAGCCCTGTTCTCCCGGCAACCGAGTTCCCGAACCCAGTGAGGTCGTTTCCTGACACAACGATCGAGTCTGGCGTGGCCGGACTGCTCGCGCAGTGGTGGAACCCACCCGCAATCATGATGCCGCCACCACCCGCCGCAGGCGTACCCGAGAGGGGGTTCTCTGTGATCTCGCTGTCTTTGATTCTCAGGGAGTGAACCCCCTGCGCCATGACTCCCCACATCCCCTTCCCCGCACCCGCGTTGCCCCCCCTCGCTACAACACAATTGTCAATCGTCACACCTCGAGGGCGCCCGCCTCCATCGAAGATGTTGATGCCTATGTTCCCATAGTAGTGGATCTCGGAGTCTCGAACGAAGCTCGAATCGACGCCGTAGAAGTTGAGCGGAATCGGCGCGTGACTCATCTTTGCAAAACGGAGGTTCGTATGCGAGTCGGGGAGCGCCTTGATCCCGCCCCAGCCATCGGCAGTAGCATCGTTCTCCGTCTCTGGGCGAAAGACTACATACGCAGGTGCAACACCCGACGAGTTCTTCGACTTGAGAACCCCGCTCACGAACAGGTCCACCTTATCTGAATCGCCCACGCCGTACGTGATGTCCGATTCGGACACATTGGACGCCACCACATTCATTGGCGCCTCAAGAACCCAGCTCATTGGGGACCAGTTCGTCGAGTCTCCGATCTGCCACCCGAATGGAATAGCGACATCTGCCTTGTCCAGATAGACGTGGCGCGTCAGCCCTCCGGTCACCGTCAGATTCTCGAAGGTCACGTTGTCCATCTGCGGGGGAATCATGTCTACGACTGTGACGCCGACTGCCGCGTTCTTGATCTTCACGTCCTTCAGCTTACTATAGGGCTTCGCCGCCGCGAATCCGTACGCCCCCTCCACGCCCTGCAGATCGAATCGCAGGCCGCCCCACTCACCCGCGGCCCCGGTCCCTCCGAAGGAACCGAACTCAATCTCGCTGCCGCTGTTGCCTTCCGCCAACAGGACACCCTCCACCACCAAGCTCGCATTCGCGCCGGCCTTGAAGCCAAGTCGCAGACCCGCAGGCACAACCACCGTGTCAGCATCGGCCACCACTTGGTCTCCGTCGAAGCCGACGTCAACGTTGGTGTTCGAGAAGACAGCAGCTTGGTCAAGCGCCGTGAGATCGGGCCACTCGGAGGTCGACGTTGCCTCGTCGATGAGCCCGGCTTCGGCGTCCCGAATCTCGAAGGTGCCTGCACTTGGGAGAGTCAGTGTCGCGCCCTGTATCCGCCGGATTCCGTACCACCCGCCCGCGTTGCCTGCAGACGCCTGGAAGACGACGCCCTCGCCGATCTCCAACGTCCCCTGGACGATCAGCTCGATCCGGCTGGAGTCGAATCCCCCGGTCGACGACGAGTCCACGTTCGAGGCCATCAAGACGACGCTTCCGGAGTCGATGGTCAGAGTCGACGTGCTCGGAATCGTGACATCGCGATCCAGGACGATGACACCGTCCCAGGTGACCGTTTGGCCGGCGGGGACGGGGTCTGCTGGCATCGGATAGCCTCTCCTGAACCACGCTTGGTACCTACCATCGTCATCCGGATCGGCGTTGTCGAGACTCTGGAACGTGACGAAGAGAGTGTCCTCGTCGGCAACGATGTGCGGCCGATAGACGTTCGTTCGGCGTTCGGGCGTGAATTCCTGTGGGATGCTCCACGCTCCTGAGGTCGCGTTCCGTATCGTGTGATACACGCGTGTCGTGTCGGTGAGACCGACCGGCTCATGGTAGAACAGACTCAAGTCCCCTGACCCGGAAAGTGCGACTGCAGGGAAGAAGGCCCCTTCCGGGTTGCCCGGAGTCACAACTTCACCGACATCCCACGGAACCGGCTCTGAGCCAGGATTGGTCACCAAGTCGTCGCTGTAGACGTCGTTGACGGTATCATAGTTGAGGTAACGCACCTCCGTTACGCCACTTCCGTTCAAGTGGTGCCACGTCAGGTGGATCGTGGCCCCCGCGCCAACTGGGACGATCGACAGGTCTTGCGTGGAGACCGACGCCTCGGACTCCGTTCCTCCTGGACCCCCTGCCGGAATCAAGTACCTATCAAGAGTCGTATCTGACACTGCGGTCCAGTCTCCACCCCCCGGGGGGGGGAACCCGTAGGCGTGCCTAATCGACAGCGTGTCCGGTGCGTTGGGCGGAGAACCGGGGCCGGAGTTAGTGTACTCCACTCCGAATGCATGGACTTCTCCATCGGGCGCGACGACGACGCCTGACAGCGCGTTCCGAGGAACGAACCTGTCGCTCAATAGCCCAGGGGTGGACCATCCGCCCGAGCCGTCGAGCGGCAAGCTTGAGTAGTACGTTGAGCCGTCCTTGTCGTAGATCAGGTGCGCGTTGTCTGGCGTGCCCGGCTCAAACGCCAATCGCGGACTTGTTCCGCTATCGATCACGGTTCCAAGCGAGTCCCCGTGCCACAGGTCCGGGTCTGAACTGGCCTTGTACGCGACGAAGATTGCGCAGGAGTCCGCGGCGTACGGGTGCTGGTGAGCCTCGTACACCGTGTGAAGGTCCCCGTCCGCGTCGACCAACGTTCGGAAATCGGTGCTGTGGTGGATCCACGTGTCAAATGGCGAGCAAAGCGTGCTGGACACTGGTTCGAGCGAGATTCGCTCTGGAGCCGTCTGCGTCCAGTCCAGGCTTGCGTCAGCAACGTAGTGCCAGCCTGTTCCGATGTTTCCGTTGGCTCCGACCTCCCACTCTCGAACAATCATGTGAAGCCGCGGGCTGGAGTCGTTTCCGAGAAGAACCTCCTTCCCGAGAGCACCAGCGCCCGTGGGAGCGGCGGTAATGGGAACCCGTGGTTCCCAGATCCAGTTCTCGCCGGACACCGCGTCGGCCACGAGAAGACCCAAAAGAAGCGCGAGAAACACTGGCTGCGGCCACTGGCCGCAGAGACTCTGCCCGGTGCGGCGGTGCCTCATGACCCACCCCCTGCGCCGCTCCAACGGCGCATGGCAACGTTGGCGTGCGAATAGTCCGGAGGTGCTCCGCCCAGCGGGAGAGAACCCTCGGGCTGCGGGCGAACGCGGCTGGGGGAGTCGCGTCCGTCATCTTGCCGGGCGGCGGGGTGGCAGCACCCTCTCGATACGCGCTCACCAAATGGTCTTGAGCACTTACGGGGGGCAGCACTGCCCGGCTTGGACCTAGCTACCCTGGTGGATTCGCACCTTCAAGGGTTTGCTCAGTATCTTTACAACTTACTCGTCGGGAGACAACGCACCCCGCGAGTACGCTGGCCGGGCGGCGTCGCCACGTGGGCGAATCCCCCTGACCAGCGACGCTGGTCTAGCCCTCGTGGCGCGCCGCCTACCAGTAGCGGCACTCCGCGCAGCCTTGGGGGGGGCACCGTCGTGGCATGCCAACATGGCGAACGCGCAGAAACACAACGTCCCCCAGGTGGGCCTACGTGCCGATCTGCCCCTTGATGACGCGGGCCGCGACGTCGGCCAGGAACGACCGAGCGGCTCTAAGCGGCTTCTCGAGACGCCTTCGCTGGGCGCCACGCTTGCGCCGAGCAGCCCAGGGATATGCCACTCCACACTGGTCACAGTAGTCGGGAACCTGATAGGGGCCGACCTGACGGTGGATGTTTCCAGTGACCCAGCTCTCTGTGATGGTGACGCGTGCCCCACGGATGTCTGCTCCACAGTGCGTGCACGAACCGACAACGGGAGCGCCACACACTCGGCAGTGCGAAGCGACGTCCCCACGAGCTTCGTGAGCTGCGCTACAGACGAGGTGGCCCCTCTCGCAAATCGCAGCAATGTCGTAGGCTTGGCCGATCTCCACGGCCCCCCTCCTGGCAGCGCCCCACCCGAAACTTCTAGGCTTCGTCATCTACCGCGCTAGTGGGTCCATTCGCCTTCACAGACTCGATGCCGTTTTCTCGAGCTGAATCTGAGCTGTACATCTCGCTCTTCCCAATGATCTCCCCGTTCGCTGCCTTGAGCACGAAGTACGGATCTCCGGCCTTCGACTCCCGTCGATCGTACCGATCATCATCGGGAGAGTTTCTTCGAACTGACTCGATACCCGTCTGCGCGCCCGACTTCGACGTGTACCGCTCGCTTGTCAGAATCGTCTGGTGGTTCCCCGCCTGTAAGTTGAACATGAACTCGCCGTTGGTCGTCCTCTTCAGAACATACTTCCCAGCCATGTTTGCCTCCCGGCTCTGAGGGATGCCCTTCCGGCACGCGAGCCTACTTCCTCTTAGCCCGTCGCGTCACCGTCTCAATCACTCTTGTCGCAGGACGTCGCCTCGCCTCTTCCGGCGTGATGAATCTACCGGTCCGAGCGTCTCGGCCGACCTTGACTCTGACCACTTTCGACTTTGCCATCGATCGCGCTCCTCAAGCTACTCGCCGTACCGGACGCTCCTCCACGCCGAGACTCAGTGCCTCGTATCCGTTGTAGAACGCCTCCACAACGAAGTTCCTGGTGGCGCCCTCTCGGTCGGTGAGACGGACGACACCCTCTCCAAGCGGGCCCCGTTTCCCGAAGCAGAAGGACTGGAGTTCAAGAAACAGTTGCTCCCCACGAGGGGTTTCAAACTGCTTCTCGAAGGGCCTGCGTAAGCTTCCCCTCTAGGTGGACACCCGCAGCGTAGAGCTTTCTGGCAGAATGACCCCGACCAGGAGGCTGGGCATGAAGCGGTCCCGATTCACCGAGGAGCAGGTCCTCGCGATCCTGAAGGAGGCCGAGGCCGGCGTGACCGTGAAGGAGCTGACGCGCCGTCACGGCATCGCGGCAGCGACCTTCTACCAGTGGAAGTCGAAGTACAGCGGCCTCGAGGCGTCGGATCTGAAACGCCTCAAGGAGCTCGAGCACGAGAACAACCGGCTGAAGAAGATGTACGCCGATCTCTCGCTCGAGAACAACGCGCTGAAGGACCTGATCCACCGAAAGCTCTGAGGCCACCAGAGAAGAAGGAAGCGGCGGAGTTTCTGGTGGCGGAGCACGGTCTGAGCGTCCGCCGAGCATGCACCGCGATGAACCTGTCGCGTTCGACGTTCTACAAGCCGACACGCGACCGAGCCGGCGAGGACACGGCGGTGATCGCGGCGCTGAACTCGATCGTCGAGGCGCATCCCAGGTGGGGCTTCTGGAAGTGCTTCCATCGTCTCCGCCTGGACGGTCACCGGTGGAATCACAAGCGGGCGCTGCGGATCTACCGCCAGATGGGGCTGAACCTGCCGCGGCGCACGAAGCGGCGCGTGCCGACACGGGCACGGCAGTCACTGGAGATCGAGATGATCCCGAACGCGATCTGGTCCGTGGACTTCATGTCCGACTCGCTCTTCCACGGGACCCGCTTCCGGACATTCAACGTGCTCGACGAGGGAGTGCGGGAGGCGCTCGACATCGTCCCGGACACGTCGATCCCTTCGAAGCGCGTGGTGCGGATCCTCGACCAGCTGCGCGAGACGCGCGGACTCCCGGAAGCGATCCGATGCGACAACGGTCCCGAGCTGATCGGGGAGCCCTTCGTGGAATGGTGCGACACGCACGGCGTCGAGATCCGGTACATCCAGCCGGGCAAGCCGGATCAGAACGCGTTCATCGAACGCTTCAACCGCTCGTATCGGGAGGAGGTGCTGAACGCTCACATCTTCGAGACGCTGGACCAGGTCCGGTCGGTGACGCGCGACTGGATCCGGAGCTACAACGAGGAGCGTCCGCACGACTCGCTGGGGAGCATCCCGCCGGTCATGTTCCGGAGGCGGTGCACCTCGAATCAGATGAGGGTCTCTACCTAAGAGTGGTCCACTTGACGGGGAAGCTTACGAAGCCACGCAAGGACCCACCACGTCCGAATGCGGCCAGTTTCAACGAACGGACGGCCGGAGACGCCGCCGCGATCGTGCTGCGCAAGGCGAAGCGCCCCATGCGCTTGGTGGAGATTCAGCAGGAAATCGAGCGACGTAGCCTCTACCAGACGGAGAGCAGCAACCTAAAGTCCACGATTGCGACGGCGCTTAGGCGGGAGGCACGGTTCCGGCGCGTCGGCAAGGGGCGGTACGAGCTGAGCGAGTAGGCCAAGGAGCCGAGTGGCCGACGACAAGCCGAGACGCGCGACCTGCCGTCGACCGGGCCCGGAAGTCCTACGTGTTGTCCTCGACCGTTGCCTTCGGCGCGTTCCTCTGGACGGAGGCGATCCCTGCTGTCACGCCACTGCTCGACGCGTACATCTGGCTGCGTCCGATTACTTCCCCATTCGCCGCGACGAGAACGAAGTACGGCTTGCCGTTGGACGCTTTCCGTCGGTCGAAGTTCCCCTTCTTCCTGCAGTTCGTGCGAACCGAATTGATCCCGTTCATTGCGCTCGCCCTGCTCTTTTACCGTTCGCTGGTCAGGACAATCCGTCCGTTGGTCGCGACCAGGTTGAACATGAACTGACCGCGTGACTTCTTGAGTTCGAACGTTCCCGGCATTCGGCAGCACCTCCGGTTGCTGAGTTCACGCGGGATCGTATCGTCTCAAGTGGCGTCTGTCGAGGCGCGCAACGCCTCTCTTGGCTCCTCCTCCGCCTTGAGACTCCAGGCCCGATCGCCTCAGCACTCGCCACCCTCTCAGACGGTCCCCCGTCCCAAGAGGCTCCGTGGCTCACGCGACCTTCTCCTGATTCACACTCTAGGGGGTTCACGTCAGGTTCTTTACAATTTCATCGGGTGCCACACCACCCCACATTCAAGTACTTTCCTTCGCAGGCGTCGCCGCGAGGGCAAATCCCCCTGGCCAGTCCCGCTGGTCAGTCCCTCGTGGGGCGCCGCCCCTTTCCTTCAGGCGTACCGACGTGACCGAGCCGAATCGTGAGCGTCACTACCACATCGGTCACCTTCGAACGTGGCCCTGTGGAAAACTCGCCTCGACAACACCTGCTCGTTTGCTAAGCTGTATCTAGGTACGGGTACCTCACCCGCCTCAAGTAACCACACGAAAACATGAACCATCAGACCTACACCGTCACGGAGCTCGCCCGCGAGGTGGGCCTCAGTCCGTCAACAATCCGAAAGATGCTCCGCGACAAGAGGATCCCCGAGCCGGAACGCGATTGGCGCAACTACCGGATCTTCAACGACCACGATGTCGAGCAACTCCGGAGTCTCGTTTCCACGACTCGGCCCAGGCCACCGTTCCGGCCAGCTCATCCTGCTAACCCCCAACCGGAATGACGGTCTACGCAGTCGCGAACAACAAGGGCGGGGTCGGCAAGACACACACTGTGTTCCACCTTGCCGGAGCCTTCTCGGAGCTAGGCCGGCGTGTCCTGCTGATTGACCTGGATCCCCAGGGCAACCTCACGAGTCTGCTCGTCGAACCCGGCGATCACCCGGGCGTCTTTGAGATCTTGCAGGATCGACTGCCAGTCGCCGAGGCGATCCGTCCCACCCCACTCGATAGCGTCTCGCTCGTCCCCGGGCACCGGAAGGTCCAGAGCCTCGATGCCGCCATCGGCCTGGAAGTCGACGGGCAGCTTCGCCTGGCCGACGCGCTCGCCCCGGTCGTCGAGTCTCAGTCCTACGATGTTGTGCTCCTGGACTGCCCGCCGAGCCTTGGCATCCCTACCCGAAATGCCCTCGCCGCGGCCGATCTCGTCGTGATTCCGCTGGAAGCCGACAAGTTCTCTGCGGATGGCGCGTCCTACATGCACCAGGAGATCGAGAGGACAAAGCGAATCAACCCAAAGCTCCACATCGCGGGCGGGCTGATCAGCCTCTACAAGGGCCGACGAACGATCGAGCAGTCTTTTGAAGACGCCTTTCGCAACCTACCGATCACGATCTTCCAAACTCGTATCAAGGACTCGGCCAAGTACCGCGAGTCGATCGTCTATCGCCGCCCCATCACCCACTACAAACGAACCTCCGAGGAGGCGGATGCCTTCCGGCACCTAATCAGCGAACTTGAACTGAACCCGTATGCGAAACACTAAGAAGCCCAAGCACAATCGGCACTCCGATGTCGTCCGCGTGGCCCTCTCGGGCTTCGGCCAGAGCGAGAAGGAGCCCACTGCGGATCAAGCGTTCACCACGACGTCACGCCCAATGGCCGAAGTGCGCCAGATCTCGATCACCGAGATCCGCCCCGACGAAACGCAGCCCCGTCGCGTTCGCCCGGATAGCCAGGGCATCGCTGACCTCACGCAGTCGATTCGCACCCGAGGCGTCCTGTCGCCGATCATTCTTCGGCGAGCCGAAGACGGTTATGTCATCATCGCCGGCGAGCGCCGCTGGACGGCCTCTCAGGCGGCCGGTCTCGAGCGAATCCCAGCCCGAGTGATGGACGTCTCGCCCGAGGAAGCTCGGCTCATTCAGCTGGCCGAGAACCTGCAGCGCGAAGACCTCAATCCGATCGAGGAGGCCGAGGGTTTCCACCTCCTTATGCAGGAGACCGGCTGGAGTATCCGGGAACTTGGCCGTGAGCTCGGGAAGAGCAAGAGCTACGTCTCCCGGATGCTGTCCATCAGGACACGATTTAGCCCGTCAATCCAGGAGGAACTACAAGGCGTTGCGGATCCGCAACGCCCATCGAAGTCCATGATCTTCGAAGCTCTCTCCGCAGAGTCCGAAGAAGATCAGCGCAAGATTCTGTTTGGAGGACTCACACAGACCCAAGCCCGCCAGCTCAAGAGAAGGCGCAGCGGCCGGGCCGCCCCGAAGAACACCCTAGTGTTCACAATCCCCGGCCATGGCACGTGGACCTTCAAGCACGAGCGAGGTACCGGAAACTCAAAACACATCGACGCTTCCCGGAGCTACCCGAAGCTTCGGATCCTCATTGATCGCGCCATGGCCCCCATGCCGAGTGAGTCGAAGGGCCAGGAACGTTCAGACGACTAATCAATCACCCCCATGCAACCAACCGAAAGACGCCCCGGCTCAGCTGCGGGCGTCCCCCACCACTTCGAACCCGTCTTCGACGATCGATACGACGAGATCACCAAGCCGAACGTAGAGCTCCGCGTTGCGGCGTACTTTATGAAGCACTGGTCCCCACGGCTCTCTGCCCCTGCAGCCCTGCTCTACCTGCAGCTGCGCCTCATGTGCTGGTACGACGAGAAGAACCCCAAGAACACCCGCGACTACTGTTGGCCCAAGCAGGCAACGCTGGCCAAGCTCATCAACTCCGGCGAACGTTCCGTGCGTCGCTACCTGAAGGAACTCGAGTCGAATGGCCTCATTCGACGTGGCAGGACCGGCTACTACGACAAGGCCAAAGGCAAGAAGCTCCGCGGAGTCGATGTCTACTACGTGCCGTACCGAGTTCCCGTAACCTCGGAGGATCGCGCCAAAGCTGCGGCGCTTGACGCCGCCGATGTCCTCGCCGAGCCCGAGAAGCACCTCAAGCGTTCAGGCGAGATCACGACCCAGCCGCCTACCGGCCAGATTGGCCGTTTGGTCAAGTCCGAGAGTCCTGACGGCCAGATTGGCCTAGGTACTGCTCGGCCAGATCGACCGACGGAAGTAGTACTGGAAGTCTCTAAGAACGTTCAGAACGTTGTTTCAAATGGACTGGCGTCGCATCCCACTATCCACGCCATGACATCTGCGGAGAGAGCGACCAAGCAGAAACTCGCAGTCGCAATCGGCGAGCAACTGCGCGCGATGAACGCCAAGCTCGCCCGCCGCCGCGGTGAGCGAACTCCGGATGGTCCAACTCACATCACCGACCTGATTCGGTCAGGCGACGTCCGCACCGGTCCGAGCCAGCACAAGGACTACGGCTTCCACTGGATCGTCGCCCACTTCCTCTCCGAGCCGCTCGTCACGTCAGCCTTGAGTGCCACCGAAGATGCCGTCGAGGACGACATCCAAGGGAACCGAACCCTGGCCAAGACGCCGGACCGGTACTTCACCGGGGTCATTCGACGAATGTGCGCCGAGGAAGGCATCGAGCTACCCAACGTGCGCTGGAACACCCCCTGAGAGGCCCTAGGGGCCTCCAGGAGCGCCGAAACCGCCTCTGGCTGCCCAGTTGGGCAAGATCCGCGAGATTCCGCTCAGAGAGCCCAGAAACACCCCACTCTCCGGTGGCCAGCGCGAAGCGGCTGGCTGCCCAGCCTAACTCACCTAACCCACAAAAGCATGAAAACCGCGCCCGCCCTCATCCTCGTTTCGCTGGACCGCAAGTCCTCCGCTCTGTCGATTGGAGAGGGCACCGACAACCTCACCCGCCGATCCGTCGAGCGAGCGCTCCAAGCGATCGGAGTTCAGCCCACCGACATCAGCGTCTTCGACCAGATCTACCAGTCCATTCGCACCCAGAACCCACATCCCCAGCGGTGGAGAGTCCCCACGCGGTTCAGGACCATCGAGGTTACCCAGCAGATGATCCGAGATCGACGAGGCCGGCCTGCATCGATTCTCCTGACGAACCCAGCCCGCAAGGTCAAGCGATCCTAGAGAGTCGCGACTGCTTCGAGGCACGTCAGGTTGGCCAAGACGCCCGCGCGGGATGCCCGCTGACTCCACTCCGGGGGCGGATCCCTCCGAACCTGCACCGGGGCGGCGTTCGGGCCAGAGACTCGCGTCCCTGCCCCGCACTTCTCGGCCTCGTCGACTGTGGAAACCAGGTTGCCTTGGTTTCCACATCCGTCGATTCGCTCGCGCCCCGGTTTTGCAGGTTCCTCGGGCTCCTTCCCCTGCGTTCCGCCAGCGGGCTGGATACACGGTCCGGGGCATCAGGAAGTCCTGCTGTCCCGGCTTCGTTCGGCTCGCCCACTGAATGGGCGCTCCTTCCTCGGTTGTTCGCTTGCCCGGAGGGCAGCTCTCAACTCCGTGGATCCAGCCCGCTGGGGCTCAAACTGAGACGGCGCAAGCGCCTAGAACTTGCTCGCGCAAGTTCACTCAGTTTGGCCGCGGGCATCCCGCGCGGGAATCGGACGCCCCTTCGGGGCGACGCACCTGTTCGAGATGGGCCCTAACCCAATGGAATCAAGCCACTTGACGATCCAGGGCGGAGATGGTACGCTTCAATCAATCGATCCATCGATGCTTTAAGGAGAGCCCGATGGCTAAGAAGAAACAACCCATGATCAAGACACTCGCAGCTCAATACGCCCGAACCCAGTTCGGCCAAGTCTTCGACCTCGTCCGTGACGGCAAGGCCCGATTCATCGTGGAGCGAAACGGAGAACCGATGGGCGCCATCGTCTCGATGGAAGACCTCTACGAGCTCCTCGCCAAAGTGCTGCCAAAGTCGGAAGCCCTCGCGGCCCTTCAGTCCCATTCTCGGAGACGCGGACTGGACGTCCTCTCTCTCGACGAGGTCAACAAGGAGATTGCAAGCGCGCGAAGCGTCGCTGGCCCTAACCGACGGAGTGGATGAGGCGAGTCCGCGCTGTCTACGATACGAACGTCATCGTCTCAGCCGCCCTCGCCAGCCAGAGGGGTCTGGTCGCGCAGGGGCGGCCTTCGCTTTGCCTCCAGCTCGCGCTCGACGGTATCGTCCAACTGGCGGTCTCTCCTCCGCTTCTCGAGGAGTATGAGGCGGTCCTGCTTCGTCGCAAGTTCGGATTCCCGAGAGTGACCGTTCGCGACTTCGTCGAGGATCTACGCGCAGCCGCAACGATGACGAAGCCGGTCGCAAAGCTCTCCGCCGAGCTCGTCACGGATCCCCATGACCTTCCCGTCCTAGCGACAGCAGTCGCGGCCAAGGCCGGCTATCTCGTCACTGGGAACACGAAGCACTTCCCTCGCGCGTACGGCAGTGTCTCGATCGTCACGCCTCGCGAGTTCCTCGAAGCCTACGTCGGACGCTAAACCGGCGAAGTGACGGCTCGAGTGGGAGCGCGAACAGTTATCCACAGGCGCCAACTTGACCGGCCAAAAAGCAGTGCGCTAAGCTTGCTAGTATCCGGGGCCAGAGGTCACGGATGACACCAAGGAGGGATCGTCCTTTTCGGAGGGCGGTCCCTTTCTCCTTATCAGTAACCCCCTTTGCACATGTCGAAGCCAGTCTATGTCGCTTGGATCGTCCAGGATTGGACGGACAAGCGGTCCGGCGAGACCAAGAGCAAGTGGATTCGTCTGGGCGGCGCGTTCCAGAACAAGGACGGATCGCTCGCGATCCCGCTCGACGGCAAGATCATCCTCCGCGAACCCGATGAGGGCGCGCCCGAGGACCTCGAAGTCCCTGCCAACCAGTAGTCCCCCACCCCACAACTCAGGAGGTGTCTCGTGCCACACGAGATTCACCGTATCGCGTATGCGGTCACGGATCCGCCAGCGAGCGCGCCCAAAGAGGCCAAGGCCCGCTGGGCGAAAGCCGGCGTGACGTTCCTCAACAAGGACGGTTCGGAGACGGTGCTCCTCGACACGCTTCCCATCTCGGGGAAGCTCGTGCTGCAGGAGCCCAGGTCCGAGGAGGAACCTGCCGAATGACGACGTCACCTTCGCGTGACGCCCGCTTCGGTCTCAAGGACCAGGAGATCCTCCTCGACGATCCGCAGTCGCGGTTCCGATTCCGGAAGCCCTTCGTTTCCACCAAGGGCGCTCTTTCCACGTTCGGGCCCGAGCTCCTCTTCGCGTGCCTGCTCGAGCTCCAGGCGAAGGCCGCGGAGCACGACGGCCTCGACTACCTGCAGGTGTTCGAGACGCCGGAGGAGCTGCCCAACCTGTGGTTCATCGAGGACGGGCAGGTCGTCACCGCCCTGCTTCCCGAGGAGTACTGACCGCACCTTCTCACAGACGCCGGAGCACCCGGTCCGATCTCGGGGCGACCGCTGTGCGGATCGCCCCTTTCGTTGCTCCTTCTCTTCAGTCTGCGATAGACGCCACAGCGCATCCAGACTGCGACTCGGAAAGCGCCTCCACCACAGCGACGGGCCTCACTGACTACGAAGGCCGCCCACACGAACCGTGGGCGGCCTTTTCTTGTGAGCAGTCTCGAGGGCGCCTTACGTCGTCGCACAGTCGGCCCGTCGGGTACCCAGGGCGCACACAGGCGCCGAACATCTCAGCCTGGGTGTTGATCCAGGAACTCCGCAACGACCCCGACGACGTAAGGCGCCCAATCGCTCCAACCTTCGTCGTTGAAAAAGGCGTGGTCCAACTTTGGTACCTGAACGACACAGAACGAGCGTTCCTCCGGCCGGACTCGGAGAAGCGTTTCAGCCGGAACGACTCGATCGCGGGTCCCGACAACCGCCAGGACTCGGTGCGACGCATCCTCCAAATCGGTCGACTTGCCAGGCATGCCGAGGACGACCCGGGCAAAGAGCTTGTGGCTAACGGAATCTTCCACGCGGATCGCCGAGAGATGCTCAATCGTGCGTTCCACTTCTTGCCGCTGCGCGGGGGAGAGGTCGTTGGCGTCGAGGAGCAGCCTCTGGCCCTTCAGAGCAGCCTCGAAGGCCCTACTAAAGTAGTAGTCCTGCAGCGCGATCCAGTTGCCTGCACCCATCCCGACACTCAGATGTCTCGGGTCCAAATCCAGGAAGCTCGCGCCTGAATTCAGGAGCGTGCATGTTTCCAGCTCGGCCTCAGGATAGAACATACCGGGACGCGTCGAGCCCGACTGCTTCCGCTCCTCATCCTTGTTTCTCTTGTCCTCCAAAACGCTCGGGCTCCGGCTCTTCAGAAACGCCGCAAGACACCCAAGCCCTCCAAAGGAGTATCCCAAGAGGTGAATCTTCGTGTCTTGATCAAACCAGCGCCCGTACTCGTCACGGGATGCGGGGTGTCCCTCCCGCTTCAACTCTGAAGCGAAACGAACACTCGCAGCCAACAGACGAACATCGGATATCAACTGACGATATCCGAGATAGAAGCGCTCCGGCGACTCCCTGACCAATCGACCGGGGATGACCGACCACCCGTCCTCATCGTCCCATCCGAACCTCTTCGCAAACGTAACCGCCTTCTTCCTAGTTCTTTCGGTTCGTGGCAGACGCGACAGGTGGAACGGCAAAGGAACGAACGCCGAGGCGACCCCTCGTTTCGCAAGTTGGGCTGCTAGTCCTGTCTCAGGATGCAGATAGAGGTCGTTGTTTCGTTCCATGAACCCGTTGACCATGATTACGAGATGCTTCTCTCGCTGCCCACGCTCATGCCGGGACGACAAGACGAATTCAACGTCGAAGTTGTTGTTCTTGGCTACGTCCTCACTTCTCTCTTCGAGCATGAGGTTCGGTGAACGTTGGTGTTTGGAAACGAATGGGACACTGAACCTGATCATTGCCGCTCTTTACCCGATTGCTAAGCCTCAAAAAACAGCAGCACCTCAACTGTGAGGTGCTGCATAGGACGCAACTGACCAGTGACTAGCCCCTAGAAGTAGCCAATCCTGCCATTGCTGACCCGTTCCTGCAACCTGAGCATGTTCTTGAAGTAGTCTCCGTCATTGTCGTCTTCGATCATCTGATAGAGGCTACGTCCTTCTTTCGAGCGCAAGTCCTCTTCGCTCGCGTAACCCAAGCGTCTGATGAGCTCGTTGACGTCAGCTACCCCTACGAGGCTCAGTGCTGCAACTCTCATGGTGCGAAGCTCAAGCTCTCGCTGGCCGTTGCCGTTGGTGGGCGACGCGCTGCCATTTCCCGTGTGTCCGTTCTTCTTCATTATAGGGACTTCCCTTCTCCTGACTCGTCTCCGGCAGCGATCCTCAGGCTGGAACTACCGCCACTTGGTCACACGGACCAGAGCTTCCATGATAGCACACAGCTATAGATTTCACCAGCCATTGAGAGAACGCGTCAGCCGCTCAGGGTAGACAGGCCGTCGCGGCGGGGCCAATCGCACTCCTCAAACCCACGGGATAGAGCAAGTTCCTTCAGCTGCCTCTTGTTCTTCGGGCGAGGCACACTTCTACCCTGCTCCCACCTCGCGACGGTGTCCGCCGTAACACCGAGCATTTCACCAAGCTCCCGTTGAGTATACTCAAGGTACTCGCCCGAACGCAGCCGGACGGAGAGCTTCCCCCAGTCAATCATGTCGACCGTTTGGTTGTCCGACCTTACCACGGGCAAAGACCTTGCATACGATTTTCCTAGTAGAAGGCTCGAAGACTACCCGGCTTTCCCTACGCCGTCAACACCTCGGGGCGGCCGAGCCCCCTCTTCTGCATGTTCACTCCTGGCTAAATCTGGCGGGCCTGGCAAGGACACACCCGGCCACGTCGAGGCGCCGCCCATGGGGGCACTGAAGCTGGCCTCGCCCGCTGAGCTTGGGGTGACGCACACCCCGTCGGCGTTTCTGTGACTAGATCTGTGACTAGATCAGTCGCCACACTTTCCCACTTCTCAGATTCGGCCTCTCCGGCTACTATGTGGCCCTCAGGAATGGTGGGCGAAGAGGGACTTGAACCCCCGACCCCCTGCTTGTAAGGCAGGTGCTCTGGACCAGCTGAGCTATTCGCCCGTGCGGGGACTCTACCACGGCTCCGACCGGATTCGCGGACGGAGCCGGGCCGATCTGAGGCCGACCGGCCGACGCCGCTCGCCTACGCCTTCACCGGCAGTACGTGCACGGCCTTGATGACCAGCTGGACCTCATCGCCCACGGCCAGGTTCAGATCGTCCACCGACTCCGTCGTCAGCACCGACGCCATTCCGGCCGGAGCCGTGACCTCGTACTTCACCAGGGACATCACGTCGCCCTTCTTCACCGAAGCCACCCGGGCCGTCACGGAGTTGCGCGCACCGTACTTCATGAGTCGCTCCTTTTCGGGAAGATCGAGGCTGCTGACGCAGCCCGCGCCCAGGGTGCCGCTCCGCGGCCCGCGCGTCCACGACGGAGTGGAGATCTCGGGCCACTACCGCGTGCGGACGACCTTCTGCGCCCGGAGCGAACCGCCGTGCTCCAAGGTCACGAAATAGACCCCCGCACCCACCGGCGCCCCGGCGTCGTCCCGGCCGTCCCAGTCCGCGCGCTGCACGCCCGCCTCCGTCTCGCCGTCGGCGAGCGTGCGCACCACGCGCCCCGTCACGTCCAGGACGCGGAGGCGCGCCGGGCCGGCGCGCGGGACGGACCACTGCACGGTGGTCTCCCGCACGAAGGGGTTCGGACCAGCGGCCAGCGCCAGCGGAACGCCGGGTTTCGGCTCCGGCTCGGGCGTGGCCAGCGGCTTGAGCAGCGTGAAGCGATCCCGCTCCACTCCCTGATCGTCCAGGAAGGCGACGTCCATCCGGCCGCCGTCGACCTCGAGGATCACGGAGCCCCGACGGTCCTCACTGACGAACATCGCCGGATGGTTCAGCGCTCCGCCGCTTCGCTTCGATGAGCTGCCGGCGACCACGTAGACGGTCCCCTCTCCCGGCGCGGAGCCGGAGGTGGCCTTCTCGTAGGGGCCGTCGCCCGCCTCCCTGCCGTCGCCGCCGTCCAGAATCATCGCCGGGGTCAGCGTGGTGGAGACATCGTAGTGGCCGTTCAACAGGAACGACCGCTCGTAGGAGTGGCTGTGTCCGCACAGCACAAGATCCACGCCGAGGCTGTCGGCCACCGGCAGCGCGTTCTCGCGCATGTCGCGCAGGCGTCCGCCGCTATCGGCCGGATTGTCCGAGTCATGCGACCCCTTCGAGTACGGCGGGTGATGCCAGAAGGCGACGGTCCACGCCGCGGTGTTCATCGCCAGATCCTGCCGCAGCCAGCGGATCATTGCGCCGTCGGGGTCCCGATCCGACCCGTCGGAGTCCAGGCAGACGAAGTGGACGTTCCCGTGGTCGAACGAGTAGTACGCCTCGGAGCCGGACGGCACGCCCCCCGCCTCGCCCGACGTCGGCAGGTGGAAGAAGTCGTAGTAGTCGTTGTCCGCGCCGGCGCGCACGGCGTCGTGATTGCCGCGCGTGGGCCACACCGGAATGCGACGCAGCACGGACTCGTAGGGATCGAACATCCCGACCTGGTACTCGGTGTCCGTGCCGGTGTTGTAGGCGTTGTCACCCAGCATCAGCAGGAGATCGGTGGCGTCGGCCTCCGGGAGCGCCAGATACGCGTCCCGCACGTCCTCTTGCCCCTGCCCCGGCTGGCCGGAGTCGCCCAGGATCCAGGCGCGGACGAAGTCCGTCGATCCCGGGAGCGGCGGCGTCCGGAAGCGGTGCTCAGCGTCGGCGCCCGCCAGCGTCTCGCTCGTGGTGCCGACGGAGTAGAAGTACTCCGTCCCGGGCGCGAGCCCCGTGATCGTCACGACGTGCTCGGTGCCGAACGAAGCGTCCGTCGACGAAGACGACAGGTTGCCCGGACTCGTCCCCCACTCCACCCGCGCGTCCGTGGCCTGGTTCGTGCGCCAAACCACCGTCATCGCGTCCGGACGGGCCATCTGCAAGTAGGGGCCGCGGCTCACTACGGCGGCCTGGTCGCTGGCGACAAGCTCCACGTCGATCGCCAGGTCGCTGCTGGTCGAGTTGGCCTGGTGCAGCTCCACCGCCAGGACGTTTCCGGTCGGGAGCACGTCGCCCAGCGCGGCCGTCACGTCGAACTCCTCGAACGAGCCGGACTCGTGCAGGGACGCCGGCGTATCGAAGCCGACCGGACCGGCCGGCATCGAGGCACGGAGGATCTCCGTCCCGTTCAGATACGCGACGAACCCGTCGTCAAAGTTCGCGCGGAGCAGCATCACGCGGATCCCGGCCAGGTCTCCGGCATCGAATGTGGTCCGGAAGTAGGTCGTGATGGGCTTGTTGGACGCATCGGGACCGAACGACACCGGGGTCACGATCGTCCCCTCGCCGTAGCCGAGGAGCGCCGGCCCCGACGCCCAGCCGGAGTCGTCGTAGCCGGAGTCCTTCCAGTCGGACGGCAGCGCCACGCCGGAGTCCTCGTACTTCCACACGGAACCGGCCGGGAGAAGGACGGTCTCGGCGGCGTTCGCGGCCGGGGCCGCGGCCAGCAGGACCGCGAGCATCAGCATCCGCAATCGATCGGGGGCGTTCCGCTTCATGGCATGGACTCCTCGGGGGGACGAAGATGTCGGTGGAGCTCTTCTTCGAGTGCGTACATGGCGACGGTCTCGCGCTGCGACGCGGGCAACGAGCGGAGCGCCGCCAGCGCGTCGGTGAACGCCGCCCACGCTTCCGGACGACGTCCCGCGTCCAGCAGGATCCGGCCGCGTTCGGCCAGCCAGGTCTCCTGACGCGGAGCGGCGGCGGCCAGCGCATCGACGCGCTCCAGTGCCTCGTCGAAGAGGCCGGCGCGGCGGGCGATCGCCACCGCTTCCGCCTCCAGGACGGGAAGCCAGCCCAGCGGCCGTCGCGCCTCGTCCAGCGATGCAATGGCGGCCGCAGCGGACGACGCCGAGAGGAGCCGCGCGCGGGCAAGGTAGTCGGCCGGCACGGCCTCGCCCCCATCGGCGATCAGTCGATTCCAGGCCGCCAGGGACTCGGCGGTCCGCCCGGACCGCCCGCAGGCACGCGCTTCCAGACGGAATGCATCGGCCTTGTCTCCCAGCTCCCGCGCGCGTCTCGCCGCGGCGATCGCCTCCTCTTCCCTTCCCGCGTCCAGAGCAATCCACCCGCGCACGACGTACGCGGACGCGAACTCCGGGTCCAGCACGAGGGCGAGATCACAGTCCCGGAGCGCGGCGGCGGGCTCCCCGGCCTCGCGGAGCTCCCCGGCGCGCTGGACATGGAGGGACGCCGTGGGCCGCTCGGCGAGCAGGCGATCCAGGCGGGCGAGGCGCTCCGGGCGCGGAGCATGGGCGAAGGCCGTCGAGAGCCCGAGGACGAGCGCCGCCGGACCGGAGAGCAGGCTCGTCGTCAGGATGGGCCGGAAGAACCGGAACATCGGACGATTCTATCAAGCCGCGGGTCTCGCTCTCAAACGAAGGAGACGCGAAACGAAGCCCCCGCGGCTGAAGTGCCCCAGCATCGGCAACGATCGCCCGATCGCACGCCTCAGCCGGCCTTCACCCCGGCCGGATCGACGCCCAGGAGCATGTCGCCCCGGGCCGGCCGGTAGGCGGCGCCCGCCGTCCGGACCTTGGCGCGTCCGGCCTCCGCCAGCTCCACGAACTCCTTCCGGTGGCGAGCTTCGTCGAACCGCGGAGCCTGCCGCAGCGACTCCACGCAAGCCTGGCCGCAACCGGGCGTCCACCCCGCCCCCTCACCTGCGGACAGGACCGGACTGAAGCGACGCAAAGCGGTGGAGCTGATGCGACAACATTGTTACCATCCGGGCCGGCCTCGGAAGCCTCATCCTCGCGCGAGCTGTCGCCTCTTGCTTCCGGAAGCCAGGAGGCGGATCACCCGTGAGCTACCGGTTCTTCCTCAGCTACCGACGCGCAGACGACGGGCGTGACGCCCGCATTCGGGAGTTCTTCGACTCGCTCGAAGAGGCAATCCGGCGCAAGACCGGGGCGCACGACGCGGGGTTCATGGACAGCAGTGACCTGAAGCAGGGCGAGGCGTGGAAGCCGGCCCTCGTGGAAGGCCTCTGCCGCAGCCGGACTTTCGTCCCGATCCTGTCCGCGCCGTACTTCGACAGCGAGAACTGCGGTCGCGAGTGGGGTGTCTTCGAACGCCGGCTGCGCGACGCCTACCCGATCGACGAGTCCCCCCCGCTGATTCTGCCGGTGCTCTGGCACCCCCCCGTGGGCCGCAGGTTGCCGGACTTCGCGCTGGACCTCCAGTTCACCATCAGCCGGGAGGACTTCCCGGGCGACTTCACCGAGTTCGAGCGCAGGCAGATCGATGAGTTTCACAAGCGCGGCTTGTACCACGTGATCAGCCGACGGCAGTCCTCCCACGGAAACACTTACGAGACAATCGTGGACTGTCTCGCCACCCGGATCATCGTCGCCTCCGATCAGCACCCGCTCCCGGATCTGCCCGCGGCGGAGGTGGGCGATTACTCGAAACTCGAGAACCACTTCGCTCAGCCGGCAAAGCCACTCCCGGCCGCGCCCGTCGAGCCGACGGTGGCCGAGCAGGCCGCATTCGTGTTCGTGGCGGCCCACTCGGATGAGATCACGGACGTCCGCCCCAACGACACGGGGCTGTACGGACCGGACCGCACGAACTGGCGGCCGTTCGCCCCGGATGACCTCACGAAGATCGCGGTCGTCGCCCAGCGGCAGGCGAGCCCCCGCAACCTCGTGTGCGAGTGGGTCCCCCCCGACGGCAACTTGATCGATCGCCTCCGCCAGGCGGAGCAGGACAACGGCCTCGCGATCGTCATGATCGACCCCTGGTCGCTCCGGATCCAGGCGTACCAGACGATCCTTCAGAAGTTCGATGAGGTGCTGTTCGGGAACTGCATGGTGCTCGTGGTGTGGAACCTCGACGATCCGCACACGCGGGACGAGCGCGACAAGCTCGCCAGGGAAGTGCGCGATACGATCAGCCGACACGTCCGGTTCTCGTCCGAGCTGGTGCGCGAGGACGTTGCGGGGGCGGACCAGCTCGATCGAGAAGTCCACTCGGCTCTCGAATTGCTCGAGGGCGTCCTTGCTTCGGATCGAGAACCGGTTCGTCCCACGGGGGCGGGACGGTTCGAGCGACTACCCACCCCGGGGGGAGGCGCCGCGGAGCCTTGATGCGCGAGACGCCGAAGGTCATCACCTTCTACTCCTACAAGGGCGGCACGGGGCGCACGATGGCCCTGGCCAACGTGGCCTGGATTCTGGCGAGCGCCGGAAAGACGGTCCTCGCCGTGGACTGGGACCTCGAGGCTCCGGGACTCCACCGCTACTTCGGACCCTTCCTGGAGGACGAGCACCTCGAGCGGACCGACGGGCTGATCGATCTGCTGGTGCAGTACATGGTGGCCGCGACGAAGCCGCCGCCGGATTCGGAAGCTCCCGACCCCAACTGGTACGAGCCGTATGCAGATCTGGTCCGGTACGCGGAGCCGCTTCAGTGGAGGTTTCCCGACGGCGGGCGAATCGATCTCCTCGGCGCGGGGCGGCAGGATTCCACGTACGGGGAGCGGGTGAACCGCTTCGACTGGGCCGCATTCTACGAGAGATTCGGCGGAAGCGCGTTTCTCGACACCGCGTTCGGCCAGGCGCGCGAGGAGTACGACTTCATCCTCATCGATAGCCGGACGGGCGTGAGCGACACGTCGGGAATCTGCACGGTTCACCTGCCGGATGCGCTCGCGGTCTTCTTCACCCTGAACGATCAGAGCATCGACGGGGCCTCCACCGTTGCGAAGGCCGTCCGGGAGCGCCGGGCGGCGATGGACGACGGTCCGGGCTTCCCGATCTTCCCGGTGGCCACGCGCATCGAGCTGGCGGAGAAGGACAAGCTCGAGACTCGGCGCCAGCTCGCTCGACGTCGCTTCGAACCCCTGCTGCACCCCGGCTTGGCGAGCCAGGCGGACGACTACTTCGGCCATGCCGAGGTCCTCTACGACCCCTACTACGCCTACGAAGAAACCCTGGCCACGGTCGAGGACGAACCGGGTCGCAAGAACTCGGTGCTCGCCGCGATGGAAACCCTCACCGGCCATCTGACCGGCGGCGAAGTGGCCGAACTCAAGAGCGTTTCGGAGTCGAAGCGGCTGGAGGCGCGCGAGGCGTTCACGACGACCCTCCTGCAGCGAACCTCCTCCGCGGAGGACACGCCTCGCCCCGAACGGTGGGACGTCTTCCTGACCTCCAACGATCCGGAGCATGCAGCACTCCGAGATCTCCGGAACATCCTCGCCGCCCGCGTCAAGGTGTTCGAGCCCACGCGCTCCATTCCGTCGGGTGAGCACATCGAGAGATTCATTGAGGGCGCGAGGGAGTCCGCGCCCGTCCACGTTTACCTTCTCACGGGCGATTCGCCCCAGCTACGTGACCACGTCACACTCAAGGCGCTGGAGGACTCTCGCTCGCAAGGACACCGCACGGTCCCGATTCTCGTGGGCTCCGACCGTGAGGCCTGGCAGACGCGGTTCCTACTCCTCCGCGACCTGAACGTCCCGTTGGTCCGGAACAAGCAGGAACTGGAAGCCGTCGGGAAGGAGATTCTCCAGAGCCTTGGGGTGCGCCCCTCGACCGACCCCAGGAACTCCGCACCCTCCGCCCCCGCACCTTCGGTTCCCGGGCCGCACCGCACGCGACCCTCTCTCGTTCGAGCCCTGTTGCCGGTCCTCGGCGTTCTTCTGATCGTCGCGTTCGGCATCTCGCAGTGGATCGAGCGACGTCAGAACGCGGCGGCGCTGGAAACCCAGCGACTCATTCGCGCCTCCGTCGAGCAAGTGAATATCGACCCCACGCTCTCCCTTCTCCTCGCTCGGGAGGCGGCTCTCACCGCCGGGCCCGAGGACCAGGAGGACGCCGACCGGAGGCTTCGCCAGGCGCTCGTGAACAGCCGAGAGATCGGTCGACTCTCGTTCACAACGGTCGTCCGGGACATGGTCTTCGATGCGGACGCGACCAGCCTTCTGGTGATCTCGGAGGGGGGCTACGCCACGGCCTGGAATCCCGCCGACTCCACGGCCTTCGAGGAGCTCTCTCGTGCGGTCTCCGGCACGGCCGTGACCGATGGTTCAGGGCGCTTCCTGGTCGCGCGCGACGATGGATCCGTGACCCGTATTCCAACCGGCCGCGGCGCCGAGCGCCTCGTGGCCTTTGCGGTGCAGGATGTCGAGTGGGGCCCGCTGGGCCGGGCGCTCGTCAAGCCGGTGGGGACGCATCAGGATCCGCGCTACCACGTCGTCCAGCTGGGCGGGCGACACCTCCGAACGGTCGACGGCGTGAGCGCGCCGAGGGAGCCATGGAGTTCCCTGGGCGCACTCCTCGTTTTCGACGAAGGCCTTCCCAACGTCCGGATCCTGTCGAGCGATCTGGAGACCGTCCGTCGCCTCGTCTGGAAGGACGAGGTCCTGGCGGCTGCCTGGACACCCGACGGCGGACGCCTGGTGACGATGGACACCCGTTACTGCAACCTCTGGGTTGGCGCCTGGGGCCGTGAGGGCGAGGGCCCGTCCTCGTCCTCGAGCCCTCTCGCGAGCTGGAAGCATGACCTCCTCCCGCCCTATCGGATCTCGATCGGGCCGCGGGGGCTGATCGCGGTCACCAGCCTTAGACCGCCCCGACGATTCCAGCTGTTCACGACGACGGACGACGAAACCCGCCAGAACGCCCAGGAGACGTTCCCGCGATCGGGCACCGAGGGCGAAGAGTTCACGACGGCCGTGCACTGGGATCCCACGCGACCGCGCCTGGCGGCGGGAACCGCGAGTCGTCGCATCCGGATCTGGCAGCCGGCATCCCCCAACGACGCGCTCTGGCTCATCGGACACGAAGCGCCCGTCACCCTTCTGGCGTGGAGCCGCAACGGAAGTCGGCTCGCCTCCGCGTCTTCGGACGGGACGGTTCGGGTGTGGGACGTGTCACCAGCGGGCCCGGATGTTCTGGGGCTCAACGGCGCGGAACTCGTTCGCCTCGCCAGCGAGCGGTCAAGCCGGAGCTTCTCTCCGATCGAGATCGAGGAGTATCTGGGCGGGCGAGTTCCAGCGACTGGAGGTCCCGGCGGGCAAGAGACTTCCTTCTAGCCCGTCCTCCCGCGTCTCCTCACGAATCCACCCGCCACGGCCAGCAGCGCCACGGCTTCCACCGCCGTCGAGCGATGGGTCGCCATGCGGCGCAGGTCCTCGACGCGCGCATACGACGCGAACGGGAGGAACTCCCACTTCCAGTAGCACTCGGACGACCGCGGCGGATGCGCGTGGTAACAGGGCGACAGGTAGTGCTGGCCGATGGCGACGCCATCCTTGTGGACCAGGAACGACAGGACGATCGCGGCGATCGCGATCGCGCCGGAGACTCGGCCGCGGGCGAGTCCCGCTACGAGGAACATCGGGGCGAGCACGGACAGCGGAAGCAGGAAGCGCGGACCCCAGTAGAGAGCGCCGTGCCACGCGTGCCAGCGCGCGTAGACGAGGATCAGGAGCGCGATCGCCACGGCGGCGAGCGTCGCGAACCGCGCTCCGAAACCGGGCGGCGGCCGACGGGCGGCGAGTGCGGCCGGCACGAGCGCGGGAACGAAGAAGACGATCCCGCGGGCGGGCGACACGAGCATGCCCGCGAGTCCCGCGAGGATCGGCGTGGAGAACGATTCCCCCTCGTAGCCGAAGTGCATCGGATCGCCGCGGCGCAGCGCGTTCTCGCCCAGCAGGATCCCGACGGAGGCCGCCGCGGCTCCCAGGCCCAGCAGCGTCGGCCGCCGGATCCCGGGGACGCCCGCCGGATCCGCGCGCAGGCGAATCCAGAGCGCGGCGGCCCACGTCCCGCCCAGGACCACGAGCAGCGTGGGGTTCAGCCACGCCGCCGGCACGATCGCGGCGGCCGCCGCCCCCCACGCCCTCAGCGCTCCGTCGGGGGCGGCGGCCCGGGCCAGCGCCCCGAGGAAGACGAGGAGGAACAGCGTCCACGACGGCTCGGAGTAGAAGTCCCGCGCGTGCGGGATCAACATCGACCCGAAGAGGACGAAGAGCACGGCCGCCCCGGCCGCGATGTCCCTCACGCCGAAGCCTCGACGCATCGTCCGGAAGACCCAGACCAGGATCAGCAGGGCGATGATCTTGTTGAAACGTTGCACGACCTTCCGGACCGCTTCCGCGCGCGTGTCCGGATCGACCGCATCGCCCGCCAGCGTCGCCTCCCCGAGCCACCAGAGAGGCATCGCCAGCACGGGCTGGGCCAGCGTGTACTTGGCGTCCGTGAGCTCACCCCGCTCGGCGATCGCCCGGAGCGCCTCCCAGCGCAGGAGGCCGTCGCCGGTGATCTGCCCCTTGTCCGCCAGGAACACCACCAGCACCACAAGCAGTGTGAAGCTGGCCCGCGCGATCACGGAGCGGGAGTCGTTCACGAGGGCGTTCCGCCGGACACGTCGTCGAAGAGCTCGCGCCGGGCCGCCTCGCAGATGGCCGCCACGGCCGGATTGCGAACGCGGCGCTCGGCCGAAATCGCGTAGAACGTCTCGCGCACATCCTCGGTCCGGCCCACGACGCGCAACCCGTGCTGGCGAGCCACGACCTCCTCGATGACCTGCGGCACGCAGATCACGCCCAGCCCCTCGTGACCGAACACCTTCAGCAGTGCGCTGTCCTGGAACTCGCCGCGCACGTCGGGACGCACCTCCCGCTCATCGAACCACTGCTCCAGCGACCGACGCAGGATGGAGTCGTCGGTAGGGAGCAGCATCGGGGCCTCGTCCAGCGAACGCGGGAACCGACGGCGAAGGGAGCGCGCCAGGGTCGGCACGGCGAGGAAGGACACGCCGCACTCGCCGAGCACGTGGTTGTACGCACGCACGTTCATCCCCGGCGGGATCGGCGCATCGCTCAGGACGACGTCGAGGCGGTGCACCGACAGCTCGGCCAGAAGGTCCAGCGCCGGCGACTCGCGGCACACGAGCCGGACCGGCTCCTCCAGCTCCAGCGCGGGGGCGATGAGGCGCTGGGCGACGAGCTTGGGCAGCACGTCCACGACGCCCACCACGACCTCCACCGGTCGTCCGGCGCTTCGCCCGCGCACCGCGTCCACCAGCTCGCGCCCCAGTCCGAAGATCTCCCCCGCGTACTGGTAGGCCACGCGTCCCGTCTCGGTCAGGACCAGGCGCCGCCCGGTCCGGTCGAAGAGGTCCTCACCCAGCGACTCCTCGAGCGTCCGGATCTGGGTACTCACCGTCTGCGGGGTCACGTGGAGTTCTCGGCCGGCCGCCCCCAGGCTCCCCTCCCGCGCGACGACCCAGAAGTACAGGAGATGATGGTAGTTCAGCCAATCCATCCCGGTTCTCCAAGTTCGAATTTCTCGAACTCATTCTACGAAACGTTCGATTGGACCGAAATGGCTTTCTGCCCGAAGTTGGGAGTGCGCTGGAGAGACCGGCGATGCAGCATCGCCCCTGGATCACGGAGGTAGGCCATGAACGTGCAGGTCTCGACCCATCACTTCGAGGAAGCCGAGGACATCCGTCGCCACGCCGAGCGCCGCGTTGCCTTCGCCCTGGGCCGCTTCGGAAACCGCATCTCGCGGATCCGGGTACGCATTGCCGACGTGAACGGGCCCAAGGGAGGAGTCGACGCGCGGTGTTCGTTGCGCGTCCACGTCCCCCACCAGACCCCGATCGTGATCACCGAGACCGCGATCGACCCGGGGTGGGCCGTGGAACTGGCCACGGAGCGGGCCGCCCGCGCCGTCGATCGCCGGCTGGGACGACGCGGCAGCCGGCGCCGGAGCACGCTGCGGGCGGCGTAGGGAAGCCGCCAGCTTGCCGGAGCTCTAGAGGATGAACGCCAGCGGGATGAGCACGCAGTACCCGGCCACCAGGAGGAGCGGCGCCGCGGTGACATCGCCCATGGAAAGGAGGAGGTACCCCACCGCGATCGCTCCGAGGCCGGCGCTCAGGAGCGCGATGTTGCGTCGCTCCCACCGGACACGGATGGCGCCGCGGGCGGCTTCGGGCTTGTTCTTCTTGCGGCTCATGGAAACTCCCAATGGGCGGGGATCCGGACGGTATCAATCGCCCCCGGCATCGTCAACCGGGGCGGGCTCCGTCGAAGGACGCAGGACGCCGATCGTGGCGGGAACGAGGACGTCGTTGAGGCTGCCGCTGCGGTAGCCGTCGAGGTCCAGCGCCACCCACCGGTAGCCGACCCCCTTGAGGGCCCGGGCGATCTCGGAACGCATGGCGGGAACCGCCGCGCGATCCAGATCTCCCGGATCCACTTCGAGGCGCGCCAGGTCGTCGTGGTGGCGCACCCGGAAGTTCTCGAAGCCGAGCGCCCGGATGGCCAGCTCCGCCGCGCCGACGCGGGCCAGCCCCTCGCGCGTGACTTCCGTGCCGTAGGGAAAGCGCGAGGCGAGGCACGCCAGGGCCGGCTTCTCGGCGGTATCCAGGCCGAAGTAGCGAGACAGCCTGCGAACCGCCGCCTTGTCCAGCCCGGCGTCCACCAGCGGGCTCACGATGTCGCGCTCCCGGCGCGCCCGCATCCCCGGCCGGTGATCCCCGAGATCGTCCGTGTTGGTCCCGTCCACGATGCAGCGCAGTCCGCGCTCGAGGCGGATCGGCTCCAGCGTTCCGAACAGCTCCGTCTTGCAGTGGTAGCAACGGTCCGGCGCGTTCGCGACGTAGTCGGGAGACTCCAACTCCTGCGTGTCCACGAAGACGTGATCCGCGCCGCAGGCCTCGGCGAGACCGGGCGCGTCCTCCAGCTCCCACGGCGGCACCGCCGGGGACCGTCCCGTCACCGCGAGGACTCTCTGCCGCCCCAGCGCCTCCACGCAGGCCCGGAGCACCAGCGTGGAGTCCACGCCGGCCGAGAAGGCCACGACCGTGCTCTCCAGCGCGCGGAGCCGCTCCAGCAGCGGATCGAGTTCGGCGGGACGATGCATGGATCCTCCGGGATCGGTGTTGCCGTTCACGATAGGGTCGCGGGAGGCCGGGGTCAACGGGACCCGGACGACGCCTGGGCGCGGAACTCGCGCAGCTTCCGCACGGCGGCATCGTGCTGGGCCTTCGTCCGGGAGAAGACATGGCCCCCGGTGCCGGACGCGACGAAGTAGAAGTCCTCGCAGTCCGGCATCGGGGTGAGGACGGCCTGGAGCGACGCCTGCCCCGGAGAACCGATGGGCCCCGGCGGCAGTCCGCGGTGCAAGTACGTGTTGTACGGCGTGTCGATGTCGAGGTGCTTGTAGTAGAGCCGACCGGTGAACCTCCCGATGCCGTAGCGCACCGTGGGATCGGCCTGCAGGAGCCACCCGTCGCGCAGCCGGTTGCGGTACACGGCCGCGACGCGCGGCTTCTCCTCGGAGAGCGGCGTCTCCGCCTCCACGACGGACGCCAGCGTCACCACGCCGTGCCGGTCGAAGCCCTCCGGCACGTTTCCTTCCAGCGACTCCCAGACCTCCGCGAACCGCGCGGTCAGCGCATCGACGACGCGGGAAGCGGGCGTTCCATCCGGGAAGAAGTACGTGTCGGGGTAGAGGTACCCCTCCAGCGTGGAACCGTCCGGCAACCCGAGCGCGCGCACCCTCTCCGGGTCCGCCAGCGCCGCGCGCAGCGAGTCGGCCGGAACGTCCAGGGCCGATTCCACCTCGGTGACGATCCGATCCAGCCGCAGTCCCTCGGGCAACGTCAGCCGACGCAGCCGGACGCGACCCTCCACGAGATCCTCCAGGATGCGGCGCGGATCGGTGCCGTAGGCCAGCCGGTAGGTCCCGGTCCGGATGCTGCGGTCCTCGCCGCGCAGTCGCGCGAGCAGCTTGAAGCGCAGCGCCGACCGGACGAGGCCGTGTTCCTCCAGGCGGGCCGCGACCGCCGACAGCCCCTCGCCCTCCTGCACCTGGAACTCCACCGGCGTCGCGGCGTGGCCGGCCGCCGGCGGCGCCTCGATGATCGCCCGCCAGCCGAGCCAGGCCGTCACGCCGAAGACCAGGACGAGGGCCGTCGCCGCGGCCAGGACCCGCCTCACGCGCCACTCCCGCGCGCGGCCGCGCCGTCCAACCACGCCTGCAGGATGAGAACCGCGGCCAGGCGGTCCACGTCCTCCTTCTTCTTCTTCCGTCCGGTCCGCCCGGTCTCGCGGAGCGTGCGCTCGGCCTGCACGGACGTGAGCCGCTCGTCCTGTAGCTCCACGGGAACGCCCGCGCGCTCCTCCAGCTCCGCGGCGAACGCGCGCGCCGCTTGCGAACGATCCCCGGAGGATCCGTCCAGGTGCAGCGGATCGCCCACGACGACCCGCACCGCCTCGGACTCGGTCACCACGCCCAGGATCGCGCGCCAGGGATAGGACTCGCCGTCACGCAGCAGCGTGTCGCGCCCCTGGGCGATGCTGCCGAAGGGATCCGAGACCGCGACGCCGATGCGGCGATCCCCCAGGTCCAGTCCGACGACGCGCCCGGTCACGTCATCGCCTCCGCCGCCGCCCGCGTCGACGCGGCGTCGGGCACCGCACCGTCGGCCGCCCGCTTCAGCAGCACCACGGTCAGGTCGTCGTCGGGCGGGGTTCCGTTCTGGAAGTGATGCACCTCGTCCAGCAGCCGGCGATGGACATCGCCCGCCCCGTGCGATCGCCACTCCACCAGCGATCCCATGAGCCGTTCCTCTCCGTACATGTCCCCCCGCTCGTTCGTGGCCTCGGTGACGCCGTCCGTGTACAGGACCAGGAGATCGCCCGGACGGAGCTCCACCGTACCACGCTCGTACGTGGCCTCGGGAAAGACTCCCAGCAGCAGCCCGCCGGTCTCCAGCTCCTCCACCGTGCCGTCGCCGCGCACGAGGAGCGGCGCGTTGTGGCCGGCGTTCGTGTAGGTCAGCTTCCCGCGCACGGGATCCAGCGCGCCGATGAAGAACGAGATGAAGCTCTCCGAGCCGGTGTTGCGACAGATCGTCCGGTTCACGTCGTTCACGAGCCGGTCCAGCGACTCTCCGCTGATCGCGCGCACACGCAGCGCCGCCTGCAGGTTGGACATGAGCAGCGCCGCGGGCACGCCCTTCCCGGAGACGTCGCCGATGGCGATCCCGATCTCGCCGTCGGGCAGCGGCAGGAAGTCGTGGTAGTCCCCGCCCACGTGGCGGCTGGGTCGATTGGAGGCGGCCACTTCCCAGCCGGTCAGCATCGGAGGCTCCTCCGGGAGGAGCTGCTGCTGGATGCGGCGGGCCGTGGCCACCTCCTCCTGCAGCAGCCGGGTGGCCATGCGCTCCTGGTGGAGCGCGCCGTTCATCAGGCTGGTTCCCACCTGCCGGGCGATGAACGCGACAAGCGAGATCTCCTCGAACGTGATGCGCGTCTGCGTGACCTTCGGACCGAGGAAGAGGACGCCGACCAGCTCGCCCTCGAGGTCACCGTCCGGAGCGCCGGCCACCAGCGGGAACGCGAGCGACGCGCCCATCTCCTCGCAGGCCTCCTCCAGCAGCTCGCGGTCCTCCCGTTCGCGCGGGCCTTCGCGGATCTCGGCCACGGGAATGGATTCCCGGCTCCGGTCGATCGATGCGAACACCACCTCGCCCGCCGCCCAGTTGGCCCGGGTCTCCAGCGTGTCGCGGGCCTGGAGGCAGGTGAAGACGCCGGTGCGGCGGTCCCGCCAGAGCACGGCGGCGGACTCCAGGAACATCTCGTGGCGGATGGCCGCCGCGGTGGACGCGGCCACCTCGGCCGGATCCAGCCGGAGCGACACGTCGGCCGACAGGCGCGTGAGTGCGTTCCTCAGGTCCGAGCGGTCGCGCGAGTAGCCGCGGTCCACCATCCGCTCGATGGCCGCGAGAACCGGCTGCAGCAGGAACAGGCTCAGCACGAGGAACGTCGTCTCGAAGACGGGCAGGTTGGCGCCGACGAACTGCGCCGACAGCCGGTCGATCTGCTTCCCGACGAAGAGGTACAGCGCCACGATCACTCCGGACGCCAGCCCGTAGACCAGACCGCGCCGCACGATGAACCGCACGTCCAGGAACCCCAGCCGGACGATCGCCAGCACGATCGACGTGGCCCCGACGAGGAGCGACACGGTGATGAGCGGAAGGCTCACGGTGCGGTCCAGCCGCAGGCCGAACACGGTGGGGATCAGCTCGCCGCCGGTGTAGAGCATCAGCCCGAACACCAGACCCCAGCGGATCGTCCGGATCTGGGAGCGGAGCTTCGGATTGATCGTCTTGCGCGCGCTGCGCATGAGCAGCACGGTGGCGGTGAGGACCATCGCCAGGTTCACGAACGAGAAAAACCGGACGTGCGCGCGCAGCAGCAGCCCCACCCCGATGTCCACGAGACCGGTCACCTGCGTCAGGTAGCCCCACTCCTCCACGCGAGCCATGCCGCTGCGGATCTCCTCGGAGAAGAGCACCAGCGCCACGTGGAACACGTGCGGCACGAACAGGACGACGTCCAGGCGCGGCCACCGGCGCAGGATGGGGTGGCGCGCGGGAAACACGAGGGCGAACAGGACGGCCGCCGGGAAGAAGAACTCCCACAGGAACGCGAACCGCGAGAAGACGTCGTGGAAGAGCGGGGACGCGCCGGCGTCGCGCAGCGAAAGGCTGCCCCAGGCGCCGAGCATCGGGCCCAGTCCGCCGAACACCAGCATCGCGGCGGTGGCGAGGTTGACGCGCTGCCTCGGATTCTCGCGCAGAACGACGAAGCCCAGGAACAGCATCAGGGCGCCGCACGTCAGGTAGGCGGTCGTCGCCACGAGATCGAGATTCATCGCCCTTCCCGCGACGGTCCCCGAGGGGATTCCGCCCGGTCGAATCCTCGGAGGCTCGCGCTAGTCTTCGGAGGGTCGCGCGTGTTGCGGCAGATACTTCACGAGGCGGCACTCGGTTCCCCGGCCGTCCGGGAAGGAGTAGTCCACCTCGTCCATGAACGAGCGGAGGATATACACGCCCCGGCCGCTCTCGGCGAACATGTTCTCCTGGGCCAGCGGGTCCGAGACGTTCCCGGGGTCGAATCCCCCGCCCTGGTCCCGGATCAGGATGACCAGGCGACCCTCCTCCTGACGAAACCGGACCTCCGTGGGTTTCGTGGAGTCTTCACGATTCCCGTGCTGGATGGCGTTGGTCCCCGCCTCGACGACCGAGATCGTGATGGCGTTGCGGGCCTCTTCATCGAACTGGAGCTGCTCCGCGAGCTCCTCGGTGACGGCGTTGATGAAGGCCAGCGACTCGATGCGGCTGGGGACGATGAGCCGGATCTCCGATTCACGGGAACCCATGCGCCCTCCTTCCGGGAAGACGTGGAACGCGACGGATTCGTTCGCCGATTCTAGCCGATTCCGGCCCGCTTGGAACCCGGTTCCCGTCCCTAGCGGTCCATTCCGTCCAGAACGTCCAGGAGACCCTCGAGATCCGGGGGCAGCGGGCTCTCCAGCTCCATCTCCACGCCGCGGGCCGGGTGGACGAATCGCAACCGTCGGGCGTGCAAGGCCGGCCGGTCGATGGCCTCGACGAGTCGATCGGCCTCGCGAAGCGCCCGGCGGGAGAATGCGCCCAGGGCCCGGCGACGCCCCCCGTACGTGGAATCGCCCACGAGGGGATGGCCGCGGTGCTGGAGGTGGACCCGGATCTGGTGGGTCCGTCCGGTCTCCAGCCGGACCTCGACGTGGGAGGCGGCATCGGCGGCGCGCAAGACCCGGACGTGGCTGCGCGCCTCCTTGCCCCCCGCCACGACCGCCATCTTCTTGCGGTCCCGCGGATCTCGGGCGATCGGCGCGTCGATCTCGAACCGCTCCGGCCGGACGTGGCCCCAGACCACGGCCTCGTAGATCCGGGACAGCGTGCGGTCCGCGAGCTGGGCGGAGAGCGCGCGATGCGTCTCGTCGTCCTTGGCGACGACGAGGAGGCCGGTGGTCCCCTTGTCCAGCCGGTGCACGATGCCGGGCCGCAGCACGCCGCCCACGCCGGAGAGCTGGTCCAACCGGTGGAGCAGCGCGTTCACGAGGGTGCCCGTCCGCAGCGCGCCCGCCGGGTGCGTCACCATGCCCGCCGGCTTGTCGACGACGGCCAGCCATTCGTCCTCGTGGACGATGCGCAGCGGGAGATCCTCGGCGGGAAGGTCCGCGGGCACCGGCGCCGGTCGATCCACGACGATCTCGTCGCCGGGAAACACCTCCGTGGCGGGCTTGGCGGGAGCGCCGTTCAGCGTGACGCGGCCCTCGCGGATCAGACGGGCGACGGACGAGCGGGATTCCTCCCCGTCCAGTTCCCGGGCGAGCGCGCGGTCAAGCCGCTCCGCGCTCCTCCCCTCCGGAATCCGGAGCCGGACGCGGGAGTTCCTCGTCATGCGCATCTCCCGTCTCTTCGCCGTGGTCCTTGCGGAACAGGTGGATGGCCAGCAACCCCACGCCGACCGAGACGCCGATGTCGGCGACGTTGAAGATCGGCCAGGAGAATCCGGCGACGGAGACGTGCAGGAAGTCCACCACCTCGCCGATGCGAATGCGGTCCACCAGGTTGCCCAGCGCTCCGCCCAGGATCAGCGCCAGCGCCCAGCGGGCGGTCAGCGTGCGCTCGGAGCGGACATAGTAGAAGAGGATGAACAGCGACACGAGCACGGTCACGACGATGAAGGACCATCGTCCGCCGAGCGGCAGGCCGAACGCCGCGCCGTCGTTGTGGACGTAGGTCAGCCGGAAGAACGTCCCCAGCAGCTCGATCGACTCGCCGCGGAACATCGACTCCGTGATCAACCGCTTCGTCAGCTGGTCCAGGACCAGCACGACGGCCGTGACCAGGTAGAACACCGGTCCGGCCGGACGATCTCCACTCTCCATCAGATGCGCCTCAGCGAGAGCACGGCCGGCTCCCCGTTGATGTCCCACTCGTCGCGAGCTTCGGCCCCCGTGCCGCCGTCGCCGGCCTCCAGCCGGTCCGCCTGCGTCTCCTCGCGGATCAGCGTCTCGTGACGCTCCACGGCGGCGCGCAGCGCGTCGGTCCCCTGGAAGTACACCTCGATCCGGTCCGTGATCCCGAAGCCGGCCTTCTTCCGCATGAACTGCACCTTGTTGACGATCTCCCGCGCGAAGCCCTCCTGCCGCAACTCGTCGGAGATCTCCAGGTCCAGCGCCACGGACCAGCCCACTTCACGCTCCAGCACCCACCCCTCGGGATCATCGTGGGAGACGATGACCTCGTCGCGGCGGAGGGCGTGCGACTCCCCGGCCACCTCCAGTGCGATCTCCCCCTCGCGCTCCAGGCGAAGCAGCGTCTCCGTATCCAGCGCCGCGATGGCCTTCGCCGCCTGCCCCATCGCCTTCCCGAAGCGCGGACCGAGCTGGTCGAAACGGGCCTTACCGTGCAGCGTGGCGGCGGACTCCCCGGACGACATCCACTGCGCATCCTTCACGTTCAGCTCATCCAGGACGATGGCGGTGAGATCCCCCAGCGGCTCACCGCCCGGCGCCGGAGTGATGCGCACGCGACCGAGCGGCTGGCGCGTCTTCACGCTGGCGCGGTTGCGCGCCGCGCGACCCAGCCGCACCACCCGGCGCACGTCCTCCATGCGTTCCTCCAGCGCCTCATCGCGGAGCGCGGCGTCCGCGACCGGCCAGCCGGCCAGGTGCACGCTCTCCTCACCGCCGTTCGCGGCGGTCAGTCCGCGGTACACGCCCTCCGACACGAAGGGGGCGTACGGCGCGATCAGGCGGGCGACGGTTTCCAGGCACTCGTACAGCGTGTCGAAGGCGGCGCGCTTGTCCGTGTCCATCCCTGCGGCCCAGAATCGGTCGCGGCTGCGGCGGACGTACCAGTTGGACAGGTCCTCCAGGACGAACGTCTCCAGCGCGCGTCCCGCGCGCGAGACCTCCAGCGCGTCGAGCTCGCGCTCCATCACGCCGAGCAGGCCGTGGAGCCGCGAGAGGATCCAGCGGTCGAAGCGGGAGCGCTCCGCGGGCGGCACGCCACCGTCATCCGGCCGGTAGCCGTCGAGGTTCGCGTAGCGTGCGAAGAAGAAGTAGAGGTTCCGGAACGTGTCCAGGATCTTCCGCGACACCTCGCGCACGCCGTCGTGCGAGAAGCGCATCGTGCCGGAGGGGTTGTTGGTCACCGTCATGAACCAGCGCAGCGCATCGGCGCCGCCCAGGTCCACCGCCTCCCACGGATCCACGGTGTTGCCGAGACTCTTGCTCATCTTCCGGCCGTCCTCGGCCATCAGGAGCCCGGTCACCAGGCACGACGTGTAGGCGGGCGAGTCCTTCACCAGCGTGGCGATGGCGTGCAGCGAGTAGAACCATCCGCGCGTCTGGTCCACGCCCTCGCAGATGAAGTCCGCGGGGAACTGGGACTCCTGCTCCTCGCGGTTCTCGAACGGGTAGTGCCACTGGGCGAACGGCATCGCGCCGGAATCGAACCAGACGTCCATGACCTCCGGGACGCGGCGCATCGTGCCGCCCTCGGGATCCGGCCACGTGATCTCGTCCACGTAGGGACGATGCAGATCCAGGTCCGAGAGGTCCCGCCCCGCCTTCTCCGAGAGCTCCGCCACCGAGCCGACGACCTCGAACTTCTCGGGATCGCGGTCGCTCACCCAGACCGGCAGCGGCGTGCCCCAGAAGCGCTCGCGCGACAGCGCCCAGTCGACGTTGTTCTCCAGCCAGTTGCCGAAGCGGCCGTCGCGGATGTGGTCCGGGATCCAGCGGATCTGCCGGTTCAGCGCCACGAGCCGGTCCTTCACCTCGGTGGTGCGGATGTACCAGGCCTCGCGGGCCACGTACATCAGCGGATCGTCGCCGCGCCAGTTGAACGGGTAGGAATGCTTGTAGGTCTCCTGCCGGTACATCAGGCCGCGCTGCTTGAGGTCGCGGGAGATCGGCTTGTCCGAGTCCTTGAACCAGAGGCCGGCGAACGGGCCCGCCACGTCCGTGAGGACGCCGCCGTCGTCCACGTGCAGGAGGCGCGGAAGATGATGCGTGACGCCGGCCACGAGATCGTCCGCCCCGAACGCCGGCGCGATGTGCACCAGTCCGGTGCCGTCCGTCGTGGTCACGAAGTCCTCGGGGATCACGGTCCAGGCGTTGGGATGCTTGTCCTTCCGGTCCGCGAAGAAATCGAACAGCGGCTCGTACGCCACGCCGACGAGCTGCGAGCCGGGGAACTCCTCCACGATCTCGGCGTCGTCGCCGAGGACCTTGCCCACGAGGTCCTTCGCCAAGATCAGCGTCTCGCCGTCGCCCCGGACCTTCACGTACGTGACATCCGGGTGCACCGCAACGGCGGCGTTGCCGGGCAGCGTCCAGGGCGTCGTGGTCCAGACGAGGAAGAACGTGTCGGCCTCGTCCCGCAGGCGGAACCGCACCGTCACCGAGGGATCCTCGACGTCGCGGTAACCCAGCGCCAGCTCGTGGTCGGAGAGCGTCGTGCCGGACTTGGTGGAGTACGGCACGGTCTTGAACCCGCGGTACAGCAGTCCGCGCTCGTGGATCCGCTTCACGAGCGCCCACACCGACTCGATGTAGGGATTCGTGAGGGTGACGTACTCCTCCTCCATGTCCACCCAGTAGCCGATGCGCTCCGTGAGGTCGCGCCACTCCTCCAGGTAGGTGAACACGGACTCCCGGCACTTCCGGTTGAACTCCTCGATGCCGACCTGCTGCTCCACCTCGCGCTTGTTGCTGAGGCCGAGCTGCTTCTCCACCTCGAGCTCCACCGGCAGGCCGTGCGTGTCCCAGCCGCCGCGCCGCAGCACGAGCCGCCCCTTCATCGTCTGGTAGCGACACACGAGGTCCTTCACGGTGCGCGCCAGGACGTGGTGCACGCCCGGCTTCCCGTTGGCGGTGGGCGGCCCCTCGAAGAAGACGAAGGGCTTGGCGCCGGCGCGCGACTCCACCGTCTTGCGGAAGATCTCGCGCGACTTCCATTCCTCGAGCGTGGCCCGCTCGGCGTCCTTGGCGGGGCCCTCCAGACCGTCGGTCGGGTAGAGCGTCTCCGCGTCCGTCACTCCGCTCAACGTTTCCTCCGCAGGACGCCCCGCACGATGGCATCCACGTTCGGCGCGGCGTCGGCCGCCGCGCTCACCACGGCATCGTGGGCGAGCGGCTCCGGCTCCTCCGGTCGCGCCAGGTCCGTCACGACGGAGAGACCCAGCACCTTCAGCCCCGCATGCACCGCCACGATGGTCTCCGGCACGGTGGACATGCCCACCAGGTCGGCGCCCATCGTGCGCAGCATGCGCAGTTCCGCCGCCGTCTCGTAGTGGGGACCGGACACGGCGCAGTAGACGCCGTGCCGGAGCGGGACCGCCGCCTCCGCCGCCGCGGCATCGGCCGCGTGGCCCAGCTCCGCGTCGTAGGCCGACGACAGGTCCGGGAACCGCGGCCCCAGCTCGTCGTCGTTCTCGCCGATGAGCGGATTGTCCCCGATCAGGTTCAGATGGTCCGTGATCCGCACGATGTCGCCGACGCGGTAGGACGATCGGATCCCGCCCGACGCGTTCGTCAGGACGATCCACTCGGCGCCCAGCGCCCGGGCGACCCGGACCGGGAACGTGGCCTCGGTCAGCGGAACGCCCTCATAGTAGTGGGCCCGACCGCGCAGCACCAAGAGCGGCACGCCCTCGGCCGCTCCGAACTCCACGCGCTGGGCGTGGCCCGCCACCCGGCCGGCCGGGAATCCCGGCACGTCCGCGGCCGGGACGGAGACGGCGTCGTCCAGCCGCAGCACGTCCGAGAGTCCGGACCCCGTCACGACGACGCCGGCCGGACGCTCGACGCCGCGGCCGCGCAGGAAACCGGCCGCGGCCTCGATGCGGGTGCGAAGTTCCGACACGGGTCAGCGCCCCTCCGGGTGCGACTCCTCGTCGCCCTGCACGGAGGAGAAGAGACCTTCTTCCCCGAGGTAGCGACTGGCGTCGGTGGGGCGCTCCGCGGGCGGCGGGGGCGGCGGGGCCTCGGCACGTTCGACCGGACGCCAGCCCGGGGCCTCGGGCTCCGGCGCGGGCTCGTCGGCGCCGTCGTCCCCGGCGGACTCCGCCGCGGTCGCAGCCGGGGGCTCCGGTGCGGCGGGCGGAGCCGTCGGCGCGGGATCCGCGGGGGCCCCGACCGGCGCCTCCTTCGCGGTGGCGGTCTCGATGTCGTCGAGCGCGCGCTCCACCTCGTTCAGCTCCGGATCGAACGACTCCACGGACGCCTCGAGGATCTTCATCTGCGAGCGGAGCAGCGCGCGGAAGCGCTCCACGTACGTGAGCCGCTGCCGGCGCAGGTCGTCGAGCGTGCCGCGGATCCGGCCCGCTTCCATGCGCGCCGCCGCGATCGCCTTCTCGCTCTCCACCTCGGCGTTCTTGAGGATGATGCGCGCCTCGCGGTCCGCCTGGTCCAGGCGGCCGTCCGCGAGCCGCTCCGCCGACAGCAGCGCGTCGCGCAGCGACTTGTCCATCTGGCGGTACTCGTCCAGGTCCTTCTCCAGGCGGTCGATGCGCGCCCGCAGGTCGTCGGCCTCCAGCACCGACTCCTCCAGGCGGTCCGCGACGAGGTCGAGGTACGCCCTCACCTCGTCCTCGTCGACGCCGCGCATCTTGGTCCGGGAGAACGAGTGGTTCCGGATGTCGACGGGGCCGATCTTCATGGCGCTTCCTCCCTGGGGGTGGAGCGGGTCACAGACCCATGGCGAACTGGGTCAGCGTCCGCACCAGGAACCCCTGGATGACGATCTGCACGAGCAGGATGGCGATGAGCACGGAGAAGTCCAGCCCCGCGATCGGCGGAACGAACCGCCGGATCCACGCGAGCAGAGGCTCGGTCACCTGGATGAGGAACCGGACGATGGGGTTGTACGGATCCGCGCCGACCCACGAGACGATGACGCGTCCGATGAGGATGAAGACGTAGATCTGCGCGATCGTTCCGATGAGCGTGGCGATCGCGTAGAGCGCGTTTCCGAACACGAACATCCCTTCCTCCGTTACCCGAAGATCGCCCGCCCGACGCGGACGAGGGTGGAGCCTTCCTCCACCGCCAGTTCGAAGTCGTTCGACATCCCCATCGACAGGTCCCAGTCGGGGCGGCCGTACCGCTCACGGACTTCACGCAGCGCCGTGAACGACGACCGGACCCGGGACTCGTCGTCGGTGAAGGGAGCCATCGTCATGAGGCCCCTCAGCGAAAGGCCCGGCAGCTCCCCCACCTCTCCCAGCATGTCCCCGATCCCGTTCAGCGACGCTCCGACCTTCGTGCTCTCGTCCGAGGTGAGGACCTCCACGAGGACCGGCACGGGACGACCGCGCTCCGTTCCCAGGTCGGACAGGCGGCGTGCCAACCGGAGCGAATCCAGCGACTCGATCACGTCGAACAGGTCCACCGCCCGACGCGCCTTGTTGCCCTGGAGATGGCCGATCAGATGCCAGCGGGCGTCCAGGTCCGACGCCTCCGGGATCTTGTTCGCCGCCTCCTGGACGCGGTTCTCCCCGAGCACCCGCGCCCCCGCCTCCACCGCATCCCGGATGGCGGGAAGGTCCACGGTCTTGGTGACCGCGCAGAGCGTCACCTCGTCCGGGTCTCTTCCCGATCTGCGCGCGGCCTCCGACACCCGGTCGCGCACGCGCCGGAAGCCATCGGCCGCCCTCACCCCGTCAGCGCTCCCGCTTCCCCGGCCGTCCGTCCGGCCCGGGCGGGATCCGGCGTCCAGCATCCCCGGCACCGCGCCTCGTAGGCCTCGGCCGCGCCCACCAGGACGCGATCCTCGGTGTCCACGAGACGCTGCGTCCGGTTCGCGTGCGCTCCGCACACGACGCAGACCGCCATCGTCTTGGTGACGCTCTCCGCCACCGCCATGAGCTGCGGCACGGGCTCGAACGGGTTGCCGCGGTAGTCCTGATCCAGGCCGGCGACGATCACGCGACGTCCCTCGTCCGCCAACTCTTCCACGACGGGGACCAGTTCCAGACCGAGGAACTGGGCTTCGTCGATGGCCACGACCCGCGTGGCGGGCTGCACGAGGCGGCGGATGTCCTCAGGGTGCTCGATGCCGACGGAGGCGATGCGCTGGCCGCTGTGGGACACCACGTGGTCGCGGGCGTAGCGGTCATCGACCGCGGGCTTGAACGCCTGCACCGCCTGGCGAGCGATCTTGGCGCGCACGAGCCGTCGGATCAGCTCCTCCGACTTGCCGCTGAACATGCTGCCGCAGATCACCTCGATCCAGCCGGCGTCGGCCGGCGTGCTCGCAGGCGAACCGTGCCCCTCCATCATCCCTTCCTCCCGGGCGCCGTTGTCGCGGGGAATCCGCCGCGTCGGGCGGACTTCGGCAGCGTAGTCGCGGCCCCCAAGGGTGTCAAGCCGACGCCCCCGGCTCCTCGGCCCGCAGCACGGAGGCCAGCGCCTCGCGCAGGTCGGGCGGGATCTCGCGAAGCTGGAAGTCGTCCTTCGAGGTCACGGCCTGGGCGATGACGATGGTGGCCGATCCCTTCGGCACGCCGCCCCCCTCTCCGGGAATCACCGCGAGCTCGTACCGCATCCGGAACGCGTGCGTGCGGATCTCCTCGCACAGCACCGCCACCTGCAGCCGGTCGCGGTAGTGAACGCGCTCGAAGAACGCGCCGTCCACCTTGATGACCGGGAAGACGAGGCCGTCGGTGACGTAGCGACGGTAGCTCCGCGCACTTCGATCCGTGACGAAGTCCTCCAGGGCGCAGTGACAGAAGTGGAGCAGGCGCGGGAAGTAGACGATCCCGGCCGCGTCGATATCGTTGAATCGAATCGGGAACTCACGCGTGTAAGCCGTTACCATCAGCCACCTTCTGCCGGCGTTGCCGCCGAGGCCTTCAGACTCCGGGCATCGTGCCGGAGCTGGGCCAGGAGCACCATCCCGCCCAGGACGATCGGCACGTAGAGCGTGAGCGCGCGCCAGTAGAGCACGAACCCCACCGCGGAGGCCGTCGGCAGGGAGCCGGACAGGAAGGCCGTCGTGGCGCCCTCCGCGATCCCGGAGGCCCCCGGCGTCGGGGCGAAGTAGAGCGACAGGATCAGCACGATGAGCGCCCCGATCATGTCGTGGAAGTGCCCCACCGGCTGGAACGCGCGGAACACCGCCCACGTGTAGACGAACTTCGATGCGTAGACCGCGAGGGTGAGCGGAATGACCGCCAGCGAGTGCCGCGGATGCTCCCTCAGGAGCTCTCGTGCCACTTCCAGTGATTCATGAACAAAGGCGCGGGAATGCCTGATCCACCTTCGAATCCGACCCTCCTTCGAATCCGGCTCGTCGAGCCGGCCCAGCCAGTGCCCCTTCCCGATCAGGAGCAGCCCGAGGAGGATCAGCACCAGCAGGACGATGACGGTGGTGATCGTCGAGGCCCGGAGCCACGGCGGCAGCGCGGTGCGGAAGAGCGTCAGGGCGATGATCCCCCAGACCACGAGCACCGCGATCGACACGAGGAAGTTGATCGTGCCGACGGCCACACCGCCCTTCCACGGGAGTCCGGCGCGACGGAACAGGTAGAGCTGCGCGGCCCCTCCGCCGGTCTGCCCCGGCGTGAGACCCGCCATGCACATGTTGCCCAGGTTGACGCGGATGCAGTCGATCCACTTCACGGACGGCGCGATCCGGTGCGCCAGGACCCAGAGCCGCAGCCCGCCCAGGCCCAGGTCCAGGACGGCGAAAACCAGTCCGAAGACGAGGTAGCGCGGGTCCGGCGGCGGCGCCGTGCGGAACGTCTCCAGTCCGCCGCGCCCGACCACCGCCGCCGCCGTCCCGCCGATGGCGAGCGCCGCCACCAGAAGGCCCGCGGAGATGAACCGCTTGCGCCCGAAGTCGAAGGTGCGACCGCGATCGATCGCCTCGTCGCTCACGGCGCCCCCTTCCCCAGCTCGTGGTAGCGGCCGCCGGCGAGCGGCCCCAGATCCACCTCGCCGTCCGGGCCGCGGGTCAGCGTGACGCGGACCGGTCCGTCCACGTCGCCCAGCCCGAACAGGACTCGCGCGTCGTTGCCCGACAGGTAGCTGCCGCCCGCGCGGAACTCCCGCACCTGGCGACCGCCGTCGGGCATCTCCACCGTTACCCGCCAGCCGATGCCGCCCCGGTTCGGTCCGTCGTGGCGCACCGCGAAGCCGATCCATCGACCGCCCTCGTCCGCCGCGACGTTCCGCAGCAGCTTCGCGGGACCGCGCTGGTTGTTGACCACGACGTCGACATCGCCGTCGTCGTCCAGGTCCCCGAACGCGGCGCCCCGTCCCGCCTGCGGCTCCGCCAGAGCCGGCGGGAACACCTCCGTGAAGCGCCCGTCGCCGTGCCCCAGGAAGAGCTGGTCCGGCTGCTTCCAGGTGGCGAGCTGCTCCACCCGCTCGATGTCGCACTCGGTGTGCCCGTTGGCCACGTACACGTCCGCGTTCCCGTCCAGGTCGAAGTCCTCGAAGCCGACGCCCCACGCGAGCCGCGGCAGCGACGGCGCCCCGAGCCCCGACGGCGCCGACTCGTCGAAGAAGAAGCCGCCCGCCTCCTGCCGGTAGAACGTGTTCGACTCGTTCTGGAAGTTCGTTACGAGAATGTCGAACGTTCCGTTGCCGTCGGCGTCCGCAATCGTGACCCCCATCCCGGATTCCTCCCGGCCGTCCTCGTTGTAGCCGCACCCGGCGATGGCGGCCGACTCCTCGAACGTACCGTCGCCACGATTGAGGAACAGGAAGTTCGGGTCCAGATCATTGGCCACGTAGAGATCCGTGTCGCCGTCCGCGTCGATGTCCGATGCGACGACCCCGAGGCCGCGTCCGGAGATCCCGCCGAGGCCGGCCGCCTCCGTGGCGTCCTCGAACCGCCCCCCGCCGACGCCGCGGTAGAAGACATCGACCTCGCGCGGGTAGAGCCTCGGATGGCAATAGAGGCGAAGGTCACCGCGGGTGACGTAGCACTCGTTCGTGTCCGGCTCGGCCTGCTGAACGTAGTTCACGAGGTAGAGATCCAGACGGCCGTCCCGGTCGGCGTCGAGGAACGAGGCGCCGGCCCCCCAGCGCGGGTCCGCGAGGCCCGCCGCCTCGGCGGCCTCCTCGAACGTTCCGTCGCCGCGATTCAGGAAGAGGCGGTTCGGTCCCACGTTCGTGACGAAAAGGTCCTCGTCGCCGTCGTCGTCCACGTCGGCGGCCACGGCGCCCATGCCGTATCCGTCGGCGTCCGCGACGCCGGCCGCGTCCGTCACGTCCTCGAAGCGGAGATCGCCCAGGTTGCGGTAGAGGCGGTTCGCCCCCACGCCATTCACGAGATAGACGTCCGGGCGCCCGTCGCCGTCGGCATCGATCAGGCAGACGCCCGAGCCAACGACCTCCTTGTACTGCTTGGTGCCGGTGGCCCCGTTCGAATGAACGAAGTCGATCCCGGAGCCCGGCGTCGCATCGCGCAGGAGCCCCTCGGAGGCCTCGCCCGGGACGGTGGACCCGACGACGGCCGCGAAGGCCAGCGGGACCAGCAGGATTGCGTTTCGAATCGCCAAGGCGGCCCCCGTCGGAGAAGTCCCCCCGTGGAGAATCCCGCGGAGACTAGCAGAGTTCCCGCCTTTCCGCTCCGCCGCCTTCCGGGGCCCCGATCCGAGCCCCGACCGTGGTCGCATTTCTTCACAACATGGACGGAACTTATACCATTCTTGGACGTTCAATGGACGTGCCTGACAGACGGAAGGAAACGGAACGACCGGCTGGACTGCAGCATCACCCCATTCAAGGAGAACTGACGATCATGCGTTCGACGATCCCGGCCCTCGCCGCGGCCGCTCTGCTCATCGCCTCGCCCGTGCGCGCCGCCGACATCGTGGAGATCGCCTCCACCAACGACGACTTCTCGACGCTGGCGGCCGCCGTCGGCGCGGCCGAACTGGTCGAGACGCTGAAGAGCGCGGGGCCGTTCACGGTCTTCGCGCCGACGAACGACGCCTTCGACGACCTTCCGAACGGAACCGTCGAGAAGCTGCTGGAGCCGGCCAACCAGGACCTGCTGCAGAAGCTCCTGACCTACCACGTCGTGTCCGGTGACGTGCGGGCGGCCGACGTGGTCACGCTCAGCAGCGCCTCCACCGTGGAGGGCAGCGACCTCAAGATCAAGTCGAACAACGGCGTGCGCGTGAACAACGCGAACGTCATCGACACCGACATCGTCGCGGACAACGGCGTGATCCACGTGGTCGATCGCGTCCTGCTTCCGAGGGGCTTCCTGGGCGAGCTGAACCGCCGTTAGGACGCCGGACCGGACCCGCGGGCGGGCGATCGTCGATCGTCCGCCCGTTTCCGTGTCTAGGATCTCGGGGAATCGTCGCGGCCGACGGTGCGCCAGTCCCGCTCGGTGATGACGCGCACGCCGCGGCGGAACGTGAGGTAGGACCAGGCCCACTGCAGGAACACGATCAGCCGGTTGCGGAACCCCGTGAGCTGGTAGATGTGCACGAAGAGCCAGGCCCACCACGCCGGGGTCCCACCGAACCGGATCGGGTCCTTCTGCACGATCGCGCGGCGACGGCCGATCGTGGCCATCTGTCCGCGGTCCCGGTACCGGAACGTCCCCCGCGGCTTCCCGCGCAGCTCCCGCGCGATGGCCGCGCCCAGGAATCGGCCTTGCAGCATCGCCACGGGCGCGACCGCCGGCAGCGGTTCGCCGTCGTCGTCGAGGCAGCGGGCGAGGTCCCCGGCGACGAAGATCTCGGGACGCCCCTCCACACTGAGGTCCGCTCCCACGGGGACGCGGCCCTGGCGGTCCAGCTCCACGCCCAGCGACCGGCCGAGGGGCGACGCCTGCACACCCGCGGCCCAGAGCACGGTGGCGGCCGGCAGGAACTCGTCGCCCAGGTGCACGCCGTCCTCCGTCACCTGCGTGACGAGGGTTCCGGTCCGCACGTCCACGCCGAGCGTGCCGAGGTCCCGCATCGCCCGCTCCGAGAGCGACCCGGCGAAGGCGCCGAGGATCCGGTCCTGGGCCTCGACGAGGATCACGCGCGTCCGGGCGGGATCCACGCGCCGGTACTCCGGCGACAGCGTGAAGCGCGCAAGTTCCGCGATGGCGCCCGCCAGCTCGACCCCGGTGGGTCCGGCGCCCACCACCACGAACGTCTGCAGCCGGCGGCGTTCCGCCTCGTCGTCGACGCGTTCCGCGCGCTCGAACGCCCCCAGGATCCGGCGCCGGATCTCCGTGGCCTCCTCCAGCGTCTTGAGGCCCGGCGCGTGCTCCTCCCACTCGTCGTGGCCGAAGTAGGCGTGGTGCGCGCCGGTGGCGAGGACGAGGAAATCGTAGGCGTACTCCGCGTCCTCCGTTCGGACGATCCGCGTCGCCGGAACGACGCCGGTGACGCGCTCGCACCGCACTTCCAGATTGGGATGACCGGACAGGATCGCCCGGATCGGCGCCGCGATGTCGCCCGGGTTGAGGCCGGCGGTGGCCACCTGGTAAAGCAGCGGCTGGAAGAGATGGTGGTTCCGCCGGTCGAGGACGAGCACGTCCACGTCGCGCTCCCGCAGGAGACGCTTGGCGGCCGCAAGGCCGGCGAAGCCGGCCCCGACGATGATCACGCGCGGGTTCGAAGACATTGGCGGACGTCTCCCGGAGTCGCGCGAAGATACCCGCCACGCCCGCCACGGAACAGCCGGAGCGGCCCCTGTGCGCTTTCCCGCCCCGCGCCCGCGGGGTAGACTCGCGGCCCTTCCCCGACGCGCGAGGTGAACCATCGATCCGCTGCTGACCGCCGAAGAGCACGCGCTTCTGGAGCGGGAACGCCGGCTCCTCCACGACGTCCGGGAACTCCTGTCCGACCTGGACATGCTCCCCGAAGACGTTCGGGCACTGGACGGCGTGCAGACGTCGCTGGACGAGATCTTCCTCCTCGTGGTGGTCGGTGAGTACAACGCGGGCAAGTCGACGCTGATCAACGCGCTCCTCGGCGAGAGCGTCCTGGAGACCGGCGACTTGCCGACGACGCGCGAGGTGCATCTGCTCCGGTACGGCGACGTGCGGTCGTCGCGGCAGGTCGAGGACGGACTGCTGCTGCACCAGCTTCCGGCGGAGCGGCTGAAGGAATTGTGCATCGTCGACACGCCGGGCACGAACTCCATGCAGCGACGCGAGGAGGAACTCACGGAGCGCTTCGTCCCGCGCGCGGACCTCGTCCTCTTCCTCACCAGCCTGCTGCGCCCCTACTCGGCCAGCGAGCACGACTTCCTGTCCCGCATCCGGAGCTGGGGCAAGAAGATCGTCCTGGTGGTCAGCCACTCGGATCTGCGCCGGGAGGAAGACCAGCTGAGCCGCGTGCGCGAGTACGTGTCCGAGCAGGCGAGGACCGGGCTCGGTGAGACGCCGCGTCTCTTTCTCGTGAGCGCACTGCAGGCGGTGGAGACGCGCGCGAAGGGCGAGGAGATCCCGGCGGACAACGAGTACCCGAAGCTGGAGGCGTGGATGCACGACACGCTGGCCTCCCGCGACCGGGTGGCGCTGAAGCTCCGCGCCCCGCTCGACACGCTCGAGACGATTCTCGTCCGGCAGAGGGAGGCGCTGGCGGAGCGATCGACGCTGATCGAGGGGGACCTCACGGCGATGAACGGCATCCTGGAGGACATCGACTCCTACGACCGGCGCATGCGGGCCGAGGTGGCGCGCTACCAGTCCGCCATCGAGAACGCGGTGCTCCGGCTGGAGAAGCGCGGCCACCGTTTCCTGGACGACACCGTGCGCCTGGGCAACCTGCTGCGGTTGCGCGACTCCGACGTCGTCGAGAACCGGTTCCGCAACGAGGTCGTCGGCGACACGGCGGAGAAGATCGAGGAGGAGGTCCACGCGCTCATCGACTGGCTGGTGCGGGAGAACCTGGCCACGTGGGACCGTGCGCAGGCCGCCCTGGACGAACGACGCGCCGCGCTCCATGACGCGGCCGCCCGCACGCGGTTCGTGCCGCGCGAGACCGTCTACAACCGCGAGCAGATCTTCGACAACCTGGCGCGGCCGGTGCGCGACCACCTGCGTCGCTTCGACGCGCGCTCCGAGGCGGATCGCGTCGTGTCGGCCGTGAACGACGCCATCGCCCGGACGTTCGGCGTGGAGGCGCTGGTGGTCGGGGTGGGTGCGGTGCTCACCGCGGCGTTCACGTCCCTCACCCTCGACGTGACGGGCGCGATCGGCGGGACCATCCTCCTCGTCACGGGGCTCTTCCTCCTGCCCCACCGGAAGGCCCGGCTCAAGCGCGAGCTCAGCACGAAGGTGGAGACGCTGAAGGAGGAACTCTCGGAGGCGATCGAGCGGAGCTTTCAGCGCGAGGTGGAGCGGTACGCACAGCGCCTCCGGGAGATCTTCACGCCGGAGCGCGATGCCGCGGCCGCGCGGTCGGAGTCGCTGCAGGAGGCGGACCGACGTCTGGGGAAGCTGGACGAGCGGCGGCGGGAGCTCCTGGCCGAGGTCCCCGAACCGATGGGAAGCTAGCCGCGGTTCACGGCCCGCCCGAGTCGGAGAACCTCCTGCGCGCGGATGCGCGGCGGCGCTTCCTCCACGGTCCCCTCGGCCGTGAATCCGGGCGGGACCTCCTCCACGAACCGGAACTCCCCGGACTCGTCGAGCTGGATCGACTCCCAGGTGACGCCGGACTTGCGGGAGTCGATGACGACGCCCTGGTCGCCGATGCGCTTGAACGTCTTGTCGCGGCGGACGGTGCCGACGACACCGTAGACCTTGCGGCGGCGCATGCAGACAAGGAACCAGCCGCGGCGAGGCCGCCGCGGCTTGAACGCGAACCCGAACACGGTCTGCATCTCGTCCCCTCGTCCCACTCTTCCCCCCGCGGTCGGCGCGGCGTGAAACCTACCGCGCCGGCCGCGAGGTTTCCAGCCCGATCACGGCGCGAGGCGGATCGCCTTGCTGACCTGGTCCCGGCCGTCCGCGCGCAGCCGGACGAAGTAGACGCCCGCCCCGACCGTCCGGCTCCGGTGATCGCGTCCGTCCCAGACGACCTCGCCCTCGCCGGCCTCGACGTCCTGCCGCACGAGCGACCGGACGAGACGACCGCTGACGTCGAAGATCTCCAGGTCGAGCCGGGTCGGGCGGTCGACGGCATACCCGATCACGGTCGCCCCCGCCGCCGGATTCGGGCGGAGGAACCGGATGCGGGTGGCGCGACCGCCCGACGGAAGGGCGGCGTCCACCGCCGCCGCCTCGACGATCTCGATCTCCTGCGACGCGGTCACGCCGGTGAGTACCTGCACCGCGCCGGACGGCCACTCCACCACGACGGAGTCCGCCACGGCCGCATCGCCCAGCCCGAAGTGCGCGCGCAGCTCGCGCTGGAACTCGAACGAGGTCGGCCCCCCGACGATGTCGCGCATCTGCCACGTCGGTGCGCCGTCGATCGTCGCCTTCACGCGCACGATCGCCCCGACGGCCGACCGGTTGGATGTCGTGCCCGTGAGGCGGATCTCCAGCCAGCCGTTGCCGTTCCCCTCGTTCCGGTAGAGGCGGTTCGGGCGCGGCGTACCGGCCAGGTTGGTGAAGTTGTTCACGTAGAGGTCCAGGTCGCCGTCGTTGTCGTAGTCCGCCCACTCGGAGTTCTGCGGGCGCGGCAGTCCCAGGAGGAGATCCCCGACGTCGGCACTCGTCAGCGCCGTGAACGTCATGTCTCCGTCGTTGCGCCAGAGGTCGGGCACGGTGAGTCCGGTACCCGCGTGCGGGACGAAGAGGTCCAGATCGCCGTCGTTGTCGTAGTCGCCGAGCGACCCTCCGCTGGAGGACTCCCCACCCTGGACCAGCGGGATGCCGAGGATGCGCGTGAACGTGCCGCCGCCGTCGTTCCGGAAGAGGCGATCGATGCCCAGCGTCGACACGAACGCGTCCAGGTCGCCGTCGTTGTCCAGGTCGCCCCAGCTCACGCCGAAGTCGATGATCGTGCTGTCCGCGGTGAGGCCGCTCCCCGTCACCGCCGTGAACGACTCCGCCACGCCCGTCTCCTTCAGTTCGTTTCGCCAGAGCTCGTTGGGCGCGCCGTGGTTGACCATGTAGAGGTCCGGATCCCCGTCCGCGTCGTAGTCCACCCAGCTCTGGAGCGCACCACCCGAGAACTCGTTCAGGAACGGCAGCCCCGTGCGGCGGACGAACGTGCCCCCATCGTTGCGGTACATCAGGTCGGTCATGCCCGTCGCCCCGCAGGCGAAGAGGTCCAGGTCCCCGTCGAGGTCGTAGTCCACCCAGCTCCCGGCCGGGCAGTACGTGCTGTCGTCGCTCGTCGGGACCGGCGTGAACGTGCCGGCATCGTTGCGGAAGAGCTGGTTCGGAAGCGGGGTCCCGGGAGATCCGTTCACGTCGATGGCGAACGTCACGCGGTACAGGTCGAGGTCGCCGTCATTGTCGTAGTCGCCCCACACGGACATCGTCTGGGCGAAGTCCGTCGAGAGGTCGTTCGGCTCCCCCGTCGTGGCCGAGAAGACGCCGTCCCCGTCGTTGCGGTACAGGCGCGCCGCCCCGATGTTGCCGGAGAAGAGGTCCGGATCCCCGTCGCCGTCGTAGTCGCCCCAGGCCCCGCTGAGGCTCTTCTCGGCGTTCGAGACGTGGGGCCCCGTCCCGGTGATCCGGGTGAACGTCTGGGCGGCGGCGGGGGCGGCCACGAGGCCGATCAATACGGCCGCGAGCAGCATCGGGCGACGAGGCGACACGGCGATCCTCCGGGTTCGGGTTCGGGACGCAGCGCCCCTCGCGCTCCGCCTGACGGGACCCTCGCCGCGCGGGGGTCGCAACGTCGTCGCATCCGACCGGATGAGACCTGTTTTCTGGCCGCTGGGACCCGGTTCTCGCCTGAGCCCCATTGTCGATGCGGGGGCCGAGGTCGTACGGTCGGGAAGTCCGCTCCCCGAGCCCGAGGCAGCCCGTGTCGCCGAACGTCTGGATCTGGCCCTTCGTGGGACTCATGTCGCTGGGGATCTTTCTCGCGGCGGGAGCGGCCGCGCGCCGGGGTCCCGCCGCACCGCGCGTCCACCTGGCCGTGCTGCTCCTGGCGGCCGCCGCGTACGCCGGGGAGTTCGCGGCGATGTTCTCCGGCTTTTACGCATCGCCCGTGGTCTTCTTCACGTACCCGCTGTTCTTCCTGCTGGGTCCGGCCGCCGCCGGCTGCCTGCGCGCGCTGGACGGCACGCTTCCGCCGCTCCGGCGTCAGCTCTGGCACGTCCTGCCCGCCGCGATCTTCGTCGCGGACCTCGCGCCGTACTACGCCGACGCGATCCGCGCCGGCGGCTCCCCGCCCGGAGGTGGGCGGACGATCCTCGGACTGGACGGCTACGCGCAGTGCGTGATCCAGCTCGCCCACACGGCCGCTTACCTGCTGGCGTCCCGGCCCGCGCTGCGCCGGATCGAGGCGCGCGCGCGCGATCTGCACTCGGGCGATGCGGTGGACCGCGCGCACTGGGTCCGTCGGCTGTTCGCGGCGCTGGCCGTCGCCGTGATCCTCGGCATCGCCGCGATGCTGTTCCTGCGGCTGTCCGGCACGCACGTCCTGGTCGCGGAGGCGCTGATGGGCCTTTCGGTGTCGGGACTCATCGTCGGACTGGGCTGGAGCCTGCTCCAGCGGCCGGGCGTGCTCGACGCTCCCCCGGCCGAGGCGCGCCCACCCGCCGCATCGCCCCGCCCCGATCTGGCCGAGACGGCCACGCGCGTGGCGGCCGTCGTGGAGGAGCACCGTCTCTGGCTGCGCCCCGATCTCACGCTGGGGGCGCTCGCCGAGGCCGCGGACCTGCCGCGCCACCAGGTATCCGAGGCGCTGAACCGGGGACTCGGCCAGTCGTTCTTCGATTTCATCAACGCGTACCGCGTCCACGAGGCGGCCGCGCAGCTCCTGAATCCGAGGGACTCCGGCAAGACGATGCTGGCGATCGCCTACGACTCGGGCTTCGCCAGCAAGGCGTCCTTCAACCGCGTCTTCAAGGAGCGCGCGGGGCGCACGCCGTCCCAGTTCCGGAAGGACGGCACCCTCGAGGAGTTGGGACGGCGGCTGCCTACCGGATCAGCGTCACGGCCTGCGACCTCGCCAGATCCGGTGTCCTCGCCCGGATGAAGTAGACGCCCGACGGGACCGGCGTCCCGTCCCGGCCACGACCATCCCAGGACACGCGCAGCGTGCCGTCCACGGTGTCGTCCAGGAGCGTACGGATACGTCGACCCGCCGCCGTGTACACGCCGACGTGCAGCGGCGTCCGCCCCGACAGCGACAGCGTGAGCGAGGACGTGCGCGAGAACGGATTCGGAGCGGGCGGGGAAAGGGCCACGCGCGAGGCCGGGACCGGCTCGGGCGCACCGACCGCCTCCGGATCGCGGACGAGGCGGAAGATCTCCCCGTTGAGAAGCGGTCCGCCCAGATCGACGATGTAGAGTTCGCCCATCCCGTCCTTGCCGATGCAGACGATACTGTCGATGGTGCTGCCGTCGCGCGGCGTCACCTGCACGGTGCGCTCGACGACCTCCCCCGCCACACCGCCGTCGATGCGCATCGTCCAGAGGCGGTCCGTGATGTAGTCGCCGAAGAAGTAGAGCCCCTTCGCGGAAGGGATCGCGGAACCGTGGTAGACGCGCCCGCCCGTGACGGCGAACCCCGTCGGGTGATCGTACTCGTGGATCGGCATCGTCAGGCCGCGCGTGTCACAGTCCTCGACCTGGTAGCAGTGCTCCCCCTCCATGATCCGCCAGCCGAAGTTCTGGCCGTGCATCCCGTAGGGCACCCGGTCGATCTCCTCCCACGCTCCCTGTCCCACGTCGCCGATGTACAGGTCGCCGTGGACTTCGTCGAACGCGAACCGGTAGGGGTTGCGCAGCCCGTAGGCCACGATCTCCTCGCGGACGCCCGCCGTTCCGACGAAAGGGTTCCCGGCGGGCACGGCGTAGTTGTTGGCGGCATCGGCTGGGAAGTCGTCGGCGTGGGGGTCGATGCGGATCATCGTCCCGAAGAGATCGGACGGATCCTGGGCCCGGTCGTTTCCGGGCGCCACTCCCCCGTCACCGAGTCCCAGCCACAGGTAGCCGTCAGGGCCGAACTCGATGTGGCCGCCGTTGTGATCCGCGCCGACCTGCGGCAGCGTGAAGACGCGGTGCAGCGTCGAGCGGTCTGCGCTGTCGGGGTCCGCGCTGACGGTGAAGCGCCGGATCACGGAGCTGCCGTTGGGCGTCGCGTGGTTGATGAAGTAGAGGTAGAACCATCCGTTGTTCTCGTAGTCCGGATCGAACGCCATTCCCAGCAGTCCGCGCTCCCACTCGTCCCAGAAGACGATGTCGCGGACATCCAGGAAGGGTCGTTCCTCCAGCACTCCGTGGCGGGCGATCCGCACCTGCCCTTCCCACTCGAGGATGAACAGACGATCCGGATCGCCGGGAGGAGCCGTGACGAACGTGGGGCGGTTCAGCCCCGACAGAACGCGCTCGGCGATGAAGTCGGCGGACGAGGACGAGGGAAGCAGCACGACGAGGGCCAAGAGGCCGAGGGGAACACAGGACAGGCGCATGGGGTCTCCCGGAAGCGGCGGTGGCGGGGGGAGCCGGACGGGATGGGGATGGCGCGCCCGTCACCAAGACCGTAGCCGCCGCTCACGCGGTTCTCGACGCCGGTGGGACGGTCTTCCGCGCCGTTCGCGGACTTTTACGTCGAGCATGCCGGGACCGCGGGCGCGCGCGCGCGGAAGCCGCTGGCCGGCAAGCGCTTGGCGAGACCCGCGGTACGCGGGCCCCCGCGGCGATGCTGCGCCTCTCGAGGGGCGCCTCGGGGACGAACGTCGTCGAAGGAACTGCCAGGAAGCAATCCGGGCCCCTTGTCGACGAGGGCGGACGGTTCCCACGCTGAAACCGGACCCTTTGCCTAGGGGGTTCGTATCGGCCGGTTCGGGGCTTCGGTCCCGGCCGGTCGATCGTCTTTGAAGGACCGATCCTCCCACAACCTCGCCGTCGGACCGTCAGGCGCCGGAGCCTAGAACGTGAGCTCCGAGTCGCAGTCCAGAAAGCTCAGGTGGGGCATGCCTTCGAAGTTGCCGGAGCCATGCATGAAGCCACGTCTCGGCAGGCCGCGAGACACGGGACCCAGCCCGATCCGCGGCCGGAATCCCTCTTGGCGAAGGGCCACCCCGGTCGGCCCCGGGGTCTCTACCGCAAGAACCGCAAGAGCTCCGCGTACTCCGAGCCTTCGAGCGCCGCGACGGATCAGTTCCCGGAGGACATCGACCCGATCTCCCGCCGCGAAGACATCGACGATGAGTCCGACCGGGACTCGCCCGAACTGTCGATTCCGGTCCCCCCGGATCAGGCGCAGGATGATCCAACCATCGGGCTCGCCCTTTTCGGACAACAGCCACGACTCGTACTGAGCGTCCGGACGCCCCGCCAACCTGGCTCGAAGGGTGGCCCCGTCCCGAATCCCGAGGGGGAGACAACGGGCTCCGCGCCTCTCCCACACGGCTTCGAGCCGCTGATCGTCAAGGGACACCCGCTCCCACGTGCTGGCTCGACGACGCGGAATGGCCATCGCCGGAAAGCCCCGCGCAAGCAACGATGTCCACTCCGGCCCTTGCCACCCGAGACTCGTGAAGCAGTAGCGGGCATCCTGAGACTGTCCGAAAGTGGCCACCACATGCGCCCCCTCGGCCAGACGACGAGCAAGTCGTTTCCCCATCCCCTGGCCCTTGAGCTTCGGAGACACAAAGAAATCGGTAATCCAGCCCACGTCATGCCGTTCACCGTTCGGAAACAAGAATGGCTGCCGCAGCAGGGTTGCGTTGCCGAGGATGTCCCGATCGCCCTTGACGATGTAGTGCACTCGGCGACTCTCAAGCCATGCGCATCTCCGTCGGGCGCGATCATCCCAATCGCGGCCGAGAAGATTGGCCCAGAAGCGATCAAGTTGCGAATGGTCATCGGGCGTAGCAACTTTGACCGGGAGCGCGTTGCCCGAGGTCACGAGAGAACCTCCGAGGCTTCGGACGCGGTCAAGAAGTGTACGGGACGTCCCGACCGACGTCCGGCTTCGAGCAGCGCCTTCATGTTCTTCAGGAAATGGTCCGGACGGTGCAGGCGATCGTTCACGAAGTCCCCCTTGCGAGGGAGCAACTCATCCGGATGGAAATAGGTCACGACCCACGATTCCCCACGATCGAGAATACTGCGGACCATTGCCTTGAACAGGATCGGAGGACCGCATGCCTGGATCGTCGCCGTTGAGGGTGCCCCCCCCCCTCGGGCAATCGCCAAGACCCTCTCCAGGGAATGGTCACGCGCGGCTCGACGGAGTTCGGACAAAATCCCGACCCAACCTGACCGAAGCAGACCCAGCGGAAGCTCGATGATGTCGAGGGCGTCATCCCGCTCGGACGCCGGCACCCGATAGTCCCGACGGGACGGCCGGTAGGGCAAAGTTCCAGTGGTGGACCAGTCGAAGTACCCGGCAAAAACGGCCCCACGGTCATCGCGACGACCGGCGAAACTCTGATACGGGCGCGCGGAGAAGTCGATGCGAACCCCGAGTCGAGCCAGTTCGGCCAAGGATTCGTTATTGTGATAGTACCACCCCATCCGAGTGCTGCGGGGAGGCCGTCCCCAGGCCGCCTCAAACGCCTGATGAGCCTCCCTCAGCATGTTCAGCTGGAAGCCACGATCCTCGACCTCGTGGAACCAGCGGCCGCCCGACGGACCGAGGCGCCAGAAGTGGGGATGCCAGCCAATCTCGTCTCCTGCGTCCTCACAGGCCCGCCACAGTTCCGCACGTGACTCCACAAGGGCGGCCAGCCCCCCCTCCGTTCGGGCAATCTGTTCGTCACAACGAAGGAGCCAGGTGACCGCTACAGGGCGATCGCGATCGTCGCGGATTCGATCGAGCCGATCACGGATCCCAGGAATACAATCCACTCCGCGCCAGACCTGAGGCCTGCATCCTTCATCAAACCTCAATCCGCCGTAATCCGCCCGATCCGGATCTGTGTCGCAGCCCACCACGACCCGGATCGGCTCCATCTCTACGCTCATACCCGCACTTCCTCTCTGAGCCCGCTCCCCCGAAGGCTATCACGGAGAATCGGGTACGGCCATGGCCCCAAGGTACGCTCAAACGCGTTCTGCCGCGCTAGGTTGACTCCTTCAAGGGCGCCCGGTAGCGTTGACCCCGTGGGGTGGCATGGATCTCCGGATCGTGCGCTCGCGTCCGCCAGTTTGTTCCATCGGAGACCCGGCGCCCCGACACACAGGAGGAACACCTTGGGAATCAGACTTTCTCTCATTTCGATCTGCCTCGCAGTTCAGGCAGGATTGGTCCCGGCCGTGTCCCACGCCGGCTTTGTTCGCGTCGATTGGTCGGGAGGCGGAGACGCCACGACCGTTCAGGACGGGATGGCCCTCGCATCCCCGGGCGATACGGTCGCAGTTCGCGATGGCCTCTTCACAGTGAACTCGGTCGAACTCGTCCACGGAGTCAAGCTCCTCGGGGGCTGGAATGCTTCGTTCACGACACGCGTTCCCCGCTCCACGCACCTCATGGCCATCGGCCCTCAGGCACTGAAGTGCACCACGGGGCAGACGACCGACACTGTCATCGATGGTTTCGAGATCACGGGCGCGACGGCGAGCGCGATTCTCTGTGACGGCTCCAGCGCGACGATCTCCGACAACGAGATTCACAGCAATACCGGCAGCGACGGTGGTGCAGTCCATTGTCAGTTCACCGCTTCCCCGATCATCGAGAACAACCACGTCCACCACAACGTGGCTACACGATTCGGCGGTGGACTTCGAGCCCACTTTGGGCCGAACAACTCGCCAATCATCCGCAACAACCTCGTGGAGTACAACACCGCGAGAGATGGCGGAGGCGGGATCGGGGTCAACAACGGTGCGCCGCTCATCGAACACAACATCGTCCGGTTCAACACAGTCACAAACGGCGGCAACGGAACCGGCGGCGGGATTCACGTCTGGTACTCGGAGTTCGGTGGCGCTTCGGCTGAGATTCGACACAACTTGATCATCTACAACAGCGCCCCCGAGGGCGGCGGGATCGGGATCACCGCCGGCCATCCGATCATCACCTGGAACACGATCTGGGGAAACTCAGCCCCTGAAGGTGGAGCGCTCTACCAGGAGGAGGGATCGTTTTCCAACCCCCTCCAGACAAAGGTCTTCAACAACATCCTCGGCGGCAGCCCTCAGGGGAGCGCGGTCTACATCGTCCTTGATGCGGGCATGGACTTGCAGTGCAACTGCATCTACGCCAACGCGGGCGGGGAGTATGACGGGATCGCCCCGGGCAGTTCGGACATCTACGAAGATCCGCAGTTCTGCGGGATCGAGTTCGAAGACTTCACGGTTCGAAGCTCGTCGCCCTGCTTGACCGGGAGTTGCGGGCAGATCGGCGCCTACAACGCCGGATGTGGTCCCATTTCCGTTCAGGAGGAGAGCTGGGCCACCATCAAGGCGATGTATCGCTGATCCGGATGCGAGCACCCATTTCAGCGGGGGAGGCTTCGGCTTCTCCCGCAGTCTCATCTCTGGCAGATGGGGAGACCGGCCCCCGGAATTCCGATCCTTCGGACGACGGCGACTCGCCCACCGGACCGCCCGGCCTTGTGCGTCTCCGCGCTCTACACTAACGTCGGAGCGGTTCTTTCCAGGAGATGGCGATGGCTCTCAACGACGATGTCCTGAGCTGGGCGCGCGGCCGGCTCGGCCAGCGGGTCGGGCGCGGCGAGTGCTTCGATCTGGCCGATCAGGCCCTGCGCGCGGCCGGAGCGAAGAGCGCGGCCGACTACGGCCCGGTAACCGCGACGACGGACTACGTCTGGGGGAGCGCGGTGCAGCTCTCCAGCGCCCAGGCCGGCGACGTGATCCAGTTCCGCAACTACCGCTGCACCATCACGACCACGACGCGCCGGGACTACTCGGGCGGCGGCTTCGACGAGTCGACGGAGACGCAGACGCAGGAACGCCCGCATCACACGGCGATCCTCCAGTCGGTCGGTTCGAACGGACAGCTGACGATCCTGGAGCAGAACGTGGGCACGGGCACGAACCGGCGCACGGTGCAGAGCAACCAGCTCTCCTTCCAGACCGTCAACCTCCCGCCCCGCGTCACCAACGAGGGCGGCACGCGCACCACGGTCCGGGTCAGCATCCAGGTCTCGGGGCGCGTCTGGTACTACCGCCCGCAGAGATAGTGAGGGCGCCCCGCCGCCGGACGCGGCGGGGGCCCTCCACCCTGCCCCGACGGGGCTAGGGCACCCTCACCACCTTCCGCGACACGTCCACTCCGTCGCTTCGCAGCCGGACGAAGTAGATGCCGGCGGCCACGGGTCGTCCGGCCTCGTCGCGGGCGTCCCAGTCCAGGACGTGTGCCCCGGCGCGGAGCGATCCATCCAGGAGGCGCCGCACCCTCCGCCCCGTCACGTCGACGACCTCGACCTTGACGTTCCTGCGCTGCGGCAACTCGAACGTGACCCGGGTCTCGCTCCGGAACGGGCTCGGGTACGGCGCGGACAGACGCAGGCCGGGCGAACCCGCGGCCACCGAGACGCCCACCGGCGCGGGCTCCACGACGTCCAGGAACTGGTCGGCCGTCACGCCGGTCAGGACCTGAACCTGACCCGACGGCCAGCGGATCTCCACCGTGTCCGCCACGGCCGCATCGCCCAGTCCGAACGCCACGTTCAAACTGTTCCCGCCGGGCGACGATGCAAGCGACGCGACGTGCCGCCACTGCCACATCGGGGCGCCGTCAATCACGGCGTGGAGGCGCACCTGTGCGCCGATCGCCGATCGGTTGGAGAGCGTTCCCTCCAGCCGCAGGTTGAGCCAGTGGTTCCCGGACAGGTTGCCGATCTCGTTGCGGAACAGGCCGGACGCACCCGGCCCGCCGGCGATGTACACGTCCAGATCGCCGTCGCGGTCGTAGTCGGCCGTGCTCACGCCGTAGTGCCCCACGAACAGGACACCGGTGATCGGATCCCCGGCGATGCGGGTGAACGTGCCGTCGCCGTCGTTGCGGTAGTACTTGTTCCGCTTCCGATCGTTGGAGACGACCTGATCGATCCAGCCGTCGTTGTCGAAGTCGGCCCAGACCTGCCCCGTGCTGCGCTGGTTGTCGCTCACGATCAGCCCGACCTCGGCCTCCGTCATCCGGACGAACGTGCCTCCGTCGTTGCGGTAGAGATCGTTCGGCCAGCCGGCGGACGCGGCGGCCCCGCCCCGGAAGTTGATGATCGAGACGTCCAGGTCGCCGTCGTTGTCGTAGTCGATCCAGGCGTGCCCCTGGCCGTCGCGCAGGTCCGTGACCAGATCCCCGGCGGTGAGCTGCAGGAACGAGAACGTCCCGTCGTCCGTCAGGCGGTTCTCGTAGAAGTCGTCCGGCCCGACGGTGCTGATGGGCCCGACCCCCACCGTCAGATCCAGATCGCCGTCCAGATCGAAGTCCACCCAGCTCGGCATGATGTGCGTGGTGGTGTCGTCCGTGGCGGGGGTCGTGACCACGTCGGTGAAGAACGTGCCGCCCTCGTTGTGGAGCAGGTGGTTGCGGGTGGGGCTTCCAGCGAGTCCGCCGGCGCCCGCGAAGTGCGCCTGGAACAGGTCGACGTGGCCGTCCGCGTCGTAGTCGCCGAAGGCCGCGGAGAAGCCGCGGATCTCGCTCGTGTCGCCGGCTGCCCCGACGGTCACCAGCTCGAAGTCCGCGCCTCCGGTGCCCAGGTTCCGCCAGAGCTTGCCGACGGCCCCGCACTGCCACAGGTCGACGTGGCCGTCGTTGTCCACGTCGGCCCACGTGTTCCCCAGCGCGGGCTGCGTCCGGACGAAGCCGGTGGAATCGGCCGTGAACACTCCGCCGCCCTGGTTGAGGAAGACCGGCCGGCCGCTGGGATACAGGTCGATCCAGCCGTCACCGTTCACGTCCACCCAGCTCGCGCCCGCGAAGCTGCCGTTCGGCACGTCGCCGAACTGGACGATCGGGTGGGCGGGATCGGTGATCCGGGTGAAGTGGTCCTGGGAGAGCGCGTTTCCCGCCGCCAGCAGGACGGCGACCAGAGCGAGGGCCGGCGGGACCGGCCGCGGGGCGGAGCGGATGCGACGTTCGTTCGACATCGGGTTCCTCCGGAGGCTTGCGCCTCGACAAGGGGACGGGGAAGCCGGGTCGAGCGTAGAAACACCGGCGGTCCGGATCGTCCGATCCGACCGGTCCGGACTCCGAAACAGGGTAAAAGACGTAAAACGGAGCGGATCAGGCGTCGTCCGACCGCTTGCGGTAGGCGGTGGGAGTGGTTCCGGTCTGCCGACGGAAGACGTCGTAGAAGGCGGACTTCGTGTTGAACCCGGACTCGAACGCGATCTCCAGCACGGATCGTCCGGACTGCGCCGGATCGCGGAGCCGTCGCTTGGCCTCCTCCACGCGGAACTCGTTCACGAAGTCGTGGAAGCTCTTGCCGAGGGTCCCGTTCAGCACCTGGGAGAGGTGGTGCGGGGTCACGTCCAGGCGATCGGCCACGGTCCGGAGGGCCAGCCCGCCGTCCAGGTAGGGCCGTTCCTCCTCCATCCATCGGAGCAGCTGGTCGCGGATCTGGTCCTCCCGGCCCGCCCCCAGCGAAGACCGCTCGTACTTTCCGCCGTTCGATCCGTTCGACGCCTCTGCGGCGGCGGCCGCCCCGTCGGGAGCCTCGCGGCGCAGCGCGGTGGAGAACGACTCCGGTCGGACGATGGCCGCATACGCGTGGAGCTGCAGGAACGCAGCGATGCCGATCATCCAGAGAACGTCCACCAGGTAGGCCCATCGCCCGCCTGCGAAGCCGTAGCTCACGTAGAGGATCGTGTAGGAGCCGGCGAGGATCCACAGACCCAGGTTGATGCGGCGGAGCGAGCGGAACGCCAGGGCGATCGCGTGATCCGAGAGGCGATCGCGCACCGTGGTCGCGCGCTGGCGGAGCGTGCGATGGATCCAGTACGCGTAGACGAAGTTCTGGATGCCGTGGATCGCGTACGTGGCGATGGTCTCGGCGCCCAGTTCCAGGTCCCGCCCCGACGCTACCGCCTCGTAGATCGGCATCTTCTGTTCCAGGGGCGTCAGCCACCAGGGGATCGTCCGCAGCGTGAAGAGCACGGCGGGGAGCGCGTGCAGCAGGTCCCGCGGGCGAGGGCGGTCCTCCGGGTCCAGGACCCGCCGCACGTAGAAGAGGTAGAGCGGGCCGATGAGCCAGGTGAACGGATAGGAGAGGTAGTCCGCCCACGGGAAGCGCATCATCCCGCCGGAGATCCACAGGTACATCTCCGTCAGATAGAGCGTCAGCGTGAGGAACAGGGCCGCCAGGATGCGGTTGGCGCCCGGATCCCCCGCGCGCCGACAGCAGAAGAGGGCTGAGAGGACGTACCCCTGCCCCGCCGCGACGACGAGGACCGCGCGGAAGACGTCGAAGATCTCGAAGGCGGTGTTCAGGGAGCGCTCCCGGGTGGACGGCGAGCCCGCACTATAGTCTCACCGCGGCGAAACCGCTCTACCGGCTCGTCGACCTGACCGAGGACAGGTTCTCTTCCCGGCGGCCTGGACGATCCCCGCCGCGCCGGATAGGCTTCCCGTGCCCGCCGGGAGGCCGCCATGGACTCGCGGGAATCCGCTCCCACCGCCTTTCGCCACTGGACGACGCCGGGACTTCCGCCGGTCGTCCTGCTCTACGTGGTGCTCGTCTTCGCGGCGTTCCTGGCCGTGTCGCACTTCCTCCTGCACTCCTCCACCGGCACGAAGGCGCTGGCGATCGGCGCCGTGGGGTTCCTGATCCCGCTTCTGCCGAAGGTGCTCTCCCGTCAGGAGTACCGGCTCACGGCCGATGGCCTCGAACGGCGCGGCGGCTCCCAATCCGGGTGGCGGCGGCTGTTCGCGTGGGATCAGCTCGATCGCATCGCCCCGACGTCCCACGGCTTCCAGTTCTTCCTGCACCTGGAGGAACCGAACCGAGTGAAACGCTTCTGGAAGCTCCGCTTTTCGGACCGGGCATCCGGGGAGTTCCACGTCGGCCGGGAGGATCGGCACGAGGTGGGCAGCTTGATCCGGGCGATCCAGTCCGGCGCGCCGACTCCCCCGGCGGACGTGCCGTCCTCCCCTCCCGACCCGACGAACTAGCGCGTCGCGGCGTCGAACGCCGCCAGCCACTCCGCCACTCGCTCGCCCTCGCGATCGCGCAGTGCTAGACAGTCGCCCACCTGTTCGCGCACCCGCCCCAGGCGACGCTCCAGGCCCGGAACGTCGTGCTCCGGCTGCGCGAAGAACTCCTCCACGCGCCGGAGGCGCTCCTGCGAGCAACCTCCCCCCGCACTGGCGATCTGCGCGAGACTGGCTCGCGGGAGGCGCTCCTCCCACCTTCCCCACTGATCCAGGTACCAGTCGAGCAGGAAATCTGCGGTTTCCGCTCCGTCGTTCATCGAGACGGGGATCGAGAAGAGTTCCTGCATCTGCAGCGGACCCTCGAAGATGTACGCCAGACTTCGCTCGCGAAGCGCGGGATCGGTGAAGCCGCCCAACGCGGAGAGGAAGCGCGAGCGATCGGCCGGGACGCTCGCGGTCTCGAAGCGGTCCCGGTAGGCCTCCCACCGTGCCGCGTCTCCGTCGCGCGCGGCGATCCAGAGCTGCGTTCCCAGCAGGCCGGGATCCGCGGGCCAAGCTCCCACCAGGTACTCGTCGACGCGGCGGCGACAGTGCGCGGCGACTTCCTCGTCGGCCGCCCAGCTCCCCAGCGCGCGCACCAGCGGCGGCCGGAGGGCGGTGTCGGTCTCGGGTTCTCCCGGGCGCTCCTCCAGGCCGATGCGGTCCAGCGCGGGACGGAGGAGATGACGCCCCAGCTGCGCCAGCGCTTCGTCCGTCTCCGGCGAGGAGAACGTGTTCCGGAACTTGCTCAGGCCCGCCAGGAGTCCGGTGGTGACCTCCGCCGCCGGATCCCCGCCGAACCCGACGAGCACGTCGAGCGCGTCGTCGCCGCGCAGCACGCCGGCGTCCGTCAGCGCCGCGGCGTTGCCCAGGAACTCCCGGCGCTCCAGGACGGACAGATTCGTCCGTGCTCCGCGGGCCAGGTCGGCGAGCTCCGGACCGGCCAGGGACCAGCGGTAGTACCCCCGAGCCTCGGCGTTGGGATGCACCCACCGGATCTCTCCGGCCACCGGGAGCTCCACCAGCTTCTCCGCGTCCTCGAGCAAGACGATCCGCCGATGCCGTCCGGCGTCGTCCTCCCACTGCAGCCCGACGGGGATCCGCCAGGACTGTGGGTCCAGCGCGGAGCCGTGGTTCGCGAACCGCTGTTGCGAGAGGCGGATGCGATCGCGACCGACCCGTTCCAACGTGACCAGCGGGAGTCCCGGCTGCTCCAGCCAGCTCCGCATCGCGCCGGACAGATCCCGCCCCGAGGCCTCGTCCAGCGCGGCCCACAGATCGTCCGCCGACGCGTTGCCCCACGCGTGACGTTCCAGGTAGAGGAGCACTCCCGCGCGGAACGCCTCCGGCCCCACCCACTCCTCGAACTGCGAGAGGACACGCTTGCCCTTCAGGTAGGTGACGCCCACTCCCTCCATCAGCCGATCACCCGGCTTCACCTCGGAGCGGATCGACCGCGACGTCCGCTGGGCATCGCCGGACATCACCCGCTGCGTGCGCCCCAGCTCGATCGCCGGCACCCCGAACTCCGGATGCAGCGCGTGCGTGATCTTGTCCCCCATCCAGTCCGCGAACGCCTCGTTGAGCCAGAGATCGTCCCACCACTCCATGGTGACGAGGTTGCCGAACCACTGGTGGGCCAGCTCGTGCGCCGTGTACCGCACGAGCGTGCGCCGCTGCGCGAGACTCGAGGACTCCGGATCCAGCAGCAGCGCGGTGTCGCGGTAGGTGATCGCGCCCGGGTGCTCCATCGCCCCGGGCCAGAACTCCGGCACGGCGATGAGGTCGAGCTTGCGGTACGGGTAGGGCGATCCGAACCACTCCTCCATCGCGGCGAGGATTCGCGGCGTGGCCTCCACGGCCGCTCCCGTGAGGGAAGCGCTCCCGCGCGGCACCACGACGCGGCCCGGAACGCCGAGCCCCGGCACGTCGACCGTCTCGAAGCGACCGACGGCGAACGCGAGCAGGTACGTGGGCAGCGGCGGCGTGCGCGCATAGCGGACCGTCGTCCAGCCGTCCTCGGTGGTGACCGTTTCCTCGGGCGTGTTCGTGATTGCGACGAATCCCTCCGGCACGGTCAGCGTCACCTGGAACGGGATCTTGTGCGCGGGTTCGTCCCAGCCGGGGAACGCCTTGCGGGCGTCGTCCGCCTCGAACTGTGTGAACGCGTACGCCTCGCCGTCGCGCTCCATGCGGTACGGCCCGACCGCCTGCGTGTTGTACGGGCTCCGGAACGACATCTCGATCTGGTACGAGCCGGGGGCCAGCTCTTCCTCCGCGCGCAGCTCGACGACGTCGTCCGCGCGGCGTTCCACCGTGACGAAGGACTCCCCGGCCGGACCCTGCAGGCGCACCTCGTCGATCGTCATGTCCTCGGAGTGCAGGAACAGTGACGGCGACGACTCCTCCACGCGGAAGTCCGCGCGCACCGTCCCCTCGAACGAGGTCTCGCGCGGATCCACGCGGAGATGGACCTCCTGGTGCACCGGGCGCACGACGGCCGGCAGACGATCCGGCCAGATCTCGGCGACGGCGCTCTTCGGCAACGACGCGAGGACGAGCAGGCAGGCGAGGAACGCGATCCGGCCGATGGACGACGAACTCATCCGGAACCTCCGTTGCGGTGGACCGGCATCATCGCACACGACCACTCCCCGCGACAGGCGCTCCGCCGCGGGAAAGATCCCGTTCCTCCCGGGAGCGGCGCCGATCGTCCCGGCGTGCTAGCATCCCGCCCACACTCGAACGGGAGGACCGCCGGTGTCGACGACGTCCCTGCTCCGCTTCGCTGCCCGTACGACGACGTTCGCGGTCCTCTCGGCACTGATGGGCCTGACGTTCCCCGGCCGGGCGGGCGCGGACGACGAGGCGACGGAGACCCCCGTCGAGTTCGATCGGCCGCCGAAGGTGCTGGCACTGGTTCAGCCCGAGTATCCACAGCTCGCTCGGCAGGAGAGCCGCGGTGGGTTTGTGGTGCTCAGGGTCATGGTGGACGAAACGGGACACGTTACGGATGCCTCGATCCTGGAGGCAGCCTACGCCGACCTGGGAGAAGCAGCCCTTGCGGCAATCGGCGGCTGGCGCTTCGAACCGGCGAAGCTGCAAGACGGAACGCCGACGCACTGCACGATCACCATCCCCCTGGAGTTCAATCTCGACGGCGCCTCCACCGATCCCCGCCCCCCCATCACGCAGATCCTGCAGGGCGCCCTGGACATCGCCGAGATGAAGCCCCACTGGCACGTCGAGGACCTGCCGGGCCGCACGCCCCTCGTCGTCCTGGTCAACCGACAGCTTCGCCAGTTCGGCCGGCCGTCTCAGCTGGAGCTCACGATGTTCGGGGAGCCCGTGCAGCTCCGCGTCCCGAGCCTTCTGGACGACGCGCCGCACGTGGAGTTCACGCGCATCTCGATCGGCGACGAGGACGCGACGGTGGAGTTCGAGTACGCCGTCGAGAAGATCCACGGCAAGGTCGAGCTGGTGCGCGAGGGCGGTCGCTGGATCGTCAAGAAGTCGAAGGTGAAGTCCGGGAACTAGCTCCTACCCCGGGACGGGATGACACGCCTCGCACGGACAACGTGACCGCGATCACGTTCGCGACTTGTCGCCGGCGGCCGCGCGAGTATCGTGACGAGAACCCGCCAAGGGAGCCCGTCATGGACGTCGTCCTCCTCTCCCGGATCCAGTTCGCGTTCACCATCGCGTTCCACTACCTGTTTCCGCCGCTGACCATCGGCATGGGCATCGTGCTGGCCTACCTGGACTTCCGGGCGTGGCGCACGGGCGATCCGGTTTACGAGTCCGCAGTCCGCTTCTGGACGAAGCTGTTCGCCCTGAACTTCGGCCTCGGCGTGGCGACGGGCATCGTCATGGAGTTCGAGTTCGGGACCAACTGGGCCGTCTACTCGCGCTTCGTGGGCGACGTGTTCGGTTCGGCGCTCGCGGCGGAAGGGATCTTCGCGTTCTTCCTGGAGAGCGGATTTCTCGCGGTCCTCGTCTTCGGCTGGAACCGGGTCTCGCCCGGCATGCACTTCTTCTCCACCTGCATGGTGGCGCTGGGCTCCATCTTCTCGTCGTTCTGGATCGTCATCGCCAACAGCTGGCAGCAGACGCCGGCCGGACACCACATCGTCCCCATCCTCCGCGACGGGAAGCCCTGGATCGTCGACGGTCAGCCGATGATGCGCGCGGAGATCGTCGACTTCTGGGCGATGGTCCTGAACCCGTCCACGGTGCATCGTCTGACCCACGTCCTCCTCGGCTGCTTCGTGATGGGGGCGTTCTTCGTGCTGAGCATCTCGGCGTGGTACCTGCTGCAGCGGCGGCACCAGGAGTTCGCGCGGCGGTCGTTCCGCGGCGCGCTCGCGCTGGCCACGTTCTCGTCGATCGCGCTGCTCGTGTCCGGGCACTTCCAGGCCAACAACGTCTACGAGACGCAGCCGGCCAAGCTGGCCGCTTTCGAGGGCCACTTCGAGACGGGGCCGGCGGACCTCATCCTGTTCGGGATCCCGCGACCGGAGGAGGAGCGCGTGGACTTCGCGGTCGGCGTTCCGGGCGGTCTCTCCTTCCTCGTCCACGAGAACTTCGAGGAGCCGGTGGTGGGGCTCGACAAGTTCCGTCCGGAGGATCGGCCGCCGGTGATCATCCCGTTCGTGACGTACCACTTGATGATCGCCATCGGCATGTTCTTCCTCGCGCTCACGATCACGGGGAGCTTGCTGCTGCGCGGGGATCGCCTGTTCCGGATGCGGCCGCTGCTGTGGTTGTTCGCGTTCGCGGTCATCCCGGCCGTCGTGGCGAACCAGGCGGGCTGGATCGCGGCGGAGGTGGGGCGGCAGCCGTGGATCGTGCACCCGCCGGTGCACTGGGAGGGCGAGGAGCTCGTGGTCGGAGAGGACGGCACCGTCGAGTACGATGAGGGCGTGGCGCTGCGCACCACCGACGCCGTGAGCCGCGCGGTGAAGGCGGAGCACGTCCTCACGTCCCTCATCCTGTTCGGCTTCGTCTACCTGCTGCTGGGCGTGCTCTGGCTGTTCCTCCTGGACCGGAAGATCAAGCAGGGCCCCGATCCCCCCGAGAAAGTGAAGCCGCGGCGGCGCGGCGGAAAGTTCCTGGAGGCCGCGGGCACGCGCGAGACCCGCCCGCTGAGCGGCGGGGGTGCGTCGTGAGCTTCGAGGCGCTGGCGCAGACGTGGGGTTTCCTGCTCGGCGTGCTGCTCATCGGTTACGCCATCCTGGATGGATTCGATCTCGGGGTGGGCATCCTCCACCCGTTCGTTCCGCGCGGCGACCGGGAGAAGCGCCTCGCGCTGAACTCCATCGGCCCGCTGTGGGACGGCAACGAGGTCTGGTTGGTCACGTTCGGCGGGGCGCTGTTCGCGGCGTTTCCGGAGGCGTACGCCTCGGCCTTCTCGGCGTTCTACCTCCCGTTCATGTTGCTGCTGGTGGCGCTCATCTTCCGCGCGGTCTCCATCGAGTTCCGCAGCAAGATGGAGTCTCCGCGCTGGCGCGCCGGCTGGGACCTGGGGTTCGCGGGCAGCTCGCTCCTGGCCACATTCCTGTTCGGCGTGGCCGTCGGCAACGTGATGCGCGGGATCCCGCTGGACGAGCGCGGCGACTTCGTGGGATCGCTGGGCGGGCTGCTCAACCCGTACGCGCTCCTCACCGGCGCGCTGGCCGTGTCCCTGTTCGCAATGCACGGAGCGGTGTACCTGATCCTCAAGACGGAGGACGACCTGCAGCGCCGCGCGCGGGCCTGGTTCTGGCGGTGCTTCTTCGTCTTTGCGGCACTCTATCTCCTGGCATCCGGCGCCACGTGGATCCTCGTGCCCGACGCGGTCGCCAACCTCCGGCACGCGCCGTGGCTCTGGATCGTGCCCGTCCTGAACGCCCTGGCCGTCGCCGACATCCCGCGGCGCGTCCACCAGGATCGTCCGGCGGCCGCGTTCCTCAGCAGCTCCGCCACCATCGCGGCGCTGGTCTTCCTGTTCTCCGTGGCGATGTACCCGCACCTGCTCCGCAGCTTCCCCTGGCCGGAGCACGGCCTCACGCTGTTCAATGCGGCGTCGTCTCCCAAGACCCTGGGGATCATGCTGGCCATCGCCGCCGCCGGGATGCCGCTGGTCCTCACCTACACGGTCATCATCTACCGGACGTACCGCGGGAAGGTCGTCCTGGACGACCACAGCTACTAGTACGCAGCGCGGCGTCGTGGATCGTCCCCGGCGGGAGTGGTAGAGTCCGCCGATCCCCTTCGCGAGGTGCCGCATGTCCGGAGCGTCCCACGTCGTCGATCCCCGCCAGACGGAGCCGGGCCCGCGCTTCGGCATCCTGAACAAGGACATCGTCGGCACCCGGGACCTCCTGTCGCTGGAGCGCGTCGCGCTCACGTCGGACACGTTCGCCAGAGCGCACGCTCGCCTGGATCGCCTGGGCGTGCGTGTCGTCCGGGAGGTGGCGCCGCTGCCGGGCAGCACAGGCGGCGGACGGACGTCGGGGTCGCGGCGGCACAAGTCCTACCGCATCGAGATCTGGCCGCCGGTCGTCTTCGCCGGGATCCACGTGCTGGACGTCCTCATCCACGAGTTCGGGCACGTGGTGGAGGACTTCTCCTCCGTCCGGATGCAGACGTTCCTGAACACGGTGCAGAAGGAGCTGGGCATCCGCACCACGCACCCCTCCCACCCCGAGGACATCAAGGTCCGGCCGATCGATCGATCCGGTCGCGATCCGTTCCGTCGGCCCTGAGGCCCGATCGACGGCTTCCCACCGGAAGCGGACCTCGTCCATCCGCGGCTCCTGCGGATCACCGGACGGGACACAATCTCCGCCCAACCGCTTCCCATTGTTGATTCCCGAGTCGCCTTGCAGGATCTCTCCCTTTTCCTTGTCGGGTTTCTCTCCCGCCTTGCGGCTGCAGGAACAAGCGAGGGAATCCCTCCCTCCCTGTGGACCGACGGACCGTAAGGAGAGACCCCCAATGAACCTGTCCCGCCACTTCCGCTGCACCGTCCTGGCCGCCGGCTTCGCGGCCCTGCTGGCCTCCCCGACGATGGCCGCGACGGCCGTCGAGAGCGACATCGACCACGCGGACGCCGCGAGCGCTCCGGTCGAGGCCCAGGTCCGGAAGGCCGCCGAGAGTGTCGCCATCCCGCGCGCCGAGCGCGCGGCCATGGTCCTGGAGATCGAGGGAATCCTGGAAGCGGCGCGCCTCGACGTGGCCGCCCTGATCGCCGACGGCGACGAGGCCTCCGAGCAGGCGTCCCGCATCAAGACGCAGGCGTGGGCCGACGTCTACCGGACGCAGGCCCGCTACTCGCGCGAGGCCGGCCTCACGGACCAGGCGGACGAGCTGGATCGCCTGGCCGAGAACATTCTGAACCCGGTCGTGCCCGAGGTCGATCCCGCCCAGCTGCGCTCCGCGCGCCGCGCCGCCGAGTAAGGGGATCCGACGATGACGAAACTCCACCGACTCCTCGGACTGGCCGCGCTGGCCGTGGCGGCCCTTCCGCTGACGGCGTCCGCGCACGTGCCGGTCTCCGACTCGGCGCCGACGCCGAGTACCGATCCCTACCCCGAGACGACCGGCCGGCTGATCGTGCAGTTCGCGCCGTCCGTCGTCCCCGCGTTCGAGGCGGCCGAGAAGGCCCGCTCCGGTGAGATCTCCACCGGCGAGACGACGCTGGACTCCCTGCTGCGCTTCGCGGGCACCCGTTCCGTGGAGAGCTTCCTGGCCCGCGCTCCCGAGTCCGCCAAGCGGAACGACGAGCGCGGCCTGAACCGCGTGTTCATCCTGGAGATGGACAAGGGTACGGACGTCCGCGAGATGGAGCGGATGTTCGAGCGGAACGCGCTCGTCGAGACCGCGGTTCCGGAGGTCTACATCACCCAGACCGCCGTGCCGAACGATCCCGACTACGGCGACAACTGGGGCTTCGACAACACCGTGCAGCTCCAGCAGTACACCGTCGCGTGCCCGCTGGTCTGCGGCGTGAACGTGTGGCCGCACTGCGGCGCGAACGTGGGGACGGCCGGCTTCGACTCCGACCTCCCGAAGGCCTGGGACTCCTCCGCCGGCTACGGCGATCCCAGCGTCGTCATCGCCATCCTGGACGACGGCGTGGACGTGGACCATCCGGACCTGAACTGCGTGGCCGGCTGGGACTACATCGACGGCGACAACGATCCGGATGCGGTCGGCGGCGCAGCGCACGGCACCGGTTGCGCGGGCGTGGCGGCCGGCATCGCCGACAACGGCATCGGCGTGGCGGGCGTGGCCGGCGGCTGCAGCATCATGCCGGTCCGCATCGGCACGAACGTGGACGTCGCGAACGGCCTCGACTTCGCCCGGACCAACGGCGCCGACGTCATCAGCATGAGCTTCCACTTTGACGGCTGGGGGGTGGGGACCGATCCGTTCCTGGACGCCGCGCTCCAGGCCGCCCTGGACGCCGACGTCCTCCTCCTGGCCTCGTCGGGCAATGACGGGATCTCCAACCTGTGGGTCCCGGCCGCCCACTCGGCCGTGATGGCCATCGGCGCGGCGGATCCCTGCGGAACCCGCAAGAAGTCCAACTCCTGCGACGGCGAGCTCTGGACGTCGAGCTACGGCGTGAATACGCAGGACGCGGCCGGCGCCGTCTCGCTCCTCGCCCCGACGATGCTGCCCTCCACCGACACCCTCGGCGGAGACGGCGTCTGCTCGGGCGACTACAACCCGTGGTTCAACGGCACCTCCTGCTCGTGCCCGTTCGCGGCCGGCGTGGCGGCGCTCCTGCGATCCGCCTACCCGACCTGGACGGCCGCCGAGGTTCGCGCGCGGATGGAGTCCACAGCGACCGACATGGAAGGCTCCGGCTGGGACCGTGAGACCGGCTACGGCTTGGTGAATGCGGGCGCGGCGCTGGCACAGCCCGACTGGCGCCCGTACCAGCACACCGGCTGGGCCGACACCGTGGTCCCGCGGGAGACGAATGACAGCGGCATCACCAACGTTCCCGCCCCGGTCAACCTGGTGGGCGACATCCAGAGCACGTACTTCAACTGGACGACCGGCAACTTCGGCAACGGCGCCTCGCTGGAGACCAGCGACCACCGCATCTTCGTGGACGGCGTCTCCCAGGGGAACTTCAACGTGGGCGCCGGAGGTTCCAGCGGGATCTTCTGGTACGTCACGAACATCGCCCGGACCGTTCCCGGCGGACTCCACTCGGTGGAGAACATCTCGGACTGGTTCGACGACTCCCTGGAGCTGGACGAGGGGAACAACGCCGACGGCGCCCAGTGGGTGTGGGAGCCTCAGGCCCTGGCGCTGGACTCGGAGAACTCCCGCACCGGCCCGCCGAACGGCACCGCCGGCTGGGCGACGATTCCGGGCATCAACTACATCAACCAGGACGGCGTGCGCGTTCCCTCCGGGTTCGCCGGATTCTTCTACGGCGTCGCCCAGCACGCCCAGAGCAACTCCGACGACTACGACATCCGGATGTACCAGACCGCCTCCGGTCCCACCCACGGGTTCCGGAACGGCTCGGGAGACCAGATCCTCACGTCCAACCGCAACGCCGGTCGGACGGACCTGATCTTCATCAACGAGCGGAACGTCGGCGGGTTCGTCTACGACGTCGGCCTGGTCAACGCCAGCGGGGGAAGCAGCAACTCGCGCACCGAGTGGCGCAACAACCCGATCCTCCACACGGTGGACGGCGCCACGAACGCCTTCTCGCTCGACGCTCACCAGATGCTGGACGTCTACGAGCTCAACGTGATCACGCCCGGCCGCGTCACGATCGATCTGGTGAGTGACGGGGCGGCCCAGCGGATGCGCGTGCTCGTGTTCGATCCGAGCATCACGTACGCCGAGTTCGATGACGCCATCGCCGATGCGTGGACGGACGATTCCTTCCTGGGCACCGACCGCACCGCGCTGGACCTGGACCTGGCGGCGGGCATCTACCCCATCGCCGTGTACCGGGATCCGGTCGACGGGACCGCGGCGATGAACGGCTCCATCCGCTTCCGCTCCACGCCGGCGGATCTGCGGCCCTACACCTGGGCCGGCGCGCACGGTCCGCTGGTGCCGGCCGACGGCAACCTGGCCGGCGTCTGCAACCCCTGGCCGACGCCTCCGTCGCTGACGGCGGACGGTTCCAGCCAGTTCAACTACAAGATCCGGAACTACGGACCCAACGCGTCCGTGGCGGGCACCACCCGGATCACGCTGGACGGCGTCACCAAGGGAACGTTCTCGGACGGCGCCCTGAACCCCACGATCGTCAACTGTCGCACGAACACCGTTGCGAACAGCCAGGGCGGGCGCCACACGTTCGCGATGGAAGTGGACATCAACGACGCGAACGAGGAGCTCTACCCGGACAACAACCACGCAGGCGAGCAGTGGGTCTGGGCTCCCGCCACGATGACGCAGAACACCGCGTATCCGCGCGCCGACGCGCCGGATCCGATCGGCGGCCATGCGCTCATCACGGCCGGTCCCGCGCTGACCAACGTCGACGGAATGCGGACGGAGAACCTGGTGCCGGCGCCGAACGACGACGGCTTCTTCACGGTGGTCGCGGCCACGCCGCTGGCCGGCGGTGACGTGGACCTCTACGTCCACCCGCTGTCGACGGGCGTGCAGGACGGCTTCGGGACCCTCACCGCGTTCGGCAACCTGGCCGGTTCCGGCACCGAGATCCTGGTGATCGACGTGGACGGGGCCCAGGGCGGCGCGCTGGGCGCTCGGGACATCGGCATCCGCCGCTGGATCCCCAGTGCGTCCGGCTACACCATCCAGACATCGCCGTCGACGTGGCTCAACGGCACCGGCAGCAACACCACGAACGGGACCTACACGATCCCGGCCGGCCAGAACGTCCGCATGTTCGAGCGGGCCTACGCCACCTCGAGCCCGAACATCCGCGTCCAGGTGCGGAACCTGTCGGGCAATGCGGACCTCATGGCCGGACTCGTGATCCGCGACGGCTCCGGCTACTACAACTTCTTCGACCTGATCCTCTCCAACTCGGGCGGGCCGGGCCAGGACGAGTTCCTGGACGTGCCGGTGTTCGGGTCGAACGAGATCTACGGCATCGTGGTCTGGAAGCCGGGAGAGAGCGAGCTGGCGAAGGACGCCGAGTTCGAGCTCTACTTCGGCGATCCGGGCGCCACGGACACGCCGACGATCGGCGAGGCGATCGAGCGGACGGGCATCACCGCCGTCGCCCCGAACCCGTTCTCGCCCTTCACGAGCGTCAAGTTCGACATCAAGCGCGACTCGCGGGTGGACGTGACGGTCTACGACACCACGGGACGCCTGGTGCGTCGCCTGGAGAACGGAATCCGTCCGGCCGGCCGGTACGAGACGCGCTGGAACGGTCGCGACGACTCCGGTCGCTCGGTGGCCAGCGGTGTGTACTTCATCCGCATGGACACGGACGACCATCGCGAGAGTCGGAAGGTGATCCGGCTCCACTAGATCCATCGCGGCAAGGAAGCAGGACGGCCCGGGGCTTCGGTCCCGGGCCGTTCGTCGTGGGAAGCCGGCGAAACGCGAGCCGTTCAGGCGGCGACCGTTCCCTCCAGCCAGCGAGCTATCGCCCCGTGCCGGATCCGACCGACGGTCGTCCGGAATTCCAGATGCCCGATCCGCTCGGGGGCTGTGTAGATCACGAGCGGCTGCTGCCCCAGGTCCCGGTGGAGCAGCGGCGTGGCGCTCCGTGGCGAGTGGACGCTCAGCAGGACGCGCCCCTTCCCCCGTCGTCCCGGTCCGCGGCGGATCCGGTCGACCCTCAGACGGACGATGACGTCGGGAGCGGCCAGGAACGTCCCGGCCGCGTCCGCGGTGCCCGCTTCCGGGTCCGGATCCAGATCCAGCGGCTCCGTCGTGCGCAGCCCGAACGATTCGCTCGTTCCGAAGAGGCCCCGTCCGCCGAACATGGAGACCTCCGGGCCCGCGTCCCCCTGGACGCGGAAGTAGAGCTGGCAACTGCCCCGGCCGGGCGCGTTGGCGCGTCCGGCGCGAGCATCGGCACTGAAGGCGAAGGCGGCCATGGGATCCCTCCGGAGCGGGTCGGGGTGGAGCGGGCGGGCGACGGACAAGCCTCCGTCCCCTCTTGCCGCATTGGACCCCCGGCCCCGCGGGGTTTTGAACCCCCCGGACGGAGGTTCCGGCCCCGGGCGATCCCGGCTAGGCTGGCCTTCGGCGCGCCCCTCGCGCGTCCCCCCTCCATCGATCCGGAAGGAGCGAGCATGCGACCCCCCGCGAGCGTCATCGTCCTGGCCGCCGTCCTCACCGCCTGCGCCGACGCCCCGAAACGGGAAGCCGACGCTTCGGCCGGACCGCCGGCCGCGAACGCGGCGGCGGAGACGCCGAACCAGGCCGCCCGGGCCATCGCCGACCTCTTTCGCGCGGGAGACTTCGACGCGCTGATCCGCACGCGGTACGCGGAGATTCACAAGGCGCCCGGCGAGGAGCAGATCGAGCAGCTCGTCGAGCGCTTCCGCAAGCGCTTCGGCGACGACTCGGCACGGGCGGAGGCGATCGGGATCTACGAGGGACTGGACTCGACAACGCCGGAGCTCTCGGAGGACGGAACCGTGGCCGCGTTCCCGGTCGGCGACGGCTTCGTGAAGCTGTCCCGCATGGCCGACGGCCGCTGGGGCTTCCACCTCTAGCTCGCCGGGGCTTAATGCATCGCCTTCCTTCTTCGCAGCTCGTCTCCGCCCGAGGGAATTCCGCTGAGGACGGCGTGGATCTCCCGCGCGATCCGCCGGTGAAGCGGCGCCTTCGGGTGCACGTCGTCGAAGAAGGCGTCGGGAGCCAGCGGGTGTCCCAGACGGGCCGGAAGGTCCACGACCTCCAGGCCGCGTTCCGCCGTGACCTCGCGGAGCAGGGCGACGTGATCCAGGAACTTCCGGTAGATGGGAATCACGACGACGAGCCGGATCCCCTGACGGTCGCACAGCCTCTGGAAGCGGCGCAGCAGCTCCCGGCGATGTTCCTCGGGGACGCGAGGATCCTCGGACCGTAGGACCTTCGGCTTCTTCCCGGGGGGTTCGGGCCGCAGCACGAACCGGCGGTACAGGTTGGAGTGGTCCATCAGCCACGCTCCGAGGCGGGCGTGCGGACGGCGGCGGCGCTCGAAGAGCTCCCAGTCGTTGAGCCCCTGCTTCGCCGTGAAGCCCGGCCGCTCGGCCCGCCGGGCCAGGAACGCCGTCTTGAGGAAGTCGTTGTACCCAAAGTAGAGCAGCACGACGTCCGGTTCCAGCTCCAGGCCCCGATGCTTCAGATACTGGAACCCCTGGAAGAGCGTGTAGCCGGACACCCCGCCGTTGATCACGCGGTGCGGCTCGCTCTCCGTCTCGTTCAGCATGCGTTCCAGAACCGTGGAGTACGACTCGTCGTAGCTGAGTCGCGCCGCCAGCGTCGTCGACTCCCCGAGCGAGAGGACGCGCACCTCCTCGTCCGGCTTGGGCCCGATCTCCGCGCTCCGGAGGCCGAGGCGGTTCGTGCTGACGGTGCGACGCGCGAGGTCCAGGTTCGGCTTCAGCTTCCAGAAGAGCAGGTAGTCGTGCTCCCCGAAGATGGAGATGAACCGGCCGCTCACGGGGTTGTCCGGCCCCGGGACCTTCCCCACCAAGCGGGAACCGCCCTCCAGGACGAGCGCGAAGACCAGCCCCACGGCGACGGAGAAGGAAAGGTGGAGGAGGCGCGTTCGGATCACGTTCGCTCTGCACGGCTCGCGGAAGGAGGCCATTCGGGCTGCCCGGACCCTAACAAAGTCCCGGAGGCGGCACCACCGCAGGCGGATCCCTCCGCGCGTCCTCCCCTATCGCAGCAGCGTCACGCGCCGCACCCGCTCCTGCCCCAGCGCCTCGAGACGCACGAAGTAGACACCGGCCGCCACGGCCGGCCCGGGACGCCACGTGAGACGATGCCGTCCGGATTCGAGGTCGCCGTCCCGGACGACGTCGATCGTCCGCCCGGCGACGTCGTGGACGGTCACCCGCACGCCCGCCCGACGCGGAAGATCGAGGGCGAGCGTCACCGGGCCCCGCGCGGGGTTCGGCGCGGGCCGGTCGAGGCGGACTCCCGCACTCGCCTCATCGAGCTCGAGGACGGCGACCGGATCGGCGAATCCCATCCACTCGTTGTCGACGATGTTCGCCTGCTCCGAGTGCACGCTGATCCCGTCCGGGCCGCTCACGACGTTGAACACCGGCGTCCCGGATCCGGGCGAGGGCAGGCCCGCCGCGCCGTCGAGGGTGGAGACGATCTGGTAGGACCCGGTCCCTCCAGCCGCCTGGAACGTGAAGGATACGGGCACGTCGAGCGGCACCGTGAAGACCGGCGACGTGAACGTTCCGGAGAGGGACATGCCGTTCTCGCCCGCGAAGACGCCGGTCGAGCCCGTCGGGCCGGCGATCCAGGTCCCGACCTGAACGGTTCCCGAAGGAAGCCCCATGTCCACGCGGAGATTGGATCCTTCGTGGCTCGACGTCGCCGAGGCCGAGAAGTTGACCGTCACGTCGGCGGTTCCGCCCGTTCCGCCCGGACTGGCGAAGACCAGATCGTCCACCCGGAACGACCCGGTGCCATGCGCGTTGTTCACGCAGCAGCTGTAGAGCTGATGCCACGTGAGAACCTGCCCCGGTCCCGCCGTCACGTCGTAGCGGATCCACTGGCTGCCGGGGCTGGTGTCCCCGGCTACCTGGGCCGGCGGGGCCGGCGTCACGTCCTGGTCGGAGTAGGAGAATCCCAGACCCGCCCCGGCGATGTACTCCTGGGCGGACACGGGAAGCGCCCCGAGGGGGCAGAGGAGCAGGACGAGGAGCGCAGAGATGCAAGGGCTCGGGCGGGTCATGTCGGGCTCTCCGGGCGGTCGGGGACGCTCTGCCGCCGGTCTTTCCGGGGCAGGAGACGGACACGACCGCCTCCACCCGGAAAGCGCAGAACACCCCCTCAGGGTGTCAGCCCTCTAGCCGGTCCGCACCCCGGCCTCCGCCCACTCCCCGGAACGCAGCAGCGGCACGCGCTCGCCGTCCTTCGTCAGGCCGTCGATGTCCAGGTCTCCCGAGCCGATCATGAAGTCGACGTGCACGAGGCTGTGGTTCGCGCCCGCCGCGAGCAGCTCGTCTTGGGACATCTCCGTTCCGTTCTCCAGGCACTTCGGGTACGCGCGACCCAGCGCGATGTGGCACGAGGCGTTCTCGTCGTAGAGCGTGTTGTAGAAGAGGATCCCCGACGCCGAGATCGGCGAGCCGTTGGGCACCAGAGCCACCTCGCCGAGTCGTCCCGCCCCCTCGTCCGTCTCCACGAGCCGGCGCAGCGCCTCCTCCCCCTTCTCCGCCTTCAGCTCCACGACCTTGCCGCCGGAGAACGTCAGCGAGAAGTCCTCGATGAGGCTGCCCGCGTAGCTCAGCGGTCGCGTGCTCCGCACGGTTCCGTCCGCGCGATCCTTGTGCGGGAGCGTGAAGACCTCTTCGGTGGGCAGGTTCGCGATGAACTCCTGGCCGTTGGAGGCCACGCTGGGCCCGCCCATCCACACGTGGTGTTCCGGAAGACCCAGCGTGAAGTCCGTGCCGGGGCCGCGGTAGTGCAGCGCGTCGAAGCGGCGCTCGTTGAGCTCCGCCCGGCGACGCTTCAGCTCCGTGGTGTGCGCATCCCACGCGGCCACGGGATCCTCCTGGTCGGCGCGCGTCGCGGCGAAGATGGCGTCCCACAGCCGGGACACGCGCTCGTCGGCGGGCGCATCGGCAAACACGCGATCGGCCCAGGAGGACAGGGCCGCCGATCCAAGGGACCAGTTCACGCGGCCGGCCATCACCGCGCGGGAGTAAGGCTGCATGTACTCGAGCGTAATCTTCTGGACGCCCGATACGAGGTCCGGGTCCTGTCCCTTCAGGAGATCGGGGTCCGCGGCATAGACGGCCAGCAGCGCGTCGCCCCGCTCCACACCCTGGATGAGCGCGTTCGCGCGGGCGGTCGGGATCTCGTCGAAGGTGTCCGGCGCGGCGTGGCGGAAGCGCGACAGCGTGACGGCATCGTCCACCCAGTGGACCTCCACCAGCTTCGCTCCGGCCCGGTATGCCGCATCGACGATGAGACGGCCGAGCGGGGCCGCTTCCACGGGGCACGTGACGTGGAGGCGCTGCCCCGGGGCCAGATTGACGCCGGTGCGAACGAGGAGATCGGCGTAGTTCGACAGCTTCCGCTCGAACGACAGGGACATTGGGGGCTCCTTTCGATCGCGGCGGATCAGGAGAGACACGGAGAGCGGCCGGGCCGCGAGATCGGGCCGAGGAGGGTACCACGTCCGCGGGCGCAGCGCCCGGGCGGTCAGTCGGTCGACCGGGTGTACTCGAAGATCATGCCGTGGTTGTCCAGGACGAAGCGATCACCGTCGACGCGCCCCGTCGTCCGCCCGGCGCCCTCCCACTGCATCGTCAGCTCGGGACCGTTCCGCTCGTACCGCGCCAGGACGCGCCGGGTGACGGGAGAAGCGCCGGGAGGCAGGAAACGGGTCTTGCTGGAACAGGTTCCGTCGGCCTCGATGACGAACTCACCGGACTCGAGGCGGAGGTTCGTGCCATCGTGGGAGATCTCGCCGGGAATCGGGGTGCCGTCCACCTTGACCAGCGAATAGACGCCGGCGATGTCGCGGCCGATCGGGGTCGAGGCGTGGCACGCGGCGAGCACCAGGACGATCGGCGAAAGCCGCAGGGCGATCCGTTTCGCGCGTCTCATCGCGGCCCTCCCCGTCGCGCCGGCAGGTTGTGCGTTCGACCCCGATTGTCGCGCGATCGCGCACCACGGGAACGACGTCGATCACCCGGGAGAATGAATCACGGCAGGGCGATGAGTCTCGTGGCGCGTCAGGGATCGTCGACGGGGGCCGGGGGCGGCTCGCCTGCGGGCGGGGCGGCCGGCGCCGCCGCGGGGGTCGAGAACGAGTAGACGTCGCGGTGCCCGAGGGCGACGCCCGCGATCAACCCGGCCACGCCTCCCGCCGCCCCGAAGACCAAGGCGCCCCGGCGAGGACCCCGAAGCCGAATCCCTCCCCGGCACCCTTGGCCGTCGACTTGAACGAGATGCTCGCGATCCGCCCGGTGGGCTCCGTCCGGGCCGGCCGCGAGGTCCAGTCGGTGTCCCGCGTGACGGTCTCCTCCGGAAGCCATCCCGTCCCGCCCACGCCGGATAGGCTCTCCACCGCGTACCAGGACGTGGAGTCCGCCCGCACCTCGAGGCCTCGCGCGCGAATCCTCGACGCATCGTCCAGAACGAGCCGGGCGACCCTTGTCCGGCCGGTCTCGTTGATCTCGTGGAGCCGCTCCGGATCCGGCTGCGGCAGGTGAACGTCGCGGGTCGCGGCGCACCCGACCAGCAACGGCAACGCGGAAAGGATCATCGTCCGGGAGAAGCGCAGGCTCCACCTCCGTCCGGGTCGCCCCGGAGTGGGTTACCGGATTCCGCTTCGGTGGCGGGCCTTGATCCTACCCCAGGTGTCGCGATCGACCGAGACCGTTCCGCACCCCACGCCGAAGGCCCCGATCCGGCCGCAGCCTCCCGCTCCCGGCGGGGCGCACGGCGAACCTTCCCGCAGCGTGAAGTCGCCCGTGGTCACGTCGCAGAAGAGCGGGTCGGCGGAGAAGTTGCCGGCCCAGTTCTCATAGGGCTCCGTGCACGTCACGAAGTCTCCCTGCGAGTTGCCGAACAGGACGTTGCACTCCAGCGTCGCCCGGCTTCCGAACAGGCATCCGAACGGGTACCCGGACGTGAAGGCCACGATGCTGTTCGTCAGGTGGCAATCCGCCCACTCCAGGACGATGGCGCCCCCCGAGTTGAGTACGATCGTGCTGCTGGCGACCGTCAGCAAGGCATCCCTCATGTGGAATGCTCCCCCCTGCACCGCCGTGTTCCCGGCGAAGAGGCAGTCCGAGACGTTCAGGTCGATCGGCACGCCGCCCGCGTGGGAGTAGACGGCGCCTCCCTGCTGTCCGGCCGAATTCCCGGCGAACGTGCATCGCTCGATCGTGAGGTCCGCCACGGACGACGAGATCGCGCCGCCATTGAACTGGGCGAAGTTGTCGAGGAACTCGGAGTCCGAGATCCCGACGGACGAGGTTCCGGCCAGCGACAGCGCTCCCCCCTGGAACGTGCTGGCGTTGTTCCGGAACGTGCAGCGGATGATCGTGCACGGGAGACCCCCGAGCCCTGCGATCGCCACCGCGCGCTCGCCGGCTCCCTCGAAGAGACAGTCCTCGAGATGAAGGCCCGCCTGCCAGACACCAATGGCGTCGTACTCCGGATTCACGAAGCGACAGTTCCGGACCGTCACGACGGCACCCGCGGAGATGTCGAGGAAGCGCCCGCTCGTCCCGAAGGCGCCGATCCCGTCGATCTCCGTGCCGGGTCCCTCGCCCTCGTGGATGCGGAACGCGCGGTGGTAGTCGTCGGGCGTCGACTGCGGATCGAGACGGCAGGCCTCGGGATCGCCGCTGCGGGAGCGGACCACGAGGGTCTTGCCGCGAAACTCCACGTCGCGGTTGCCGTCGCCCGTGAACGTGCCGTCCGCCAGCTCGATGACGTCCCCGCTCACGGCCGCATCGACGGCCGCCTGGATCGTGAGGAAGTCGCCCGTGCCGTCCGGCTTGACGAGGTGGGTGGCGGCGGGGGCGACCGCGGGGCCGAGGAGGCAGGCCATCAGCAGGAGGACGGGGGTCCGCATGAGGATTCTCGCTTTCCGGGCCGGGCCCGACGGGGTCGGAGCCGCGAGGGATTCCCATTGTAACCCGAACGCGATACGCGGCGCGAGCCGGGGCCCCCGCGCGGCGCGATCGGGATCGGGGGGCACGGCGCCACGTGTCGTGCGGATGGGTGTCCCGCACGGCGCCGGATCGCGTTTCCAAGGACGAGGACCCGGTCCGCCCGGAGCGGACTCCCCCGCCATCCACCAGGAGGCCGACATGCGCCCCGAGCCCGCCCCGCTGCTCCGCTGCCGTCCCGTCGCACTGATCGCGCCGCTCTCACTGGGGATCGCCCTGCTTGCTCCCCGTGCCGACGCGCAGTACCCCATCTACGAGTGGAGCCAGGGAATCGGCGGCACGTCGGGCGATGATCCCAACGGCATCGTCCTCGACGATGCGGGGAACTTCACCATCAGCGGCACCTTCGCCGCGTCGGTGGACTTCGGCGGCGGACCGGTCAGCAGCGCCGGCAGCGGCGACGTGTTCCTGGCGCAGTACGATCCGGACGGCAACCACCAGTGGAGCCGCGCCTTCGGCGGAACCGGCAGCGACCGGGCCGAGGCTGTGTCCATCGACGGAAGCGGAAACCTGGCGATCACCGGCGCATTCCGGCTGTCGGCGAACTTCGGCGGCGCCAGCCCGCTCACGTCGGTCGCGCTGGAGGACGCCTTCGTCGCCGTCTACGACGCGGCCGGGAGCCACCTCTGGAGTCGCGGCATCGGCGGATCCTCCGGGGACCAGGGGCGCGGCGTCGCGTTCGACGCAGCCGGGAACCTCCTGCTCACGGGCTCGGTCCGCAACGACGTGGACTTCGGCGGCGGGACCGTCTCTGCCGGCTCGAACGTCACGTCCTTCCTGGCCAAGTACGCGCCGGACGGCACGCATCTCTGGAGCCACGTCTTCACGGGCACGTCCACGTCGGTGGGGACGGAAGTGGCGGCCGACGCCGACGGCAACGTGATCCTGGCCGGCCAGATGGCGGGCACCGTGAACTTCGGCGGCTCCAACCTGACGAGCGCCGGCAGCGACGACACGTTCCTGGTGAAGTTCGATGCCGACGGCAACCACGTCTGGAGTCAGCGCTACGGCAACGTGAACTACGGGGACTGCCGGGCCATCGTCGTGGACACGGCCGGGAGCGTGTTCCTCTCCGCCCTCATCCAGGGCACGGTGGACTTCGGCGGCGGGTCGCTCCCGGGCCTCATCGGCTCCAACATCGTCCTGGCCAAGTACGACGCGGACGGGAACCACCTCTGGAGCGACACGTTCGGCGAGAGCCAGGCGGCCGACATCGCGTACGGTCTGGCGCTGGACGCCTCCGGTTCGCTGTACGCCACCGGCTACTTCGACGAGACGACGGACTTCGGCGGCGGCCCCGTGACGAACGGCGGCTACCACGACGTGTTCATCGTCAAGTTCGACAACGACGGCGTGCACGAGTGGAGCGCCGGCTTCGGGACCACGGGGGCGCAGGAAGGTCGCGGCGTCGTCGTGGACGCGCTGGGACGGGTCACGATCGTCGGGCAGTTCGCGAACGTCATCGACCTGGGCGGCGGCCTCATCCTGCCGGTGGGGGGAAGCGACATCTTCCTCGCCCAGTACGACGGCGGCGGCGCCACGGACGCGCCCTCGCTGCCGGCCGATGCGCCCGCGACGATCCGGGCGGCGGCCTCCCCCAATCCGTTCCGCACCGCGACCACGATCGACCTGGCGCTGGAGCGGACCGAGGCCGTGAACGTGACCGTGTACGACGCCCGCGGTGCCCGCGTCGCGACGCTGCTGGACGGGGTCCGATCTTCGGGGCGTCACGCGGTGGAGTGGTCCGGACGAGGTGCGGACGGCCGCGTCGCGTCCGGCGTGTACTTCGTGCGGTACGCCACGTCCCGCGAGTCCGGCACCATCAAGGTGGTGAGGATGGACGGCGGAGCCCGCTGATCGTCAGGGCACGAGGACGTCGCGGCGGACGATGACGTCGGGAAGCAGCGCATCGCCGCGACGCACCGTCAGCCGGATCTCGTCGCCAGCCAGCGCCTCGCCGCACCCCGGCATCTCCGGCACGGGGACTCCGTCCACCGCCGTCACGCGGTCACCCGCACGCAGCCCGGCCCGATCTCCCGGGCCGTCCGGCGTCACCACGAGCACGCCCAGTCGATCCGCGTGGGCTTCCCAGCCCACTCCCAGGCCGACGTACGGCGACGCCGGCACGGATTCCTCGTCGTCGATCGGCTCGAACCGGATGCGCCGTCCGGGGCCGTCGATCGTGACGACGAATCGCTCCAGCACCTTTGCCCCGAGCGAAGGGATCTCTCCCGCGTCCAGGATGCGAACCGCCGGCGTTGAGAACGCCACCGGCCCCACGGACACGGTCGACGCCAGTCGGGCGACGCGCACCGTCTCCACACCCTCGAAGCCGGCCAGCGCGCCGACCTCCCGCGGCGGCCGCTGCCAGGGGCCGTCGTCCTCGCGCAGGCTGAAGCCGCGGCTGGACCCGCTGTCCAGGAGCACCGTCACCTCCTTCCCGTCCACGTCCAGATCGATCCACGGGCGTCGCCGGCCACCTTTCATCGGCCACGACCCCTCGCGAGGAAGCCGCGCGTCGTCGCCGGTGGCCACGCGCACTTCGCGCGCCGCGTAGTCGAGCGTCAGGACGACGCCGGCCAGGGTCGGGTAGCCGAGGATCCCGTCGATCTCCGTGCCCAGCGCCCACGCGATGCGGTCGAGATCCACGACCCACCCCGGGGCGTTGCGAAAGACCGCATCGCCCAGGTGCAGCGCCTCGAACCGGAACGTCTCGTCGAGGTCGATCTTCCGATCGGTGATCCGCGCCAGCGACTGCGGATCGATGACGGTGTGCGTGGACCCCGTGTCCAGGAGCAGCGTCAGCGTGCGTCCGGCGTCCCCGCTCACCTGCGCATCGACGAGGATGTGGCGGCCGCACCAGCGGGCCGGGAGCGTGGTGGAGTCGGCCGCGGCGGGTCGTGCGGCTCCCGGCGCCAGGACGAGCAGGATCGCCGACAGGAAGCGGGCGAGTCGATGAGCGGAACCCTTCAGGGTCGACCTCCGGGACCTGGGCGGATTGCGGCGAGGGACTGCATGCTGCTCCCGATGGAGGAGACGTGTCCAGCCCTCGTGCTAGACTGCCCGCCGACAGTTCCCCCGGGAGACCGACGGTCGGCCCGCATCGAGAAGTGCCGGGCCCGGATCCTGGACGGCAAGGGGCTGCAGGTCCGCTGACCCGTCCCAACTTCGGAGGAATCACGTGCCCCGATCGAAGCAGATCTCCGGCTCCCCGGAACTCGGCCGCGTCCTGGACGGCTCCGGGCTGCTGCGCCAGGGAGACCGCGGCCCCGAAGTGGCCCTGCTGCAGGCCTCCCTCATCCGGGCCGGCTTCCCGATGCCGAAGAGCACGGCCGGCGGCACGCGCTACCCGGACGGAATCTTCGGACCGGAGACGAAGGAGACGGCGCAGCGCTTCCAGAACTCGGAGGGGCTCAAGGCCGATGGTCTCATCGGGCCGGCGACCCTGGGCCGGCTGGACGCCGTCCTCCTGCGCTTCGAGGCCGATCACGTCACGCATCGCCACGGCCCCCGCCCCGTGCGCGAGTTCCGGGCGACGGTGCAGGAGACCACGCCGGAGTCGGGACGAGGAGGCGGGCGTTGAGCCTCCTGGTCACGGACGAAGCCCGAGACGTCTTCGCGCGCTACGGACACATGATGGACGTGGGCAAGCGGATCCGCCCGCTGAGCCCGAAGGAACAGGCCGACGCCCGGAAGATCTTCCGCGAGAGCCTCGACTACCTGCGCGTGTTCATTTCCAGCGCCCTGGGCGCCTTCGATCGCCCGTACTGCGAGACGTGCTACTTCAGCATCACGGTGATCCGCGACAAGGGGACCACGAAGTACCGCATCCCCTTCAACATCCTGAACATCGGAGGCGGCTGGGGGGACGACTATCCGCGTCGTCTGCTGCACGAGCTCACCCACGTGTGGCAGAGCCAGCACGCGCGCGATCCGGAGGCATACTTCTGGAACAGCATGAAGAACCAGGCGATGGCGGTGGCCAAGTTCCACGATTACCACAAGTGCTACGATTTCGTGTCCGGGTTCTCATTCAGCCAGTACAACGTGGAGCAGCTCGCGCGCGCCGTCGGGACGCACCAGGATCCGGCGATCGTCCGCCACATCCGCAGCATCGGCCGCAACCGGCTGGACCCCGTGAACGAGGCCAGCTTCAAGGTCGTGAACGGAGGCGACATGTCGCTTCCGGTGGAGCCGTCGCTCTACGACACGGATCGCCACATCGGCTAGTCCGCGTGTCAGTCGCGGCGGATCTCCACGTTGTCCACGTAGCGCTGGTTGTTCGCCCCGCCGTCCTGGTCCTCCACCTCGAAGAACAGGGTCACGGTCTGGCCGGCGAACGCCGAGACGTCGAGCTCGCGGCTCTCCCAGTCGAAGCCCTCGGCGCCGGTGCTCATGACCTCCCAGTCCGAGAGGACCGTCGATGCAGCGCTCGCGTCGACGAGGCGGACGCGGAGGAAGCCCGTCCCGGTGTTCCGGTTGTGGGCCGACGTGTCGAAGCGGAGCGAGGTCGCGTCGGACGGAAGGTCGATCGATCGGGAGACCCAGCCGTTGGCCCCCGGATCGCTGTTCCCGACGCCGTCCATCTGCACGATGCCGCCATCGTTGCTCGTCCAGCGGGCCTGCCCCCAGTCGATGGACGAGGTCTCCGCGGTCCATCCCTCCAGGTCCTCCTCGAACGTCCAGGAGAACAGGACCGGATCGGGGGCGGGGCCCGTGGGGTCCGAGGAGTCGTCGGAGCACGCGAACAGGAGGGTCATCGGCAGGATCACGAACAGCGTGCGAATCAGCGTCTTCAAGGGGCTCTCCCGGGTTCCGGTCCTCTGGTGTCCGGCGGCCGCCGGACGGTCTCTGGAGGGAAAGCGCGGGAGGAGGGCGCGAAGTGTCAGTCCGGAGGAAAGAACCGCGAGGCGGTCTACCGCTGCCTCACCACCGTCACCTTCTCGGTGCGTTCCACGTCCGCACCGGTCAGGCGCACGAAGTAGACGCCGGCGGCCACCGGTCGACCGTCGTCGGCCCGAGCATTCCAGGCCACGGAGTGCCGACCCGCCGGGAAGGCGGCGCCGGCCAGCGCGCGAACGCGGCGACCGCGGATGTCCAGCACCTCGATGCGCAGTTCCCGCTCCGTCCGCAGCACGAACTCGACGCGCGTTCCGGTTGCCATCGGGTTCGGCGTCACGGTCGCGGCGGCCAGGGCGAGCCGCGTCCCGTCGGCCGCCTCGACCGGCGCCGGGCCGAAGTCCACGAGGAAGATCGCGGGCGTCCAGGGCTCCACGGCGCCCTTGAAGATGAGGTAGCGGCCGTTGTCGCTGACCTCGAACGTTCCCGGTCCGCGGTACGTGCCGGCCAGGACGTGTCCCTCCTCCGTGACGAATCCCGGCCGCGCCACCCATTCGTGATCGCGGAGCATTCCGCGGTACGGCACGCCGCCGAACTCCCCGAACCAGTGCACGTGCCCACGGTCGTCGATCTTGAGTGAGCTCCCTTCCGGACCCAGCGTCCCCAGCGGGACGGGGGCGAGGTCCGGGTACATGTGATCTTCGCGGACGAAGATCTTCCCGTTCTTCACGATGAGCCGGTTCCCGAAGCTGCCTCCGTCCAGGCGACCCTTGAAGACGTTTTCTCCCGCGTTGTTGAGATCAACCGCCGGTTCCTGGATGCCGTCGAAGTCCCAGTTGCGACCTGGCACGATGGACGGATCGCCCTCGCGGGCAAGCACCTGATCGTCCAGGTAGAGGACGGTCCCCCCTTCGGGAGCGCCCAGCGATGCGTAGAACAGGATCTGCCCGGCGTCGTTGTAGGAGAAGCCGTCCGCCCCATCGCTGGCGGCGGGGAATCCCGTGACCGGGCTGCGCTGATTCGGCAGGTAGCCTCCCTCCCGGGCGATGACGCGCTCCGCGACGATGCGCCCCGTGTCGTCCAGCGCGAGCTCCACCAGAGCGGCATCGGTGGACCCGGGAATCGCCGGATCGTCCACGAACGCGAAGAAAACGAGGCGACGGCGGTCGTGCGGGCGGAGCGCGGCCTTCCCGAAGATCTCGTAGGTCGTGCCGGGCGAGAAGTCCGCGGCGGTGGAGACGGACCCGCGCAGCAGGAGCGGCGTCGTGTCGACGAAGAGACCGCGGGAGATCGGTCCGTCCAGCCCGAGCGGCCAGGCGGCGCTCCCGGACGCGTTCATGTTCACCGTACCGAAGGAGGCGATGGAGAGCGGCGCGGGCAGCGGAGAGACGATGGGATCGCCGGAGCGCAACCACACCGATCCGTTGCGGATGGCGAGGCCTCGGGATTCGATCAGCCACTCGCCGTGATCGTTGACCGCGACGCCGTGCACGAACCCCAGCGTGGTCCGGCTGCCCGGAATGGGATCGCCTTCGATGAACAGCGTGTGGATCTCGGGCGTTCCGGACCGCGCCGAGGTTGCGGCGAAAAGAAGGAGCAGGACGATCGCCATCGCCGACGGCAGGCGCGCTCCCCTACTGCCGCCAGACGAGCCCGATCGCCAGATCGTCCGTGTCCCGGTTGAACTCCGCGAGATCGTTCGCATAACCGCTTCCCAGTCGAAGGGCCAGATCCATCGCGCCGCGGACGCGGACGCTGGCTTCCAGCCGGTGGGAGTACCGCGCGGAGAGGCCCCGCTCCACGCTGTACTCCAGGCTCAGACGCCGGTACGTGGGACGCGCGGTGAGCCGGAACCCGTTCACGTCGCGGCGCCGCTGTACGTCGGCCGTCTCGAAATCGTACGTCTCCTCCGCGTCGCGCTGAAGGAATCCCCAGTCCCAATACATCGCGGCCCGCGCCCCGAAGGCCCACCTCGTCGGACCGAGTTCCAGGCCCCTCCACCCCGCCTGCAGCTCCGACAGGTCCCATCCCCGCGAGAGGCGCGCGGACGCGAAGTGCCGGACGTCGTCCTCCGCGCGTCCCTCCTCGGCGACGAACCGGTCCAGGAGCGCCCGGAACTCCTCCCGGGTCTGGACGCTCTGCCCGTTGGACTCGTGTCCGTAGAGCGAGACCGCGAGGAAGCCGGAACCCTCCGGGGCGCCCTCCCGGCCGAGCGAGAAGACCGTCGGCAGGATCTGGACGTGGAACCGCTTGCCGACCACCGGCTGCGACTCGAGGCCCAGTTCCTGCGTCCCCTGCGTCGTGAAGGAAACCAGGTAGACGCGATCGGGCGCCCACACCGAATCATTCCCCTCGATCCAGCCCGGATGAAGCCGGAGGGAAAGGAGAAACTCCAGCCCCCATTCCTCGTTCTGGTGGGAGACTCCGAGGAAGACCGGTTCATCGACGCGGAAGCCGACCTCCTCCGGAAGGGACAGATCCGCCGGCTGCAGGGCCGCAGCGCCGGAGGCGACGAGCAGCATCGCCGCCGCTGCGATCCCGAGACTTCCCCGCCCCATGCAATCTCCTCCGATCCCGCGTGCCCGCTTCCGTTCGCGATTGTCGTTCGCGCCGCGTGGACATTGCAAGACTTCGCCTGGGAGCGACACGCTCCAGCCCGCCGCCCGCGGCCGCGCGCTCCCCGCGGCCCGACGCCGCCCGATCCGGGCGCGCCCTGACCCCCCTCGCCACCGTTTCTGATTCCCGTCATGTTCCGCACCATCCGGGCCCGGGACCCTGGCACGAGATCCGCCCTCCCCCCCATCCACGTTGCGGATCCGGGAGGTTGCCATGACTACGAAGTTCCCCATCGGGGTTCTGCTCATGTCGATGGGGGTGACGGTTTCGTCGTCCGCCTGGGCCGCCGGCGATGACGCGCTCGGCACCCACGCCTACGACGAGTTCGAGTCCCCCGAGGCCTGCGCCACCTGCCACGTCGACCTCGCTCGTCAGCACGAGCAGGCGATGATGTCCCAGGCGTACACGCATCACTGGGACGAGATCGAGTACTTCGAGCTGGCCGTGCCGCACGCGGAGAAGGACGAGAAGGTGGCCGGTGTGAAGGCGGGCTGCAACGGCTGCCACGCTCCGCTGGCGTTCCTGGCGGGCGACGTTCCCCCGCCCCCGCCGGCCGAGGGATCCCGAGCGAACGAAAGCGTCTCCTGTGACGTCTGCCATACGATCACCGGCTTCGAGGGCGACGTTCCTTACAACTTCAACTGGACGATTGAGCCGGGCGAGACGAAGCAGGGAACGCGACCCGATCGAGAGAGCTCGCACCACGAGATCGCCGTGAATCCCTTCCTGGGCACCGCGGAGTTCTGCGGCACGTGTCACAACGAGATGGATCCCTACGGACTCTGGGTGAAGTCCACGCACCTCGAGTGGAAGGACGGCCCGCACGGCCGGGCCGGCATCGTCTGCCAGGACTGCCACATGCCGCCGGCCGCGGGCGTGGCGTCCGACACCGGCGACCTCCTGCCCGACGTGCGCCAGCACCTCTTCCACGGCGCGCACGATCCCGGCAAGCTCGCCGGCGTCATCGAGGTGCGCATCCATCCCGAGGAACGCGAGGCCGAGCCGGGCGATCGCGTGCGGCTGACCGCGACGGTCGTGAACGCGAAGGCGGGCCACAAGGTTCCGACCGGCTCCGCGGAGGAGCGCGTCGTGTGGCTCCACGTCACCGCCCGCGACGCCGCCGGCCAGGAATGGCATCTGCCAGTGGACGCCAAGGGCTTCGAGGGCGAGGCCTACACGATTGCCTCGTCCGAGACGCTCGCCTACCAGGACATCGGCGACATCAAGGGGCTCGCCGACTTCGCCGGCCTCCCGCGCGACGGTGAGGTTCCGGACGGGGACCGCATCTTCCGCCTGCCCTACCTGGACCCGCAGGGGCGGATGACGATCGCCCAGTGGAACACGGCCGCGTTCGGCCCGGACTACCGCCTGGCCCCGCTGGCCGCGGTCAACGAGTCCTTCACCTGGACCGTCCCCGACGACGTCGCGGAGGGCGACGTCACCGTGACGGCGGAGATCTGGTACTCGCGCCTCGTCTCGTCGGTGGCGGAGTACCTGAACGTCCCGCGCGAGGAATCGGAGCCGGTCCGCATCAACACGCACGCCACCACGTTCACCGTCTTCTGACGGCGGGAGGATGACCATGATGAAGGGAACGTTCCGCGCCGTCCTGACCACGGTGATGACCCTGGGCGCCCTGCTCACGGCCGTGGATGCCGGCGCGATCCCCGCGTTCGCACGCAAGTACAAGATGTCCTGCACCACCTGCCACGCTCCGCCGCCGCGCCTGAAGGCGTACGGGGAGGAGTTCGCAGGTCGCGGGTTCCGGCTGGAGGAGGGCCAGGAGCCGGCCCGCGCCACGTACGACGTGGGCGATCCGCTCCTGCTCCTCAACCGCGACCTGCCGCTGGCGGTCCGGCTGGACGGCTACGTCTCCTACAAGGAGGACGCCGACGCCGAGTCCGACCTGGAGGTGCCGTGGGTCTGGAAGATCCTCTCCGGCGGGCCGGTCGGCGACACGGTGTCCTACTACTTCTACTTCCTGCTGGAGCGCGGCGAGATCGTCGGACTGGAGGATGCCTACCTGCAGTTCAACGACGTGGCCGGCAGCGGATTCGCCGCCATGTTCGGGCAGTTCCAGGTGTGCGATCCGCTCTTCAAGCGGGAGCTGCGCCTGGAGCGCTTCGACTACCTGGTCTTCAAGACCCGCGTGGGCGACTCCCCCATCGACCTCACGTACGACCGTGGGATCATGGTGGCCGGAGCCCTGCCCGGCGACATCGACGCCACGGCGATGCTGCTGAACGGCAGCGGGATCGGGCCGGCGGAGGACAGCGGCATCTCCGACTTCAAGGACCATGACGGCGACACGCTGAAGAACGTCGCGCTCCGGCTCGCGCGCTTTATCGGACCGGTGCGGCTCGGCGCGTTCGGATACTGGGGGAGGTCCCGCAACACCGACGACGTCGACAACACGACGTTCCTGGTGGGGCCGGACGTCGTGATCGCCCTCGGGGACAAGGTCGAGGCGAACGCGGAGTACCTCTACCGCGAGGACAACGATCCGTTCTTCACCGACGTCGACGACACGTACGAGACGCACGGCGGATTCGTTGAGCTCCACCTGTTCCCGCAGGGACAGGACGGACGCTGGGTGCTGTCCGGGCTGTACAACCGCGTCGACTCCGACGACGACGCCGCGGACCGTGAGACCGCTTCGCTCACGTGCAGCTGGCTCCAGGCGAGGAACGTGCGCTGGATGGTGGAGGCGGGCCGGGACCTGGAGGCCGAGAAGACACGGCTCACGGCGGGGGTGATCACGGCGTTCTGAGCCGACGGAACATCCTTGAACGAATGAGGCTAGCGGCCGTGCAAGAGACGATCGGCCACTTCGCGATCCGGGAGATGATCGGGCGCGGCGGGATGGGAACCGTGTACCGCGCGCTGGACCTCCGTCTGCGCCGCGAGGTGGCGCTCAAGGTGCTGTCGGAGGCGTTCGCGGGCGACGGCCCGAGGCTTCGTCACCTCGAGGCCGAGGCGCGCGTGCTGGCCTCCCTGAACCACCCCAACATCGCCGCGATCTACGGCCTGGAGGAGGCGGACGGCGCCCCGGTTCTCGTGATGGAGTACGTGAACGGGACGACGCTGGCCGAGATGATCCGCGGCGATCCGATTCCTCCGGAGCGGACGGTGGCGCTGGCCGCGCAGATGTGCGAGGCGCTGGCCGCCGCCCATGACCGCGGCATCGTGCACCGGGACGTCAAGCCGTCGAACGTGAAGGTCACGCCCGACGGCTGGGTAAAGCTGCTGGACTTCGGGCTGGCCAGTCCCGGCGCCGTCCTCTCCCCCGCCCCGGACGCGTCCACCGACCCCGACGAGACGCGTCTGGTCCTGCCGTCGGTCGTCGGCACGATTCCCTACATGGCGCCCGAGCAGATCCTCCGCGAGGTCGTGGACGCACGTACGGACGTCTACGCACTGGGAGTCGTGCTTTACGAGATGGCGACGGGGCGCCACCCGTACGCACCGGCCGCCGGCCACGACCTGATCCGGGCGATCCTCCACGCGGATCCGGAATCGCCGCGCGACCTCGTGCCGGACCTCCCGGGTCGACTGGAGCGATGCATCGTGCGGTGCCTGCACAAGAACCCCGGCGACCGGTTCGCCTCCATGCGCGAACTCGCGGGCGGGCTCCGCCCCACGCCACCCTCGCTCACCGGTCCGGGCGCATCCACCACGAACGTCGACGCGTACGAGCGGTACCTCAAGGCACGCCACTCCTTCCGCCAGTTCCGCCGGCGAAGCATCGAGTTCGCGTGCCGGCTGCTGGAGCAGGCCATCGCCATCGATCCCGACTACGCGCCGGCCCACGCCGCGCTGGCGGACTGCCACTCCTACCTGTTCATGTTCTGGGAGGCCACCGAGGAACATCGGAAGGCGGCGGAGGAAGCCAGTCGCCGCGCCGTGGAGCTGGACCTCGATCTCGCGGAGGCCTACGCGGCCCGCGGCGTCGCTGCCTCGCTGAAGCAGGACTACGACGACGCCGATCGCGACTTCGAGCGGGCGACGCGACTGGATCCCCGCCTCTTCGAGGCGCACTACTTCCGCGCACGCGGCCACTACGCGCGGGGCCACCTGGACGAAGCGGTCCGGTGGTTCGAGGAGGCGCGCCGCGCGCGCCCCGAGGACTACCAGGCTCCCATCCTGGAGGCGAGCGCGCTGGCCGGACTCGGGCGGGAGGACGACTCCCGCCGCACCTACCGGGAGGGGCTCGATCTTGCCGAACGCCACCTGGACCTCGACCCCGGGGACACGCGCGCCCTCTACTTCGGCGCGCTGGCGCTGTGTCGCATCGGCGAGACCCGACGGAGCGAGGAGTGGGCGGAGCGGGCGCTGGCGATGGATCCGGCGGAACCGCAGGTCCTCTACAACGTGGGGTGCGTCTACGCCCTGCTGGGTCGGCCGGACGAGGCGCTGCGCTGCCTGGCCGACGCGCTCACGCACGGCGGATGGTGGCGCACGTGGATGCGCAACGACCCCGACCTCGTCAGCCTGGCGGACGATCCGAGATTCCGAGAGCTGACGACGGAACAGATCCCCTCGACCCCGAGACAGGAGAACGGCGATGTCTGAGAAGAAGTGCGGAGATCAGGGCGGTGCACTGGCCGGCGGGACGTGGTTCGCCGGATGGATGTTCACCATCGGCTTCCTGAAGCTGGGTTTCTGGAAGGCGGTCTTGGGACTGCTGGTGTGGCCGTACTTCCTCGGGGCGGCGATCCGAGCGATGCAATAGGGATGCACCCGTAGACAATCCGCAGGTTCGTGACCAGAGTGGGCCTTCGAGATCGCGACGTGAGTGCTGCACGTCGAAGAAGCCGTCCTCTCTGCGACCGCCGCCCCCTGGTCTCGACCCCGGTCCCCACGTCACCAGCAGGCTGTCGCGCGAACGCGCACGGCGTTCACGACCGGCAGCGCTCATTCGCCGCGTCGCGAAGGCGACGGAAAGGGGGCCTCCCATGACGTGTCATCCGGGTATCGAAGCGATGGTCCTCGCCTTCGTCCTCACCGTTGCGACGCAAACGAGCGCCGACGAGACGCCCCTTCCCGCGGGCGGCGCCCCGACGGCATCGGAAGCCGATGCGGACTCGGCGCTCGTGGCGCGATTCGCCAACCAGGCGGACCTGTACCTCCTGCGCCTCCGGCTGCGGGGTCTGGCGGCCACCTTCGGTCGGGCGGCCGATTCGCTGAACGTCGTGACGGCGGCCGCCACCGCGGACTCGATGCGCGTGCTCGCGCACCGGCTCTCGCTGCGGATCGGCCAGCTCACGGGCGTGTCCCACGAACCGCTCCTGCGCTGGATCGAGCGGGACGCCGGCCTGCACCCCCACTTCTTCGCGGATCACGCCTTCGTCCTCGGCGGGAACGAGCTCCTGGGAACGCTGGCCGCCCAGTTTGGATCCACGGGAGTTCCCGGAGCCGCGGCAAGGCCGGACCCTGCCGCCGCTCGGGAACCGGCAGACTCCACCGAGGGATTCGTGGACCGGGTCGTTCGCAACGCGCCCACCGTGGTGACGTGGGCCCTCGGCGTTTGGGCCACGTACGAGGCCACCGAGGCGCTGCGGGACTAGCGGGAGCGGCCGAGGGTCTTCAGCGAGTGTGGCCGGGCCGGGTGAATCGATCCGGCCTCCGGCCACGCCCGGTCCGCTACCGATAGCGACTCTTCACTCGGCCCCACGTGTCCGGCTCCACGGGAACCGGCCCACACTCCGAGACGCTCGACTCCCCCCACACGGGTTCCTGACCCACGCCCAGACAGGTCGTCAGGTGGTTTCGCCAGAAGTCCTGATCGCATGGGATGGAGCAGTTTCGCCCGGTGAGCTCGGACGGAGCGAAGCAGAGACTCCCCATCTGGCCGTCGGGGTTGGCGACGGTCAGCGTCGCGATCTTCAACCAGAGCCCCTCGCCCGAGTCATCGTCCGCCAGCAGAGACGGACTGCTCGCAGTTCCCAGGTTGACGACGCCCTCCGCAGGGACGAGAGAGATCACTTCGAAGTCTCCCGCGATCGAGAACTCGGTGTGGCAGAAGCTTACCCCGATCGGCACCGCGAACAGGTAGATCTCACGGAGCCCCGTCCACGGATCCACTTGCGGACTCAGATCCGCCGGATCGCCACTGAACGCGACCCTCATGAGTTCTGGGGATGCGATGGCAGACCCGGCAATCAGGAGACTTGCGATAGCGAGGATCGAGCCAATGCGTATCATGTCATGCTCCTTCGAATGGACGCCGACGGAGTCACTCCCCGGGCGCCATGTCGATCCGCAGCATGAAATCCACCCCCGTGAACTCCACCGCGATCGAACCGTCTTCGTCCGTGAAGGCCATCCCGTCCGAGTAGCGGTAGCGGACGCCGGGCTGGAGCCCCCACGTCGATCCGAGCGGAAAACGAACTCCCGCGTCGGCGTACACGCCGTATCCCTCCCCGGTGTGCTCCGCCTCGTAGGTTCCGGGAGTTTCCTCGAACGGCGGGTCCATCCGCGCCGTCGCATGGATCTTCGAGAAGTGGTAGCCGCCCCCGACTCCCACGAAGGGCGACCAGCGGCGCGATCCGAACGCCCGGTACTCGTACGAAGCGAGCACGGGGATCGTCGAGAGCGTCCAGTCGATGAAGTTCTCCCAGACCGGGCCGGTCAGCTCCCCGGATGGTCCCGTCCCGATGGACACGGAGTATTGGGACGGCTTCGAGGCCCAGCGCCCCGTTCCGATCGAGACGACGTGCTTCTCCCGCACGCGGTACCCGACCGAGACCCCGATGAACGGTGCGACCGAGTCCTCCACGTAGTAGCCCGCCACCTGATCGCCGAAGAAGTCTTCCCAGGACTCGAGGGGGAGGTAGCTGGCTCCGCCTTCGATCCGGACCTCCACTTGGCCGGCCCCGACCGCGGGGCCCGAACCGGCAACGAGGAGCATCGCAAGGAGGCCGGCGGCCGGCATCGACGTCACGGCCGCCCCCTCACCACGGTCACCTTCTCCGTCCGCTCCAAGCCGTCGCCCGTCAGCCGGACGAAGTAGACCCCCGCCGACACCGCCCGGCCGCCCGAGTCCCGACCGTCCCAGCCGACCGCGTGCCGGCCCGCCGGAACGCTCCCCTCCCGCAGCACGCGAACCTGTCGACCCCCCACGTCGAACACCGACAGCCGAATCTCCATCGCCCGCGCCACGTCGAACTCGATCGTGGTGCCGTCGCCGAAGGGGTTCGGGAAGATGCCGGCCAGGCGCGTGTCCGACGGAGCCGCCGCGACGTCCGGCGCTCCCACCGGAGCCGCAAACGGATCGATCGCCTCGCAGCCCGATCCGCCGCCGCACGGTGCCCCGCCGCCCGTGTGCACGCCCACGAAGCCGACGTTCTCCGGCCAGCTGTACACGGTCCCCTCGCAGTCCGTGATCGTCAGGCCGGGAAGCGCGCCGGTGACGTCCAGGCAGAGCGATCCTTCTCCCGGCGAGTTCACCAGGAAGGAACCCAGCCGCACGGCACCGTCGGGACAGCCGTCGATGCTGGCGAGAACCGAGCCCGTGCCGGAGGCGGCCACGCCCGGGGCAGGCAGGAAGGCGAGCGGCTGGAGACTGCCCGCCGCGTTCAGCCGAACCGACCGCAGCCCGTGCTCCGTCGTCCCGCACGTCACCCACAGATGCACGTTCCCCAGGCCGATCGCTGCGCCCGTGTGCGCGTAGGGGTCCGTGTCGCTCAGCGAGAGCGTGGCCGAGAACGCCGACGGCTCGAAGGAGGCCACCTGGGTGATCGGTCCGTTCAGGGTCACGGTGGCGGGGTTGTCGGTGCCGGTGTAGGAGCCGTCGCCCTCGCCCTTCCACTGGACGAAGCGGTAGCCGGGACTCGCCGCAGCCTCGATCTCCACGTCGGTGAACGAGGTCACCGGGCCGCTCTCCGGCGTCACCGTGCCGCCCTCCGCCGCCAGAACGGTCAGCGGCAACTCACCGATGATGAACCTCGCCGTCTGGTAGATCGGCTCGTTCATGGTGACGGTGGCGGGGTTGTTCCGGCCGGTGTAGGAGCCGTCTCCGAACCCGTGCCAGCGGTCGAACTCCCAGCCGAGCGCGGGCGTCGCCTCAATCTCGACCTGCGTGAAGATGAACTGCGGCGCGGTCTCCGGCGACACCCATCCTCCACCGACGACATCCATCGTCAGCAGCGGATCGGCATCGACGAAGATGGCGGTCTGGGTGATCGGCTCCAGCATCAGGACCGACGCCGGGTTGAGCGGCCCGGAGTAGGATCCCTGCCCCGTGCCGATCCAGTGCGAGAACACCCACCCCTCGTCCGGAAACGCCTCGATGGGCACGACGGTCTCCCGCGGCTGCGACGCCGACGCCGGAAGCACGGTGCCCCCGCCCTGAACCTCCGTGTTCAACGGGAGGAACAGCGGAATGAAGAGGGCCCGCTGGAGGATCGGTTCGTTCACGGACACCGTCACCGGATTGAGCTCGCCGGTGTACGAGCCCTCCCCCGTCCCGAGCCAGCGCCGGAAGGCGAAACCCTCGGCCGGTACGGCCAACAGTTCGCGACTCTCCCCGCGAGGGACCCATTCGGACGGGGTCGCGGTTCCGCCCGAGTCGGCGACGACGGAGAGATAGTGCTCGGCTGCGAAGTCGGCCACGTACTCAATGTACGTGTCCAGCGCGGTGACCTCCTGGTTCTCCGGCCCTCCGTTGCTCCAGGACTGGAACCAGTAGCGGGAGCCGGAAGCCGTGACCACCGGTGAAGGCGGAAAGCCGATCTCGTGGATCGTCCCGACTTCCCAGGGCTCCAGCCGCGGCGTGACCCGCCCCCCGCCATCCACCAGCACCGGGATCGGGTCCGGGGTCGTTCGCAGCCCGACCGGCACGATACCCGTGGACGGGCAGCCCTCTCCGAGCGCACCGATCTGCTCCACGCACGCGGTCAGATGGTTGCCCTGTAGGCAGGGCGAGGAGGCGGCCACACGATAGTCATCGGCCTCCGGGTCACAGTACTGCGGATCGATCCGCTGATCGGTGGGATCCAGCGCGACTCCGTCGAGATCGTCCCCGTCGTTGTTCCAGAAGATGTTGCAGCCGGTCTCCCGGACGCCGGGAGACAGAAGGACCGCGGAACTGCCTTGAGATTCGGTGAAGACGTTTCCCCGAATCGTCGCTCGAGACGTACTCAGTGTGCTCAGGGCCGCCCCGTTCGGAGCCTGGTTCTGATGGAACGTGCAGCCGAAGACCTCCAGCACTCCACCCTGCGCCCAGATGGCGCCCCCGTTGCTCGAGAGCCAAACCTGGTTGCGTACGAACAGGCTGCCCTCCACTCGAAGAGTCCGACTCTGACTCAACCCGAGCTGGATGGCTCCTCCGTTGGTCACCGACGAATTGTCGACGAACGAACACTCCTGCACTTCGATCCTCTCGAATCCCTCTCCGCCCAGGATCGCCCCCGCCCGGTAGTTCGCCCAGTTGCGGAGGAACCGGCAGCGTACGAATCGCGCTTCCTCGGCCGGCGGTGGATCTCCGGGCTGGCCGAGCCAGACGGTGGCCCCCCCGCTCGACTGGTTGTCCTCGAGTACGCAGTCTTCCATGTGCAGATTGCCGGCCCGGGCCAGGGCCGCCCCCATCGAGCCGCGGCAGTTCCGGAACGTGGAGGAAAAGACGGACAGCAGGCCGAACGGGCGGGTCGCGATGGCGGCCGACGACTGGAATCCGGATTCAAAGCCATCGAAGATGCAATCCCGAACCGTCAGATCCCCATGAGCGCCTCCGAGTTCGAGCGCGCGCTCCGAGGGATTCGCACCGGGGAGGAACGTGAAGCCCTCGATCGTGATCGTTTCGGAACCGGTGCCCGGCCCGATGGCGTTCCGGGCGGCGCCCACGACCTCCGTTGCCAGCGACATGTCGAGGAACGTGTTCGCGGATCCCGCTTCGGACTTGAGGCAGATCCCTGCCCGCAGGAAGGCGATGCTCGTGAACGTGCGCGTACCGCCGTCCCAGGGAAGGTCGCGCGTCTCCGCGTCGCCGTAAGTGCCCGGAGCCACCAGGACGGTATCGCCGGTCGCTGCAGCATCGAGGGCTTCGTTGAGAGTCGAGAATTCGTCCGGGACCCTCAGCGTCGTCGCCTGAACGATCATCGGAAGCAGGACACCCAGGCCGACCAGGATCGATCCGGCCGCAACGGGTGCCCTCGTCGTCCCTTCTACGCGCGCGAAGGAACGGGAACCAAGCACGAAGAAGCAAGTCGACCGAATGCAACAAGCCCGGGCAAAGCGCATGGAGTCACTCCGGCAAAGGGCACCCCCATGGTACCAGCTTCGCCGCCCCTGATCCCGGGCTCTCCGCGGCCGTCGCCGACCAGCCCGCCGGACGATCGGCCCGGCGATGGGGCGCGCGATGCGTAAAGGCCCGCAACCGTTGCGGTTGCGGGCCCGACCGCGGCGCCCCCCAGGCACCGCGGCCCGCTTCGCTCCGCCGGTCCCGCGGAACTACCGGATCCTGACCACCTTGACCGTGGCGGCCTCGCCCTGCTGCTCGGCGCGCACGAAGTAGACGCCGGGACTGGCCGCGCGACCGGAGGCGTCACGCCCATCCCAGGGGAAGGAGTGCACGCCGGCCTCGCGCCGGCCGCTCTCCAGCGTGACCACCTTCCGGCCGGCGGCGTCGTACACCCTCACGTCCACCGGGCCGGAGCGCGGCGTGACCAGCCGCAGCACCGCGCTCTCGGACATGGGATTCGGGCGTACGGAGTCGAAGCGAAGCCCGCCGCCCGCGCCGAGGGCGCCCAGCTCCGGCGCGTCCACCGGCGGCTGCGCGATACGGAAGAGGTAGTCCTCCGTCTCGCCGTCACCGAAGAGACCGTCGCCGGTCCAGGCAGGCCCCACCGGGGCGTCCGTGACGGAGAAGCGGAACCACGACATCCCGTCCGCCGGCGTTCCCACCGTGAAGTCCGGCGGGAGCAACGTGGAGAGCGGACCGGAGTGGCCGGACGGGACGGGATGGTTCAGCAGGACCTGCTCGCTCGGCGAGACTCCGTTCGGACAGGCTCCGCCGGGCGCCAGGTCCCACTCGCCGTTGCCGTCCCAGTCCGCCAGCACGCTCACGTAGCGCACGTCGGGAGAGTTGTTCGTCACGTCGATGTCGATGTCCGCGCCCCACCGCGCGGTCAGGCAGCCCACCAGCGACGGCCCCACGGCGCCGTTCGGACAGGTCGTGGAAGTGGCTCCGGGGTCGAGCGTGAGCGGCATCGGGAAGAGGATGCCGCCGTCGCCGCCGCCGCCGTTGCACTCGTCCTGATCGTAGGCGGGCGGCGGGCAGACGTTCGCGTTGCCCTCGAACTCGAAGTCCACGGAAGGACCGAAGTACGCGGAGTTCGGCGCCTGGTGGAAGACGTAGCCGGCCGGCCCGCCCGCCACGCAGGTGGGGAACTGACCGAGCACGCCCGGATAGGCGAACGCGCCCTCGGGAGCATCGCCCAGCTCGCCCTGCGCCGGCTGATCCAGCACCTCGATGAGGTAGTCCTCCGTCTCTCCCAGATCGAACAGACCCGAGCCGTCCCAGCCCGCCGATACCGGCTGGTTGCTGAGCGTCATCCGGATCCACACGTACCCCGCGTTCGGACCGATCTGGACCGGACCGGGACTCAGTCCGGAAAGCGGCCCCACGTAGAACGGCGGCACCGGCAGGTTCACGATGGCGTGTTCCGGGACCAACGCCCCGCACATCACCTGGCCGCCCCAGGTTCCGTCCTGGTTCCAGTCGAAGGCGACGTTCACGAAGCCGGGGGCGCCCGAGTTGTTGACGATGTTCGCCTCGAAGGGACCGCCGACGGTGAGGTTCAGCACCTGGCACGTGAAGCCGAGCGGCCGCGGCGGCTGCTGCCCGCACGGAACGACGACATTGCCGACCCCGATCGTGTACGTGTCCGGAATGGCGAGGCCGCCGTCGCCGTCGAACGGCCCCCAGCACTCGTCCATCTCGTAGGGCGGCGCCGGACAGAATCCGGCGTTCCCGTCGATCTCGTCGTCCACGTCGAAGCCCCAGTAGAGGTCGACGGCGCGGCCGGGATTGCCGTGCCAGATGAAGCCGGCGGGGCCGCCGAAGCACGTGGGGAACTGGCCCGCCACGCCGAGCGACGGATACGCCAGCGCCCCTTCCGGAGCGTCCCCCCAATCGCCGGGGCCCGGATTCACGTCCTGGGCGCGAGCCAGGGCCGGCGCCAGGATCACGAGCAGGAAGACGGTGAAGAGCAGGAAGAAGAGCGGGAGGAGCAGGCGATCGGGAGCCGGATGCGGCCGGTCGGCGGCTCGGTTGCGGGGCTTGCGCGCCATGGTGACCTCGTCGGTTGGGGGCCCGGCGCCGGGAGGCGGCCGGTCAACCGGATCGGACACGGCGGCAGGCGGCTTTTTGAACGGGGCGCCGTCGTAGGCGGGATCCGTGGTCAGACGACGCGGCTCGCCGCCGGTCGAGCCCCAGGAGCTGATGGTCCCCGCGCCGGCTAGCGGTACCGCGCCTTCAGTCGCCCCCACGAGGTCGGCTCCACCGGAGTCGGGCAGTCTCCCGCCAGAATCTCGAAGTCGTCCAGGGCGTACGTGAACGCGATCGTGGAAGAAGCCTCGATTCCGAAGATGGACACGTCGTACAGCAGGCTCCCGGGGATCTCCAGGTTCTCGGCCACCATGACGCCGTCGATCTCCAGCGACGTGGTCTGCGCCGCGAGATCGACCGTCCACTCGAAGCAATCCGCGTCGCCCATCGTCCACGAACCGACCGTGGTCTCACCGGACGTGGTGTTGATGAAGATGTTGGACCCGCGAGTGCCCATCGACGCGAAGATGTAGGTCCCTCTTCCCGCCTCCTCAGGACCGCGCACGATGTCCGCGCGCAGGACGAAGAAGATCGGGGGGATGACGGTACGCGCCACCGAGCACCACCGCATCGTCCAGGTCGCGCAGTTCGACGGCTCCCACTCCAGGAACATCTTCGGGCTGCCCACTCCACCGGAGGTGCGGTTCATCTCGACGGGCTGATCCGTCAGCGGACCGGAGGAGTCCACGACGGCGATCCAGTTGGAGCCCAGCAGGCTGAGCGAATCTCCGTCCGGCAGCCCGGGGAGCGAGGGATCTGGCGACTCCCCGACGGTGTCCGCGTTGAAATCGGCCCGAGCCACCGGGCTGGTGCCGGCTCCGGACGCGGAAGACGCGAAGGTTACGAACAGGACGACGACGAGGGCGATCCGGCGGATGGCGTGCATGAGGGCTCCAGGGCAACGGGAGGTTCGACGGCGGAGCGTCCGGCCGGGTCTCCCCGTCCGGAATCGGCTCTACCTGCCCTACCGGAAAACCGCCGGGGAACCGGACACGGAGGCCCTCCTCTGCGACGGGATCTCCCGAATGGCCAGGATCGTTTGCGCGCCTCCCTCAACCGGACCCACTGCGAAGATCAGAACGATGGCGGCCAGCGTCCAGACATAGAGCGTCCGCTCCCGCGTCCACGGCGGCCGCCGGACCGAACCGTGGTCTGGCTGAACCCATCGTCGTCCTCCGTCCCGGCCGAGCGGTCTCCTGCCCCGAGGGACGACGATGGCTCACGGCCGCCCCCTCGCCACGGTCACCTTCTCCGTCTGCTCCAGGCCGTCGCCCGTCAGCCGGACGAAGTAGACCCCCGCCGACACCGCCCGGCCGCCCGAGTCCCGACCGTCCCAGCCGACCGCATGCCGCCCCGCCGGAACGCTCCCCTCCCGCAGCACGCGAACCTGCCGGCCCCCCACGTCGAACACCGACAGCCGAACCTCCATCGCCCGCGCCACCTCGAACTCGATCGTGGTGCCGTCGCCGAAGGGGTTCGGGAAGATGCCGGCCAGGCGCGTGTCCGTCGGAGCCGCCGCGACATCCGGCGCTCCCACCGGAGCCGCGAACGAATCGATCGCCTCGCAGCCCGATCCGCCGCCGCACGGCGCCCCGCCGCCCGTGTGCACTCCCACGAAGCCGACGTTCTCGGGCCAGCTGTACACGGTCCCTTCGCAGTCCGTGATCGTCAGGCCGGGAAGCGCGCCGGTGACGTCCAGGCAAAGCGATCCTTCTCCCGGCGAGTTCACCAGGAAGGAACCCAGCCGCACGGGACCGTCGGGACAGCCGTCGATGCTGGCGAGAACCGAGCCCGTGCCGGAGGCGGCCACGCCCGGGGCAGGCAGGAAGGCAAGCGGCTCAAGGCTGCCCGCCGCGTTCAGACGAACCGACCGCAGCCCGTGCTCCGTCGTCCCGCACGTCACCCACAGATGCACGTTCCCCAGGCCGATCGCCGCGCCGGTGTGCGTGTAGGGGTCCGTGTCGCTCAGCGAGAGCGTGGCCGAGAACGCCGATGGTTCGAAGGAGGCCACCTGGGTGATCGGTCCGTTCAGGGTCACGGTGGCGGGGTTGTCGGTGCCGGTGTAGGAGCCGTCGCCCTCGCCCTTCCACCGGACGAAGCGGTGGCCGGGGTCGGAAATCGCCTCGATCTCCACGTCGGTGAACGAGGTCACCGGGCCGCTCTCCGGCGTCACCGTGCCGCCCTCCTCCGCCAGGACGGTCAGCGGCAGCTCTCCCACGATGAACCTCGCCGTCTGCGTGATCGGCTCATTCATGGTGACGGTCGCCGGATTGCGGCCGCCGGAGTAGGAACCGCTGCCGGATCCGTCCCAACGATCAAACTCCCAACCCAGGTCCGGCGTCGCTTCAATCCCCACTTCCGTGAACACATCCTGAGGCCCGGTCGTCGGCGCCACGAACCCGCTACCAACGACATTCATCGTCAGGTGCGGCGTGGCATCCACGAACACGGCCGTCTGGCTGATGGGGCCGTACATGAACACCGAGGCCGGGTTCAGCGCCCCCGAGTGAGAGCCCACCCCTGCACCCAACCAGTGCGAGAACGCCCAGCCATCGTCCGGGGTCGCCTCGATGGAAACGGAAGTCTCACGCGGTTGCAGCCCCGACTCCGGGCGCACGACACCACCGCCGACGACGTTCATGGTGAGCGGCAGGAATGACGGAACGAACCGCGCGTGCTGCTCGATCGGTCCTTCCAGCGTCACCGTTGCGGGGTTGGAAAAGCCGTCGTAGGAGCCTCGGCCCGTTCCGACCCAACGCTGGAACGAGAAGTCCGGATCCGGGGATGCGAAGATCTCACGAACCTCCCCTTCGGGGAACCAACCCGACTCGGAAGCGGTTCCCCCGGAGTCCGGGATGACCGAGAGAAAGTGCTCCACGGAGAAGGTCGCGACGTACTCCGCATAGGAGCCGGCCGCCGTCACATCGTGCGTCGGTGCCCCGCCATCGTTCCAGGACTGGAACCAGTAGCGCGTGCCGGAGTCGGGTTGAGTGGGCGAACCCGACACACCGACCTCATGGGTCGTGCCGACCTCCCACGCCAGCAACCTGGGTGTCTCCACGTCCACCCCGTCGATCCGGAGGGGAATCGGGTCCGGAGTGGTTCGGAAGGCGACCACCGACCGACCGGTGGCGGGGCACCCGACGTCCAGCGCGCCGATGACCTCCATGCACTCCGGAAACCCGTTGCCCGGGAGACAGGGCGAGGAGGCCGCCAGCCGGAGGTCGTCCGCGCCCGGATCGCAGAACTCGGGATCAATCTCCTGAGCGAAAGCGAGCGTATCGGCCACCGTCCCGTAGTCGGCCCAGTTTCCTCCCTCGTTGTCCCAGAAGACGTTGCAACCGGAGAGGCCGACATCCTCCGGGAGGAACGCAAGAGCAGGTCCGATACGGGATCCCGCGACGATGTTGGATCGGAAGTCCACGTGGGGAGCGTGCAAGGAGACGGCGATTCCACGATTCGCCCAGAACGTGTTCCGCCGAATCTCGTGCGTGCCGCCCCCCACTGCCAAGGACCCCCGTTCGTTTCTGACGAAGGAGCACCCGGTGATTCGTGACTCCGATTCCTGACCGATGTTGACCCTCGCGCCCTTCCCGATCAGGTTCCGGAACTCGCAACGTTCCATCTCGAATCGCGCAACCGACGCATTCAGCTCGAGCAAGGCGAAGCTTGCGTGCCCCCTGTCGGACCGGAAGTCGCAGTCCGCCAGACGAACGAGACTCGGTCGAGCCGAGCGAAAATAGAGGGCGGCGCCCGCGCAATCCAGGAAGCGGGTCCGGAGCACCTCCACGTCGCAATGCACGAGTTCGATCCCGGCCGAGATCGCCCTCCCGGCACACTGCGAGATCCGGCAGTCCTCGACCGTGACCGTGGCTTCCGGCGATGCGCATCGCAGGGCCGGGCCCCCGTCGAGTGCGGAGTCGAATCGATCGATCCAGCAGTTGCGGACCGTCACGTCCCCGCACTGCGAATCGAGCCAGATTCCGTGCCGCCCGACGCGATCCCCTCCGGTCAAGTGGAAGCCCTCGATCTCGACTCCGAGGGGGAGTTGAGAGCCGACGATGGCGATCGGCTGTTCCGGAAGGACGGACGTTCCGAAGTCGATCATCGTGACGTCCGGGCCGGCCTCCGAGCGGAGCACGACCCCATCCGCGAGAAACGCGGCGGAAGAAACGGAGCGATGGCCATGGTCCCACGGGATCGTCCGGACCGACCAGTCCGAGTAGACGCCCGGTGCCACGAGAACGGTGTCCCCGACCGCCGCGGCGTCGAGACCGGCCTGAAGAGTCCCGTACTCTCCCGGAACCCGGAGCGTGGCCGCGTGAACGACCACCGGCAGGGCCACGCCCAGGAGAGCGAAGATGCACTTCATGGCCGGCCTCCTTTCTGGTGGTGGCTCTTGATGCGCTCGAAGGTCGCTGGAGCGACGGACAGGGCGCCGCACCCGACTGGACCGCGCCGATCGGCCCTCGCCCTCAAGGCCGCCCCCCGAGCACCGTGACCTTCTCGGTCTCGTCCACGCCCTCTCCCCGGAGCCGGACGAAGTACATCCCCGCCGCCGCCCTCCGCCCGGCGTTGGTGCGACCGTCCCAGACCACGTGATTCCAGCCGGCGCCCGCAGAGCCGGAGATGAGATCGCGAACGCGCCGTCCGTCAACGGAGTAGACGCCCACGTCGACACCTGGCTCCACTCCCGGACTGAAGAACTCGATGCGCGTACGATGGGCGAACGGGGTTGGCGCCACGCGCAACGCCCACGACCGGGCGGAAGGCGATCCCTCCGGAGCGTCCACCGCCGGCGCCGTGATCTTCCGTGCGAACACTCCCCGGTACCTCGTCCCGAGCAGAAGCGTCCGCTCGGGCACCAGGAACGTCAGGGCCGTGGGGTGGCGGTTTTCCAGGCCGTCGTTCAGATACCCCTGGGCCGACGCGTAGACGCCTTCGCTGGTGGCCAGGAAGATCTCCCCCGTGGCCGGCCCCCACGCCGCCGCCACCACTTCCGCGCCGATGCCCGCCAGAGACCGGGACCAGGAGAGCCCCGCATCGACGCTCTCCCATGTGCCCGCGCTCGCGTGAACCAGGAGAAGGTGATCCGCGTCGTCGGAGTCCATGAGAAGATCCACCGTTTCCCCCCCGGGAAGCCCCGTCGAGCGTTCCGTCCAGGTTTCTGCCCCGTCCGTACTGAGGTGAACACAACCGTCCGGCTCCGCCACGAAGGTCCGCAGAGGATCCTGCGGATCCACGACGGCCGCACGCGCGACGAAGCCCGGCGAGAAGGAATCGGGCCACACGCCCTCCTGCACCGGAAAGACCTCGCCGTGCGATGAGGAGAGGCGAGCCCAGATGTACGCCCGACTGCCGTCCGCGCTGGCCGCAACCGGCCCCGGGTAGACGAACAGGGAGTGCTGGGGGAGCGGGGCCATCCACCACGTGACACCGGCCGTCCGAAGTGATCGCCTGGAGCGGATCGTACGTGTCAAAGGACGCACTGCCCGCGGTCAGGTAGACGCTTCCGATCGCTCCGGGGGCCACATCGACCGCCTCCACGGTTCCGTCGATCCCGAACGCGGGCGCGGATCGACTCCACGGGCCTTCCACGCTCGCCGCGGTGAACAGCCCCGCCCGGTGGGCGGTCTGGACGTAGACCGTACCTGCCGCGTCTCTGCCGAGATCCAGGACCCGCATTCCGCGGAGGTCGTTCAGCCACGAGTTCCAGGTCCGGCCCGCGTCGACACTGCGGATCAGACCCTCCTGGCTGACATCATCGCCCTGACACGTCACGGCCGCGTAGGCGCGAGTGGGGTCCTGCACGTCGAATGCGAACGACCGCAGCTCCCGAACCTCCGACAGGCCCGCGCTTGAGCGGTACGCCAGCGACCACGTGGTCCCGGCATCCGTACTCACCTTGAGCGTGGGGACGTACGACAGCCAGTGGACATCCCTCCCTCCGGCGATCACGCGATCGGGATCCATCGGATCGACGGCGATGAACGTGACGCCACAGACCTCGCTGCCCATGCATGGATCCGTTCCGACCGGAGAGAAACTGACTCCACCGTCGGAGCTCCGGAGCATCTGCTGCGTTCGGCTCGCCCAGACCACCTGGGGCTGGGATTCGCAGAACGAGAACGACCCGACACCGCCGCCGGACGTGCCGGTCGGCACAGCGTTCCAGGACAGCCCCCCATCCGTCGTGCGGAACACGCCGCCCGACACGCCGGCCAGCGCCACGCCGGCGGACGTCGGATCGAACGACACGTCGTACACCTGCAGCGACGACAGACCAGCGCTGGCGGACACCCAGGACCGACCCGCATCCGTACTCCGGAAGATCCCGGGATCCGCTCCGGTCCGGGCCGCAAGGAGCGCGAGATCCCCGTTGGACGGATCAAAGCGGATGGCGCTCAGGACGTTCCAGCCGCCTCCCACCGAGTGCGCAGTCCAGCTCTCTCCCCCGTCCGTTGAACGCAGGACCTCACGGCTCGATCGATCTGCCAGGAGCACAACGTCCTCGCTCTTGGGCGATACAGCGATCGCCTGGAACTTCGCATCCGGATCCAGTCCGACGTCGACCCGCTTCCAGGTCTCGCCACGGTCCTCGGAGCGGAACACGCCCTGCTTGTACGGAAGGCAGTACATCCGGTCGGGATTCGTCCGGGCCTGGACGAAGGCGTCGACCCGCGCGCCCTCAGGTCCCAGGCTCTCCCAGGACTCCGCCGGGGCGGACGTGGCGAGGGCGAGGAACAAGACGACGAGCCATCGGCAAGACCGATGCAGGCGCACTGTCTCCTCCGCCGATCTACGCACGGCACGGACCGAGCACGATCGCTGCGACGTCCGGGCAGACGCCGCGTTGCCGATCAGGGGGAAGGATCCAACAACCCAAGCAGGACACATCGGAGGACTCCAACAAGACGTCTCCCATGGTACCAAGTTGCCGGCCTGAATGCCGCAAGCCGTTGGTCCGGTGCCCTGCACCCCGCGTCTGGCGGTTGAGAGCGGCAGCAGGCCGACGCTGGTCAATCCTCCGGATCCTGCGCATAGTCGACGCACGCTCCCGGGGAGGATTCCATGATCTTGCTCTCCATGGCGACGTTGCTCGCCTCCTGCGCGTGCTGCCCCTCATTCGAACCCGTCGCACCCCACACGACGCGCGACGTACAAAGCGGATGGGGAGAGGCGATCCACGGCGTCTCAACCCTGTTCACAACGGACGCCGACACGGTGGACATGGGCGACGTCGTTCAGGTCGAGCTGTTCTTCCACTTCTGGCCGTTTCTGTCCGACGGTCCGGCCAGGACACTCGCGGACAGTCCCGTCATTCGACCGCGCCTCGTGCTGGTTCCAGTTCATGGCGACCAGGCCTTCAAGAGAAGCCCGTACCGGACCGGGATGCCGATGTTTCCCGACCCGTCCTCGCACGCCGACCTTCGTGCCGGCCAGTTCCACAGCCGCTCCGAGAGCTTTGCCCTGTTGTCCGGGTCGGGCCAGCAGGTCCCGGCCGGCGACTACCTGGTCCACGTGGAGTACGAAAACGAAGGGGCCGATTCGAGGCCGTACTGGAACGAGGACGGCCGCATGGATCGCGAGCCGTATGCACCCGGATCGGTCTGGGCCGGCCGATTGGAGACGGCGTCCCTGCCGATACACATTCGCTCCTGCGAACCGAAGCGGTTGCCTTGCGAGTTGCCGAAGCGCGTGGTCATCAGCACGTTCCGGAACGGCCAGCTGATGTGGTCCTGGGATCCCGGCAGCTTCGAGCCCGACACCTTGACCGTTCGTCCTGGATTCGTCGTCGGCTTTCGCGCGGAGTGCCGCAAGTACCGGAACTCCGGGCTGTTGGAGGCGCCCGACTCCCGCACCGCTGACAGTCTGGTGGTCCGGCGGTTCCGGGAGACTTACGGCGCAGGCAGGAGCAGCAGCCTTGGCGGCCTGCCGAGGCCGGACCGTCTGGGAAGTGGGGGCCTCACGGGCTCCAAGATCGCCGAGATCGTTTCGGACGCGGATCCGCTGGAGGCCAGAATCGCTGTCACCGTGTTCGAGACGTCCGTTCCCGGGGGGCATATGTGGAGCCCGGAGCGAGGCGACTACCGCGTCCTTCGAGAGTATGAGGTTCGCGCGTACTGGCCGAGCACGCCGGATCCTTGATGAGTCCCACCCGGCCGCCGTAGACTCGGCAAACGCGGGCTGGCCGTCTTTCTTCACTTGCCAGGATCAAAGGGGGGCGTACCCATGACGACACGCGCACTCACCATGGGAGTTCTCGCGGCCTGCCTAGCGGCCCTGCCGGCCGCGTCCCTCGAGCGTGCCGCCGTGCCGATCCATCAACGGGGCGACACCCCCGATCAAACCTGGGCTGCGGGGGCGACGTGCACGATCAGCTACTACAATTTCTGTACGGGGTGGGTGTGGGTCTGGCGCTCCTGGGACCCAGGCGACAAGGTTGGCTTCGTCATCGAGGCTTGCTGCTCCGGACCCACCACGCTGACCGCGACGCACCTCTACGCCTGGTCCGGCGCTCCGGTCGCCTGGGGATACACGGGCGTGCTCTCCCTCCACGCTGATGACGGCAACGGGTGCCCGGGCACGACCCTCGCCAGCATTCCGTTCCGTCCGGCCCGGGGATCCTCCGAGATCTTGTGGGACATCCCGGCTTCCTCCGACCTCGTGCTGATGTACACGAACGCCGACACCCCCTGGTCCCCGCACGCCTGGGTCTCCGACCATCCCTCGGCCGGCCCGACCGGGCCGGCGGCTTGCGGCGTCTGTTACCCCGCAACGCGCCGGACGCACTCCTTCTACTACGGAAACTTCGTGACGTCCCTCTGCCCGGGTTCTCCCGTGGCGGACGAAGTCTGCGAGTCCGAGTGGATGTTCTGGGATGCGGCTTTCGCCTGCCCCGCTTCGGTCGAGGAAATGAGCTGGGGGAAGATCCGCTCGCTCTACCGCTGAGCGGTGACCTGCGGCTAGCGCCCCCTCACCACGGTCACCTTCTCCGTCTGCCCCACCCCATCCCCCATGAGCCGGACGAAGTACACCCCCGCCGAAGCCGCCTGACCGCCGGAGTCGCGACCGTCCCAGCGGACGACATTGCGGCCCGGCGGGAGTGGACCAGCGCACAGCATCCGAACCCTTCGCCCTCCGATGTCGTAGACACCGACGTCCACATTCAGGCCTCGAGCCAGGGTGAAGGCGATGTCCGTGCACTCCGAGAAGGGATTGGGGCATGGCCGCTCCAGTCGGAAGGGCGCCTCGGCGCTTGCGGAGGCCGACGGCGGAGCGGAAACAGACGCCTCCCCGCACTGCGGCCGGACCACGTGCACGCGATGCTCCGGGTCGGCAACGAAGAGAAACTCGTGATCCGCGTTGAGAAGCATTTCACTGGACCGCATTGTCGTGACCCTGGCGATCCGCTCCGGAGACGCCGGGCTCGACAGGTCAAACACCTGGATCCCGGCCGTACGATCCGTGACGTACAGGAGTCCATCGGAGATGGCGCAGGAACGGGCCGATACTTCCGCGCCCAGCGTCGTCAGAAGTACCGGGCTCGATGGAACGGATACGTCCATCACGTGAGTTCCGGCCTCAGATCCCGCGACGTACAGGAACTCCCCCATGCGGCACATGGAGCGAACGTTGCCCTCCCCGCCCGGATTCACCACCGTGACCGTCGCCATCGCGGCTGGATCCGAGATATCGATCACGCGGAAGTGCCGACGAACGCCGCTCGCCACGTAGGCATAAGGCGGATTGAAAGCGATGTCGCTGGAGTTGGATTCGATCGGCGTCGCGCCGACCCAGACGGGCCAGTCGGGATCCGAGATGTCGAAGGCCTCCAAGCTCCACGCGATCCCGAACGTCGAGAGAACGTACGCGTAGTCCCCGAACAGCTCGACATGGCGATAGTCCGCTCCGGTAGGATGCGTGGCGCCGACGATCGGCGAACTGGGATCATCCAGGCCCAGAACAGTGAGTCCGTCAGGGCCTGCGACGTAGGCTCGGGGGTGGCGATACGCGACCCAGAACGAACTTACTGGAACTGCCGACCGCAAGACCGGCTCCGCCGGATCGGTGACGTCATAGATGTCGACCAGATTGGTGGGAGTCACAAAGAGAAGACGATCGAACATGACCGTCCCCGGCGAACGTCGAGCGAGCGCGACTTCTGAAACGAATCCCCCGCTCACCTCGAGGTCGAGCCCGGCGACGACGGTCGTCCCCGCAGTAGATACCGCCACGACCTGCCCATCGAGCTCCACCAGCGCCGAACCGACGATCGACGCAACGGATCCGAGGAAGACGGGAGCCGATGGGTCCGACGTATCGAAGAAACGCAGGGAACCGTCACGCGATTGCACGAGCCGATCACCGACGACAAGGATCTCGTTGGCCAGGCTTGACGCACCCGGGGTCTCCACCCCCCCGAGCGGGACCGGGTCCCCCGGGTCCGCCAGGCTGAAGGTCTCCAGTCCCCAGGCGGTTCCCACGTACAAGACATCGCCCTGGACGACCGGGTCCCACCCCTTGCGTTGCATGTCCACGGAAGAGACCCACACGGGAGTGTTCGGGACCGTGATGTCCACTACGACGAGCTCGCCGATCGAGGTGGCCCACCCCACGACGACGGCATAAATGTGCGTGCCTGCGACCGTCAGGTTCACGAGCCCGGCGACCTCGAGGTCGAACACCACCTCCGGTTCCGTGGGCACGGAGACATCCACGACCAGGACTCCGCCCCCACTGGCGTCGAACTCCGAGTGAGCGACGTAAAGGTGGGTCCCTCGCCGATCCAGCCCGTACAGGGCGGCACCCAGCTCAAGGGTCCCCAGCAGGGACGGCGCCGTTTCGTCGGAGACATCCAGGATCGACAGTCTCCCCCCTTGGTCAATGACGTAGGCGTTGCCATTCAAAACCTCCACGCCCCACACCGCGCCGGTCGTAGGCAGGTCGACCTCTCCGATGACGTGGAGATCTTCCGCGCTCGATGCATCGACAACCTGGAGTGATCCGTTGGCCGCGACGATGCCACGGTCTCCGATCAGCGCGAACACGCTGCCCGCCATGTCCGGCAGGGTTGCGACAACCTGCGGCCCCATTCCGTAGTCCACGCAATCCTCCGCGGACGCTCCGCCCGACAGAAGGGCCGCCTGCAGGAGGACCAGCGCAATCGGCCTGAACTTCACTGAACACCTCCGCGGATCCAGGGGTCACGAAGTCGGCCCAGAGGTTGCCGCCAGGATTCACGGCGGCCGCTGCCGCCCGCGCGACGGCTGCCGCGGGGGAGCCTCACGGCCGCCCCCTCACCACGGTCACCTTCTCCGTCTGCTCCAGACCGTCCCCCGTCAGCCGGACGAAGTAGACCCCCGCCGACACCGCCCGGCCGCCCGAGTCCCGACCGTCCCAGCCGACCGCGTGCCGGCCCGCCGGAACGCTCCCCTCCCGCAGCACGCGAACCTGTCGACCCCCCACGTCGAACACCGACAGCCGAACCTCCATCGCCCGCGCCACCTCGAACTCGATCGTGGTGCCCTCGCCGAAGGGGTTCGGGAAGATCCCGGCGAGGCGCGTGACCGACGGAGCCGCCGAGACGTCCGGCGCCCCCACCGGAGCCGAGAACGAATCGATCGCCTCGCAGCCCGATCCGCCGCCGCACGGCGCCCCGCCGCCCGTGTGCACCCCCACGAAGCCGACGTTCTCCGGCCAGCTGTACACGGTCCCTTCGCAGTCCGTGATCGTCAGGCCGGGAAGCGCGCCGGTGACGTCCAGGCAAAGCGATCCTTCTCCCGGCGAGTTCACCAGGAAGGAACCCAGCCGCACGGGACCGTCGGGACAGCCGTCGATGCTGGCGAGAACCGAGCCCGTGCCGGAGGCGGCCACGCCCGGGGCAGGCAGGAAGGCAAGCGGCTCAAGGCTGCCCGCCGCGTTCAGACGAACCGACCGCAGCCCGTGCTCCGTCGTCCCGCACGTCACCCACAGATGCACGTTCCCCAGGCCGATCGCTGCGCCCGTGTGCGCGTAGGGGTCCGTGTCGCTCAGCGAGAGCGTGGCCGAGAACGCCGACGGCTCGAAGGAGGCCACCTGGGTGATGGGACCGTCGAGCGTGACCGTGGCGGGGTTGTCGGTGCCGGTGTAGGAGCCGTCGCCCTCGCCCTTCCACTGGACGAAGCGGTAGCCGGGACTCGCCGCAGCCTCGATCTCCACCTCGGTGAACGAGGTCACCGGGCCGCTCTCCGGCGTCACCGTGCCGCCCTCCTCCGCCAGGACGGTCAGCGGCAACTCGCCGATGATGAACCTCGCCGTCTGGTAGAGCGGCTCGTTCATGGTGACGACGGCGGGATTGTTCCGGCCGGTGTAGGAGCCGTCTCCGAACCCGTGCCAGCGGTCGAACTCCCAGCCGAGCGCGGGCGTCGCCTCAATCTCGACCTGCGTGAAGATGAACTGCGGCGCGGTCTCCGGCGACACCCATCCTCCACCGACGACATCCATCGTCAGCAGCGGATCGGCATCGACGAAGACAGCGGTCTGAGAGATGGGCTCGTATAGGAACACCGACGCAGGATTCAGCGAGCCCGAGTAGGATCCCTGCCCCGTGCCGATCCAGTGGGAGAACGCCCACCCTTCGTCCGGGAACGCCTCGATCGGCACGCTGGTCTCTCGCGGCCGGGGGCCGGACTCCGGCGTCACGGTCCCGCCCTCTCCGGCGCTCATCTCGAGCGGCAGGAACAGGGCCAGGAACTGCGCCCGCTGCTGGATGGGCCCGTTCAGGGTCACCGTCGCCGGGTTCGCCCCCCCGCTGTAGGACCCGTCTCCGGCTCCAACCCAGCGATCGAAAATGAAGCCCGGCGCCGGCGTGGCCAGGATCTCCCGCGTCTCCCCTTCCGCCACCCACTCGGAAGCCGACACCGTTCCCCCCGTGTCGGCCGACGCCGAAAGGAAATGCTCCACGGAGAAGGACGCCACGTACTCGACGAACGTGTCCGGCGCGGCAACTTCGTGCGTCTCCGCCCCCCCGTCGGTCCAGGACCGGAACCAGTAGCGGGTCCCGGGAACGGGCTCGAACGGAGACGCAACCGTGCCGATCTCGTGGAGCGTGCCGACCTCCCAGGACAGGAGCCTTGGGGTCGGGATCTCCACGCCGTCGATCCGGAGTGAGATGACGTCGGGAAGCGTGCGGAAGCCGACGACGGACCGGCCCGTGTCCGGGCATCCGATCCCGAACGCGCCGATGACCTTCGTGCACTCCGGATACAGGTTGCCGGGCACACAAGGTGATGAGGCCGCGACGCGGAAGTCCCCGCCCTCCGCATCGCAGAACTCCGGATCCACGCGCTGGCCGATCGCGAGCGTGTCCGGACCGTCGGCTCTCGGGGACCAGTCCCTCTGGTTGTTCCAGAGGACGTTGCAGCCCGACGTGCTCGCATCCACACTCCCGGCGCTGATCGCTGACGACCCCGAGCTGTTCGCCACGACGTTCCGGTTCAGCCGGGATTCGGCGGGCAGAGAGACCGCCCGTCCGTTTCCCCAGAACGTGTTGCCTTCAATCGAGACCGGGCCGGAAGTTCCCAGTCCTGCTTCGTTCTCCAGGAAGAGGCACCCCTCGACGACCCCGGCCCCCTCCGGGACCGCACCCACGCCGGCCCCCGAGGTGTTGCCTTGAAAGCGGCAGTTCCGCACGGACACGTCGACGAACCCGGCTCGGACCAGCAAGGCCGATCGGTTGCCGACGAACTCGCAGTCGACGACGCGCACCGTCCGACCGGACAGCGGTGAGGCGATCAGGTCCACGGCGGTGGCCAGGCAGCCCTCGACTCGCGTATCGAGAATCTCGACGTCGTGATCGTACAGCCGCAATGCGGAAGCCGGCTGGCCGCGTGCATTCACGATCTCGCAGCCCTCGATCCGGATCGTGGCGCCGGAGCCGTCGTGCTTCAGCACCGACGATCCGTACTCGCTCGAGTTGAACGACACGATCCTGCAGTTCCGGACGGTGACGTCCCCACTCTCCCGGTCCAGCGCGATCGCCCCCCGCCGCCGGCGTCCTCCACCGTCCACGTGGAAGCCCTCGATCGTGACGCCGGAGCTGGCGCCGGAGACGGCCAGCGCGAACCAGTCCCCGTACTCGAGGGGCGCAGTGAAGTCCAGGGTGGTGACGTCCGGACCGCCCTCCGCGAGAAGGACGACCCCGTCCCGTGGGAACGCCAGGCTCCGGATGGAGCGAGTCCCTCCGCTCCAGGGGATCCGCCTTCGCTCGGTGTCGGAGTACGTTCCCGGCGCCACAAGGACCGTGTCCCCGAATGCCGCGGCATCCACGCCGGCCAGGACGGTGGGATAGTCCTCCGGCACCCTCAGCGTGGCCGCGTGAGCGACCGCCGGCAGGGCCAAGCCCAGAATGATCCAGCATTTCACGGCCGTCCCTCCCGGTAGTCGCTCTTGATCCGCCCGAAGGTCGCAGGGGTCACGGAGACGGTCCCGCAGCCCTGCCCCAACGCTCCCACCTGGCCGCACCCGGGGCTGTTCTTCGCCAAACATGGCGATACCGAACTCACCGTCAGATCATCCAGGCCCGGTCCGCAGAAGAGCGGGTCCACGATCCGGTCGCTGTTTGACAGCTCGAAACCCTCCGCCTCGCCGTCCGGGTTCTCCCAGAAGACGTTGCAGGCGGACAAGACGCTCTCCGTTGCCCCCGGAAGGCTGACGGCTTGGCTCCCTCCGCAGTCCACGACCAAGTTATTGGTGAACACGACACTCCCGGAGGCGGCACTCAGCGCCGCGCCTCCGCTCCAGATCCAGTCCTGGCTGCACTGGTAGAATGTGTTTCCCGTGATGTCCATGTCTCGAGCCGTGATCCGCACTGCACCGCCGCGCGATGCGCCGCCCACCCGATTCCGGATGAACAGGTTGTCGCGAAGCTCGACCTCTCCGTTCGAAAGCTCGATCGCCAACTGAATCGCCCCACCGCCACCGGTAGATTGGTTGTCCAGGAACTGGCTGCCCACGATCTTCACCGAACTGTAGCTCCCGGCAGAGATCGCCCCGCCACCACCGACCAGAGACGCACCGTTCTTGAACGTGCAGCCTTCCACCTCCAGTCGAACGACCCCACTCGCCTCCGGTCGGTTCACCCGAACGCTCATGCTGGTACAGTCGTCGAACGTGCTGTTTCGCACGGTGACGTTCGCCGTTTCAACTCCGATTCCGGCAACGGCACCGCCACGATTCCGCAGGAACAAGCATCCATCGACGAGAACGTTCGTTCGGATCGAGGAAACTCCTCCCTCGCCCGAGCCGCCTGACCCGATGTCCCGGACGATGCACTCCTTCATCACGAGACTCTCGCAGTGCCACAAACCCACGCCGTCCAGGCCGGGTACCGTGCCGGTGATCGTGAACCCGTCGATCGTGCATTCCTCGCCCAGGAAGATGGCGCGCACGACGTAGGGGAATCCCACCGCGCCGGGGAGCTCGATCGTCGTGACGTCTGCGCCCCCTTCGCTCTTCAGCGTCACGCCGGCGCGCAAGAATGCACAAGCGGACGCAAGCGTCCCGTTGACGTCCGGTCGCGTCTCATAGTCTTGATACAGGCCCGGCGCCACCAGGACCGTGTCACCGGCCGAGGCGGCATCCAGGCCCGCCTGGATCGTGGCGTATTCGGAGGGCACCCCCAGCGTCACGCCCCACCCCGACGCTGAAGGGACGATCACAATGAAACAAGCCCAGGCAAGCCGCATGAAGATGATCCCGGCGAAGTCTTGCCCTATGGTACCAATCCGGCCGCCCGAAAACCCGACCCTTCGCCCGCCTTTACCGGCCGCTCACGGGCCCCCGCCCCACCGCTGTGCGGAGACGGTCGTTCCCCCGGTTCCAGCGATTCTCCTGAACGCGTAAGGGTCCGCAGACACTACGGTTACGGTTTGGGCCCCTCGGGCGAGATCTGAGGTTGAACGGATCGCAGGCGATGAGGACACTCGTCCCGTCCTCGAAGGACCCCGATGGACCGAATCGCTCTGGAGTCATCCCCGATGCTTGACCGAGCAGGGTTCCGTTCGACGCGGCCGTGGGTCCTCGGCCTCATCCTCCTGACCGCCCTCGTGCTCGGGGGGATCCCCGTCGCCGGTTTCCAGACTAGGACCGCGTATGCCGACTCCGTGTTCCCGGCGCGCTTTGACCCGGTGATCGAGGTCTTCAGCGTGCGGAGCTCGGGGGCGACGCCGTCGGCCTCCGGTGCGGATTCCGCCGACTTGGGGCCGCCGCGGTCCCCCCTGACCTGGGAGCCCGACGCCGCCGGTTCCCTCGAACCCCCTGAGGAGCGGACTCTCGCGGAGATTCGACGTCAGTGCGGACTGGCGGGCAACGCTCCTTTGCGCGTCGAGGCCGGATCGCTCCTGGCTCGCACCACGTTCCCCCCGTCACCACGAGTGGGGGGATGGCGAGTCACCGCCGAGGTGCCCCTCACCGGCGATGGTCCACCGACGACGTTGCACATCGTGATCGATGGCGATGGCGACCTTCGATTCGCCTACACCGAAGCCCGAGACCGCTGGGTGAGGCCGGCGGCCAGGAAGATGTTCGCCCTTCACGAGAGCGATGAGGGTCCGTGGCGCTTCGCGCCGTGCGATGCTCGCGAACTTCGCTCGACGCTGCGCCAAGTCCTCGAGGCGGTGAAGGTGGGCGAGTACACCGCTGCGACAGCGGGTCAGGTGATCGTTCGGCCCGCGAAAGCCAGCTGGCGTACCTGGACCGAGGGCAGCCATAGCAGCAGATTCGTGTGCGGGGACGGTGGGGGCTGGGTCGTGGAGATCCTGGGCGTGAAGCACCGGCCGCGGTATGGAAGCTATGTGACGCGTGTCATCCGGGTATTCGACGACCGGAATCTGAATCTGTTCCAGCAGGTGTCGTTCTGGGACTAGAGCGACTTGTCCAGGATCCGATCGCCCGCCAGCCCACGGCGGCCTCCGCGCTCAGAACTCCGGGTTCGCCCGGAGAGAGGCCAGCTTCACCTGCGCCCACGAGGAAGCGCTGACCCCCTCGAACTCCTCCAGCACCTGCCGGATCTTCAGCGCTCCGTCGACCGGCTCAATGCGGAAGACGAGGCCGGTCTCCACACGCCACACCACCCGTGCTGAGGAGTACAACGCGATCTCGGCGCGAGTCCGCTCCTCCCCCGCCGGGGACGCGGGAACCGGATCGATGGCGACGACGAGACGTCCGCCGGGCCTCTCCTCGACACTCCGGAAGAGCGCCGAGACCGCCGCGACCTCCGTCTCCAGGTCCCATTCGAAGGACGCCTCCCATGGGAACCCGTCCGCGGCATCCGGGAAGAAGTGCACCTCGCCGGGCGGACACATCAGAACGGACGCGTAGCGGTCCACGTCCAACGAGCGGATCGCCGCTTCATACTCGCGAATGACGTCCCGGGTCTCGGTGGCGGGCGTCGGCGCATCGGAAGCGAAGTCGCATCCCGACAGGACGAGCATCAGGGCAAGCGAGAGTCGTCTCATGCCTCCCGGGCCCTTGGGGTGGGGCGATTTGCGCCTCGGACGGGGCGCGAGATCGGAACGCGCCGCAATCCGACGATGGCAGAAGCCGCAAGCCGTCGCAAGGCCGCCTGGCCCGCCTGCGCGCCGCCGGAAGCCAACGGTACAGCGACTTCACCCGTCCCCAGGACACCGAATCCACCGGCGTCGGAGTCACGCCGTTCACCCAGGCCGACGAGGTGCCATCGGGACACACGAGCCAGTTGATCCAGGCGGTGACCTCCCAACCGAAGTAGGGCGCGAGATCCGCATCCGACTGGAGGCAGTTCGCATCGATCGTCCACCAGGCGGCCACGTTGCAGCACCGGAAGCAGCACCCCGGCAGGGCGCCGGCCTCGAGAATCCCGGTGACCGGGCCCCCGGCGGCGGGAGGTTCCGGATCTCCGAGGCTGGCTGCCGCCGACACCATGAGCGCAAGCACCCCCATTGCCCCCCCCTTGTCCGGACTCCGCCGTGGCAACGGAGACCTTGGGTGTCCAGTGGACGGACGTGGGAGTTCTTCGGGGCCGGACCACGCAAACCATGGCCCGCCATTGATGGCCCGCACCGGCCGGCGGTAGAATCGAACCAGCGGGCCGACCGCCTCACTTCATTCCCGACGCGAACCCGGCCCTTCACCCATTCAAGGAGGCTCCCGTGGGGAAATTCCGTGCGGTCCCGATCGCCATTTTCCTGGCCGGTTGCGTCTCGTCGTCCTTTGCGCTGGAACGGAGCGCGGTTCGCCTGGGGGACCTGGATTCCTCCGACGGCTGGGCCGCCGGGGCGACGTGTACGGTCAGCTACTACAACACCTGCACCGGTTGGGCGTGGACCTGGGGCGGGTGGCAGGGAGGTGATGTCGTGGGGATGACGGTCGATCCGTGCTGTGGATCCGAGCACCCCTCGACGTTGCTGGCCACGAATCACTACGCATGGACGGGAGCCGGAGGGCCGGGGCGCGGCTTCACGGGAGTCGTGAGCATCCAAGCCGTTGATGAACACGGCTGTCCGACCTCGGTCCTGGCCCAGCAGTCGTTCCTCCCGCGATCGGGGGACAACCTCGTCCAATGGGACCTGCAGGTTCCCGGAAGGTTCGTCATGACGGTGGAACACGGGAGCATTGGGTTTCCGATCGCGACAGCCTGGCCTACGGACCATCCGACGATCGGCCCCACCGGTCCCCAGGCCTGTGGAACCTGCTACCCGGCCGATCGGATCACCCACTCGTTCCGGTTCGGCAACGTCGACTCACCCCTCTGCCCGGGATCCCCCTTCTACGACGGGACCTGCAACGCCGAGCTCCTGTACTGGTCGGCGGCGTTCGCGTGCCCGACCGAGACGGATGCGACGAGCTGGGGGACGATCAAGGGGTTGTATCGATGAGGGCGACGCTCGCCTCTGCGCTGGCCCGTGAGCCCACGCTCTTCCGTACCGATCGCCCCCCGTCGCCGTCGAATCGGCTGGGCTCCAATGAGTGGACCCGTTCCCCTTGAGAGCCGCAGTGCCCGGGGGGTGCGTTCGACGAACCCCGCCATTGGAATTTTTCTGGAGGGAATGTCATGAAGGTCTTAGGTTCTCTGAGCCTCCTCTTGATGTTCGCCGTGCCGACCCTGGGGACTCCTCCCTGCTTCGACTACTCAACCGTCGACTTTGCCCGGACGGACTCGGACTCGCTGGACTTCGTCGGAAGTACCATGTTCCGGGTGGGCGGTTCTCTCTGGGTGGTCGCACATGATGGTCACGTCGCCACCCGCTTCTCCTCTCCGACTCCGGGAGTGCTGGTGGAGGAAGGAACGTTCACTCCACCGGACAGTGGCACGAAGCTCTCGGGGAACGCACTGGCCCTCGTTGGAGCGGTTCGGGTCGGAATCGACTCCATCCGCGTCTCCACCTGGTCGCCGACGCCTCCCCACGATCTCCTCGGTGACACCATCGTCCCAGCCCGCTCGGTCGAATCGCTGGCGGTGGCAGGGAACGTCGCCGCATTCGTCTCGGGGAACGGCGATCCGAGGATCGTGCAGGTGGACCTCTCCGACCCGGCGTCTCCCGCGCTGACCGGGACTGCGCCTCTGACAGCGCAGGGGACGGTCGTGACGAACGGGCACTGGGCATTCACCGGCCGTTGGTCGGCGCAGGTCCAGCTCTTCGAGCTGGATTCGAACGCGGGCCCCCAAGAAGTCCCGCTCCCAACGATGGTGGGAGAGCCTCGCGCCTGGATCGACGATCTTCTCCTGCTACAGGACAGCAGCTGGGATGTTTCCGCACCCGAAGCCCCGACCCGGGTGGGCTCGCTCCCGCCGTCATCCTGTGCGGTCGGCCGCCTGGACGGAGAATTCCGGTCCTTCGCCCGCCTCGGGACACATCTCGTCACGGACGGACGCTTCTCTGTACTCACCTGGCAGGACAACCTGCAGCTCCGGTCGTCGTGGCCGCAGGGCTCCGGCCCCGTGCTGTCGCTCGCGGAGCTTCGGGGGCATGTTGTCGCTGCGGTAGGCCGAGAGCTCGTGACCCTCGAGCCCCGAGACCCGTCGCTGAGACTCGAGGGGCGCGTCCCCGTGCCGTTCGTGTGCGATCCCGAGTATGTCGTGAACTCGGAAGTGTGGGACGTGGACGCCCACGACGGCCTGCTCAGTTCCTTGATGTACTGCGACTCCTACTTCGGCTACGGCTACTCCGCTTACCCGGTCGTCGGCGAGCAAGCCGGCTGCGACATGACTCCCTACACGGAGCTCATGGCCGTGGAGGAGCCCGGAGTGGGTCGCGCGGACGCATCGCCTACGTACGTAGCCACGGTGGAGGGAGCCACGTTCGGTGCCCGCAATCGCATCACCCAGGAAGGCACCAGCGGACTGAACTGGTTCGCCGGCGGCGTCGACGTACAGATCCGCGACCCCTACGCCTACGTCCCCACGAAGTTCGGAAAGATCCGGACGCTGGACCTCACGGACGCCTCGGCGCCGGCCCAGGTGGACGAGACTCCACTGACCGGTGAACCCAGCGAGATGGTGCTGGAAGGAAACCACCTCTACCTTGCCTCGGATCACGGCGTGCAGGTCTATGAACTCGCTGGGCCGACGGACCCGACGTTCCGCTTTCGGGAGGCGCCCGGAGTGATACGGGATCGACTGGACGTCGCGGACGGACGCCTGGTTGCACTTGAGAAGACGGCCGGCCTGCTCCACGCGTACGACGTGACCGATCCGAACGTCCCGGTGCCGTTGGGCACCGCTGCGGTCGGAGGCGCGGCCGTCGACGTGGCGGTGGAGAACGGGACCGCATACGTCGCTGCCGGGCCGAACCTCTTGGCGTTCGACGTATCGCAGCAGCAGGGGCCGATCCCTATCGGCACGGTGACCTTTCCCTTCGACTTCTTCGGGATCGCGACCGACGACGAGCACCTGTACGTGGCGGAACGGACGTACCAGCTGTCGGCCTACCCGCTGCACTGCCCGGGAGTTCCACCCACGGATGCGCCGGAGCTCGCGCCGGCGGGCGGCGGCTCCATCGTTCCGAACCCGTTCCACACAAGCACCCGTATCGAGTTCGACGCCGCCCACGCCGGTCCGGTGCAGCTGGAGATCTTCGACGTGCGCGGTCGACGGGTCCGACGGCTGAACCTCGACGCGCCCGCCCCCGGAGGCCAGGCAATCTGGTGGGACGGCCGGAGCGAAGACGGTTCTCCCGTGGCGGCCGGGATCTACTTCGTCCGGCAGCCGTCAGAGCCGGGCCGGCCGGCCCGAAGGATCGTGCGTCTCCGGTAGCCGTCGCCGCGGCGACGTTGTCGGGATCACGGGGAGTACCTGCCCCGCATGAGTTCCCCCCGCTCGTCGTCGATCACGGCGAGGAGCTTCGTGTAGACACCGGGTCGCTGGGGGGGATGGTCGCGATGACGCGGGGCGTTTGACGGCCGCTGGAGTGTACTTCGCCAGGGTGACGAGCGAGCGGAACGCCCCGACACAGAAGATCGTCCGATTGTGGTAGGAGTCGCGGGCGACGTCGGGTGAGCGGTTCACACCCGGATCCGGTACGCGCTGCGTTCTTCGGAGCCAAGCCCAACGATACAGCCGCGGCGACTTCTGCGATCTCCCCCAACGCGTAAGGGCCCGCAACCAGTCCGGCTACGGGCCCTACGATGGTGGAGGCGGCGGGAATCGAACCCGCGTCCGAAGTACCATCCCCGATGGTTCATCCGTGCGCTTCCCGTCTTCTAATCTCGTCCCCGGCGGCTCCAACGGGCAGGATCCGCAAGGCACCAGTCTCAGTAAGTCTTAGCGTCCCCCGCTGACACGCCGGAAGGACGAGCAACCCGCGGTATCGTCGGTGGCATCCTCCCCCACGGGCCTAGAAGGAGCCACCGTGGCTACTTAAGCAGCCAGAGCCAATTCGTCGTTGGCAGTTGTACAGGTGCCCATTTTTAACGAGGCCTGGGCGCCTCGGCACGCAACCATCGCTTCTGTGTACCCCGTCGAAGCCTGTCGCCCCCTTGTTCGATGATTCCTGTTATCGGCGGCGGCCTCCCCGGACTCGACGGATCCGGGCGGGCGGCCGGCACACTCTCTAGGATGCGTCTCCCCCCGCCGGCGATGCAACCCTGTGGCGCACCGGACCGTTCCCTCACCGCAATCCGGGAGAACCGAGGCCGATCCGGGCCCCTGGTACGTCGGAATCTGCGAGAGGGAGAGCCGGAGGAGGGGAGAACTGGTGCGCCGTCAGGGAATCGAACCCCGAACCCACTGATTAAGAGTCAGTTGCTCTGCCAATTGAGCTAACGGCGCACTGTTCAAACCGGCCCGGGACGATACCACCTGCGGCCGGACGCGGCAACCTCGGCGAGACGCCGGATTCGCGCGGCCCGCTGGGGTTGGGGTGGGTGACGGGACTTGAACCCGCGACAACCTGAGTCACAGTCAGGTGCTCTACCGACTGAGCTACACCCACCACCTGCCTGGCCGGAAGACCGGCCCCGCTTCCCGGGAGGGAAACTGGCGCGCCCGGCAGGACTCGAACCTGCGACCCACGGCTTAGAAGGCCGTTGCTCTATCCAGCTGAGCTACGGGCGCGGAGGCGTTTCGGTCGGCGTCTGGTCGGGGCGAGAGGATTCGAACCTCCGACCCCCTGCTCCCAAAGCAGGTGCGCTACCAGACTGCGCCACGCCCCGATTCAGCAAGCCGGACGCCGGGCGAACGCGGAAGGGTACGGAGCCCCCCCGGCGGTGTCAAGACGGTCCGGGCGATGCGGCGCCGGCCGCGGCCCGCCCCGGCCGATGCCCCGCCGCCCCCCTCCTACTCGCGGTCGGCCCGCTCCCGCAGGACCTTGGCCATCGGCCCACCCATCAGCCGCAGCGCCCGTCCCCGGTGGGACAGCGCCGCCTTCTCGGCCCGGGTCATCTCGGCGAAGGTCTGCGTGTACCCGTCCGCCACGAAGAGCGGATCATAGCCGAAGCCTCCGTGGCCGCGCTCGTCGGCCAGGATCCGGCCCTCGCAGATCCCCTCCACCATCATCTCCTCGCCCGACGGCATGGCCAGCACCAGCACGCAGACGAACCGCGCCGTCCGCGCGTCGTCCGCGACGCCGTTGACGCGCTTCAGCAGCTCCGCCCGGTTGGCGGCGTCGTCGGCCGACTCTCCGGCGAAGCGCGCGGAGCGGACGCCCGGCGCCCCGTCCAGCGCGTCCACCACCAGGCCCGAATCATCGGCCAGGGCGGGCACGCCCAGCGCCGCCGCGATCTCCCTCGCCTTCTTGCGCGCGTTGGCCTCGAACGTGTCGCCGTCCTCCACCACTTCCGGCGCGCCGGCGTGATCGGCCAGGCTCTCGAACCGCACGCCGTCCACGTGCAGCGCGTTCACGATCTCCTCCACCTTGTGCCGGTTGCGCGTGGCCAGCACCACCACCGCGTCAGCCAACGCTGGCCTCCAGTCCCAGCACCTCGCGCTGCAGGGCGACGAGCTCGTTGGTTCCCTTCCGCGCGAGGTCCAGGAGCCGGGTCAGCGTGTCCGACGGGAAGGGATCCGACTCCGCCGTGCCCTGCACCTCCACGAATCGCTCGTCCGCGGTCATCACGACGTTCATGTCCACGTCCGCGCGGGAGTCCTCCGGGTACGGAAGATCGAGCATCGGCACGCCGTCCACCACGCCCACCGAGATGGCCGCCACCATCTGCTTCAGCGGCCAGGTGGAGATGCGATCGTTCTTGCGCAGCCAGTCACACGCCTCGAACAGCGCGACGCAGGCACCGGTGATGGCGGCCGTCCGCGTTCCGCCGTCGGCCTGGAGCACGTCGCAGTCCAGCGTGACGGTGCGCTCGCCCAGCGCGTCCATGTTGGTCACGGCCCGCAGCGATCGTCCGATCAGCCGCTGGATCTCCAGCGTTCGCCCGCCGGTCAGGTTGCGGCGGCTGCGCGTGCTGGTGCTGCGCGGCAGCATGCCGTACTCGGCGGTCACCCAGCCGCGCCCCTGCCCGCGCAGGAACGACGGCACGCCGTCCTCCACGGACGCGGTGCACAGCACCCACGTCTCGCCCATGCGGATCAGGCACGATCCCTCCGCGTGCCGGGCGTAGCCCGTCTCCATCTTGACCGGGCGAAGCTCGTCGAGCGCGCGGCCGTCGGCTCGGGTCATGCCTTCCTCCCTACTGCAGTTCGTCGACCCGCAGCGGCCGACTCAGGTCCGTGTGTCCGGCGAGCGTGGGAACCGTCTCGCCGTCGATGAGGATGCGAACGCGATCCACCCCGGGGAAGTTGCGCCCGATGGTGGTGGCCAGGCAGCGCAGCGTCTCGATCTCCGCCTCCGATCCGCCCGGATGATCGGTGCGCAGGTGGTCCGTGAAGTTCAGCGTGATCTCACCGTCGCCGTCGTGGAAGACCGACAGCAGTCGCGTGGCCGGCGGGATGGGACGCACCCCGCTCTCCGGCCCGACGATGAGCTCGTCCACGGCGCGACGGACGTCGTCCTCCAGGAAGTCCGACCCGAGGATGTCGCGCGTCTCCCGCTGGTAGCCGCCGGTGGAGGCGGGAAAGAACAGCTCGATGGTTCGCGTCCCGGCCAGCGCCTCGCTGGTGGACACCGGCGTCACGATGCCCGGCTCCTCGCGGCGCAGCGCCACGCGCAGCCCGATCAGGAGAGCGAGCCCCGCGCCCACCGACACCACGACCGCCCAGTTCCGTCGGAACCACTCGGGAAGCGAGCTCATCCGCCACCTCCCCGGAACCGGTCCACGCCGCGCGCGATGGCGGCCGCCAGCGCCGCCTGGTACTCGTCGTCCCGGAGGCGCTGGCGGTCCTCGCCGTTCGTGAGGAAGCCGCACTCCACCAGGACGGCGGGCATCGTCACGCCGGCCAGGAGCGCGTACGGCGCGCTGCGCACGCCGCGGCTGGGGATGTCCAGTCCCTGGAGTTCCTCCAGCAGCGCGCCGGCCAGCGCCTCGGTGTGCCGCTGGATCAGCGGATCGGGTTCGCCCCACCGCGCGAACTCCGACGGCGCGTGCGAGGCCTCCCCGCCCCAGGTGCCCACGCTGAAGCCGCGCCGGTCTCCCTGGAACCAGCCGTTGCCGTGCAGCGAGATCAGCAGGTCACCGCTCTCCGCGTTGGCGATGCGCGCCCGTTCCTCGTTGGACAGGAAGTGATCGTCCGTGCGGGTCATCACCACTTCCAGACCGTCGCGCTCCAGGCTGCGCTTCAGCCGCTTCGCGATGGCCAGCGTCACGTCCTTCTCGTTGACGCCCGCCACGGTCCCCGCGTCCGACCCGCCGTGTCCCGCATCGACGATGACGCGGCGCACGCTGCGCGGCGCCAGCTCCTCCGCCCGCTCGAACTCGGGGAGCGGGATGTCGTCCGGGAGCCCCTCGCTCACCGCCACCAGCAGCCGCGGCGGGTTGCGTCGAGTGAGGACCTCCGCGGTCCCGCCCAGCGGCCCCAGCCACAGCGACAGGATGGCCTCGGCGTTGCCCTGCACGGTCTCCACGCTGTCCACGAGACCGCGCCCCGGCGCGCCGTCCGCCAGGCGCTCGCCCAGCACGCCGCCCGGCACGTGCAGGATGACGCGGTCCGGCCGCGGGAACTCCAGCCGACCGTTCATCGGCTCGGTGAGCTCCACCTCCATGACGGTGCCGTTGGCGCGCACGTCCCAGGAGAGGCCCATCAGGTTGGGATCGCCCGAGCCGATGCGCAGCGTGAGCTCGCCGCGGTCCCACGTCACGGATCCGTCGACGAGGGTGGCGAGGACATCGGTGGCCAGGCGGACCGGCACGTGGATCTCGCCCTCGTGCCAGATCACCGGCGCCAGCAGGTTCTGCCCGCGGTCGTCCACGAAGACGTACGGACTGCCGACGGTGAGCCGCACGCGGCGGCCGCCCACCTTCAGCACCATCTTCTCCAGCTCGGCGCGCCAGTACTTGGTCCCGTGGAACGCGCGCGCCACGACCTGCAGGTCGATGTAGTCCACCCCGTCCACGCGAACGACGGTCATCGCCTGTGGAGCGGGGCGCTCCGCGGTGCGCAGCGTGCCGCTGAGGCGTTCCACGCTCTGTGCCCGGCCGGAGGCGGGCGCCAGCAGCACGGCCATTGCGACCATCAGGAACAAAGCGGCGCCGGCCGCCCGGAAACGGCTCGCCGAGATCACTCGCTGCCCTTCCGCTGCCGCGACATCGCCCGCTCCATCTCCCGCTGATGCTCCCGCTTCTGCACGTCCTGCCGACGGTCGTAGTCGCGCTTTCCCCGGGCCAGCGCGATCTCCAGCTTGGCCCGCCCGCGCTTCCAGTAGAGACGCAGCGGCACGATCGTCAGGCCCTGCTCCTGCGTCTTCCCCGTCAGCCGCTCGATCTCGCGCCGGTGCAGCAGGAGCTTCCGGTCGCGCGAGGGCTCGTGGTTCTCCCGGTTCCCGTGCGAGTACTCGGGAATGTGGGCGCCGACCAGCCAGACCTCCTCGCCGCGGACCCGGGCGTAGGCCTCCGCCAGGCTCGCCTTGCCGTCCCGCAGGGACTTCACTTCCGTGCCCGTGAGCACCAGCCCGGCCTCGAACGTGTCCAGGATGGTGTAGTCACGCCGCGCCCGGCGGTTCGACGTGATCAGCTTGATTCCCTCTTCCCCCATGGGTCCGGCTCCTGATCCGGCCTGCGCGGCGGTCGGGCAGCATATCACCCGCGCCGCGGGCCGTCAGGTGGCCGGATCCACGACCTCCCAGGGCACGCCCCGCCGCGGGTTCGGCCAGCGGATGCGCAGCACCAGGTCCGCCGGACGATCCTGCCCCGCCGGATCCACCCGACGGCCCAGCTCGCGCTCCAGGACGAACCGGTAGGCGGCGGGCACGACGCCCCGGTCCCGCGGCACGTCGACGCGCAGGACGATCGGCTCCGCGGGGTCCAGACCCCGGGCGTCGGCCGCGAGCACCACGGCTCGACACGACTTCAGGATGTCGCCGTAAGGCAATCCGTACGAGTCACTTCCGTGCCGCAGGCTCTGGAAGCTCTGGAAGCCGAGCCAGGAGGCCGCGTTGATCGCCACCAGCACCGGCAGGGTCAGCATCACCTTCCGCCGGCGGGTGGGCGGGCCGGCCCGGAGAGCGTCGTGGCCGCGCACGATCCACACCGTCAGCAGCGGCATCAGCGCGAGGAAGTAGTGGGCGACGCCCCGGACCAGGAAGACCAGGTAAAGAATCACGAGCCCGGCCGGGACCAGCAGGACGAGGCGCCGGCGGCGGCGAGCCGCATCGTCCGGGGGGCGCTCCCGGATCGTCTCCCGCAGTCCGGCCACCGCCGCGATGAGCAGCGGGGCGGCGGCGAGCTGGATCAGCAGCCCCACGGGCGGGATCGGCCAGAGGAGGAGCCGGCCTCCCTCCCGCCCCGCCGCCTGCAGGATGTTGTGCCCCGACGCGTCGAGGAACAGGTTCGTGATCACGTCGATGTCCGGGTAGGCCGATCGGCTGCCGCCGCCGAGCCCGTGCGCGGCGCCGTCCTCGATCAGGAACGACGCGTACGGGAACACGAGCGCCACGGCCATCGCCCCGCCGGCCAGCAGCCAGCCCCACGCGAGGCGCCTGGGCTCCAGCAACAGCACCGCCATCAGCGCCACGCCGAAGAACGCCGCCGACTGGTGCGTGAGCGCGCCCGCCGCCAGCAGGATCGGCAGGAGAACGATGCTCCTCGCCTTCGCCCGATCCATCGCGTGCAGGGCGATCAGCAGCGCGGGCACGGTGAAGATCGCGAGGAGGCACGGGTCCCACAGCTTGCGCGAGAACCAGATGGCCACGGGATTCGTCGCGAGCAGCGCGACCGCGATCGTCGACTGCCGGCGGTCCGGAAGCAGCCGGCGCAGCAACGGCACCGCCAGCGCCAGCGCGGCCACGTTCATCAGGATCATCGCCGCGGTGGCGCCGCGGGGATCCGTGGTCACGCGGGCCAGCGCGAGCAGCCACCAGAGGAACATCGGGCCGTTGGGAACGCCGGCGCTGGACGGCCAGGCGTGCGCGGGCCACTCGCCTTGCGCGGCCAGGTCCAGCGCGTACGCGAAGTGCTCGGCCTCGTCCTGGCGGAAGAGGAAGTCGTCCGGCCAGAGGAACCGCAGCGCCGCTCCGACGGCCACCCAGGCCCACGGCGACGCGGGCTTCAAGCGCGCCGCCCGCGCTCCACGCCGAGCACCAGACCGGAGACGAGGTAGAAGAGTCCCAGCACCTCGGAGTCCCCGAAGTTCCACTCGAAGAACCCGTTGGCCAGCAGCGCCGCCACGATGGGCAGGTACGCCGCAACGAGTCCCTCCTCCCAGAGGTTGTGGACCTCGCCGCGCGGCGCACGGACGCCGACGCGCACGTACGCGAACATCATCCAGAGGAAGACCAGCAGCGCGGGGATGCCCATGGACACGGCGATCTGCAGGTAGGTGTTGTGCATGTGGCTGTGCACGCGGATGACGCCGTGCTCCGTCATCTCCTCGCGGTCCATCAGCTCCTTGGGAATCTCCAGGCCGGTGCCGGTGAGCGGGTACTCCTTGAGGAGGTCCATCCCGTGCGTCCAGATCAGCACGCGCTCCAGGTTCCGCGGGTGATCGGGATCGGCGATGGAGAGGATGCGATCGCGCGCGTCGGGCGGGCCGAGCGCGAGGAGCAGCATCGCCACGATGGCCGCGCCGAGCAGGATCGTCCAGCGGCGACGGAGCAGCAGCACCAGCCCCACCGCGAACCCGATCCAGCTCCCGCGCGTGTACGTGCCGGCCAGCGCGCCCAGCACCAGCACCGCGCACACCCCGAGGAAGAGCATCCGTCGCGCGTTGGGGAGCTTCGTGGCCACGAGGAGCTGCGCCACGATGAGCAGCCCCACCACCATCAGGATGCCCGCTACCGTCATGTAGAACCCACCGACGCCGCGGATACGCGCTTCCAGGCCGCCGCCCTGCCCCAGGTGCGCCACCAGCCCGTACAGCGACACCAGAGCCGCCGACGCGATCAGGACGCCCAGGACGGGACGGACCCGCTGCTGCACCCACGGCAGCGAGGCCAGCGGGAGCAGCGGCAGCAGGGCCAGCTTCTTCAGCTTCTCGGCGGAGTCCGCGGGGTGGACCGCGAAGGCGACCGACAGCAACGACACGAGGATCCAGGCGGCCAGCGGCCAGCGCAGCGGGTGCGTGGTGACGAAGTCCAGGGTGTCGCGACGCGAGGGGCCGTGGACCAGCAGCACGAGGACGGCCAGGCCCAGGCTGATGTGGGCTCCGGCGATGCTGAACGGCGTGAAGAACGCGAAGAGCCCCACGAGGACCGGGAGCAGAACGCGAGCAGTGGCGGCAGGACCCATGGACGACCCTCGGGGACGGCGTCCGAGGGTCCTACGCGCCCCCTCCGCTGTCAAGCGGCCGGCGGGAGCGGAACGGGCCAAGCCGCTCTCTCCCAACGAGAACCGACGGTCGTCGGCCGCCCGGTCGTCCGCCGTGACCGGCGGCCCAACAAGAAAGGGCCCCCTTGGGGGGCCCTTTCCAAGACTGGTGCCGAAGGTGGGATTCGAACCCACACGGGGTTTCCCCCACACGGCCCTGAACCGTGCGCGTCTACCAATTTCACCACTTCGGCGATTCCGGACGGGGAAGATAGCCCATCGCCCGGAAAAAGAAAAGCCCCACCGCGCCGGGCGATGGGGCATTTCGGGACGGCCCGGGAGGGACCGGGGTCATCTCCGGATCACGCGGGTCCCGGCCATCATGTCGTGCCAGGTGCGGCCCTCGGAGTCCCAGAGCATCCACAGGAAGCCCAGGCAGAACGGAATCGACGACACGATGTAGCCGAGGTAGCGGACGAACGACTGCGTCCCGGTCGGCGGGTTCCCCTCGCGATTCACCACGACCACGCCCAGGATCTTCTTGCCCGGGGTGGCGCCGGTCCGGCTCCAGAACCAGATGTAGTAGACGATCGGCAGCACAAAGCCGATCAGCCCGCCGATCATCGACCCCACACCGGCGGCCTCCGGGCTGGCCCCGGAGAGGCCCATGGTGACACCCAGCGGCAGGCTGATCCCCAGGACGACCAGGTTCAGCAGGATCCCGTCCAGGATGTGGGCGCCGAGACGGCGCAGGAACGAGGCGGCCTCGCCGCGCACGCCGAGGTCCGGGTAGGACGTGCCCATCGGCGGGGCCGAGGCGCTCGTCATCGACGGTCCGGGGCTGGCGGAACGGTGGCAGTCCCGGTGGTAGTACTCGTTTCCGCGGGACAGGGCGCCGCCCTGCCGGATCATGCGGGAGCTGATCTCCTGATCGCAGACCGCGCAGGTCTTCATACGATCCTCCTGAGGCCCAAGCTTGGGGGCGGACGCTCTCCCGGGAGAATCGACGGCCCTTCCGCACCCCTTGAGCGGCGATCGCCTTGACGCGCCCCCGGCTCCCCCGGATTCTGAAAGGGGCAACCCGGAGGTCTCCATGGACAGCCTGGTACGTTTTCTGGATCCGTTGCTTCCGCTGGCCTTGCTGGTCACGACGGTGGCGTATTTCCTGGATTTCCGGAGCGACAGCCGGAAGCGCTCGGTCTGGGTGACCGCCACCCTCGCGGTGACGTTCACGCTGCTCGTGGTCCGGTTCGTGGCCTTCCTGCTCGCCGAGGGTCGGCCGCCGCTGGCCACCCCGGACGAGGGCTTCGGGACCATCGCCCTGTCCATCGTGGCGGTGTACGCCCTCCTGGAGATGGCCCACCGCGAGCGCTCGCTGGGCTTCCCGCTCCTGGGGGCCGCCACCCTGGCGGAGATCTTCGCGGTCTTCCGCCAGACCGACCCCGCCCACGTCAGCGACCTGCTCCGGCAGCCCTGGTTCGGGTTCCACGCCACGTCGGCCATCCTGGGCTACACCGCCTTCGCGGTCAGCGCCGTCTACGGCGCCCTTTTCGTGGCGCTCTACGTCTCCCTGAAGCGCGCGCGCTTCGGCATCGCCTTCGAGCGGATGCCGTCGCTGGACGTGCTGTCGCGGTCGGCCATCCGATCCGCCACGTTCGGGTTCGCGTTCCTGACCGCCTCCATCGTCGCGGGGGCGTTCGGCTGGGCCCGTCTGCTGGAGGGTCCGGTGTGGCTCGATCCCAAGGTGCTCTCCACGATGCTGGCCTGGGTGGTGTACGGCACGGGAGTCTCGCTCTGGCACTTCCGCGGCTGGCGCGGCATCCGGGCGGTCGGCCTCACGCTGGTCGCGTTCGCCATCATGGTGCTCTCCACCTGGATCGTCCCCTGGGCGCTCGGGTCCGCGCACGGAGTCCGGGGGATCGCCTAGATGCACGTCGTCGTTCACGGGTTGAACCACCGCACCGCGCCGCTGGACGTGCGCGAGAAGGCCGCCCTCCTGCCGGAGGAGGCGGCCGATGCCATGGAGCAGATCGTGCGCCGCGGCGTCGCCTCGGAGTCGGTGGTGCTGTCCACGTGCAACCGCACGGAGTTCTACGCGGTCACGGAGAACGCGGCCGGCGCGGTGGAAGTGCACCGCGAGCTGCTGCGCGCCGGCAAGGGCGTGGACCCGGCGCCAGGAGGGCTCGCCTACGTGCACGAGCGCCGCGAAGGCGTCGCCCATCTCTTCCGCGTCGCCGGCGGCATCGACTCGATGGTGCTGGGCGAGAACGGGATCGTCGCGCAGGTGAAGGACGCCTTCGAGTACGCGCAGGCCGCGGGAACCGTGGGACCGCTCTTCGGGAAGCTCTTCCCCGCCGCGCTCCGCGTCGCCAAGCGGTCGCGCACGGAGACGGACATCGGACACGGCGTCGTCTCGCTGCCCAAGGCGGGGCTCACGCTGGCCCGCAAGATCTTCGGCACGCTGGAGCGTCGTCGGGCCGTCGTGGTGGGCGCGGGCGCCACCGGACGCACGCTGGCCGAGCGTCTCTATGAGGACGGTGTCCCGCACATCACCATCGCCAACCGCACGCTGAACCGCGCCGAGGAGCTGGCCGCGGAGGTGAAGGGCGATGCCGTCTCGCTGGACGAGCTGCCGGACGTGCTGGCGGAGGCGGACCTGGTCATGACGGCGATCCACAGCTCCACGCCGCTGGTGGACCGGGCGATGCTGGAAGAGGCGATGGACTCGCGGAACGTCGGCCGCCCGATGCTGGTGGTGGACCTGGGCGTTCCGCGCAACGTCGACAAGGCGTGCGGCGGCCTGGAGGGCGTGTTCCTCTACGCGGTCGACGATCTGCAGGACCTCGTGGAGCGCAACCTCGGCAAGCGGAAGAAGGAGATCCCCTCGGTGGAGAGGATCGTCCTGGAGGAGACCGACCGTTTCCAGGACTGGATCGTGGCGCTGGACGCTGCGCCGGTGGTCGTGGCGATGCGCGAGCACGCGGAGGAGATCCGTCGCGAGGCACTCCAGAAGTTCAGCAAGTCGATGTCGGACACGGAGCGCGAGCATCTGGAGAAGTTCTCCCGCGCCCTCGTGAACAAGATGCTGCACGAGCCCACCGTGTCGGTGCGCGCGTGCGACGCCAAGACACCGCTGGGACGGACGCGACTGGACTGGACGCGCCGGCTCTTCGGACTGGACGGGACGGATCCCGGGGAGAACGGATCGTGAGCCTGACGATCGCCACTCGCGGCTCGGACCTGGCCCTCTGGCAGGCCGAGACCGTCGCCGCCGCACTGGAGTCCGTGACCGGGGACGCGCCTGTCGTGCACGCGCTGAACACGCGCGGGGACCGCGAGACCAGCGTGCCGCTGGCGGAGATCGGCGGAGCGGGACTCTTCACGGCCGAGGTGGATCGCGTGCTGGCCGGCGGCCAGGCGCAGCTCGCCGTACACAGTCTCAAGGATCTGCCGGTGGAGCCGGCGCCCGGCTTCCGCGTCGCCGCCATCCTGGAGCGCGGTCCGGCGGAGGACGTGCTCATCTCCAAGGGGAACGTTCCGCTCTTGGAGCTGCCCCAAGGCGCGGTGCTCGGTTCGTCCAGCCCGCGCCGGGCGGCGTACGTGAAGACCGCGCGGCCGGACGTGAAGCTGGTGGATCTGCGCGGCAACGTGCCCACCCGCGTGAAGCGCGTGCACGAGGGCGATCTGGACGCCACACTGCTGGCCCGCGCCGGCGTGGTGCGCCTCGGCCTGGACGTGACGCCCGGAGAGATCCTCGGGCCGCCGGACTGGCTGCCGGCGCCCGGCCAGGGCGCCGTGGCCGTCGTCATCCGCGCGGACGATGCGGACACGGCCGCGTTCGTGGAGCGGCTGGACCACGCCCCCACACGCGACGCGGTCGAGGCGGAGCGGGCGGTGCTGGCCGGCATCGGCGGAGGGTGCTCCCTCCCGCTCGGCGCGTTCGCGGCACCGAAGGGCGACGGCTGGGAAGTGCGCGCCACGCTCTTCTCCCCGGACGGCTCGGAGCGCCTGGACGAGGTCCTGACCGGGCCGGATCCGCGGGCGCTGGCCGCCCGCATCGCGGAGTCGTTCCTGGCCAACGGGGCGGCCGCCTGGGTGGGAGCCGAGGGGTGACCCTCCCGCTGGCAGGCCGACGCGTCGTGGTAACCCGCGAGGAGCCGCCGGACGGGCCGCTGGCGCGGGCGCTGCGCGAGCGCGGCGCCGAGGTTCTGACCGTCCCCTGTACGACTACCGCCCCGCCCGCGGATCCCGCCGCCCTGCACGACGCCGTGGGCCGCGCCTCCTCCTTCGACTGGCTGCTCGTCACCAGCGCCCGCACCGTGGCGGAGCTGCCGGATCCCTTGCCGGCGGGACCTCCGCCCCGCTGGGCGGCCGTGGGCGAGGCCTCCGCGCGGGCGCTCCGGGAACGCGGCGTGGAGGCGGAGACCGTGGGGAGCGGCACCGGCGCGGACCTGGCGCGTCTCCTGGGCGACCTGTCCGGGCGGACCGTCCTCCTGCCCGCTTCGGACCGGGTCCGCCCGGAGACCGTGGCGGCGCTGGAAGCGGCCGGTGCAAGCGTGACGACGGTGCCCGCCTACCGTACCTTGGCCCGGGACGAGGCTCCCGCCGAGCTCCGGCGATGCCTGACGGAGGGGGTGGACGCGCTGACGTTCACCAGCCCGTCGGCCGCCGAAGCCCTGGGCCCCCCGCCGGAGGGCATTCCCCTTCCCAAGGTCGCGGCCATCGGCGAGAGCACCGCCGGGCCGCTCGCGGCGGCCGGCTGGCGGGATCTCGTCCTGCCCGGGCGCCCCGAACTGGACGCCCTCGCCGAAGCGCTGGCCCGGTCGTTCGCGACCGCGGAGGAATGACATGCTGGATCTTCTGCATCGCCCTCGCCGGCTCCGGTCGTCCGCCTCGTGGCGGCGCATGGTGCGCGAGACGAGGCTCTCGGTGGATCAACTGGTGCTGCCCCTGTTCGTGCGCGAGGGGGAGGGCGTGCGCGAGGAGATCTCGTCCATGCCCGGATGTGATCGCCTCTCGATCGACGAGCTGGTGAAGGAGGCGAGGGAGATCGCCGGGCTCGGCATCCCGGCCGTCATCCTGTTCGGCCTCCCGGACCACAAGGACGAGGAGGGCTCGTCCGGCTGGGATCCGGAAGGCATCGTCCCGCGCGCCATCCGCGCACTCCGCGCCGAGGTGCCGGAGCTCCTCGTGTGGGCGGACGTCTGTCTCTGCGAGTACACCAGCCACGGCCACTGCGGCGTCCTGCACGACGGCGACGTGGACAACGACGCCACCGTGCCGCTGCTGGCGAAGGCGGCGGTCACCTACGCGGCGGCCGGCGCCCACGCGGTCTGCCCGTCGGACATGATGGACGGGCGCATCGGCGCGGTCCGCCGCGCGCTGGACGAGGGCGGCCACACCGGCACGGTGCTCGTCTCCTACGCGGCCAAGTACGCCAGCGCGTACTACGGACCGTTCCGCGAGGCCGCGGACTCGTCGCCGTCCTTCGGCGACCGCCGCTCCTACCAGATGGATCCCGCCAACTCCGACGAGGCGATGCGGGAGATCGAGCTGGACATCGAAGAGGGCGCGGACATCGTCATGGTGAAGCCGGCCCTCGCGTACCTGGACATCGTGCGCCGTGCGGCCGACGCGTTCGCGGTGCCGCTGGCCGCGTACAACGTGTCCGGCGAGTACTCGCTGGTGAAGGCGGCGGCGCGGCACGGCATGATCGACGAACGTCGGCTGGTCCTGGAGACGCTGACCTCCATGCGTCGGGCCGGCGCCGACATCCTCCTCACCTATCACGCGAAGGACGTGGCGAAGTGGCTGGCGTGAGCGCGGAATCCGGAATCGGACAGAAGAGCCGCGAGCTGCTGGCCCGCGGCGAGAAGGTGATGCCCGGCGGGGTCAGCTCGCCGGTGCGCGCGTGGAAGTCGGTGGGCGGCGACCCGCCGTTCATCGCGTCGGCGAAGGGCGCCACGGTGACCACCGCCGACGGTCGCGAGCTGATCGACTTCATCGGCTCCTGGGGGCCGATGCTGATGGGCCACGCCCACCCCGGCATCCTGGAAGCCGTTCGCAAGGCGGCGCAGGACGGAACGTCGTTCGGTGCGCCCACGGAGCGCGAGGTGGAGCTGGCCGAGCGCGTGACGGAGCGCGTCCCGTCGGTGGACATGGTGCGCTTCGTGAACTCCGGCACCGAGGCCACGATGAGCGCGCTGCGCCTCGCCCGCGGCGTGACGAAGCGTCCGCTCGTCCTCAAGTTCGAGGGGTGCTACCACGGCCATGCCGATGCGTTCCTGATCGCGGCCGGTTCCGGTCCGGCCACGTTCGGCGAACCGACCAGCCCCGGCGTCCCCGAGGGCGTCGCCGCGGACACGCGCAACGCGCGCTACAACGACCGCGACTCCGTGCAGGCCGTCTTCGACGCCAATCCCGGAAGGATCGCGGCCGTCATCCTGGAGCCGGTGGTGGGCAACTCCGGCTGCATCCCGCCGGATCCCGGCTTCCTCGAGTTCCTCCGCGAGACGTGCGACCGCGACGGCGCGATCCTCATCCTCGACGAGGTCATGACCGGGCTGCGGCTGGCGCGCGGCGGAGCGCAGGAGCTCTACGGCATCACCCCGGACCTCACCACCCTGGGCAAGGTCATCGGCGGCGGGCTGCCGGTGGGCGCCTACGGCGGACGCCGCGACCTCATGGAGCAGGTGTCGCCGCTGGGTCCGGTCTACCAGGCGGGCACGCTCTCGGGGAACCCGCTGGCGATGGCCGCCGGCCTCGCGATGCTGGACGCCATCGACGCGCAGCCGACGCTCTACCAGGACCTGGAGGCGCTGGGCGCGCGCCTGGAGGCCGGCGTGAAGTCCGCGGTCGCGGACCTCGGCCTGGGCGACCTGCTCACTCCGCAACGCGTCGGCTCCATGTTCTGCCTCTACTTCGCGCCGGGACCCGTCCGCTCCTGGGACGACGCGTCCCGGACGGACGGCGAAAGGTTCAACCGCTGGTTCCACGGGATGTTCGCGCGCGGCTTCTCGCTGGCGCCCAGCCCTTACGAGGCCGGCTTCCTGTCGGCCGCCCACACACCCGAGCACGTCGACCGCTTCGTGGAGGCGTGCCGGGATTCGCTTCGGGAAGCCTACGAAGGGAGCGCGTCGTGATCGCCCTCGCCAACGACCGGTTCCTGCGCGCCGCGCGCGGGGAGCGCGTGGACCAGACGCCCATCTGGATGATGCGGCAGGCGGGACGCGTCCTGCCGGAGTACCGCGCACTGCGCGAGAAGTGGTCGTTCAACGACGTCGCGCACAGCCCGGAGCTCTGCGCCGAGGTCACCGCGCAGCCGGTCGATCGTCTCGGCGTGGACGCCGCCATCCTCTTCTCGGACATCCTGCTGCCGGCCGAGGCGCTGGGCATCGGAATGGAGTTCAAGCCGGGACCCAAGCTGGATCGTCGTCTGGAGAAGGGCGACGGACCGTCCACGCTGCGTCGCCCGGACCCCGCCGCGGACTACGGCTACCTGAAGGACTGCGTGCGCACCGTGGTGGAACGCCTGGACGGCCGGGTCCCGCTCATCGGCTTCGCGGGCGCGCCGTTCACGCTGGCCTGCTACCTCATCGAGGGCGGCGGCTCCAAGAACTGGACGCGCGTGCGCGCGTGGATGCACTCCGACCCCGACGGCTTCCGGGAGCTGCTGTTCTTCCTGGGCGAGGTCGTCACGGAGTGGCTCAAGGTCCAGATCGAAGGGGGCGTGCGCGCCATCCAGCTCTTCGACTCGTGGGGATCGCTGCTGTCGCCCGCGGACATGGAACGCTTCGCGCTGCCGGCCGCCAACCGCATCTTCCTGGCGCTGGACACGCCCGCGGACTTCCCCACGATCTACTTCGCACCGGGCGCCGGGACGTCCCTGTCGGCGCAGGCCCGCGTGGGATCGTCCATGCTGGGACTGGACTGGCGCACCTCGATGAAGAACGTGCGGTCACTGTTCCCGGAGAAGTCGCTCCAGGGCAACCTGGATCCGGGCCTCCTCATGGGATCGCCGGAGCAGATCGAGCGCGGCGTGCGCGCGGTCCTGGAGGAAGCGGGACCGGACGCGGGCCACGTGTTCAACCTGGGGCACGGCATCCTGCCCGAGACCCCGCTGGAGAACGCGGAGCTCGTCGTGAAGCTCGTGCACCGGATCAGCCGGGAGATGAAATCGTGAGTGCCACCCAGGACGCCGGCCGAATCGCCGAGCTGCTTGCCCGCTACGACAAGCCCGGTCCGCGCTACACCTCCTACCCCACCGCGGTGGAGTTCACGGACGACGTGAACGCGCAGGTCTACGAAGAGCACCTGAAGGCCGCGTCGCAGAAGGACGCGCCCATCTCGCTCTACCTGCACCTTCCGTTCTGCGAGCATCGCTGCGCGTTCTGCGGCTGCCACGTCATCATCACGAAGAAGCGCGACATCATCGCGGACTATCTGCAGGTCCTGCACCGGGAGATCGACCTCATCGCCGATCGCCTGGGGAATCGCACCACGGTGCGCCAGTACCACTGGGGCGGCGGCACGCCGACCTACCTGACCGTGGACGAGATGCGCGCCCTGCATCAGAAGGTGACGTCCCGATTCACCATCGAGCCGGAGGCGGAGGTCGCCATCGAGGTGGATCCGCGCCACACCAGTGACGAGCAGATGGACCTCCTCAAGGAGATGGGGTTCAACCGCCTGTCGATGGGCGTGCAGGACTTCACGCCGGAGGTGCAGGAGGTCATCCAGCGGAACCAGACGGAGGAGGAAACCGTCCGCCTGGTGGAGAAGACGCGAGACCTCGGCTTCCCATCGATGAACCTGGACCTCATCTACGGGCTGCCCGGTCAGAAGCTGGACTCGTTCGTGGAGAACCTGAAGAAGGTCATCCAGCTCCGTCCGGAGCGGGTGGCGGTCTACAGCTACGCCCACGTGCCGTGGATGAAGGCCAACCAGCGCAAGACGGACGAGGACTTCCTGCCCGCGCCCGAGGTGAAGCTCCGCCTGTTCGGCGAGGCGCGCAGCCACTTCCTGCAGGCCGGCTACGAGGCCATCGGCATGGACCACTTCGCCCTCCCGGACGACGAGCTGGCCGTGGCCGCCCGCGAGCAGCGCCTGCACCGCAACTTCATGGGCTACACCACGCGGCCCGCGCCGGATTTCGTCGGGCTGGGGATCTCCGCCATCGGCGACGTGGGCGACGCTTTCTTCCAGAACGAGAAGATGATCCCCGGCTACAAGCGTCGCGTGCTGGCGGGAGATCCGCCGGTGTTCCGGGGCGTCGTGCTCACGGCGGAGGATCGCCTGCGCCGTGACGTCATCCTCTCGCTCATGTGCAACTGGCGCGTGGAACGGGCCCCGGTGGAGGAGAAGCACGGCATCGACTTCGCCCGGCACTTCGCGGCGGAGCTGGCGGAGCTGGAGACGCCGCGCGCCGAGGGTTTCCTGGAGTGGGACGAGGACTACGCGGAGATCCGCGTGGTCGGCGACGGCAAGCTCTTCATCCGCAACATCGCCATGATCTTCGACGAGCGGCTCCGGCGCATGGACCGCGAGGGGCCAGTCTTCTCCCGGACGGTGTGATGGACGTCCTCGTCGTCGGCGGCGGCATCGCCGGACTTACGGCCGCGCGGGCGATGGCCCGCGGAGGCCGGAGCGTGCAGGTCCTGGAGGCTTCGGACCGTGTCGGCGGCGTGATCCGGACGGGAGACGTCGGCGGCGCCCTCTTCGAGAACGGCCCCCAGGGCTTCCTGGCCGAGCGTCCCGGCGCCATGGACCTGGTGGAATCGCTGGACCTCACGGATCAGCTCCTCCCCGCCGCCGATGCCGCACAGACGCGCTACGTCCTCCACGAGGGTCGCCTGGTGGCACTGCCGATGTCGCCGCCCGCGTTCCTGCGCACGCCGCTCCTCTCCGTAGGAGGACGTTTGCGTGTGCTCGCCGAGCCGTTCGCCAAGGGTCCGCCCGACGGCCCGGAGAGCGTGCACGCGTTCGCGTCGCGCCGCATCGGCCGGGAGGCCGCCGACGTCCTCGTGGACGCCATGGTCACCGGCATTTTCGCGGGCGATCCGCATCGGCTGTCGCTGGAAGCGTGCTTCCCCAAGATGGTCCGCCTGGAGCGCGACTACGGCGGTCTCTTCAAGGGGATGATCGGCAAGCGGAAGGAGGCGCGCGCCGCGGCCCGGTCCGGCAACAGCAGCGCACCGGCGGCCGCGGGGCCGGCGGGCTCCAAGCTCCACTCGATGCGGGACGGAATGGAATCGCTGCCGAAGGCCGTCGCGGCGGAGCTGGGAGAGCGGGTCCGGTTGAACGCTCCGGTCCGCGAGCTGTCGCGCGACGGTTCGGGCTGGCGCGTGACGCTGGAGGACGGAGAGTCGCTGTCCGCGGCGGAGGTGCTGCTCACGACGCCGACGCGCATCACGGCTCCCCTGCTGGAGCCGCTGCTGCCGGGCGTGGCGGACGATCTGCGGGCGCTGCCCTACGCGCCGGTGGCGGTGGTCGGCCTGCTGTACCGCCGCGGCGACGTGGAGCATCCGCTGGACGGCTACGGCTTCCTGGCCCCGGGCGGGAAGCGCGATCTCCTCGGCTGTCTGTTCGAAAGCACGGTGTTCCCCAACCGCGCGCCGGAGGGACACGTCTTCCTGCGGGCGATGCTGGGTGGGGCGCGGCGTCCGGACGTGGTGGAGCGGGACGACGACGGCCTGGTGGAGCGGGCCGCCCAGGAGCTGAGGGAACTGCTGGGGCTGGCGGCGGATCCGCAGGCCGTCGGCGTGTGGAAGAGTCGCGGCGCCATCCCGCAGTACGATCTCGATCACCCCGCGCGCCTCGAGCGGCTGTCCCGCGCGTTGCAGGACACTCCCGGCCTCCGCCTGGGCGGCGCTTCCCAGCGCGGCGTGGCGGTGAACCGACTGGTCGCGGACGCCGAGGAGCTGGCCCTCCCCTGAGCGGCGTCACGCGGCGGAGAAGTGAAAGTCCGACAGGTGCGGAGCCGCGGCCACGTGGACCGGGATCGACCAGCCGCCGGCCGATCGCCGCACGCTGCGGTTCAGTTCCGGATCGCGCGACGTGCTCACCACCCATCGATGTCCGAGCACGTCGGAGTCGCGGAACTCCCGCGGGAGCCAGCGCAGCTCGCCGGCGTCGTGGAGCTCGCGGATGCGGTCCGTCGCCTCCGGAGCGATGACGGTGACGCGCGCACCGGCCGCGAGCAGCGCCGGCAGACGATCGGCCGCCTCCGCGTCCGCGCCGATGACGAGAACCGGCTGTTCGTTCAGGTCCAGAAGGAGCGGCAGCAGCCGACGGGATCCGTCGGGGCGCCGCGCCCGGGCGATGTCGGTGATCATGGGATCCTCTCGGGATGGGCCGATGCGGCCGGGGTTCGTGACAGGGTGACGGCAAAGAAAAAGGGGCCCGCTGCCGGTGGCAGCGGGCCCCTCTCGGGATGCCGGGAGTCTCTTCTCCGTCTACCGACGGTCTCGATTCCTCCGCACGGGCACCGCTGCGCGCTGCTTCCTCATCGGGAGACAACAACACAGACAGGCGCACAGGACGGCCACGGCGGCTCCGAACAGCGTGCTCTCGAGGTCGAGCGTGGCGGTCATCGGCATCACGGGTTCCTTTCGCGCGGACCCTTACCTTACGAACGCGCGACCGCCCGAGTCAAGTCGGCCGCCGCGGAAACCTCGTGAAGACTCACGGAAACAGCTTCGTGGTGCTCCACTCCCCGCCTTCCGCGGTCCAGCAGTCGCGGTCGTGGAGGCGAAAGTCCCTCGCCGTCCATAGCTCCAGCCGCACCGGTCGAAGCCGGTAGCCGGACCAGTTCTGCGGGCGCGGGACGTCCCCGCCCTCGTACTTCTGCTCGAACTCGCGCACGCGCTGCTCCAGCTCGTCGCGGCCGGACAGCGGCGAGGACTGCTTCGAGGCCCAGGCTCCCACCTGGCTCTCGCGGGGGCGCGTGGCCCAGTAGGCGTCGGCCTCGGCGTCGGAGACGGGTTCCGTGGGGCCCTCCGCGTGAAGCTGCCGGAACGTGGCGGCGCGGAAGAACGTGAGCGATCCCCACGGGTTCTCCCGGAGCTGGTCCGCCTTGCGGGAACCGAGGTTCGTGTAGAAGACGAAGCCGTCCGCGTCGAAGTCCTTCAGCAGGACGACGCGGGACGAGGCGCGGCCGTCCGCGCCCGCGGTGGCCAGGGTCATGGCGGTCGGCTCGACCACTTCGGCCGCCGCCAGGGCATCGAGGAACTCCCGGATGCGCGTCAGGACGTCGCCCGGGAGCCGGGGTGGATGGGTCATTCCGGAGACCTCTCGCCGCCGCCGCGACCGGCGTCGGTGTTGGAGTCGTCGAAGAGCTCGTCCAGGAGGTCCTGATCCATCGGGAGCAGGTCCTGGAGCTCGTTCGTGAGATCCCGGGAGGTGGTGTACGAGGAGTCCAGCAGGGGCCGGATCAGCGCGTCCCGGGTCCGGGCGTCGCGGGGCGGGTCCTTCCGCTGGAACGTGAGAACATCCTGGGCGCGGCCGGTCTCGCCGGCGCCGTCGAGGCGGGCGCTTGTCCCCGCGGGGAACAGCGCGAAGTCCAGATCCCGCACGTCCCCCTCCCACCGGAAGGCGACGCTGCGCTCCTCCAGCGCGGCGTTCTCCGCGCGCTGCTCCAGCGACGCGGCGTCCGGCGCGGACAGCGCCAGCCGGTCGAAGGCGTCCTGGGGCCAGTGCACGACGATCTCCATCGCCGTCGCCGGTTCCCTCCCGCTGGGGAGCACCACGGGAACCCAGAGGCGCTCGCGGAACGGTCCGTCCCGCAGCGGCAGGGACGTGACGGCGCCGTCCTCGCGCGTCATGTGAATCAGCGGCTGGCGCAGGCGGAACCGGACGACGGCCCGATCGCCCGCCGCCAACGGCTCCGGCGACTCGAACGAGGACTCCAGTTCCGGGCTGAACCCCTCCAGTCCGAAGGATCCCAGCTCGTTGCCCCGGACGACGTTCACCATGCGGCCGTTCACGCGGAAGTCATAGACGTAGGCTCGCCGGTCCAGCAGGAAGCGCACAGCCCGCACGCCGTCGACGCGCGCGCGCACGTCGAGCGATCCCTCCACGAGCAACGCCCGCTGGCCCGGATAGACACCGACATCCAGGCGCGCCTCCAGCACGTCCACCGTGGAGAGCGGCTCCCGCGACAGCGCGAGGCCCTCCGCGTTCAGCGTCCAGCGCTCCCGGCGGACGACGGCGTTCAGCTCCCGCCCCTCGTCCGCCTGGAGCGTCCAGAAGGCCTGGGCCACGCCCCAGGCCGCCTCCGCCCAGGTGGCCGTGCCGCGGACGGTGACGTCCACGGTCCGGGTGCCGTCCGCGCGAAGGTGCGATCCCTCGGCCGTGACGGTCACCTCCGTCCACCGGAACAGCGAGGCGGTCCGGGCCGACAGCTCCCGCTGCTGCTCGGTGCGGCCGGGCGCCCACAGGCGATCCTGCGCGCCGGCACCTTCCAGCATCGCCTGCTGGAGTCGGGCGGCGAAGGCGTCGCCGGTGGGGGCGATGGACGAGGCCGGGGCGGATCCGGCCGCCAGGAGCAACAGGGCGGCGAGCGTCAGGGCGCAGCGTGAGGTCATGGCATCGGGCTCCGGGTCAGGCGGGGCAACGGATGGTATCGGCCCGCCGGGCAAACGGCAAGAAGGGCCCGCTTGACGCCCGTTCCGGCGGCCCCGTACGGTCGGCCGACCGTCGGACCGGGAGCGCGCGTGAACGGGTGGCTGGCACAGGCCGATGCTTTCTGGGCCGCGGCCGTGGACCTGGCCTGGGGCCTCCCGCTCGTCGTCCTGCTCATCTCCGCCGGGCTCATCTTCACGGTGCTCGGCCGCTTCACGCCGCTGCTGCGGATGGGCCACGCGCTGGCCGTCCTCCGCGGCCGCTACGACGACCCCGACGATCCCGGACAGATCTCGCACTTCCAGGCGCTCAGCTCGGCGCTCTCCGCCACCATCGGCATGGGCAACATCGCGGGCGTGGCCATCGCCGTCTCCACCGGCGGACCGGGGGCCGTCTTCTGGATGTGGATCGCCGGGCTCGTCGGCATGGCCACGAAGTTCTTCACCTGCACACTGGCCGTCCTCTACCGGAAGACCGACTCGCAGGGGATCCCCCAGGGCGGCCCCATGTACTGGATCGAGGTGGGGCTCGGCCGCCGCTGGCGCTTCCTCGGCATCGCGTTCTCGCTGTTCGGGATGCTGGGGTGCCTCGCGCTCTTCAACATCAACCAGCTCTCGGGCCTGCTGGTGGACAGCTACGGGATCCCGCGCCTCGCGACGGGCGTCGTCGCCACGATCCTGATCGGCGCGGTGATCATGGGCGGGATCGTGCGGGTGGGACAGGTCGCCTCGCGCGTCGTGCCGCTCATGGCGATCCTCTACGTCGGCGCGGCCCTTGTCATTCTGGCCCAGCACGCCGCGGAGATCCCCGGACTCCTCGGCACGATCGTGTCGTCGGCGTTCACGGGCGGCTCCGTGCTGGGCGGCGCGGCCGGCGTCACGATGAAGGAGGCGATGATCACCGGCGTGCGGCGCGCGGCGTTCTCCAACGAGGCGGGCATCGGGACGGCACCGCTGGCCCACGGCGCGGCCCGGACCGACGAACCCGTGCGCGAGGGACTCGTGGCGATGCTCGGCCCCTTCATCGACACGAACATCGTCTGCACGCTGACCGCGCTGGTGCTTCTGACCGCCGGCGGCACGGCTCCGGCGGGCGCGGACGGCGTCATCCTCACGGCCGGTGCGTTCGAGGCGGGGCTGCCGGGGATCGGCGGTCCGCTCCTGACGGTGGTTATCCTGCTCTTCTCACTCTCCACCGTGCTGTCCTACTCGTACTACTCGCGGAAGTGCGCGGTCTACGTCCTGGGCGAGCGCTGGGGTCCGCGCTACGAGTGGGTCTACCTCGCATCGATCGTGGTCGGGGCGATCTGGACGCAGGACCTCGTCATCAACATGCTGGACACTGCGTTCGCGCTGATGTCCGTGCCCACCGTGGTGACGGCACTCCTCCTGGCGCCACGTGTGACGGAGGCCACGCGCGACTACTTCCGGCGCATGAACGCCGCCGGTTGACCCCGGCCCCCGCGCCCTGGCTCCCGCGACGCCGGTGATCGAGCCGGCGCGCGTGGAGGCCAGGTCCGGACGGTACGGCATCGAGCTCATGCGGCGCGGACGATGCAATCGAGGCGTGGGGGAGCCCACGAGGACGGTCGGCTGTCGGCGCGGGACGCGGTGCGGGCGCGGTCGCTGGACCCGGGGCCGCGCGAAGGTGGTGCGACTCCGCTAGCGCAGCCGCTCCCGGAACTCGCGGACCGTGGCCTCCACCGCCGCCTCCCACGCGGCGGTGGGCCCGGCCCAGGGCTGCACCGCCCCGAACGTGTGCCCGGCCTTCGCGACGACGAGCGCCCGGCCTTCCTCCCCGGCCCAGGCGGCCAGGTTCTCCGCCTCCCCACAATCCACCGCCTCGTCGCGCTCGCCGTGAACGGCCAGCAGCGGGGCCTTCATCCGGCGGCATGCGGCCTCCAGATCGTAGGTGTCGCGGTTCCTCTCCAGGTCCTCCAGCACGGAGACGTCCTCGCGGAGGATCTCGCCGGTGCGTAGGTTCGGGATCTCGCGGTAGCCCCGGCGGCGCCATTCCTCCTTGGCCCGGTCCGTCGTCCGGTCGAAGCGGGCAATGGAGGCCCACGTCACGACCGCACGCACCCGCGGATCCCGCGCGGCCGCGAGCAGGACCACGCCCCCGCCCCGGCTGTGCCCGAGCAGCCCGATCCGGTCGGGATCCAGCGCATCGTCCAGGGAACCGTCGGCGACCGCGTCCAGCACCGCCGCAACATCGTCCGCCTCGCGGCCCGGCGTGTTCACGGCGAACCGCTCGGGCTCGTCGAACGAGTCCAGGGACGGTCCGACGCCGTTGTGCGACGTGTTCATCGCGACGGTGGCCAGCCCGGCCTCGACCAGCCGGCGCGCGGTGGGCGGGAACATGCCCCAGTCCTTGAAGCCCTTGTACCCGTGCAGGATCACGACGACGGGAAACGGACCGTCGCCCTCCGGGCGGCGAACGTCCAGCCGGAGCGGATCGCCGTCGGAATTGGGAACCTGGGCGGCGCGCTCCATGGAACTCATCCGTCCATGGCTTCCTGGTAGACGCGCAGGTACGCGTCGACGGCGCGCTGCACGGGAAAGTCCTCCACCGCCGTGCGTCGCGCTTCGGCCTCCAGCGCTTCCAGCTTCTCCGGGCAGTCGAGCAGCGACGCCACGCTGGCCGTCATGCCGTCGACGTCGTCCGGGGCGTGCAGGAATCCGTTCTCGCCGTGGCGCAGGATCTCGCGCGTGCCGCCGTTGTTCGTGGCGAGCACCGCAACGCCGCAGCTCATCGCCTCCAGCGCGGTCAGCCCGAAGCTCTCGTGCTCCGACGGCAACAGGAAAAGATCCGCCAGCGGGAGGATGTCCTCGATGTACTCCTGCGCGCCCAGGAAGTGCACGGCGTCTCCCCAGCCCGCGTTGCGCGCGCGCTCCTGCGCGGCCGGCAGCTCGGGACCGTCGCCCACCATGAGAAGGCGAACCGGATAGCGATCGCGCAGGCGCTCGTAGACGTCGAGGACGCGCTGCACGTTCTTCACCGGACGGAAGTTGGACGCGTGCATGAGCACGAACTCGCCCTGCTTGCCCGCCCACGCGCACCGCTCCTTGCCGGGGGCGAACGGACGGAACCGCTCCGAGTCGATGAAGTTGGGCACGACCGTGATGTCGCCGGCGTCGGGGAAGTTCGAGAGCGTCTGCTCCTTCAGCCACTCCGAAACCGTGGTCACGCGGTCGCTCCGCTTGATGGAGAAGCGTGTGATCTCGTAGAACGACGGCTTGAGCCCCACCAGCGTGATGTCCGTTCCGTGCAGCGTCGTCACGGTCTTCACGCCGCACGTCTCGCACATCTCCTTGGCCAGGAACGCCGACGTGGCGTGCGGCACGGCGTAGTGGGCGTGGATCACGTCGAGGCCGTCGGAGCGGATGACGTCCAGGATCTTCGCGGCGAGATTCAGCGAGTACGGCGTGTAGGCGAACACCGGATAGGTGTCCACTTCCACGCGGTGGAAGAACAGGTTCTCGCGGTAGCGGTTCATCCGGACCGGCACGTCGTTCGTGATGAAGTGAACCTCGTGGCCGCGCGCGGCGAGCTCCGCCCCCAGCTCCGTCGCCACGATGCCGCTGCCGCCGTGGCTGGCGTAGCACACCATCCCGATTCTCATTTCGCGGCCTCCCCCGCCAGGTGGAGCGGATCCCGCACCGGGTGCGGTCCCTCGCGCCGGTACGCCTCTCCCCACGCCGCCCCGATCCGGTAGCCGTGCACGCGGGCCCGCGCCTCCAGCATCTCGTGGAACTCGGGATCGGAGATCTCCGTGATCACGGGATCCGACGGATCGCGGAAGAACTGCGTCCCGAACGCCCGCACCGCGCGCCGCTTGGTCTCCATGTCCGCGGAGATGTCCACGATGAGCTGCGGCGCGAACGGGATCTTCTGCTCGTAGAACAGCAGGTCCCCGGGGCGGAACGGATCGCCGGACGCGGGCGTGCGCGACACGCGCGACAGGAATCGCGCGCGACGGATCAGCTCGTAGGTCTGCGCGTGGTCCGGGTGCAGGTCCTCCTTCCACGGGGCCAGCACAAGATCCGGACGCAGGCGACGCATCGCCTCGACGACGGCCCGGACCTGCGCCTCGTCGGTCGCCGACAGGCTGCCGTCGGGGAGGCCCAGCTGCTCGCGGTCCGCGCCGAGGAGGCGCGCGGCCTCCGCCGCCTCGTCCGCCCGGGTGTCCACGTCGCCGCGCGTGCCCAGCTCGCCGCGGGTGAGATCCACGAGCGTGACGTTCGCTCCGCGGCGCGCCAGCCCGGCGACGAGACCGCCCGCATACAGGTCCGCGTCGTCGGGGTGCGCCCCGAACGCCGTCACGTTCATGCGCTCTCCTCCCGGCAGCCGCCGAGCGGCAGCAGCCAGTGTTCCGGCCGGCCGGCCTTCGCGCTCTCCAGGTGTGCGGCCAGCGGTTCGGCTAGGCAGTCCAGCGGGTGGGTCGTGCTCTCCAGGAAGAGCGAGAGCGCCGAGAGAACACGCTCCTGCGGCACGCCGCGCGGCCGCAGGAACTCGCGGTACGCGGCCAGGTTCGGATCTCGCTCCGCGTCCCGCGCTCGCGCCGCCTTGGCGAGGCGCGCGCGCACCTTGCCGAGCGCGTCGGCGATGCGCTTGCCCGCGTCGTCGACGGTCCCGGGCAGCTTGCCGTCGAACGCCTCGGCCTCGGTGCGGAGCCGCTGCAACCCGTCCCCGCTGGCGCGTTCCACGTCCGCCAGCGCCGCCCGCAGGGACGCCGGCAGGGCGTCGGCGGCCGTCGCCTGCATCGCCGCGTCGAAGTCCCGCACGAAGTCCGCCAGATCGCCGCCCCGGCGCCTCGCCAGGTCGGCCACCCCGGCCGGGACCAGCGTGGCCTCGAAGCGCGGGAACAGAACGGGCATGTCGACGTCCAGCGCCGCGTACACCGGCGCCAGCTGCGCGTGGTAGGAGATCTCGCCCGGTCCGCCGATCGTGGCGACGTTCGGCAGGAGCGAATCCTGCACGAGCGGCCGCAGCACGACGTTCGGCGAGAGTCGCTCCGGCGTGGACTCCGCCGCCCGCGCCAGCGCCTCGTCGTCGTCCGGGAACGGCAGCCGCACGCCGTCCTGCAGCGCGAACAGCGCGTGGTCGGCCGACTCGGGAGAGATGCGGGCCCGGTAGCCCGCCGCCTTCAGCGCATCGCCCGCCGCGTTCACCGCCTCCCGGACCTCGGCGCGGCGCGCGGCGTAGCGGGCGAACAGCTCGGAGGCGCCGCGGCGCAGCTCTCCCCATCGACCGTCCACCACCACGACGCCGGTCCCGCGCAGCAGATCGTAAAGGAGCGCCGAGGCGAGCTCGCCGTGGTCGTTTGCGCGCTCCAGCGAGCGCTCCAGGCACTCTCGGAGCGCGTGCTCGGCGGGCCGCTCGCGCAGGACGTCGTGCGCGGCCCCGAAGGCCCGCCGCGTCCCGTCGATCGACAGGTGCCCGACCATCCCGCCCGCCGGCAGATCCCCGCCGTCCAGCGCCACGCGCGCCAATCGGAAGTCGTCCGCCGCCAGGTGGGCCTGCCCCACCTCCGCGAAGTCGCTGTCGTCGGCCGCGTTCCAGAACACCGGCACCACCGGCCGATCCAGTCGCGCGGCGAGATCGCGCGCCAGCACGACGGCCGTCATCGCCTTGTAGAGGGAGTAGAGCGGACCGAGGAAAAGGCCGGGCTGCTGTCCCGTGGTCAGGCACAGCGCCTCGCCCGCGGCCAGCGCCTCGGCGTTGCGGCGCGCCGCCTCGTCCGCGCCGAGCCGATCGGCATCGGCGGCCGCCCGCTGCCAGAGCGCCGGGAAGCTGGGACGTCCGTCGAGTCGCCGGATCCGGTCCTCCCAGTCATCGGGGCGCGACGGGTGCCGCGGCAGGAACCGCGTGGCGGACTCCCGGCCACGCATCCAGTCGCCGTGGAAGCCCTCGGCCGACGACGGCACCGCGACCGCGCCCGGGGCGCCCGTCGTCACGCTCACGTGTCCTCCCGCGCGCTGATCAGCACCAGGCGCGAGGACGAATCGGGATGGAACGGGGAGCCGTCGTACTCTCCCCAGACGTGCCGCACCGAGAGGCCGACGTCCCGCAGCATCGCCTCCAGCTCCTCGCGTCCGTGCAAGTTCACGCGCTCCTCGTAGTCGGCCACGGGATCCCCGCCGAGCGCCGGCGTGACGACGACGCGCTTCACCACGCGGTCGGCCTCGATCCGGCGGGACTCCCGGATCGTCCAGTCGCCCCGGGTCCTCTCCGTCTCCGGGTTGGGATGCGCCCGGACGCGATCGCGGTTCAGGAAGTCGAGGACGTGGACGCCGCCGGGGCGGATCGTCCGGGCGGCCTCGGCCAGCGCCCGGTGGTCCCCGTCGCCGTCGAAGTAGCCGAACGCCGTGAAGAGGCTGGTCACGCCGTCGAACACGGCGGTGCGGACCGGGAGGAAGCGCATGTCCGCCCGAACGAGCGGCCACGCTCCCCCGACCCCGTCGCGCACCCGCCCCGCCTGGGCCAGGAGCGTCTCCGACAGGTCCAGCCCCACCGGGAGCGCCCCGGCTCCCGCCAGGCGCTGCAGGTGCCGTCCCTCGCCGCAGCCCACGTCCAGGATCCGTCGCCCGGCCAGCTCCGTCACCCGGCCGAGCGACGTCACGAGCCGATCGGCCTCGGAGGCGTCCCGGTGCGGGTAGACCACGGCGTACCAGGCTCCGAACGCTTCGACGTACCAGGACAAGATCCCCTCCCTGCGGCCCGGGAGGATACCACGCACAACGGCGATGGATCGGAGGAAGGGTGGGTCAGGCGGCGCCGAGAGCGGCGTTCACGGTCTCCTGCACGCGGACGATCGTGCAGGGCTTCGGGATGTACCCGTCGGCCCCGTGGGTGAGGACCTGCTTCTCCGTGTGGAAGGTCCCGTAGCCGGTGATGACGATGACGGGGAGCTGCGGGGTGCGCTCCTTGATGCGCTTCATGAGTTCCATGCCGTCCATCTCGGGCATATTGAGGTCGGTGATGACGAGATCGATGTTCTCGTTCTGCAGGCGCTCCAGCGCCTGGTGCGCGCCCTCCACCGACTCCGGCTCGTGCCCCATCATGTCGAGAAGGTCGGCGAGCATGTCGCGCATGCTCTCCTGATCATCGACGATGAGGACCCGCTTGGCTCCCACCCGCCACCTCCGGATTCCGGGCGTCTCGTCGAGAATCGGCAGGTTTGGAGGCGGGCTTGAGCCACGGAGTGATGACGCCTAACGGGCTCCGAACGTCAGTGCTGCCGCGATGACGCCGCCGGCCAGGAGGACCGCCCCCCAGGCCGATCGGCCGCCGGAGGCCGGAGGCGGGTCCAGAACGTCCACGGGCAGCATCCGGAGGGAGGGCACGTCCGCCGGCGGGGCCGGGCGACCGGCCTCCTCCCAGGCGGCCCGGTAGAGTGCCGAGAGGTCCCGGACGGCCAGGTTCACCTGGGACCGGGCGACTCCGTGGGTCTCGTCCCAGAGCGCGGCCAGATAGGGCTCGCCGTAGGTGCTGTCCACCTCGCGCGCCACCTCGTCGCCGGCCAGGATGTCCATGAGCCCGGGATAGGCCTCGGCGATCCAGTGGAAGCAGGCCTCCACCGGATCGTCGTGGGCCAGGCGGAAGTCCGCCGGCGGCGTCTCCACCGAGGTCTCCTCGTAGTGGCGGTCCATCATGTGGACCTCGAAGCGCAGGTGGATGCCGTCGTGGCCCGTCTTCTGGCCGTCGTAGTTGACGGTGCAGTGGAGCGGCTGATGGGTGTCGGCGACGTAGTGGCCCAGGTCCGCCGCCCAGCCGCCCGCGGACGCCCAGTCCCCCTGCTCCAGGGACAGCACGGTCATCCGGTAGCACTCCCCGATCGCCCAGGGCGCCACGCCCCACTTCACAGCCTCCTCGGCGCCGTACTTCCGGACCATCCCGTCCATCGTCCTCGGCACGCCGTCGAACGGATGCGGTTCGAAGACGTCGATGTCGATGAAGTGCCGCGTGCGCTCGTTCGGATCGAATCCCTTGCGGTGATCCGCGTCGGAGGCATGCGACCCGAGCTTCTGCGCGAACGGCGCCCAGAAGTCGCCCGCCGGCCCGGTGAGCACCTCGGCCGCCCGGCGGTTGATGATCTCGTGGGTGCGCGATCCCCAGGCCCGCGCGGACGACGGCGCCAGCAGCGCAAGCAGGGACGCTCCGACGACAAACGCGACGAGGGGTCCTCCCGTTCCCGGAAGAACCCCCGCGCGACGAGCCGGCCCGGCGGTGCGGGTCAATGCACGCCGTAGCTGGAGTAGAGCGTGTAGTCGAACTCCGGGCTGTTATCCGGATCGTGGCACTTGAGACACGTGGCCTCGCCCTGCGTGAGGTAGGAGCCGTCGCGGGCGTGATCCAGCCCGGATCCGTGACACTCCTCGCACTGCACGTTCCAGACCTCCGGAGCAAGATTCACGTCCACGACGTACGTCTTGTCCTCGATCCCGGTGGCGTGGCAGCCGATGCACTCCGGATCGTCCCAGGCGTCGGCCTCGGCCAGCGTGGCGAAGGCGGTGGCGTGCGGCGTCTCCGCCCAGGAGTCGTACTCCGGCGTGTGACAGCTCTTGCAGGACTCCGCGCCCATGATTCCGCCGCGGTGGTGCACCTCGTCCACCTTGGACTGCGAGGCCTTGGCTTCACGCTCCCGCTGGGCGGCCAGCGCGCGCTCCCGCTTGGCCTCCTTGTCCCGGAGGTCCATCTCCTCCGCGATCAGCTGGATCTCGTCGTTCTGCGGGCCCTTCTGCAGCAGACGGATGGCATCGCCCTGGTGATGCACGATGTCGCCGGACTCGTTCAGATTCAGCGCCAGCGTCCCGAACCGGTCCGACTTGGCCCCGGCCATGACCACCAGCGATCCGGCGATCTCCTTCGGGGTGCCGCCGACGGCCGGATAGTGCCCAACCACGACGACGTCCACGTCCAGATCCTCCGCCAGGAACTCCGAGGTCTCGATGCCCGTGTGCGACAGCAGCACGGTGAGATCGGCCTCCGCGTTCATCGCGTCCAGATGCTTGTGGACGTGTTCCGTGGGGTCCTCGATGCGGATCTTGTGGTCCAGGAGCGTGGTCTCCACCTGAGCGATGATGTGCCGCTCCGGCGAGACGACGCCGATGAACGCCACCTTCACGCCCTCGCGCTCCACCACCACGTACGGCGGGAACAGGTTCTCGCCGCTCTTGGCGTCCACCGCGTTGGCGCACACCAGGTTCAGCCCGTGCTCCTCGGCCTGCTCAGCCAGAAACTCGCGACCGTAGGACAGATCCTTCTCGCCCAGCGCGATGACGTCGTAGTCCATCATGCCGAGGACGCGCGCCATCGCCGCCGCCTTCTCCTGAGACTCGGAGAGCGGAATCTGACGGTTGTTCGAAAACTCGAAGATGTCTCCCGCGGTCACCGCGAAGACCCGGGGATGCACCTTCTTGAACTCCTCAATCTCGCCGGCCCGCCGGGCCAGCCCACCCTTGTCCTTGGCCTTTCAACCGCAGGGGAAGAGCTCGGAGCGCTCATCCGCGGAGTAGACCAGGAACACCTCGCGGGCTTCGCCGTCGGCGTCCGCGCCCAGGCCGTACATCAGCCCGGCCGCGGCCAGCAGCCCGAGTCCCAGGATCTTTCGCATCGGGTTCCTCATGGTTCGGGGTTGTGGAAACGGGATGATATCACCTGGATCGGCCCCGCGAAAGCGCGCCTCCGGCGGCTGCGGGCCTTCCTTACAGAATCCTTACAGGCCGACCTAGCGAGATCGGTCGAGGTCCACCATCCGGACCTCGGAGGCGGGATAGTCCGTGACCACCGGGTCCACGAGCGCCGCCAGCTTGGCCGTGATCCCCCGGATCCGGAGCGCCTCTCCTTCGATTCGGGCGAGGTCCGCCCGGGCGCGGACCGCCGCGGCCTCCAGGTTCGCGGGCTCGGCGAGCCGCTGGAGCATCATCTGGGCGTACCCGAGGATGACGGCGAGCGGGTTGTTCACCTCGTGGTTCACGCTGACCATCGTCTCCGTGATGGCGGCCAGGCGCTCGGCCTTCACCTGCTCGTCGTGGAGGATGGTGTTCAGCGTCACGTCCTCCAGCACCGCGATGACGTGGTTGCCTCCCTCCGGCGGCAGCGACACGGGGAGCAGATTCACGTTCACGTAGACGACCTGATCGTCCTCCAGGTCGATGCGCTGGTTCGTGCGCGTCGCCGTGCGGCCGAACGCCAGGGCATCGTCCAGGTCACGGCCCAGCCCGAACGGCTCCCGCCTCTCCAGCGGGATCTCGGCGAGCTTGCGCGTCAGCATGTCCTCCTTGGGAAGGAGATCGCGGGTGATGTTCTCCATGGCGCGGTTCCAGGTCACGATCGTCCCGCCGCTGTCGATCACGCCGATGCCCACGTTGACCGCGTCGACGATGTTGTCGTGGAACACGAGCGCGCGCACGACCTCCCGGTTCCGGACCTCCAGCTCGCGCTGCGCCTCCTCCAATGAGAAGTACAGGTCCGTGATCATGTCGTTCTTGCGGCGGAGATCCTCCGTCTTGCGCTCCAGCTCCTCCGTGCGCTCCTGGACGTCGCCTTCCAGCCGCGCGTTGAACTCGCGGAGCCGGCCGTGCAGGTCCAGCGTGGACAGGGCGGACGCCACCTGACCGGCCACGATGCGCAGGATGCGGCTGTGCTCCATCCGGAAGAAGCCCGTCTGCGTGGACGACACGACCAGCACGCCCATCACGGCCCCCTCGCCGGCCAGCGGGACCGCGATCAGCGATCCGCTGCCCTGGTGCCGCTTGAACCGGATGTCGCGAGACAGGTCCGCCACGATCAGCGGCTCCCCGCGCAGCGCCACCCAGCTCCCGATGCCTTCCCCGAGATGGTCCTCCCCTGGCGCCGCCGGGATCTCCACACCGACGTGGGACGACGCGACACGCCGCAGCCCCTCGTCGCCCTCCGCGAGCTGCAGGATCTCGGCCGCGTCCGCGCCCACTTCGCGCAGCAGGACCTCCAGGAGTCGGGCGAGCGGATCGTCCCGCAGCAGCGACCCGGAGACGATCTCGCCGATCTCCTTCAGGACGGAGAGCTCGAGGACGCGCTCTTCGCACTCCGCGTTGCGCGAGCGGACCACGTCGCGGAGCACGGCTTCACGGCGTTCCGCGTCCCTCGCCTCCTCCCGCGCCTCGTCGACGAGAGGGAGAAGCCCCATCGGATCCCCGACGCTCTGCAGCTGGTCGCGCAGCCGATCCAGGGACTCCATCAACCCCGCCCCCGCGCGGCCTCGGCCAGCGATTCGACGCGGTCGAGTTCGCGTCCGAACGCCTCCGAGAGATCGTCCACGAGCGCCGCCGAGAGCCCCAGTCGCTTCAGCGCGCCGGGGCGCGGATCCGGAGCGGGAGTCTTCACCGGCAGCGCGGACAGGCCGTGGCGGTGCGCGATCGCGTCGGCCACGTGGACGAGTGCCGCCCATCCCGAGTCGTCGTCCGGGAGCGGCGGGCCGTGGTGTCCGCGGATCGCCTCCGAAAGGGGCGCCGGCAGCTTCCAGCGCTCGGCGATCCAGCCGCCCACCTCGTCGTGGGACGCGCCGAAGAGCTCCTCCTCCTGCTCGCGCAGCGGCGCCCCTTCCTCCGACAGGTCCAGCCGGGCGAAGTCCGCCCGGGCGGTCGCGGCCAGGGCCAGGCGGCCGATGTCGTGGAGGATGCCCGCGCAGAACGCGGTTCCGCACTCCGGGATGCCGATCTTGCGGGCGAGAGTCTGCGCTGCGTGGGCCGTGCCCACGGAGTGGCGCCAGAACGCTTCCGGCTCCAGGGCGCCTCGCCCGGCGCGGGCGAGACCGTCCAGCGCCGCCACACCCACCGCGATGCCACGGATCGTCTCGAAGCCGAGGACGACGCAGGCGGCTCGCACGTCGGCCACCGGCTCCGGCAGACCGAAGTAAGCGGAGTTGGCCAGTCGGAGGCAGCGGGCGCTCAGCGCCGTGTCCCGGGTCAGGACGTCGGCCAGAGCCTGCGCCGACGCGCTCTCGTCCGACAGCACCCGCCAGATGTCGTGGACGACACGGGTGGGCGTCGGCAGATCGCGCAATCGGCCGATTTCCCGGCGAAGCGCGTCGCGCCGGGGATGGCTGGCGGTGGTCGGCGTCACGAACCGGCCTCCAGGACGGGGTGAGCGGGGGCTCGTCCGTCGAATCGGCAGGTCGCGGGATCGACTTGACGAGGACCGCGGGGAGCGGACCTCCGGGGCGGATCTACTCCATCTCCCCGACGCGGTGGATCTTCATCATGTTCGTGCCGCCCGGGTTGGCGCCTCGCGTGCCCGAGACCACCACGACGGCCTCCCCCGGCGAGACTTGATCGGCATCGACCAGGATCTTCTCGCCCAGGGCCAGCATCTCGGCCAGGCGGCTCACGGACGGCATGAGGCGCGGGTAGACGCCCCAGACCAGCCGGAGGCGCCGGACGGTCTCCAGGTGGGGCGACAGCGCCAGGATGGGCACGCCCGGGCGCTGGCTGGACAGCAGGCGGGCCGTGGAGCCGGACTCCGTGTAGACCACGATGGCCTTCGCCCGGACGTCCTCGGCGGCCCGGCTGGCGGCGCGAGCCACCGCCTCGTCCGAGCTGAGGGCGATGCCGGACGACCGGAACCGGCGCTGACGCTCGGAGTCCGGAACGTCGGACTTCTCGGCGATCCGGGCCATCGTCCGGACCGCCTCCTCCGGATACTTCCCGGCGGCCGTTTCGCCGGACAGCATGACCGCATCCGTGCCGTCGAAGATGGCGTTCGCCACGTCCGAGGCCTCGGCCCGGGTGGGCACGGGGCTCTCGATCATCGACTCCAGCATCTGGGTGGCGGTGATCACCGGGATTCGGCGCGCGTTGGCCGCCCGGATGATGCGTTTCTGCGCCAGCGGAACCTCCTCGGCGGGGATCTCCACTCCCAGGTCGCCGCGTGCCACCATGATGGCGTCGGCCTCCTGGATGATGCCGGCCAACTCGCGGAGCGCCTCGGGCTTCTCGATCTTGGCGACGAGGAAGAGCTGGCGACCCAGCTCCGAGGCGGCGCGCCGCGCGTCGACGAGGTCCTGCGCCCGGCGCACGAACGACAGCGCGGTCATGTCCGCGCCGATGTCGAGGCCGTGCCGGAGATCCTTACGATCCTTTTCCGTCAGCGACGGCACCGACAGCTCGGTGTCCGGGAGGTTGATGCCCGCGCGCCCGGCCAGGCGGCCGCCGCGCACCACCCGCAACCGGACGGCGTCCGTCCGCGTCACCTCCACCTTCAGTTCCAGCCGGCCGTCGGAGAGGAGGACGCGTTCACCGTCGCGGAGCTCGTCGACGAGCTCCGGCAGGGTGGACGTCAGGACTCCGGGCCGGAGGGGACCGGGTTCGCGCACCAGATCGACGAGGTCGTCGACGACGAACTCCAGATGCTCCCCGTCGGGCAGGCTGCCGGTGCGGATCTTGGGCCCGGAGAGATCCTGGAGCACGCCGACCTCCCGCCCCACGTCGGCGGAGGCGGCGCGGACCGCGTGGATCGTCTCCTCGTGGGACTCGTGCGTTCCGTGCGAGTAGTTCATCCGGAACACGTCGACGCCCGCCCCGATGAGACGCTTCAGCATCTCCGGGTCCCGGGACGCCGGACCGACCGTCGCCACCACCTTCGTCCGCCGCATGGATGCCTCCTTCCGCGCGGAGACTCCGTCGAGCGCCGCGGACTGTCAAGGGCGACGCCGATCGGCGGCGGCGGGCACGAAGAAGGGGCCGACCCGAAGGCCGACCCCCTGTGTCTAGGGCGCGGACCGGACCCGCTAGCGGAGCAGCACGCTCTTCCGGGTGGCCGTGTCCTGCGGACCCTGGAGCTGGTAGAAGTAGATCCCCGACGAGAGCCGCGCCCCCCGGGTGTCCCGACCGTCCCAGTCCACGAACCCGGCGCCCGCGGTCACCGGCCCGTTCATGAGTTCCCGGACCAGGCGCCCCTCGATGTTGAAGATCCTCAGCGTGATCTCCATGTCGCGCGGCACCGTCCAGCCGATCCGCGTGCCCTGCACGAACGGGTTCGGCGTGTTCTGCGCCAGCGCGAAGGCCAGCGGAGCGACGCCGATCCCAGGATCCACGCCGGTCTGGTACGGACCGATCTCGCCGTACACGGAGCGTCGCGTGGCCGATCCGGCGAACGTGGGCCACTCGAACGCGGCCGGCGTGGCCGCGCCGTCGAAGTCCAGGACGTTCACGAAGGAATCATACGAACCGAACACGACCTCCACGTCCCCGTCGTTGTCCAGGTCGCCGGCCGCCGCCGTGGAGAACAGGCCCTCCGACGTCGGGATCGGCATGCCGAGAATCGTGGTGCCATCGTGGTGGAATCCGTAGAACGTGAAGTTCCGGTGCCCGAAGAAGATCTCGAAATCCGAGTCGCCGTCCACGTCCACCACGATGGGCGACGTGGAGATGGCGTCGTCCTCCAGGGCTCCGTCCTCGGGAATGTGCACGAACAGCCCGCCCGGGTTCAGGAAGCCGGTCCCGTCATGGTTGAAGATGTAGCAGTCTCCGTCCATGCACGTGATGACCAGCTCCAGCTCCGCGTCCCCGTCCAGGTTGCACGGCGCGGGGATGCAGCGGACGGCCCCGGGCAGGGTGGTGAACACCGGATTGCCGCCGAGGTAGCCGGTGCCGTCGTGGTTGTAGGCGTAGACGTCGCCGCTCTCGGTGCCGACGACGAGTTCCATGGTGCCGTCGTTGTCAAGATCCGCGAAGACCGGGCCGTTGAAGTGCGCCTCGCTGTGGCCGCGGGGGAACCCGGCGATGTCGTTGCCCAGGTGATCCACCACGTAGAGCGAATCGTTGCGGCAGGCGAACGCCAGCTCGCGATCCCCGTCCCCGTCCCAGTCGGCGCACGCGATGGCCCCCCAGATCAGCGGGCCGTGCGGCGGCGTACCGAGCACGGGGCCGTAGAACAGACCCGACGGATCCGTGTAGCCGGTGCCGTCCGCGTTGAACGCGTACACGCGGCCGTTGTCCGTGCCGACGAACATCTCCAGCTCGGAATCGAAGTCCACGTCGGCGACGGTGGGGGCGCCGCGCATCAGCGCGCCGGTGCCCACCAGGTCCAGAAGGTACGTGTTGGCGCCGTAGACCGGCGAACCGTCGTGGTGAGTGACGTAGAGGCGGCTGTCGTTGGACCCGCAGAGGACCTCCAGATCACCGTCCTCGTCCAGGTCCGCCAGCGCCGGCGTCCCCCAGGCCTCGGCCATCGTGTTGATCGGGAAGTCCCCGATCGAGGAACCGTCCGCGCTCCAGCCGTAGATCTTGAAGTCCTTGGAGCCGGCGTAGACTTCCTCTCCCGGCAGGCCGTCCGTATCCCCGACCGCGATCGAGGAGAAGACGTTGTTGCCCGCGGAGCGCGGCCATCCCGGGAGCTGCACCTGCGTGGTCCAGGCCTCGATCTCGGCCGATGCCGGGCCCTCGTTGCCGGAGGAGTCCACCGCGGTCACGTAGTAGAAGTAGCGCGATCCGAACGCCAGACCGGAGTCCTCGTAGCGCATGGCGTCGCGGACCAGCTCGAAATTCTGGCGCGTGTGGCCGCTGCCCGACGTTGCGCTGCGGTACACGTTGTATCCGGCCAGGTCCGATTCCGCGTTCCGGTCCCAGATCGGCGTGATGGCCGAGGGCGTGGAGCGGAAGCGGAGGCTGTCCGGAGCGGCCGGCGCGACGAAGTCCATCGTCTTGACCCAGCTGCGGCCGATGGAGTCCGTGAGCGTCAGGTCCAGCGTGGTGCCGGTGCCGTCGTCCACCGTGAACACGTAGCCGTCCGCGCCGGACGACTGCCCGTTCGCGGCCAGGTCGCCGTAGGCGTCGGCCGTGTCGAGGAACGTGATGCCGGTGGCCGCCGTGGCCGAACCGGACACCGATCCGGCGTAGCCGTCGCCGCGGTTCAGGACGGTGGGCGTCAGGCGGACCGTCTCCCCTACCTCGACGACGCCGTTGCCGTTGCCGTTCACCGGCGGGTTCACCGAGTCGTCCACCGCGAACACGTAGGCTTCCAGCTCCGGACCGGCGAAGGTGAGCGCAACCTCCTCCGTCCAGGTGGCCAGCGTGGTGGACGTGAACGTGAGGTCCACGTAGGCGATCTGCCGCGGACGGGCGTCGTTGGCGGCCGTCAGCACGACCGTCCCCGCGCCCGAGGAGGACGCGCCGATGTCGCCGATGGCGTCCGAGGCGGTGGTGACGGACAGCTTCGTGTTGTCGGCCAGCGCAAAGTCCACGCCGTCCGAGAGGTCCGTGAGCCCCGTGGTGCCGTCGATGAGGAGCGAGTCCTCGCCAGCATTGATCGTGGCGACGTCCACGCCCGCCTCGAGGAGCGGAGTGGCCATGCCGCGCACGCGGCCGTCGGTGGCGACGGAGCCGGTCACTTGGACCGTGCTGTCGGCGCTGGACCAGCGGAGGTGCCAGCCCTCCTGATCCTGCCACAGGAAGATGCCCTGATCGCCCTTGCCGTCCTCGAAGCCGAACGCCATCGGCGGCGTCCCGATGTACTCCGTGGACGGAGCGTCGAAGTCCAGCGTGAACGGGATGGCGGCCGGGTTCACGCGATCCGGACCGATGAAGACGCGGGCCGTGTCGGCCACGCCGCCCCAGAGGAGGTTGAACGTGGCCTGCGTGCCGGCCTCCACCGCGGCGTTCACGGAGACGCCGGTGGCGGTGGCGCCGCCGCCGTTCGTGGCGGTGACGCCCAGCTCGATCACCTCGGACAGGTCGATGACCCCGTCCCCGTTGCCGGAGGAGTTGCCGACCGAGTCGTCGTCGATGACGATGTCCGTCAGCTCCAGGTGCGCGCCGGCGATGGCGTCCAGCGTGACCGTGGTCTCCGACGGGATGAAGTTCTCAGCCGTCACCACCACGTCCACGTCGCCGGTGGCGGCGCTGGAGAGCGGCAGCGTGGCGACGCCGGACGCGTCCGTGCGACCGCGGGCGTAGGACCCGTTGGCGTCGCTGACGCAGACGACCGCATCGGCCACCGGCGTGACGCCGTCCGTCACGGTCACGGTGACGTCGGCCGTGCCGAGCGGCAGGTTGCCGGCGTGCGTCACCACGAGGTTGGCCGGCTCCTCGGTCCAGAACCGGATCTCCGGATCGCCGAGCAGCATCTTGGTCAGCATCGTCCAGCGGTCCGGCGTGGCGTCCGTGACGGCCAGCGGCACGAACGGCACGCGATGGACCTGCGACATCGCCCCGAAGCGCGTGATGCCCGAGTCGAAGATCACGCGGAGCATCTCCTCGTGGTAGTCCGACGCGGACAGCGGGAAGTCCTCCCGCGTGGGACCGACCACGCCGATGGCTCCCGCGGAGTTGTTCATGAAGCTCTCGCCCTGGCACTCCAGGTCGATCTGGTTCGGGTTGCAGGCCGTCGCCATCACGAACATCAGGTAGTCGCCGTTGGACAGCGCGTCGGTGTCGGCGGAGAAGATCTGCGGATTCACGCCGTTGCCCACCGAGAACTTGAACGCGTCCCCGTGGTTCATCAGCGTCATGAGGTGGTGCTGGCCCGCGTTCAGCTGGGACAGCGCGTGCGGACGATCCAGCAGGTCGTCGGTCTGGTAGCACTTGGTCCGCGTCCAGTCGAGCGGGATCAGCGTGTCGAACGACTCCGTGAGCGTGGCGCCGTTGAGCGTGATGATCTCCGGCGGATCCTCGCCGTACTCCCAGTCCTCCGGGAACAGGACCTCGGCCAGGTAGCACACCTTCTTCACGTAGTTGGCCGGGGGCGTCTTCTCGTACTTGAAGGACTTGGTGACGAAGTTCTGCACCTCGGCCGGCGTCTCCACCGCGGCGCGACCGGTGAACAGGTCCGGGAACAGGTCGGCCAGGTCATCGTTGGTGCCCTGGAACAGTCCCTCGCCGAAGAGATCATCACCGTCGGAGTTCCAGTTGCCCTCCAGGCAGGCGTAGTACTGGTCGGTGGGAATCTCGGTGCCGCCGAAGAAGAAGCGGTTGAACGCCTCGCGCGGCGGCACGTTCGTGAAGTCCCCGCCGATCAGAAGCATGTACGTGCCCCACTTCTCGTACGCGTCCTTCAGGAACAGGCGGATCCGATGCGGGCGATCCAGACCGGCCGGGTAGTTCGTATCGATCCACTCCGTCGTGCGGATGACGGTGGGAATGCCCTTCTTCGTCTTCCAGTCCGCGAGCGGCTGGAAGTCCGCTTCCAGCGCCGCCGTCGTGACGATGACCATATCCACACCGCTCCCCTCGGTGCTGGGCAGGTCCCGCGGGCGGAACGTCTCGGGAGACTCCACGTCCGGAAGCTCCGGCAGCGGCAGGTCCTCCGGGTTGGCCACGATGGCCCTCGCGGCCTCCGCGAACGCGTACTCCGCGTGCGGAGCGGGACGCTGGCGGACGAGATCCGGCACGACCGCGGCGTCTCGGACGAGATTCACCTCGACGTCCATCGTGCGGGTGAAGACGAGCTCGTTCGTGGCCGAGTCCCAGCGCACCGGGAACACACCGACGCTGTGGACGCCGACGCCGCCGAACGAGCCGCCGCCGAGCGACACGGCCGACCGCGACGGGATGACCGCTCCCTCCGCGAGCTCACCGCTGGGCAGTGGACGGCGCGCGGACAGGATGTCTCCCGGATCCATCGCGGCGCTGCGAAGGGAGAGGCGGACGCCCTCCGCAATGCGCGTCTCTTCCAGCGGCGTGACGCGGACGTCGCTCACGCGGTAACCGGCGGGCACGTGGAAGACCTTCACGGCCATGGGCAGCTCGGGCTCGCCCTCGGCGCCGACGGCCATCAGACCCTTCATCTGGACGGTGGTGGCCTCCGCCGTGCCGCCGACGAACACGTCGGCCTCGTCGAAGCCGAGGACGGCCCGGACAGTCTCCGCTCGAACCGGCGCGGCGCCGACGGTGGCGACCACGAGGAGAGCGAGGAGCAGGCGAAGAGGACGGAGCGTGCCATCCGCGACAGGGCGAACCGACATCGACATCACCTCGTGGGCAGGGGAGTGTCCCTCGGTCAAGCCGAAGGCGTCAGTTTCAGGGCTCGGTTGCGTTCCGGGAGCGGCGGTCAGGGAGCGGGGGGGCCACCCGAAGGCTTCTTCCCCATCGCCGCGGAACGGGTCGTGCGTCATGGTCCTCGTGATGACGAGCTCGCTGTGGGTGACCGCTCGTGGGGGCGTCGCACGGAACGGTTCGGACGTCTGGCGATTCTAGCAAACCGTCGATCGCGGGGTCAATCGGAGCGCCCGTGAAGGATTCGCGGGAGAATGCGCGAAGGATTGCAACGGTGTGCTATCGACTCCGGTAGCCGGCCTTGATCCGGCCCCAGCTCATCTCCTGGACCGACAGGGCCGGACGAGGGCAGCCGGCCGGCATCCAGCCGAGGTCCGATCCGTCGGAGGCGGCCCCCTGCAGGGGCGATCCGGCCTGGATCCGGTAGTCCGGATCCTCCGGACAGAACCACGGATTCGCCGCCTGGTTGCCCAGGGCTCCCGTGCGATCCTCGCACGTGCCGCCGAACTCCGCGCGCGTGTTGGACGCGTCGTCGTTCCAGACGTTGCAGAACTCGAAGTCGATGCGCCCCGAACCGCAGTAGGTGACCTCGCCGCGATCCGCGCAGCAGAAGATCGAGTTCGTGGCCCGGATCTCCGCATCGGTGTCGACGTAGAGGACCGCGCCGGCGCTGAAGGCCGTGCACTTCGTCACCGTGCAGTGATCCAGCTCGATGTCCCCGGTGAACGAGGCGCTCAACGCTCCGCCGAACTGCGCGGAGCTCTCGGTGATCAGGGTCCGCTCCAGGCGGACGACACCGCCCAGCTCGATCGAGACGGCGCCGCCGAACAGGTTCGAGAAGCACCCCTCGAAGCGCACGTCGCGGATCGTGACGTCCCCGCCCACCTGCGACCAGCCGCCGCCTCCGTTCGCCGCGCGTTCCCGGTAGAACGTGTCTCCGGACACCGTGCCCACACTGCGGATCGCGTAAACCCCGCCTCCCCGCTCCGCCACGATGTTGGAGACGCCGCTCTGGAAGTTCTCCGCGAACCGGTTGCCCGAAAGCTGGAACGAGGTGTCCTCCAGGTAGGCGCCGCCCCCGAAGCCGGCGGACGACGTACGGTTCTCCTCCAGCGTGCAGTCGATGAGACGCAGGTCCGCCGTCCGGAGCGCCAGCAAACCCGCCCCATCCGCGCCGCGATTGCGGCGCAGCTCGCACTCGCGGATGATCACGGTTCCGCAGTCCTCCACGGCCACGGCGCCGCCGCTCGCGGAACCGAGGCAGTCCACGATGAAGCAGCGCTCGACCGTGACGTTGGACTCCGATGCGTAGACCGCACCGCCGATCTGCACCGTGGCGGTCGTGTCGAACTCGCTGTCCCGGATCGTGAGGTCACAGTCCCGGGCGTACACCGCGCCGGCCCGCTCCGCCTGGCTGGTGGACAGCGAGCGCGTGTTGAAGATGCGGACGCGATCCAGCGTGGCCGTGCAGGAGATCAGTCCGAACGCCCCGCCGCTGTATCCCGTGATCATGTTCTCCACGAGGACGTCGACGGCGGTGAAGCTCCCGCCGACGAGGCGGACCGCCAGTCCGATGTTGTCCTGCGGTTCCAGTCCGCTTTCCACGTTGCGATGCCCGGAGAAGCGGCAGTCCCTGAGGCTCAGGTTCGCGCCCTCCTCCGCGAGGATGCCGAACCGGCCGTCCAGGATCTCCACGCCGTCGAATTCCACGGTGGGCGAACCGAGGATGCGCACGACCGGCCGGTCGCGCGTGAGGTTGGACGTGGTGTCGCGCAGGACGGAGATGAAGAGTCGCGGATCACGCACCTGGAAGTCGATGCGCCAGCCGCCCTCGATGCGCAGGTCCTTGTCGATGGTCAGGTTGGAGACCGGATACGTGGACCCGCCGTTCCCGGCCAGGCGGACGGTGTCCCCAGGGGCGGCCTCGGCGATGGCGTTGGGCAGCGAGAACACGTCCGTCGGAACGCGGATGATCGCGGCCCGGGCCGGAAGCGCGGCCGCCAGGAGCAGCGCGACGACGAGAAGGCGGACGGGGCCGCCGCAGTGCGCAGACGTCATGCTCAGAGGTCCAGCCTCTCGCCGGGGCGAAGGGGATGGATCTCCGCGAGGTCCGCGGCCAGCTCCACGAAGCGATCCGGATCCGGGAGAATGATGGGGAACGTGCCGTAGTGGCACGGAATCACGTGCTTGGGCCGGAGCCACTCCACCGCCTTGGCGGCCAGCTCCGGTCCCATCGTGAAGCGATCGCCCACGGGCAGCACCGCGAGGTCCAGATTCCACAGCTCGGCGAAGAGCTTCATGTCGCCGAAGAGGCCGGTGTCGCCCGCGAAGTAGAGGCTCTTCCCCTCCGCCTCCAGGACGAAGCCGGCGGGGTGCCCGGTCTTGGCGCTGTGCTGCGCGTTCACCATGTGGATGACCAGCCCGTCCTCGGGCTGGATCTTCCCGCCGATGTTCATCGGCTCCGCGGCGATGCCTTCCTCCTGCGCCGCGAACGCCACTTCTGCGATGGCGACGAGCGTGGCGCCCGAGCGCTTGCACATGTCGAAGGTGTCACCGGTGTGATCGTCGTGGTCGTGCGTGAGCAGGATGAGATCGGCGTCCAGCAGATCGTCGGGCTTGGCGGCGGCCAGAGGGTTGCCGGTCAGGAACGGGTCCAGGACGAGCCTCCGCCCCGATTCCAGAAGGATCGTGAAGGCGGAATGGCCCAGGAAACGGATCTGCACGAGTCACGTCTCCCGTCGAGGGATCGACTGGGGTTGGGGGCCGAGGGCGCACCGAGTGTAGCGGATCAGAACAGGATCTTCAATCCGAGGGAGACGGTGGGTCCGGACCAGTCGTAGGTGTCCTCGTAGGGTCGGCCGCCGACCGCCGGATCCTCCGGAACCGTCTCCAGATCCGAGACCTCCAGGCCGATCCCGCCCGCGCTGAGCGACCCCAGACTCACGTCCTCCGGACCGAACCCGAGCTCCCCGAACTGGTGCCGGTACTCCAGGAACGGGAAGACCTTGGACCCGAAGTGGAAGTCCACACCGCCCACGACCTGCAAGCCGATGTCCAGCTCGCTCCAGGCCGCCAGGACGAACTGGTCCGGATTCCCCGGATCGGCCTCGTAGACGTCGGGGCGAAACGCCAGGAAGTCGTTGGCGATGGACACGAAGACCGGCCCGGCCCCGGCGTACGGCCTCAGGAAGCCGCGCTCCCGGGGGACGTACTGGAGCGTGAGCCCCACCGTGAAGGCGTCGAACTCCGGCGTGCGGAAGATGGTGACGAGGACGGGGATCTCCTCCGCGCGGCGGTAGTAGGAGACGTCCCCTTCCACGCGGAAGGCGCCCCAGGCGCGCATCCGGATCCGCACGCCGATGGGATAGGCGCTGGAGGCGTGCTCGTCGAACTGCCAGTCCGCCGGATCGTGCCAGCCGAAGAAGATTCCGTAGTCCCCGCGCTTGTACTTGCTGCGCAGGAGCTTCTCCGAGAGCGTCTCGTCCTCCGCGACGGACGCGGCGGGCAGCCCGAGGACCAGGACGATCACGGCGGCCAGGCGGATCGCCCGGGACGGCACGGGAATTCTCAAACGGCACTCCTCGGCTTGACAGCACCACGACGGGTTTCTAGCGTGCCCACTATGGCCTCTCCCGATCACAGCCGCAACCCGGCGTTGCGCAACGTCTTCCGCCTGGCGGCGGTTCTGCTGGCGGCGATGGCGATCGCCCTGCCGGCCGTCGCCCCGGCCGACGACGAGTCTCCCGAGCTCCTGCCCACCGACCATCCCGCCTGGGACGACGTCGACTGGCTGTTCACCCGGACGGGCCTGGACGGGTTGCCCGTGTTCACGCGCCCCCTCGCCCGCATCGACGTGGCGCGGGCGACGGCCGGCGTGCTGGATCAGCGCCCCGACCTGGCGACGTCGCCCCCGATCGTGCGGCTGCGGCGCGAGCTGGGCGCGGAGCTGCGCGCCCTGGGCGATGACGGCGCGCCCGCCCCCACGGCGGCCCCGATCGGGTTCCGCGAGGGCGAGGCCGTGTTCACCGTGCGCGGAGAGGCAAGGCTGTCCGCCGTGGTCACGGACGACGTCGGCGACATTCCCACCGGCAACCGCGGCGGCGTCGTGCTGCGGGGGGACCTGCCGGGCGGCGTCTTCGTCCTGGCGGACCTGAGCGTCGAGAAGATCCTCGACGTCAATCCGCTCGGCGACGCCATCGTCAAGAACTCGCCCTGGTACCTCTCCGTGAACGAGACACACCTGGCCTGGCGCACCGACGCGCTGGACGTGGCGTTCGGCCTGCTGGAAAACCGGTGGGGCCCCGGGAGCTCCGGCACGCTGCTGCTCTCCGACGACACGCTGGCCGTCCCCGGCATCTCGCTGGCACGCACGTTCGGTCGACGGCTGCGCGTGATCGCGGTGACGGCGGCGCTGCACCAGCCCGAGGGCCGGTGGTTCTCGGCGCACCGCGCGGAGCTGCGCTTCGGCCGGGTGACCCTGGGACTGCACGAGGCCGCCGCCTATTCCGCCGACGGCTTCGATCCGTACTACGTGGTCGGCCTCATTCCCTACACGCTCGTCCAGCGCCTGCAGGACCGCACGACCTCCGTCGACGGCAACGTGACGGAGCACCGCAACAACGTGTTCGTGGGGGCCGACGTGACGTGGCGCATCGCCGACGGATGGCGCGTGGACGGCGAGCTGCTTGTGGACGACCTGGCCACGGAGTCGGCGTCCCAGCCCGATCGGCTGGGGTACCAGGTCGGGCTCTCCTGGGCGGGCACGGCGCTGGGATCGTCGGGGCGGGCGCGCGCGGAGTTCGCCAAGGTCTATCGCTACACTTACGCCGTGTTCTACGGGGCGGACCTGATCCACGACGGGACACCGCTGGGATACGGCCGCGGCCCCGACGTGGAGCACGGCGAGGTGTTCGCGGAGCGCGACTTCGGGCCGGACCTCACCACCGGAATCGGCTTTGAGTGGAACCGGCGCGGAGAGAGCCCGGCCGGCGAGTTCTGGGACATCGACGATCCGCAGGACCGCGGTTCCGCGTCGAAACTGTCCGGCGTCGTGGAGACGCGCCTCTTCCCGCACGTCCGCGTCGCGGTCCGGTGGCGCGACGTCCTCCGGCTGCGGGCGGAGCTGGGCGTCCTGGACGCCCGCAACGTCGCGCACGCGGACGGAGAGGACGACGTGGCCGCGCACGGGAGGTTCGCGCTCCACGCCCAGTGGTAGTGCGCCGCAAACGAGAAGAGGGGACCCCGCGCCGCGGGGCCCCCTCGGGAATCCGGAACCGGACTCTCTCTACTGGGCGGCGTCCTCCATCAGCCGGAACTCGATCCGGCGATTCAGGGCGCGCCCCTCGCGCGTGTCGTTGCTGGCGATCGGCTCCTGCGGACCCAGGCCCCGGGCGGCGAGACGGGTCGGGTCGACGCCGTAGTTCACCACCAGGAACTTCATGACCGCATCGGCGCGACGCTGCGACAGCGACATGTTCGTGTCCATCGTACCCGTGCTGTCCGTGTGACCCTCGATCACGACGGCGACCGCCGGATTCTGGGACAGGAAGCTGGCGGCGGTCTCCAGCGCGCTGAACGACTCGCGCTTGATCGTCGCCGTGCCGGAATCGAAGAACACGCCCTTCAGCGTCATCTTCTTCGGCAGCTCGGCCAGCTCCCAGTTCTTCACGGCCGCGTCGCGCTCCGGAACCTCGACCGCCTCGATGGAGGCGACGTAGCCCGGCGCGTTGACCGACACGTTGTAGTTGCCCGACTCCACCTCGACCTCGTAGAGGCCGGTGGCGGGATCGGCGGTCACGGTCTTCGTGCTCTTGCCGCGCACCGTCACCGTGGCGGCCACGACCTCACCGGTCTTGCCGTCGCGGATGTAGCCGGACAGGACGCCCTTCATGGAGCTGAGGTCCCGCTCCAGCGACACGTCCTGCGTGATCGTGTCGGCGGCGAGCACGCGTGCCGTCACGGACGTCGACTTGTAGTTGCGGGCGTCGAACTCGAGGTCCGTGCTGCCCTCCGGCACGTTCTCCAGCGTGTAGGAGCCGGTGGCCGGATCGGTCTCGACCCACTCGTTCGTGCCGGCCACGCGCACGCGACCGAAGAGCGGATCGCCGGTCTCCACGTCGCGGATGCGGCCGCGGATCTGACCGTAGACGTTGCGCTTCGACATCGTGAAGTCGAGGGCCATCTGGTCGTGCGCCTCCATCTCCACGACGCGCGTCTTCGGGTTGTAGCCCTCGGCGCTCAGCTCCAGGACGACATAGCCCTCCTGCAGCGGGGTCTTGAAGCGGCCGTCCGGGTCCGTGGACACGGGCGACTCGGTGGAGTTGCGGACGGAGACGCGCGCACCCGGGATCGGCTCGCCGGTCTCGGCGTCACGCACCAGACCCTGCAGCAGGCCCGTCACCGGAGTGACGAAGCCGCCGAACGTCAGACCGCCGATGAACTGCCACTCGGGCATCACGGCCTCGTCGGCCAGCCCGATCTCGACGCCGGACGTCCAGACGACGGAGCCGCTCTTGGTGGCCCAGCGCAGGCCCGGCGTGACGCGCATCGGGTTGTCGGCGAAGTCCGCGTCGGACTCCACGTCGTACTCGCCCGTCCACTCGGTGAAGATCGTCCAGCCCTGCGGCGTAGGCACCTCGATGCCGGCGCCGTACTGGAACTGATCGCCGTGAGCGACGGAGCGGCCCGGCGTCCCGCCGAGCGCGGTGAACGCGAAGGCGGCCTCGTCGAAGTCGCCGGTGCGGTTCACGTAGCCGGAGTTCAGGTGCACCCGCAGCGCCGGGTCGTCGCTGCTGTTCAGGTGCTGGTACGTGAGGTTCAGGCGGCCGGAGATGTCCATCCCGTCCGAGTCCCACGTTCCGTACAGCGCGTTCTCGTTGCCCGCCGTGGTCGCCAGGCCGAGCTCGGCGCCCAGCAGGAAGGTCTTCTGGTGCGTGGGCGTGAGCAGCGTCTTGACGCCCAGCCCGATGTCGGAGATCCCGAACTCCTTCTCGGAGAAGTCGTTCGGCTCCGAATCGACGAACTGGCCTTCCACCAGACCGCGCGCCGAGATCTCGACGATGGACGTGGGCGCGTAGGTGAAGCCGATGGCGGACGCGCCGAACTTGACGGTCTCGCCGTTGCCGCGCGGCGACTCCAGCGGCGAGAACGTCTCGCGCGCGTACATTCCGTAGAGCGAGCCGCCCACGTAGCCGGCCGTGTGCGGATCCGCCGAGTGCACACGCAGCAGACCGCGCGTGCCGTCGATGGACGCGCCGGCGCCGAACGCGGCGGAACTGAGAAGAAGAAGGACCCCGAAGGCCGCGAAGATCGAAGCCCGACCGGGGAAACGCAGCATGGAAGACATTCCGGACCTCCTGATGGTTCCGTGATTCCCTTGCGGTCGGTGGATCGGCGAAGCCGGGGGACGGCTTGACCATTTGTTGCGCTTTTTGGGGCAGATCCGGGCCGCTCCCTTCGGCTTGCCGATCTAACTAATCGCTAGATTCCGGTTCTCCGGCCGTCCCGTCGTCCCCGCCCTTCCTCACCCGGAGCCTGAGCTCCCGACCTTCCTTCGCCACCCCTTCCAGGGTGTGTCCGGCTCCCGCGGCCCAGAGGCGCACGTCCTCCTCCGCCATGGGGTCATCGGCCAGCAAAACCACCCGGGAACCGGCCGGAAGGCCTCTCATTCGCTCCCCGAGCCGGATGACGGGCAGCGGGCAGAGAAGGCCCCGGGCATCCTCCACGATCTCCTCGGGCGACATCGCTCCTCCCGGATCCGAGATCCCCGAGTCTCCGCCCCGAGCGGATGGTAAAGCCAAGTCCTCGATGCGACGAAGTTTACCGAGACGGAGGGAAACCGCAACCCACTCCTGCCCCGCTTCCGCGGGCAGAGAGGACGCGGGTCGCCCGGCCACGGGCCTCCCGCGATGGCGTCCACACACGGTTCGGAGCGCGTCTTGAGGGATTCACTGGGAGCTTGGTTCGGGCGCATGTCCCAGACCACCCAAAGCCTTCGGTTCAAGACCACGGTGGCGGTCACGACGCTGATCGTGATGATCGCCGCGCTCCTGTCGACGCTGTTCGTCGCGCACCTGCAGCGTACCGAGAGCGATGCGGCCCGGCGCCTGGCCGAGGAGACCACGGAGGTCATCGCGGCCACCGTCGCCGCGGGCGAGGCACGCGGGGCATCGATCGCGACGGAGGATCTGCTCGGCAGCTTCCTGCGCGACTCGCGCGTCCTCTACGTCATCCTCACGACGCCCGTCGGCACGACGGCGCATCGCGCGCCGCACTGTCCGGGCGATCTGTCGCCGTACCTGGATGCGCCGCCGGTCCCCGGACCATCGCTCTACCAGGCCCACGCGATCCCCGGGCCCGCGCCCTTCGATCCGGATCGTCTGGAGGTGACGGTCCCGATCGGCGCAACCTCGGACGATGGCTTGCTGCGCGCGGGCTTCTCCACCCTGGCGACGTCGCGGCGGGTCGTGGAGCTGCGCTGGCGCGTGCTCATGATCACTCTGGCGATCATCACGCTGGGGACGTTCGGGACGATGTTCCTCACCGGCCGCATCGTCGGTCCGATCCAGGAACTCGCGCACGGCACGCGTCGCCTCGCCGACGGCGACTTCGACTTCCGCGCGCCGGTGGAGACGAACGACGAGGTCGGGGTCCTGGCGAGATCCTTCAACCAGATGACGGAGCGCCTGCGCGAGGCGATGGAGATCCAGCGACAGTTCACCAGTGATCAGCGCCGTCTGGTGGAGGTGAAGACGCGCGAGATCGAGGAGACGCGGGAACATCTCTCCAACATCGTCGAGAACATCGGCGCCAGCATCCTCGTGGCCGATCTGGACGGCACGGTCGTCTCCGCCAACACGCACACGATGCACATCTTCGGGACGAAGCCGGAGTTCACGGTAGGTCGCCACCTCGGGGAGTTCGCCTGCGACGAGTCGCTGGACGTGACGGCGCTGCGGACGGAACTCCAGCGTTCCGGCCGCCCGAAGGTGTCCGAGGCGGTCTTCCACCTGGACGACGATCACGAGATGGACCTGCTGGTCACGCACACGCTGCTGCGGGACGGCAGCGGCAGCCCGGCGGGTTTCCTGCAGATCACGAAGGACATCACCGTCATCAAGAGGATGGAACGTCGGCTGGTGTCGTCGGAGCGGCTGTCCGCGATGGGCGAAATGGCCGGCGAGATCGGCCACGAGCTGAACAACTACCTGATGGCGATCGGCGGACGGGCGGAACTCATCACCACCGCGCTCGCCCGCGGCAACGATCCCCGCTCGCTGGACAAGGTGCAGCGCAGCGCGCGGATCATCGCCGAGCAGGTGGCGGAGATGCGTCGCCTCACGGACGGGCTGCTGGACTCCGCACGCAAGGAGACGGAGCTGCAGGAGTTCGACCTCAACGCGCTCGTGACGTCGACGGTCGACTTCGTCCGGCCGCAGAACAAGTTCGACCGCATCACGTTCCGCCTGGAGATGCCGCCCGGCGAGATCCGGCTGGAGGCCGATCCTCAGCAGGTGCGGCAGGTGGTGTTGAACCTCCTGTCCAACGGTGCCGACGCGTGCCGCGACGAGGACGAGGGGCGCGGCGAGCTCAAGGTGGGCACGTTCCACGAGGGCGACGAGGTGGGCTTCTCCGTGACCGACGACGGCCAGGGCATCGACGCCGCGACGCGCCGGCGCATCTTCGAGCCGCACTTCACCACGAAGCCCGACGGCCACGGCTTCGGGCTGGCGGTCTGCCACCGCGTGGTGGAGAACCACGGCGGCAGCATCGGGGTGGAGTCGCAGGTGGGTCGCGGGACGACCTTTACGGTGCGTCTTCCTCGGGCGGCGGCCGTGCCGGCCGCGGAGCCGGGGTCCCGCGAAGCGGCGCCTTGAGCCGCTTCTCCTCCTCCGTGCCCAGGTGGCGCATCTCCATCCAGCCCAGCGTCTCGTCCAGCAGGCACTCCGCCCAGCCGAGATGGAAACGGACCACCTCCACGCCGGTTCCGAACGCGTAGCTCCGCAGGACGTCGGCGTCCTCGCGCGGGCGCGTCCGCAGCGGCGCCTCCTCGTCCACGATCCAGAACGTGTCGGTGCCGAGCGTGAGGATGAGGTCGCGGCGCTGGCTGCGCGAGGAAGCGAACGTCTCCTGGTGCCGCCAGCCCGCGTCCGAGTCCGCCACGAACGACACGGGGCCGCGCTGCACCAGTCTCAGGTCGCCGAAGCCGTGCCGGGATTCGTAGGTCCGGTCCGCGTCCAGGCAGGGCACCTCGGCCTCGTAGCGGCCCTCCGCGTCCAGGGAGTCCACAGCCACGTAGACCAGGCACGTGTCGTAGTCCAGCGACCAGAACCGGCTCCCCGGCGCCCGGCTCTCCACGCAGACCTCGCTGCGGATCTCGATGGTGATGATCTCGGGGAGCAGGAGGCCCTGGTCCGTGGAGACCTGGCCGGTGACGCGAAACGTCTCCAGGGAGCCCAAGAGACTCTCCAGGGCCCGGACACGCTCCTCCTCGTCGGAGGCACGGACCAGGCCGCCGCTCCCCGCCACCGCCACGAGGAGTCCCGGCAGGATCATCCTGCGGAGACCGCCGATCCGCCAGCCCATGCGCCCTCCCGGGAGACGGGCCGCGAACACTCGGGGCTTGGCCCGCGCCCGCGCGTTCGCTACCCTCTCCGATCGCCTTCCCAGAGGATAGATTCCGCTCCCTTCCCGTGCAACCGCGACCCATGAGCTCCCGAACCGACCTTCGCCGCCTCTCCCTCGCCCAACTCGAGCGCCTCGTGGCGCAGCGAGGCCTGCCCGCGTTCCGGTTCCGGCAGATGGCGCGGTGGCTCTACTCCAAGGCCGTGGACTCGCTCGACGAGATGACCGATCTCTCGCTCGAGCTGAGGGAAGATCTCTCCCGGGACTACGAGATCCGGCCGCTGGAAGTTGTCTCCCGCCAGGTCAGCGGCAAGGACGGCTCCGCCAAGCTCCTGTTCCGGCTGGAGGGCGGCGGCTCGGTGGAGTCGGTCCTGATGCCGATGGCCCAGCGCTACACGCTCTGCATCTCCTCCCAGGTGGGCTGCACGCTGGACTGCGTGTTCTGCCAGACCGCCAAGATGGGATTCCACCGGAACCTCGACGCGTGGGAGATCGTCGGGCAGGTGCTGCCGCTCTGGAAGGAGATCTCCGCGGACGGGCGCCCGCGCACGAACATCGTCTTCATGGGGATGGGCGAACCGCTCCACAACGCCGACGCCGTCATCGAGGCGTGCCGCCTGCTGACGCACCCGCTCGGCCCGAACCTGAGCCCCAAGCGGATCACCGTGTCGACCGCCGGCGGCCTGGCCGGACTGCGGAAGCTGGCCGACACCGGCCTGGGCATCCGGGTGGCGGTGTCGCTCAACGCCACGACCCAGGTGGACCGCGAGCGGCTGATGCCGCGCGCGGCCAAGGTCCCGCTGGAGGAGCTGATGGCGGCGGCCCGGGGCTACGCAGAGGCCACCCGCGACCGGGTGACCCTGGAGTACGTGCTGATCCGCGGCGAGAACGATCGCCCGGAGGACGTGGACCGGCTGGCCCGCCTCGCGCGCGGACCGTTCAAGGTCAACGTGATCCCGTACAACCCGGGCGCGGACGATCGCCTGGAGCGGCCGTCCCGCGAGGAGGTGGACCGCTTCGCCACCGCCCTCTACCCCAAGGCCCCGGTCGTGACCGTGCGGTGGAGCCTCGGCCCGGACATCGCGGCCGCCTGCGGGCAGCTTCGCACGCAGGTGGAAGGACTGCCGCGACGCGCTCCGCGGACCGCCTCTCCGCCCTCCTCCTGACGTCGGGCCCCGAAAGGCCGGCCCCAAAAGGGAGCGGGAGGCGCCGTGGCTCCGGCGCCTCCCGCTGATTCCCGTGATCGGCTCCCGGCGGCGCCTGGGCCGTCCCGAGCCGGATCCTGCGGTTCCTGCTAGATGTCCTGGCCCTTCACGGTCTTCCGGCCGTTCCCCTTGGTGCGATCCACGGCCTTGTTCACGAGGCGGGCGACCTCCTCGGAGAGGGCATCGATGGCGTCGGCACTGGTGGAGCAACCCTTCGCCTTGATCATCTCGCGAATCTTCGACTGCACGACAAGAATTTCGGCCACGGGACTTCTCCTGATAGGGACCTCGAAAGCTCGGATCGTCTGGCGAGGCCCCGTAAGGGGCCTACACGGGCCGGATGATGGGGCGGAGACCCAGACGCGTCAACACGGAAGTTCCGCCCTCAGCAGGCCCTCAGCGCCATGAGGAGGGCCAGCACGGCCACGACGATGCCCCCCGCAATGGCGATCCGGGAGACGGCGGGCATCGGCACGGTGGGCCGCGGGGGCGGCTCGGTGAGCGTCTGCCAGGACGCCGCGATGACCCCCAGATCCCCGGCCAGCTCCTCAGCGTGGCGCAAGCGACGCTCCGCGTCCGGCAGCAGGGCCCGGCCCAGGAGCCGCCGCAGCCCCTCCGGGAGCGCAGGATCGAAGTCGTCGGCCGTCCGGCCGGCCCAGTCGCCCGGGTCCTTCCCGGCGGCCGCCAGCGGATCCTGCCCCTCCAGGGCATGCACCAGACAGCGCGACAGCCCGAAGACGTCGGCGGACGGCTCCCGGGAGGCCTCCGGGGCCCGCCGGGGACGCTCCGTGAGCAGGTCCGCGAGGCCCAGGTGCGGAAGAAGCGTCCGCCCGTCCTCCGCCAGGACGATCTCCTCCGGCGCCACAAACCCGTGGACCACGCCGGCGCGGTGCGCCTTCACCAGCCCCGCCGCGATCGCCCGGATCCGGTCCAGCGCCTCCCGCGCATCCATCGGCCCGTCGGCCAGCCGCTGCGCGAGCGTAGGGCCCCGGTAGGCCTGGACCGTCACGATCGCCCGATCGGCCTCCACGCCGCCGGAGAGGACCCGCGGAAGGCTGGCGTGGTAGATGCGGGACAGACGCGTCCGGACCGCAGCGACCGCCTCGTCCGTGCTCCCGGCACCGACGGCGCCCGCCCAGAGGCAGACCTCGCGCCCCTCGGCGTCGACGGCACGCGCCTCGAAACCGTCGCCGGCGATCTCCCGGATCTCCTGGATCGTCCAGGCGCCGAACGTCTCCCCCGGCTTCGGGATCAACGGATCAACACCAGGCGACGCGTGGCCGTGCCGCGCGCCGACTCCGCCCGGACCAGGTAGACCCCCGGCGGTGCGAACCGTCCTTCCGCGTTGCGCCCGTTCCAGGTGAGACGCGTGGTGCCGGCGGAAAGGCCGCCGTCGTGGATCACGGCCACCACGCGTCCCGCCGCGTCGTGCACGCGGACGCGGGCCCGGCCGGGGGCGGGCATGCGGAGGACGACGGTGGCGTCCCCGTCGGTGGGCGACGGGAAGACGCCCGTCAGCGCGAAGTCCTTCGGCGGCGAGGGTCGCGTCAGCGTGCCGTCCACCGCCACCGGCGGCAGGGCGCCGCCGTGGATCACGTGCCGCCAAGCCGGGACGGGAGCCGTGACGCAGTCCTCCCCCGCCAGCACCGTCCAGTACAGGTCCTCCGTGCGGGGGAACCGGATGGACAGGTTCACGTCGGCCTCGGACTGCGACGTCACGACCGTCTGCCACTGGGACGGATCGGCCGACGGATCCGGAGAGAGCCGCAGCTCGTAGCGCTCCACCTCGAGGGTCGTGCCGGGATCGAACGAGGGCTCCCAGTCGAAGCGCGCGACCGCGCCCACCTCCTGATCGGGACCGGGCTCCACGAGTCCGAAGGTCGAGGCCAGGGCCCCCGCGCCGAGGTTGCGGAACAGGTTGAGTCCGCCGCCCGACTCGCCGAGCACCAGATCCGCATCGCCGTCGCCGTCGAGGTCCGTGAGCGCGGGCACGGCACTCCGGCCGACGTCGAGGTCCGAGTACCCCGGCTCCCAGCGGAAGTCCGGCGGTCCGCCGGTGGAGACGTCGCGGAGCAGTTCCACGCCGCCGTCGCCCGTCCCGACGAGCAGGTCGAGGTCGCCGTCCGCGTCCATGTCGCCGACGGCCGGGGCCAGACTGGCCCGCACGAGGCCGGTGCCCGCAAAATCACCGCCGACGTAGGTGAAGTCGGGGGCGGTGGGCGAGCCGTCGTTGCGGAAGAAAAGCAACGAGGCGTTCTCCGTGAACGACGTGAAGCCGACGAGCAGGTCCGCGTCCGCGTCGCCGTCGACATCGAGGAACGCGGGGATGGCCTGGGCGTCGGCGCGCTGCCGGATGATCCGGTCCGAGAAGTCACCGAAGTTCGGATCGTCCAGGACCTCGTTCAGAACGGGACCCGGGCCGTCGTTGCGGAAGTAGCGGATGGCGCCGCTGTTCACGCCGAGGAAGAAGTCCGGGTCGTCGTCCCCGTCGACGTCGTGCCACGCGGGCGCGGCCCACGACTGGCCGGGCAGCGACTGGAACTCCGGATCGGCGAGCCCGTACATCGGATCCTCCGCGGTCCCGAAGTTCTCGAAGAACGCGACGCGCTGCTCGCTCGGGAATCCGACGTACAGATCGTCGTCGTCGTCCCCGTCGACGTCGGCGAACGTGGGAACGGAGTAGTTGCCGCCGTCCAGCTCCTTCAGGAACTCCGAGTCCTCCAGCACGAACGCTGGCGCGGTGGGAGAGCCGACGTTGCGAAGCAGCCAGAGGCCGGTGGAGCTGGAGACGCCGCTCCCCACCACCGCGTCCACGTCGAAGTCCCCGTCCAGGTCCGCGAACGCGGCCACGAGGTACTGCGCGCGAAAGACGTCCGGGAAGAACGTCGGCGTGTCGCAGACGAAGGCGGGATCCGGCGACCCTCCGGCGTTGCGCACGTAGTAGAGGTTGTCGATGAACTCGTCCCCCACGAACAGGTCGGGGCGACCGTCCGAATCGATGTCGGCGAAGCTGAACAGCATGAAGCCGTGGCGGGGCGCCGGGCCGGCGGGCGCCTCGGGGGAGCACGTCTCCGGCTTGATGCGGAGCGTGCCGTACTCCGACGTCTCGTAGCGGAAGGAGGGCTCGGTGGATGAGCCCACGTTGCGGTAGAGGAACATCGACCCGGAGATGTCGCCGAAGAGCAGATCCGGATCGCCGTCTCCCTCCAGATCCGCGAAGTCGGGCGTCGTGGTCTCGAACGGGATGGGGTCTCCCGCCTCGTCCGCGAGGTAGCCATCCGGTCGATCGGACCAGCGCTCCCACTCCGGGAACTCCGGCGTCCCGACGTTGCGGTAGAGGTACGCCCCCGGTCGCTCCACCGGCACGCCGCCCACGTCGGACGCGTACGGGGGCGCTTCCACCAGGAGGTCCTGGTCCCCGTCGCCGTCGATGTCGACGAGGCGCGTAAAGAAAAGATCGTGCAGTCCGCTCCAGTCGTCCTCCACGAAGACGAAGTCCGGCACCGAGGGCGTCCCGTCGTTGCGGTAGAAGCGGAGCTTGCCGTCTTCCTCCGTCACGAAGAGGTCGGCGTCGCCGTCGCCCTCGTAGTCCACGAGCTGCGGCCGCACCTTCTCGAAGCCGCCTCGCCACGCTCCCTCCGCCGGGCCGAACGCGTCGAAGATTGGGATCGTGTCGAACTCCCGGACGAAGGGCCCGGGACAGGGCTCCGTTCCCGCGTTCCCGGCGGACGCGGTCAGCAGGAGAGCCAGAAGGGAAGCGACGTGGCGCGGCATGGGATCCCTCGACGCGGGTCGGGTTCGGGGCCGAACCATTCTAGCGGGCCGGAGGGCGATCGACTAGCGAGAGCGGAAGACGGACTTGACCCGGCCCCACGTCATCGTCTCGAACTCCGGCGAGTCCGTGGAGCCGCAGCCGACCGGGAGAGCCCCCAGCCGCCCGCACGGATTCTGGCCGGAGGCGGCCGGCGACTCGGAGTCCACCGTGTAGTCGCCCAGGGTGGTGGGAGCGGCCTCGCAGCTGTCGGGCGTCGCGCCGCAGAACTCCGGCACGACGTCCACGTTCTCGCTTCCGAAGACCAGCGTCCCCAGGTCGGTCACGGCCGCCGCGCCCCCGGGAAGCAGGCTGCAGTCGATGTCCATCGTGGAGGTGGCCCACAGGTGGATGGGGGTGGGGGCGCCGCAGTGACTCCCGAACACCGAGTTCCGGATGGTCCAGGTGGACTGGGATCCCGCGACGAGGTGGCCGCCGTACTGGACGGCCTCGTTGCCGACGAACGTGCAGTTCAGCGCGGTCAACGTGGACGGTTCCTGGTCGACGCAGATGGCGCCCCCCGCGGACGAGGCGAAGTTGTTCTCGAACAGGCAGTCGACGAGCGTCACCTCCGGGTAGTTCCCGAGTCCCAGAGCGCCCCCCACGAGCGCCCGGTTGCCGGCGAACACGCACCGCGTCAGCACCGGCTGCCCGCCCGCCTTGATCAGCAGACCGCCTCCGTCCACCTCGGTCGTCTCGTTGTCGAGGAAGACGCAGTCGTTCAGGATCGCGGTGGAGTTCGTGATGGACGCGCCGCCGCCCGCGTGCAGCGCGTAGTTCCCCTCCACGTGCACGCGCTCCACCAGCGCATCGCAGAACTTGCGCAGCGTGAACCCGCCGCCGTACCAGCCCGACGTGTTGTTGCGGAAGATGCAGTCGCGCATCGTGATGTCGCAGTCCTCCCAGGCCAGCAGTCCCGCGCCGAATCCCTGGAAGCCCGTCTCGTTCCCCTCGAAGACGCAGTTCTCGATGACGGGGTGACTGCCGTACGCGACGAGGATTCCCCCGCCCCCGCTCTCCGGGAACGCGCCCTGCGCGTAGCCACCCGTGAACGTGATCCCGTCGATGCGGGTGGCCGACGTCTCCCCGCTCGTGATTCGCAGCGCCCGGTGCGGATTGTTCAGCACGCCCTGTGCGTCGATCGTGACGAAGCCCGCGCCGTTGCGCGACCGGATCACGAGGTCCTTGCCGCCCAGGTCGACGTCGCGGTTGCCGGTGCCGGTGAACGTGCCGTCCTCCAGCACGATCTCGTCGCCGGGCATCGCGGTGTCCACGGCGTCCTGGATCGTGGGCACGTCGCCGAGGCCGTCCGCGCGGACGGAGATCTCGACCGCGGCGGCCGGGAACGCCAGCAGGATGCCGGTCAGCGGAAGCAGGATGCGTGCGTTCAAGCGAGAACCTCCGGACGACAGCGTCTCACGTCCGGCCCCCGATGCGCAAGGCGGGCGGATCAGCGCAGCTTGACGACCCGGCGCGGCGCGTCGCCCTCGCCGGCCATCCGCACGAAGTAGACGCCGGCGGCCGTCGCGCGCCCCCGGGCGTCGCGGCCGTCCCACTCCACGGCCGTGGTTCCGGCCGGAGCCTCCAGCCGGCGGACGCGGCGGCCCGTGACGTCGAGCACCTCGACGGCGACGTCCTCGGGGGCGCTCACCGGAACGGTGAGCCGGGTGCGGAACGGATTCGGCCGGGGAACGCCCAGGCCGGCCCGGAAGTCCGGAGCGGACAGCGCCCGCCCGGACGCGTCCGAGAGGTCGTCGCCCGACCGGAGCGTCAGCGCGTAGCGTGTGGTGTACGGCGGACTGAAATCGGCCTGGGTCACGAGCGCCGTGAACGAGAACGCGGTCAGCGTCTCCACTCCCTCCGGCAGGACGACGCCCGGCGGGATCTCCAGCTTGGCCGGACCGGTTCCGTCGTCCACGGTGACGGAGCCGGACGCGCCTCCCGTGGGCCACGCGCCGCCCACGACGTCGACGCGGGACACCTCCACCACACGCCCTTCCCACGGCTCCACGGAGAAGTCGAGCGCGCCGGTGTCCAGGGAGCGGACGGCGCCGGGCTCCGAACCCGGTCCGAGGTTCTCCACCGTGGCATCCACGATCATTGTCTCCCCCAGCACCTGTCCGACGAAGCCGCCGACCCACACGCGATCGCCGCGCGTCAGCGGCGTGAAGCCGCCCACGCTCTCGCGCACCTGCACGCCGCCGGTGTCGTCGTCCACGTAGAAGCGTCCCGTGCCCGGCTCGCCGAACTCCGTGTCCGTAGTGGCCACTCCCTCGAACGACACCCACCTTCCCGCGTTGCGCGTGACACCGCTCTCGTCCACGGCGTCGACCTCGGCGATCGTCACCGCGTCGGCGACGTTGCCCGGCGGCGTGAACGTGCCGTCCCGGTCCGCGTCGACGCGGATCGGGTTCGTGAGGGCGAAGGGCTGGAAGCCGCTGCCGCGGCGCACCGGCGCGAGGTCTCCCCCACCCCGCACGACGACCGCGTACCAGGTGTCCGCCGTCGGCCGATGGGTCAGGGTGCGGGTGACATCGACCGGGCCCGGGCGATCCACGGCCAGGCGCAGTTCCGCGATCTCCTGGCCGTTGGCGTAGACGATCGCCTCCTCGACCGACAGCCAGGACGCGCACTGCACGCGGACGCGCAGCCTCACGTCGTCGACGGCGCCGGGCGTCACCAACTCGCCGAGGCGCGCGCCGTCGATCGTGAAGTCCACGAGGGGACCGTAAGTCAGGAAGGCGGCGCCGCGGCGCACGGACTCCACGAGCTCCTTCTCGTCCGTCTCCCCGGGAGAGTCCGTCGAGGAAGCGACGTAGTTGCGCGGGTAGCCCGGCTCCGTGAACACGAGGTGGTGCGAGTCGGAGTTGCCGGTCGCCGTGATGAAGCGCCCCGCGTTCAGAAACCGCATCCACGTGCGCAGCGTGGTGAGGCCCTGGTCCAGATGGCGGCCGTTGAACACCTCCACCGCGTCAAAATCCCAGGACCAGCCGGGCTCCTGCGGCTCGCCGAGGTAGGGATCCATCCGGTACACGTCGAAGTACTGGTTGCCCCACTCCGGGATGGACGGATGGTTGACCTGGACGATCTCCTCCTGCGGCGTGGAGCGGGCGGCCGCGAACAGGGCGGCGGGGTCCAGCCCTTCCCACGGCCGCGGCGCGCTGCCCGCCGGCAGCGGCCAGGCGTTGAAGTGCCCGAACGAGGGCGAGCGCGTAGTGATCTCCTGCCCGATCGAACTGCGGATCCACGCCGTGAGGCCCAGCTCCTCGATGACCGGCGTGTAGTCCGTCACCATGTTGTGGTCCGTGGCGATGGCCCACTCCACGCCCTCGGCCGCCAGGCTGACGATGCGCCCCGGCACCGGCATTCCCGTGTCGCTGCTGGGCGCGGCGTGCAGGTGGAAGTCGCCGGAGATCCAGCCGGAGCTATCCACCTCCCGCGGGAGAACGGCGTTCACGAACGCCATCCCGCCCGGCGACACGTCCACGCGCTCGCGGTGCAGCCCGTACTCGATCCCGCGCGAGACCACGACGTCGTAGGAGCCGGACGGAACGGGCACGACGGCCTCCCCGTCCGGCAGGTAGGCGACGTCCTCCGACCCCTCCACGCGATGCTCCGGCCCCAGGCTCAATCCGCCGCCCCCGCCGGCGAGCAGGAACGTGGCCTTGGCGGGGAGCGGCGCGCCCGTCTCGTCGGTGACGGTGACGCGCACCTCCGCATCGAAGGTCCGCCCCGAGACGAATCCCGCGAGATCGTCGTCGTCGCGCGGCTCCAGGTGGAAGTCGCCGAATCCCCAGGCGACGATCCCCGTCATGGACTCGAACGTGTCGCCGGACTCCGCCACGTACGAGGTGAAGAACTCGTCGTCCACCTCGTAGAAGCCGGTTCCGTCCGCGATGTCGTACTCGCCGAAGCGCGACGCGTTGCCCTGGACGGTCACGTCCTCCACGCGCACCAGGACTCCCTCCCAGGCCTCCGCGTCGAGGGTCAGGTCCGCCAGCGTGACGAGGGACGCCGGTGGGAGCTTGCCCGCCCCGAACGACATGGCGCGACGTTCCGTGAGGCGCGTCTCCTGATCCTCCTCGCGCACCGTGCCCTCCACCACGACGGACTCGCCGCGGAAGCGCTCCAGCGAGACGCCTTCCACCTTCAACCCGCTCCACGGCCCGCCGGCCGGGTCGGCCACATAGTAGAAGTCCCCGTGCGGCGACGTCCCGGTCACCGTTCCCTCCACGCGCACCGTCTCCCCCACCAGCGGCGACGCTCCGGGCACGCGGCCCTGGACATCAGCAGGCGTGCGTCGGAGCTCGTGCTCCGGCGCGGCGCCGGAGGCCAGCAGGAAGGCGGTGAGGGCCACCGCCCCGATGGGCAGGGCGGCCAGCGGAAGTCGAGCGTTCACGGCGGAAGTTCTCCCCTGGAAGGAAATCCGGAACTCTTCATCCTACGCCAGCGGACGGGCGGGGGGAAGTCGTCCGCCGGGATCCCGCTACACGCGGAGCGGCTCGATCCGCTCCATGGCCGTCGGCGCGACGGTCAATTCCTCCACGGGCCGCGAGTCCACCTGGGGGAAGGCCTCCTCCGTCTCCGGCGGCGCCGTGTAGCCCACCACCACGAAAGCCTGATCGCGGCCGTGTCCGTACCGCGCCGTGATGGACGCCACCTGCTCGATCTCCTCCCAGAGCAGGTCCCGCGACGACTCCACCAGGACGGTCGGGCCGGTGAACTCCTTCGCCCAGAACACCCACCGGCCGCGCCGGTATCCGGAGAGGAACGCGTTCTCCGACTCGTCGCGTCCCACCACGATCTTGACCTCCGCGTTGAGGCGAAGGTGGCGCCCCACCTTCAGCAGCACGAACGCCTCGGCGTCGTGGCGCGGTGCCTCCTGGTGGCCGATCCAGTCGCGCAGCTTGCGCGCGTAGGCCTCGTCCGTGAGGAAGCAGCAGCCGCCGGCGGGCTGCGGGATGTCGTCCACGTCGAGGCCTCGCTGGGTCGCCTCGGCGATCTGGATCTTCCGGCTGCGCCCCGAGATGCCGAGCAGCTTCTCCCGGTCCACCCAGCCCTCGCGCTCGGGGAGCGTGGGCGGCAGCAGCCTGGCCGAGAGCGGTCGCAGCAGGCGATCGCCCAGGCCGGACTCCTCCGCGACCGTGCCCAGCGCGGCACGGTACTGCGACTTGGGACGCTGCCCCAGGACCTCGCCGGTGAAGATGAAGTCCGCGCCGGATTCCTCCATGTACTCGCGGGCCCGTCCGAGCATGTACGCGCGGCAGTCGAGGCACGGGTTCATGTTGGCGCCGTAGCCGTGCTTCGGCCGCAGGAGCACGTCGTCGAAGTACTTCTCCGAGATGTCGATGACGGTGACCGGGATGCGCAGATCCGCCCCCGCGCGCAGCGCCTCGTTGCGGAGCTTGTGGCGGGGGGAATTCATCGCGCGGTGATGGTCGGTGAAGCAGAAGCCCGTGGAGAAGTTGAGCCCCTCCACCTCGATGCCCTGCTCACGGATCAGCGCGAGCGCCAGCGTGCTGTCCAGCCCTCCGGACACGAGGGCCAGCGCCTTCGGAGTCTTCATGGTCTCCCCGGGAGTTGGGACACCGACCGCGGTCTCGCTTCCCGCCGCGTTCGACGTCGTGGGGTGGCGGGCCGTCGTCGGCCGCCCGAAGAGGGTATCCGTTTCCACCCGGCGGGGCAATCTCCCGGCCGGATCCGTCGGCCCGTGGGAGACCGAGGCGAGCCGGCGGGCCGTTCAGGCCGACCGACGCTCCCCGGCGGTCGCGACGGCGCCCAGCCAGGCCGCCAGGAGCCCCACCAGGAAGCACGCGAGTTTCATGTCCAGGATCTCGTTCAGCCCCGGCACGTTCTTCCAGACGACGGTGGAGGCGGCTCCCGCCACCATCCCGGCCAGCGCGCCCCAGCGGGTCATCCCCTTCCAGCGCAGCGAGAGCAGCAGGACCGGAGCGAAGGCCGAGGCCAGTCCGGTCCACGCGTACTCCACCGCGTCGAAGACGAACTCCCGAGTGCGGAACGCCAGGAAGAGCGCCACCGCAGCGATCACGAGCGTCGCCAGGCGCGACAGCAACACGAGGCGCGCCGCATCGGCCCTGGGCTTCAGGAGACGCACGTAGACGTCCTCCACCACCGTCGACGTGGCGACCAGTAGCTGGGAATCCGCGGTCGACATCATCGCGGCGATGGCGCCCGCGATCGCCAGGCCGGCCAGCCAGGCCGGCAACAGCTTCAGCGCCATCAGCGGCATGATCTGCTCGCGGTCCGCTGGCATCTCCGGGATGAGCGCGATGGCGAGGATCCCGACGAACGCGGCGCCCCAGTACGAGAGCAGCACCCAGCTCACCGCGATCTTCCGGCCCGTCTCCACCTCCCGCTCGGAGCGGATCGCCATGTAGCGCGTGAGCAGGTGCGGCTGGCCCAGGTAGCCGATGCCCCACATCATGCCGCCGAACACCACGCCGTTCACGAAGCCCCAGCCCGCCTTGCCCGCGGTCATCACCAGCGTGTCCCGGCCCAGCGCGATGCCGGCCTCCGCGGCCTCGGCGGGCGTGAGCCCCAGCGATTCGGCGCTGCGCGACGCGATGGCCGCCACCGCCTCCGACGGCCCGCCCAGTGCGACCACCGCGAGGATGGGGACGAGGACCGCCACCATCATCATCAGGAGTCCCTGGACCACGTCGGTCCACACCACGGCGATGAAGCCGCCCATGAACGTGTAGAAGACGACGACCAGCGCGCCGAGCAGCATGCCGCTGGTCTCGCTCAGGCCGAACGTCGTGTTCAGGATCTTCCCCGCGCCGACGAACTGCGCGCCCACGTACGCAGTGTAGAAGAAGAGGATGATCCCCATCGCCACCACACGGAGCAGCCGCGTGTCATCGCCGAATCGGCTCTCCAGATAGTCCGGGATCGTGAGCGCGCCCATCTTCCTCGTCTGGGCGTTCAGGAGGCGCGCCACGAACAGCCACGAGAAGAAGATCCCGAAGGAGCTGCCGATGACCGTCCAGAACTCGGCGAATCCGGCCACGTAGGCCGCGCCCGGCAGGCCGAGCAGGAACCAGGCGCTCTCCCCCGACGCCCGCTCCGACAGCGCGGCCGCGAACGGCGAGAGGCGTCGCCCGCCCAGGACGAAGTCGTCCAGGGAGCGGTTCCGGCGCCAGGTGATGATCCCGACGACGAGGATGGACACCAGATAGAGGACGATCCCGAAGAGGAGCCCCGGGGCCGCGTTCACTCGTCGCCTCCGGGCGTGCCCCGCACCAGCAGGGCCAGGGACAGGAGCAGCAGCCAGGCTCCGAAGACGATTCCGAGGGTCAGGGCGGGCATGGTTCACCTCCGGCTGCGGGCAAGCCTAGCAGCGGATCGCGAGGCTGGCCACCCGGTGCGGGTCCGGGGTAACTTGCGCAGCGCACGAACAGCCATCGCCCGCCCGAACCAGCCCCGAGGAGGGTTTCCATGAGCGTCCGTATCGAATCCGACACGATGGGGAACGTGGAGGTCCCCGCCGATCGCTACTGGGGAGCCCAGACGGGTCGGTCCCTGATGAACTTCAAGATCGGGGGCGAGACGTTCCCGCGCGAGATGATCCGGGCGCTCGGCATCGTCAAGAAGGCGTGTGCGCTGGCCAACGAGGAGCTCGGCGTGTTGCCGTCGGAGAAGGCGAAGCTGATCGTGGCGGCGGCGGACGAGGTCATCGACGGCAAGCTGGACGATCACTTCCCGCTCGTCGTCTGGCAGACCGGCAGCGGCACCCAGTCGAACATGAACGCCAACGAGGTCATCGCCAACCGGGCCATCGAGATGGCGGGCGGCGAGCTGGGCAGCAAGAGCCCCATCCATCCCAACGACGACTGCAACCGCTCGCAGTCCTCGAACGACGTCTTCCCCACCGCCATGCACGTGGCCGCCGCGCTCGACGTGCGCGACCGGCTGATCCCGGCCGTGACGAAGCTGCGCGACGCGTTCGCCGAGCAGGCGAAGCGCTTCGACGGGGTAACCAAGATCGGGCGCACGCACCTGATGGATGCCACGCCGCTGACGCTGGGACAGGAGTTCTCCGGCTACGCGCAGCAGCTCACGAACGGGATGGAGCGCGTGGAATGGGCGCTCGGCCGCGTCTACGAGCTGGCGCAGGGCGGCACGGCGGTGGGCACCGGTCTCAACACGCATCCGAAGTTCGCGGTGACCGTGGCCGCCAAGGTGAAGGAGATCACGGGCGCGCCGTTCCTGACCGCGCCCAACAAGTTCGAGGCGCTGGCCGCGCACGATGCACTGGTGCAGCTCTCCGGCGCGCAGAAGACGCTGGCCTGCTCGCTGATGAAGATCGCCAACGACGTTCGATGGATGGGCTCCGGACCGCGCAGCGGCATCGGCGAGATCCAGCTTCCGGAGAACGAGCCGGGCAGCTCCATCATGCCGGGCAAGGTCAATCCCACGCAGTGCGAGGCGATGACCATGGTCTGCGCGCAGGTCGTCGGCAACGACGCCGCGGTCACGGTCGGCGGCATGTCCGGGAACTTCGAGCTGAACGTGTACAAGCCGCTGATGATCCACAACGTCCTGCGTTCCAGCCGCCTCCTCGCCGACGCGTGCATCTCCTTCCACGACAAGTGCGTCGTGGGCATCGAGCCGAACCACGAGCGGATCGAGGAGCACCTGAACCGGTCGCTCATGCTGGTGACGGCGCTCAACCCGCACATCGGCTACGACAACGCCGCGAAGATCGCGAAGAAGGCCCACAAGGAGGGCAAGACGCTGCGCGAGGCCGCCCGGGAGCTGGAACTGCTCACCGACGCCCAGTTCGACGAGTTCGTGCGGCCGCAGGAGATGACCGGGCCGCGGGCGTGATCGGCCCGTGAGATTCACCTTCGGGGCCGCGGCCGGCGCGGCCGTGGTGGCGGCCGGGGTCGCGGTGCGCGTGACGGCGCTCGTGCGCCTCGCCTCCCCGTCCGCGGAGTGGACGGGCGACGCCCGCGTCTACCTGCGCATCGCCGAGGCGATCCCGGAAGGACGATGGCTCGCGGAGGCCTGGATCTGGCCTCCGGGCTATCCGCTGGCGGGCGCGGTGCTTGCCGCCGTCGGCGCCGGTCCCGCGCTCCTCGCGGTGTCGATGCTGGCGGGGGCGGCGCTGCCGGCGCTGGCGCTCCTGGCCGGACGCGCGGCCGGCTCGCCGTGGGCGGGCCTCGGGGCGGCCGCGGTCCTCGCCTTCCTGCCGGCTCCCGCCATCGCCTCCGCCCAACCGCTGTCGGATTCCTTCGCGTTGCTGCTGGTGATCGCCGGGACGATGCTCCTCGTCCGCGCGACCTCCCGCGCGCACGACGGCACCGGCGCGCTGGCCGGGCTGGTCGCGGCACTCGCCGCGCTGACCCGCCCCGAGACGCTGCTGGCGTTCGCCGCGCTCCCCTTCGCGGCGGGTCCCGGAGCGCGCCGGCCGCGGATCGTCTTCGCGGCGACGCTCCTCCTGCTGCTCGCGCCCTACGTCCTCGCGTTCCACTCCGCCACCGGCGTGTGGAACGTCTCGCTGAAGGCGCCGCTCAACCTGCTGAAGGTCGGGACGTACAGCACGCAGCCGGACTACGCGCAGGCGCGCGCCGCCTGGGGGCGCACGCTGGACGGACTGCGCGACGCCGACGGAGAGCTGGACCCGCGGCGCATCGCGAATGCGGCCGATGCGGGACGGTTCGTCCGGGACGGGGACTTCGTGGCGTGGTGGGCGGAACACGCGCGGGACGGCATGGCGCAGACTCCCGTCGCCCTGCGGATCGGCTTCGCGGTGTCGCTCCTGGCGCTGCTCCTGCCCGGGCCCGGCGGACGCTGGCGGCGGATCGCGGCGACGGCCTCGCTCCCCTTCCTCGCGGTGCCCGTGTTCCTGGTCCCGATCGGGCGCTTCACGCTGCCGCTGCTGCCGGCGGCGGCGTGGGGCGCCGGAATCCTGCTGGCGCGCCTGGCCGACGGGCTCCGTCCAGCGTTGGCCCGTCCTGCGGCCGGCGCGCTGCTCGCGGGCGCAGCCGCGGCCTCCCTGGTCGCCGTGTCCGCGCGCACCCACGAGCTCCTCTGGAACGACCGGGCGGGCAACGTCCTCGCCGCGATCGGCGAGGGACGGCTGGACGACGCCGATCGCTGGATGTGGCCGTTCCAGGAGGATGATCGCCCGGAGGTGCTGGTGGTCCTCGCGCAGCTCCGCGAAGCCCAGGGCCGCAGCGCCGACGCCGACGATGCGTTCCGCCGTCTCGCCGGCACCGGAGCCTCGCCGATTCCGTGGATCACGCGCCTCGCCCGCACGGGGCGGGCCGCGTCCGCCGAAGAACTGCTGGCACCGCTGCTCACCGCCGACGCGGATGCGGAGACCTGGATGGTCGCCGGAAACGTCGCGTTCCTGAACGGCGAGTACGGCCCCGCGGCGGAGAGGTTCGCCCGGGCGGAGGCGGCCGGTGCGCCCGCGGGCGAGGCCGCGTTCAATCGGGCGTCCGCGCTGGCGCGCGACGGCCGGACGGTGGAAGCGCGGGAGCAGGCCCGGCGGGCGGCCGAAGCCGGACCGGAGGCCGTCGCCCGGCGCGCGCAGGAGCTGATCCTCACGCTTCCGGCTCAAGATCCGTAAGCGATCCACCGAAGACGCAAGGAGAACGGACCTACTTCGTCAGTCTCCCGGGCGGTCCGATGCCACTCCCCGTGCGCCGGCAACGGCGTGCCGCCCGGAGGACCATGATGTCCCGCGCCGTTCCCCTGCCGACGCTCGATCCGGACACCCGCATCGTCCGGGCGCTGGTGGAGACGGCCGACGGGCAGAAAGACCTCTTCCCGGCCCTCCAGCAACTGACAGATGGCTTCGGGGCCGAGGACTTCGAGCTGCGGCTCCACTCTCCCTCGCATCTGCCGAACACGCCCGATCCGCTGCTCACGCGGATGCGCCGCTCCCGCACGGTCACCCTGCGGACGACGTCGTCCGAGGGCGAGTCCACGCTGATCGGGCACGTCGGGGGACACGAGTCGCTCGGGACGATCCGGCTGCGGCGGCCGCTTCCCTTCACCGCCGCCGAGGAGGATCGGCTGCGGATGATCCTGCCCGCACTGACGCGGCCGATCCGGTCGCAGGTCCTGCCCTCAGGCCGCGAGGCCGCACTCGTGAACGCGGCGGGCGAGATCCTGTGGGCGACGGACGGCTTCCCGTTCCGGTGGGGCGCCCTGGCCGAGCCGCTGCCGAAGCCGGGGCGCCTACCGATGGCGATGCTCCTGGTGCGGCCGACGTGGCGTCGCCTGGGCCGGGCGTTGCTGGAACTGGCGGGAGAGAACGGGCCGAGAAACGGCGCGCTGGAGCCGGGGCGTTCCGGTCGGGCCGACGCCGCGTGGACGACGTGGCCGGGGCCGCCGCTCGGCTGCATCGGGCGGGTGATGATGCTGGAGCTGGCGCCGGCCGCCGCGGACATCCTGCCGATGCCCGCGCGCGGCCGGGCGATCTAGCTAGCCGACGTCGAACTCGACGCCCTGGGCCAGCGGCATCTCCTTCGACCAGTTCATCGTGCAGGTCTGGCGACGCATGTACGCCTTCCAGGAGTCCGAGCCGGCCTCGCGGCCGCCGCCCGTGTCCTTCTCCCCGCCGAACGCGCCGCCGATCTCCGCCCCCGACGTCCCGATGTTGACGTTGGCGATGCCGCAGTCCGAACCACGATGCGAGAGGAACGTCTCCGCGTTGCGCATGTTCAGGGTGAAGATGGCGCTGGAGAGACCCTGATCCACGGCGTTGTGCCGGCGGATGGCATCGTCCAGATCGCGGTACGTGAACACGTAGAGGATGGGTGCGAACGTCTCCTCGCGCGTGATGGCCATGTCGTCGGTGGCTTTCACGACGGTCGGCTCCACGTACGGGCCTTCCCGGTCCGCCCGCTTGCCGCCGCACAGGACCTGACCGCCCTGCGCGCGAACGGCGCTGAGCGCGTTCTCGTACATCGTCACCGCGTCCTCGTCGATCAGCGGCCCCATCAGCGTTCCGTCCTCGAGCGGATTGCCCACCTTCACGGAGCCGTACGCCTTCACGATGCGCTGCGTGAAGTCCTCGGCGATGTCCTCGTGGAGGTAGATCCGCCGCGTCGACGTGCATCGCTGGCCGGCCGTGCCCACCGCGCCGAACACGATGCCGCGCAGCGCCATCTCCAGGTCCGCGTCCTTCTCCACCAGGATCGCGTTGTTGCCGCCCAGCTCCAGCAGCGATCGGCCGAGGCGCTTGGCCACGGTGGCGCCGACGTGGCGGCCCATCCGGCAGCTGCCGGTGGCGGAGATCAGCGGGAGGCGCCGGTCGTTGATCATCTTCTCTCCGACCGTGGCGTCCGGCCCGATGATCAACCCGAACACGCCGTCGCAATCGTTCGCCTTCATGACGCGGTTGCAGAGATGCTGCATGGCGATCGCGCAGAACGGCGTCTTGAGCGACGGCTTGAACAGCACGACGTCACCGCACACCGCCGCGATCATCGCGTTCCACGCCCACACCGCCATCGGGAAGTTGAAGGCGGTGATCACGCCGACGGCGCCGATCGGGTGCCACTGCTCGTACATCCGGTGTCCCGGACGCTCGGAGTGCATCGTGAGTCCGTACAGCTGGCGCGACAGGCCCACCGCGAAGTCCGCGATGTCGATAACCTCCTGGACCTCGCCCTCGCCCTCAGAGCGGATCTTGCCCATCTCCCACGCGATCAGCGCGCCCAGCTCCTTCTTGTGCTTGCGGAACTCCTCGCCGAGCTGCCGGATGACCTCGCCGCGTAGCGGGGCCGGGCGCATCCGCCACGCCTCGAACGCCTCGAGCTGGCGCGTGAGCACGGACTCGTAGTCCTGCTCCGTAGCCAGCCGCACGCGGCCGAGTTCGGAACCGTCCACCGGCGTGGTCACGATCACCTCGCCGTCACCGGCGCCGTCCAGCCAGCCCTGGCCGCACGCACCCAGCGGCGTGCCGGTGATGCCCAGCTTCTCCAGGAGGGCGATGCCCTCGCTCGCGACGGTGCTCATTTGGCTTCCTCCAGATCGAAGACGAGCGCGTCCAGCTTCGGCCAGTCGATGGCTCCCTGGGCCGCGAAGGCCCGGACGAGGACGGAGCGCAGGGTGGAATTCCCCTCGGCTGTGAACTTCTCCACCGCCTCGGACAGCTTCTTCTTGGTCGGCTCCTTGGGAGCCTCGTCCTTCAGCACGCCCTCGTCGTGCTCCACGCCCAGCAGGTCCAGCAGCGCGCCCACGTCCTCCGAGTACCGCTCCATGAAGAACATGGCCAGCAGCTCCGCGGCCGCCTCGTCGTTGACCTTGAGCGACAGCGCCTTGCGCATCATCTCGCAGCGCTTGGGGAAGGGCTGCTTGCCGAGGAACACCGGCCGCAGTCGCAGCGTGTTCGCGGCCGCCTGCTCCGCCTGCTTGTAGAGCGGGCGCACCTCGTCGCGCATCTCGCCGAAGAAGGCCTGCGCCTCGTCGGCCGTCATGGACCGGAAGACGTCGATGGATCGGGTCACGGGTTCTCTCCTTGCGGCGATTCGTTCACGCGTTCGCGCCGGAGCGGGACGATCCCGACTCCAGCGCGCGTCGCGCCTGGTCCACGTGGCGCTCCGTGTGGAGCACCAGCATCCGGAGCGCCACCCCGAGCTGGAACTTCAGCAGGCTCAGCGCCGGCGACGTCACCTTCACGGCGGCCAGGTCCAGGCCGTCGCTGTCACGGATCGCCCGCTCCAGGCGATCCAGCGTGGCCATCAGCCGCTCCGCGGCCTCGGCGCCGGCATCCCGGCGTCCTGGCTCGAAGCTGCGGGCCGTCGGCATTCGCTTCCCGTTGCCGGGCGCCACCTGCCGGAGGAACCATCGGCCGAACCAGGAGTAGCGGAACGGTCCCGTCGCGGTCCGGTGCTCCGGACGCGCCGCGCCGATCGCCGCCTCGACCTGGCCCAGGTACGGGTCGTTCACCTCCACGAGGTGCAGCGCGCATTCCGAAGCGGACCACGACTTCTCCGCCGGACGACGGTTCAACGCGTCGTCCGGGACTCCGGAGAAGACCTCGCTCGTCCGGGCCCTCACCCGGTCGAGCTCGCGGCGGAGCTCTTCCAGCTCCGTCGTCCGCAGCGGCGCCACGGCCTAGTCGTCCGACTTCAGGAACGGATAGGCGAAGTGCTTCGGCGGCACGAACGTCTCCTTGATGGTGCGCGGGGTGATCCAGCGCTGCAGGTTCTGCGCGCTGCCCGCCTTGTCGTTCGTGCCGGACGCGCGGCTGCCGCCGAACGGCTGCTGCCCCACGACCGCACCGGTCGGCTTGTCGTTCACGTAGAAGTTGCCCGCCGCGTGCCGCAGCCGGTCGGCCATGTGCACGATCGCCTTGCGGTCGCGCGCGAAGACGGCACCGGTCAGCGCGTAGGGCGATCCCTCGTCGCAGAGCTTCAGCGTCTTGTCGAGCTGGCTGTCCGCGTAGACGTACACGGTCAGTACCGGCCCGAAGATCTCCTCGCACATCAGCTTGAAGCCGGGGTTCGTCGTCTGGACCACCGTGGGCTCGATGAACCAGCCCGTCGACGAGTCGCAGCCGCCGCCGGCCAGGATCTTCGCATCCTTGGAGCGCTTGGCCGTCTTCACGTACGACTCGATCGACGTGTAGGCGCCCTTGTCGATCACGGCTCCCATGAAGTTGCCGAAGTCTGTGGGATCGCCCATCCGGATCTCGCCCACCTGATCCAGCAGCTCCTTTTCCACGCGCTTCCACAGGCTCTTGGGCACGTAGGCGCGCGAGGCCGCCGAGCACTTCTGCCCCTGGTACTCGAACGCACCGCGCACGAGGCCCGCGGCCAGCTGCCGCGGATCGGCGGAGGGATGCGCGAAGACGAAGTCCTTGCCGCCCGTCTCCCCCACGATGCGCGGGTAGTTCGCGTAGCGCTGGATGTTCGTGCCGACCTTCTTCCACACGCCGTGGAAGACCTCGGTGGAGCCGGTGAAGTGGATGCCGGCCAGCGACGGATGATCCATCGCCGGATCGCCGACTTCGCCGCCCGAACCCGGCACGAAGTTGATGACGCCCGGCGGCAGTCCCGCCTCCTTGAGCAGCTCCATGATGAAGTGCGCGGAGTAGACCGCGGACGACGCCGGCTTCCACAGCACGGTGTTGCCGCACAGCGCGGGAGCGGTGGGCAGGTTGCCGGCGATGGACGTGAAGTTGAACGGCGTGACCGCGAAGACGAAGCCCTCCAGCGGCCGGTACTCCACGCGGTTCCACATGCCGGGCTGGCTCTCCGGCTGCTCGGCGTAGATCTGCTGCAGGTAGTACGCATTGAAACGGAAGAAGTCGATCAGCTCGCACGCGGCGTCGATCTCGGCCTGGTGGCAGGTCTTGGACTGCCCCAGCATCGTGGCGGCGTTGAGCACCTGGCGGTACGGGCCGGCCAGAAGATCGGCCGCGCGCAGGAAGATGGCCGCACGCTCGTGCCAGTCCATGCGCGACCACTCGGGCCACGCCTTCGCCGCGGCGTCGACCGCCGCCTCCACTTCCTTTCGGCTCGCCTTGTGGTACCGGGCGAGGAGGTGCTCGTGGTCGTGCGGGCAGCGGGCGTCCGCCATCTTGCCCGTCTTGACCTTCTTCCCCCCGATGACGAGCGGGATCTCGAGGGTCCGCGACCCGACGCGTCGGATCGTCTCCTTCAACTCGGCGCGCTCGGGCGTGCCGGCGGCGTAGGAGAGGACCGGCTCGTTCTCCGGCATCCTCGTTCGGAAAGTCCCGTTGGCCATGGAAGCATCCTCGCTTGGATGGGGTTTCTGGGATCTCGGGGACCGGACGGTCCGTGCGGGAGGATACCCCGGGGGTCGGCCCCCGTCGAGGGCACCCCCGAACGCAGCGGGGCCCCGCCAAGGCGGGGCCCCCTGGTGCCTGCGGGCGCCGGAAGCGCCTAGTACTTCAGCAGGTAGTTCTCCAGCTCCCAGTCGTGAACCTGGAGCTTGTACTCCGCAATCTCCGCCCGCTTGGACGAGAGGTAGTGCTCCACGGTGTGCTCCGAGAACACGCCCCGGATCACCTCGTCCTGCTCCAGCGCGTCGACCGCCAGCTCCAGCGAGCCGGGCAGCTCCTTCAGCTTGCGCTGCGCGCGCCACTCCGCCGACTGCTGGTAGACGTTCTCCGTGACGGCCGGGCCCGGATCCAGCTCCCGCTTCACGCCGTCCACGCCGGCGGCGAGGATGGCGGCGAACAGCAGGTACGGGTTGGTGGTCGGATCGGGCGAACGCACCTCGATGCGCTTGGAGTTCCCGGTGGCCTTGGGCAGGCGGATCATCGGGCTGCGGTTGGCGAGGCTGTAGGCGATGATCGTCGGCGCCTCGTAGCCCGGGATCAGCCGCTTGTAGCTGTTGATCAGCGGGTTCGCGATGGCCGTGATGGCCGGCGCGTGCTCCATGATGCCGCCGATGAAGTGCAGGCACGTCTGCGAGAGACCGTGCCCGGCCGCCTCGTCGTTGCGGAACAGGTTCGCGCCGTCCTTCCAAATCGACACGTGCGTGTGCATCCCGTTGCCGTTGATGCCCGCCTTCGGCTTGGGCATGAACGTGGCGTGCAGCCCGTAGTCCCGCGCGATCGACTTGATCAGCGACTTGAACTTGGAGAGGTTGTCCGCCGTGGACAGCGCCTCCGCGTAGCGGAAGTCGATCTCGTGCTGGCCTTCGGCCACCTCGTGGTGCAGCGCCTCGATCTCGAAGCCCATCTCGTGGAGCTGGTTCACGATCTCGCGGCGAACGAGGACGCCCCGGTCGACCGGGTCGACGTCGAAGTAGCCGCCCTCGTCGTGCGTGACCAGCTCGCCCTCCTGCAGCGCTTCGGCGTCGAAGAGGAAGAACTCCGCCTCGCAGCCCGTGACGAACTCCCAGCCCAGATCCGACCGCACGCGCGCCAGGTACTGCTTCAGGTTCCAGCGCGGATCGCCCTCGTAGGGTCCGGCGCCGTCGGCGCCCATCTTGTCCGTGTAGACGTCCGAGATGACGCGCAGCACGTTGCCGCCGCCGTCGGGGGACGCCTCGTAGAACCGCGAGGCCCAGTCCGGATAGAGCGCCATGTCGCTCTCGTTGATGCGGGCGAAGCCGTCGATCGACGAGCCGTCGAACATGATCTCGTTGTTGTAGGCCTTTTCCAGTTGCGAGAACGGAAGCTCGACGCACTTCGGAGTGCCCACGATGTCCACGAACTGGAGCTGAACGTACTTCACGTCGCGCGACTCGCACTCGGCCTTGATCTGATCGAAGCTGAGTCCGGTGGTTCCGGTCATTCGCTCCTCGCCCTCTCTGGTCACGGTCATGGCCTCTCCCTCTCGCCTGGAGGTGGAAGAAGTGCACGGTGGTACCATGACCGGGCGCCCGTCGCAATGAGCGATGCCGGAAGGCGGCGATTTTCCCGGGTTGGCGGGCCCGGCGGCCCCGCTACTCCGCGCCCCACAGTCGGGGAAGCGCCCAGACCTCCACCGGCTCGCCCGCCCGGATCAGCTCGCCGCGGGTCCGGCGGACGGCGCTCACGTCCGGGCGTCGGCCGCCGCGCCGCTCGCGCAAGTAGCGCGCGTAGAACGTCTTGAACGCGTCCCCGCTCCCCCCGAGCAGGGCGCCCCGGGCGCCGCTCCGCATCCACCGCAGGGACGCGACGGCCTGCGCGGACCCGGCGGCCTGTGCCGACGCCGCCACGACGCTGCCGGGAGCGAACGCGTCGACGCCCTCCGGCGGGGATCCGTCGGGGTCCGCATCCAGCCGGAGCAGGTCCCCACCCGCACCGCCCGGCCAGCCCAGCCGGGAGAAGACCGTCGCCTCGTGCGAGAAGGCGAAGCGGTTCGCGAGGTAGGGCCATCCGGCCGATGGCTCGTCGTCCGGAGCCTGCACCATCAGCAACGCCCCGAACGGAACGTCGCGCAGGAATCCGTCCGCCACGACGATCACGTGCCCGCGGCCGGCCAGCGGCACCGTCAACGCACCGAACAGGTCCTCGTACAGGACCCGGGCGGCCTCCGGATCGAAGGGGTGCGCCGCGGGGTCCTTCCGCCAGCGCAGGAGCCGCTCCGCCATGACGGGAGTCCGCGGCACGTCGAGCGAGTCCGTGTGCACCGCGTCGCGCGTGACGACCGCGGCCCACACGGTGTCGCCGGACGGCACGAGGACGAGCATCGCCTGGACGCTCTGCAGCGAGGCCCGCAGCCGGGGCAGATCGGCGGGCGGACGCTCCGGCTTCCCCTCGGGCAGCCCGGCCCAGACGGCATCGTCCAGGAGGGAGAGGAAGCGCGCCGGATCCTCCTCCGCCCGGGCCGCGGAGAGGTCGGCCGACGACGGCGCGGCGGCGCGCGCGAGGGGCGCGGCCAGCAGGAGCAGCACGATCGCGAGGGACAGGCGATGCATCAGGACGGGCCCTCCGGCGGAAGCGACTTCCCATCGTACCGCGTTCGCGCCGGCCTTGCCTCGCCGACACCGGCGCGGTTCAATGGAGTCATGTTCGTTCCCCTCGATCGAGATTCCGCGTTTCCGCTGGCGCGCCAGATCTCCACGTACCTGGAAGAACTGATCCGCCGGGGCCACCTCGGGGCGGGCACGCGACTGCCGGCCACGCGGACCCTCGCGCGCGAGCTGGGCGTGAACCGCAAGACGATCGAGGCGGCGTACGACGAGCTGCGCGCGCGGCGCCTGGTCACGATGCGCGCCGGCCGCAACGCGGTCGTGCGGTCGACGCTCCCCGAGAACCCCGAACTGGACCTTCCGTTCCGCGTCGCGCGCGGCCGCGATCCGTTCCCGACCCACGCCTGGAACCCGACGCCGCCCGCCCCGCCCGAGGTCCGCGACCTGGCCGGCCGCGGCCCGCGGCTCCGCCACGTCCCGGCCGCCACGCTCCGGCGATGGCACCGCCGGGCGCTCGAGGGAAGCGGATCGCCCTTCGGCGATCCCGCCCCGCTGGGCGAGCCAGCGCTCCGCCGCGCCGCGGCCGCACACTTTGCGCGCTGCGGGGTCCTGCGCGGCGCGGAGGAGATCGTCATCGTCCGCGACCGGACGACGGCCGCCACACGCGCGCTGGACCTGTTCGTGCCGGACCGCGAGATCGTCCGCCTGGAGGGGCCGGTGGATCCGGAGTTCGTGGAGGCGCTGGCCGGTCGCGCCCGGGTGGGTCGCCGCGGCACACCACGCCTCGTCCTGGCCGCCACCGGACGCGGTCGCGTGCCCGGCGAGGTCCCCGATCTCCCGGAACGCAAGGCGCTCCTGGACTTCGCGCGGGAGTCCGGCCTGCCGATCCTGGAGGACGTCACCGGGGCGGATCGGGCGCCGGGGCCGCAGCCGCCGCCCCTGGCCGCGCTGGATTCCTCGGGCCGCGTCATCCCGGTGGCCGACCTGTCGGACGAGGTGGGTGGAGCGTTCGCGGCTGCGGCCTTGGCCGTCCCTGCGAAAGCGATCGACCGGCTGCGCGCGGACGGCGAGCGCGATCCCGGGCCGGATCGGCTGACGCAGCGAGTGCTGGCGCTGGCACTGGAGGCCGCCGGCCGCCCCCGGACGATCCGCGCCACCCGCGAGCGGCGCGAGCTGCTGCGCGCGCCGGTGCGCCGCGCCCTCCAGCGTCGCCTGCCCGAGCTCGCGGGCTTCGAGTTCGCCCTGGACTCGGACGCGGTGCGCGTCGATCTGCCGGAGGGCTGGACGGGAGAGACGCTGCGGCAGGCGGCCGAGCGCGTCGGCCTCTGGATCCTCAGCGCGCGGCAGTGCGGATCGTCGGCCCGGGGCGATCGCTCCGTCCTGCTGGATCTCGCCCGCCACGAGGAGGGCGAACTCCTCGAGGGCATCCGCCGGCTGGGCGAGGTCTTCGATGAGGTGGAGGAGGCCCGCGCGGACTAGCGGCGTCGTCCGCTCAGCGTTCCGCGCTTCCAGGCCTCCGTCCGCAGTCCGGCCGTGCGCCGCGGCACCTCGCCCGTCGCCAGAACCCGCACCAGCCGGAGGTTGCGGTCGTCCTCCCGCAGGTCGTCGCCCTTGGGCGTCTCCAGGACCATCGGCACGTTCGCCAGCCTCGGGTCCGAGAGGAAGGCCGCGAATCCCGCCCGCCCGATCTCCCCTTCCCCGATGTGCGCGTGCCGGTCGCGTCGGCTGGCGAACGGCTTGAGCGAGTCGTTCAGGTGGATGGCGCCGAGGGACCCGAAGCCGCAGACCCGTCCGAACTCGTCGAGCGTGGCGGCCGCGATCTCGCGCGTGCGGAGATCGTAGCCGGCGGCGAAGACATGACAGGTGTCGATGCAGGTGCCCAGCCGCTCCGGAGCACGCACGCCGTCCCGGATCCTGGCCAGCTCCTCGAAGCGCGAGCCCAGGTTCGTGCCCTGCCCGGCGGTCGTCTCCAGCAGCAGCTTCACGCGGAAGCCGCGCGTGGACCGGAACGCCCGGTTCACGGCGCCGGCCACCCTGCGCAGTCCGCGCGCGACGCCCTCCCCCACGTGGCTGCCGGGATGCAGGACGAGCCCGTCCACGCCGATCGACTCGCAGCGCTCCAGTTCCTCCACGAGCGCGGCGATGGATCGTTGCCGCAGCGCCACGTCGGGCGAGGCGAGGTTGATGAGATAGGACGCGTGGGCGATCACCGGACCGATGCCGCTGCGCCGGCGTTCCGTCCGGAAGCGCTGCATCTCGTCCTCGGGGATCGGCTTCGCGTTCCACTGGTTCGCGTTCTTGACGAAGATCTGGATCGCCGTGCAGCCGACGCTTTCCCCGCGGGCGAAGGCGGTGGAGACGCCGCCGGCCACCGACATGTGCGCGCCGAGCTTCATGCGGTTCCTCCCGGAGGGCGGCCGAGTCTTCCCGACGCCTCGCCGTCCGTCAAGGCGAGGCGACGGCTTGCGACCACCGTAGGAGTCGGCGCGCCGCAACGGCGCAGATGCTGCTCTTCCCGGTGCACGAACTGCATCGACGCCGCTGATCCGGCGGGCACGCGGATTGCGATGGAGAGGGTCGCGGTGAGGAGGCACCGGAGCTTCCGGGTCGTCATCACTCGAGGCTCGCTCGCCTGCACCGGAAGCTCCGGGACTCCCGCCGCGTCCGTGTCCCGCTCCCCGGGAGGAAACTCGTGCGTCGTTCGACTTTCCGGTTCGCCGTCGCCCCCATGCTGGGTGTGCTGGCGACCTTCGCCGGCGGGATTCCCGTCGCTGCGGTTCCGGTCGGAGGAAGTGTCTGGGTGTGCGTGGCGGCCGGCGTGCTGTTCGGGGCCAACGCCCTGGCCGGCAACGTCGCGGGCGCCGCGGGCGCGCTGCTCGCGGCCGGCATCAACGGTTGTCTCTGGTAGGAGGAGGAAGCTCATGAAGCGCATCGTGGTGGGATCGCTCGTCCTGCTCGCCCTCGCGGTCTCCGCGCCGCAATCCGAGGGCCCGCCCCGGACCGCGTCCGTCGCGGCCGCCGAGGGCGGCGCGGACTACTTCCTGTGCGCCGCTTTCCAGGCCATCAAGGTGGGTGGCATGGTGCTCGGCCGACCGGATGCCGCGCTCCTCGGCGCCATCGGCGGTGGCATCGCCTGCGGGTTCGGCTGGTGAACCGGGCGGCCCCGTCCTCCAATGCCCCCGGGGCCGCCAGGACCACGCCGGTCAACGGAGATCCGCGCGGCGCTCCGTCGGCCTGGTCTGCGGCGCGGGACCTGCAGGATCTCGGCGAGGTGCTGTGGCGGCCCGTCGTCACGTTCCGGCGGCGGCGCCATCGGCCCACGTTCCTCACGGCGTGGATCGTCGCGTCGGCCCTGACGGTGGTGCTGTCGTGGTTCACGCTGTCCATCTCGCTACGGGCGTCCGCCCATCTGATGGAGGGCGTGGAGGACGCCGCGCTGCGGGAGTCGGTGGAGACGCAGCTTCACGCCATGAAATGGGTCGCGCTGGCGGTGGCGCCGGTGTCGCTTCTCGCGCGGTGGATCGTGGTGGCGCTGCTGTTCTGGGCCATGGGGACGTTCCTGGCACCGGGCGTCACGTTCCGGCGCGCGCTGTCGGTCACCGCGTACGCCGGCCTCCCGGCACTGCTGGGCCTGGGACTGGATCTCGGGGTGGCGTGGTTCACGGGGCCGGAGTTCTCGCCGGACCTCGTGCCGCAACCGCCCCGGTCCACGTCCAGCGTTCTGGCGCTGTTTCCCGCACTCCCGGCATCGGCGGCGGGGGCGGCACTGGCGCGACAGGTCACAGTGTTCTCGCTCTGGACGGCGGCGCTGTGGACCATCGGCCTGCGGGAGACCGTTCCCACCGGGTGGGTTCGCGCCGGAATCCTTGCGGCGCTGGTCACGGTGGGCACGTGGGCGGCGGGGACCGCCACGGAACTCGTGCAGGCGTCGCTGGCCGGAACGGCCGTGCTGCCCTGAGCCCCGTGGAGGCTCCGCCTGACCGGCGAGAACTACTCCGCGGCCACGCCGGGGATGAGGAGCTGCTGTCCCACCTGGATGACATTGGCGTCGGAGAGCTGGTTGGCCTGGGCGATGTCGCTCGCGGTGATGCCGTAGCGGGACGCGATCGACGCGAGGCTCTCGCCGGCCTCCACCACGTGGACCCGGCCAAACGTGTAGGCGCTGGATTCCAGCGACTGGATCCGCTTGAGGAGGCGCTGGTTCTCCTTCACCACCTCGTCGAGGATCACGTTCATCCGCGCCAGGAGTTCCTCGCGGCTCTTCTCCTGGTCCGTACCCACGGCGGCCGCCTGCTCGGCGGTCTCCCGGACCTGGCTGGTGACGCGACGATCCGCCGCCTCCAGCTCGGTGATCCGGTTGGAAACTTCCCCGCCCAGCGAGGCCAGCTGATCCGACATGTCATCCATGCGCAGGCGAAGCGCCTCGTTCTCGGAGCGCACCTGGGCGATCTCCTGCTGCAGGGACTCCACCTGCTCGTCCGTCCACGCGCTCCGCTTGGTCAGGTCCGCTTCCACCATCTCCACGTGCTTCGTGGTGGCGAAGCAACCGCCCAGCAGCAGGGGCAGAACGGCCGCGGCCGCGACGCGGAACCATCCGCGCCGGGCCGTCGGAAAGGAGGCGCGCTCGCGGCTCACGACCGCGGCGCCTCCACTCGGAACTCGCAACGGCGGTTCCTGGCCCACGCGGCCTCCGTGGCCGCCGTGTCGACCGGGCGCTCCTCGCCGTAGGAGATCGTCTGGAAGCGGGATTCGCTCACGCCGAGCGAGACCAGGTAGCGCTTCGTGGACAGCGCGCGCTGCTCACCGAGCGTCAGGTTGTACTCGTTCGTGCCGCGCTCGTCGCAGTGGCCCTCGATGAGGACCTTCCAGGTGCCGTTGTCCTTCAGCAGCGCCGCAATGGCCTCCAGCTTCGGCTTGGCCTGCTCCGTGATGCGGTACTTGTTGAACTCGAAGCGGATGGCCGTCAGCACGTCGCGATACTCGACGTTGGGATCCACCCACTGCGGGGTCTCGTCGCGCACCGGCGGCGTGACCTCGTCCCCGGCCGAGCTGTCGTCCATGGACGTGTCGCTGGTGTCCGTGGGGGCCGGCTCCACCGGCGGAGCGGACGAGCCGCAACCCACGGCGTACACCAGGGCGCCGAGCGCGAGCAGAGTCATCGCCATCTTCCCAAACCGCATGTTCACTTCCCTCCTCCGAGTCCTCGGAACCATGGGGACCAGTCCGGCGCCGTGTAAGTCCCGGACCCCTTCGTCACTCGAAGGGCGCGGCGCTCGTTCAGGTTCGTGATGTAGAGGTCTGTACGGCCTCCTGCCTTGCGACTGTAGATGATGCTCTTCCCGTCCGGTGACCAGCAAGGGTCTTCGCATCCGCCCAGATCCGTCACGGTGGTTACCCGATTCGTCTCCAGGTCCAGCACCTGGATCTGGAAACCGTCCGAGAGAAGCGCGCAGTACGCAAGTTGTTTCCCGTCCGGCGACCACTCCGGCGCCGTGTTGTAACCGCCCCGCAAGGTGAGCCGCTGCTGTCGCGACCCGTCCGGGTTCATCCGGTACACCTGCGGACTTCCCGATCGATCCGAGACGAAGGCGATGCTGCGACCGTCCGGCGACCAGACCGGCGATGCCTCCGTCGCGGAATCCTGCGTCAGGCGACGGACTTTACCCGAGGTCAGGTCCTTTGAATAGATATCCGGATCGCCGTCCCAGGAAAGGGTGAGCGCCAGGGTGTTCCCGTCGGGCGAAAGGTCGCCGTGGGCGTTGAGCCCCTCGTAGCGGGCCACCTTCTCCCGGGACCCGACCACCAGGTCGTGGACGTAGACGTCCGGGTAGCCGCTGGAGTACGACGTATACACGGCCCGCGCAGCGTCGGTGGACCAGCGCGGGCCCAGCTCCAGCGCTGCCTCGCCCGTGAGCTCCCGCAGCCCGTAACCGTCGATGTCCATCTGCACGATGCGCTTGCCATCCCCGGGATTCCACTCGCACAGGAGCTTGGTCCGGGCCAGCCCGGGCTCCCCGGTCAGGTTCAGGACGACGTCGTCGGCGAACTCGTGGAGGCGGGCCCGCAGGGTGCTCCCGCGCCCGGACGGATAGCGCTTCTCGAAGAGCAGCGTCCCCGTCCCGACGTCGCGGACGGCCCCCGAGATCGTCCCGGCCTCCACCGAGACTTCCAGGACCACCTCGGCGCCGAGGCGCTGCCAGTCGTTGAGGCTCCGGGGCGGCAGCATGCCGGGGCGGATGGCCTGGAACCAGCCGGACAGCTCCAGGTCGAACGCGAGGACGTCACCGGCCGGCGTCCCCACCTCCGCGGTGGAGATGTCCGCGTAGCGATCCACGCCGGCCGCGATGCGGCGATCGGCGTCCTTCTCCACGTCGATGATCGGCCCGGCGGCGAGGGCCGGCAGCGCGGTCAGCAGCACGGCCGCCAGCGCGCCGGAAAGACGTCGGCGGATCATGCGTCCCCTCCCCTTGCCCGGAACCGGATGGTGAACTCCACCGTGTCCTCAGCCCAGTCCGGCGGCAGCTGCTGGAACGGCTGGGCACGCTCCACGGCCCGCGTGGCGCTGGCGTCCAGTCCCGGAGTCCCGGACGACTGAACGACCCGGATGTCCGTCACGCGGCCGCTGGAGTGGATCACGAACTTCACCACGACGACATTGCCGTGGATCATCCGCTCACCCGGCGTGTCCCAGGCGTTGAGGACTCTCGTCTGCACCAGCTTCTGGTACCACGCGTACGGGAAGTCCGCCGCGTCCACCTCGGTCGACGATGCGGCGGGCGACGGGTCCGTCTCCGCCGGCGGCGCCTCGGCCACGGGAGCGGCGGCGACCGCGTCCTCGTTGGGAGAGACGTCGTCCATCTTCTGCTTCAGCCGCTCGGCGAGGCTGGGCCCGGTGTCCTCCTTCTTGGGCGCCACCCGGCGCAGGAGCGGGGGCGGCTTGGGCTTCGGCTTGGACACGGGCTTGGGATCCTGCCGCACCTGCTTCTCGACCGGCGGCTCCTCCCGCACCTTCTCGGGCACGGGGTCCGGCTCCGGCTGCGTGACGGGCGCCGGCTTCGGTTCCGGTTCCGGCGTGGGCTTCGTCTCCGGCGGACGCGCCGGCGGCAGTTCGGGCGCCTTCTGCGCCGGCGCCACCAGATCCACGGGGATGCTGTCCTTGGGCTCCCACTCGAACGCCTTGGGCGACGGTCCGGCCAGGAAGAGCAGGAAGAGCCCCACGTGGAGCACACTGGAGGCAATGAGGCCGCGGTTCATCGGAGTTCCGTCCGCGGCTGCGTGGCGAGGCTCACCCGGGTCAGGCCCGCGATGCGCGCCCGGTCCAGCACGTCCAGGACCGCGCCGTACCCGAGACGATGATCCCCCTCCAGCAGTACGGGCAGATCCGGATCCTGCCGCGCGCGCAGCCGAAGTTCATCGTCCAGCGACTGTGGCAGCACCGGCCGACCGTCGAAGAAGATCTCCCCTTCCGGCCCCAGCGAGATGCGCAGCCCCTTCTGCGGTTCCGGCGCGGCGGACGAAGCCTCCGGCAGTTCCAGATCGATGCCCTGGTTCAGGATCGGGGCGACGAGGATGAAGATGATGAGCAGCATCATCGTCACGTCGACGAGCGACGTGATGTTGATCTGCGTGTTCATCTCCTGCACCGGCCGACGCTTGCTGCGCACGACGTCTACTCGCTCCGGCGCGCGAAGACCGGAGCCGGCTCCTCGGCGGTCGGTTCCGGGGGAGCCGGCGCCGACGCGCCCCGACGCGTGGCCGCGTGCGCGGTCCGCAGGAACTCGGAGGAGAAGCGGTCCATCAGCGCGGTGATGAGCTGCACCCGGCGGTTCAGCAGATTGTAGAGGATGACGGCGGGGATGGCGACCGCAAGACCGGCGACCGTGGTGACCAGCGCCTCCGCGACGCCCGGCGCCACGGCGGCGATGCCCGCGCTGCCTTCCAGGCTCATCCCCCGGAACGCGTTCATGATTCCCCACACCGTTCCGAACAGACCGATGAAGGGCGACGCGCTGGCCGCGACCGCGAGCACGAGGTGGCCGCGCTCCAGCTCCGCGATCCGGTCCACGGTCTCCGTCTCCATCGCGTTCTCCACCTGTCGCATCGACTCGGACGAGATGGCCTGGCCGGGACCGAGACCCTTTGCCTGGCGATGCAGCTCGCGGAGTCCCTCGCGCGCGATGGCGGCGGCAGGACCCGGCGCGCCGGACGGAAGTCCGTCCGTGAACCACGACCTTCCGGACTCCCGGAAGCGCTCCAGCACCTCGCGGACGGATCGCTCCGCGGACCGCAGGGAACCGAGCTTCGAGAAGATGATGGTCCAGGTGTAGATGGAGAGAGCCAGCAGGCCGGCGAGGATGGTCTGACCGACCGGACCCGACCGCAGCAATGTGGAGAGGAAAGGATGGTCCACGCCCGTTGCCCCCTGCTCCGCGCTTCCCGGCGGAGCTGTTCATCCACCCCACGACCCGCCCCGTGCGGACTCGACCGCGCGGAACGTAGCACGCACCGCGGGGCCGGACAAGCCTGGCCCCAAGGGCTGCCTACCCCGGGAGGAGCGGCGGGTTCCGGGCTGCGGGGCGAACGGGTTCGCCGGGACCGACTACCAGGGGATCTCCGGGCGGCGCTCCCGGTGGTTCACGTAGCGGGCCACCACGAACAGCCAGTCGGAGAGGCGGTTCAGGTAGATCACGATCTCGGGGCGGATCTCCACGTCGTCCGGCAGGCCCACGATGGATCGCTCGGCTCGCCGGCAGACCGTGCGGGCGACGTGCAGCGCCGCACCGGCCGGACCGCCGCCGGGTAGGAGGAAGCTCTTCAGCTCGGGAAGCTCGGCCTCCATCTCGTCGATGGACTGCTCGAGGCCGCGGATGTCCTCCTCCGTGACGAGGTCCCGGAGCTTCCCGCGGGCGGCGGGATCCGGGGTGGCGATCTCCCCGCCGATGCCGAACAGCGCGCGCTGCACTCCTTCCAGGCGCTCCTTCAGGGCGGGCCACGTGGGCATGTGCGCGTGCGCCGCGCCGACCGCGGCGTTCAGCTCGTCGACGTCGCCGTACGCGCTCACGCGCGCATCGGACTTGGCCACCCGGCCGCCGCCGAACAGTCCGGTCTCTCCGCCGTCGCCGGTTCTGGTGTAGATCTTCAAGGTCGTCCTCCGCCTCGTTTCTCGCCTGCTCCGGGGCGGGAGTCAAGCTCGGCCTCGAGGTCGTGGCCCGTCGCGCGACGGTGCAGTATCCTCCGGGAGACCCTCGGAGTGTGAGACGGATGACGAAGAAGCGCACCAGGAAACTCACGGGCAAGCCGGTCGCCGGCGGCGTGGCGGTGGGGCGGGCGGAGATCCACCTCGAGGATCCGTCCGTCGTCCCGGAGTACCGGATCGGCTCCGACGAGGAGGTCGAGGCGGAGGTGCTTCGCTTCGAACGTGCGGTCGAGGCGGCCGACACGGAGGCGGCGTCGGACCTGCAGTGGGCGCGTGAAAGCCTGCCGAAGACCGAGGCCGAGATCTTCGCCGCGCAGCGCGCCATCCTCCGCGACCCCACGCTGACGGAATGGGTCACGGACCGTATCCGCAACGAGCGCGTGAACGCGGCGGCCGCGGTCCGCACCCGATTCGACGAGTTCCGGGAGATCCTCCACGAGTCGCAGAGCGAGATCATCCGCAACCGGATCCTCGACGTCTCCGACGCGGAGCGACTGATCCTGGCCCAGCTCCTCGGGCGGGAGACCGCCCCCGAGACGCCGACCGAGCCTTCCGCGCCCGCCGGGCGCCGGGTGCTGGTGGCCGCCAATCCCCCGCCGTCGCTGCTGGCGCGCGTGGATCCCGAGCAGATCAGCGGGATCCTCTGCGAGCAGGGCGCGGGCATGGGGCACGTGGCCGTGCTGGCCCGCGCGCTCAACCTCCCCACGCTGATCCAGGTGGAGGGGCTGCTGGACGAGGTCCGGGAGGGCGACCCCATCGCCATCGACGCGGACTCCGGCCACGTGTTCGTGCACCCCGACGACGCCACGCTGCAGCGCATCCGCGCCCGCGAGCGCCAGCTCCGGATCCTGCTCCCGCCGGAGCCCTCGGATCCGAAGTCCGCGCGCGTGACCCGCGACGGCCGACGCATCCAGCTGGCCGGCAACGCCGCGACGCAGCGCGAGGTCGATGCGGCGGCCCGCGTCGACGCGGACGGGATCGGGCTGTACCGGACGGAGATGCTCTACCTCTCGCGCAACCGGCTCCCGACCGAGGCCGAGCTCACCAAGGCGTACTCCGCCGCCGCCTGTTCCTTCCTGCGGGAACCGGTGGACATCCGCCTCCTGGACCTCGGCAGCGACAAGCACCTGCCCGGTGCGCGCTGGCCGCAGGAGACGAACCCGGCCCTCGGACTCCGGTCGCTGCGCTTCCTCTTCGAGAATCCGGACCTGCTGCGCACGCAGCTCCGCGCGATCTACCAGGCAGGCGCCGACGGCCCGGTGCGCGCGCTCTTGCCGATGGTGGGGGGCCCGCAGGACCTGGAGCGCATCCGGGAGCTGGCGTCGGAGTGCCACGAGGAGCTGCGCCGCGAGGGACTGCGCCACAATCCCGACCTTCCCATCGGGGCGATGATCGAGCACCCGGCCGCGGTGGTCATGGCGCCGGAGATCTTCGCGGCCGCGGACTTCGTCTCGGTGGGGACCAACGACCTCACCATGTACGTTCTGGCCGCGGATCGCGACGCTTCCCACCTGGCGCCCTGGTACGACGCATGCCACCCCGCCGTCGTCCGGATCCTCCGCGACCTGGCCCGGCTCGGAGAGGAGGCGGGACGGACGGTGTCCCTCTGTGGGGAGATCGCGGCCGATCCCACCTTCACCGGGCTGCTGGTGGGACTGGGGCTGGATCGCCTCTCCATGGCCCCGCAGTGGATCCTCCCGGTGGGGTCGCGGCTTGCGGCGATGAGCCGCGCCGAGTGGAGGGAAGTGGCCGATGCGGCCGCGGCCCGCTCCTCCGCCGAGGAGGTTCGTCGCACGGTCCGGGAGGCCCAGAAGGACCTCGGAGAGCCCGCCTAGACCGTCCCTGCCCCGTTTTCGCCGCGGCCGGGGTGCGCGCCCCCGCCGGCTCCCGCGCCTTGCGTTGAACGATCGTTCGCCCCGCACCCTCGGGTAGGGTGGTTCCCCCGCCGATCGGCTGGTAGACTCCGCGGTCATTCCGGCGACCTTTCCGAGCGCCGGGTCCCCGGGCCGTCCGCGGCCCAGGAGCGAGCGTAGGATGAAGATCACCGAGATGAGCCGGACCCGCCTCAAGCGGCTCCTCCGCGCTTTCGAAGGGTGCCAGCGAGCGCTCGTCCTCACCCACGACTATCCGGACCCGGATGCCGTGGCCTCCGCACTGGCGCTCAAGCGGCTGCTGGAGCGGCGGGTCAAGGGCTGCTCGGTGGACATCGGCTTCGGCGGGATCGTGGGGCGCGCGGAAAACCGGGCGATGGTGAAGGCCGTCCGCGCGGACATGACCCCGCTGACCGAGCTGGATCTGCCGTCGTACCAGGGGATCGCCCTGGTGGACACGCAGCCGCGGACGGGGAACAACTCCCTGCCCGCCGGCCGGGTCCCGACGGTCGTCCTGGATCACCATCCGCTTCGCCGGGAAACACGCCGGGTGAAGTTCCACGACGTCCGCACACGGTTCGGCGCCACCGCCACGATGATGTACGAGTACCTGCGGGCGGCCCGCTTCCGCCTGGATCCGGACTTGGCCACCGCCCTCTTCTACGGGATCCGGGCCGAGACTCAGGCCCTCACCCGGGAGGCCTCCCGTGCCGACCGCGAGGCGTACGTCGCGCTCCTGCCCCAGGTGGACTTCCGGCGGATCGCGGACATCGAGTACGCGGGAGTGCCGCGCGAGTACTTTGGCCTCATGGGCTACGCGCTGGCCCACACCCGCCTCTACGGCGACGTCGCCTTCACGTCGCTGGGCGAGATCCCGAATCCGGATTTCTGCGCCGAGTTCTGCGACATGATCCTCCGGCTCGAGAGCACACGGTGGGCGTTGTGCGTGGGCCACAAGGATGGAATCCTGTACCTTTCCCTCAGGACCCGGGAGCGTCGCGGCCACGCCGGCCGGACGATCGCGCGGGTCGTGGGCAAGGAAGGGAAGGCGGGCGGCCACGGCATGATGGCCGGCGGCATCGCCTTCCTGGAGAAGTTTTCCCCCCCGGACTTCGAGAGAGCGCTGCTCGTCCTTCGCGACCGCTACCTCACGGAGGCGGACGCCGAAGGCCGGGAATCGACTCCGTTGCTGGCATCGCCGGAGATGGCGATGGAGGTCGCCGCGGCGGCCGCCGGCACTTCGTCGGAAGCCTGATCGGTCCGGGACCACCCCGAGAACCCCGAGGAATCCCCGAGCCCGATGAGCACCGAAACCGAACCGCACACCAGCGAGTCCCTCGATCGAGTCGTCGTCCGCTTCGCCGGCGACTCCGGGGACGGCATGCAGGTCACCGGGAACCAGTTCACGAACACGTCGGCCGTCCTCGGCAACGACGTGGCCACGTTCCCGGACTTCCCCGCGGAGATCCGCGCGCCCGCCGGCTCGCTGCCGGGCGTCTCCGGGTTCCAGATCAACTTCGCCAGCCACGACATCCACACGCCCGGCGATGATCCGGACGCACTCGTGGCCATGAACCCGGCCGCGCTGAAGGTGAACCTGACGGACCTGCCGCTGAACGGGCTGCTCATCGTCAACGAGGACAACTTCGAGGAGAAGAACCTCAAGCTGGCGGGGTACACGTCCAACCCGCTGGAGGACGGCACCCTCGACGGCTACCGGCTGGTGCGCGTGCCGCTCACGACACTCACCCGCAAGGCGCTGGAGGAAGTGGAGCTTCCGCGCAAGCAGGTGGACCGCTGCAAGAACTTCTTCGCGCTCGGGATCATGTACTACCTGTACAACCGTCCCACGGGTCCGACGGAGACGTGGCTGAACCGCTACTTCGGGAAGCGTCCCGAGCTGGTGCAGGCCAACCTCACCGCGCTCAAGGCGGGGATCGCGTTCGCCGAGGTGTCGCGGCTCTTCCACACCACGTACACCGTCGACGCGGCCACCGACTTCCCGGACGGGAAGTACCGCAACCTCAACGGGAACGTCGCCATGGCGATGGGTCTCGTCGCGGCGTCGCGCCAGGCGAAGACCCCGCTCTTCCTGGCCAGCTATCCGATCACGCCGGCCAGCGACATCCTCCACCACCTGTCGCGGTACAAGCGGTTCGGCGTGATGACGTTCCAGGCCGAGGACGAGATCTCCGCCGTCTGCTCCGCCATCGGCGCGTCGTACGCGGGGAAGCTGGCGGTCACCACGACGTCCGGCCCCGGCATGGCGCTCAAGGGCGAGGCCATCGGCCTGGCGGTGGCCACGGAACTGCCGCTCATCATCATCGACATCCAGCGCGGCGGCCCGTCCACCGGACTGCCGACGAAGACCGAGCAGGCCGACCTGCTGCAGGCGATGTACGGACGCAACAGCGAGGCGCCGCTGCCGGTGATCGCGGCCCGCACGCCGGGCGACTGCTTCTGGGTGGCGCTGGAGGGCGCGCGGCTGGCCGTGAAGTACATGACGCCCGTGATCATCCTCTCCGACGGCTACGTGGCGAACGGCGCGGAGCCGTGGAAGATCCCGTCCGTGTCGGATCTGCCCGACATCCCGGTGGATTACCGAAAGGATCCGGAGAACTTCCAGCCCTACGAGCGGCACCCCGAGACGCTGGCGCGTCCCTGGGCGATCCCCGGAACCCCCGGACTGGAGCACCGCATCGGCGGCCTGGAGAAAGCCAACGTCACGGGACACGTGAACTACGACGGGGAGAACCACGAGCTGATGGTGCGCCTGCGCGACCAGCGCATCCGCAACATCGCCTCGGACATTCCCGACGCACAGCTGGACGGCCCCGAGAGCGGCGACGTCCTCATCGTCGGATGGGGCAGCACCTACGGGACGATCCGCAGCGCGATCCGCAAGCTGGAGAGGGACGGCGGGCCGGACGTGGGGCACGTGCACCTGACGCACCTGAATCCGCTGCCGGCCAACCTCGAGTCGCTGCTGCGCCGCTACCGCAAGGTGTTGGTGCCGGAGCTGAACCTCGGTCAGCTGGCGATGATCCTGCGCGCGAAGTACCTGATCGACCTGAAGCCGCTCAGCAAGGTGCAGGGCAAGCCGTTCAAGAGCGCCGAGATCGCGGACGCCGTGACGCTTCTGGCGAAGGAGTGAGGATGAGCACCACGACCGAGAACAACAACGCTCCGCTCACCAAGAAGGACTTCACCTCGGACCAGGAAGTTCGCTGGTGTCCGGGCTGCGGCGACTACTCCATCCTCGCGGCGGTCCAGAACGTGCTCCCCACGCTGGGAATCCCGAAGGAGAAGTTCGTGTTCGTGTCCGGGATCGGCTGCTCCAGCCGCTTCCCGTACTACATGAGCACCTACGGCTTCCACACGATCCACGGTCGTGCGCCGGCCGTCGCCACAGGCGTCAAGCTGGCCAATCCGGACCTGTCGGTGTGGGTCGTCACGGGCGACGGCGACTCGCTGTCGATCGGGGGGAACCACCTCATCCACCTGCTGCGCCGCAACGTGGATCTCACGGTGCTGCTCTTCAACAACCGGATCTACGGACTGACGAAGGGGCAGTATTCGCCCACGTCGGAGTTCGGCAAGAAAACGAAGTCCTCGCCCTACGGCTCGGTGGACCATCCGTTCAACCCGCTGTCCGTGGCACTGGGCGCGGACGCAACGTTCGTGGCGCGGTCCGTGGACATCTACCCGAAGCACCTCAAGGAGACCATCGCGCGGGCGGCGGCGCACCCTGGCGCCTCCTTCGTGGAGATCTACCAGAACTGCAACATCTTCAACGACGGCGCCTTCAAGGGCATGACGGACCGCGAGGTGCGCAACGACGCCCAGGTCGAGCTGGTCCACGGGAAGCCCATGATCTTCGGCAAGGACCGGGACCGCGGCCTCCGCTTCCACGACGAGGGCCTGGAGGTCGTCCGGATCGGCGAGAACGGCATCACGGAGTCGGACCTCCTCGTGCACGACGAGCAGCGGGAACGGCCCTCGCGGGCGTTCCAGCTGAGCCGGATGGAGCCGCCGGAGTTCCCGGTCCCGCTGGGGGTCCTGCGCGCCGTGGAGCACCCCACGTTCGACGCGGAGATGCGCGAGCAGATGGATGCGGCACGGTCCGCCGAGGGCGACGGGGACCTGGAAGCCCTTCTCAACGAAGGGGATGTCTGGGAGGTTTAGATCCTCCCCCCGACGACCGATAATCGATCCTAGGTGAGAGACTGGCATTTCCCCCGAACGGGGACCTCAGGGGAAGAATGATGGCGGCCAAGAGCAGGACGACCTTCACGATCGAAGAAGCGAACCGGACGCTGCCTCTGGTCCGTTCCATCGTGTCCGACGTGGCGGATCGCTGGCAGGATCTCGTCAAGGTGCGCGAGGAGTACGGCAACTCGTCGCCGGAGCACGACCGGATCATGCGCGAGCTCGCCGAGTACATCCAGGAGCTGAAGGAGATCGGCTGCCACCTGAAGGATTTCGAGCGGGGACTCGTGGACTTCCCGTCGATGCTGGACGGCAAGGAGGTCCAGCTCTCCTGGCAGCTGGGGGAGGAAACCATCCGCTTCATGTCGCTGAACTCGGAGGACATGGAGCGCGTCCCCGTGCCGGGGCTGGTGGAAGAGGAAGAGCCGTCGTCCAACTGAACGACGGCCCTCCCGGAACTTCGGACGGCGTCGCCCGCGGGCGGCGCCGTTCTTCTTTGGCCGACGGCCCCTGCCTACCGGACCAGCGTGATCTTGCGCGAGACCTCTCCGTCCACCGTCGCCGCCTTGGCGAAGTAGACGCCCGGCGCCACCGGTCGCCCGCTCGCGTCGCGGCCGTCCCACGTCACGCGATGCCGCCCCGCGCCCAGCGCATCGGCCTGGAGAAGCGTGGCCACACGGCGGCCCGCCAGGTCGAACACGGCCACGCGGGCCGGCCCCGTGCTCGGTACGGAGAGCTCCAGCTGCGTCTGCGAGCGGAACGGGTTCGGGCCGGTGAAGGAGAGCGTGGCGCCCGGGGCCGCCTCTCCCCCGCCGATCTCCGGACTGGAGACGGCGCCGGAGATGCCCAGCGAGACGTCGTCCACGCCCGCCTCGACGAACGTGTTGAGGTTCACGTCCTCGGTCTGGAAGCGGATCTGCATCGTGGCGGTCGGCGAGAGGAGCGCGCCCAGGTCGATGAGCACCTCGCCCCACGCATCGTTCGTGACGGCCATCGTCTCCACGTTGATCCAGGACGATCCGCCGTCCGTGCTGACGTCACAGCGGAACTCGTCGATGTCCTGCTCGGGCGCCCGGTTCGAGAACCAGCGCAGGTACCGCAGCGTCAGGTCCGTGAGCGACGTGCCGTCAAAGACCGGAGAGAGCAGCGTCGTCTGCCCGCCGTCCACGTCGGAGGAACCGGCCCAGGCGCCCGGCACGTGCGACTCCGTCACGAAGGCGAAGCCGTCCCCCACCGGCGTGGCGTCATCGTCCGGGCTGATGATCCCCAGCGAGAAGCTGGGCTCCGGCTGGGCGCGCTCCCAGATGCCGTCCGTCGCGGTGTCCGACGGGTCGCCGATGATCCAGCCCTGGTCCAGGTCGAAGTCGTCGTAGAAGCCCGGCTCGACGAACATCGTCTCCTCCACCGTGGCGGTGGGCGAGGCGACGACCGGAAGCTCCGTGATCTCGAAGCCGAAGAGCGCGCCGCGGACCGTCCAGGACAGTCCCGTCGGGAGCGGCCCCAGCGTGACCTGCCCCAGCGGGTCGGTCTTGAGACCGGCGAACGGGGTGTCGATCACGTCGATGGTCATGCCTTCCACCGGCACGCTGCCCGGGCCGAGCACCGTGAAGTCCACGGATCCCGTGGGAAGCCCGTCGAGGTCGACGTCGTGCACGACGTTGCCGAACTCCGGGATCACGACCTGCGAGGTGTCCGGCGCAAACCCGAACTTCGACGTGATCACGTCGTAGGTCCCGGCCGAGATGCGCTGGTCCCAGGTGCCGTCGGCCGGGGTGAGCAGCGACACCGGCGACGCCACGACCTCCACCTTCGCGCCCTCGATCGGGAGGTTCGTGGACAGATCGCGCACCGTGCCGCTGAGCTGGCCCGCGTACCCGCCGGTGAACTCCAGGATGAAGAGCCCGCGCTGGCGATCCGACGAGTAGATCACGCCGTCGCCGCGGTACGGATAGACGCCCCAGTTGCCGCCGAACCCGCCGCCGGAGCGGAGGCTGGTGTCGTAGTAGCCCACCTCGATCGGATCCGTGGGATCCGACACGTCGAAGATCCGCGTCCCGGCGCTGTACCACGAGCAGTAGAGCAGCTCGTCCACGCCGAAGATGTTGTGGATGATCGCGTTGTTCGGTGCGAAGGCCTCGGAGACGAACTGGATGCTCGAGAGGTTGCTCACGTCCCAGATCTGGAGGTGGCCGCCCTCGTTCTCGTCGGCGGTGGCGACGTAATCGCCGCCCAGGAACGGCCACGCGGTGTGCGTGAACGCGTTGGGGTAGCCGTGCGTCGCCAGCGTGGTCGGGCTGGCGGGGTTGGTCACGTCCATGATCCGGAGCGTGCCGCTGTTGATGGCGCCCGCGTAGCCCCGACCGTCGCCGACGTAGAGGTCGTGGATGTAGTAGGACGAGAAGTAGTCAAGCTCCACGGGGTTCTCGGGATCGGCCAGCGACAGGATGTGCATCCCGCCGCCGTCGGCGCCGCACGCGTAGGCGATGCCGGCCGGCACGTCGATCCAGATGTTGTGCGCAGTGGTGAAGGAGTCCGCCGTGTACGTGCTCACGTGCACCGGATTCAGCGGATCCGTGAGGTCGACGATCTGCAGGCCCGTCCCTGCAGCCGCGCCCTCCGTCACGATGTACGCGTAGTTCTGGTAGGTCTTGATGTCCCGCCAGGTCGACGTGGGCCCGGGCAGCATGAAGACCTCCGTCGCGCTCGCCGGCACCGTGGCATCGACGAAGGAGGTGCCGTCCTTCCAGCCGTAGATCGCCAGCTCGACACCGCCGGGCGACGTGTACCCCCAGCAATCGTTCACGCCGTTGTAGTCGCTGATTTGCTTGAGGAGGTTCACGTTGTAGGCTTCGTCCTGGCCGGAAGCGCTTCCGACGACGGCCAGGGCAAAGATCGACGCGAGCGCAAGCGCGCGAGAACAGAACGGCATCTGGGTTCCTTTCCGGGGAGCGCCCCGAGGGTCACGACCGGGAGAAGCCGAAGGGGGGCGAACGATGGACCCACTCTACCACAGCCGGCCTCAGCGGCGCGAGAGGCGCCTTTGAAGCCGATTCTGGCCCTCTTCGTGGTCTCGCTGCTGTGGGGCTCCACGTTCGTGGCGGTGAAGTCCGGGCTGGGCGATGCCTCCCCGCTCCTGTTCGTGGCGCTCCGCTTCTCCATCGCCTCGGTGGCGGCGCTCCCGCTGGCGCGGGGCAGTCTCCGAGCGGCCTGGCGGCCGGGCATCCCCCTGGGCCTCACCATGGCGGTGGCCTACTCCACCCAGACCCTCGGGCTGGAGATCACCACGCCGGCCCGATCGGCCTTCGTCACGGGCCTCAACATCGCCATCGTGCCGCTCTGGGCGATGCTCCTCCTGGGCAAGCGTGCGCACGCCCTCTCGCTCGTGGGTCTGGCGGTGGCCATTCCGGGGCTGTGGCTCCTGACGTCGCCCGGCAGCACGGGCCAGGGCTGGAACGCCGGGGACTCCTGGACGCTGGTCACGGCGGTGGGCTTCGCCCTCCATCTGGTCATGATCCAGCGCTGGGCGCCACACCACGACGGCGGGGCCCTGCTGGTCACGCAGCTCGTCGTCACGGCGCTCGCCTGCCTGCCCGCCGCCTTCCTGCTGGAGACCCCGCGGCTGACGTTCACCCCGGCTCTGGCCATCGCCCTGGGGGTCACGGCGCTGCTGGCGGGCGTGGGCACGACCTGGCTGCAGCTCGTCTACCAGCCGAAGGTGGAGGCCACGCGCGCCGCCCTCATCTACGCCACGGAGCCGGTCTTCGCCGCCCTCTTCTCGCTGTGGATCTTCGGGGAGATGCTGCCGGCGCTGGGGTGGGCCGGGGGCGGGCTGATCCTGGCCGGAACGCTGCTGGCGGAGACGGGGGCGGCTCGCAGCCGGCGGCCCGCCCCGATCCCGCCGCCCCAGCCGACGGGCGCGCCGCCTCCGGAAACGGCGAAGGCCCCGCCGGTCGATGCCGACGAGGCCCCCGCGCACCGGGAGGATGCGGACCGCTAGGCGCCGTGGTTCACGGCCAGCACCGGAGCGATCCGCTCCAGCGCCCAGTCCACCTCTTCCCTCGTGATGACGAGCGGCGGCGCGATCCGCACCACCTGCTCGTGGGTCTCCTTGGCCAGGATGCCGCGCTTCATCAGGTCCTCGCAGTACGGACGGGCCGGACCGCTGGACTCCTTGATCTCCACGCCGATCCACAGCCCGCGCGATCGGACCTCGGCCACGTTTTCCTGCGGTATCTCCCGGATCTTCTCCGCCAGGTAGTTGCCGAGCTTCTGCGAGTTCTCGACGAGCTTCTCCTCCTCCAGGACCTCCAGCGCCGCGTGCGCGACCGCGCAGCCCAGCGGGTTGCCGCCGAACGTGGAGCCGTGGTCGCCCGGGCGGAACACGCTCATCAGCTCGTCGGAGGCGAGCACCGCGGAGACCGGATAGAACCCGCCCGAGAGCGCCTTGCCGATGATCACCGCGTCCGGCCGGACGTCCTCCCACTCGCTGGCGAAGAGGCGGCCGGTGCGGCCCAGACCGCTCTGGATCTCGTCGCAAATGAGGAGCGAGCCGTTTTTCCGGCAGATCTCCTGCGCGCGCTTCAGGTAGCCGTCCGGCGGGATGATGATCCCGGCCTCGCCCTGGATGGGCTCCACGAGGAACGCGACGGTGTTCGGGGTGACGGCGGCCTCCAGCGCGTCGGCGTCGCCGTAGGGGATGATCTTGAAGCCGGGCGTGAACGGACCGAAACCCTCGCGGTACTGCTGGTCCGAGGAGAAGCCGACGATCGTCGTCGTGCGACCGTGGAAGTTCCCCTCGCAGACGATGATCTCGGCCTGGTCCGCCGGGACGCCCCTGGTCTGGTAGCCCCACTTGCGCGCCATCTTGATGGCGGTCTCCACGGCCTCGGCGCCGGAGTTCATCAGCAGGGACTTCTCGTATCCCGTCATCTTCGCGAGGAGCTCGCACAGCGGCCCGAACCGGTCGTTGTGGAAGGCCCGCGAGGTCAGCGTGACCCGCTGGGCCTGGGAGAGCAGCGCCGCCAGGATCTTCGGATGGCAATGGCCCTGGTTCACCGCGGAGTACGCGGCGAGCATGTCCATGTACCGGTTGCCCTCGGGATCCCACACCCACACGCCCTTCGCCTTCTCGATGACGACCGGCAGCGGGTGGTAGTTGTGGGCCGAGTACTTCTCGGCCAGATCGATGAATCGATCCGTCGTCTGCGTGGACATCGAGATCTCCTTGCGCCCCGCGGCCGCGGGTCCGGGTTGCTGGGGTGGAACGAACCGGACGAGAGTAGCAGAAGCGTCCCCAACCCGCCCGCTCGCGGGCCGGCGCCGGACCCTCCGCCGCAAGGTATGCCGGGCGCCCCCGCTCCACCACCCCGGAAAGCGCCGGTCGGCGTCGTCTCCCCGCCCCGACCCGGGACCGTCGCGGGGCAAGTCCGTCTCCCGCCTCGACCCGGGGCCGTGCCCCGCCGCCGTGGTCCGTTGCCTCCCTCCCCCGCCGGGACGTATTGTGGACGGTCTTTGCACCCTCCAGAAGCCCGCGAACAGGAGCGATCATGGCGGACGACGTCTTCGTGCACGCGAAGGGAATGTGTGAATCGGAGCAGGTGGGCCCGGGCTCCCGGATCTGGGCGCACGCCCACGTGATGAAGGGCGCCGTCGTGGGGCGCGGCTGCAACATCGGCGAGGGATCGTTCGTGGAGACGGGCGCGGTGCTCGGCGACTTCTGCACCGTGAAGAACGGCGTCGCCGTGTGGGACCTGGTGAAGTGCGAGGACTACGTCTTCCTGGGCCCCGACGCCTGCTTCACGAACGACTTCCTGCCGCGGGCCGCGTTCTCCAAGGACCCGGCCACGGAGTTCCGCCCCACTCTCCTCCGGGAGGGTGCGTCCGTCGGCGCCAACGCCACGATCGTGTGTGGCGTGACCATCGGTCGGCATGCCATGGTGGGGGCCGGAGCCGTCGTCACGCGGGACGTCGCGGACTTCGCGCTCGTGGTCGGATCGCCCGCCCGGACCATCGGCTGGGTGGGAAGATACGGAGTCCGCCTGGAGTTCGACGGGACGGGCCGCGCGCGCTGCGAGAAGACCGGGGACGTGTACGTGCTGGAAGACGACGCCGTCCGCATCGAGACGATGGGCATTCCGCCCACCCGGAAGTGAGGAATCCATGGCCGAGGGAAGTGCGAGCGTGAGCGAGTCCACGCACCACGACGTCGGTGCGATCCTGTCGGGTCACACGGCCCCCAGGCTGTCGCGCTACGCGGAGTCCGTGGAGGGCTCCACCATCCTGCAGATCGCCGCCGACATCCGCGAGATGCTCGCGCGCGGAGAGTCCGTGCTGAACCTGACGGTCGGGGACTTCCGTCCCGACCAGTTCCCGGTGCCCGAGGAGTACCGCCGGCAGATCGCGCGGGCGCTGGAGGAAGGCGAGACCAACTATCCTCCCACGAACGGCGTCGCCGAGCTGCGCGAGGCCCTCGTGGAGCTGACCCGCGACGACCTGGGGCTCACGTACCCGGCGTCGTGCTTCCTCGTCGCCGGGGGCGCGCGACCGCTGCTGTACGCGGGCTACATGACGCTCGTCGACGCCGGGGACCCCGTGATCTATCCGGTTCCCTCGTGGAACAACCACCACTACGTCCGGCTGTCCGGGGCGAAGGGCGTCCCGGTTCCGGTGCGCGCGGAGAAGAACTTCCACCCCGACGTGGACGAGCTGCGCGAGCACCTGGGTACGGCCCGGCTCATCGCGCTGAACTCGCCGCTGAACCCCACCGGGACATGCATCTCCCGGGACGCGCTCGGCGCCCTGACCGAGGAGGTCGTGCGCGAGAACCGTCGCCGGGAGGCGGCCGGCGAGCGCGCGCTCTACCTGATCTACGATCAGGTCTACAACACGCTCACGTTCGGCGACGCGGAGCACTTCACGCCGGTGGGACTGGTGCCCGAGGCCGCGCCCTACACGCTGATGCTGGACGCGGTCAGCAAGGGACTCTGCGGCACCGGGCTGCGCGTGGGCTGGGCCGCCGGTCCGCATCCGATCCTCAAGAAGATGACGTCGCTGGCCGGCCACTACGGCGCGTGGGCGCCGCGGCCGGAGCAGGTGGCCACCGCGCGCTACCTCCGCGACCGCGCCGCGCTGGAGAAGCATCGCGCGTGGATGACGGAGGCGGTGGAGAGCCGACTGCACGCACTGCACGAGGGCTTCACGGCGATGCGGGAGGCGGGGCTGCCCGTGAACCACATCGAGCCGCAGGGAGCCATCTACCTCTCCGTGCGGTTCGACCTGCAGGGACGAACAGTCGGCGGACGGAACATCGGCGACAACGAGGCGCTGCGGCAGGTCCTGCTCAACGAGGCCGGCTTCGCGGTGATCCCGTTCGAGGCGTTCGGCCTGGAGGGAGAGCCCGGCTGGATGCGCATCTCCGTGGGAGCGGTCAGCCCGGAAGAGATCCGCTCCGGCCTCGGCCGCGTGCGGGCGCTGCTGGAGAACGCACAGTAAAGGGGGGCGCCTCCCCGCGCGTCTCCCGAAAACGACGAACGGGGAGCGGCCAAGCCGCTCCCCGTTTCGCTTGGTGCCCGAGGCGGGAGTCGAACCCGCAAGGGTTGCCCCACACGGCCCTCAACCGTGCGTGTTTACCAATTTCACCACCCGGGCAATTCCAGGTCGGCCGCTAGGGGCCGGATGTCTCCTGCGTGTCGCCCGCGGCCGATCCGGCCCCGTCGGCGGGCGGCGGCGCCGCTCCGGCGTCCGTCGCGGGCGCGGGCGGACCGGCGGGAAGCGCTCCTTCCGTTCCCGGCGCGGCCGTTCCGGGGGCCGCCGTTGCCGGCGCTCCCGTCTCCGCTCCCGGCACGGCCGGAGCTCCCAGCGGTGCCTGCCGCGCTTCCTCCGCCACGATGCTGCGCGTGGGACTTCCCGAACGCGCGGCGCCGATGAGCGTGAGCGTCAGCGACGTGATCATGAAGGCCGCGCCGAACACCGTCGTGGCCTTGGACAGGACGGTGGCCGCACCCCGGCCGCCGAACACGGTGGCTTCCGCCCCGCCTCCGAGCGCTCCGGCGAGGCCTCCGCCCTTCGACGACTGCAGCAGCACGACGACCACGAGCGCGATGCACACGAGCACGTGGATGCCGAGCACGATTCCGTAGATCATCCTGCCCTCACGATTCCGAGGAAGCTGCTCGCCTTCAGCGAGGCGCCTCCGATCAGTCCGCCGTCGATGTTCGGCTGCTCGAAGAGCTCCGATGCATTCTCCGGCTTCACGCTGCCGCCGTACAGGATCCGGGTGGACACGGCGACGTCTTCTCCGAACAGGCCCTGCAGCGTCACGCGGATGCGCCGGTGCACGGCCTCCGCTTGCTCCGGCTTGGCCGTCTTGCCGGTGCCGATGGCCCAGATGGGCTCGTAGGCCACCACGCTGCGCCCGACCTCCGCCCCCGGAAGACCCTCCAGCGCCGAACGAACCTGGCGGTCGACGACCTCCTCGGTCCGTCCCGCCTCCCGCTCCTGCAGCGTCTCCCCGACGCAGACGATGGGCGTAAGCTTGTTTGCCAGAACGGCTTGCACCTTCTCGCGGACCGCCTGGTCCGACTCTCCGAAAAGTTGCCGACGTTCCGAATGGCCGAGTATAGCGAAAGAGCAACCGAGGTCAACCAGCATCGGGACGGACACCTCGCCGGTGTAGGCCCCTTCGGGGGCCGCGGCGCAGTTCTGCGCGCCCCACGCCACGGGCGAGTCCTTCAGCGCCTCCGCCACGGCGGAAAGCGCCGGGAAGGGCGGGCAGACCGCGACCTCCACGGAACCGTCGTCCCCGGCCATTCCGTTGGCCACCTCGCGAGCCAGCGTGCGGGCCTCGGTGGGCGTGCAGTACATCTTCCAGTTGCCGCAGACGAACGGCTTCCTCATCGATCGGCCTCCGTGAGAGCGGCGACGCCGGGCAGCTCCTTGCCCTCCAGGAACTCCAGCGAAGCCCCTCCGCCCGTGGACACGTGGCTCACGCGATCCGTGAGTCCGGCCTGGGCGACGGCCGCCGCGGAGTCCCCTCCCCCGACGATGGTGACGGCTCCGGCCGACGTGGCCTCGGCCAGCGCCTGGGCGATGCCCAGCGTTCCCTTCGCGAAGGGCGCCATCTCGAACACGCCCATCGGGCCATTCCAGAGGACCGTCTTCGCGACCCGGATCACGTCGGTGAAGCGCGCGACGGACTCCGGACCGATGTCCAGCATGGTGCCCTGCGCGGGCATGGCGTCCGCCGGCACGACGCGGTGCGCCGCGTCCTCCGCGAACGCGTCCGCCACGACACAATCCACCGGGAGCACGAAGTCGACGTTCTCACGCTCCGCGCGCTCCAGCAGCTCCCGCGCCATCTCCAGGCGATCGTCCTCGACGAGGCTCCGGCCGGTCTCCCAGCCCTTCGCCTTGAAGAACGTGTTGGCCATCGCCCCGCCGATGAGCAGCGTGTCCACCTGCCCGAACAGGTTCTCCAGCACGTCGATCTTGCCGGAGATCTTGGCCCCGCCGAGGATGGCCACGTAGGGCCGTCCCGGACGGGCGGTGGCGGCACCCAGGTAATCCAGCTCCTTGCGCATCAGGAAGCCGGCCGCGGCCCGGTCCAGACGGGCGGGCACGCCGGCGGTCGATGCGTGGGCACGGTGCGCCGTGCCGAACGCGTCGTTCACGTAGAGCTCTCCCAGCGAGGCCAGCCGCGCCGCGAAGTCCGCGTCGTTGGCCTCCTCCTCCGCGTGGAAGCGCAGGTTCTCCAGCAGCAGGACCTGTCCCTCCGCCAGACCCTGCGCCAGCGCCTCCGTCTCCGGCCCCACGCAGTCCGGCGCCATCGTCACCGGCACGCCGAGGCCCTCCTCGAGCACGCCGGCCACGGGAGCCAGGCTCATCTCCGGGACGCGCCTGCCCTTGGGGCGGCCGAGGTGGGACATCGCGATCACGCGCGCGCCCGCATCCACGAGATGCTTCAGCGTGGGCACGCTGGCCGTGATGCGCGTGTCGTCCGCGACCCGACCGTCCTTCAGCGGGACGTTCAGGTCACAGCGGACCAGGACCCGGCGTCCGCGGACGTCCAGGTCCTCCACCGACAGCTTGCGGAGCGTGGCCGACGTCACGACGCGGCGGGCTCCTGCGCCACCTGGGTGACCATGTCGGCCAGGCGGTTGGAGTAGCCCCACTCGTTGTCGTACCAGCTGACGACCTTCACGAGGTTTCCCTCGATGACCATCGTGGAGAGCGCATCGAAGATGGAGCTGTGCGGGTTGCCCACGATGTCGATGGAGACGATGGGATCCTCGGTGTACTGCAGGACGCCCTTCAGCGGACCCTCGGCCGCCTCCTTCATCGCCGCGTTCACCTCTTCCACCGTCACGTTCCTGTTGAGCGTGGCGGTGAGGTCCACGAGCGAACCGTCCGGGATGGGCACGCGCACGGCCATGCCGGTGAGCTTCCCCTGGAGCTCCGGCAGCGCCAGCGCGACAGCCTTCGCCGCACCGGTCGTGGTGGGGATGATGCTGACCGCCGCGGCCCGCGCGCGACGCAGGTCCTTGTGCGGCAGGTCCAGGATCCGCTGGTCGTTGGTGAACGCGTGGATCGTGGTCATGAGGCCCTTCTCGATGCCGAAGCGATCGTTGAGAACCTTGGCCACGGGCGCCAGGCAGTTCGTCGTGCAGGACGCGGTGGAGATGACCTGGTGCTTGTCCGGATCGTACATGTCGGAGTTCACGCCGATGACGACCGTCACGTCGGCGTCCTTCGACGGCGCCGAGATGACGACCTTCCGGGCGCCGCTCTTCAGGTGCAGTCCGGCCTTCTCCCGCGCGGTGAAGAGCCCCGTGGACTCCACCACGACGTCGACACCGAGGTCGCCCCACGGAAGGGCACCCGGATCGCGCTCCGACATCACGCGGACGAGACGACCGTCCACGCTGATGCCGCCGTCGACGGCCTTCACTTCGTTGCCGTACTGGCCGTGCACGGAGTCGTACTTGAGCAGGTGCGCCAGCGTGGCATCGTCGGTGAGGTCATTGACCGCCACGACTTCGACCCCGGGCTTGGCCGACAGGGCCCGAAACACGAGGCGACCGATGCGGCCGAAGCCGTTGATACCGATCTTCACGGACATGGGAAGGTCCCCCTTTTGGTGCGCCGCCCGGAGAGTCCGGGGCACGGGAAGGCCGCAAGGTTCCTGCGGAAGCGGACCGAGGGTACCCGGCCCCCGGGAGGGGGTCAAGGCGGGGCGGACGGAGTCCCGCGCCGGCCCGGGAAGGGCCGGCGGCGGGGCCGTCAGACCTTCTTGTGGAACTCCCGGAGCTCGTCCGAGAGGGTCTTCATGCGCTCCATCTGGCCCAGGATGACGTCGACTCCCTTCCGGGCGCCGTCGAGGTTCCCGCGGTCCAGGTGCATCCGGAGCAGCTCGGCGCGGCCGCTGACCACCCCGAGGCAATTGTTCAGGTCATGGCCGATCCGGCGGGCCTCCTGCCCCATCCAGCCGGCCGGGTCGGCGCCCGGATCCCGCGCGTCCGCCATCAGGCGCCCCCCAGCGTGGCGAGGGCCGATTCGTTCTCGAAGTCGTGGGCGGCCACCTTCTCCTGGACCCGGCCCAGCTCCTCCTCGGAGATCCGCAACGTCTCGAGCGCGAAGGGATCGAGCTCGGGCGGCACGGCGCGACCGCTCGTCGCCCCGAGACGATGCGCCAGGACGTCGCCCAGATGAACCGCCGACGCGAAGTCTTCATGGGACGTCGCCTCCCCCGGAGCGTGGTGCCAGGCGACGGCCGCCGCCAGCTCGTCGGGGAAGTTCCACGACGCGGCGAACCACTCGCCGATGCCCGCGTGCGTCAGGCCCAGCTCGCCCCGTTCGGCCGTTTCCAGCGTCTCGCCGCCGCTCACGCGATCGCGGATCTTCGGCAGCGAGCGGGAGAGGAACTCGGCGATGACCAGCTTGCCGAGGTCGTGCAGCACGCCGCCGCAGAACGCCGTGCCCGCCTTGCCGGGGCTGCGCCGTTCCATGACGAGCCGCGCACCCAGCGCGGTCACCAGGCTGTGCCGGAAGAACGCCTCCGGATCGATGGGCCCCTCGCCCTTGCCCAGTGCGCGGAAGACGGACGCTCCCATCGCCAGGCTCTTCACCGTGTCGAAGCCGAGGATCACGACGGCCTGCGTCACGGTGGAGACCTTGCGCGGGAAGCCGAAGTACGCGGAGTTGGCCAGCCGGAGCAGCGCACCGGTCAGTCCCGGATCGGCGCCGATGGCGCGCCCCAGGTCCGACGCCGACGTGTTCTCCTGCGTCGTCAGCTCCCAGACCTGGATCAGCACCGGCGGCAGCGTCGGGATGTCCGCGATGCCCCGGAGCCGGGTTCGGGTCTGCTCCGCTCTTTTCTCGATCGAGGGATCCCCGTGGTTCGACGTCATGCATTCCCTCCGTCGCTGTTCGACGAATCCTCATCCGGACCCGGGGCGATGAACCGCGCGGCGGCCGCCCCGACGTAGTCCCCCATCCGACCCGCGATCTCGAGATCCTGATCGCCGTAGTCGAACATCTTCCCGCCGGGATCGACGACGCGGAACACCGTCAGCACCCCGATCTGCTCGTCACCTGCGGACAGCGGCAATCCCAGGAACGACGCGATGTTCGCCCGCTGCATGAGGCTCTCCACCTCAGGTGATGCCAGCTCCGAGCGACCGCAGGGCAGGTGGCGCTCCGCCACGTGCCGCAGGATCCGTTCCTCCAACTGCGCCAGCGGATCCCCGTCCGAGATCGTCGTCCCGTGGGTGGAGACCCGCTCGTAGTGGTCCGACTCCTCGCTGCCGCGAGGCGCGCCCTCGCGCAGCAGGCGCAGCGCGGCCACCTCGGACTCCAGCAGCGTGCACGCACTGAACGTCACCAGCGTCGCCAGCGTGGACTTCTCCGGTGCGGACGCGAACGCCACGCCGAGCTCGCCCAGCGCCGACAGAAGCGTGACCTTGTGCTCCGAATCCGCGAAAGCGCGCGAGTGTCCGATCTGCTCGCCGATCACGCCGGCGACGTTCGACACGAGGTCGATGCGCTCGTCGTCCATCGCCTGTGAGCTCTCCACGCTCAGCACGCCGATGAGGTCCGTCTGGAAGCGGATCGGCACGGCGACGTTCGTCAGACGGATGGGATCGTCCTCGCCGACGTCCTCCAGCTCGCTCCGCAGCACGAGCGGACGCAGCGTCTGGGCCACGCGGCCGACGTGTCCCGTTCCGACCGGAACGGACACCGCATCCATGGACGCGACGTCCAGCCCCGACACGGCGCGCATCGCCAGTCGTCGGCGCTCGTGGTCGTTCAACCAGATGGCGCACGTATCGACGTTGAGGATCTGCACGATCCGGTCCGCGATGCGGTGCAGCCGCGAGACGATGTCGCCGGCCGAGGAGGCGATCGCCTCGATCTCGGCGCGCACGGACATCTCGAAGGAGCGGCCGCGCATGGATCGAAGCTGCCGCGACCGGTCGAGCGCGATCCCGACCTGGCGGCCGAGGCGCGCGACCGCGGCCAGCGTCGCGGCGTCGAACGGATCCGTTTCCGGATCCGAGTTCACGTTGAGCACGCCGATGACGCGGCCGTCGGCCGTGACCGGAACACACGCGGACGATCGGATCTCCCGGCGCTCCGTCGCGTGCAGGAAACGCTCGTCGCCCACCGGGCCGAGCAGCAGCAGCGGCTCGCCGTCGGCGGCGATGCGTCCGGCGATGCCGTCGCCCACTCGCTGGTTCGTGCGCTCCAGCACGGACTCCGAGAGTCCCAGGCCGGCCACGATGCGAAGGCGATCGTCCTCCGTGAGCAGCATGAGGCTGCCGGTGTGACCGTCCGCCGTCTCGATCGCCATCTCCAGCACGCGGTTCGCCAGGCGGTCGAAGTCGAGGAGAAGGTCCAGCGCGCCGAGCAGGGCCCCCACCTCGCGGGTCACCGACTCGGTGTCGATCGGACGCAGCAGGTCCTCGGTGGAGTCGGACGCCGGCGGCCCGATCGGCTCCTCGGGACGCTCCAGGGCGGGCGTCTCGGGCGCGCGGGCCGGCGCGGGCGCGGGCGTCTCGGGCGCCTCGGCGGCCGGCGGCTCCGGCTCCACGACCGGCTCGGGCTCCGGATCCGGCGCGGTCCCGGCCGCAGCCTCCGCCTGCGTCGCCTCCAGCGACGGCGGCAGGACGAAGCCGTCCCAGCTTCCGGAGGCATCCGGATCGCCGGCGGCGGACTCCGGGAACTCGTCGTCCCACTCCGCGAACGGATCGGGCAGCGGTGAGTCGTCGGCCGGCGGCTCCTCCGCCACGACCTCATCGATCGCGATCGCCTCGACGGGCGTTTGCTCCGTCGGCGCATCGAGGTCGATCGCCTCCGGCGGCGCGGCGGCCTCCCGCTCGGTGGCCAGGAACGAATCCGGATCCACGAGGAAGAGTTCCACCTCGTCCCGGGTCACGTGGACGGCGGACTCCAGTCCGAGCTGCGCCATGTACTCCTCCAGCCCCGGACGAGCGGTGACCACGACGTCCACCGACCGCTCCATCGACAGCGACACCGCTCCGGAGATCGCCGGGATGCCGAGGTTCTGCGCCAGCGACAGCCCGAACGCCGACGGATCGGGGTCGTAGACCATCCGGATCCGGATCTGCTCCACGCGGTAGAGGAGACGCATCACGGAGACGTCGGCCTCCTCCGCCCCGAGCACGACGAGGTCGTAGACGCGGGCGGGGGAGTCGCCGGAGTCGACCGGCTCATCGGAACGGGGCACGTCGGCCTCCTCGCTGGAATCCTCGGTCGGAGAGTCGGCCGCCGGTTCCGAAGACGGTTCGGGCACGGTCATCAGCGCCGGAACGACGAGCCCCAGCTCGTCCTCCTTGCCGTTGCCGGCCAGGATCCCGGTCACGCGGATCGGGCCAAGCAGTGCGCGCGCGTGCTCGGAAGTTCCGTCCGTCATCACGACGACGGGCAGGTCGGGGTGCTCGCGGGCGAGGAGCGCGCAGAAGCGGGAAGCCTCCTCCCCGGCGTGATCCAATCCCACCACGACGGCCCCGAACTCGCGGAGGTCGTGGCGCTCCATCACTTCGCCGGCGCGGTCGCACGGGGCGATCCGGTCGACGCCGGCCTGCCGGAGCGCGTCGGTCCACACCATGCGGGTCCAGGAATCGGAATCCACGACGGCCACACGGTCGTAGCCGGTCGGGGGCCACTGGTCGACTCCGGCCAGGATCTCCGCGACCCCGGAGGGCGCGGGGCCGGAGGGCTCGGAAACGGAGGGAGACGTCGACATGCCCTGCACCTCGTGAAGTAGAAGGAGCGTTTCGGGAAAAGCATCGTCCGCCGCGGACATCGGCTGGACCTCGATCTCGACGGGCGTTCCGTCCGGCAGCTGAAGCCGGAGCGAGCCCTCGGTTCCGAACGTGCGGGCGGCCTCGAGCAGCGTGGTCAGCCCGTCGTCGCGGAGCGCCGGGAAGCGCGCGAACAGGTGGCGGTCCTGGGAGTCGCCGGCCGTCGACGCGAGCATCTCGTCGAGTCGCGGAGTGGTTCGTAGGACGCGGAGCGCCGGGTCGACGACGCAGAGCGCCGCGTTCTCCAGCAGTCGTTCGCCGAGCGCGATGCGGGAGAACTCGGCGTCGCGGTCGACCGTCTCGGGCGTCTCCGGCGCGCCGGAGGACTCCGTGGGCTCCGCGTCGGCCGGGGCGACGTCCGCCGCGCGTTCCTGCCACGGGTGCGCCCAGAGGAGCACGCGCCGGTACGCGGGGTCCTCGGTGTCCCAGGTCGCCAGCCGGACGGACCAGCGTCGCGTCGTCTCTTCCAGCGGGTGGCGGAGATCGACGCCGTCCAGTGCAAGCGCGCCGGCGTCGTCCTGCCGGAACTTGTCGGTGAGGGCGGCGCGGACGGTGCGGCCGGGATCGTCGGGCAGCGGGAGCCGGAAGATCGGATCGCCTTCCATCGAAGTGCCGCGCGCGGCCTGTGCGGAGTCGAAGCCGAACACGCGGGCGAAGGCCTCGTTGCACGCGCGCACGCGCAGCTGTTCATCAAGCACGCCGATCCCGTCCGGGACGAGTTCCAGCATCGCCTCGCTGAACAGCAGCAGGTAGGCAAGGCCCTCCTCGAACGAGTTCGCGTGCGTACGGTCGCGCCGCTCCTCGCCCGTTCGGTCCGGATCCACCATCGCCCCCTCGATCGTTCGCATCGCCCGCTCCCGGGCGGCCCGGTCGACAAACCCGCCCAATCCTTGCAAAAAATCGGCGGCGAAAGCCCTCAACTTGACCACGAATATGGGAAGCGGTCCCGCGGCGCGCCGATGCTCCCCGCCCGGGCCGGTGACCGCTCCCCCGCCTCGTGCTACGGTCCGGCCATGAGCCGCTCGGAATCGCCCCTCTCGGGCCTCTTGCGCGACCTCGGCGCCCTGGAGGGGCGACACCAGGACCTCTCCCTGGAGGAGATCCGGGAGGAGCTCGCCTGCCGCCCGTCCCGGGGCTGGCGTCTCTTCGTGGAGAAGTACTCCAAGTTCGTGTGGTCGCTGGCGTTGCAGCTTTCCCGGGGGCTGGAGGATCCGGAGGAGTTCGCAGCGGAGATCTACCGCCGCGTGTTCGTCCGGCTGGAGGCGTCGGACTTCCGCCTGGTGCGGGGATTCGAGGGGAAATGCGAGTTCCGGACCTATCTCTACCGGATCGTCCGCACGGAGCGGTTCCGGCTGTTCCGGCGACGCGGCGTGGAGCGGGACGCCCGGGAGAGCCTGGAACGCGAAGCCGATGCCCGGGACGCGCCGGCCCCGCCGACTCCCGTCACCTCGATCCCGGCGGCGCGACAGGCCGTCCGGGAGGCGCTGGCGGAGCTCTCGGACGAGGATCGGGAGATCCTGGTGCTCCGGTTCGGGTCGGGCCTCAAGCTGCGCGAGCTCGTCGAGCCGGTGGGAGCGCGGGACCTGAACGATGCCGCCTACCGGCTCCGGCGGGCGCTGTCGCGATGCTCGGCGCTGAGTCGGGCTCGGGAATCCCCGGACTGGAACGAGGACGCCTTCCGGGCCGCAGCGGCCACGCTGAGGGAATCCCTGTTCCCCCGTTCCCAAAACCGCGCCTGTGAGGTGTCTCATCCGGATGAACCGTCGAAGGAAGGAGAGCCATGAGCCGCGATCGTGCCGACGGACCGGATGGGAAGTCCATGACGCCCCCGGAGGCGGAGTCCCCCGAGGAGGCCGCGCTGCTGCGCGCCTGGGCGGAAGGGCTGGAGGAAGCCGAGGAGCTCCCGGAGGAGATCCTCGGCCTGCTGGACGGGACGCTGAGCGGCCCCGAAGCCGACGCCGTCCGGCGCCGGCTGGCCGAGGACCCGTCACTGGCCCGCGCGGCCGGATCGTTCGCGGCCTCCCTGCGCGAGACGGTGCCCGGCGTGACCCCGGAGGAAGCGCCCCCGAAGCTGTTCGCCGAGGCGGCCGACCGGGTCCCGGTGGAGGAGCCGACGGGATCGTGGGCGGAGCGCTTCCGCTCGTTCCTGCGGGCCGCGCGCTTCCCGGCGGCGGCGGCGGTGGGCGCGGCCGCGCTCCTCGTGACGTTCGTCCTGCAGGAGCGGCAGACGGCTCCGCCGCCCGTCCCGACGCTGCGCTCCGCGGACCCGGCTCCGCTGACGCTGGCGCTCACGGCGCCCGACGCCGACGCCCGCGTGCGCGGGGATCTCACGCTGCGCTGGGAGGCGGTGGAGGGCGCGCTGCGCTACCGCGTCGTGCTGGTGGACTCGGAGGGCGGCGAGGTGTTCGACGCGGGCCACACCGAGACCACGGCCCTGACCGCGGAAGGCGACCGGCTCGCGGAGCACTTCGGAGCGGAGACGTCGCGCGCGCTGCACGGCATCGTGCGAGCCCGACTGCTCGACGGCTCCGAGATCTCCTCCGCGCCGCGGCGCATCGTCTGGTCCGCGAACTGAGCGTCGTCGGCCTCGCGGCCGGGCTGATCCTGGCCGCGTCGGCGGCGGTCGCCCAGCCGGCGGGCGGCGAGCCCGATCCGTTGCTGCTCTTGTCCGATGAGGCCGTGCGGGCGGCCTCGCTGGGCCGCCTCGCCCAGTCGCATCGCCTGCTGACCGAGGCGGGCCGCCAGGCGCTGGAGCGCCCCGACGACGATCGCGCCGCGCCGTTCGTCCTCGCCAACTGGAGCCAGTCGTTGCTCGCGCAGGGTCGCTGGGAGGCGGCGGAGGCCGTCGCCCGCGGAGCCGCCGACCGCGCCGCGCAGGTGGACGACGCATCGCTGCAGCTGCGCGCGTGGCGAATCGTGGCGGAGGGGCGTCGCCTGACCGGCCGACGCGCCGAGGCGGCCGACGCGGTGCAGCGCGCCGACGCGTTCCGCGGGCTCGTCCCGGACGATGAGGCAGGCGAGGTCGCGGAGCTCGACTTCTCCGCCGGGCTGCTCGCGCTGGCGGAAGGCGACGCCGAGGCCGCCCTCCTCCCGCTGACGCGCGCCGTCGGAACCGCGATGGAGCGCGAGATCCCGTTCCTGGAGCTCCGCGCGCGCCTCGCGCTGTCGGAGGCGCTGGTGGAACTGGACCGCCGCGACGAGGCGGAGTTCGAGCTGGATCTCGCGGGCGAGCACGCTCGCGAGCCGCGGGCACGGGCCGACGTGTTCCAGCGTCGGGCGCTGCTGGAGGCGCGGCGCGGGCGCACCGGTGCCGCCGACGCGGCGGTGGAGGCGATGCTGGCCCAGACCGACCGGTGGCTGGAGGACGCGCCCGGCGCGGAGGAGGAGCGCGCGCGGGCGCGCGAGTGCCGGGGCTACGTCGAGACCGCACTGGAGGTGAGACTGTTCTCCGCCGGCACTCCTCGTCCGGCCGACGCGTGGCCCGACGGCGACACGTGGATGCGTCGCGTGCAGGGATCGGATCCGACGGGACCGCGGGAAGGAGAGGCCGACGCGCTCTGGTTCTGGGGCGCGCGCCGCGTCACCGGCTGGCTGACCGATGCGGATGGCACGACGCGGATCGTGGACGCGGGTTCGCCCCGGCGGCTGCGGGAGTGGGCGCTGCTGTTCCGCTCGCTGCTGGCGTCGCCCGAACGCGCGGACGAAAGGGACCGCGCGGGCCGGTGGCTGTCGGCGGCCCTGTTCGGCGGGGAGTTCCCGCGGGGCGATCGTCTGCGGCTGGAACCCGACGGCCCGCTGGAGGCGCTCCCCTTCGCGCTCCTCCCCGATGGCGACACGCCGCTGGGCGTCGCGCGCGCGCTGGTGCAGGGCGCGTACGGCGCCGCACCGGAGGGATCGCCGGAGAGCCGGACGCCCGGCTGCCTGGTCCTGGCCGACCCCACGCCCCCGGTCGGGGCGCCGGTCACGAGTCCCCTGCCCGGCGCGCGGGACGAGGCGCGCAAGATCCGAGCGCGCGTTCCCGGCACGCGCATCACCGCGGGCGATCAGGCGATGGAGAGCCGCGTGGCGGGCGCAACCGTCCCGTCGATCCTGCACGTCGCGGCGCACTCGTCGCCGGATCCGGAGAACCCCGCGTTGCTGCTCGCTCCGGGCGACGGCCGTGACGGATGGCTTCGCCCCGACGAGATCCGCGGGCTGCCCGGCGTTCCGCAGGTCGTCGTGCTGTCGAGCTGCGAGAGTCTCCTCACCGACGTGCGCGGCCGCACGTCCGTGGGACTCGTGGGATCGGCGTTCCTGGACGCGGGCGCGTCGACGGTGGTGGGCGCGCTCTGGAAGGTGGAGGACGGGACGCCCGGCGCGTTCATGGCGACCTTCCACGCGGGGCTCGGCGAAGGACTCCGGCCCTCGGAGTCGATGCGGCGCGCGCGGCTCACGGCCCGACAGTACGACGATCCGGCGCAGGCCGATCCGTTCTCCTGGGGAGCGTACGTGGTGCGGGGCCGCGACGAGCCGCTGCGCGTCCCCGCCGCGGATCCGGTGGCGCGGGAGGATCGCCGCGCCGGCGCGTGGTTGGGCTACGCGTCGGCGCTGGCGATGCTCCTGGTCCTCGGAGGTCGACGCCTCCGTCGGCGCTAGCGGCGACCTCCGCGAGCGCTCTTCTTCCGCCGACGCGTGAAGGCCCCGTCCTGCGGCACCTCCACCTCCTCGACGGCCGTGGACGAGGACGGCGGAGTCTGCGACTCCGAGTCCGAGGGCGGCGGGGAGTCTCCCCCGCGCGGCCGATCCTCGGTGCGGCGACGACGGCGGACGAAACCGCCCTCCTCCCCGTCCGGATCCTCGGCCCTGGCCGGCTCCGGGTCAGGTCGCGAGGCCGCCGCCGGGGGACGCGACTCCGCGGCCCGGGTCGATTCCTGCTCCGGCTCGCGCGACGGGACCTTCGGCTCCTCGGCCCCCGGGGACTCCGTGCTCGACGTTTCGGCCCGCGGCTCCGTCCGGCGCGACTCCTCCGCCCTGGGCTCCTCGGCCTTCGGTTCGTCCGCCCGGGAGGCCCGGATCTCTTCCGCTTCCGACGACCGCTTCCGCACGGGGGCGGCCGCCTGCGTCACCGGCGCTTTCGACTCCCGGCTCTCCGATCGCGACGACGCCTGCGACTCGTCGCCCGACTCCCGCGAACGACGACGACGTCGGCCGCGCGCGGGACGATCCTCCGCGGTCTCGGCGGGAGGCGCGCCGGCGGTCTTCTGGGCCGTAGGCTCGTCCGCCGGCTCCGCGCCTTCGTTCCGGGCGCGACCACGGCCCGACCGCGACCGCGCGGGACGTTCCGCCTGCTTGCGCTCCGCCGCCTCGGCCTTGCGCTTCTCCAGGATGCGCTCCCGCGACGCCGCGATTCCGTGGCCGCCGCGGTCCTTCGCCTCCACCGGCTCCGCCGACTTCTCCGCACGACGACCGCGTCCGCGCCGCGGACGCCCTTCGTCCTCGCCGCCGTTGCGGCTCCGGCGACGCTCCTCGCCGGACCGGGACTCGCCGGACTTGCGTTCCGCCCGGCGCTCTCCGGACTTGCGCTCCCCGGACTTTCGCTCGCTCGCCTTGCGCTCGCCGCGACGACGTGACGGTGCCTCGGCGGACGACGGGGACTCGGCCATGCCGCGTTTCGCCGGACCGGCATCCTGCCGGCTCTCCAGCGCGGCGCGGGCGGCGTTCTGCTCCGCCTGCTTCTTGCTCTTGCCGCGACCCGTTCCCCACACGTTGCCCTTCACCACCACGTCGACCGCGAACTCCTTCTCGTGCTCCGGCCCCTCTTCCTTCCGCACGCGGTACGTGGGATGGCTGAGGCGGCGCGACTGCACGTACTCCTGCAGCAGCGACTTGTAGTTGGTGTGTTCCTCGTCCTCCAGGATGTCGTGGATGGAGGCGAGGAGGAACCTCTGGATGAACTTGTTCGACGCGCGGTACCCCTGGTCCAGGTAGATGGCGCCGATGACGCCCTCGAACGAGTCCGCCAGGATCGAGGCGCGGCCGCGCCCGCCCATCTCGGACTCCTCCCCGGAGAGCAGCAGGAACTCCCCGAGGCCCAGTTCCTTGGCCACGGACGAGAGGACCTTCCGGCTCACGAGGAGACTCTTCATCTTCGAGAGCGCGCCTTCGGAGCGCTCCGGGAAGCGAAGGTAGAGGAACTGGCTCACCGCGAGACCCAGGACGGAGTCCCCGAGGAACTCCATGCGCTCGTTGGAATCGTTGCGGGTCTGCGAGGTGACGTGGGAATAGGAGCGGTGGGTCAGTGCCTGCTCGAGCAGGGACAGGTCCGTGAACCGGACCCCCATCCGCTTCTGCAGCTTCTTCAGACGCCGGACGCGTTCGCCCGATGGTCCTTTGCGCGTTCCCACGAACAGCTTGCCCAGGACGGACAGGCCGCTGCGAAACGCGGACGACTTGTTATTGCTCATGACTCCTGGTCGCCAATGTCACGTTGTGACCCCCGAATCCGAGCGAGTTGGACAGCGAGACGTTCATCTCCATCTCGCGCGCCTCGTTGGGCACGCAGTCCAGGTCGCAGTCCGGATCGGGGTTCTCGTAGTTGATGGTCGGCGGGACCTTGCGGTCGCGATGCGCGAAGCAAAGGAGGATGAACTCGATCCCTCCCGCCGCGCCGAGCAGATGCCCGGTCATGGATTTGGTGGAGCTGATCGCCACGTTCTGCGCATGCTCGCCCAGCGCCGCCTTCACCGCCATGGTCTCGTACTTGTCGTTCAGGGGCGTGGAAGTCCCGTGCGCATTGATGTAGCGGACGTCCGCCGCGGTCGCGCCGGCGTCGCGGATCGCCGCCTGCATGGAGCGGGCGGCGCCCTCGCCGTCGGGAGACGGGGCGGTGATGTGATGGGCGTCGGCCGTGTATCCGTAGCCGACCAGCTCGCAGTAAATCCGGGCGCCCCGGGCCTTCGCGTGCTCCAGCTCCTCGAGCACCACGACGCCCGCTCCCTCCCCGATGACGAAGCCGTCCCGCTCCGCGTCGAACGGACGCGAGGCGCGCTGCGGTTCATCGTTCCGGAAGGACAGCGCCTTCATGTTCGCGAACCCACCCACCGAGATCGGCGAGATCGGGGCCTCCGCCCCGCCCGCGATCATCGCGTCCGCGTCGCCGTAGACGATGGCACGGAACGCGTCGCCGATGGCGTTGGCGCCGGAGGCGCACGCCGTGACCGTGGCGTTGCTGGGGCCCTTGGCCCCGGTCCGGATGCTCACGAGCCCGGTCGCCATGTTCACGATCATCATCGGCACGAAGAAGGGGCTGACCCGGCCGGGCCCCTTCTGGAGAAGGACCGTCTTCTGGTCCTCCAGCGTCTGGATCCCACCGATGCCGGATCCGATGAGGACTCCCGTGCGGAGGGCCGTCTCGCCCTCGATGGCCAGCCCGGAGTCCTCCACCGCCTCGAGCGCCGCGGCCAGCCCGAACTGGGTGAACCGGTCCATCTTCCGCACTTCTTTGCGATCGCCGAGGAACGAAGGATCCCAGTCCTTCACCTCGCACGCGAAGTGCACCCCGTGGTCCGAGGAATCGAACAGGGTGATGGGGCCGGCCCCGTTCTCTCCCGCCAGGGCGTTGTTCCAGAAGTCTCCGGCGCCCACTCCCAGCGGAGTGACGGCGCCGAGACCGGTCACGACGACTCGTCTGCGTTCACTCATCTCAATCCACCCGCCGGGCTTAGTTGGCCGCCCCGACGTTCTTGTCGATGTAGGTCACCGCGTCACGGACGGTCTTGATCTTCTCCGCATCCTCGTCCGGGATCTCGATGTCGAAGTTCTCTTCCAGCGCCATCACCAGCTCCACCGTGTCCAGCGAATCCGCGCCGAGATCCTCGATGAACGAGGCCGCCTCGGTGACCTGATCCGCCTGAACGTCCAGCTGCTCGATGATGATCTCCTTGACCTTCTCGAAATTCGGAGAATCCATGTCTACCGTTCCTCTTGCTGAGGGTGGGTCACATCACCATCCCGCCGTCCACGGTCAGCACCTGACCGGTGACGTAGGAGGCATCCTGGGAAGCCAGAAAGGAAACGACGCCGGCGACGTCGTCTCCCGAGCCGAACCGCCCGAGCGGGATCGACTCCATCATGCTCTCTTTGGCCTTCTCGGGAAGGCCTTCCGTCATCGAGGTCTCGATGAACCCCGGCGCCACCGCGTTGACGAGGATGTTCCGGGACGACAGCTCGCGGGCGAGGCTCTTAGTCATCCCGATGATCCCCGCCTTCGAGGCGGCGTAGTTGGACTGTCCCTCGTTGCCGCGCAGGCCGATCACCGACGTGATGTTGATGATCCGGCCGGCGCGCGCCTTCATCATGGGGCGCGTGACCGCCTTGGAGAAGTGGAAGCACCCCTTCAGGTTCGTGTCCAGCACGGCGTCCAGGTCCTCCTCGCTCATCCGGAGCAGGAGATTGTCGCGCGTGATGCCCGCGTTGTTCACGAGCACGTCCACGGAACCCAGCTCGTCGATCGCGCGCTTCACGGCGCCGGCGGCGGCCTCTCCCGAGGAGACGTCCGCGGCCAGCGCCAGCGCCTTGCGCCCCGCGGCCTCCACGTCCTTCACGGTGTCCGCGACCGACTCCTCGCTTCGTCCCACGCAGGCGACGTCGAAGCCGTCGCGCGCCAGCCGGGCCGCGATGCATCGACCGATGTTCTTGGCGCTGCCCGTGACGAGCGCGACGCTCACTGCACGCCCTCCTGCTGGGCCAGCAGCTCCTCCACCGACGCCGGCGTCCCGATGGAAACGCACGAGGCCGACCGGTCGATGGAGCGGAGGAGACCGCGCAGCACGCGTCCGGCCCCGATCTCGTAGAACTGCTCCACGCCTTCCTCCCGCAGGAAGCGCAGGCTCTCCTCCCAGCGGACGGGAGCCGTCATCTGCGCGACGAGGTTGGCGCGCAGCTCCTCCGCGTCCGTGGAAGGAGCCGCCGACACGTTGGCCACCACCGGCACGTCCGCGCTGCGGAACGTGATGCCCGCGAGGAAGTCGGCCAGCTCGGCCTGCGCGTCCTCCATCAGCTCGGAGTGGAACGCGCCGGAGACGTTGAGGACCATCGCCTTCTTGGCCCCGTGCTCTCCGGCCAGCTCCACCGCCCGCTCCACGCCGGCCACCTCGCCCGACACGACGATCTGCCCCGGACAGTTCAGATTGGCGGGCTGCACGCTGCCGGCGGACGACGCTTCCTCGCACAGCTTCTCCACGGCGTCCACGTCCAGGCCGAGGATGGCGGCCATGGTGCCCGGACGCTTCTGGCCCGACTCCCACATGAGCTCTCCGCGCTTGCGAACGGCGCGCAGCCCGTCCTCGAACGAGAGCGCTCCGGCCGCCGCCAGCGCCGAGTACTCGCCGAGGCTGTGCCCCGCCACGAAGTCCGGGGAGAGGGCGTCCTTCACGAGCTGCAGCGCGGCCCAGCTCTTCACGAAGAGCGCGGGCTGCGTGTTGCGCGTCTGTTTGAGCTCCTCCTCCGGACCCTCGAAGCAGAGCGACGTGAGCTTCACGCCGAGAGTGTCGTCCGCCTGGTCGAACCAGGTGCGGGCCTCGGGGAACCGCTCGCACAGCTCCTTCCCCATCCCGACGTACTGGCTTCCCTGTCCCGGGAAGAGGAATGCGGTCTTCGCCATCGTTCTCTCCTAGTACCTCAGGACCGCGGCGCCCCAGGTGAAGCCGGCGCCGAACGCCACGGCCGCCACCAGATCGCCGCGCTTGAGCTGTCCGCTGCGCCGCGCCTCGTCCAGGGCGATGGGAATGGAGGCCGCGGAGGTGTTTCCGTACTCGCCCACGTTCACGAAGACCCGCTCCATCTCGATGCCGAGCTTCTTGGCCGTGGCCTCGATGATCCGGACGTTGGCCTGATGCGGCACGAACAGGTCGATCTCGTCCGCCGAGATCCCGGCATCGTCCAGCGACTCCTGGACCACGCCGGCCATGCTCTTGACCGCGGACTTGAACACGTTGTTCCCGTTCATCTTGATGAAGTGCAGGCGCGCGTCCACGGTGTCGTGCGTGGGGGGATGCAGCGAGCCGCCGCCGGGCAACTTCAGCATGTCGCCGAGCGTCCCGTCCGAGTGGATCCGCGAGGAGAGGATGACGCTCTCGTTGTCGGAACGCCGCAGGACGGCCGCGCCCGCGCCGTCGCCGAAGAGGATGCAGGTGGAGCGATCCTCGAAGTCGACGATCTTGCTGAGTGTCTCCGCCCCGATCACCAGTGCGGTGCTGTGGGTGCCGTTCCGGATCAAGCCCGCCGCCACGTTGACCCCGTAGAGAAACCCGGAACACGCGGCGGCCAGGTCGAACGCGGCGGCGCGCCGGGCGCCGAGCTCCGCCTGCACGAGGCAAGCGGTCGACGGGAAGAGCATGTCGGGCGTGGCGGTTCCCACCACGATGAGGTCCACGTCCTCGCCCCGCACGCCGGCATCGTCCAGCGCGCGGCGCGCGGCCTGCGTGGCCAGCACCGACGTGGTGGTCTTCTCGTCGGCGATGTGGCGCGTGCGGATTCCCGTCCGCTCGACGATCCACTCGTCGGAGGTGTCCACCATCTTCTCGAGATCCTGATTGCTCAGGATGCCCTCGGGTACGGCCGAACCGATGCCGGCGATCCCGATCGGCGGATCAGGCAGAAACTTGGCCAACGTCCTGTCCCGTCAGTTCGCTCCGGATCCGATCGTTGATCCGCCCTTCGGCGTAGCGGATGGCAACGTGGATCGCATTCTTGATGGCCTTCGCGCTGGAGCTTCCGTGCGCAATGATGACCACCCCGTTCACGCCGAGGAGCGGCGCGCCGCCGTACTCCTCGTAGTTGAGCTGCTGCGACAGGCTCCGGAACACGCCCTTCATGAGGAGCGCGCCGAGCCGGTTGCGCAGGTCGTCGCCGATCTCCTCCCGGATGAGGCGCGTGATCAGGTGGATCACGCTCTCCGAGAACTTCAGCACGACGTTCCCCGTGAATCCGTCGCAGACGACCACGTCGGCTCCGCCCTGGAAGACGTCGCGGCCTTCCACGTTGCCGACGAAGTTGAGGCCCGAGGCCTCCAGCAGCGGATACGTCGTCTGCACGAGCTTGTTCCCCTTGGAACTCTCCTCCCCGATGTTCAGCAGCCCCACCTTGGGGTTCTCACGGCCCATCACGCGGCGCGCGTAGATGGATCCCATGACGCCGAACTGGAGCAGGTTCTGCGGAGTGCAGTCCGAGTTGGCGCCGACGTCCAGCAGGACGGCGCCTCCGGTGGGACTGGGCAGGAAGGTGGCGATCCCCGGGCGGCGGACGCCCTCGATCCGGCCGAGCGTGAGCAGCGACGAGGCGACGACCGCGCCCGTGTTGCCGGCGCTCACCAAACCGTCCGCGCCGCCCTCCTTCAGGAGGCGCGTGGCCACCGCGATGGACGAACCCTTCCGGCGACGCACCTGCCGCGCCGGGTCCTCGCCCATGTCGATGCGCTCCGGCGCGTGCTCCACGGAGAGACGGGGTCCGGGCTCCACGTCGTGCTCTCGCAGCGACGCAAGGATGCGGGCCTCGTCACCGACCAGGACGAGATGCGCGTCGGAGCCCTCCTCGCGGAGGAACTCCACGGCACCCTGGACCTCGACGGCGGGGGCCGCGTCCCCGCCCATCGCGTCGACGACGATCCTCATCCCATCCCGCCCCCGGTCCCGACCGGGACCTCTCGACTACGCGTCGTCCTTACCCGCCATCACTTTGCGGCCGCCGTAGTGGCCACAGTGCAGGCAGACCCGATGCGGCTGCTTCACCTGTCCGCACTCGGGGCAGAGGTTCCGCGCCGGCGCATCCAGCGCCAGGTGCGAACGCCTCTTCAGCTTCCGGGTCTTGGAGATCCGGTACTTCGGCAGTGCCATGGTCTCACGACTCCTTCGGGTCCGTCTTGAACGAGAGATCCTTCAGCGCGTCCCAACGCGGATCTCTCCGGGTGGTCTCGCAGTCGCAGTCCGACCGGTTCCGATCCACCCCGCACACGGGACACAAGCCGCGACAATCCTCGCGGCACAAGTTCTTGATGGGCTGTTCCAGGAGCACCGCCGTCCGAAACGCGTCGGCGAGGTCGAGCGACTCCGTCTCCGGGGAGATGCGGATCTCGTGATCCGCCTCCGCTTCCCCCGGTTCGCCCGCGCCCGCGTCCACCTCCACCACCGGAACGTCCAGTTCCAGCGAGACTTCACGCTGGAACGGGGCCAGGCAGCGGTCGCAGGGGGAAACCAGGTTCCCGGTGAGGGAGCCACGGACGCGACGGTCCGGCGCCGACCACACGAGACTGCCCTCGAAGCGATGGTCCCGGAGCTCTCGCTCCGGATCCACCACCAGGACCGCCTCGCCGGCGACGAGAACCAGCGGGTGCGTGCCTTCCGTCAGCCCTGTCAGCTCGACTCTCGTCGAACCGGGCTCCAGATTAGGGTTCCAGATCACCTGTGTCAAACCGGAAGACGCCCCCGAGGCGACACCCCGGGGGCGAAGAAGTGCCGCCGTGACGGCCGTTTAGCCCACCGCCACCGACATCTCGGGGAAGAAGTGGGGGATCTCCTTGGCCGCCGACTCCGGCGAATCCGAGGCGTGGACGGCGTTGTTCTGGATATTCGTGGCGTAGAGCTTGCGGACCGTGCCCTCGGCCGCCTCGGCCGGGTTCGTGGCCCCGATGAACTCCCGCAGGCCCGCGATGGCGTTGTCCTTCTCCAGGACCATGGGGACGCACGGGCCGGACGTCATGAACTCCACCAGCTCACCGTAGAACGGGCGCTCCCGGTGGACGTCGTAGAACTTCTGGGCCGATGCCTCCGTGAGGTGCTCCATTTTCATGGCCTTCACGGTGAAACCGCCCTTCTCCAGCATCGCCAGGATGTTCCCGGCGTTCCCGGCGCCCACGGCGTCGGGTTTGATGATCAGCAGCGTGCGTTCGAGGGCCACCGGGGCCTCCTTTCGGCTGGGGTCGAATTGCCGGGGGAGTGTACACGTCAAGGGCGGCCGGGACCAGTCGAGGATGAGGAGCGGGCGGCGGCCCGGGCCGGGGGTGCGGAGCGGGGCAAGCCCCGCCCCGCGGCACCCTGCGGTGGGTCGGCGCGATCACCAACAGGGCGCGGTGCCGCCTCCCTTCCGAGGCGGTCAGGCGAACAGACGGCCATCGCGCGCTCCGCGATACGATTGGCACGTAAATTTCAGGACGAGTCTACAGAACCGCGAACCGGGATCCTCCGGGCGGATGCGCCGGAGGACATCGTCCCATTTGAGTCCTCACTCCCCATCTGGAGTGCCGCAATGAAACGTCTCCGTCGCTTCTCCCTCCCTTTCCTTGCTCCGGCGGTCCTCGGGCTGGGCGCCGGATTCGCCACGTTCGCCGTCGCCTCCCCGGAGATGGCGCCGGTCACGGCCGAGGTCCGGCGGCAGGTGGTCGATGCGCTGGACCAGCTCCTCGCGGACCTCTACGTCATCCCCGAGACGGCCGACCGGCTCCGCGAGCGACTGCACCAGCGTTTGGACGACGGCGCCTACGACGAGCTGGGCCGCGAGGAGTTCGCCCGGCAGCTCACCGAGGACCTGCAGGACCTCAGCCACGACGCTCACCTGCGCGTGCTACCGGGGCCGGAGCTGGGGGACGCCGACGTCGACGTCGAGGTGGATGCGGACGGGCCGATCCCCGACGGAGCGCGGGTCGTCGTCCGCGGTCCGGGCGGAGAGGCGCCGGCGGGCCACGGCCGGCGCATCGTGATCCGGGAGGGCGACGCGCCGGAAGGTGACGCCGGTCCCGTCATCGTCCGGGAGGAGGGCGATGACGGCGGCGTCTTCGACCACGGCCCCGGAATCCACCCGGCGGAGATGCTGCCGGGGAACGTCGGGCTGATGCGCATCGACCTGTTCAAGCCGCTGGACTACGAGAAGGACGCCGCCGTGCAGGCGATGCAGGCGACGGCCGGCGCGGACGCGATGATCTTCGACCTGCGCCGCTGCTCCGGCGGAACGCCGGAGATGGTCCACTTCCTCCAGACGTATCTCTATCCGCCGGGACGCAAGCACCTGCTCACGTACCACTTCGCGCGCGAGGCGCCGGACAGCGCCTACACGCTGGACGACGTTCCCGGCCCGCGGCGTCCCGACGTCCCGGTGTACGTGCTGACGAGCCGGTTCACCGCGTCGGGCGGCGAGGAGTTCACTTACGTCCTGAAGCACCACGGCCGCGCCACCGTCGTCGGGAAGACTACGGCCGGCGGCGGCCACGGCGGCGGCGTGCATCCGGTGGCCGCCGGCTTCCACGCCTTCATCCCGGACTTCCGCCCCGTCCACCCCGTCACGGGCGGCGGCTGGGAGGGCGTCGGCGTCGTGCCGGACGTGGAGTGTCCGTCGCCGCGCGCGCAGCTCGTGGCGCACCGCGATGCGCTGCGCCGGATCGCCGCGACGGCCGATGCCGCGCGAGCCGCCGAACTGGAAGAGATCTCGGCGTCGCTGCAGGAGGAGCTGGAGCAGGCCGCCGCTCCCTTCCCCCGCGAGAGGTACGTCGGCCACGCGGGATCGTACGGCGACGGTCTGCGCACGATCTTCGTGGAGGACGACGGCCTCTACATCCAGCGCCGCGGCGGCCCGAAGCTGCGGCTCGTGCGCGGCGACACGGACGACGAGTTCTCGCTGGAGTTGCTCCCGGCCGCGAAGATCCGGTTCGTGCGGGAGGACGCCGGGAAGATCACGGCCATCGATGTCTTCAATCCGCAGATGGGGTGGGAGACGTCGCCGCGGGACGACGACGCCGGCGCCGGCACGAACTGATTCGGCGGAATCGGACCCCGCCGCCCCGGCGACGCGCGGCCGATGACGACGGCCGCCCACGAAGAGCGGGGAGAGGCGAACGCCCCTCCCCGCCTCGGCATTCCCACGGACGACGCGAACGCGGCGCCGCCGCCAACGGGCTAGCTGGCCGGAACCAGCCCCGCCACCATGCGGCCGATCTCCGTGGGTGTCACCGCCACCTTCACGCCCGCCTTGGTCAGCGCCTCGATCTTGTCCTCGGCCTTGCCGCTGCCGCCGGACACGATGGCGCCCGCGTGACCCATGCGACGTCCCGGAGGCGCCGACTGGCCGGCGATGAAGCTGACCACCGGCTTGGTCACGTGGTTGGCGATGTAGGCCGCCGCGGCTTCCTCGTCCGTGCCGCCGATCTCGCCGATCATCACGATGGTCGACGTGTCGTCGTCCTTCTCGAACATCTCCAGCACGTCGATGAACTTGGTCCCGATGATGGGATCCCCGCCGATGCCGACGCAGGTGGACTGGCCGATGTCGTGGCGCGTGAGCTGGTCCACGACCTCGTAGGTCAGGGTGCCGCTGCGGCTGACCACGCCGACGTTGCCGGCCTTGTGGATGTGGCCCGGCATGATGCCCACCTTGCACTGTCCCGGCGTGATCACGCCCGGGCAGTTGGGACCCAGCAGACGCGTGTGGCTGCCCTGCAGCGCGTCCCACACCTTCACCATGTCCTGCACGGGCACGCCCTCGGTGATGCAGACGACGAACTCGATGCCCGCCTCCACCGCCTCCAGGATGGCGCCAGACGCGAACGGCGGCGGGACGTAGATCACGGACGCGTTCGCGCCGGTGGCGTCCTTCGCCTCCTTCACCGTGTTGAACACGGGCTTGCCGTGGATCTCCTGCCCGCCCTTCTTCGGCGTGACGCCGCCCACGACCTGCGTGCCGTACTCGATCATCTTCTCGGTGTGGAACGAGCCGTCCCGCCCGGTGATGCCCTGAACGATCAGCTTGGTGTCGTTGTTGACCAGGATTCCCATTGTCGTGCCTCCCTAGCTCGCGCTCGCGATCTTGCTCTGCAGCGCGAGGCGGATGCCCTGCTGCACGACGTCGTCCATGGTCTCGGCCGGCGTGACCTGCACGTCGCTCTCGGCCAGGATCCGACGACCCTCTTCCTCGTTCGTCCCCGTGAGGCGGGCGACGATCGGGTGCTCGATCTTCCCCTTCTGCATCGCCTCGACGATCCCGCGCGCGACGTCGTCGCAGCGGGTGATGCCGCCGAAGATGTTGAAGACGATCGACTTCACGTTCTTGTCGGCGAGGATGATCTGCATCGCCGTGAGGACCTTCTCCGGCGAGGAGCTGCCGCCGATGTCGAGGAAGTTGGCCGGCTCGCCGCCGTAGTACTTGATGAGATCCATCGTGGCCATGGCGAGCCCCGCGCCGTTGACGCAGCAACCGACATCGCCGTCGAGCTTCACGTAGGAGAGGCCCTTCTCCCGGGCCAGCCGCTCCCACTTGGTCTCCGAATCGGGATCCCGGAGCTCCTCCATGTCCTTCTGGCGGAAGAGGCCGTTGTCGTCCAGGACCACCTTGGAGTCCAGGGCCAGCACCGTGCCCTGATCGTCCACGACGAGCGGATTGATCTCCACGAGCGACGTGTCCTTCTCCGTGGCCAGCTTGGCCAGCTTCATCAGGATGACGGCCGCCTGCTTCGCCTGGCCCTCGTCCGCGTAGACCTTCCCGCAGACGTCCATCGCCTCGGCCTCGGTGAGCCCCGTCTTCGGGTCGATGAGGTGGCGGACGATCTTCTCCGGCGTCTTGGCGGCGACCTCCTCGATGTCCACGCCGCCCGCCGACGACGCCATGATGACGTTGCGCCGCTGCTCTCGGTCCAGCGTGATGCCGAAGTACGCCTCGGACGCGATCTCCGCCGCCTTGGCCACCAGCACCTTGCGGACCGGCCAGCCCTTGATCTTCAGCTTGAAGATGGCCCGCGAGACCTCGGCCGCCTGGTTCGGGTTCTCGGCGAGCTTCACGCCGCCCGCCTTGCCGCGACCGCCGGCGTGCACCTGCGCCTTCACCACGACGGTTCCCCCGATTCCCGCGGCGGCCTCCTGCACCTCGTCCGGCGTCGACGCGACGCGCCCTTCCAGCACCGGAATGCCGTAGGACGCGAACAGGTCCCGTCCCTGGTACTCGTGAAGGTTCATCGGTTCTCCTTTCCCGTGGGAGCCCGGCCGGCCCCCTGGTAGCGTTCGAGCACGAGGCGGACGAGGTCGCGCGTGGACCGGCCCGCCGTCAGGCGGACTCGATGCACGCGGCCCCCGGATCCCTCCACCGTGTCTCTTCCCACGATCTCGTCCAGCTCGTAGTCCGCGCCCTTGACGAGCACGTCCGGCAGCAGCGCCCCGATGATGTCCGCCGGGGTGTCCTCTCCGAAGAAGACGACGCGGTCCACCATCTCCAGCGCCGCCAGCAGTTCCGCCCGGTCCTCGGCCGGGATCAGCGGCCTCTCCGGTCCCTTCAATCTCCGCATGGAGGCGTCGTCGTTGACGCCGACGACCAGCGCGTCGCCCTGGGCCCGCGCCTCGCGCAGGAGGTCGACGTGCCCGCGGTGCAGCACATCGAAGCAGCCGTTCGTGAACACGACGCGGCGCCCCGCCTCCCGCTGGGCCGCCCGCCACGCGACGGTCTCCGGCAGCGTGCCGACCTTGCCGGACGCGGACGCGCCCGTCACGAAGCGCTCTCCAGCGGGTAGCCCACCTCGATGGCCATCGCCAGTTCGTCCGGTGTGACGGCCGCGGTTCCCACCTCGCCCACGACCACGGCAGCCGCGGCGTTGGACAGCACCGCGGCCTGCTCCAGCGTGGCGCCGGCCACGCGCGCCAGCGTGAACGTGGCCACCACCGTGTCCCCGGCGCCGGTGACGTCGTAGACCTCGCGGGCCATGACCGGGATGTGCGTGGTGGCGCGGTCCGGCCGGAAGAGCGACATCCCCTCCGGGCCCCGCGTGATGAGCACGGCCTCCGCGTCCAGGTCCTTCAGCAGCTTGCGCCCCGCCTGCTCCAGCGCATCGGCGGAGCGGATCTCGATGCGGGTGGCGCCCGACGCCTCCAGGGCGTTGGGCGTCACCACGGAGACGTGCTTGTACTGGTAGAAGTGCGACTCCTTGGGATCCACCGCGACGAAGACGTCGTGCTCCCGGGCGGCCTTGCCGAGCTGCTCCATGAAGTCCAGGTCCACGACGCCCTTGCCGTAGTCCGACACCACGACGCCCTGCACGCGCGGCAGCAGCTCCCTCAGCCGATCCACGAAGCGGGTGCGCAGCTCCCCGGCCAGCGGCGCGCGGCTCTCCCGGTCCACGCGCACGACCTGCTGCCGCGACGCGACGATGCGGGTCTTGCGCGTGGTGGGACGATCGGCGTCGCCGACGAGTCCCGCGTCGCCGATGCGCTCCTCCGCCAGGAGTCCGCGCAGCGCGCTCGCGTGATCGTCCTCGCCGACCAGCGCGAGCAACTCCACGTTCCCGCCGAGCGAGACGATGTTGCGGGCGACGTTGGCGGCGCCGCCGAGACGCAGCGTCTCCTTCTCCACCTCCACGACGGGGACAGGCGCCTCCGGGGAGATGCGGCCGGCCTCGCCCCAGACGTACTCGTCCAGCATCACGTCGCCGACGACGAGCACCGTTCGATCGGTGAAGTGGCGCGCCAGGCCCCGGAACTCGTCCGGGGAAAGTAGCGGTGGGCTCATGAAGGCTCCGGTGACCGACGGTCCCGCGGCGGATCGGCGAGCGGAATGCCGCCGTGGCGGAACGACCGCGCAAGCTATCAGGCCCTCGGAAGAGCGTCAAGAACGCCCCCTGGGGGCCCCGGGGCGAACCCGCCGGGCGGCGAGGGGTTGCAGGTCCGAGCCCGTCTGGCGATGCCGACGGGCTTTGGGTATCGTGGCGCTCGGCCGAGGACGGGAGCACGGAAGGGAGTCGGGATGAGGAAGATCGTGCAGACGGCGCTTTGGATCGCCGCGGCGGGGAGCGTCGCGCTGGGAACGGCGGCCGCCGCCTCGAACGCGCCGCACTGCGTGGCGCCTCCCGCCGAACGCGACGCCCTCGGCCTGCGGAGCGGTCCGCCCGCCGCCGTGAACTCCGCCGGCCTGCGCGAGCTCGTGCCGCCGTCCGGCGCCGTGCACGTCCTCGTCCTGCTCGCCGAGTTCGCGGACCTGCCCCACGGCATCGACCCATCCCGCTTCGAGACGATGCTGTTCGGCGGCGGCGCGTCGATGCGGCAGTACTACCTGGATGCCAGCGAGGGGGCGCTCTCGGTCACGGGCGACGTCCACGGCTGGTACACGCTGCCCGGATCCCTGGACTTCTACTCGGGCGGGGCCAACGGCGTCGGCTCCTATCCCACGAACGCCCAGCGCATGGCGGAGGACGCCGTGGCCGCCGCCGTCGCGGACGGCCTGGACCTCGGTGACTACGACGCCGACGGGGACGGCGTGGTCGATGCACTGCTCGTCGTGCACTCCGGCCAGGGCGTCGAGTGGGCGGGCAGCCCGGCGCTGACGCCGATCGTCGAGGCGAACCAGATCAACTCGCACAAGTGGGTCGTGCGCCAGGGGGACTTCGGGAGCGGGGCGCGCGTGGAGGATTACTTCACGTGTCCGGAGCTGCAGCGCGTCATCGCCGCCGACTATCCCGCGTGGAGCGACAGCCTCGCCACGGTCGGCGTCTACTGCCACGAGTTCGGACACATGCTGGGCCTCCCGGATTTCTACGACACGCAGACGTCCGAGTCGCGCGTGGGCATCTGGGACGTCATGGACGCGGGGCTCTGGGCGGGCGATCCGTCCGTGCCGGGCGCGCGCGTGCCGGGATCCCTGCCTGCGCGCTTCTCCCCCTTCTCGCGGGCGACGCTCGGCTGGGCGGAGCCGTTCGCGCTGGACCCGGCGGTCGGCGAGAGCGCGGACGAGTGGCTCACGCTGGAGAGCGCGCACGCGGGAGCGCCGGGCTGGCAGCTCCGCTTCAACCCGTCCGGCTACGACTGGGAGAACGGCGACCCCGGGCTCGGCGAGTACTTTCTCGCGGAGGTGCGCACGGCGCAGGGCTGGGACGCGGGGCTGCCGGTCTCGGGGCTGATCCTCTACCACGTGGACGAATCGGCCGCGACGAACCGGGCCGCGTCGGCGCCGGTGGAGGGGGGCGCGCTCCTGGAACTCGTGCCCGCGGACGACGACTTCCGGCCGCAGACCACGTCGGGCGATCCGTGGACGCCCGCCACCCCGCGCTTCGACGCGACCTCGGATCCCGGATCGGCTCTGTTCGACGGATCGGAGAGCGGAGTCTCGCTCTCGGACATCGGACCGCTCTTCGAGGGCGTCGTGCAGCTGCGCGCCTCGGTCGTGAACCTGGGCGTCGCCCCGCCGACGCCGTTCGCCCGCCCGCAGCCGTTCTCCCCGTCCGTGCACGGCGTCACCCGCATCGTCCTGACGCTGGGCGATCCCGCCTCGGCCGGGACCGTCGTGCGGATCCACGATCTCCGGGGTCGACTCGTCCGGATCCTGGACGCGGACGCCCTCACCTCCGAGGGCCGGATCGCCGAGTGGGACGGACGCGATCGCCGCGGACGTCCGGTCCCCGCCGGCGTCTACTTCTTCCGGGCCGACGGAGGCCTCCGGGGCACCGGCCGGGTGAACTTGCTCCGTTAGGTCCGCGTCCGGTTGCCGACCGGCGCCCGTGGCGGTACCCTGCCGCGTTTCTCACTCCGAAGGGAAAGATCGTCATGAACCAGAATCCGCCCCGCCCCGCCCCGCAGCAGGGCCAGCAGTTCCCGGTGGAGCTTCCCGACGAGGTCGCGGAGGGTCTCTATTCCAACCTGATGTTCATCACGCACTCGCCGTCCGAGTTCGTGCTGGATTTCGCCCGCGCGCTGCCCGGAACGCGCAAGGGCAAGGTCTACGCCCGCGTCGTGATGACGCCGCAGCACGCGAAGGCCTTCGCGGAGCTCCTCCAGAAGAATCTGAGCACGTTCGAGGAAAAGCATGGGACGGTGAAACTTCCGGGTCGTGACGCGGACGACTCCCGTATTGGATTCGCGCCGGCGGCGCCCGGTTCCACCGGCGGCGGGTCCACGAGCGGCGGCGAATGAAGCCGAAGCGGTTCGCCTTCCATCTTCATGCCCACCTCCCGTGGGTGCTGGGCCACGGGCGCTGGCCGCACGGCGAGGAGTGGCTGTGCGAGGCGGCGGCGGAAACGTACCTGCCGCTGATCCGCGCGCTGCGTCGGCTTCGCGATCGCGGGCTGCGCGGCGGCATCGCGGTGAGCGTGAGCCCGGTCCTGGCCGAGCAGCTGGCCCACGCCGACTTCCGCGAGTCTTTTCGCGCCTGGTCGGAGGAGCGGCTGGAAACGGCCACCGCCGAGGTGCGTCGCGCGCATGCCGAGGACGATCCGGCCCTGGAAGCGGTGGCGTCCCACTGGGAGCGCTTCCACCGCGACTCCCTCACGTTCTTCTTCCACGAGCTGGGCGGCGACCTGCTGGGCGCCCTCCGGGACCTGGAGGAGACGGGTCCGCTGGAGCTGGCCACCTGCGCCGCCACGCACGGCTACCTCCCGCTGCTGGACCGCGACGAGACCATCGCCCTGCAGCTGGAACTGGCGCGGCGCTCCCACCGCCGGCACTTCGGCCGGGATCCCCGCGGGATCTGGCTGCCGGAGATGGCCTATCGGCCGGCCGGACGATGGTGGCCTCCGGTGCGAGGCGGATCGGCGCGGCACCGGCGCGGACTCGAGGAGGCGGTCGCGGAGGCTGGACTCCGCTGGTTCCTGCTGGACTCGGCGCTGCTCGTCGGCGGGCGCGGCGTCGGCTCCTATCCGGAGGCGTTTCGCGACCGCGACGATCTTCGCGAGGAGGCGAACCGCGACTCGGATCCGCATCCGGCGCCGGAGGAGGTGCAGGACACGCGGCGCCCCTACTGGGTCGCCCGCGACGGGGGCCTCCGGCCGGAGGTGTGCTTCTTCCCGCGCGACCCTCGCACCAGCATGCAGGTCTGGAGCGCCGAGCAGGGGTACCCGGGCGATCCGGCGTACCTCGAGTTCCACAAGAAGTCGGAGAACGGCGGCCATCGCCACTGGTGCGTCACCGGTCCCTCCGTCGACCTCGCCGACAAGGGGCTCTACTCCCCCACCCGCGCGCGCGAGCGCGTGGAGGAACACGCTTCGCACTTCTCCAACCTCGTGCTCTCGGCCCTTTCCTCCGCGCCCGACGGAGCGCTCCTGGTGTCGCCGTTCGACGCCGAGCTGTTCGGGCACTGGTGGTACGAGGGCATCGACTGGCTGGAAGCCGTGCTTCAGAAGCTGCACGCGGACCCGCGAACCGAGCTGGCGCGCCCGACGGAGCATCTGGACGACACGCCGCCGGAAACGGTCGTGGCGTTGCCGGAGGGGTCATGGGGCCAGGGCGGGCAGCACTGGGTGTGGCACAACCCGCGGGTGGACTGGACCTGGGAGCTGGTCCATCCGGCCGAGAACGAGCTGTGGGATCTCCGGAAGCGGGCGGTGGAGTCCGGAAATCCGGTGGCGCTCCGCATCACCCGGGCGATGACACGCCAGTTCCTGATCCTGGTGGGGTCGGACTGGGCCTTCCTCATCACCACGGACGGCGCCGCCGACTACGCCGCGGACCGGATCCGAAGCCACGCGGACGACGTGGCCAGGCTCTCGTCTCTGGCTCGCAACGTACTGGACAGCAACGCCTTGTCGCAATCCGATGAGGAGTTCATCGAAGAGATCGAGGGGCGGGACGGGCTCTTCCCGGAGCTGGAGGATGCGCTGCGGGCCGCGGCCGGAGCGGGCCGGGAGCGCTAGCCGGGACGCACGCTCGGCGTGCGCGTCTTCGGATCCACGCCGAGCACGATCTCGCCGTCCAGCAGCCGGCGAAGCTCGTCGCCCACCAGCCGCTTGCGCCATCCGGTGAGGATCGCCGGCGGGGCGTCGGACGGCTCCCCAAAGTGGATACCCACCACCCGGTCCAGGTCCAGGCGCGTGGCCAGCACGTTGCGCCCCACCCCGCTCTCGCGGGCGCGCACCTGCACGAGCAGGTCCATGAGGTCCACCAGCCGGGCGCGCGCGGGATCCTCGGAGCGAAGCGGCGGCGGTTCGGGGCGATCGTCCGGGGGCACGTCCAGGCCCCGGGTGACGCACTCCAGCAGCTCCTCGCCCGCGTCCCGCACCACGCGATCCGACAGGTTCCGGATCGCGGAGAGCCCGTCCATCTTGCGCGGGGCGCGCCGGGAGATCTCCACCAGCATCTCGTCGCCCAGGACGCGGTTGCGAGGGACGTTGCGCTTCATCGCCCGCTCCTCGCGCCAGGCCGCGACCTCGCGCAGCACCGCCAGCGCCTTGCGGTCCAGAGACTTCCGCTTGGAGAGGCGGACCCAGGCGCGGCGCGGATCGCGCAGGAAGGCATCGTCCTGCTCGTAGACGGACATCTCCTCGCGCACCCAGTCGGCCCGGTCCTTCTTCTCCAGCTTCGCCATGATGCGGTCCTTGACCTCCAGCAGCTGGCGAACGTCGTCGAGCGCGTACTCGAGCTGCGAGTCCGTCAGGGGGCGGCGCGACCAGTCCGTCATCGTCTCCTTCTTGGAGAGGCGCACGCCGAACTCCCGCGAGAGCAGGCCGGCCCAGCTGATGCTGTCGCCATAGCCCGCGAACGAGGCGGCGATCTGCGTGTCGAAGATGTTCCGCGCCGGACGCTGCGTGGCGTCCCAGGCGATCTGGAAGTCCTGGGCGCCGGCGTGCACCACGACCTCCACCGCGGGATCCGTGATGAGGTCCCAGAGCGGGCTCATGTCCTCGATCCCGAGCGGGTCGATGGCGGCGAGCACCCCGGGGGTGGCCACCTGGACGAGGCACAGGCGGGGCCAGTACGTCCGATCCTGGATGAACTCCGTGTCCCACGCGAAGCGGCCCGCGTCGCGCAGCTTGGCGCAGATGTCCTGGAACTCGGCGGCGTCGGTGACCAGCAAGAGAATCTCCCGGGCGTGGGTCGGCCGGCCATGGTATCCGATCGCCTCCGGTCGGTCGAGGCTGGCCCCTCGAAGTCGGTCACGATCGCCAAGGATGGACCGCGCAATGACGTCGGTCCGGGTGTTCCGGTCCGCCGCGCTCACGATCGTCCGGACGTCGCCACTGCTGGCCGTGATCAGCGCGACGTTCCTGGCCATCGGCCGGGTACGTCGCCTCCGCCGCGAACCAAGGTCTGGGGCGCCGCCGGAGTCCGGGCCGGAAGTGCAAAGGGCGCCCGCTCGAAGAGCGGACGCCCCGGAACCGGTTCCGGAAGACGGAGACTTCGTTGCGTCAGCGGCTCCCCCCCGGAAGCTCCTCTCTCACTGACTCGCCGAATTTCCGTTTCCAGTTGGGTCCAAGTCGGAGCCGCGGGAAAGACAAAGGTGCTGAGTCATCAGCCCCGACGCTGCCATGGTTAATGAAAGGTCCGTGCCAGATTCGTGAGCGCTGGACGCATCGCCGATCCGGCGTTCACGGAGAACGGTCGATATGACGTTCCGACAACCACTTGGGGCCCCAACCTCACCGTCCTTCCGAGCTCCCCCGATCGCTGCGCGGCCCGCCGCCCGCGTGGAATGGGAACACCAGGACCCACCGGACCGTCCCCCCGCGGACCCGCGGGGCCCGTCGGATCAGTCCCCGCCGATCCGAAGCGCCTCGTCCCGGAGCGACCGCAGCCGGCCGAGCTCTTCCAGCCCGGACAGCTCGGCGACGCGGGCGGCCACGAACGCCGCCATGCGCGCCGCGGCGGCCCGGCTCCGCCCGAGCACGCGCGCGGCGGTCACCGCGGCCAGGAACGAGTCCCCGCAGCCGGTGGGATCCCGCGGCTCCGGACACGGCACGGGTTCCACCCGGTCCACGCGGACGTCGCCCCCGCTCCGCTCGAAGCGAACCGCTCCCCGCTCCCCCAGCGTCAGGAGCACCTCGGCGGGAGCGCGCGGGAACGACAGGATTCGGTGCGCCGCCGCCGCGGGGTCCGCCAGATCCCCGCCGAAGCCGCCGATCTCCAGCTCGTTGCCGCGGACCACGTCGAAGGGGCGGGCCCACGCCTCCGCGTCCGGCACGCGGCGCGGGCGACGCGGCGCGTCCGTGGTACGGGCCAGCGCCTGGACATCCAGCAGCATCGGTCCGGAGATGCGCCCGGCGAGCCGCTCCAGCGACCCAGCCGACACGTCGCGGCCGGAGATCATGTTCACCAGGACGGCCTGCGCCCCGGCGGCCGACGCGAGGTCCGCGTCGTCCAGGGGTGCGACGCGCAGTTCCACGCCCTCACGCCGCTCCCCGGCCCCCGAATAGTCCAGCCATGACTCGTTCGTGCCGGCCGGATCCGCGAGGAGTCCGCTCCCGTCCGCCGCGGGAAACTCCGCCAGCAGTTCCATCGCCTGCCGACGATGTTCCTCGCCCAGCCGCCCGATGGCCCGCACCCGGAGGCCCGTCCCCTCCAGGAGGATGGCGAGCGGAAGGACGTTGTAGAGGATGCCGCCCAGGCTCTCGCGGCGCGTTCCGTCCTGCCGGCGGATCTCGTCGTGGTTGACCGTGCCGATCACGGCCACGAAGCGGTCGCTCACGGACGATCCTCCGCGGGCGGCCGGGTCTTCCAGCGTCGGTGCGCCCAGAAGTAGTTGCCGGGCGCGTCCCGCACCTCCTCCTCCAGCGCGCGGTTGTACCAGGCCGCTCCGTGGCGCAGCGCGTCGGCCTCCCCGGTCGGCGCATCGTCCGGGCGCCAGATCCGCAGGGGGCGGGTCTCCGGGCGGCCGTCGCGGTCCACGCACACGCCGAACAGGACGGGCGAGCCCGCGCGGAGCGCCAGCGAGAACACGCCGGTGTGCGTGGACGCGGGCGTCCCCAGGAAGTCGAGGAAGATCCCCTTCCGGCGCGCGTCCTGATCCCCCAGCGTCGCGACGAGGCCGCCGCGGCGCAGGAAGCGGAGGGCGTCGCGCAGACCGCTCCGGGCGGAGAGTGGCGTGATGCCGGCCTCCCGCCGCAACCGTCGCACCGCGGCATCCACGGACGGGTTCGCCTGGTCCCCGGCGAGCGCGGCCATCGGCAGCCCGAGGCGCGCGGCGGCGAGGAGCATCAACTCCCAGTCGCCGAAGTGCCCGGAGACCAGGACGACGCCCTTCCCCTCCGCGTGGAGGTTCCGGAACGTGTCGGCCTGCCCGGGTGAGAGGAGGCGGTCCGTCTCCGGCTCCGGCACGCGGTCGCCGCGGAGGAGTCCGGCGAACGTCCGGCCCATCACGGCGTAGCTCTCCCGGGCGATGCGCCGCGCCTCCTCCGGATCCTCCACCGCGAGGCGCGCGCGGACGTTCTCCTCGGCCACCCGGCGGCGCAGGCCCCGGTCGAACGCGAACCGCCCCGCCCCCGCGCCGAGCGCCCGGGCCCGCCGATACGGCAGCGCCCGCACCGCGCCCACGAACCCCGAGAAGGCGACGGTCTCCGCCGCGCGCCGCAGCCGCTTGACGGCGCTAGCCACGCCGCGGGCTCCCCGCGCCCGGCGCAAGTCCCCGCAGTTCGCGGCGCGCCCACTCCTCGCGGGCCGCCCGGTCGTCCAGGCCGAGCCGCTCCGCCAGCTCTTCGGGCGAGCGGGCTCCGTCTTCCGGGAGCGGCGCCGCGCGGCGCGAGGCGAGCGCCTCCAGTCCGGAGAGGCCGCCCAGGTCCTCGCGAAGATCCTCCGCGTGGCGCACGAGGCGCGCGCCGTCGCGCAGCAGCTGCAGCGGACCGTCGGCCAGGGGGGATCCGGGGAAGCCGGGCACGGCCAGGACCTCCCGTCCCAGGTCCAGCGCGTGGCGCGCGGTGACGAGCGCGCCGGACCGGTGGCGACACTCCACCACCACGACGGCGAGGGTCAGCGCGGCGAGGATGCGGTTGCGTCGCGGGAAGTGATGGGCGCGCGGCTCCGTCCCCGGCGCGAACTCCGAGAGCAGGAGTCCGTCCTCCGCGAGGGCGGCGTGCAGGCGACGGTTCTCCGCCGGGTACGGAACGTCCGGACCGCAGCCGAGCACGGCGAAAGTGTCGCCCTGGGCCCGCGCCCCCTGATGGGCCGCGGTGTCGATGCCTCGCGCCAGTCCCGAGCCGATCGTCCAGCCCTCGCCCGCGAGCTCCTCCGCAACGCGGAAGGTCCAGTCCCGTCCCGCGTCCGAGGCTTCCCGCGCGCCTACGAACGCCACGGCCGGTGCCGACAGCATCGACCGGCGGCCGCGGGTGAAGAGAACCTCGGGGGGATCCGCAAGCTGCTCCAGCGCGACCGGCCAGTCGGGCGATCCTCGCAGCCACGGCTGCGTTCCGGTGGCGGCGCACCGTTCCAGCACGACGTCGGCGAGATCCTCGGCCCGTCCGAACGCGTCGCGCAGGCGGGGCGGCATCTGCGCGTCGCGCGCCGCCCGCGCGGCCGCGGCACGCCAGCTTCCCGCCCGCTGCATCGCCCGGCGCGCGGTCACGGGAGCCGCCCCCGACGCCGCAACGCCGAGCCGCACACGCGTCTCACGATCCATCCGTCGTCCCCTCCGGCAGACCGAGGAGCCACTTGCGGAACCGCGCGAGCGTCCGGGCCTCCAGCCCCCGTCGCGCGGCCCCGCGCGGCGGCGGACGACGCGCCCCGGAGTCCGGCGACCACGCGTCCCGCGGCACGAGATCCAGCGCCGCCTCCAGCTCCTGCGCCCACGCCGGCGCTTGGTGCTCCACGCGAGCCACGACGCGCCGGCGCCGCTCCCCCGGCAGCGCGGCCAGCGCCCGGGCGATCTCCTCCAGACCGACCCGGTCCGCCGCCGCCTCCAGCGCGCGCACCGCCGACTTCTGCAGGGAGACGTTCCGGTCCTCCGCAGCCGCGAGCAGCCCCGGCACCGCCGACGGATCCGGACGGCGCGCCAGGATGTCGCACGCGGAGGCCCGCGCGTACCACGCCCCGCCGTCCAGCACGCGCAGGACGCCCGCGGGCAGCTCCGCCCGCCGCGCGAGGGCTTCCACCACGCGCTCCCGCAGGAACCAGGACGCCTCCGTGAGCAGGGAGGCCAGCTCCCGGCCGGCCGCGGGATCCGGATCCTCGCGGAGGAGTTCCACGCCGCGGCATCTGTCCTCCAGCGCCGGCGCATCCAGGAGGACCATCGCCTCGGAGCGGGACCGGGCCGCCGTCACTCGCTCTCCTCCTCCCGGAGGAGTTGCCACACGGCTTCCAGGAGATCGTCCACGCCGCGGCCGGTGACGGCCGAGATCACGCGGACGTCGTCCCGGTCCCGCAGGGAGTCCGGGACGGGCGGCGTCTCGAAGACGTCGGCTTTGTTGAGCGCGACCAGCGCCGGACGATCCGCGAGCCTGGCCCCGAACTCCGACAGCTCGTGGCGGAGCGTGGCGAGGTCCGATCCCGGATCTTCCGACGTCAGGTCCAGGAGGAACACGAGCACGCGGGTGCGCTCGATGTGGCGCAGGAACTCCAGCCCCAGGCCCTTCCCGTGGTGCGCGCCCTCCAGGATGCCGGGGATGTCCGCCACGATGAACTGCCGGAAGTCCGACAGGTTCACCACGCCGAGGTTGGGCGTGAGAGTGGTGAACGGATACGCGCCGATCTTGGGGCGCGCCTCCGACACGCGGGAGAGCAGCGTGGACTTGCCCGCGTTGGGGAAACCCACGAGTCCCACGTCCGCGATGAGCTTGAGTTCCAGCCGGAGCCGACGCTGCTCGCCGGGGCGGCCGTCCTCCACCCGGCGGGGCGCGCGATTCCGGGCGGTGGCGAACCGCGCGTTGCCGCGACCGCCGATGCCGCCGCGCGCCACGCAGAAGCGCTGCCCGGCCTCGGTGAGATCCGCGATGACCTCGCCCGATTCCTCCTCCACGACGAGCGTGCCGGCCGGGACGCCGATCTCCAGGTCCTCCCCGTCCGCGCCCGTCTTGTCCGAGCCCTGGCCGTGGGCACCGCGCGTGGCGCGGAAGTGGCGTTTGTAGCGGAAGTCGCGCAGCGTGGCCTGGCGGGGATCCACGACCATCCACACGTCGCCGCCCTTGCCGCCGTCGCCGCCGTCCGGGCCGCCCTTGGGGACGTACTTCTCCCGACGGAAGCTCATACAGCCACGGCCGCCGTCGCCGGCGGCCACGTCGATCACGGCTCGGTCCAGGAACATGGAAACGCCTCACGGGCGCGGGGAGGTCGACGGGGCAAGAAGCTACCGACCCCCTCCAGGAACGTCAATCGTCGCCGCCGCGCCGTTTGACGCCCGCACCGCCCCCGCCTAGACTGCGCGCCGGCCTGACCCGAGGAGGACGCCGATGCCCGAGTTCCGGGACCGCAACCTGGTCATCTTCGACATCGACGGCACACTGCTGGCCACGAACGAGTTCTGGCTGGAGGTGGGACGCCGGGCGGTGGACGTCGTCTACCGGCGGCACGGCGTGCCCGATCCGCTCCCGCCAGACCGCGCGTTCCTGGCCGCCATCGGGCAGCCGATGTCCGTGTTCTGGCAGCACGTCCTCCCCGAGGTCCACCACGGCCTTGCCCCGGAGATCGAGAGCGAGGCGCAGGAGCTGGAGGAAGCCGCGTTCGAGAAGGGGCTCGGGGCGATGTACCCCGGCGCGCTGACCCTGATCCGGGACCTGCACGCCGCCGGCCGCCGCGTCGCGCTGGCGTCCAACTGCGGACGACGCTACCTGAACGGCTTCGTGCGGGCGTTCGACCTGGAGCCGCTGCTGGCCGAGGCCCGCTGTGTCGACAGCCCGGGAATCTCGAGCAAGGCCGACATGATCGCGGACATCCTGCTCAACACGACGGAGACGGCCGGCTCGGCGGTGATGATCGGCGACCGCGACAGCGACCGGCAGGCCGCGGCCGCCCACGGCGTGCCGTTCATCCTGTTCACCGGAGGGTTCGATCCGCTGAGCCCGCGGCCCGGCGACGGCGTGGCGCGGGACTACGCGCAGCTCCGCGCGATGCTGATCGGCTAGCCGGCGATGTTCACCGCGTAGCGGTCGGAGTGGCCGGCGATGCGATCGCCGTCGTAGATGCGGACCCGCCACTCGAAGCGGCCGACCTCACGGAGCCTCGCCCGGAGCTCCTCGTCCGGCTCGAAGCGCGCCCGCTCCAAACGTGGCGACTCGAACAGGACGCCGCCGTCCGCCGCGAAGAGCTGGATCACGTAGGCGGAGGCCGCCTTCGTGGCGGGCCAGACGAACGCGTCCGGAGCGTCGGGGACGTCGCCCTGCGGCGCGAAGTCCCGCGGCCCCGAGCATCCGACCGCGAGCGCCGCCGCAGAGCCCAGCAGCATCGCCCGCACGATCACCCTGGAGGCGATCACGACGACGCCTTGCCCTTCCCCTTCTTGCCGGAGTCCTTCTTGGCCCCGGAATCCGACGCGGGCTTCGGTTTGGCCGCGTCGCTGTCCTTCTTGGCCGCCGACTTGTACCCGTCGGAGCGGTAGTCCGTGGTGTAGAAGCCGCTCCCCTTCAGGAGCACGCCGCCCCCGCCGCCGATGAGGCGCGTGAGCTTGCCTCCGCAGTCCGGGCACTTCCGCTTGGGCTTCTCGGACATGGACTGGAAGATCTCGTGGATCCGGTCGCACCGGTCGCATTCGTAGCGGTAGGTGGGCAAGATCAGACTCCCAGGCGTTCGTGCAGCGCGCGGCCCACGTTGTCGGGAACGAACTCGTCGAACGCGCCGCCGAGGCGCGCGATCTCCTTCACCAGCGAAGAGTTCACGTACGACCAGTTCTCGTTGGGACAGAGGAACACCGTCTCCAGATCCGAATCCAGCTTGCGGTTCATCCAGGCGAGCTGGAACTCGTAGTCGAAGTCGGAGACGGCGCGCAGCCCTCGGACGATGGCGCAGGCGCCCTGCTCCCGGGCGAAGTGCACCGTGAGCGAGGAGAACGGAACCACCTCGATGGAATCGAGGTGCGTGGTGGCGTCCTGGAACATCTTCACGCGCTCTTCCAGCGTGAACAGGGGGCCCTTGCTGCTGCTGTCGGCGACGGCCACGACCACGCGGTCGAACAGCCGGCGGCTGCGCTCCACCAGGTCCACGTGGCCCATCGTGACGGGGTCGAAGGTCCCCGGGTACAGGACGGTCCTCAAGAGCTCTCCTCCGGACGAGAATAGAGGGTCACGGACGTTCCACCGTACCGCCGCGCCTTCCACAGGGCGAGCCCTTCCGGGGGCTCGGGCGGCGGATCGTCGGCCGCGTGCTCCAGCATCACGACGCCTCCCGGCGCCATCGCCGGCGCCACATCGCGGAGGATCGCCTCGGCCAGGCCGGCCCGGTACGGTGGATCGGCCAGCACCAGGTCGAACGGGCCCTCGGCCAGCGGCAGGTCGTCCAGGGAGTCGCCGGCGATCACGCGGGCGACGTCGGCGAGCCCCAATTCCTCCAGGTTCTGCCGCAGCGCCGTGAGCGCCCCCCTCGCCTTCTCGACGAAGATCGCCCGGGCCGCCCCGCGGCTCAGCGCCTCGATCCCGAGCGCCCCCGATCCGGCGAACAGATCCAGCACGCGGCCTCCCGCCGGCACCGGCCCGATCAGGTTGAACATCGACTCCCGCACGCGGTCCGACGTGGGGCGCGTGTCCCGGCCGGCGGGCGCCCGGAAGCGGCGACCGCGCAGCGTGCCGGCGATCACCCGCACGCCCGGCCCGATCCGGCGCTCACGACGAGTCCCCGTACCCGAAGTAGACCCGGAACTCGTCCATGCGGGAGAGGGCGTCCAGGATGTGGCGGCCGGCCTCCCTGGGGTGCGAGAAGCCGCCGGGAGTGGGCGTTCCGTACTGCGCGTAGAGCGGTTCGCGCTCGGCCATCAGGCGGTCGATGCGCTGCGGAAGGTCATCGCCCTCGCGCAGGAGCGGCCGCTTGGCCGCCCAGGGGCGCTGGCAGCGTTCCAGCACCTCCTCGTGCTTCACCTGGAGCCAGAAGACTGGACCCTGCACGCGCAGGATCTCCATCGCCTCCCGGTTCAGGACGAGACCGCCGCCGGTGGACAGCACGACATCGCGCTCCGGCGGCAGCTCGGCCACCAGCTCGCGCTCCATCTGCCGGAAGGCCGCCTCCCCGTGGCGGCGAAAGATCTCGTCGACGGACAGTCCGGTCCGTTCGACGATCGCCGCATCGGTGTCGACGTGGGGCCAACCGAGTTTTCGAGCCAGGGTCCTGCCGGTCGACGACTTCCCGGAACACATGAACCCGATGAGGGAAACCCAGGGCAATCCGATTCCTCCGGCCCTGAGAATAAAGGACGACGCCGGAGGTGAACACCCCCGGCGTCGTATCGGGCGCTCTCGCGCCCCGTTCCCCGGAAGGGGACCGTCCTAGGCGTCGTCGGGCCGGATGATCCGCGGCGTCACGAAGATCAGCAGCTCGCGCTGCTCGCGAATGGTCGTGGACTGCTTGAACAGGTTGCCCACCACCGGCACGTCCATCAGGACCGGAACGCCGCGCTCCACGGAGCCGTCGTTCGTCCGCACCAGGCCGCCGATCACCGCCGTCTGGCCGTTCTCCACGATCACGCGGGTCGAGGCCTCGGAGGTGACGATGACGATGCCGCCCTGCACGGTGGCCTGCGCGGAGAGGTCGGAGACCTCGGGCGTCAGATCCAGCGTGATGCGGTCGTCCTGGTTGATGTGCGGGATCACGGTCAGCTTGATGCCGATCGTGGTCAGCTCGGTCACCGCGTTGCCGGCCTCGTCCGAGACGACCAGCGGGATCTTCTTGCCGACGATGATCTTGGCTTCCTTGTTGTCGGCCGTCGTGATCCGCGGGTTCGAGATGATCTCGGCCTTGTCCTGACGCTCCAGCGCGTCGATCGTGGCCTCGAAGTCGGCGTCGGTGCCGGTGAGACCGATCGAAACCTGCCCGGCGGGATCCGGAACCGGGGCGTCCACGCGGAAGTCCGCCGTGGCGTCCCCCTCGTTGAAGCCGAAGGTCTCCCACGAGATGCCGAGGTCGCGCGCCGTACGGGCGTCGACGTCCACGAGCTTCGCGTTGATCTCCACCTGCGGCGTCTTGAAGTCCAGGATCTTGGCCATCTCCCGGATCTGGTCGACCCGCGCGTAGATGTCCGTCACGAGCAGCGCGTTCGTCCGCTCGTCCGTCTCGATCTTGCCGCGGCCGGAAAGGAGGCTCTCGAGCGGCGTCTTCATCTCGTCCGCCTTGGCGTACGAAACGTGGATGACCGCGGTCTCGAGCGGGAGGAACTCCTCGCGCTTCCGCTCCACGACCTGCTCGTTGAGGGCCTCGTTCTGCAGTTTCTCCAGCGTGCTCACGCGGATGATGCCGCCGTCCGTCTCCTCCCAGCCGAAGCTGTGGGCACGAAGGACGGTGTCCAGCGCGAGGAGCCAGGGAACGGCTTCCAGCTTCGCCGTGACGTTCCCCTCCACCTCCGGGCCGGCGATGATGTTCCGGCTGGAGAACTCGGAGAACATGCGGAGCACCGACGCGACCTTGGCGTTCTGAACGTCAAGATCGATGGCGGGCATCCCTTCCGTATCGATTTCCGGACGCGCGGCAGAGGCGCCCGGCACCAGAGCGACCGCCGCGAGAAGGGCCAGGCCCAGCGCGAAGCCCGTCCGGAAGAATTCCAGCTTAGCCATTCTTCACATCCTTCCCGTGTTCGAGTTTCAGCTGGACCGTGGTCGTGTAGCCCAGAAGGGTCTGGGAGCACACGAGTGCGTCCGACGTGATCCGGACCACGCGACCGTTCTTCACGCGATCACCCTTGCGGAGGACGTAGCTGATGCCGTCGGCATCCTCGACGATCGCGAACGGTTGATCGCCGGACGTGACCACGCCCACCAGTTCCACCACCGACAGGTCCACCAGGTCCGAGCGCGTGTCCCCGCCGATCAGCGAGGCGAACGGGTCCCGGTTCCGGGCGGCCTGGTACTTGTTCTCGTTCGTGCGCAGCGGCTCTTCGGCGTTCTCCTCCACGCCGTCCACCTTCTGCGCCACCGCCGGTCCTTCGATCGACGGCGCCTCCGCCGCGGGAGCGGCCGGAGCGGATCCCGGCTGGGCGGCCGGGTTGCCCGCGGACGCCTGCACCGTCGACGGAATGGGCTGCTTGTCCCTGGAACTCGATCCGCCCGCGAAGCCGTTGACGGCCTCTTCGCCGCCACACGCCGGGAGCACGAAGACCCCCGCGACGAGTGCGAACATCAGGAGCGGACGAGGAAGTCTAGTGACCACCGCGACGTCCTCCCTTCGGCTTCACGACGACCGGCTGGTTCGCCTGGGCGGCGGCCTGCTGCGCGGCGCGCTGCTCCTCGGAGAGGAGCGTGTACGCGGCCATGTGCAGCGTGGCCTGGACCACGTCGGGCGCTTCCGGATCGTCCGGGTTCGGGGCGTTGGCAAGTTCGATGGAGTTCACGTTGATGATCCGCGGCAGGTTGCTCGTCCGGCTCAGGAACATCCCGATCTCGTGGTAGCCGCCGTTCACCTTCACCTCGACGGGGTTCTCCACGTAGATGTCCTTGGGGGCCGGCGGACGCGGCTCGAAGAGCAGGAAGTCCACTCCGGAACGCTGTCCCGCCACCGTCACCTGCGAGAGCAGCTGGGCCATCTCCTTCTCGGTGGGAAGCAGCGTCTTGGCTTCCTCCCACTTGGCGGCCAGCTCCTCGTACTCGGCCTTCACCTGCGGCAGCCGACTCGCGGTCTGCTTCGCCTTCATCAGGTCGGCCGAGATCGACTCGTACTCCGCCTCCAGCTGGGTGATGGACTCACCGCGCGCCTGGAAACCGAAGGGAACGAACGTCGTGAGGAAGAACGCGTACCCGATCACGAGCGCCACGAAGATGGCCAGTGCGGCGATCTGGACGTTCGGGTCGCGGAAATCGATGTTGCCCATCTTCGTCCGCCTCCTACGACCCGCTCGGGGGTTCGGGGTTGTCGTTCACCGACGAGGTGACGGTGAACCCGACGGCGTTCTGGCCGTCGACGACCTTGCGCTCCGCCACCGTCAGCTCGGTGGTATCGAAGAGATCCGACTCGTCCAGGCTCGTCATCAGGTCCGAGACGACCAGGTTCGAGAAGGCGTAGCCCTCGATGGCGACCCGCTCCGGCGAGACGTTGTTCAGCCCCGTGAGCCACATGTAGCGCGGCACGCGACGGGCCATCTCGTCCAGGACCTTGACGGTCCGGAAGCGGTTCCGGTCCAGCTGATCCACCAGCGCCAGGCGGCGGTTGAGCTCCTGCTCTTTCGCCACCATGTCGTTGATGAGGTCGATGGTCTTCTTGTACTGCTCCGCCTCGGCGCGCGCCTGGGCGACATCGCGCTCGAGCGAGGAGAGCTTGGCCCCCTGAAGCATCATCGTGCTGACACAGGCCAGCACGACCAAGCCGAGCACGCCGATGGGGATGGCCTTCATCTTGTCGAGCTGGAAGCCCGACCCACCACCACCGGTCGCCCGACGCGCTTCCTGGGGAAGCAGGTTGATGCGAATCATCGGATCACTCCCCTCCCTTCCGGAGCGCGAGACCGGCGGCCACCATGTAGTGCGGGCCGATCATCGTCGGATCGGAATCCCCGAAGGCGCCGGGATCCCAGGCAATGTTGCGGAACGGGTTCGCGATCTCGACCGGCGAGCCCTGGCGCTTCTCGATGGATTCCCGCAGGCCGGGCGCGTGCGCCGCGCCGCCCGACAGGCAGATCCGGTCGATGTGATCGGCCTCGCCGGACGCCCGCAGGTAGGAGAGCGACTTCTCGATCCCCACCGCGAGTTCCTCGCCCACGAGCCCCACGATCGAGTGCAGGTCGTCCACGCGGTCCTCGCCCGGATGCTCGAGGATGTCGTTGGCCTCGTCGTAGTCCACGCCGAGGTCCTTCTGCATCGCCTCGAGAATGGCGTTGCCCGCGAAGGACAGGTCCCGCGTGAAGTACGGCACGCCGTTCTTCACGATGTTCACGTTGCTGACGAAGCAGCCCACGTTCAGGAGCAACGTGACCGAGTCCTCGGGGAACTCGTAGTTGGTCTCGAACGCGTTCTGCACCGCGAAGGAATCGACGTCGATGACGGACGGCGTCAGACCGGCCGCGCGAATGAGATCCGCCCGCGACTCGAGCATCTCCTTCTTCGCGGCGACCAGGAGCACGTCCATCTTCTCCGGATCCGTCTCGCGGTTCAGGACCTGGAAGTCCAGCGACACGTCATCGATGTCGAACGGAATGTGCTGCTCCGCTTCCCACCGGATGGCGTCACGCGCCTCCTGGTCCGTCATCTTGTCCATCTGGATCTTCTTGACGATCACCGCTCGGCCGCTGACTCCGGTGACGACCTCCTTGGAAGTCACCTCGTTCAGCTCCATGAGCTCGGCGATCGTGTCCACGACTACGTCGCGGTCCATGATCTCCCCGTCGACGATCGCCTCCGGAAGGAGTCCGCAGCGACCGAACTTCACGAGCGTCGGTTGGTCGCCCGAATGATCGAACTCGATCACCTTGACGGAGCTCGAGCCGATGTCGAGGCCGACGGTGCGGTTCGATCCCCGACTGAACTTGAACATGCTGTTCTACCCTCCGTTGAGGCTCCAGCGATCCGACCGTTCGGGCCGGACCGTCAGTCGTCGAGGCTTCCGGACGCCAGGGCCGTAATCGGCGCCTCGAGCAGGTACGGCGATTCGCCCGCTTCCCGGAAGTCCCCGCCCCGGATGTTGATCCAGAGCCTGAGGTCCTCCCCGCCGGTCACGAGGTCGTCGTCCCCGTCTCCATCGAGATCGAGGACCGCCATCGCGCTCGGCGCAGCGTCCATCCCGCCACGCAGCCTCGGGGTTCCTTCCAGGGGCACTTCGAGCAACTCGATCCCGTCCTCGCTTCCCACCGTCACCGCCCAGGAGGGCGATTCGGGGTCCGAGAAGCGGCCGGGGACAGCTCCGAGCGGCTCTCCCTCGAGGCGAACGATCCGGTCCCGCATGGGTCCGGAGTCCGCTTCCGTATCGGCAGCGCCCACCCAGGACTCAAGCATTCCTTCCCCGGATTCCCCGGAGAGCACCAGAAGGGCCGCCCCGAGGCCATCCGACGAGGTCGTCGGAACGAGCCCGCGGATCCGGCCGCGGCCCGCCTCCGGCTCCGGAAGGCGCCACCGGGCGGTCAGGAGCGTGGAATCCTCCGGAGAGGTCCCCCACACCTGGATCTCGCCGTCCGTGAGCCCCAGGAGGGCCACGTAGACCTCCGCGCGGCCGTCCCGGTCCAGGTCGGCCAGGGCCAGGTGCTCCGGCGCGAGCGAGAGCTCCGCCACCTGATCCGGGGTTTCGGCCAGATCGCGGCGGATCTCCAGCGTCCGGGCCGTCGTCACCGTGATCAGGTCGGTGCCGCCGTCCCCGTCGAGGTCGCCCAGCGCCATGGCCACGACGCCCGGGCCGCAGTCGATGCGTCGGCCGTCGGCCAGACGTCCGCCGCCCCGGGCGCCGAGCACCCGCAGCGATCCGTCCGTCAGCGCCAGGACGACGTCGGTCCGCTGGTCGGCGTCGACGTCGATGACGGCGGGCGGAGCGACCGGAAGACCGGCCGGAAGGGCATCGCCCGGCGTGAAGCCGCCGGCTCCGCTCCCCACCCACGGGTGAAGCCGGCCGGACTCGTCCAGGAGCACCAGATCCGGCGTGTCGATCCGGGGCTTCACGCGGATCGAACCGCGCTCGATCACGACCGGAGAGCCCGACGCGGGACGCGTGCGGAGTTCCCAAGCGTGCGCGGCGTCGCGGACCCAGGCGTAGGTGTCGATCGTGACCACGGCCTCCTCGAGGCCGGAGTCGAAAGCTCCGTCCACGGGCCGCAGCGGCAGGTGTTCCACGGCGTCGTCGGTGTGGAGCACCAGCTCCAGTCCCTCCACCGTCCCGCGGCTGCCGTCCCGGCGCACGCGCGCCCAGAGGTTGACCGCCATCGTGCCCAGCGCGATCTCCGCGGGTGCCTCGACGTGCTCCACGACCCAGGTGTCGTCCTCCGGCGCGGCGGCCGTCTCGCGCGCCGGGAGTTCCGCGATCGTCTGCCCGGACGCCGGCCCCATGACGAGCAGCCCCGTCAGCAGGATCCCGGCGGCCGACGCCGCTCCCCTTCCCTTCCCCGTCCCGTTCATTCGAGCTCGTACTCCTTCAGCTTGCTCCAGAGTGTCTTGTAGGAGACGCCCAGACGCCGGGCGGCCTCCGTCTTGTTGCCGTTCGTCTGCTCCAGCGCGTGCCGGATCGCGTCGGTCTCGGCGCGACGGGCCGCCTCCTTTCCGACGTCCTTCAGCGTGGCCCCCGCGGGCAGGAGTTCCGCCCCCGGCAATCGGTCGTGGCCCGCGACGTCCTCGAAGTGCTCGGGCCGGATCTCGTCGCCCTCCGCGAGAATCGCGGCGCGCTCGATCACGTTGCGCAGCTGGCGGACGTTGCCGGGCCAGTCCACGCCGCGCAGGAACTCCGTCGCGGGTTCCGACAGGTGGAGGTCCGGACGTCCGTGCTTCTCCCCCTCCGCCGCCAGGAACGCGGTCGCCAGCGGCTCCACGTCGGCCGGGCGCTCCCGCAGCGATGGCAGACGGATGGGGAACACGTTGAGGCGATAGAAGAGATCCTCGCGGAACGTCCCGTCGTGAACGCGTGCCGCGAGCTCCCGGTTCGTCGCCGCCACGACGCGGATGTCGGAGTGGATCTCCTCCGTCCCGCCGATGCGCGTGAACGTCCGCTCCTGCAGCACACGCAGCAGCTTCGCCTGCATGTCCGGCGGCAGTTCCCCGATCTCGTCCAGGAACAGCGTTCCGGCCCCGGCCAGCTCCACCTTGCCGAGCTTGCGCGCGACGGATCCCGTGAAGGAGCCGCGCTCCGAGCCGAAGAACTCCGCCTCCATGAGCTCGGTGGGCACGGCCGCGCAGTTCACGGTGACGAGCGGCCCGTCGGCTCGCCCCGACCACCGATGGATCGCCCGGGCGATGAGTTCCTTGCCCGTCCCGCTCTCGCCCAGCAGCAGCACGGTCGCGTCCGAAGGCGCGACGCGCCGCGCGCGGCGGACCACTTCCCGGATCGCCTCGCTCCGGCCGTGGATGCCCGACCCGGCCAGCGGATCGTCCGTGTCCGCCTCGCTGGGGCCGGCGTCGGAGGCCCTCGCGCGCCGCTCCAGCGCGTGCCCGACGAGCTCCACGAGCTTGTTGTTGTCGAACGGCTTCGGCACGAAGTCGTACGCGCCGTTCTTCACGGCCTCGACCGCGATCTCGATCGTCCCGAACGCCGACATCACGATCACCGGCAGCCGCGCGTCGCGGCCCAGCGCGTGGGCCAGCAGGTCCAGGCCGGAGCCGTCGGGAAGCTGGAGGTCCGTGAGGAGGAAGTCGGGCCGCGGATCGCCGTCGAGCAGGGCGCGGCCCTCCGTGACGGTGCCCGCCCCCACGACCTCGTAGCCGCGGCGACGGAGCGTCTCCTCGATCATCGCCCGGGTGGTCTCCCGGTCTTCCACCACCACGATGCGCTTCACGACGCGTCCTCCTCGACGGGAAGCACGATGACGAACTCGGTGCCGACCGCTTCCCGGCTGTGCAGGTGCAGCCGGCCGCCGTGGTCGGTGATCGTCCGGTGGACGAGCGCCAGACCCAGGCCGTGGCCGTCCCGCTTCGTGGAGTAGAACGGCGTGAAGATCTTCTGGCGGTCGGACTCGGGGATGCCCGGTCCGGTGTCCCGGAACCCGATCCGCACGCCGCGCGCCCGCCCGTCGTCCGGGCCCTTCTCATGGACTTCGACCGGGCGCGTGGAGATCGTGAGCGTGCCGCCCTCCTCCATCGCCTCCACCGCGTTCAGAACGCAGTTCAGGAACACGCGGCGCACCGACTGCGCATCGACGGAGACCGGCGCGAGGTCGGACGCGAACTCGTAGCGGAACTCCACGCCGGAGCGGATCGCCCGCTCCCGCACGGACTCCGCGGTGTCCTTGAGCAGCTCGTTGACGTTGGCGGGCGACCGCGCGAGGCGGCTCGGCTTGGAGAACTCCAGGACGCCGCGCACCATGCTCTCCAGCGCACGTACCTCGGAGAGGATTCCCCTGACGGCGAACGGCGGATCGTCCCCGGGGTGATCCTCCTTCAGGAGGTTCGCATGCCCCATGAGCGCGTGAAGCGAGTTCTTGATCTCGTGAGCGATGCCCGCCGACATCTCGCCGACGGCGGACAGCCGATCCTTCAGGCCCGCGGCGTCGCGCAGCGTCTTCGTCTCGGTGACGTCGTCGACGAGGAACATCCCGCCCTGCGAGACGCCCCGGTCGTCCCGCACCACGGAGCTGGACACCGCCAGCCACCGGTCGTCGCGCCCCGGCACGGAGCGCTCCACCTCGCGGCGCAGCGTCGGGCGGTTGTCGTGGAGGATCGCGGCGCTGAGCCCCCGGAACGGATCGTCCTCGCCGAACACCTCGTCCACGGATCGGCCGACGACGTTGCGCGCCGCAAAGCCGAAGATCCGCTCCGCCGCGCGGTTGAACATCGTGATGCGCCCGGACGGATCGAACGCGACGAGGCCGCTGGAGATCGACTCGACGATGAGGTCGCTGCGGCGGCGCTGAGTCTCGGCGTCGGCCTCCGCGGCGGTCCAGCGATCCCGGTACTCGGTCTCGTTCTCCTTCAGCGTGCTCATCACGTCCTTGACCGTGCCCAGCACCATCCCCACGTCCGACGCCGGCACCGGCGCCGCGCGTGGAGCGACGTCGCCGCCGCGGGCCACCCAGCGGAGCAGGATGAGCAGCCCCGCCGCGGTGATGACGGCGGCCAGCGCCTTGGCCACCTGGAACAGGAAGTCGATGGCCGGGAGCCCGCCCTGCGCGGCGGGATCGATGCGGGTGAGCAGCGCGCCGCCGCCCGCGGCATCGGCCAGCGGCACCACGAGCGTCAGCCCGCCGGTGACGTCGCGCTCGGGCTCGCGCTGGCCGGGATCGGCCGGACGGCCCGGCGCCGCGGTCCCCACCCGGATCGTCCGGGGGATGGCGGCGCCGAGGAACGCGGCGGACGTGGCCCCGCCCACCAGATCGCCCGCCTGGTCGTAGACGAGGATCTCCGACACGGACGTGGATCGGCGGATCTCCTCCAGGCGACCCAGTACCGCGGGGTCGCTCACGTCCGGCGGCGCCGTCGCGCGGCCCAGCTCGTCGTTGACGAGCTCCGCGGAGATCCGCAGGCGCGAGGCCAGCTCGTCGCGCAGGTTGCGGCGCAGCACGGAGCTGAGGTGCAGCGTGAGCACGACGAGGACGAACAGCACGGCCACACCGACGAACGGGACGAGGCTCCCGCGACTCTCCGGCTCCCGGACCTCCACGGACGCGGACGATGACGCCGGGCGCGGCCTCGGCCGTCCTCTCTCCGTCGTCGCGGACGACGACGGGCGCGGGGTCCCGGCGCCGGAGGCGTTCATCAGGAGAAGAGCCCCCAGTACGCGTCGATGATGGCGGGCCCGAGGAACATCGCCATGAGGGCGCCGGGCGCCAGGAACGTCCCGAACGGCAGCTGCGCGGTCCGGCCCTGGCCGGATCGGAGCATGTAGACGCACGCGAAGAGCGTCCCCGCAATGGAACCGATCATGATCGTCAGGAAGGCACCGGACGGTCCGAGGAACGCGCCCACCATGCCGAGGAGCTTGATGTCGCCGCCGCCCAGTCCGTCGCGGCCGGTCGCGGCGCGGTAGCCGGCGGCCACGGCCAGCAGGCCGCCCCCACCCACCAGGACGCCGACGAAGGCCTGCTTCGGATCCACGAAGCCGCCCAGGAACGCCACCGCCAGCCCGATCGCGATGCCGGGCAACGTGATGGAGTCCGGGATGATCATGTGGTCCAGGTCGATGAACGTGATCACGATCATCGCGCAGCCGAACGCCAGCACGAGCGCCAGCCGCAGCGGATCCGTGACGAACGCGGCGGCCACGAGGAACAGGAGTCCGGTGATCGCCTCGATCATCGGGTAGCGTGACGGAATCGGCTCCTTGCAGCGCCGGCAACGCCCGCGCAGCACCAGCCACGACAGCACCGGGACGTTGTCCCAAGGCTTCACGGGCGTCTCGCACTTCGGACAGTGCGAGGCGGGCCGCACCACGGACATCCGGCGCGGCAGCCGGTGGATCACGACGTTGAGGAAGCTGCCCACCAGGAGGCCGAAGACCATCGCGACCCACGGGTTCAGCAGCGCTTGCAGGGCGCTCGGTGCTTCGTTCACGACGTGATCCCCTCTCCCTGGCAGCGAGGCTCCACCGCGGGCCACGGCGGATTCCAGGCGATGCGTCCGGTCGCCGGATCCCAGTCCATCTCCAGCCCGAACGGCGTCCACGGCGGGAACATCGTCTCCCCCGCCTCGTAGAGTTCCATCAAGCGACCCGGGTAGCTCCCCTGCCGCTCTTTCCAAGCCTGCACGAGGTCTCGATAGACGTCCCGGTCGTGAGACATGCGCCGATCGATCGTGGTGGAAGAAAGGACCCTGTCGTTCTCAGGCACCCAGAAGAACCGACCCCCCCATGGATCCGCCGGCATTTGATCCAGATGCGGCGTGCCGAGCAGCACGTTCCAGTCCCCGGGGAGCCGCCCCGTGTCCTCGCGGTAGGCGTGCACCGCGCGGGTGAGGATCGCCTCGCCTTCCTGAAGATCGAGGTTGCGAAGATTGCGCTCGGCCAGACGACGCGTGGCCTGGTTCGTGTCCTGCGCCAGCGCCGACCAGACCTCGCGCGCGGAGTCGTGATCGCCGAGGCGCGCGAAGGAGACTCCCGCCAGGCGCTGCGCGAGAGCCGGAGCGCCCGGCATCGAGGCGGCGCGACGATACGCCCGACCGGCCGACTCGTAGTCGCGGCGCACGGTCTGATGGATGAAGCCCTGATCGAAGGGGTATTCCCACACGTCGGGATTGTCGCGCTCCGCGCGCTCCAGCAGCGCGACGGCGCCGTCCGGATTGGCCGCGTCCTGCGCGAGCACCAGCGCCCCGAAGCGCATCGCCCCGGTGAACGCGGGATCCAGGTCGTAGATCACGTGGAACAGCCGCTCGGCCTGGTCGTAGTTGCGCGTCGTCATTCGCTGCTCGCCGTAGTACTGGATCGACTTGAGCCAGATGAGGTCCGCCATGAGGTTCGTGTTGCCCAGCGACGCCGCCCGCAGCACCCGCCCCTCCGGCAGGTACAGGAGTTCGTCCGGATCGCGCTGCGCGTTCTTCTCCGCGTCGGCGCGCTCGCCCGAGAAGTGGGCGCCGGTCAGCACGACCAGCGCCAGGCCCAGGAGCAGGACGTCCTTCATCACTCGAAGTCCTTCCGCGCGAACACCACGATCGTCACCGCCAGCACCCCCGCCGCGTACAGCACCGAGTAAGCGAGGCACCAGAGCACCTGCTCCCCGCTGACCGCGACGTCGTTGAGGAGGTTGTTGCGGACGTGGAAGTTGTGGAGCGACGGCAGCAGCACGTAGACCAGGTCCACCAGCCGGTCGATGACCGGACTCTCCAGGTGCTTCGCCAGCAGCTTCAGGTCGCTCGCCAGGTTGCCGGCGATCCACAGGAAGAGCGTGAACACCGCCGACAGGACGGGCGACGCCACCGAAGAGAAGAAGATGGCGATAGCCGTCATGATGAACGCCTCCATCGCCACGAGGGCGACGGCGGTCAGCAGGTCGATGCGGAAGCCGCCGCCGAACACCGTGACGACCGCGACGTACATCGTCCCCAGCGCCGCGATGCTCAGCAGCACGGTCCCGTACATCCCGAAGAACTTCCCGAGCAGGAAGCGTGAGCGCGGCACCGGCAGCGTGAGGATCGTGTGGATCGTCTTGCGCTCCACCTCGCGGTAGACCATGCCGGTTCCCACCAGCACGATCAGGAGCAGCGCGAACAGGTTGATCGTGGACAGGCCCAGATCCCGCACGACGCGGCCGTGCTCGCCGAGCGTGAGCGGCGCGAGCAGCACGGACGTTCCCACCAGCATCGCCCCGAAGATCAGGACGGCGGGCACCAGACGGTCGCGGATGGACTCACGGAACGTGTTCTCCGCCAGGACGAAGGTCGTCATCGGGCCTCCTCCTCGGCCGGCGCCGTGACAATCGGGGCCAGGGTCCGTTCGTCACTGGCGGGACGCGACGCGCGTTCCGCGCCGCCGGCCCGCTCCGGCGTCTCCGGCGGCTCCGCCGGCGCTTCGGTGCTGCGCCCCACCTGGCGCAGGAAGTGGTCCTCCAGCGAGATCCGGCGCGGCCCGTAGCGGTGCAGCCGCCCGCCCGCCTCCAGGATCGTCCGCACCACGGCCGCGGCCTCGTCGTCCGCCACCTCGCCGATCCAGCCGCGCGATCCGGGGCGGAGCTGCTCGAAGCGCGGCGCCATCGTCTCCAGCTGCTCGTCGCTCGCGGCGTCGAACACGATCTCGATCGTGCGGCGATCGCCGGCGAGGAGCTCCTCCAGCGAGCCCGTCTGCACCAGGCGACCCTGATCGAGGATGGCGACGCGATCCGCCGTCGACTCGATGTCGGCCAGCACGTGCGACGAGAGGAAGACCGTGACGCCCTCGTCCTTGAGGTCGTGCAGGAGATCGCGGAACTCGCTGCGGCCCTGCGGGTCGAGTCCGTTCATCGGCTCGTCCAGGACCACCAGTCGCGGCCGATGCAGGATCGCGGCGCCGATGCCGGTACGCTGCAGCATGCCGCGCGAGAACGTCCGCAGCTGCCGGTCCCATGCGTCGGGCGCCAGCTTCACCTGCGCCAGCGTCTCCTCGACGCGGCGATCCAGGCAGCTCCGGTCCAGCCCGTGCAGCTTGCCCGTGAAGCGCAGCAGTTCGCGCGCGGTCAGGTAGCGGTAGAAGTTCGGCGAGTCGGGCAGGAAGCCCATCTCCCGCCGGGCGTCCACGCTCCCGAACGGCTGCCCCAGCATCGTGCCGGTCCCGGCCGACGGTCGGATGAGACCCAGGAGGATCTTGATCGTCGTGGTCTTCCCGGCCCCGTTCGGACCCAGGAATCCGAAGATCTCTCCCGAGCGCACCTCCAGGTCGATCCCGCGCAGGGCGACCTTCGGGCGACGAAGGAACGGGCTGCGAAAGGTTTTGCGGATTCCGTGGAGATCGATAAGGAGTTCCGACATGTTGGCTCCATCCTTGGCAGACGAGGACATACACCCTCGGTATCGGTAGGCCGGGCGCCGGGTTTAAGCCTCATTCCGGAGGCGAGATCGGTAGAAGCGCTTGCGTCGTCGTCACTTGGGGGGATCGACCGGAAGGATGGTGGGCGTTCCGCGGATCTTGGCTTGGCGCGGGAGGGGCGGTCGTCTAGGGTCCGCTCAGGTCATTTCCAATCACGGGGGGCGTCATGTTTCGTTTCCTGCACACCGGAGCCGCCGTCGCCGTCCTGGCGATCGCCGCTTTCCTTCCATCTCCGGCCCGGGCCGGCCACTCGTTCACGATCAGTGCGAGCGACACGGACCCGTACGTGAACACCGTGGAGCCGCCGGCCGGTGCGACGTTCCGGATGCTCCACCTCTGGCTGACGGCGGCCGAGCCGGTCGAGAATCCCGGCGTCTCGGCGCTGGGAGCACTCCTCGTCTCCGACGGCATCGAGATCCTCGATTTCGCTCCGGCGTTTCTGGTCCTGGAACTGGAGCCGCCGATCCAGGTCGCGATGGCGACGTGCGACTCGCTGCCGCCGCGCCGCCTCGGCACGATCCTCGTGATCGACAGCGGCGGGTCGCTGTGGTGCGAGCCGCTGCCGGGCTACGAGCACATCATCGTGGCCGACTGCGACCAGTTCGAGACGCCCGGCTGGGTCTACGGGTTCTCCTCGGACGGTTCGGTGCCGCGCATGGTCACCAACGGCGCGCTGCCCTGGCGCCCGGACTTCTCCAACCCGGCCCACGGCGGCGGCGGCCTGGACGGCGGCGTCCTCTGCCTCCTGGCCGACGGTTCCGCGCCGGCGGACTCGCTCTTCGTGGGCGGGGAGTTCACGCGCACCGGCGCCGCGAGTGCGGGATCGATCGCTTGCCTGCGTCCGGGCGAGACGGAGACCGCGGCCGCGCGGTGGTCGAACCTGGACGGCGGCGTCTCCGGCCCCGTCCACGCGCTCACCCGCGCGCCCGACGGGTCCGTCGTGGCGGGCGGCTCCTTCACGGCCGCGGGATCGGCGGCCCTGCCGGTGCAGAACATCGCGGCGTGGGACGGCACCGCCTGGTCGGATCCGGCCCCCGGCCTCGACGACACGGTGCGCGCGCTGCGCACCGCATCGATCGCAGGCGGGCCGGCGACGGTCTTCGCGGGCGGTTCCTTCACGCGGCGCCCCGGCGACGGCGCCGCGACGCTGCGGGGCGCGGCGCTGCGGTCCGGCGGCGACTGGCATCGGCTGCCGGACCTGGACGGCACGCCGGGCGTCTCGGGCCCGGGCGGCGCCGACGGTGCCGTGTACGCGATGCTGGACCACGGCGGCGACCTGATCGTCGGCGGGGCGTTCACGACGGCGGGATCGACCGCCGCCGCGGGCGTCGCCCGCTGGACCGTCTCCGGCGGCGATTCCTCGTGGGCCGCGCTCGGCTCCGGGCTGCTGGGCGGCGACGTCCTCGCCTTCACGAGCCTCGAGGGCGACCTCGTGGCGGGCGGTTCGTTCACGCACACGCTGCACGGAGCGACGCCGGCCACGCTGAACGGCGTCGCCCGATGGAACGAGGCGGCCGGAGAGTGGGAGCCGTTCGAGCCGCTCCTGGACTCCGGTTCGGTCGTCGGCGCGGTGCACGCGCCGGCCGCGGCCCCGGGCATGCTCATCATCGGCGGGGACTTGACGGGCTTCGACGGCAGCGTCACGCCAGCGAACGATCTGCTCCTGCGAGTCCCGGCTCAGACCGACTTCTGGGCCACGATGTCCGGCGGGTTCTTCCCGCCCGGGCTCGGCACCCCGCTGACCTCCTACCCCGACGTCCGCGCCATCGTGGAGTTCCACGACGAGATCGCGATGGGATCGCGGCACCGCGCGGTGGGAAACCCGTCGTACGAGTCGTACGCGCTGTCGATCTTCAGCGCCTCGCCGGATGTCGTGGGCGCACCGGAGGTCGCGTCGGCCCCGCCGAGCGGCACGCTTCGCTTCGGCCCGCCCCGTCCACATCCGGCCCACGGCCGCGGCCTCGTGCGCATCGACTTCGTCTCGCAGCTCGCCCGGCCGACGCTCTCCGCGCGCGTGGTGAACACGGCCGGCCGCCTCGTGGCGACGCCCTCCATCGTCTGGCACTCGGATCATCGAGGCGACGTGGTGTGGGACCGGCGGACATCGAGCGGCGCACCCGTCGCCTCCGGGGTCTACTTCGTGCAGCTCGAGGATGCCGCGACGCGCTCCTCCACGACGGCCAAGGTGGTGGTGACGCGATGAAGACGACTCGGATCCTTCTCCGTCTCCTGCCGATCCTCCTTCTCGGATCGGCCCCGCGCGCGCAAGCGGACGGCCAGATCACCGCCTGGGGCGCGGAGATCTCCCTGAGCGCGAGCGCGACGTCGCCCTTCGAGAACCATGCCCCCGCCCCCGTCGCCCCGTTCGACTCGGTCCACGTGTGGCTGGTCTGCGCGCAGGCGGATCACCCGATCCCGGAGGGACTCATTCGCCTTCACTGGAACGCGATCGGATTCCTCGGCCGGCTGATCTCGTCCAATCCGGGCGACCACATCCTCGGCTGGACCAACGGCCCCGGCGTCGCGAACGTGGGGGCCACGGACGACGAGTTCTTCATCGGCATCGGTGGGTGCGGCGACCTGCCGCGCTACCTCGGCTTCTTCACCGTGGTCACGCCCGTTCCCGGCGGCGCTCGCTACACGCTGGGACCGATGGACACGTTCCTGCCCGGCGAGATGGGATGGGAACCGTGCGAGGTGGGCGGCTTCGAGAACCCGGGCGGGCACCAGGTGAACGACTTCGCCGTGCGCGCGCTGAGTACGGACGGCTCGACCGTGACCGTGGACAACGCGCACTTCGGCTGCTCGCCGTGGATCGTGCCGCACGCGTGGCCCGATCTTGCGCACTGGAACCGCGTCGACTTCTCGGCGGGACCCGCGGGCTTCGCCCCGGACGACGACGTCCACGCGCTCCACCGCCTGGGTCCCGATCTCCTGCTCGCGGGAGGCGCGTTCACCGGCGTGCGCGACGGCGCCGGGTCCATCGTTCCCTCGCAGCACGTGGCGCTCTGGACCGGATCCGGCTGGACCCCCTACGGTACGGACTTGTCCGGGCCGGGCGCGTCCGTTCGCGCGTTCGCCGAATTCGACGGAGCGCCGTTCGCGGGCGGCACGTTCACCTCCCCGGCCGGCTTCGTGGCGAAGCTCGACGGCGGCGGCTGGATCGCCCTGGGCGACGCGCTGGACGGGCCGGTGCAGGCGATGCATACGGACGCGAATCGACTCTACGCGGGCGGGAGCTTCACGGCCTCGGGCGGCCTCGGCCCGGCGCTGAGCGACGGGGTGGCCGCGTGGGACGGCTTCGCGTGGTCCTCCGTGGGATCCGGCTTCGCCCACACCTCCGCGGACGCGACGGTCCACGCCCTCGGCGAGTTCCGGGGAGTGCTGGTTGCCGGCGGCTCCTTCGACTCCGTGAGCGGAGGGCCCGCGGCTCACAGCCTCGCCGTCTTCGACGGCGTCGATTGGGTCCCACTCGTCGACGAGCTCGGCGGCGAGGGGATCCTGCGCGCGGGCGGCGCCGGCGTCGTGCACGCGGTGGTGGAGTACCAGGGAAACCTGCTCGTCGGCGGCAACTTCGACCACGCCGGCCACGCGCAGACGCAGGGGCTCGCGCTCTGGGACGGCTACAACTGGGCGCCGTTCTTCCCCGGTCCGGATTCGCGGCTCGAGGTGATCCACGCCTTCACGCTCTTCGAGCCGACGGCGGGCAAGCCCGAGCTCGTGTTCCTCGGGGAGTTCGACGGGCTGGGCTACTCGCTCTCCTTCCGTCGCGCGGGCCGATGGAACGGTCGCGTCCTGTCGACGTTCGGCAGCGGGCTCTCCGGAGGCGACGGATCGGCCGACCGGGGCCTCGCCGCCGACGGGGACAACCTCTACTTCGGCGGCGGCTTCACGACGGTGGGCGGCAGCGTTCCGTCCCGGGGCCTCGCGATGTGGTCGCAGTTCCTGGGCGTCGTGGGAGCCCCGGACGTGCGTCCGGACGACCGCGCTCTTGCGGTCACGGCACGTCCGCACCCCGCGACCGGGACGGCCTGGATCTCCTTCGAGACGCGTCGCCCGGCCGACGTCCGCGTACGGGCGTACGACGTGGCGGGAAGACTCGTCGAGGAGCTTCACCGGGGCGAACTCCCCGCCGGCGCCCACTCCCTTCCCTGGGCGGCCCCGTCCGCGCCCGGGCCGTTCTTCGTTCGCGTTCAGGTGGACGGCGACATCGCCGGAACGACGAAGGTGATCTTCCTGCGATAGGGGCGCGGCAACGGCCCCACAAAGAAAGCGGGGCGGCGAGGCGGCGTGCGCGAAACTCGCACGACGCCTTCCGCCGCGGCGCGCTACCGGAGGATGACAATTCGAGACGCAGTGCTTGAGCCGCTGCTGTCATTAACCCTCAGGAAGTAGGTTCCCGGAACCACGCGACTTGACCAGCCAAGGCTGTGGTGCCCGGCGCCGAGTTCTCCGCGATAGACCTGCTCGACCAACCGCCCCGCCACGTCAAAGACGCGAACCGTGACCTCCCCGCGACGAAGCGTCTCGAACGAGATCCGCACTGGCCCCGCACTCGGCACGGGGGACACGACCAGATCCCTCAGGCTGCTGGATCGGGGGGACTCCCCGATCTCGGGAACCGCAACCGGTGGCTCCGACCACACTGCAACGTTCGTCGCCGCCACAACTCCGGCCTGCGAGATTCCCCCGCCGAAATAGACGAGGTAGCCATCTGTTGTCACGTCTCGCCCGTTGCCAGTTGTCCCGGTGAGACCCGACCCGAAGGTCGAGAGCACAGTTCCGTTCCACCGCGCCACATCCGACGCCGTGAATCCGTTGAGGATGCCGAAGTCCCCTGTGAAGATCAGCTCCTCCCGGCCAGGCAGTCCCGTATAGTTGTAGTGCTCCAGGGCACGAACCGACGGATTGCTGCCCGGCCCCGTCTGGAAGAACGGATACCACGCACAGCCGTCCCAAAGGGCCAGACCCTCGGTGTGAACATCACCGGCACGATCGAACGCCCCCGCGACCACGAGGTAGCCGTCAAAGACGGCAAGATCGTAGACCACCCCATCGGAGGCATCCGACTGCCAGATGCCCTCGGCCGTTCCCCCGTCGGCGATCAGTGGCTGCCAGTTCGAACCATCGAACATGGCGATGCTGCTCACCGTAACGGTGTCACTCGTTTGGAAGTGGCCGCCAGCGTACAAGACTCCGTCGTAGAGCTCGATGGCTCGAACCGACCGAGCTCCTCCGGACCGATCAAACCCTGCTCCGATCGCCATCCACCGCCCCCCGACGTCCTCCCAGCGCGCAATCCCACGAAGGTCCGCCGTCGAGTCGGATGCAGTAAACGAACCCCCGGCGTAGAGATCACCTTCGAGGGTTTCCAACTCGAGCACCGTGTTGTTGAGGCCATCATCAGCGAAGGCCACCCACCCACTTCCCGTCAGTTTGGCCACACGCTCCGCCGGACTTGCGTCGAACGTGCCGCCGGCCAACAGCTCCGAGTCATACTCCTCGAAGTCATACACGACCGAGTTGGCTTGGAAACTCGTTGCATCCGTCAGCCATTCGGCCCCGTCCCACATGGCCACCTTCCGGGACGCAGTCAGGACCCCGGCCTGGCTGACCTGCGTGAATGCCCCCCCGTAGAAGATCGAGTCGGGACTCACCGCGTAGGTTACGTAGACATCTCCCTGGATCCCGTAGCCCGTCGATGCGCTGAAGCCATCCACCCAATTGTCGTCGTCCGTATTGGATTGGGGCACGAGCACAGGCGCACACCCGTAGCTCTTCCCATCGATGTCCAGTTCCGGGCTGGATGTGGTGTCCATCTTGCGCACCGCTGTCGCCAGGCTGTACCCGTTCCCGGGGGGCGTGGCACACCTGAGAAGCCCGAATGCGTCCGGGTCCTCAACTGCAAGCGGCGCTAGATCATAGGTGGCACCGGACGTCGTCGTCAGGATCACGAAGTGTCCCAGGAGGCGAGGATAGACACCTCCACATCCAGATCCAATCCCGACGACCATCTCGTCCGCCGTTGATGAAATGTTCACGACCTGCGACGCAAGGGAGTCGTCAAAGCCGAGCACGATGTCACTTCCGTTCGAGGAAGTGAGGCGCCCAGCAGCGCCGATCGCGCCGCGTTCTGTCTCTCCCAAGTCTCCCTCTGAACGCGCACATGTGACCCAGACGAACACGGAGTCGAGACCATTTGTTGCCACCGGATCGGCGATGTTGTCGTAGGGGGTCGTCGCCGAAGCGGACAACGAGAACTCGTGACCGATGCCTCCCCCCTCTTCCCCTCGCACATACGCCGGAAGGACTGCGGCCCCACAGACAACAAGCAACACAGCTTTGCCTTTCATGAGAACACCTCCTCGTGCCGCCCAACAGCCTCAGAACGCGGCCAAGGCCCGCGTCCAATGGATCAATCCAAGTCTCCTACCAAATCGCAGAGAACAAGGCCGACGCCGGAATAGTACTCGCCCACTGTTCGGATGGCAACTCCGCGCTCATTGCACCGTGCATGACAGGATCATGCCCTACTTGCGCATCCGCACAGGTACAAAGAAAAGCGGGGCGGCGAGGAGAACCTCGCCGCCCCGTACGGAGCTCAGCTCCGGGTCAGGTCTACTGGTTCGTGAGAATCAGCGACAGGACCGCGCCCGCATCATCGTTGCCGAGGATGTCGTAGGCGTCGAAGGCCGCGCCCGCAAGCGCCTGCACGTTCAGAGCCACCTCGCCCGGGTTCGTGGCGGTCGGCACCGTACCGAGCGCGTTCGACCAGGACAGAACCGTCGCGGCGTTCGTGAACGGGTTGTTCGGCATGACGCCGCCCGGCAGCAGGCCGGCGAAGGTCAGACCGCCGTCGGCCGTCGTGACGGCGGCGCCACTCGGGTACTGACCGTTGTTGCGGGTCGAGAAGTCCTCCACCGTCACCTGGACGGTGTGCATGATGGACTTGACCTGGGCAACCTTGGCCCGGTTCGTCATGCCCATGAAGTTCGGAATGGCGATCGCGGCCAGGATGCCGATGATGACGACCACGATCATGAGCTCGATGAGGGTGAAACCCTTGTTTCCGCGAAGCAGCATTCTCGGATTCCTCCTGAAGGTGAGTCCCAGTAGGGGGCACGGTTTCGAGCGTGCGACCGGTGCTACTGCATGGCCCGTGCCATTCGCTCGTTCCTGGCGCGTGATCACGCCAACCCCTTGCCTCCCTGCCGGTTAGAACATCGTCCCGGAAACCTGCCTCTTCCCTCTCGTCGCTCGGGCGTCTCCCGTTTCGCAACGGGCTTCGCGATTTGCAACGCAGGCACGGGCCGTTCGGGATCGGGGAGTCCGCCTCCCCACCGTTGCATCGGTGGTTGTCTCCGGGTCCTTGACCCACAAGCAGGGAAGGCCCGCACGAGGCGGGCCTTCCTTGGTCAACGTTGACAAACTCTTGCGCGCGTCGCGCTACATCGGGTCGATCTCCGACTCGGCCGGCGCGTTCTCCGGTTCCAGACCGTAGCGCTGGATCTTCCGGTAGAGCGTGGAGGAGTTGATGCCGAGGATCGTGGACGCCTTCTTCTTCTGCCAGCCCGTGACCTCCAGCACCTTCATCATGTACTCGCGCTCCACGTCCTCCAGCGTGCCGGTGAGGTTCCGCCCCGACGATGGAGTGCTCCCTCCCTCCGCCGGGGGGGCCGGCTGCGCCCGGAGACGCTCCGGGAGGGACGCCGCCGTCAGACGATCGCCCTCCTCCAGGATGACGCCGCGCTCGATCACGTTCTCCAGCTCGCGCACGTTGCCGGGCCACGCGTACTGCGTCAGCAGGTGCATCGCCTCGTCGGAAAGGTCCAGCAGCGGCCGCTCGGAGACCTCGCAGTACTGCTGCAGGAAGTGCGCCACGAGGAGCGGGATGTCCTCCCGGCGCTCGCGCAGCGGCGGCAGCGTCACCGGGATCACGTTCAGGCGGTAGAACAGGTCCGCCCGGAAGTTGCCGCGCTCCACCTCGCGCTCCAGGTCGGCGTTCGTGGCCGCCACCACCCGGACGTCCACCTTCACGGGCTTGGATCCGCCCACGGGGATGATCTCCCGCTCCTGCAGGATCCGCAGCAGCTTCACCTGGATCGCCTGGCTGGTCTCCCCCACCTCGTCGAGGAAGAAGGAGCCGCCGCGGGCCACCTGGAAGAGGCCCTCCTTGTCCTTCACGGCGCCCGTGAAGCTGCCCCGCACGTGGCCGAACAGCTCCGACTCGAGCAGGTTCTCCGGCAGAGCGCCGCAGTTGATCGAGACGAAGGGGCCGCCCGCGCGCTTCGACCACTGGTGAATCTGGCGCGCGAAGAGCTCCTTGCCGGTGCCGCTCTCGCCGCACAGGAGGACCGTGGAGTCCGCCTTGGCGACCTTGCGGACGGTCTCGAAGACTTCCTGGATGCGGGGGCTGGCCCCGATGATCGGCCGCGGCGTGAGCGTCTTCTTCAGCTCGTGCTTCAGAAACTTGTTCTCCGCGCGCAGCCGGCCCATCTCCAGGGCCCGGCGCACCACGAGCTTGATCTCCTCGTTCTTCGTCTGCTTCACGAAGTAGTGGAACGCGCCCTGGTTGACCGCCTCGATGGCCGTGTCCACCGACGCGAACGCGGTCATGATGATGACCGGCAGCTGGGGATCGCGAGCCTTCACGTTCTTCAGCAACTCGATGCCGGACATGCCCGGCATCTTGATGTCGGAGATCACGGCGTCGTAGACGTCGCGGTCCAGGTGCTCCAGGGCCTCGGTGCCGCCCGAGGCGGTGTCCACCTGGTACCCCTCCTTCTTCAGAAGGAGGGAAAGGACCTTCCGCAGGCCCTCCTCGTCGTCCACGATCAGGATTCGCTCGTCGGCCATGCTCACGTCGCTCCGGCGGTTTGCTGGTTGCCTTTCCCGGTCATCGGCCGATCCCCCGGCTCCGTTGACCTCTCATCCGTGCCCGCCGCGGGGTTCTCGGCAGGAAGTTCCACGGTGAAGGCCGATCCCATGCCCGGCGTGCTCCGGACCTGCAGCGTGCCTCCGTTCCCTTCCACGATCCGAGCCGCGATGGACAGCCCGAGCCCCGTTCCGCCCTCCTTGGAGGTATGGAACGGCTTGAACAGGTTCTCCATCTCGTGCGGCGCGATCCCCGTCCCCGTGTCCCGGAAGACGACGAAGATGCGCCCGTCCTGCACCTCGCCGGACACCCGCAGGATGCCGCCCACGTCCATCGACTGGAGGGCGTTCTGGGCGAGGTTCAGGAATACCTGGCGGATCCCGTCCTCCTCGGCCCGCGCGCGGAAAGACTGGTCCGCGGGGAAGTCCAGCAGCAGCGTCTTGCCCACGGTCAGCTTGTCGTGGCGCAGCAGCCGGACCACCTCGCTGGCGGTCTGGGAGACGTCGTGCACGTGGCGGGATCCGGAGTGATCGCGCGTGTAGTCCAGCACGCCCTCGATGATCCGGTTGAGCCGGTCGGCCTCGCTCACGATGAGGTCCATCAGCTCGCGCTCCTCGTCCGAGCGCTCGTCCTCGGCCTCCAGCATCTGGATGGCGCCGGAGATGGACGCCAGGGGGTTGCGGATCTCGTGGGCGACGCCGGCGGCCAGGTCGCCCAGGGAGGCGAGCTGCCCCGTGCGGTACATCTCCTGCTCCATCCGCCGGACCTGGCGCAGGTCCGACAGCGTGACGATGATCCCCTCCGGGGTCTCGTTCTCCTCCACGAGCGGCGCGAACGACACGCCGATGGGGTTCTCCTGCTCGCCGCGGCGCAGGACGATCTCCTCGCGCACGGCCCACCTTCGCGTGAGCAGCACGGACTCCATCGCCTCCACGAGCGACGGCGCCGTCTCCGACAGCAGCGCGGCCAGATCGGTGCCGACGAGGATCTCCGACGGCGACAGGCCCAGCATCTCCCGCGCCGCGCGGTTCGCCCGGACGATCTGCCCCTCCAGCGACGCCGTCACGATCCCGATCGGCATATGCTCCAGGATGCGGTCCGTGGACACGCGGACGCGCTGGAGCTCCTCGGAGGCCTGGGTGGCGGCCCGGTGGTGCCGCCGGCCTCGCTCGGCCAGCGTACCCGCGAGACCCCCCAGCAGCAGGAACGCCACTGCGTGCACCGACACGGACGAGACGAGGGCGGACTCCTCCAGACGGCCGTCCGGCCCGCCCACGAGGAACGCGATCGCCGCGAACGCCAGGATCGCGCCCATGGCGCCTCCCCCGGCCCCGAGTGCCCCGCGCAACGCCGCCCCCAGCAGCACCGGCACCGACAGCAACAGGACCAGCGGACTGCCGGTCCCTCCCGTGCAGGCGATGAGGATCGTGACGACGAGGAGATCGAAGCTCACCTGAAGCGCGACGACCGACGCGGGGGGCTCCGGCCCGGTCCGCCAGGCGACGCTCGCCAGGAGCGCCAATCCGACCCACAGCGGCCACGCCACGATGGACAGCGCGGCCTCGTGGCGCACCAGAGCGATCACCGCCCCCAGGCCGACGGAAACGGCGAGGCGAAGGATCGCCACGCCGCTCCCCGCTCCGGCCCGAAAGACGGCTCCGTTCAATCCGTCAGCCCGCGATGACGTTGACCATCCGGAAGATGGGCAGGTACATCGCCACGACCATGCCACCGACGATGGCGCCCATGAACACGATCATCACCGGCTCGATGACGGACGTGAGGGCATCGACGGCCGAGTCGACCTCGTCGTCGTAGAAGTCGGCGATCTTGGTCAGCATCTCGTCCAGCGCACCGGTCTCCTCGCCGACGGTGATCATCTGCACCACCATCGGAGGGAACACGCCCGACTGCCGCAGCGGATTGGCGATGGTGTCGCCTTCCCGGATCGAGGTCCGGGCGGACATCACCGCATCCTGGACGATCGTGTTGCCGGCGGTCTTCGCCGTGATCTCCAGGCCGTCCAGGATGGGCACGCCGGACGACACCAGCGTTCCGAGCGTTCGCGTGAACCGCGCCACGGAACCCTTCCGGACGACATCGCCGATGATCGGGAACTTCAGCAGCAACCCGTCGATGCGCCGCTTGCCCTTCTCCGTGCTGTAGTACTTCTTGAACGCGAAGGCGAACAGCCCCAAGCCCAGCGCCATCGTCCACCACCACGCCCGGATGAAGTTGGACGCCGCCAGCACGATCATCGTGGGAAGTGGGAGCTGCGCGCCGAAGTCCGAGAACATCTTCGCGAACGTCGGGATGATGAACATCAGCATGAACAGCGTGGCGCCGATGGCCACGAGCATCACGACGGCCGGGTACATGAGGGCGCTCTTCACCTTGCGCTTGAGCGCCTCGATCTTCTCGATGTACTCGGCCAGACGCACGAGGATGGTATCCAGGATACCGCCCGCCTCGCCGGCGTTGACCATGTTCACGTAGAGCTCGTCGAACGCCTTCGGATGCTTCTCCATGGACTCCGACAGCGTGGCTCCACTCTCGATGTCCGTCATTACCTTCTTCGTGATGACGCGGAAGTTCTCCTTGTCCAGCTGCCTTGAGAGGATGTCCAGGCACTGCACCAGCGGAAGACCGGCGTTGATCATCGTCGCGAACTGTCGCGTGAAGATCGCCAGGTCCTTCGTGCCGATGCCGTCCGAGAACGGCAGCTTGATGTTGATCTCCTTCGGTTTCTGCTTCACCGAAGTCACCACGATGCGCTTCTTGCGGAGCTGCGCCAGCAGCTCGCCCCGGTTCTTCACCGTGGACTCGCCGTTGACAATCTCTCCGCCGGACGTCCGGCCTCGCCAAATGTAGGTGGTCACGACAGTTCTCCCCCGTTACGCGACGGCCATGGATCGACCGATCATGCCTTCGAGTTCCTTCGGATCCGGACTCCGACCGACGGCGTCCTCGAAGGAGATCTCCTTGCGGTTGTAGAGGGCCACCAGCGCCTGGTTCATCGTCTGCATGCCGTACTTCTGTCCGGCCTGCATCAGACTGTAGATCTGGTGGACCTTCCCCTCGCGGATCAGGGCGGAGATCGCGGGGGTGCAGATCATGACCTCGGAGGCCATGGCCCGGCCGCTGCCGCTCAGCTTCGGAAGCAGCGTCTGGGTGATCACCCCGCGCAGCACGAAAGCCAGCTGCGAGTAGATCTGGTCGTGCTGATCAGCCGGGAACGAGTCCACGATTCGCGTGATGGACTCGCTCGCCGAGTTGGTGTGGAGCGTGGCGAAGGCGAGGTGACCGGTCTCCGCGATGGTGAGTGCCGTCTCCATCGTCTCCCGGTCGCGCATCTCGCCCAGCAGGATCACGTCGGGGTCCTGCCGGAGCACGTGCTTCAGCGCCGCATGGAACGACTGCGTGTCCGCCCCCACCTCGCGCTGGTTCACGATCGCCCGCTTGTGACTGTGCATGAACTCGATCGGATCCTCGATCGTGATGATGTGGAGCGCCTTGTCGGCGTTGATCCGATCGATGAGCGATGCGAGCGTCGTCGACTTACCGGAGCCGGTGGGACCGGTCACCAGGACGAGGCCGCGCGGCAGATCGCCGAGCTTGGACACCGAGTTGGGCAGACCGAGCGCCTCGAACGGAGTCACCTCGAACGGAATCACGCGCACGACCATGGTCACGACGCCGCGCTGCACGAAACAGTTGCCTCGGAACCGGGCGAGCCCCTTCACGCCGAACGAGAAGTCCAGCTCGCTCGTGTTCTCGAACGTCTTCTTCTGCTCGTCGTTCAGCGCGCTGTAGACCAGGCGCTGCGTCATCTCCGGCGTGAGGACCCCGGACGATTTCGACGAGACGAGCTCGCCGTCCACGCGGAGCTGCGCCGGCACGCCCGCGGTGAGGTGAAGATCCGAGGCCCGCATCTTGACGAGCTCTTCCAGAAGGGCTCTCAGAGAAACCATCGCTATCCCTCCCCGGCCTAGTCGGCCGCCGTCTCCCGGAGAACCTCCTCGGGGGACGTGTCCCCGAGCAGCATCTTCCGAAGAGCGTCCTTGCGGAGGGACAGCATCCCCTCCTCCATCGCGACCTGCTTCAGCTCGGCCGTCGAGCATCGGTCGAGAATCATCTTCTTGAGCCGGGACGACATCGAGAACACCTCGTAGATGCCGGTCCGTCCCTTGTATCCGGTGTCGTGGCACTCGCTGCAGCCTTTGGCCCGGTACACGGTGTTGCCCTCCAGCGCCGAGGGCTCCAGCTGGAGCTCGCGCAGCAGCTCCTCGTGCGGCGGCTCCGGCTCCCGGCACTTGGTACACACCCGGCGGAGCAATCTCTGCGCCACGATGCAGTTGACGGACGACGCGACGAGGAACGGGGCGACCCCCATGTCGATCAAGCGGTCAACGGACGACGGCGCGTCGTTGGTGTGGAGCGTCGACAGCACGAGGTGACCCGTGAGGGCGGCCTTCACGGCGATGGCGCCGGTGTCGAGATCGCGGATCTCACCGACCATCACGATGTTGGGGTCCTGCCGCAGGAACGCCTTGAGCGCCGCGGAGAACGAGAGGCCGATCTCCTCGTGCACGTTGACCTGGTTGATGCCCGGCAGGTTGTACTCCACCGGATCCTCGGCGGTCATGATGTTCGTGCCGATGTCGTTGATCTTCGAGATCGCGGAGTACAGTGTGGTGGTCTTGCCCGAGCCGGTCGGGCCGGTGACCAGCACCATCCCGTACGGGCTCTTGATCGCGTGCATGAAGCGGCCCAGCGCCTCGGCTGGAACCCGAACGACTCGAGGTTCACGTTCAGGTTCGACTGGTCCAGGATCCGCATCACGATCTTCTCTCCGAAGATCACCGGCAGCGTGGAGACGCGGAGGTCGATCTTCCGGTTCTGGATGAGGATCTTGATGCGGCCGTCCTGTGGAACCCGCTTCTCCGCGATGTCGAGCTCGGCCATGAGCTTCAGGCGCGACGTGATCGGGTTCTTCATCCGCAGCGGCGGGCTCGGCAGCTCGTAGAGCGCGCCGTCCTGGCGAAGACGCACGCGGATGTGCTTCTCGAACGGCTCGATGTGGATGTCGGACGCGCGGCGCGTCACGGCCTCGGCCAGGAGGGAGTTGACGTACTTGATGACGGGAGCGTCGTTCTCCGCGTCGAAAATGTCCTCGTCGTCATCGTCGTCGACGACCTCGACGTCGGCGCCGTCCTCCATGTCCTTCATGATGTCGTTGAGCGCGTTGGCCGTGCCGTAGAAGCGGTCGATCGTCTTCTTGATCGCGCTCTCGGCCGCCACGACCGGCTGGACCTCCAGGCCGACGATGAACTTGATGTCGTCGATGGCGTAGAGGTTCAGCGGATCGGCCATCGCCAGGGTGAGCGTGCGGCCCACCTTCCGGATCGGGATGGCGTGGAACTTCATGGCCACGTCGGCCGGCAGCAGGTCGACGGCCGCCTTGTCGACGTCGAAGTTCGTCAGGTCGACGGCGGGCATGTCGTAGACGCGGGAAAGGACGGTCAGCAGGTCGCCCTCGGACATGTACCCGAGCTTGACGAGGCACGCGTCCAGGGGATCACCGCTCGACTTGCGCTGGTTCTGCGCCTGGACGAGCTGCTCGTCCGAGACGATCTCGTTCTCGACGAGGAGAGCTTCGAGTCGGTTGTTCGCCAAGTTGTCGCCTCTCCCGGTTCCCCGCACCTTCCGGCCGGTCCACGGTCACGAGTTCCCGCAGCCGCTCCACCGTCTTCGATCCGATGCCGCGGACGTCGTCCAGGTCGTCCACCGAACGGAACGGTCCGGCCGTCTCCCGGCGCTCGACGATCGCGCGCGCCTTCGACGGCCCGATGCCCGGCAGCTCCGCCAGCAGTTCCGGCGACGCGGAGTTCAGATCGATCGGGAACAGGGGCACCGTTTCCGTCTCGACCGGAGCCGCGGCAGAAGCCTCCGTCCCCGCCTCGGGCGCGCGTTCCGGCCAGGAGCCGAGAACGATGCCGAGGGCGAGGAACACCAGGACGTTCCGCTCCTCGCGCGTCACGACGTTCCCCGCCGTGGGCGTGAGGGCTTGGATCTCCACTCCGGTATCGGAGCGCCGATCCTGCCCCTTGACCGCCAAAAGAATCGAAACCTGTTAGATTTCAATAACTTGCCACTAAGTGTCAAAGTTGCCAGAACTCGGCAAGCATCGCCGAGGCTTGAAAACGAGGGGAGCGGGGTCCGCTGCGCCGAACCGGACGCGGACCGGGGCCCGGCCGGGGAGCGGGGAGGGATCCGGCCACGGGGAGAGGCCGGGAACGCCGGCCCGCTGGATCGGGCCGGCGAGGAAATGCGGGGCGGGATCTAGAGCAGGTCCTTGCGGTCCGCCTGTTCCAGTCCCTCCACCACCTTCTTCACGTGCTGCGCGGCCTCCCGCGAGCAGATGAGCTGCGCGTCACCCTGATCCACGACGATCAGGTCCTTCACGCCGACGACCGCCGTGAAGCGGTGCGGCGATCGGACGAAGCAGCCGGTGGAGTCCACCGCCACCGCATCGCCCTCCAGCGCGTTGCCGGCGTCGTCGGTGGGCGTGACGTCCGCGAGGGCGTCCCACGAGCCGACGTCCGACCACGGAAAATCCGCCTTCACCATGAACACGTTGCTGGACGGCTCCAGCACCGCGTAGTCGACGGAGATGGACGTGAGCCCGGGGTAGCCGGCCTGCAGCGCGGACTCGCGGTCCACGGCGTCGGCCATGCGGCGGCACTCCGCGGCCATGTCCGGATGCTGCTGGCAGAGCTCCTCCAGGAACACGTCCGCGCGCCAGGCGAAGATGCCGCTGTTCCAGAAGTGTCGGCCGCCGGCCAGGAACGCCTCCGCGGTGGCGCGGTCCGGCTTCTCCGTGAAGCGGGCCACGCGGCGCACGGCCTCGCCGTCCACCTCCTCCCCCGCCTCGATGTAGCCGTAGCCGGTGTCCGGGCTGGTGGGGACGACCCCGAACGTGACGAGGCCGCGACGCTCCCGGGCCACGTCGACGCCGCGCTGCATGGTCTCCCGGAACCTGTCCTCTTCCCCGATCCAGTGGTCCGCCGGCGTGACGAGCAGCACGCCCTCGGGATCCTCCCGCGCCACGAGCGCCGCCGCCAGCGCGATGCAGGGCGCGGTGTTCCTTCCGACCGGCTCCCCCACGATCTGGTCGCGCGGGATCATCGGCAGGTGCTCGGCCGCGACGCCGACGTGCTGCGCACTGGTGACCACCCACGCATCGTTGGGGCCGCACAGCGGGAGCAGCCGCTGTCCCGTGCGGGTCAACATGGACTCCGTGCCGCCGACGCTCAGGAACTGCTTGGGTCGGGACTCGCGGCTGGCCGGCCAGAACCGCGTGCCGCGACCGCCGGCCATGATGACGGGGTGCGTACGGCTCACGCCACGACCGCCTTCATGACCTCTTGGACCTTGTCCTCCACCTCGCGCCGGATCTCCTCCAGGCGCTCCGGCGTGTCCGCCTCGAAGCGCAGGACGAGGAGCGGCGTGGTGTTGGACGCGCGGACCAGGCCCCAGCCGTCGCCGAAGTCGATGCGCGCTCCGTCCACGTCCACCACCGGATGTCCGGCGCGGAAGTGCTCGCGCACCTCGTCCACGACCGCGAACTTGTGCTCCTCCGGACACTCCACGCGGATCTCCGGGGTGGAGGGATACTGCGGGATGGTGGCCATGATCTCCGAGAGTGGCGAGTCCTCGTTGGCGACGATCTCCACGAGGCGGGCCGCCGCGTACAGCGCGTCGTCGAAGCCGAAGTAGCGGTGCTTGAAGAACATGTGGCCGGACATCTCGCCGGCGAGCTGCGCGCCCGTCTCCTTCATCTTCTGCTTGATGAGCGAGTGGCCCGTACGCCACATCACCGGCTCCCCGCCGTGCGCCTCGATGTCCTCGATGAGGCCCTTGGAGCACTTCACCTCGAAGATGATGGGCGAGGGACCGTCCCGCAGGACCTGCCGGGCGTAGAGCGCCAGCAGCCGGTCTCCCCAGATGATGTTGCCCTGCTCGTCCACGCACCCGATGCGATCCGCATCGCCGTCGAAGGCGATCCCGAGGTCCGCTCCCGTCTCCTTCACCTTGGCGATGAGATCCTGGAGGTTCTTCTCCACGGTGGGATCCGGGTGATGGTTCGGGAAGTTCCCGTCCGGCTCGCAGTAGAGCTTGTGCACGGTGCAGCCCAGCGTCTCCAGCACGTTGGGAATGTGCGGTCCGCCGACGCCGTTGCCCGCGTCCACGACGACGGTGAGCCCCTTGTCCGGCGCCACCTCTTCCGTGATCCGGCCCAGGTACTCCGGGACGATGAGCTTCTCCGTGACGCTGCCCGAGCCCGTCTCGAAGTCCCCCGCCTCGATCAGCTTGCGGACCGCCTGGATCTGCTCCCCGTAGATGGACGCCGTCCCGATGGACGACTTGAAGCCGTTGTACTCCGCGGGATTGTGGCTGCCGGTGATCATGATCCCGCCACCGACGCCCTGCGTGTAGAGCGCGTAGTACAGCCCCGGCGTGGGCACCACGCCGACGTCCAGGACGTCCAGGCCGGTGGACGTGAGTCCTTCCACCAGGTTGTCCCGGATCCGGTCCGACGAGAGGCGGACGTCCCGGCCCACCGCGACGTTCTTCGCGCCCGCGCGCTTCATCGTGGTGCCGAGTCCCTTGCCGATGAGCCCACACGTGGCGGGATCCAGCTGCGGATCCACCACGCCGCGGATGTCGTACTCCCGGAAGATCTCCGGACTGATCTGCGCCATGATTCGTTTCCCTTCCGTCGGGGCCTCTCACGGACCCCCGGCTGCATTCTGGCGGACGAGACTAGATGGCCTCGCCGGCGCGTTCCTTCCAGTGTCGGGTCTGTTCCGGGATCCACTCCCGCATCCAGTCCCAGTCCAGTCTCTGGCGCGTTTCCTCCGGCACCATCTCCAGCAGGATGCCGCCCGCCCGCAGCGCGTACGGGAACGTCACCGACTCCGCCGTGGCGGAGAGTCCGCCCATTCCCTGTACCGCCAGCGCCAGCACTCCGACAAGGACGGCTCCGCGCGCGAACCCGAGGACGGCACCGGCCAACTTGTCCAGCCAGCCGAGGGACAGCGCCTTCAGCGTCTTCCGGATGAGCCAGCCCACCAGCGAGAAGACCGCCGTGATCCCGAGAAAGACGAAGAGGAAGCCCGTGACCGCCGCCGCGGTCGGCGGCAGCCAGTTGGCCAGCACCAGCCCCACGGCTCCGGACTGCGTGGCGGCCAGGAAGAAGCCCAGGACCACTCCGGCGATGGAGAAGATCGTCTTGACCGCGCCGCGCGCGAGACCCGCGAAGCAGCTGGCGCCGACGACTCCCAGGACGATCCAATCCACCCAGTTCATGGCCCGCCACACCTCCCGGCGCAGACTATCGACCCCCCGCAGGGGTGTCAACGCCACCCGCCGGCAACGGCGCCGCGAGGCCGCGTTCCGGTCAGCCCCAGAAGCGCCAGGAGATGCCGTAGCTGCGCGAGAACCCGGGGAACCGGATGCCCGGCTCCACGCGATCGGCCCGTTCGAGAAGATCGTGGAAACGATAGAAGAAGACCGCGTCCCCGATCTCGCCCTCCAGAAGGACGTCGGTGAGCCAGGCGTCGGGCACGGGCTCGCCGAGGTCGTCGAGGCGATCCTGCAGGTGCGTGAGCCGGCCGCGGAGCCGGGCCAGGAGCTCGTCCCGGAAGAAGCGGCGCTCCAGGGTGCCCTCCCCGGTCCAGGTGAGGCGCGCGCGACGCGGCAGCCGGTCGGACGACACGCTGTCGGCCGGAGCGGTCCGGTCCAGGTCGGTGTCCAGCCACGTCGCGCTGCTCTTCAGGGCCAGCTCGCCCAGGAAGCGCAGCCCCGGAACGTCGAAGGCCGACGTCTCCAAGCCGAGGCCGGCGCCCAGGATCCGGGCGTCCCCGATCGGCGCGTCGAGGACGGCGGTCTTGGCGCGCACCTCCTCGAACGTCGGTTCCCGCCGGTAGTCATCGATGCTCGTAGCGAACGCCGCGCCGCGCATCCGGAGTCCGCCGGTGGAAAGCCGCGCCCCGACCGTCGCCTGCCGGTGCCTCTCGTTGGTCCCGGGTCGGGCCGCGTCGCGCGCCGGGACGCTTTCGTTCTGGGACGCGACGACGAATCCCGTGAGCGGCCCCACCGGGAGCGCCGCCTCGGCCCGCAGCTGCCGGCCGGTGGCGCGCCCCTCCTCCCGATCCAGGCGCGCGGTCACGGACGCCCCGCGTGCTCCGTCGCCGCGGGACATCCGCAGCGCCGCCCCACCGCGCCAGAACCGATCGACGCCGGCCGTTTCCACCTCCTCGATGCGCCAGCGGACAGCGTCGAGGCGGAGTACGGGATCCCACGCCGCCACGCGCGGCAGATCCAGCGTGGCCCGCACGCCGGGCGTTTGGATCTCACGGGTGCGCACGTCGGCGCCGCCGACGTTCGTCTCCAGACGCTGGCGCGAGAGCGTCGTCTCCACGAGCAGGCCGCGGCCGTCTCCGTGCGGGCGGTAGACCTCGGCGAAGTAGTCGCCGCGCTTCGTCAGCACCGACAGCAGGCGATCGTCGTCGTGGCGGCCGTCTCCTTCCCAGCGGCGGTACCCGCCGGAGAACTCCCAGCCGTTCGGCAGTCGTCCCAGCCACGCCCCCGCGAACTGCCGGTCCACCTCCTTCGTGCCGGGGAAGAAGCCCTCCACCTGCCTCGACTCGGTCGACAGGAAGAAGCTGCCGTTCGCGCCGACGCGGCGTCCGATGTGGAACGCGGCCCGCTGGTAGTCGTCCACGCCCTCCTCCGCCACCGCGCGCGAGAAGAGCTCCTCCGTCAGCGGGTGGCGCGCCCGCGCCAGCACCGCGCCGGACGTCGCGTCCGGGCCGAACAGCGCCGCCGCCCCACCGCGCACGACCGAGAACCCGGCGATCTCCGACATCGCCACCTCGTGGGAGTGCGGACTCGACGCTCCGGGCACGTGCAGCGTCCGGTCGCGCAGCATCAGATCCGAGGACGACGATCCGGCGCCGTCGATCGCGAACGTCTCCGCCGTCGGGCCCTGCGACAGCTCGCGCGTGCGCATTGACGGCTCCAGACGAAGCGCATCGGCGAGCGTCTGGAGGCCGGGCGGGCTCACCGGATCGTGGGGATCGCCGAACGCCACGACGTCCACGTCGACGGAGCGGGACAGACGGAAGGTCCGCAGATCGTCGCGCGCAGGATCCGGGTACCAGAGCGGCACCGCGGAGGAATCCACGGCGGTGGTGTCGGGCGAGAGCTCCACGACGAGCGTGGAGTCGGCCGCCGCGGAGTCGGCCGGGGCCGGCGACGTGACCGTGGAATCGGACGGCTCCTGCGCGGCGCTCCCGCCCGCGACGAGGAGCATCGCCGCAAGCCCCGCCCCCGCGAAGCGGATCGGCCTCACGGGACGCGCGCCTCGCGGCGTCGGCGGACCGCCAGCAGCGCCGGCAGGCCGATTGCGAAGAAGATCGTGTTCCAGACGATGTGCAGCACGGAGAACACGACGCCCCCCCACACGATCGGCCAGGGATCCAGGGCGGCGCCCATCGTGAGGGCCGTGCCCAGGTTCGTGACGACGTCGTAGGCCAGCGTGAGCACGGCACCCAGCCCCGCCCCGATCGCGGCCGCCCGCGCGCCCCGCCCGAGGCGGTCACCGTGGGCCAGCCAGCCGCCGGCCGCACCGATCCCGGCGGCGCCGAGCAGCTGGGAGAGGAACGTCGGCGGCGGCGCGAGTCCGTACGGATTGAACCCGGAGTAGATCCCCATCCCGACGACGCCCACCAGCGCGCCGTGGCCCGGACCGAGCACCGCCCCCGCCACGAAGATCATGAGGCTCATCAGTTCCACATTGGGGACACCGGACAGGGCGAAGCCGACCGCCGCGACGAGCGCGGCGAAGATCCCGAGGCTGGCGACGGAGCGCGAAGTCATCACCGGCGGACAGTAAGTCGCGCCGCAGACACCGTCAACGGAGCCGAAGAAAACGGCCCCCGGGGAAGAACCCCGGGGGCCGGATTTCGTTCGCGGGTTGGGCGGCGGCGACTAGCCGGATTGGACCAGACGCTCCAGGCGCATCCGCGTGTCGCGGAAGTTCGGATCGACTTCCAGGATGCGCTGGAAGTTGGCGATGGCCTCCTCCTCCTGGTCCAGCACGCCGCGCGCGATGCCCAGGTTGTAGAGCAGACCGAGCCGATCTCGCTCCTCGTAGCCCGGAATCTCCAGACCGCGCTGCAGCTCCTTGATCGCCAGGTCGATCTGGCCCTTGCGGAGGAAGCAGTAGCCCAGCATCTCCTGGGACGCCAGCGCCCACGCTTCTCCGCGCGACGCCACCTCGAACTCGGCGGCGGCCTCGTCGAAGAGTTCCATCTCCATGTACGTGGTGCCCAGGTCGTAGTGCGCCTGGAAGTCGTCGAGTTCCAGGATCTCCATCGTGGCCTCGCGGAAGTCCGCGATCACCTCGGAGACATCGCCGCCCTCGCGGAGCAGCTCGAAGTCGTCGCCGATGACGACGGCCTGCTGGTCGGTCTCCTCGGGCGCCGACTGGGCAGATTCGAAGAACGCCGCCAGATCCGCATCGGCCGACTCGCTGGGGTCCGGCACCTGGGGCGCCTCGGCGACCGGCTCCGGCGCGGGCGTCGTCTCCGGAGCGGTGGGCGCCGGCGCGGGTTTCTCGGCCACCGGCTCTTCGGCCACGGGCTCCGCCGCCGGCGGCTCGGGCACGTTCGCCTCGGCGGCCGGCGCCGAGCCCGGCAGGACGATGCCCGGCAGACTCTCCAGCGGCGGCACCTCGTCGGGCGCGGGCGGCCGCGACGTTTCGGTCGGAGCCGGCATGAAGGAGTCCGTCGGACCTTCCAGGTCCAGTTCCAGCTCCAGGCCGTCGCCGAGTCCGCCCCTCGGCGGCGCGGGCGCGGCGGCCGCGGGCTCCTCGATCTCCTCACCCAGTCCGCCCGGCTCCACGAACATCTCGTTCGGGTCGGCGACCGGCGTTTCCTCGGCCACCGGGGCGGCGTCGGCCGCGGGCGCCGGAGGCTTCCCGGCCGCGGTCGGCAGCGGCGGCGGAGGCGGCAGTGCGGGATTCGCGCCCGGATCGTAGACGATCCACGGCATCTTCCCGTCCTCGGCCGCGGGCGCTTCCTGCTCCGCGGCGGAGGCCGTCGGAGCGGAGTCGGCGGACTCCAGCGTCAGACCGTCGGGCTCGTCCTTGCGACCCCAGAACTGCTCCCGGCTCTCGGACTTGGGCTCCACCTTGGAACGCGGGGCGTCGTCGTCCAGCGTCCGGAGGCTCATCAGCTCGTTGACGTCATGCGTCTCGGACTCGGCCGGGGCGCTGGCGCCGCCGCTGCCGATCTTCTGGAGCCACTGCGCCGCCTGTTCGTCCTGGCCCTTCTCCGTGTAGATCTGGGCCGCGTTGCGGTAGCAGGCGTGCGCGTCCTCGGTCCGGCCGACGCGTTCCAGCATTGCGCCGTACTCGATGTGGATCTCCGCCGTGTCGTTGAGGATCTCGCACGCCTCGGCGAACGCGGCCAGTGCCACGGGATACTCGTCGGCCTCTTCCTTGTGCTGCGCGTACGCCTTCAGGAACTTCATCGAATCGATGCCGAGTCCCTGGCGGGCGTAGAGGTTGCCGAGGATCCCGTAGACCTCGATCTGGTCCTTGTCGAGGCGGAGGATCTTCTTTCCGATGGCGATCCCGTTGTGGAAGAGCTCCTCTTCCGCGTAGAGGCGGATCGCCTCCAGGAACGCCTCGAAGGCCTGATCGTACGACGCCTGCTTGACGTAAATGTCGCCGATCAGGTTGAGGATGGCGGGGTTCTTCTTCTTCGACTTCTCGATCAGCTCCTGGTACTGAGCGATCGCGTCTTCGTAGCGCCCCTTCTTGAGGAACTCCGTCGCCTTGCGCTTGAAGTCGAGCTCGGTCAATGGACCCCTCCCGGCGGGGTTCCACTCCCCCGAACGGGCGGGGGGGCGGGGCGGTCGTCGGCATCGGCAGCCGGGAGACACCCGATCAGTGGTTCCGGCTTACTCCCGCAATCGGCGAGGGATCCCCAGTCCTTGAGGAGCGCTTGGGGCGAAGCGGCGGAATCCGGGCGAAAAGTGCCGCTTCGGGGCGGATCAGGCGTCGTGGACCACCCGGCCGCCGATCAGGACCGTCCGGACGTGATTGGTCCCGAACCGATAGGGCACGATCCGGGCGTCCGGGACGTCCAGGACCACGAGATCGGCCAGCTTGCCGGGCTCCAGAGAGCCGATGCGGTCGGCGCGGTCCAGGGAGTGGGCCGCGTTGATGGTGGCGGCCACGAGGGCCTCGGAGGGCAGGAGGCCCAGGTGCAGGCACGCCAGGCCGATGATCACCCCCATCGAATCCACGGCGCAGCTTCCCGGATTCAGGTCCGTGGCGACGACGAGGGCCACGCCCGCGTCCACGAGCCGACGGGCATCGGCCGGGGGGATCCGGCAGGAGAACGTGGTGCCGGGCAGCACGGTGCCCAGGGTGGAGGAGTCGGCCAGCGCCGCGACTCCCGCATCCGAGACGGCGCTCAGGTGGTCCGCGGACAGCGCGCCCAGCTCCACCGCCAGCTCGGCGGCGCCGGACGGGGCGAACTCGTCGGCGTGCAGGCGGGGGCGCATCCCGCGTTCGGCCGACGCCACGAGCACCCGACGCGCCTGTTCCGGCGTGTAGACGCCCCGCTCGCAGAACACGTCGGCGAACTCGGCCAGCCCGGACTCCGCGACCGCCGGGATCATCTCCTCCACGAGGAGGTCGACGTAGCCGTCGCGGTCGTCCGCGAACTCCGGCGGGAACTCGTGCGCCCCGAGGAACGTGGAGACGGTCCGCACCGGCTGTCCCTCGGCCGCCCGGTGCAGCGCGCGGAGCTGCTTCAGCTCGTGCTCGGTGGCGAGGCCGTAGCCGCTCTTGCACTCCACGGTCGTGGTGCCGTGGCGCACCAGCAGATCCAACCGGCGCCGGGCCAGCTCCACCAGCTCGTCTTCCGACGCTTCGCGCGTGTGCCGGACGGACGACGCGATGCCGCCGCCGGCCGCGGTGATCTCCAGGTACGTCTGCCCCATCAACCGCCGCTCGAACTCGTCGTGCCGCGAGCCGCCGAACACAAGGTGCGTGTGGGAGTCCACGAATCCGGGGATCACGCAGCCGCCCGATGCGTCCACGCGCTTCGCGTCCGGCGCCACGTCCACGGCGGAATCCAGATCCGCGTCCGCGCCCACCCACACGATGGTCTCGCCGTGGCACGCCACCGCGCCGCGCTCCACGCGACCGGTCTCCTGCAGGTCCGCGCGTCGCCGCGGCCCCGACAGGCCGGGCCGGGCCATGGTGAGCACCTCGGCGGCGCCCCGGACGACGAGATCGGCGCGCGGTCGCGTCATCGGTCGGTGATGCCGGGGAGATCCACGCCCCGCTCCCGCGCGACATCCACCGCGAGCGGGTAGCCGGCGTCGGCGTGGCGCATGACGCCGGTGCCGGGGTCGGCGTGGAGGACGCGGTCCAGCCGCTCCCCCGCCTCGGGCGTCCCGTCCGCCACGATCACCATGCCGGCGTGCAGCGAGTTGCCGATGCCGACTCCGCCGCCGTGGTGGAAGCTGACCCACGTGGCGCCGCACGCGGTGTTCAGCATCGCGTTGAGGATCGGCCAGTCGGCGATGGCGTCCGAGCCGTCCTTCATCGACTCCGTCTCCCGGTAGGGCGATGCCACCGAACCGCAGTCCAGGTGGTCCCGGCCGATGACGATCGGCGCCTTGACCTTGCCCGTGGCGACGAGCTCGTTGAAGACGTGACCCGCGCGGTGTCGCTCCCCGTAGCCCAGCCAGCAGATGCGGCACGGCAGTCCCTGGAACTGCACGTGCTTCTCCGCGAGCGGCAGCCAGCGATGCAGCACCTCGTCGTCGGGGAACTCCTCCAGCAGCGCCCGGTCCGTGACCGCGATGTCCTCCGGATCGCCCGACAGGGCGCACCAGCGGAACGGTCCCTTCCCGCGACAGAACAGGTCGCGGATGTAGGCCGGCACGAAGCCCGGGTACGTGTAGGCGTTTTCCAGGCCGCCCTCCTCCGCGGCGCCGCGCAGGTTGTTGCCGTAGTCGAAGACGACGGACCCGCGTTCCTGCAGGCGCTGCATCGCGCGGACGTGGCGCGCCGCCGTCTCCGCCGCGAGCTTCTGGTACTTCTCCGGATCCGACGAGCGCAGCGCCACCGCGGCCTCGAACGACAGGCCGGCGGGAACGTAGCCCTGCAGCAGGTCGTGGGCCGACGTCTGGTCCGTGACGACGTCCGGCCGCAGGTCGGAGTCCACGAGCGCCTCGAAGCAGTCGGCCGCGTTCATGAGCACGCCGATGGAACGCGGCGTGCCGGCCTCCATCGCCTTCCGGACGCGCGCCATCGCATCGTCGAAGGAGTCCGCGCGCTCGTCCAGGTAGCGCGTCTCCAGGCGGCGCGTGATGCGCGTGTCGTCCACCTCCGCGACGAGGCACACCGCCCCGTTCATCGTGGCGGCCAAAGGCTGCGCCCCGCCCATCCCGCCGAGGCCGGCGGTCAGCACGAAGCGGCCCTTCAGGTCCGAGCCGAACTCCTTCTCCGCGAGCGCCGCGAACGTCTCGAACGTGCCCTGGAGGATTCCCTGCGTCCCGATGTAGATCCAGCTGCCCGCGGTCATCTGCCCGTACATGAGCAGACCCTTCCGCTCCAGCTCGCGGAACGTCTCCCAGTTGGCCCACCGGCCGACGAGGTTCGAGTTGGCGATGAGCACGCGCGGCGCGTCCGGATGGGTGCGGAACACGCCCACCGGCTTGCCGCTCTGCACGAGCAGCGTCTCGTCGCCCTCCAGACGCTCCAGCGTGCGCACCAGATCGTCGAACGCCTCCCAGCTCCGCGCGGCGCGGCCGGATCCGCCGTAGACGATGAGATCCTCGGGGTGCTCGGCGACGTCGGGATCCAGGTTGTTCATGAGCATCCGGAGCGCGGCTTCGGTCTGCCAGGACCGGCAGCGAAGAGTGGAGCCTTGGGGCGCGCGCACGACGCGCGGAGCGACGCTGGACATGGTGGCCTCCCGGAGGACAAGTGGCAGGCGAGGTTACGCAGGCCCCGGTCGCGCGTCAACGCAGCCGCACGACGGCTCCGGACCGGGGGCCGTCGGGCGTGAGGACGCGGAGGAAGTAGACGCCGGGCGCGGCGGGTCGACCGTCGGCATCGCGGCCGTTCCACGTCAGGCGATGCTCCCCCGCCGGGAGCAGGGCGTCGTGGAGGAGACGACGCACGCGACGGCCCCGCACGTCGTGCACGTCGATGCGGACCCGCCCGGCCCGCGCCAGCGTGAACGTCACCTGAGTGCCGGCGCGGAACGGGTTGGGCGCGAAACGGAGCGAGGGAGTCCCGGCGGCCGCGATCTCCGGCGCGGCGATGTCGCCGGCGGTCCGGAAGTCGGCCTCGGTGCGGCCGTTGCCCGACAGCGTCCACCACGGCGTGCCCGGAAAGAACGGCGACGACGACCGCACGCGGACGCGCCAGCGGTAGAGCGTCTGCGCCGTCAGCCCGGAAACGTCGCCGGCCAGCGCCACGCGGCTGCCGATGCCGGAAGCGGGCGGGCCGCTGTCGGTCCACGGCGTGAGCGACGTGCCGGTGCCGTCGAACGGCTCGCCCGCCGGCTTCACCTCCCACTCCAGGCGAACCTCGGCGCGGCCTGCCGCCGATCCGCCGAGCGCGGCGAGTCTCACGCCGCCCGGCGAGTCGGACCTTCCGCCCAGCGCCACGGGCGCCACCCCGTCCAGGCGACGCTGCTGGGCCGCGACCTGCGGTCCGCCGCCGCCGTTGGCCGGGTAGAGGAACGCGGCGCCGCCGCTGGACGATCCGTCCGCGTGGCCGCGCGCGCCGATCAGCAGGTCGGGCCAGCCGTTCCCATCCGCGTCGCCGCGGCCCATCCCGGCGGACCCGAGCCGCGCGAGCGCGTGGGCCCCCTCCCACTCCGCGATCGGCACGGGCGAGAGACCGGACGCGGAGCCCGCGAACACGAGGGCCCGGCCGGCGAGCGCACCGGCCGTCCCGGTCGCACGCGAGGTCCCGATCAGGACGTCGCCGTAGCCGTCGCCGTTCACGTCGCCGGCCGACGCCGCGTGGTCCAGGGCCGCGCCCGCCTCGCCCGACGCGAACGTCCAGGCGGCCGAGGCCTCCAGCCCCACAGCGCCGCCGAGGAAGAGGAACGCCGCGCCCTCGTCCGCACCGGCCGTGTCGTCCCAGGACGACGCGACCACGAGCACGTCCGCATACCCGTCGCCGTTCACGTCGCCGGCCGTCGCCACGCGTTCCCCGAAGCGCGCTCCGCCCTGATCCCCTTCCCCGGACCACGCGGGGGAGGCGACGGGGCCCGAGGGCGATCCCAGGTAGAGATGCGCCCGCCCCTCCTCCACGTCACCGGCCGACGCGCCAGGTTCGCCGACCACGAGATCGTCGAATCCGTCGCCGTTCACGTCGCCCGCGCCCGCCACCGACGAGCCGAAGCGCGCCGCGGTCTGGAAGCCCTCCAGTTCCACGACCTCCACCGGACCGCCCACCGAGCCGAGGAACACGCGGACCGTTCCCGACGACGCGACCGTGCCGTCCGCGTCCGGCACGCCGATGGCGAGGTCCGCGAACCCGTCACGATTGGCATCGCCCATTCCGGCCACGGACGCGCCGAGTTCCAGCGACAGCGCGCCCCCATCGACGGACCAAGCCGGCGCGGGAGCCAGGCCGCCCGCGGAGCCGAGATACAGCGACGCGCGGCCTTCGAGCTGGAAGAAGAACGTGAAGAACGGCGAGCCGACGAGGACGTCGTCGTAGCCGTCGCCGTTGACGTCGCCCGCCCGTACCGCCGATCGGCCGAGTGCCTCGCCGGACTGCGTCCCTGCCACCGACCAGGCCGGCGATGCGTCCGGCGACGGCGACGCTCCGAAGTAGAGATCCACGCGGCCGGCCCCCGGGACGCCGGCGTCCGCCAGCGGATCGCCCACGAGCAGGTCGTCCAGGCCGTCGCCGTTGACGTCGCCGGCGTAGGTCGCCACGGAGCCGTAGGCGTTCGTGTTTGCGGCGCCCTTCCAGGACGAGGCGGACGCGGGGAGGTCGGCGCCGCCGCGGTAGACGAGCGCGCGCCCCTCGTTGTCCTGCCCGTCGTCGAAGAAGTACGCCCCGACGATCACGTCGCCGAAGCCGTCGCCGTCCACGTCGCCCGCCCCGCTCACCGACCAGCCGGCGTGCGCCGCCTGCTGCCCGCTGGAGGCGGTCCAGCCGGGCTCGTCCGCGGGTCCGCCGGGGGTGCCGAGGTAGACGCGCGCCTCGCCGTCGTCCAGCCAGGTGACGTCCGCGCGGTACGCGCCGGCGATGACGTCCGCGAGGCCGTCGCCGTTGACGTCGCCCGCCGTCGCCACGGACCAGCCGAGGTTGGCGTTCGCCTGCCCGCCGTCCGCGAACCAGACGGGCGACGCCTCCAGTCCGTCCGCGCCGCCGAGGAACACGTACACGCGTCCCTCGTTGGACTCCGTGTCGTCGTGGTAGCGGGCGCCGACGATCACGTCCGCGTAGCCGTCGCCGTTCACGTCGCCCGCGCCCGCCACCGAGTACCCGAGGCTGGCGTCCGCCTGATCGGGGCGGAAGCTCCAGTCGGGAGTCAGGGCGGGGCCGCCGGCCGCTCCGAGGTAGACGAAGGCCGCTCCCTCGTCCGTGTGCCCGTCGTCGTGGAAGAACGCGCCGACGATCACGTCGGAGAAGCCGTCGCCGTTCACGTCGCCCGCACCCGCCACCGCCCCGCCGAACGCCTCGTCGTCCTGCGTGCCCTCCACCGTCCACGCGGCGAGCGTGTCGAGTCCGGCCGCGCCGCCGAGGTAGATCCGGGCGCGGCCGGTGTTCGCCTCCGCGCCGTCCCATCCGCGCGAGCCGATGATCACGTCCGCGTAGCCGTCGCCGTTCACGTCGCCCGCGCCCGCCACGGAGATCCCGAACGACGCCGCGGACTGCTCGCCCGTGCGTTCCCACGCGGGCACGGCCGCGAGGCCGGACGGACCGCCGAGGTAGACGACCGCGCGTCCCTCGTTCGAGTGGACGCCGTCCCAGGACGACGCCCCGACGAGGATGTCGTCGTAACCGTCGCCGTTGACGTCGCCCGCCGACGCGACGCTGGTCCCGTGGAACGCGAGCACCTGGTCGCCGTCGCCCGTCCACGAGATCCCCGTCGGCCCGGACGCGGAACCGAGGGACACGATGGCGCGTCCCTCGTTGATCTCCCCCGCATCGTAGGATCGCGCGCCGATGATGACGTCGCTGAAGCCGTCTCCGTTGACGTCCCCGGCGGCGGAGACGCTGTAGCCGAGGTTCGCGTTGGCCTGGTTCGCGTCGAGGGTCCAGACGGGACCGGGGGAAAGACCGGCGCGGGCGGGCGCGGGCAGGCCCGCGCCCAGCATCCCGATCAGCGCCGCGGCGCGGCGGAGCATCCCCATCGTCCCGTCCTCCCGGCCGGCGGGCGCCGACCTGCCCGGGAGGAGGGTGGCAGACGGGGGCGGAGGAGGCAAGCCGGACACGCGGTGCCCGTGGTCGGACGCCTGAACGCTAGCCGCCCGGCAGGAACTTCCCGCGCTCCTCCTCGAACGTCTCGATCGCCCGGCCGTAGTCCTCCTGCCGGCCGATGTCGAGCCACTGACCGTGGAACGCGAACCCGCGGATGGGTCGCTCCCGTTCGATCAGCTTCAGCACGAGATCCGGGAAGTCGAAGTAGCCGTCCGGAATCATCTCCAGGATCTCGCGGCGGAACGCGTACACGCCCATGGAGACCTCGTAGCCGAGCGTCGGCTTCTCTCGGTAGTCGACGATGCGTCCCTCCTCGTCGCGTTCCAGGACGCCGAGGTCGATCTTCACCTGCTTCTGGTAGACGCCGATGGTGGCGTCGTTGCCCTGCTGTCGATGCCGGCGCATGAACTCGCCGTAGTCCAGGTCCGTGAGCAGATCGCCGTTCATCACGAGGAAGTGGTCGTCCAGGTCCGGGATGAGCTTCAGCGGGCCGGCGGTGCCCAGCGGCTGGTCCTCCCGCGAGTAGTCGATCTTGAGGCCCCACTTGGAACCGTCGCCGAAGAACGCCTGGATGAGTTCCGACAAGTGGCCGACCGCCATCGTGAGGTGCGTGAAGCCGTAGTGCTGGAGCTGCCGCACCACGACCTCCAGGATCGGCGTATCGCCGAGCGGCATCAACGGCTTCGGGAAGGCGACGGTGTACGGAGCGAGCCGCGTGCCCTTCCCGCCGGCGAGGATGACGGCCCTCACAGCGCGTATACCTTGGGCCGGTACAGCGACAGGTTCTCGCGCACGAACTCGATCGTCTCCTTCAAACCGTCCTCCAGCGACCAGCGCGGCTCCCAGCCGCATCGCTCCTTCGCCTTCGCATTGGCGCAGACCAGCTCGAACACCTCGGACTTGCCCGGCCGGATGCGCTGGTCGTCCGTGACGATCGGCAGGTCGGCACGGTCGCACAACTCCAGGATCCGCTTCGCCAGGTCGCCGATGGTGATGCCCTTCCCGTGCCCCACGTTCGTGACGACGCCGAGGCAGTCGTCCGACTCCGCGATCGCCAGGAAGCCGGCCACCGTGTCCTTCACGTAGTTCAGGTCACGCACCGGATCGAGCGAGCCGAGCCTGAGCTCCGGCAGTCCGGCCAGCGCCTGCGAGATGACCGTGGGGATCACCGCACGCGCCGACTGCCGCGGTCCGTAGGTGTTGAACGGCCGGATGATCGCGACCGGCGTGTCGAAGGACCGGTAGTAGGACTCCGCGATCTTGTCCGCCCCGATCTTGGAGGCCGAGTAGGGCGACTGCCCCTGCATCGGGTGGTCCTCGTCGATGGGCGTGTACATCGCGGTGCCGTAGGTCTCGCTCGTGGACGTATGGACGATGCGCTTCGTCCCGAAGCGCCGCGCCGCCTGCAGCACGTTCACCGTGCCGGAGCAGTTGGCCGCCACGTAGGACGCCGGCGCCACGTAGGAATAGGGAATGGCGATGAGCGCGGCGAGATGGAACACCACGTCCACTCCGTCCACGGCGTCTTCCACGCTCCACGGATCCGTGATGTCGCCGAGCCGGACGTCGAGCTTCTCGTGCAGATCGTCCGGGAGGTAGTCCAGGAGCCCGTGGTCCGAGCGCGCGTTGTAGTGGACGAACGCGCGGACGTCCGCGCCCCGGCGGACGAGTTCCTCCGTCAGGTGGGAGCCGATGAAGCCGCCGGCCCCGGTGACGAGGACCTTCCTACCGTTCCAGCTCACGTGTGCGTTCCTTTCCCGGCCGTGGATCCGAGCCGTGCGCGCCACTCCTCCAGCACGGCGTCGACGGACGAGGCCAGCGGGATGCGCGGGCTCCAGCCCGTCTCCCGCCTCGCCCGCTCGGCGCATCCCACCTGCCGGGGAAGCTCCGAGGCGCGCTGTCGCTGCGGATCGGCGCGAACTTCGATGGTCGATTCGGTTCTGTCAAGGAGCATCCCCAGGATGTCCTCGATGCGCGTGCCCTGTCCCGAGCACAGGTTGTAGACGCGTCCCGGTGCGCCGCGCTCCGCGAGTTCCACGTACCCCGCCGTGAGATCGCGGACGTCGGTGAGGTCGCGCACGGGCGAGAGATTCCCGACGCGGATCACCGGCTCCGCCCCCGCCTCGATGGCCGCGACCTGCCGCGCGAACGAGGCGACGACGAGGTGCTCCGGTTCGCCCGGCCCCGTGTGGTTGAACGGACGCACCGCGATGGTCTCCACACCGGCGATGCCGTGGGCGGCCATCGCGATCGCCTCGGAGGCGGATTTCGTCCAGCCGTACACGCCCAGCGGACACTGGGGCGCGTTCTCGTCGACCGGGTCGCAGCCGTCGGGGACGGCACCGTACTGCGCGCTCGTCCCTACGTGGATCAGGCGGACCGGACGGCCCCTCTCCACGAGGGCGGACACGAGGTGGCTCGTGGCGGTGACGTTGACGGCCAGCGCCCGCGCGAGGCCGTCGCCCGCCCCGCGGCCGGTGTCGGCCGCCAGATGAAAGACGACGTCCGGGTCTGCCTCGGCCGCGATGCGCCGGGCCTGATCCGGATCGGCCAGATCCCCGGAGAGATAGGCCTCTCCCGGCCCCGGCTCCCGGGGGGATCGGCCGCAGCCCGTGACCTGCGCGTTTCGGCCGGAGAGGAGCGTCCGGAGGTGCCGTCCGGCGAATCCGTGGCTTCCGGTGACGAGAACCCTCACGTTTCCTCCGGGGGCGGGGGAAAGAGGAGAGGATATCACACCGGACCGTCGACGCCCCGGCCCCGGAGCGAGGCCGGAACGGCGCTGGAAAGTCTCACTCACCGCCGGAAACCGTCCGTAAACGGAGAAGGACCACACTGTTATCGGCCCGCTTCCTTGACATGGAGACCCCCGCGGTGCAACGTTCCCCCGTCCGTGACCCGTCGACCCTTGGGGACGCACCTCCGCGCGCCCCGGAAAGCCCGCCCGGCGTGAGCAAGACCGAAGCGCAGCCCGACGATCCGTCCCGATACGGACCGAACGCTTGGCTCATCGAAGAGATGCTGCGTCAGTTCGAGGAGTTCCCGGACTCCGTCGCGACGCCGTGGCGTGAGTTCCTGACCGGGGAGCCCTCGAAGAACGGGCCGGCGGCCAACGGACCCGCCGAGGCGGAACCTCTCGCCAACGGTCCTGCGCCCGCCTCCCCCCCGTCGGAACGCGCGGCCGCCGCCTCGCCGGCTCCGGCCGCCCCGGAGAAGAAGGAAGCGGAGCCGAACGCCGAGTCGGAAACGCCCGCCGGCGCCGAGGAGATCCGCGGCGTCGCGGCCCGCATCGTCGAGAACATGGAGCGCAGCCTCGAGGTGCCCACGGCCACGTCCGTGCGCGACGTGGCGGTGCGTCTGCTGGAGGAGAACCGCCGTATCCTGAACCAGGTGCTGGTGGAGGCGGCGCGGGGGAAGATCAGCTTCACGCACCTCATCGCGTGGGCCCTCCTCAAGGCGATGAAGCGCCACCCGGCGATGGCGGCGTCCTACCGGGAGATCGACGGCGTGCCGCACCGCATCGTGCCGGAGCACATCCACTTCGGGCTGGCGGTGGACGTCGCGCGCAAGGACGGCTCGCGCTCGCTGCTCGTCCCCAACATCAAGGCCTCCGAGACGATGTCGTTCGCGGAGTTCCTCGACGCCTACAACGAGGTCATTCGCAAGGTCCGCGCGAACCGGATCCTCCCGGACGACTTCGCCGGCACGACGCTCACCCTGACGAACCCGGGCATGATCGGGACGGTGCACTCCATCCCGCGCCTCATGCAGGGCCAGGGCCTCATCATCGCCACGGGCAGCATCGACTATCCGGCCGCGTTCCGCTCCGCCGACCCGCGCACGCTCGCGCAGCTCGGCATCGCCAAGATCATGACGGTGACGTCCACGTACGACCACCGCGTGATCCAGGGCGCTGAGAGCGGCGAGTTCCTGCGCTCGGTGGACTCGTTCCTCTCGGGCGAGGAGAACTTCTACGAGGAGATCTTCGAGAGCCTCGCCATCCCGCACGAGCCGGTCCGGATGATCCGCGACCGCGGCGCCACGGCCGCTCCGTCCGAGGGGACCGCGCTCTCGCACAAGGAGGCGAAGGTCCTCCAGCTCATCAACATGTACCGCGTGCGCGGCCACCTCATCGCCAACACGAACCCGCTGGCCACCGAGGTCCCCGCGCATCCGGAGCTGGAGACGGAGGGCTACGGCCTCACGCTCTGGGACTTCGACCGGGAGTTCCCGTCGGGCGGGATCGCGGGCCGCGAGCGGATGACGCTGCGCGAGATCCTGGAGACGCTGCGCGAGGCGTACTGCCAGACGATCGGCGTCGAGTACATGCACATCCAGGAGCCGGAGCAGAAGACCTGGATCCGCGAGCGCATCGAGGGCAGCAAGCGTTCCGAGTGGTGCGATCTGGAGACGAAGTGGCGGGTCCTCAACAAGCTGAACGCGGCCGAGGCGTTCGAGAAGTTCCTCCACACGAAGTACGTGGGTCACAAGCGCTTCTCGCTGGAGGGCGCGGAGACGCTGATCCCGATCCTGGACCTCCTCTTCACGCGCGCGGCCGAGGCCGGCATCGAGGAGGCCGTGATCGGAATGGCGCACCGCGGCCGTCTCAACGTGCTGGCGAACATCCTCGGCAAGAGCTACGCGAAGATGTTCCGCGAGTTCGAGGGCGACCTGGATCCGGAGAGCCTCGACGGTTCCGGCGACGTGAAGTACCACCTCGGCGCCACCGGCGTGCACACGCTGCCCGGCGGTCACGCGGTGCGTCTCACGCTGGCCTCCAACCCGAGCCATCTGGAGGCGGTCAATCCGGTAGTGGAGGGAATGGTCCGCGCCAAGCAGGATCGGCGCGGCGACCTGGAGCGGGCCGAGGTTCTGCCCGTGCTCATCCACGGCGACGCGGCGTTCGCCGGCCAGGGCGTCGTGGCGGAGACGCTGAACCTCAGCGACCTGAAGGGCTACCGGACGGGCGGCACGGTGCACGTCGTCGTGAACAACGGCATCGGCTTCACCACCGCACCGGTGGACGCGCGCTCCACCGTGTACCCCACCGACGTGGCGCGGATGGTGCAGGCGCCCATCTTCCACGTGAACGGCAACGACCCGGAAGCGTGCGTCCGCGTGATCGAGCTCGCGCTGGAGTTCCGGCAGACGTTCAAGAAGGACGTCGTCGTGGACATGATGTGCTACCGACGGCACGGCCACAACGAAGGCGACGAGCCGGCGTTCACGCAGCCGCTCATGTACAAGAAGATCAAGTCGCTGCGATCCGTGCGACTCCTCTACACGGAGTCGCTGGTGCGGCGCGGGGACATCCAGGAGGAGGAGGCGGAGCAGGCGCTCGGCGACTTCCGCAAGCGACTGGACGAGGCGTTCGAGTCCACCCAGGACAGCCAGCCGCCCACGCCCATCCTGCCCAGCGATCCGCGCGTGGACGACGCGAAGCCGTCGATCGACACGCGCGTGGACCGGGAGAGGCTGGACCACATCCTCGGGATCATCTCCGGCTCCGGGGACGGCGTGGAGGCGCACTCCAAGCTCGTGAAGCAGCTCGCGGCGCGGGGTCGGATGCTGGAAGAGGATTCCGTGGACTGGGCCACGGGCGAGGCGCTGGCCTTCGGATCGCTGCTGATGGAGGGCGTGCCGGTTCGACTCTCCGGGCAGGACTCGCGGCGCGGCACGTTCGCGCATCGCCACTCCGTGCTCATCGACCAGGAGCGCGAGGCCGAGTACACGCCGCTGAACCACCTGCAAGCGGAGCAGGCCCGCTTCACCGTGTTCGACAGCCTGCTCTCCGAGTACGCGGTTCTCGGATTCGACTACGGCTACTCGGTGAGTTCCGAGGATTCGCTGGTGCTGTGGGAGGCGCAGTTCGGCGACTTCGTGAACGGCGCGCAGATCATCGTCGACCAGTTCCTCTCTTCCGCCTACGAGAAGTGGGGACAGAGCAGCCGCATCGCGCTCCTGCTCCCGCACGGCTACGAGGGCCAGGGACCGGAGCACTCCAGCGCCCGGCTGGAGCGTTTCCTCACGCTGTGCGCCAAGAAGAACATGCGTGTGGCCGTGCCGACGACGTCGGCGCAGTACTTCCACCTCCTCCGCCGGCAGGTCTACCAGCCGCCGCCGAAGCCGCTCATCGTCATGGCGCCGAAAAGCCTGCTGCGCGCCCCGACGGCCAAGAGCAAGGCCGCGGACTTCGAGTCCGGGAAGTTCCACCTCATCCTGGACGACCGCGTGCGCGATACCGACGCCACGAAGCTGCTGTTCTGCTCGGGCAAGGTGGCGTACGACCTCATGGCCTTCCGCGACGAGCACCGGATCGAGGGCTCGGCCATCATCCGCTTCGAGCAGCTCTACCCGTTCCCGTCGGACGACCTGCAGGAGATCCTGCGCCGCTACCCGGCCGCCAAGGACATCCGCTGGGTGCAGGAGGAGCCGATGAACATGGGCGCGTGGAACTTCGTGCTCGGCAAGCTGCACGAGCGCCTGCCCCAGGACCGGTCTCTGCGCTTCATCGGTCGCCCGCCGGCGGGCAGCCCGGCCGCGGGAAGCCAGAGCATGCACCAGGCCGAGCACGAGTACCTGGTGCAGCAGGCCTTCTTCCGGTAGAGCGCTCCGGCCTTTCCGGCCGCGCGCGCACAACGCTCCTTTCCCAGACGCTCACCTCCGGGTAATCATTCAACCGGGAGGTGATCGTGAACCCGTCGTCCTCAGCCCGTCCCGCCGCGCTCGTCTACGGCCTGGCCACCTGCGTCGCCATGTGGGCGGTCGGCTTCGTGGCCCGGCTCCCCGGCCCCGGCGTTCCCGGCGCCCCGCTGCTCCTCGGGCTCCTGCTCCTGCTGGTCCTCGGCGGCTTCCTCGGAGGCCGGGCCCCGGGCGGCGGCGTCCGCGCCGGCGCCGGCGTGGGTCTCGTGGCCTCCGTGGTCAACCTGCTGATCCTGGGCAGCCTGCTCGGCGGCGACGAGCCGAACCGCGTGCTGCCGTCCGCGGCGATCTGGGTGCCGGGCTCGCTCGTCGTCGGCGCGCTCCTGGGCGCCGTCGGCGGCCTCCTGGGGGGACGCTCCCCGGCCGCGGAGGCGCCGGAGTGGAACGGCCTGCTCGCCCGCATCGTCGGGGCGGGGACGCTGCTGCTGGTGGTCGTCGGGGGTCTGGTCACCAGCCACGAGGCCGGGCTGGCGGTCGTGGACTGGCCCAACTCCTACGGCTACAACATGTTCCTGTTCCCGCTCTCCAGGATGGTGGGCGGCATCTACTACGAGCACGCGCACCGGCTCATCGGCTCGCTGGTGGGGCTGGCCACGCTGATCCTCACCGCCCGCCTCCTCGTCACGGATGCCCGGCGCGGAGTGAGGATCGCGGCCGTGGTGGCGCTGCTCCTGGTCATCGGGCAGGGGATCCTGGGCGGGCTGCGCGTGACCGGCCACTTCACGATGAGCGACTCGGCCGCCGTCACGCGCCCCAGCACCGGCCTGGCCGTGGTGCACGGAATCACCGGGCAGATCTTCTTCGCGTGGATCGTGATGCTGGCGGTCGTCACGTCCCGGACCTGGATCCGCGGTCCCCTCGCCTCGGAGAAGTCGGGCGACCGCCGCCTCCCGTGGGTGCTCGTCGGCGCGCTGGTGGTCCAGCTGATGCTGGGCGTGCACGTCCGGCACCTTGGCCTCGGCACCTGGGTCCACGTCTCCTTTGCACTGGTGGTGCTACTCCTGGCCATCGCCGTCGCCGTCCGGACGATGGGCGACCACTCGGACAAGGTTCCCCTGCGGAAGTCCGGCGGGGCGCTCATCGGCCACGTCGTGACGCAGGTGCTGCTGGGCGGATGGGCGCTGGTGGCGGTGAGCCACGCACCCGAGGCGCCCCCCACCACGATGGAGGTGCTGGCGGCCACGTCGCACCAGACGATTGGCGCACTCCTGCTGGCCAACGCGGTCATCCTGGCGCTGTGGCACCGACGCGTGGCGGCTTCGTGAGCTCGCCCGTCGTCGTCGCCGAGGGGCTGGGGCACGCCTACGGCGATCGGCCGGCGCTGGAGGATCTCCACCTCTCCGTGCCCGGCGGCCGCATGGTGGCGCTCCTGGGTCCGAACGGCGGCGGCAAGAGCACGCTGTTCCGGATCCTGGCCACGCTGCTCCGCCCCGGCCGGGGCACGGCCCGCGTCGTCGGGCACGACATCGCGCGGGAGCCGGCGCTCGTCCGGCGATCGATCGGGGTGGCGTTCCAGGCGCCCAGCCTGGATCCGCATCTCTCCGTCCGCGAGAACCTGATGCACCAGGGACATCTCTACGGGCTGCGGGGCCGCGCGCTGGCCGACCGGATCAACGAGGGGCTGGCGTCCTTCGGCCTGGAGGATCGGGCCGCCGACCGCGTCCACACGCTGTCCGGCGGGCTGGCCCGTCGCGTGGACCTGGCCAAGGTCCTGCTCCACCGTCCGCCGCTGATCCTCCTGGACGAGCCCTCCACCGGGCTGGATCCGTCGGTGCGGCGAGACCTCCTGGACCTGCTGCGGCGCGCCCGGGATCAGCACGGGACCACGGTGTTTCTCACCACGCACCTGCTGGAGGAGGCCGAGGAGTGCGACGGCGTCGCCATCCTGGACCGCGGTCGCCTCGTGGCCGAGGGCGCGCCCGAGGATCTCATCCGCGAGATCGGCGGCGAGGTGGTCACGCTGAGCACGGAGTCTCCGAACGGCCTGGCCGAGGAGATCGCCGGCCGGTTCGACGTGCCGGTCACGCAGATCCCGGACGGCCTGCGCGTGGAGCGCGAGGATGCGGCGGCCTGGCTGCCGGAACTGCTCGCGGCGTTCCCGGGGCGCATCCGCGCGGCCACCGTCGCCCGCCCGTCGCTGTCGGACGTCTTCTTCCGACGAACCGGCCGCACCTTCCGGGAGGACAACGGTGTTTGAGCGAATCCTCCTGCCCGCCGTGTCGCTCTGGCGACGGGAGATGGTGCGGTTCTTCCGCCAGCGGAGCCGCGTGATCGGCTCGCTGGCCACGCCGTTCCTCTTCTGGCTCCTGTTCAGCGCCGGCTACGGCCCGTCGTTCCGGCCCGCGGGCGAGGGGGCGGACTCCTTCGCCTACTTCCTGCCGGGGACGCTGGCGCTGATCCTGCTCTTCACGTCGATCTTCTCGAACATCTCCATCATCGAGGACCGGCGCGAGGGCTTCCTCCAGGGAGTCCTGGCCGCGCCCGTCTCCCGCCTCGGCATCGTGCTGGGCAAGGTGCTGGGCGGCGCCACCATCGCGGCGCTCCAGGGCCTTCTTCTCCTGGCCCTGGCGGTCCTCGGCGGCGTGGAACTCCGGATCGACCCGACGGCCACGGCCGCCGCCATCCTGCTCCTGGCCGTCGCCACCACGGCGCTCGGCTTCGGGTTCGCGTGGCGAATGACGACGGTCCAGGCCTTTCACGGGATCATGAACCTCGTCCTCATGCCGATGTGGGTGCTTTCCGGGGCCCTGTTCCCGCCGGAGGGAACGCCCACGCTACTATACACCATTGTTATGGTGAATCCGGCCACCTACGGCCTGGCGACCCTGCGCCACGCGCTCGGCGTGGCCGGGCCGGGCACTCCGGATCCCGCCGTCGCCTGGACGGTGACCGCCGCCTTCGCGGCCGTGACGCTGGCGATCTCGGTGGCCGTGGCGCTGCGCCCCCAGACCGGCGGCCGGATGCGCAGAAAGAAGGCCGAGGCGCGCGCCTAGGGAGGAATTCAACAGCGCACGGGGTGAATCCGTAGCAAGGGTCCGGCGAGGTTCGTCGACCGGCGGAGGGTCTCTCGTGATTTTCGGCGGCGCCGTCCCAGAATCGGGCTTGCTCCATCGGTCACAAGCCGATACCTTCCCCCCGGTTTCGACCTCGAACGCAACTCTCCTCTTGCCGACCGAACTCTCGGAGCGTTCGCCGCTCGGCCCCCCGAGCGAGCGGATGGCCTCGGTCGCGGATCTGGGAAACCGTGTCAGAAGAAAGAGACCCCTCCTCGCGCACGCCCGCATTCCCTTCGTGGCTCGACAACACGGTCAAGATTGGCGGGATTCTCGTCGGCGTCGGCGCTCTGTTCGTTGGCGGCCTGCTCTACTACGGGATCCATCCCCAGGCGATGGACATCGGCTACATGCCGGAGCAGCCCGTGCCGTACAGCCACGCTCTCCACGTGGGAGAGCTCGGCATCGACTGTCGCTACTGCCACAACACCGTAGAGACGTCGGCGTTCGCGTCGGTTCCGCCTACGGAAACGTGCATGAACTGCCACTCGTCGGTCCGCCCCGAGAGCGAGAAGCTGGCCCCGGTGCGGGACAGCTATGAGACCGGCATGCCCATCGAGTGGGTTCGCGTGCATGACCAGCCGGACTTCGTCTACTTCAACCACAGCGCGCACGTGACGCGCGGGGTCGGCTGCGTGGAATGCCACGGTCGCGTGGACAAGATGGAAGAGGTCTATCAGGCCGAAGCGCTCAGCATGGCGTGGTGCCTGTCCTGCCACCGGAATCCGGATCCACACCTGCGTCCCGTGGACCAGGTCACGAACATGGAATGGACCCCGCCCGAGGATCCCGCCACGTACGGGGAGAAGCTGCGGGTGGCCAACGACATCAACCCTCCGACGGACTGTTCGACATGTCATCGGTAGACCCCGGCAAGAATCCGACGCACTGGCGCAGCCTCGACCACCGGGACGGCGCTCCCGAGCCCGTGGAGGCGTTCCGTCCGGACCTGCTTCCGGACGACATGCCGGAGGCGGACCGCCGCCGGTTCCTGAAGCTGATGGGCGCCTCGCTGGCGCTCGCCGGAGTCGCCGGCTGCACGCCGCACCCGAACAACCCGTCCTGGCCGCGCTGGCCCAAGGCCAACATCCTGCCGCACGCCAGCCGCCCGGCGGGAACGCAGCCCGGGAAGCCGGAGCACTACGCCACGCAGATGGAGAGGAACGGCGTGGCGCGGCCCGTGCTCGCCAAGAGCTACGACGGCCGCCCCATCAAGCTCGAGGGCAATCCCGAGCATCCCGCCAGCCGGGGCGCCGCGGATCTGCTGTCGCAGGCCAGCGTGCTGGACCTCTACAACCCGCATCGGTCGAAGGGCGTCGCCCGGATGGCCGGCGGCGAGAAGGAGTCGTCCTGGGAGGAGTTCCTGGGCGGGATGGGCCCCGCGCTCCAGGCGCAGAAGGCGTCGGGCGGGCGCGGACTGCGGATCCTCTCCGAGGCGTCGTCCTCGGTTTCGCTCGCCTCCGTGCGAGCCCGTCTGCAACGGGAGTTCCCGCAGGCCGGCTGGCACGAGTGGGAGTCCGTGGGCCGGGAGACGGAGCGCGAGGGCACGCGCGCGCTCTTCGGTCGTCCGCTGCGGCCGCGCTACGCGCTGGATCAGGCGCACGTGATCGTCAGCCTCGACGAGGACTTCCTGGGTACGCATCCGGATGCGGTGCGCAACGCGCGGGACTTCGCCGTGCAGCGCCGCGCCGATCACGGCAGCATGAGCCGCTTCTATGCGGTGGAGGGGACGTTCTCCCTCACCGGCTCCAACGCCGACGTCCGCGTACCCGCCGCCACCGGCGCCGTCGGGCAGGTCGCCTGGGCGCTCGCCGCGCAGCTGGTCCAGCAGGAGCACGTCTCCCTGCCGGCTGGTCTGTCCGGCATGAGCTCGCTCCTCCGCGAGGCCGCCGCTCACGGAGAGCACTGGCCGCAGGTGGCGCGCATGGCCAAGGACCTGGCCGGCGCGGGATCGCACGCGCTCGTCTGCGCGGGACCGGCCCAGCCGGCCGACGTCCACGCGCTGGCGCACGCCCTGAACCTGGCGCTGGGCGCTGTGGGCACCACGGTCACCTACGCCGAGGATCCCGCCGGCACCCGGCCGACACACGCGGAGTCGCTGCGTCGCCTCACGGCGGACCTGAACGGCGGCCACGTGGACGTGCTGATCGTCCTGGGCGGCAATCCCGTCTACGACGCCCCCGCCGACGTGGACTTCGCGGCGGCCGCGGCCAAGGCCGGGCACTCGGCGCATCTTTCGCTCTACCGCGATGAGACCTCGCAGGCGTGCGGATGGCATCTGCCGCGCGCGCACGCCCTGGAGGCATGGTCCGACGCGCGAAGCTGGGACGGGACCGTCTCCGTCGGCCAGCCGCTCATCGCTCCGCTCTACGGCGGACTGACCCCGGCCGAAACGCTGGGGGCGCTGCTGGACGGCGCTCCGCCCCGCGGCGACGAGCTGGTCCGGCAGGCGCTGGGCCTCGGCGCCGGCAAGCCGTGGCGTCGCGCCGTGCACGACGGTTTCCTGGGCGGCACCACGGGCGCCGCCGTCTCCGTGTCGCCCGCCGGAAACTGGTCGCCGTCCAAGGACTCGTTCCAGTGGCACGACGCCGGCTCCGGCAGGGTGGCGGTCACGTTCCGTCCGGACGCCAAGATGTGGGACGGCCGCTTCGCCGGGAACGCCTGGCTCCAGGAACTCCCGGACCCGATGACCAAGCTGACGTGGGACAACGCCGCGCTCATCGCCCCCGCCACGGCGCGGGAGCTGGGTCTCGGCCACGGCGACGTCGTCCGGCTGAGCCACGACGGCCGCGCGCTGGAGATTCCCGTCTTCCTCATGCCGGGCCAGGTGGCCGGTGAGGTCACGCTGCCGCTCGGCTACGGTCGCTACTTCGTGGGCCGCATGGCGGAGCGCGACAAGGGCGATCGTCCCGTCGGCGTGAACGCGTCGCAGATCCGTCCGTCGGCGTCCCTCGGGTTCCTCGCGGCCGCGGATCTCTCGGCCACGGGCGCCCGCCACAAGCTCGTGACCACCCAGGATCACCACGTGATCCCCGGCGTGGACAACGCCAAGCAGATGCAGGGACAGGCGGAGCGGATCGGACAGATCTACCGCGAGGCGTCGCTCGAGGAGTACAAAGCGCATCCGGACTTCGCCACGCACCGCACGCATCACCCGCCGCTGAAGTCGCTGTGGGAGGAGCACTCCTACGACACCGGCTACCGCTGGGGCATGGCCATCGACCTGACGGCCTGCAACGGCTGCTCGGCGTGCGTGGTCGCCTGCCAGGCGGAGAACAACATCCCGGTCACCGGCAAGGACGAGGTGGCCCGCGGGCGGGAGATGCACTGGATCCGCGTGGACCGCTACTTCACGGGCGACGTGGACAACCCGCAGATCGGCCACCAGCCGATGACCTGCCACCACTGCGAGAACGCGCCGTGCGAGCAGGTTTGCCCGGTGGCCGCCACCACGCACAGCGACGAAGGCCTGAACGACATGGTCTACAATCGCTGCGTGGGCACGCGGTACTGCCTGAACAACTGCCCGTACAAGGTGCGCCGCTTCAACTGGTTCAACAATTTCCGCCACGTCGCGGAGACCGTGAAGATGCAGCACAATCCGGACGTCACGGTCCGGGCGCGCGGCGTCATGGAGAAGTGCACGTACTGCGTCCAGCGCATCAAGGCCGCGACGATCCCGGCCGGCAACGAGGGGCGATCGGTCCGCGACGGCGAGATCACGCCGGCGTGCGCGCAGACCTGCCCCACGGACGCCATCGTCTTCGGCGACCTGAACGATCCGGAGAGCCGGGTCCGCAAGGCCCAGGACAACTCCCGCGCGTACGCACTCCTCTCGGAGCTGAACGTCAAGCCGCGGACCAACTACCTGGCCAAGCTTCGCAATCCCGGCGGCGACGCCCACGGGAACGGCTCCCACGGGGAGCACGGATCCCACGACGGGCACGGGCACGCCGCCGCCGATTCCCCGCGTTCCACTCCTCATCGAGGCTGAGCGATGACCACGATGTCCCTGGACCAGTTGAACGATACGTCGGTGGACGTCCGTCACCGTCCCCCGCTCGTTCTGGGTAACAACGACTTCGCCTCGGTCACCGACAAGGTGTGCGCGGCCGTGGAACTGGATCGCACACCGACCGCATGGTGGGTCCTGTTCGGGATCTCGGCCTCGGTGCTCGGCGTGCTGGGCGCGATGATCGGCTACCTGTTCTACATGGGAACGGGCGTGTGGGGGATCAACAACCCCGTCGGCTGGGGCTTCGCCATCGTCAACTTCGTGTTCTGGGTCGGCATCGGCCACGCCGGAACGCTCATCTCGGCGATCCTCTACCTCTTCCGGCAGCAGTGGCGCACCGGCATCAACCGGTTCGCGGAGGCCATGACCATCTTCGCGGTCATCTGCGCCCTCCTCTTCCCCGGCATCCACGTCGGGCGCGTGTGGATGGTGTGGTTCCTCTTCCCGCTCCCGGATCAGCAGCTCTGGATGTGGCCCAACTTCCGCAGCCCGCTGCTGTGGGACGTGTTCGCGGTCGGCACCTACTTCACCGTGTCACTGCTCTTCTGGTACATGGGGCTGATCCCGGACATCGCCACGCTGCGGGACCGCGCCAAGACGAAGGTGCGGGAGATGGCGTACGGGCTGTTCGCGCTGGGATGGCGCGGCTCCAACCGCCACTGGCAGCGCTACGAGCGCGCCTACCTCATTCTCGCCGCGCTGGCCACGCCGCTGGTGCTGTCGGTGCACTCGGTCGTGTCCTTCGACTTCGCCGTCTCGCAGCTGCCGGGCTGGCACACCACGATCTTCCCGCCCTACTTCGTCGCGGGCGCCATCTTCTCCGGCTTCGCCATGGTGGTCTTCCTCGCCGTGATCGCGCGTCGCATCTACCGGCTGGAAGAGATCATCACGATGCGGCACCTGGAGAACATGAACAAGATCATCCTCGCGACGGGCTCCATGGTCGGCTACGCGTACGGCATGGAGTTCTTCATCGCCTGGTACGGCGGGAACCCCTACGAGTCGTTCGCCTTCCAGAACCGCGCGTTCGGACCGTACTGGTGGTCCTACTGGATCATGGTCTCCTGCAACGTGATCTGCCCGCAGCTCTACTGGTTCAAGAAGATCCGGACGTCCATCCCGGCGATGATGATCATCGCGTTCTTCGTGAACGTCGGCATGTGGTTCGAGCGCTTCGTGATCACCATCACGTCGCTGTCGGCGGACTTCCTGCCGTCGAGCTGGGACATGTACTGGCCGACGTGGGTGGACGTGCTCACGCTCATCGGCAGCTTCGGCCTCTTCTTCACCCTGTTCCTGCTCTTCATCCGCTGGCTGCCGATGGTGGCCATGGCGGAGGTCAAGGCCATCATGCCGCAGGCCCACGCGCACGCGCACGGCGGCGGCCACGGCGACGCCTCGGAGCAGCGCCCGGTCGCGGAGGTGGCCCGATGAGCCACGGCAACGGCAACCTGGAACGGCGGACGGCCGGCTACCTGGTGGAGTTCGAGACGCCCGGCGAGATCCTCGGCGCCGCCGAGCGGGTGCGGGACGCCGGCTTCACGCGGTGGGACACGCACACTCCGTTCCCCGTGCACGGCCTGGACCAGGCGATGGGCCTCAAGCCCACGCTCCTCCCCTGGCTCGTCATGGGCGGCGGCGTGACGGGCTGCGCGGTCGGGCTGGGACTGCAGTGGTGGACCAACGCCCACAACTACCAGATCGTCATCTCGGGCAAGCCCTTCTGGAGCATCCCGGCCAACATCCCGGTGACGTTCGAGCTCACCATCCTTCTCAGCGCGTTCGCCGCCTTCCTGGGCATGCTGATGCTGAACGGCTTCCCGCGCTGGCACCACCCCGTCTTCGGGAGCGAGCGGTTCCGGCGCGTGACGCAGGACCGGTTCTTCCTGAGCATCGAGGCGGAGGACCCTCTGTTCGACGACGACAAGACGCAGGAGTTCCTGCGCGGTCTCGGCGGGGTCCACCTCGAGAAGCTGGAGGTCTAGCCCGATGCCCCGATGGCTCGTTCCCGCGTTCCTCCTGCTGGTCGTGGCGTCGTTCCTGCCGCTGGCCATCATCGCCAAGGCGCGCTCGGACAACCAGCGCAGCCCGCGGATCAACCTGATCCCGGACATGGACTACCAGCCGAAGTACCTGCCCCAGACCCGCAACGATCTGTTCGCCGACGGCCGCGCCATGCGCGCGGCGGAGCCGGGAACGGTCGCCCGCGGCCACCTCGCCGAGGACGATCACTTCCACCGCGGCTTCACCGGCGACGACTGGGCCGCCACGATCCCGGCCTCCGCCATGGAAGGGTTCGGCAGCTGGGAAGCGCTCGTGCGACGGGGCCAGAACCGCTTCGAGGTCTACTGCGCCCCCTGCCACGGTTCCTCCGGGAACGGTCAGGGGCTGGTGCACGATCGGGCGCTGGAGCTGATGGATCAGGGGCTGGCCAACTGGACGCCGCCCACGTCGCTCCACGACAGCCTGGCCGTCAGCCGGGCGGACGGGCACCTGTTCAACACCATCACGAACGGCATCCGCAACATGCCCGCCTACGGCTCGCAGATCGTCCCCGAGGATCGCTGGGCGATCGTGGGCTACATCCGGGCGCTCCAGCGGAGCCAGGCCGCCACCCTCGACGACGTCCCCGCGGACGTTCGTTCGACCCTTCAGTGACGGGGAGGAACCCTTGAGCGCCAAAGAACACACGGTGGACCTCTCGGGAGCGCGTCTGGAGCTGGGCAACACCGGCCTCCAGGTCACGCGCGTCGCCGGCGCGATCGGCGTCCTCGGGCTCGTGGCCACCGGCCTCCTCGGCATGCAGGGCGGCGCCGACACGCAGGCCCGCGCGATGCTGTCCTACCTGGTGGCCTTCTGCTACTTCCTGAGCGTCATGCTGGGCGGCCTATTCTTCGTGCTGATCAACCACGTGACGCGGGCCGGCTGGAGCGTCGTCATCCGCCGCTTCGCGGAGGCGGTGGCCGCCAACGCGCCGCTCATGGCCATCCTGGCCCTCCCCATCGTCGTGCCGGTGCTGATGGGCAAGGATCTGCTCTACGAGTGGACGCACGCGGCCCACGTCCAGGGCGATCACCTGCTGGAGTGGAAGGAGCCGTACCTCAACGTGCCCTTCTTCACGATCCGGATGGTCGTCTACTTCGCCGTCTGGAGCCTGATGGGCCTCTGGTTCTTCCGCCAGTCCGTGCGCCAGGACGAGTCGAAGGACCCCAACCTGACGGTCCGCATGCAGGCGGCGTCGGCACCGGGCCTCTTCGCGTTCGCCATCACGGTGTCGTTCGCGGCGTTCGACCTGCTCATGAGCCTGGAGCCGCACTGGTTCTCGACGATGTGGGGCGTCTACTACTTCGCGGGTTCGGTGCTGGCGTTCCTCTCCACCCTGCCGCTCATGACGGCCTTCGCGCAGCGCTCCGGCGCCCTGCGCGGGCTGATCTCCGTGGAGCACTACCACGACATGGGCAAGCTGGTGTTCGCGTTCATCGTGTTCTGGGCCTACATCGCGTTCTCCCAGTACATGCTGATCTGGTACGCGAACATCCCCGAGGAGACGGTCTGGTTCCTGAAGCGCCAGGAAGGCCAGTGGGAGGCCTGGAGCTGGCTCCTGCTGCTCGGCCACTTCATCGTGCCGTTCCTGGCCCTCATCTCCCGCATCCCCAAACGCCGCAAGCCGGCGCTCCTGGTGGGCGCGGGCTGGATGCTGCTGATGCACTGGGTGGACCTGTACTACATCGTGATGCCGCACGCGAGCGAGGGCATCGTCCCGCTCAGCCTGCTGGATCTCACCGCCTGGCTGGGCGTCGGCGGCCTGTTCGTCGCGGCCACGGCCACGCGGCTGCGCGGCCGGTCGCTGGTTCCCAAGGGGGATCCGCGTCTGGGCGAGTCGCTCGCGTTCGAGAACTTCTAGGAGAGGGCCATGGCCAACAATATCCAGGACGATCCGAGCGCGGCTCCGACGGCCTACGTCACGGCCTTCTTCACGGTGATCTTCGTCATCACCGTCGTGGCGCTCACGGCGTACTTCGGCCACGCGCAGTCCCGCGAGGAGCAGAAGAAGCTCGTCGAGGTTCCTGCCGAGGCGCGCGATGCCGCCCTGATGAACCAGCAACAGCAGATCTCCGAATACCGCCGGGACCCGGAGACGGGCCAGGTGGCCATCCCGATCGATCGGGCGATGGAACTGGTGGCCGCGGAACTGGCGGCGACCCCGAGGTGACCCTGGAATGCTGATTCGAAGGCCCTTCCCCTTCCCGGGCCCCGCCGACGTCGCGCGGCGGACGGTCGCCGGACTGTGCGCGCTGGCCTGCGTGGCCGCGCCCGCGGGAGCGCAGCTGCTGGAGGACACTCCCGCGGAGCTGCAGGGTGTCGGCATCGAGGATCGGCCGAACGCGGCGATCCCGCTCCAGCTGACCTTCCGCGACGAGGAGGATCGGGAAGTGGCGCTGGGCCGCTACTTCACGCCGGACAAGCCGGTCATCCTGAACCTCGTCTATTTCAACTGCCCGATGCTCTGCAACGTGTTCCTGGACGGCTTCACGAGCACCCTGCGCGGCCTGGCCTGGACCCCCGGGGATCAGTTCGAGATCGTGACGGTCAGCATCGACCCGCGCGACGACGCGGAGGGCGCGCTGGCCAAGCGCACGCGCTACATCGAGGAGCTGGGCCGCACGGAGGCCGTCGACGGCTGGCACTTCCTGACCGGCTCCGAGGAGCAGATCGCCGCGCTCGCGGAGGCCCTCGGCTTCACCTACCGCTGGAACGAGGAGCGTTCCGAGTACATGCATTCGGCGGGCCTGTTCATCGCCACGCCGGACGGACGCCTCTCCCGCACCCTGTACGGCGTCGCCTTCGAGCCGCAGACCGTGAGGCTGTCGCTCGTGGAGGCGTCGGACGGAAAGATCGGCAGTGCCGTCGATCAGATGATCCTCTTCTGCTACGCCTACGATCACACCGAGGGCCGTTACGGCCCGGCCGCGATGAAGCTCATGCGAGCGTTCGGCGCGGTGACCGTCGTGGTTCTGGGCACCCTCCTCGCCATCTTCTGGAAGGCGGAGCGGCGCCGTCGGAACTCGGTTTCCCTAGGAGCGCAAAGTTGATCGGGATTCTGGAAAGCGCGGGGGCCTCCGGGCTCGGATCCGCCCTGCTTCTTGCCGGTTCGGACGCGACGTTCTGGCTGCCGGAAGGCGCCTCGAACTTCGCCCACGATACGGATCGGCTCTTCTACTTCATCTTCTGGATGAGCGTGTTCTTCTTCGCCCTCATCACGGGCATGGCCGTCTGGTTCCTCGCCAAGTACCGGCGCAAGGACGGCGAGGCGCCGCGGCCGCAGAAGAGCTCGCACCACAACACCGCGCTCGAGCTGATCTGGAGCATCATCCCGCTCATCATCGTGCTGGGCATCTTCGTGTCCGGATTCCGGGGCTTCCTGAACCTGAGCAACCCGCCGGAGAACGCCTACGAGATCCAGGTCATCGGCCAGAAGTGGAGCTGGAGCTTCCAATACCCCAACGGCTACGAGGACTCGGAGTTGCACGTGCCGGTCGGCGTCCCCATCAAGCTGGTCATGTCCTCCTCGGACGTGCTCCACAGCTTCTTCGTTCCGGCGTTCCGGACGAAGCAGGACCTGGTTCCCGGCCGCTACACCACGCTCTGGTTCGAGGCGCAGGAGCCGGGCGAGACCCAGATCTTCTGCGCGGAGTACTGCGGCACCAGCCATTCGGAGATGCTCGCCAAGCTCATCATGCACGAGCAGGAGGACTTCGACGCGTGGCTGACCCAGGCCGCCGACTGGATCTCCACGATGCCGCCGGCCGAGGCGGGCGCCATCGTCTACCAGAAGAAGGGCTGCGTGCAGTGCCACTCGGTGTCGGGCGCCGGAGGCATCGGCCCCACGTTCCTGGCCGCCTTCGGCAACCGCCGGCAGTTCACGGACGGATCGGCCGGGGTCATGGATGAGAACTACATCCGGGAGTCGATCCTGAACCCGCGCGCCAAGATGGTCGCCGGCTTCGATCCCGTGATGCCGACGTTCCAGGGACGGTTCAAGGAAGACGAGCTGATGGCGATCATCGCTTACATCAAGAGCCTGAGCGAGTAGGCCGGGAGGAACGCATGAGCAGCGCCACCACGACCGTCGGCGCCCCTCCGCGGGAAGCAGAGACGGAGAACTATCTCAACTGCGAATCCGGCCTGAAGTCCTGGCTGCTGACGCTGGATCACAAGCGCATCGGCGTGATGTACCTGATCGTGACGCTGGCGGCGTTCCTCGTCGGCGGGATCTTCGCCCTGCTGGTGCGGACCGAGCACCTGACGCCGGGCCAGACCATCATGAACGCCGACACCTACAACCAGATGTTCACGCTGCACGGCGCGGTCATGGTATTCATGTTCATCATCCCGGCGATTCCGGCGGCGTTCGGCAACTTCATCCTCCCCATCCAGCTCGGCGCCAAGGACGTCGCCTTCCCGCGACTCAACCTGGCCAGCTTCTACTTCTGGCTCTTCGGCTCCCTGTTCATGGTGGGCTCCATCGTGATCAACGCGCCGGACACGGGCTGGACGTTTTACACGCCGTACAGCACCAGCACCACCACCAGTGTGATCCCCGCCCTGTTCGGCGTGTTCATCCTGGGTTTCAGCTCGATCTTCACGGGACTGAACTTCATCGTGACGATCCACAAGCTCCGCCCCAAGGAGATGGGCTGGTTCCAGCTCCCGCTGTTCCTGTGGGGCCTCTACGCCACGGCGGTCATCCAGATCCTGGCGACGCCGGTGCTGGCCATCACGCTGCTGCTCCTCATCGTGGAGCGCGCCTTCGGCGTCGGCATCTTCGACCCGGGGCTGGGCGGCGACCCGGTGCTGTTCCAGCACTTCTTCTGGTTCTACTCCCACCCGGCCGTGTACATCATGATCCTGCCGGCGATGGGGATCATCTCGGAGCTGGTGGCCACGTTCAGCCACAAGCACATCTTCAGCTACAAGTTCATCGCGTTCTCCTCCATGGCCATCGCCATCTTCGGCTTCCTGGTCTGGGGGCACCACATGTTCACCAGCGGCCAGTCGCCGCTGCTCAACATGATCTTCTCGGCGATCACCTTCAGCGTCGCGATCCCGTCGGCCATCAAGGTCTTCAACTGGATCACGACGATGTACAAGGGCTCGATCGACCTGAAGACGCCCATGTGGTACGCGCTGATCTTCATCTGGGTGTTCTCCATCGGCGGGCTCACCGGGATCTTCCTGGGCACCCTGTCCGTGGACATCCACCTGCACGACACGTACTTCGTCGTCGCGCACTTCCACTACGTGATGTTCGGCGGCACGGTGATGGCGCTGCTGGGCGGGCTCCACTACTGGTGGCCGAAGATGTTCGGGCGGATGTACGACGAGGTTCAGGCCCGCTGGGCCACCGCGCTGGTCTTCATCGGCTTCAACCTCACGTTCTTCACGCAGTTCATCATCGGCAGCCGCGGCATGCCGCGCCGCTACTGGATGTACCCGGACCAGTTCACGGGCTGGCACGTGGCATCGTCCATCGGCTCCTACGTGATGGCGGCCGGCTTCTTCCTGACCGCCTGGTACCTGCTGCGTTCGCTTTCGAAGGGCCCGAAGGCCCCGATGAACCCGTGGGGCGGCGTCACGCTGGAGTGGCAGGCCGCTTCTCCCCCGGTGCACTACAACTTCGACGGTGACGCGCCGAAGACGGGGGACCCGTACGACTTCGACCGCGTCGAGTACGTGCCCGAGGAGGGCGCGTTCCGCCACAAGCCGCTGTCCGCCTGAGAGCGGCGCACGAAGAGGGAGAGAGGATGAGCGCCCATTCGGCCTCGCACGCGGATCATCCGCAGCATCTGGCCCACCATTTCGAGACGCCCACCCAGCAGTTCGAGTCGGGCAAGCTGGGCATGTGGCTGTTCCTCGGAACGGAGCTGCTGATGTTCGGCGGCCTGTTCTGCGCCTACGCGATCTACCGGGGCAACTACCCGGAGATCTTCCAGTGGGGGCACCAGTACCTCGACGTCACGATGGGCGGGATCAACACGGTCGTGCTCATCTGCTCGTCGCTGACGATGGCCTGGGCCGTCCGGGCGGCGCAGCTGGGTCAGCGGGGCCTGCTGGTTCTCATGCTCCTGCTCACGCTGGCGTGCGCGGGCGGCTTCATGGGCATCAAGTACGTGGAGTACTCCCACAAGATCCACTCCGGGCTGCTCTGGGGCACCAAGTTCCAGCCGGGTGAGCACGGCGAGCACGGAGCGCACGGCGAGGCCCACGGCGAGGAGCATGCCGGCGGCGACGCGTCCCACGCGGAGGAGGCGGCCGCGGCGGCCGTCCACGCCACGGAGGCCGCGACCGACGACGCCCATGCCGCGGCCGACGCTCACGCCACGGACGACGCCCATGCCGCGGACGGCGGGGAAGCGCACGCGGCGGAGACCGTCGAGGTCCACGCCGCGGAGACGATGGACGCGCACGGCAACGAGGGCGCTCCCGCCGCCACGGAAGAGGTCGCGGCCGCCGAGACCGAGGCGCCCGTTCTCGTGACGGAGACGGGCTGGATCCCGCCCGAGCACACGACGCTGGCCCGCGCCGGCCAGGCGCCCGGCGGCCTCGCGACGCCGCCCGCGGAGGACCACGGCCACCACGAGACGGACCGGCCGGCCAACGCGCACATCTTCTTCGGGATCTACTTCGCCATGACCGGACTGCACGGGATCCACGTGCTGGCCGGGATGGTGGTGATCACGTGGCTCCTGATCGCGGCGCTCCGGGGCACCTTCGGGCCGGAGTACTTCACGCCGGTCGATCTGGTCGGTCTCTACTGGCACGTGGTGGACCTGATCTGGATCTTCCTGTTCCCGCTCCTGTACCTGATCCACTGACGGGGGACGCAATGTCGACGCACGAACACTCGAGCCTTGCGCACGCCGTTCCCCTGCGGATCCTGGTGGGGGTGTGGGCGGTCCTGATCGTCCTCACCTGGGTCACCGTGGCCGCCACCAAGGTGGATCTGGGGAACCTGAACATCCTCGTGGCGCTGGCCATCGCGGTGGTGAAGTCGGCTTTCGTGGCGCTGTACTTCATGCACCTGCGGTGGGATCGCCCGATCAACGCCCTGATCTTCTGCTCGGCCCTGCTCTTCGTGGCGCTGTTCATCGCGCTCGCGCTGATGGACACCAAGGAGTACAAGCCCTCGAAGATTCCCGGCTACCAGCCCACGATCGGATGGGTCGCGCCCGCCGGCGCGGCCCCCTCCTTCGAGGCGGGCGACGCGGGGGCCAAGGTCCACGGATGACCCCCCCGCGGGAGCTTCTCTCCCCCGCGGCCGAGCGCTCGAACGGACACGGCAACGGCCACGGGAACACGCACCGGCCCTCGAAGGAGAATCCGGCACCCGGGGCCGGTCCCTTCGGGATGGCGCTCTTCCTCGTCTCGCTGGCGGTCCTCTTCGCGGCCGGCCTGGTGTCGTTCCTCGTGATCCGCGCACGGGCCGGAACCTGGCCGCCGCCGGGCGCGCCGGGACTGCCGCCGGGGCTCGGCTGGAGCACCGGCCTGATCCTCGCCTCGAGCGTGACGCTGGAAGTGGCCCGCTCGGCTCTGGCGCGCCGCGCCGGGTTCGTTGTGCGCATCGCTCTCACGGTGACGGCCGCGCTGGCGCTGGCCTTCCTGGTCTCCCAGACGGTGGCGTGGTTCCGCTTCGTCGGGGGGAACGCCACGGGGTTCGCCACGCTGTACTCATGGCTCTTCTACTTCCTCACGGGACTCCACGCGGCCCACGTCATCGGCGGACTCGTGCCGATGGCCGTCGTCACGGTGAACGCCTACTACGATCGCTGGCCGCCGATGCGGGGGCAGGGCTTGAAGCACGTGGCGATGTACTGGCACTTCCTGGGCGGGGTCTGGATCACGCTCTACGCGGTGCTCTCCAGCACGAACTGACGGATCCGGCGCCTTGGCGCCAAGCGTCCAGCGGCGGAGCACGTCTCCGGCGGCGATGGCCGCGGATTCTTGACTAGAAGAGTCGGATGGCCAGGCGGGTGGGGTCCGCGACCATGAGGATGAGCAGCGCCGGGAGAATGACGATGGAGGCCAGGAACAGGCCCCTGGCGGCCTCCTCGGAACGCTCCCGGTAGAGGCGCAGCCCCCGAACGAGAAGCACGAGTCCGAGCGCCGTGGATCCCACGAGGTGGATCCAGCCCGAGAGCCCCGCCAGCGTGGCCGTCCAGGCCACCGGGATGAGACCGACGCAGTACAGCACGACGATCCGGAACGTGGCGCGACCCTCCGGATCCACGACCGGCAGCATCCGGAAGCCGCCCCGGGCGTAGTCCGCGCGGTAGAGCCAGGCGATGGCCAGGAAGTGCGGGATCTGCCAGACGAAGAGGATAGCGAAGAGCACCCAGGCCCCGGGCTCCAGGCGGCCGGTGGCGGCCGTCCACCCCATGACGGGCGGGATGGCTCCGGACACGGCGCCCACGAGCGTGTTGGTGGACGTCCGCGGCTTCATGGGCGTGTAGATGAACAGGTAGACCGCCCAGGAGACGAAGGCCAGCAACGCCGTCAGGGCGTTCACCCGGGTGAGCAGCAGCGCCCACCCGGCCAGGGACAGGACGGCCGAGAAGACGAACCCCGCGCGCGGCGACAGCCTCCGCGTGGGAAACGGCCGCTCCCGGGTACGCTCCATCCGGGCGTCCCGGCCGCGCTCCCACCACTGGTTGAAGCCGTTGGCCCCGCCGCCCACCAGAGCGGTGCCCAGGACCGCCGCCAGCAGGCGCCAGACGTCCGTAGCGCCCCCCGCCCCGAGCAGGTACCCCAGGGCCGTGGTGGCCAGCACGAGGCCCGTGAGGCCCGGCTTGACGAGCTCCAGGTAGGCTCCCGTGGCGCGCGAACGGTCGGACGCCTGCGTCGCCCGGGACGCGGTCATTTCCGGTGGCGTGGACAAGGGCTGGACCTCGAAACGAAGCGTGGGGAGGGCCGACGACCGCCCATGGTGCGAGACGGGCGCATCGGCGTCAAGAGCCCCCGCCCTCTTTGCCGAAAGGGCGGGGGGCGGTACGATTGTCGCCGTTCGTCCCCCTCCTCGCGGTCGGAGGAGCCCCCAGGCGCCGGGAGCCGGAATGTCCCTCCGAAGAGTCGCCGCCCTCCTGCTGGCGGTCATCGCGGCCCTGGGCCTGACCGTGGGGGCCATCGCGCTGCGGACACCCGCCTCCTGGCCGGAGCCCGACGAGACGGCCCTGCGCGTGGTCTCCTACAACATCCGCGCCGGGCTCGGCGGCCTGGACCGGCTGGCGGACGATCTCCGCACGCTCGGCCCCGACCTCGTCGCGCTCCAGGAGGTGGAGCAGGGCATTGCCCGGTCGCGGAGCCAGGACCAGGCCGGCCACCTCGGGCGGGCACTGGAGTTCCACTCGGCGTTCGCCGGCTCCTTCCCCGTCGACGGGGGAGAGCACGGCATCGCGGTCCTGTCGCGCTACCCCATCCTGGAAGAGGAGACCCTCCGTCTCCCGCGCGGCGGCGGGAAGTGGCCGCGCGTGGCGCTGAAAGTCCGCGTCGATGCGCCGGGCGGCCCCGTGACCTTCGTGTGCGTGCACCTCGCCCGCCCGTGGGGCTGGCCGCTGTCGAACGTCCGGGCCCGGCTCGGGCAGATCGATGCGCTGCGCGCCTGGCTGGCGGACGTGGAGGACCCCCTGATCGTGGCGGGAGACTTCAACTCGCTGCCCGTCTCGCCCGAGGCGTGGTCGATGTCCCGGGGCCTGGAGACGGCCTGGCGCCCCTGGCGTGACGGCTGGGCCGCGTCGTTCCCGCTGGAATCCATCGGCTGGCCGGCGGGCGCCATCCAGATCGATCACGTCTTCCACGACGACCACTGGACCACCCGCGGCCTGTGGGCGGGAACGCTCTCCGCCTCGGACCACCGGCCGATCCTGGCGGACCTGATCCGGAAACCCTCCGGAACGTGAAACGGGACGGACTCTCGTCCGTCCCGCCCGTGTTGTCCGTCGACGATCGACGCGTCAGTCCTCTTCGCCCATCCGGGACCGGAGACGCTCGAAGGCCTCCTGCATCGACGTCATGCCGGGCCCCTCGGGGCCGGTCTTGTGCTCGCGCGGACCGTCGTAGCGCGACGGCCGGCGATCGTGATCGTCGCGGCGCGAACCGCCGCCGCGTCGTCCGCCGCCTCCCCCCCGCTGGCCGCCGGCCGGCACCGCTCCCGGCTCCACGAGCGACAGCGAGATGCGACGGCTCTCCTGGTCCACGCTGAGCACCCAGGGCTCCACCTCGTCGCCGACGCTGATGACGTCCGACGGGTGGGAGACGTGGCCCTCGGCCAGCGTCGAGACGTGGGCGAGTCCATCGACTCCGGGGGCCAGTTCCAGAAACGCCCCGAAATCCGCGAGACGGACGACCTTCGCCTTCGTCTTCTCTCCCACGACCAGGCTCCTGGCCGCGGCTTCCCACGGGTCCTCCTGGAGCTCCTTCATGGAGAGGCCGATCCGCTCGTCCTTGGTGCCGAGGTTCTCGAGGCTCCGGACGACCGTCTTCACTTCCTGCCCGACCTTCAGTACCTGAGCCGGATCGTTGATGCGCGCGTGGCTGATCTCCGAGACGTGCAGCAGGCCGTCGATGCCGCCGAGGTCGATGAAGGCCCCGAACGGACGGAGGCGCGCCACGACGCCGGCGACCTCCTTGCCGATCTCGAGGTTCTCGCGGAGGCCCTCCGCGTTGGCCTTGGCCTCCTCCTCCAGCAGGGCGCGCCGCGACAGGACCACGTTGCGGCCCTTGGGATCCGCCGACGAGACGCGGAAGGAGAGCTTCTTCCCGACGAAGACCGTGGGATCCTCCACGTAGTGCCGGTCGATCTGGGAGAAGGGGCAGAATCCGCGCACGCCCATGACGTGCACGACCAGTCCGCCCTTGTTCACGCTGGTGACCTTGCCCTCCACCGGCGCCCCGGAAGCCTGCGCCTCCTGGAGGAGCGGGAGGTTCTTGGGAGCGGCCTTGCCGGCCTTCAGCGTGATCTTCACCCCGCCGTCCACGGACGCGATGACCCCGCCGACCTCGTCGCCCACCTTGCGGGTGAGCTTGCCCTCGGGGTCGCGGATCTCACGGAGGTCCAGCGCGGCCTCCTCCCGCCCGCCGAAGTCGACGAACGCGGCGTCCTCCCCGATCTTCACGATCTTGCCCTTCACCCGCTGGCCCTTCTTGGGCTCCGCGTCCGGCGTGGCCGGCGCGCCCTTCAGCGCATCGGCCATTCCGTTCGTGGCGGTCTCCGGAGGGGAGGTCGATGCCTCCGCGGGGGCGCTCTCGGCGGGCGCCTCGGCGGCGGGCGGGACGCCTTCCGCGTCGCCCGCCGGGGTTTCCGTCGCCTCCGCCTCCGTGGCCGCGGCCGGGGTCTCGGCGGCGCCTTCCGGAGTCTCGGGGGACGGGCTGGTCATCTCTTCCGGAGTACGTTCCATGGGTCAGCTTCCTCTGGCTCGTTCGCAAGGGTTCGGGAGTGGCCCCATCCCGGCGCAGTCGCGGCCGGTGTCTCGACGGGGCGCCCAGCATACCACTTTTCTGGCGAGGAATCCCGCAACGTTCCGGGATTCCCCTGTACACTGCCCGCCGACTGCGACTCCGTCCATGGAGGATTCCGTGATCATCGTGTCGGACCTGGAGGGCGTGCTCATCCCGGAGATCTGGGAAGAGGTGGCACGCATGACGGGAGTGGCCGACCTGGCCATGACCACCCACGACGAGCCAGATTTCGAGCGGTTGATGGATCGCCGGATCGAGCTCCTGCAGCAGCACGATCTTCGTCTGCCGGTGCTCGCGGGTCTGGCCGCCGACGTCCTTCCGTATCCCGGAGCGACGGAGCTCCTCGCGTGGATGCGCACGAAAGCCCAGGTCATGATCGTCTCGGATTCCTTCCACGAGTTCTCGGAGTCGATCGTGCAGAGGATGGGCGGGTACAACCTGTTCGCCAACACGTTCCGCACCGACGACGAGGGTCGCGTCACCGGCTACCGGCTTCGGATCCGCGGCCGGAAGGACAACGTCATCCGCTCGCTGAAGGAGATCGGCTTCCGGATCCTCGCCATCGGCGACGGTTACAACGACGAGTTCATGTTCCGGATCGCCGATCACCCGGTGCTGTTCAACGCGCCCGACGACCTCACGCAGCGCATCCCGGACGGGGAGCGCGCGAGCGACTACGAGGACATCCGCCGCATCGTGCGCGACGTGCGGCGACGGATGGACACGGGCGAGCTGGAGACGGCGCCGGTCGACGTCTCGAATCACTGACGGAGAATCCCAGACCCGCTTCCCTGGCCGCCCCGGCCCGGATCCCCGGGCGGCGGTTTCGAACCCGGAGGTAGCCCCCAATGCAGCGCATCGTCGAGTGCGTCCCGAACTTCAGCGAGGGTCGGGACCGCAAGAAGATCGATTCCATCACGTCCGTGATCGCCGACACGCCCGGGGTCACGCTCCTGGACGTGGACCCCGGCGCCGACACGAACCGGACCGTAGTGACGATGGTAGGGGCGCCCGACGACGTGCTGGAGGCCGCGTTTCGCGCCATCGCGCGGGCGGCCGACGTGCTGGACATGAGCACGCACAAGGGCGCACACGCGCGCATGGGTGCCACCGACGTGTGCCCGTTCGTGCCGGTCCGCGGCGTCACCATGGACGACTGCGCCGAGCTGGCAAGGCGGCTCGGGAAGCGCGTGGGCGAGGAGCTGGAGATCCCGATCTACCTGTACGAGCACGCGGCGCGCAAGCCGGAGTGGAGGAACCTGGCGAACGTCCGGGCCGGCGAGTACGAAGGGCTGGCGGGACGCGTCGGCCAGGAGGAGTGGCGTCCGGACTTCGGGCCGGACCGGTTCCACGCGAAGGCGGGCGCCACGGCGATCGGCGCGCGCGAATTCCTCATCGCCTACAACGTCAACCTGAACACGCGTTCCAAGCCGCTCGCCCACGACATCGCCCTGGACATCCGCGAAAAGGGCCGGCGCAAGCGCGACGAGAGCGGGCAGGCCCTCCGCGACGAGAACAACAAGTTCGTGATGGTCCCGGGCCGGTTCCAGGAGTGCAAGGCGGTCGGCTGGTACATCCCCGAGTACGGCGCCGCGCAGATCTCCATCAACCTGACGAACTACCACGTCACGCCGATGCACGACGTCTACGACGCGGTCGAGGAGATCGCCATCGCCAAGGGGATGCGCGTGACCGGCAGCGAGATCGTCGGGCTGGTGCCGCTGGAGGCGATCCGGCGGGCCGGGATTCACTACCTGAGGCGCCAGGGGCTGACGGCCGGCGTGCCGGAGCCGGAGCTGGTGCACGCGGCGGTCCGGAGCCTGGGTCTGGACGATCTCACACCGTTCGATCCCGCCGAGAAGATCATCGAGTACCGGCTGCGGCGCGACGGGCTCCTGGTGGATCGCACCGTCGCGGGCTTCACCGACGAACTTTCGTCCGACAGCCCCGCCCCGGGCGGAGGCAGCGTCGCCTCGCTGCTCGGCTCCCTTTCCGCGGCGCTCTCCGCGATGGTCGCGTCCCTGACCGTCGGCAAGAAGGACTACGAGGACGCCTGGGAGCCCATGAAGGACGTGGGACTGGAGGCGCAGGTGCTCCAGCACGCGTTCCGCGAGGACATCGACCGGGACACGGACGCCTTCAACGAGCTGTACGCCGCCATGAAGATGAAGAAGCGGACGAACGAGGAGATCGCCGCCCGCGACGCTGCGATCCTCGCCGCCACGAAGCTGGCCACGGAGATCCCGCTGGGCGTGCTGGAGCGCACGGTCCGGGCGGCGGAACTGGCCGCGGCCACGGCCAAGCGGGGCAACCGGAACTCGCTCTCCGATGCGGGCGTGGCGGCGCTCGCCGCGCGAGGCTGCGCGGAGGGTGCCTACTACAACGTCCTGATCAACCTCGACGGACTGGGCGACGCGGACTACGTGGCGTCCACGCGGGCGCGGGCGGAGACGGCGCTCGCCCGCGTCGAGGAGATCGCGGCGGGCGTGGCCGGGAGCGTGAAGTCGCGGCTGGAGGAGGCGCTCTCCGCTCCCCAGGAGGCCTAGGTCGGGCGCGCGGGGGACCCCAGCCGCTCGCGGCGCAGCGCCAGGACGTCGGGGATCGTCTGCAGGATCTTCTTCATCTCGAAGGGCTTGCTGAGCACCGCGTCGATGCCGTACTCCGCGACCTTCTCCTCGGAGAGGGTCGCGCCCCAGCCCGTCAGCAGCACGATGCCGATGGCGGGGTCCTTGGCGCGCACCGCACTCACGACCTCCCAGCCCGACATCTCCTTCATCCCGAGGTCGCAGAACAGCAGGTCGAACGGCCGGGCCTCGAGCGCCCGCAGGCCGTCGGGGCCGTTGCTGCGCGTCTCGGCGACGAAGCCGCCCGCGTCCAGGATGTCCTCGAGGAGCTCCAGGATGTCGTGCTCGTCGTCGATGCAGAGGATCCGGGCCGAGGTCTCCACGGCGGACGGCACATCCTCCTCCGGCACTCCATCCTGCGGCGCCGCCGACGGCAGGCGGATCGTGAACGTCGTCCCGTGGCCGAGCGCGGATTCCACCGAGATCCTTCCGCCGTGCCGTTCCACGATGCCGTAGGCCACGGACATCCCGAGCCCCATCCCCTTCGTTCCCTTCGTCGTGAAGAACGGGTCGAACACGCGCGCGCGAACGCTCTCGTCCATGCCGCGCCCGTCGTCCCGTACCACGACCACTACGTCGTCCCCTTCCATGCGGCAGGACACGAAGATCCTGCCGCCGGAGGGCATCGCATCGACGGAGTTGAAGATCAGGTTCGTGCAGACCTCGCGCAGCTCCGATCCGTTGCCGCGGATGTTGCGCACGTCGTGCAGGTCCAGCTCCACGTCGATCTTCACGTTGCGCGCCTGCGCCTGGTCCCGCCAGCGCGTCCGCGTGATCTCCACGACCTCCTCGAGGAGGCCCTTCACGTCGATGTCGTCGAAGTCCCGCTGCGTGCGGCTCCGCGCGAAGTCCTGGATGCGTCGCACCGTCTCTCCTCCGTCGAGGGCGGCCCGCTCGATCGTGCGGAGTCCGCGCAGCAGGGTGTCGTCGGGCTGGTTCTTCTGCATCAGCTGCGCCCGGCCGAGGATGATCCCGAGGATGTTGTTGAAGTCGTGCGCCACGCCGGAGGCCAGCTCGCCCAGCGCGCGGAGCTTCTCGTGCTGCAGGAGCTGATCCTGCAGCTCCTTCTTCTGCGTGGTGTCCAGGAGGATCAGCTCCACCGCCGGCGCCCCCAGGTAGTGGATCCGCATGCCGCGCAGTTCGAAGAGGCGCGGCTCGCCGTTCCTCGTCACGCCGCGGAACTCCTCCGTCTCCACCGGCTCGTCGTTCATCAGCGCGTCCAGCGTCCGCGCGGCGCGCTCGCGGTCCTCCGGATGGAAGAAGTCCTCGGTGCGCAGCCCGGAGCGGGACGCATCGGCCATGCAGTAGCCGAACATCTCCTCGAAGGCCGGATTCATGAAGCGGAGGACGCCGCCCTGCGCGATGACGATGGCGTCGGGCGAGCTGTCGACGAGGATCCGGTACTTCTCCTCCGAGGCCAGGAACTCCTGCGTCCGCTTCGCCACCTTCTCCTCCAGCGTGGCGTTCAGCACCTCCAGCTCGCCCTTCGCCTCGGCGATCTCCGTCTGCTGGCGCTTCACCTGCGCCGTCATGTGGTTGAAGTGCTCCGCGAGCGTCGCGATCTCGTCACCCGTGTCGATCTCGATGCGATGGTCCAGGTTGCCGCGCGAGACCTGGATCGTCCCGCGCACGAGATCCTCGATGGAACCGGTAATGCGCCGCGAGATCAGGCGCGCGCCGCCGATCGCCATCAGCACGCCCACCCCGCCGATGATGAGCAGGATGAAGCGGACGCGCGTGACCTCCCGGTGCATCGGCTCCAGGTCCAGGCCGATGCGGACGGTTCCCCACTGCACGTCGGAATCCTGGAGGAACACCGGGAACGACACGTCCAGCGCCCGGATGGGCTCCGCGTCGGATCCCACCATCGTATTGCGCAGCACCGGCCGCGGGCGTCTGCCGTCGGTGCGCGCGGGCGCCGTTTCCGGCGCGAGCCCCATACCGACCAGGTCCGGTCGCTCGGAGTGCGCGGCGACCCGCCCCTCCTTGTCCAGGACGATCACGTACGCGATGCCGCCCTCGGCCACGGCCTTTTGCGCCGCCTGGTTCAGCGACACGTAGTCGTAGTTGAGGAGCGCGCTCGTCGTCGTGGCGCCGATGGAGTGGGCGATCGCGAGGCCCTTCGCCTGCGTCTCCCGCAGGAGCAGCCGCGTCAGGCGATCGTTTACGGCCAGCGACACCATGCCCATCAGCAGGACGAGCAGCGTCGCCACCGAGATCATGAACCGCGACTGGATCGATCGCGTGACCTTGCGCAGACGATGGTTGATCAACGGGGTTCCGATCAGCTGGCGGGAGAGTCGATCCAGACTCTCTCGAGGCGAAGGTTGCCGTACCCGAACGGTGTGACCTGCAGTCCTTTCACCTCCCGCCGGACGGCGAAATTGTTGGCGATGTGGAACAGCGGGACCACGGGAGCTTCTTCCAGGATGATCTTCTCGGCCCGGCGGTAGAGATCCGCGCGCACCTGCGAGCTGCGCAGCCGAGACCCCTCCACCAGGAGGGCATCGACCTCGGAGTTGGAGTAGTGGAACAGGTTGTAGACGCCGCGCGTGGAGAAGAGCGACGCCAGGAACGAGTCGGGATCGGGGACGTCGGCCACCCAGGTCAGCCCGAACGACGGCAGCTGGTAGGTGTCCAGGTCCTCGGAGAACGTGTCCCAGTCCGTGTACTGGAACTCCACCTCGATTCCGACCTCGGCCAGATCCTCCCTCAGGACCTCATCGGCCAGGCGACCGGTCTCGCCTCGATCCGCCTGCACGTGCACGACCGGAGGCAGCCCGCTCCCCTCGGGGTAGCCGGCCTCGGCCAGCAGCTCCCGCGCGCGATCGGGATCGAAGGACAGCGCCCGCTCCTCGGGCGAATAGGCGAACATCCCCGGGGGCAGGATGCCACCCGCGGGAATCCGTCCGTCGGGATCGACCTCGGCGATCCGCTCGCGGTTCACGGCGTGGGCGATCGCCTGCCGGACGCGCAGGTCCCGGAACGGCTTCTCGCGCAGATTCATTCCCACGAACGAGAACGAGAGCTCGGGCCGCCGGATCACCTCGAAACGCGGATCCGCCTCCACGCTCGACTTCCGGTCGGGCGGGAGATCGCACAGGCTCAGCCCGCCGCCCAGCAGCGCGTCCGCGCCCCGGTCGATGTTGTAGTCCGACGGAACGTGGAACACGAGCCGCTCCACCCACGGACCGTGTCCGTGGAAGACCGGATTCGCCCGGAGCTCCAGGCGAGGATCCTCCGGATCGTCGACGAAGTCCTCGTAGAGGAACGGACCGGTCCCCACCGGAGCCCGATCGTACGCCTCGGCGCCGTCGGCGAAGGCCTCGCGCGCCAGCACCTTCGTCTGGTCCATCGCCAGGACGGCCAGGAAGGAGCCGTACGGTTCCGCGAGGCGGATCACCAGCGTCGAGTCGCTCTCCGCCACCAGCCCCGAGATGTGATCGGCCTTGCCCTCGGCGTACTCGGCCGCTCCCGCAATGCGCAGGAGGTACTCCCCGCCCAGGCCGTGGCCCTCGCGCTCCGGATCGAAGATGCGGGAGAAGCTCCAGACGAAGTCCTCGGCCACCACGTAACGACCGTTGTGGAACAGGACGTCGTCACGGAGGACGAACCGGTACTCGAGCCCGTCCCGCGAGACGGACCACTCCCGCGCGATGGCCGGGACCGGATTGAGGTTCACGTCGAACTCGAGCAGTCCGTCGTAGAGCTGGTTGATGACACAGGCCTCGTAGACGTCGTCCACGAGGCTCGGGTCCAGCGTTCCCGGCGACTCCAGCATGAGGTGCAGTTCCCCGCCCTTGCGCGGACCGGGGTCGGCATCGCGGGGTTCGGGCGCGGAGTCGGCGCGGCGCGTACAGCCCGACGAGGCGAGCAGCAGGGCACCGAGTCCGGCCAGGGCACCGAGGCGGACGACGATCGATGGGGACATGACGGCTCCCGGATCCACCGAGGGGGACTAGAGGCTTCGTCGTTGGATCGACGGGCCGGGGCCGGACCTTTACGCACCGGAGGCGAGGGGGCCGGTGGCTCCCAGGATCGCCGATCGGGCGCCAGGAACGGCAAGGATCGCCCAGCTCCGCGGCCCGCCAGACCGCCCTCGACCGGCCCGTCCGGGGCCGGTAGACTGGGTCCGCCGCCATCCGAAGGAGACCGAGGGACGTGGACGAATCCGGACTGATCTACGACTGGAACCGGGCCGAGGGCTTCACCTTCCGCGCGAAGCCGGGCTTCCACCTCAACGACGAGACGCTCCGCGACGGGCTCCAGTCCCCGTCCGTGCGGGATCCGTCGATCGAGGAGAAGCTCCACATCCTCCACCTCATGGACTCGCTCGGGCTGAACGCCGCCGACCTCGGGCTGCCGGGTGCCGGCGAACGCGCCGCGAGCGACATCGAGCGACTGGTGAAGGAGATCGCGGACCAGGGTCTCGGCATCTCGCCCAACGTCGCGGTCCGGACCGTCATCGCCGACATCGAACCCGTGGTCGGCATCCAGGAGCGCACCGGCAAGGCGGTGGAGGCGTGCGCGTTCCTCGGATCGTCGGCCATCCGCTGCTACACCGAGGGCTGGGAGCTGGACCATCTGCTCAAGCTCACGGAAGACGCCATCCGCTTCGGCGTCGAGCACGACATCCCGATGTGCTACGTCACCGAGGACACCACGCGCGCGGACCCCGACACCATCGACCGTCTCTACACGTGCGCCATCGAGGCGGGCGCCAAGCGGATCGTCGTGGCGGACACCGTGGGACACGCCACGCCCATCGGGGTGCGGGCGCTTCTCAAGCACATCCGCGGCGTCGTGGAGAAATCCGGCGAGGACGTTCTCGTGGACTGGCACGGCCACTCGGATCGAGGCCTCGCCATTCCCAACTGCATGATGGCGCTGGCCACCGGTGCCGACCGGCTCCACGCCACGGCTCTGGGCGTCGGCGAGCGATGCGGCAACGCCCAGATGGACCTGATGCTCGTGAACCTGCAGCTGGAAGGGCTCATCGACCGCGACCTCTCGAAGCTGGGCGACTACGTCCGTTCCGTGTGCAAGGCGACGGGCGTACCCATCCCCTTCAACTACCCCGTGTTCGGCGAGGACGCGTTCCGCACCTCCACCGGCGTGCACGCCGCGGCCATCCTGAAGGCCCGGCGCAAGGGAGCCGACGCCCTGGCCGACGCGGTCTACTCCGGCGTGCCCGCGGGCATGGTGGGGCTCTCGCAGACCGTGGAGATCGGCTTCATGTCCGGGCGCTCCAACGTCGTCTTCGCGCTGGAGGCCCGCGGCATCACCCCACGCGACGATCTGGTGGATCACCTGCTCCGCGAGGCGAAGGCGTCGTCCAGCGTGCTGACCGAGCAGCGGATCAACGAGATCGTGGCGGAGCACGGCGGCGCCGACGGGGACTGAGCCCGGCCGACGCGGACCGGGCCCGCGCGCATCGGGCCGGCTTGACTTCTCCCTCCGCGAAGCCGCACGTTCCCCGCGGAGGAAGCATGCTGCCCAGCGAAGACACCGACCGCCGGATCCTCCTCGGGATCCTCTCCGCCCTGGCCGCGCTCTGGCTGGGGCTCCGCTTCGTCGAATCCGCCTCGCCCCCGCCGCCCACGGTCACGCGGGCGCTGGCCGGCGTCCGCGCGGCGCCGTCGCCGGAGACGGGACGCCTGGAGGTCACCGGGCTTCCCTCACCCCATGCCGACCCCGCGGGACTGCTGACGGTGCCGGCGATCGAGAACGGAGCCGCCCGGCTGCGCGAGGAGGTGGACGCGGTCAACGGGTCGCTCACCCTTCGCCTGCGCGATGTGACGCGACGCCTCGAGCGGGCGGACGACGGATCGTTCGCGGCGCTGCACGTCGGCGGGTGGCTGGTCCCGTTCTACGGCCGCGATGCCTCGCTGCTGCTCTCGCTGGAGGGCGAGGCGGACGATCGCCCGTGGGATGCGCTCCAGGATCTGCTGCGGGTGCTGGAGACGCGACTGGAGGCGCCGCCCGCCCTGGACGATGCCGACGATCCCGCCCGCCGCCGCGAGCTCACCCGCTTCTTCCGGGAGACGGGCGACGGAGGCCGGGACGCCGAGGCGACGGTCGCCGCGGCCGTGGATGCGTTCCGCGCGGACGCGCGGGAGACGCTGCGCGCGGCCGAGGGCCCGTTCCGCCGCCGCGGCGCGGGTCGGTTGCTGGAGACCGTGCTGGCGGCGCTCCTCGGCGCGGCCGTGCGCGCCGCGGTCCGGCGACGGCCGGGCGGAGTCGGCCGCGTGGCGCCGCTGGCGGTGGCACCGGTCCTGGCCGTCGGACTCGTGCTGGCGCTGGAACGCACGCCGGTCCTGGCCGCCGGGCCGCTCACGGGTACGCCGCTGCGGTTCCTGCCGCTGGCGTTCATGGTGGGCTTCGTCACCGAGGCGATCCTGGTCGTGGCGTCCCGGCTCGACCGCCTGTTCGTCCCGGATCCGGCCCCGGTCGTCGCCGCCGCGCCGGCGACGCCCCTTCCCGCCCCGGCCGCCCGACGTCCCGAGGTGCCCGCCGTCTCCGGCCGCGAGACGGAGGTGCCGGCGTCCGCCGATCGACCGCCGGGGTTCACCGGGGGCGACGCCGTCCGGGATCTCGCGCGGGAGGTGATGACGCGCCCGGCGACGGATCGGCCGCCGCGCTCCGAGCGCGAGGTGGAGCAGGATCCCGGGGTGACGCGGGAGAGACCGTCCGCCCCTCCGGCGGGGACGGCCCGGTTGCCGTTCAGCCGGAAGCGTTGACGGAGTCGCAGCGGCAGCGCACGTCCAGTCCCGTGTCGTCCGGAAGGAAGGCCCCCGCTCCCCGCGGCAGCCGTTCCTGGACCCTCTCCAGGAGAGACGCGTCCACGTCCGTCCCCGGCGCCGCGATCACCAGCATGCGCGTGGGCCGAATCCGCTCGGCGGCGCGCCGCCACGCCTCGACCGCATCGTCCGGCTCGTCGATGCCGGGCCGGACCGGAAGCTCCAGGGCGATGTCCGCCGGCGTCTCGCGCCGGAGCGACGCGAGGCCCTCCACGTGACGCTCGAACGCCTCCCGGCGGCGCTGTTTCTCCGCGCGATCCGTCGAATCCGGGAGCAGGGACGGCAGCCACGCCACCACGAGGCCGGCCTCCCCGGCGTCGCGGCGGACGTCACGGTCTCGCAGGAGCGCGCCGTCCGTCAGCACGACCGTGGTCACGTGGGCCCGCGTCCGGAGATTCCGGAGGATGGTCCCGACCCCTCGGTGGCGGAGCGGGTCGCCGGCCCCCGTGAAGACCACGGCATCGACGGAGGCACCGCGCTCGAGCGGCGCCAGGATGTCCCGCACGGCCGCGCCCGGTTCCGAGAAGACGCTCCGGGACGGCAGCGCCTCGTCGTCGAAGACGCGGCAGTAGCGGCAGCGCGCCCCCTCGGGCGGCCCGGGCGCGATCTCCACCGCCAGCGACCGCCCGAAGCGAACGGAAGGGACGGGCTCGTGCAGGACCGGTCGGAACGCCATGGGACTCCTGGTTCGTTCGGGGGGATGGAGGGCAGGCATTCTCCCCGTCCGGGCCGCTCGTGTAAAGTCGAAGCATGATTCCCTTCCTGATCCTCCTGGCCCTCGCCTCCGCCGCCGGGGCGGCCGAGCCCGGCCCCCTGGCCGATCGCTTCGGGGCACTCGGGAACCACGCGTTCCTGGTGGTGGACTTGGCGGACGGTCGCGTGCTGCGGGCGGACGACCGCGCTGCGTGCCACGACCGTCTCGTGCCGTGGGGCACGGGAACGCGGTTCCTGGCGGCCCTGGCCGCCCTGGAGGGCGGCTCGGTCGATCCGGAGCGGGTCGTGGCCTGCGACGATCGATGCTGGGCGGACGGCGGCCACGGCGACGTGACGCTGGTGACGGCCCTCGCGTGGGAGTGCGACACCGCCCTGGCCGACCTCCCGGAGGGCAACGTCGTGGCCGCGCAGGCGGAGGCGCTGGGCCTGCGCTCCGGAGACGACGCGTGTTCGCCCGCGGAGTGGGCGGCCTTCTGGACAAGTCTCGGGCGCGGCGGCAGCGGGCTGGCGCCGGGGACGATCTCCTACTTCCAGGCGGCGGCCGGCATCGCCGTGACGTCGCCGCGCGGGACCGTCCGTTCGCTCCACGATCCGAGGCTGAGCGTGCGGGCCGTCGCCGGGGAGAACGACGGCGGCGCGTGGGTGTCGGGGCTCGCCTGGGTTCCCGGGGGGCGGCGCTGGGCATTTGCGCTGCACGTCCCCGAGGCGACGCTGGCGCTGGCGACGGCCCGCGCCGACCACCTCCTGGACGAGACGGTCCGGGCGTACCGGCTCTCCACCCGGGAGCGCGGCGGGGAGCCGTGGCCCGGATGGGTGCGAGAATAGCTCGCTACCCCTCGCGCGCGGGCGGCTCCGTGCGGACCACCGCGCGCGATTCCTCCGCGGCCGGTCCCACCCATCCCCGGCGGGCCAGCCACCGATGGATCTCGGCGGCCGCCACATCGTGACCGGTCGCGCTCCAGTGCGTATCGTGACGGAAGTAGGGCGCGCGTCCCTCCGCCGTCGCCCGCTGCAGGACCGGGAAGAGATCCAGCACCTCGATGCCGCACTCGGTCAGCTCCGTCATCACCTCGCGGCGCGCGCGATCCCGATCGAGCGCTTCGTCGGGCAGGCGAACCGTCCGGCGGTAGCGATCCCATCGCCGGTCGTCCACCTGCCAGGCGGTCGGCGCCAGCACCGCGACGTAGCGCGCGCCGTTCGCCTCGCACCACGCGCGCGCCTCCTCGACGGATCGGATGGCGGCGGGGAACGCGATCCGCTCGATGCGATCCGGCCATCGCCTCTGCCCCACCGGCTCCACGTAGCGCGTCCGGTCGGCGACGCCCGTGGCGACGTACACGCCGTAGAGCGACTGCCGCAGGAACGCGTAGAGGTGCGACCGCGTGCGCAGGAACAACCGGATCTCGATGCGGAGCGGGCGATCCGCCGAGACCATGCGGCCGTCCCGGATCCGCGGCGACGTGAGGTACGAGTCCGGCCGCGGGTCCTCCAGATCGTTGCCGAGATAGAGGGTGTGGACCACGACGTCCGGGCGCCACCGCCCCTGGTCCGCCTCCAGGCGACGGGCGCTGCGGAGCGGTCCGTATCCGCCTACCCCGCCGTTGCGCACCGCCCAGATCCCGGGCCACTCCTCCTGCAGCCGACCCTCGAGCCGCTCCGGGAACGCTTCCTCCGCGTCCACGCCCACGCCGAACGTGAACGAGTCGCCGATGCAGAGGATGCGCGCCTCGCGATCGTCCGTGGTGACGCCGTCCCGGGGAACCCGGTAGCCCTCCCCGTCCGTGCGGACTTGCACGCGGTACTCGGGCACGCGGATCTCGCTCTTGTAGTCCGGCTTCAGGCGATAGCCCGCGTCGGGATCGGCCTGGAACATCCCCACGACGACGGAGGAGCGCTGCGGCCAGAAGAGCCGGAGCGCCAGCTCGCCGGCGAGCGTCGCCAGCACGAGACCCAGCGCCAGCACGCCCAGGTCCTGCAGGCGCCCGCGCGCGTCGCGCCGGCTCAGAGTCGCACCACGCGCTGCAGACGTTCCCGGCCGTCCGAGCGGAGACGGAGGAAGTAGATCCCCGCCGCGGTCGACCGCCCGGCGTCGTCGCGTCCGTCCCACGTGGCCTGGAACTCCCCGCCCTCCAGCTCGCGGTCGACGAGCGTCCGGATGACGCGGCCCCGCAGGTCGTAGAGGCGGAGCGTGACGCGCCCCGGCCGATCGATGGCGTAGGCGATGCTCGTGCTGCCCCGGAACGGACTGGGAGCCGCGGCGCTCAGCGAGAACTCCGGCTCCGTGCCGAACGGCGGATTCAGCGTGGGCGGCGTGGGCTCGTCCTCGGGGATGCGCGGGGAGAGGCCGCCGTTCACCACGAGGGCGAATCCCTGCGGACCCATCGGCACGGACGCGCCGAGAACCCGGATCGTCCAGTCGCCCGGCGTCGGCGATGGGAGGAGGAACCGCTCCACGTTGTTCAGAGGATCGGCCCCGAACGTGGCGATGGAGGAGTGCCCGGCGACCGTGTCGAACGAGTTGCCGAGGAAGGTCCCGTCCGGTCCCTCGACGACGAGGTCGAGGTCGTTCACCGGCGCGGACGCGGCGCCGAGCGAGGCGGGCGCGTCGGTGAAGACCATCGTGACGGCCAGCGACTGCGTCCCGTCCACCACGGGAATCCGCCAGGACCGCTGGGCTCCGGTCTCCAGTCCCTGCGCGTGGCGCACGTCGCGGAACCAGAAACGACGGTCGTCGCCCGCGAAGTAGAGGGCATCGTCCAGGAGAAGTCGACCCCATCCCTCCTCGTTGGACGGATAGCCGGAAACGCCGGTCATGTCCGTCGACGCGTTGAGCAGGATCGCCTTGAGCAACGCGCCCGTCGGAACGACGGAGTCCGACGACGGGCGGCCGAGCCGATGGAAGCCGCGCTCCAGGTACTCGCGGACGAGGATCGCGCCGGCGGAGATGGCGGGCGCCGCCATGCTGGTCCCCGAGCGCGTGGTCAGATTGCACGGACCGACGTTCACCGAGACGGTGCTCTGCCCCGGCGCGAACAGTTCCGGCTTCCGGCGGCCGTCGACGGTGGGACCGGAGCCTCCGTTGGAGATCAGGTCCTGCGAGGGAGGCCGTCGCGTGGCGCCCACCGACAGGCAGTTCTTCGCGTTCTCGGGCGACTTGACGAGGCCGCCGTTCGTGGCCGAGAAGACGACGAGGTCCTCCTCCCGGTTCCGCGTGAACGTGTCGATGTCCACACACCACGTGGTGTAGGAAGTGTTCCCGTCGTCCCCGTAGCTGTTGGAGTGCACGCGCGCGCCGTCCGCGTGGGCATCCTCCAGCACCTCCAGCAGGTTGGACGGCGCGTTGTCGAAACCGTCGAGCTGGAAGTAGGACGACTGCGTGATCCGCGCGCGCGGCGCAAGCCCTCGGCGCAGATCCTCCGGATCGTCGTATCGATCGCCCACGGCGGTCCCCGCCGTGTGGCTCCCGTGCGGATCCAGCGGATCTCCCGCGCCGCGGCGGTAGCCCACCACCTTCCGGTGATCGGGACCGGCGCCGGAGCGGTCGGGGTCCAGGAAATAGCAGCTGGAGAGATCGAGCGGCGCGTCGATGTGCCCGAGGATCTGCCCTTCCCCCAGGAGGCCCGCGTCCCACAGCGGCAGCACGTCCTCCACGTTGGACTGGACCACCCAGCGGACGACGTCGTTGCGCAGCGCGGGGCGCGGCGGCGCCGAGACCCACTCCACCTCGGAGATCTCCGCGAGGCGCGGCGCGTGCCGGGCGTCGGCCCGCACCAGCAGGCGACGCAGCCCATCCCGGTCGCTCACGCGGACGACTTCCAGTCCCCTCTCCCGCACGCGGTCCGCCACGGCCCGCACGTCCTCGCCCGGCCAGACGTCCACGAGGAGCCAGGGGCTTCCGGCCTCCGGCACCGATGACGCGCGCAGGTCCGGATCCACCCGCCAGTCCGCGGCGTAGCGACGCACGCCGATCACGCCGGGCAAGGATGCCATCGCCTGCGCGGACGCCACGTCGCCTCTCACGAGGTAGGCATGGGAGGGAACGTATCCCGCGATGCGACCGCCCGCGCTCCGGAGCGCGCCGCGCAGCCGCTCGTCGGCGGGTCCGTCGAAGGAAACGATCCAGGTCTCCGGCTCCGTCGCGGCGGACCGCGGCGACGAGGGCACGTGGTCGGCGCGCGCCGAAAGCGTGGCGTGCCGGAGGTGGATCCGCCCGTCTCCCAGGTCGGCGGCGGGAGCGGGCGGCGGCGCCAGCAGGACGATCGCGGCCGCCGCGATCGTCCCCGGAAGGTCAGCGCAGGAGGACCATCTTCCGCGTCTCATCGATCCCCGCCCCCTCCAGTCGGTAGAAGTAGATGCCGGCCGCCACGTCGTCGCCGTTCTCGTCCCGGCCGTCCCAGTGCAGCGCGTAGTCTCCCGCGTTCAGCGGTCCGCGCGCAAGGGTCCGGACGAGGCGCCCCGCGATATCGAACACCGAGAGGTTCACCTCGGCCGATCGCGGGACCACGAAGCGGATCCGCGTGGAGGCATCGAAGGGATTGGGGTGGTTCTGGGCCAGCAGCTCGTCCGGGGCAAGGGACGCTCCGGCCAGCGGCGCATCAACCGCCGTGTTCTCCGTGACCTGGCCGGAGACGTGGAGCGCGTAGCCCTGCGGACCGTCCGGAACGCTGGTTCCGCGCACCCGGATGGTCCAGGGACCGTCCGTGAACGTGCCGGCTTCCAGCACCACGCGCTCGACGTTGTTGAGGTTGTCGGCCGTTCCGCCGGTGGCGGAGTAGCCGGTGGAGAAGACGTTCCCCAGGAACGTCCCGTCCGGCCCCACGACCTCCAGGTCCAGGTCGTTGATGGGCGCGACCGCGGCGGCGTGGGCCGCCGGCGGATCCGTGAAGACCATCGTCACCTGCAGGCTCAGGCCGTTCTGCACGTCCACGGTGATCTCGTCCATCTCGGCCGTGGAGAGGCCGACGTCGTTGCGCACGTCGCGCAGGACGTTCGTCCGGGCGTCGCCGGAGAAGTGCAGCGCATCGTCCAATAGCAAACGACCCCACCCCTCGCGGTCGGACGGGTAGCCGCTGACGTTCGTCATGTCGACCGTACCATTGAGCAGGGTCGCCTTGATGAGCGCGCCGCTGGGCGACAGCGCATCGGCCGGGGTGGCGGCGCCGCTGGGATGGAACCCCTCCTGGTAGTACTGCCGCGCCAGGATGGCGCAGGCCGCCACCGCGGGGCAGGCCATCGACGTCCCGGACGCGCTGAACGTGGCGCACAGCGCCGTGCTGGCGGACGAGATGCCGATGCCGGGCAGGTAGATCTCCGGCTTGCGGCGGCCGTCCGACGTGGGGCCGCGCCCGCCGGAGCCGTGGCTGTTCTGGCTGGGCGCCTGCTGCGTGGCGCCGACCGCGAGCACGTTCTTGGCGTTCTCCGGCGTCTTCAGCGTGGACGTGTTCGTCACCGCGAACAGCACCAGATCGTCCTCGAAGTCGTGCGAGAACCGGTCGATGTCGCGGGACCACCACGTGTAGCTGGTCCGCGAATCATCGCCCCAGCTGTTCGTATGGACGTCGGCCCCGTCCAGGCTGGCCAGCTCCAGGTAGTCGTAAAGGTTCGACGGCGTGTCCAGATAGCCGTCGATGAGGCTGGTGCGCGTGTGCGTGATCTTCGCCTCGTAGGCGAGGCCCGCCGAGGAAAGCGATCCGCTCTCGTTCCAGCCGGCGGCCGTGGCCGCGGTGTGCGTCCCGTGCGAGTCCGACGCCTGCGTGCCGCGGTAGGCGATCACCTTGCGGTGCGCGGGACCCGGATTCACGCCGAGATCGCGGAAGAAGCAGCTTCCCATCGCGATGGGGCCGTCCATGTGGCCCACGATCATGTCCTCGCCGTGCAGACCCTGGTCCCAGACGGGCGTGTCGGCGCTGGAGTTCGACTGCGCCACCCAGCGGGTGGTGTTGTTTCGCAGCGTGATCTCTCCCGCCTCCTCGATCCACTCCACGCCCTCGATCCGGGCGAGGCTTCGCTCTCCGCCTTCGGCCACCCGCGCGATCAGATAGGGCGACGCGGGATCGTCGTCCTCGAGCAGGATCTCCGCTCCCCGCTCCCGCGCGCGCACCGCGACGGCGCCGGAACTCTCGCCCGGGAAGAGCGACACGACCAGGAGCCGCTGTCCGGGGTCCACCGGCCGATCCGGATTCTCGAAGGTGGCGCTTCCGATGTCCGGAGAGAGACGGTAGTCCGGCCGGTACGCTCCCACCCAGCGGACCGACGGGCGCTCCCCGAGCGAGCGGACTTCCTCCCGGGAACCTCTCACCAGATAGGCGGTGTTCGGCAGGTAGCGCAGCACGCGCACCCCCGAGTCCTCCAGTCGGGCCCGGGAGTCCCTCTGCACGGACCCCTCCAGCTGAACGATCCAGTAGCGCGCCTGCTCCCGCTCCACCTCGTCCCGCGCCAGATCCCGGGGCACGGCCGGCGTCCCCTGACGCGGATCGAAGCGGGCGGCCTTCAGCAGCAGCTGCCCCGGCTGGCGAAGCAGTTCCGAGGCCTCCGCGGCGGACAGATCCGCGGCGAAGGCGGCGGGACCGGCCAGGAGCAGGAAAACGGGGGCGAGCAGGGCGCAGGCGTGGCGTCGGAGCAGGAAGCGGATCATTCGATCTCCCGAGGGGATGCGCGGTTCAGGGGGGAGCCGCCATTTTACCATCGGCGGGCGCGCGCCGCGACCTGCGTCCGGAAAACGCCCTCCCGGCGCGGGGTAGCGGCCCGGGCAGGGCGGTCGTATATTCAAGGTTCCCCGCCACTTCCGCCGTCTCAGGAGCCGCTCCCTTGAAGTTCCCGTCCCGATTTCTCCTGTCGCTCGTCCTGCTCGCCGTCGCCGGATGCGGCGACTCGGACTCCCCGCTGGCCCCCGACGACGACGGCTCCGGCCCGCCGGAGATCGTGTCGTTCTTCGTCACCGACGACGACGTCGTGCACGGGGAGTACACGCAGCTGCGGTGGGAGCTGAAGCGGGGGGAATCGGCCTCCATCTCGCCGGACCTGGGGCTGATCACGCCGGCGGGTCAGGGCGCCAGGAGCCTGAGGCCCTACCGGGACGTCACGTACACGCTCACGGTCACCAACCCGGAGGGTTCGGCCAGCGCGGACGTGACGGTGCGGGTCACGTTCCCGGACGGCGTCTACGTGGACTCCGAGGAGGGCGACGACGGTGCGGACGGCAGCTCGCCCACCAGCGCGGTGGCCACGCTCACGGAGGCCCTCGCGCGGACCACGGGCGGCGGCACCATCTACCTGTCGGGCGGCGTGTACGAGACCAACGTGGAGCTCACGGGACCGGGGCGGCTCATCTTCGGCAGCCTGAACACGGAGACGTTCTTCGAGGACCCGGAGCTGTTCCCCAGCATCATCCGGCCGTCCTCGGGCACCCCGGTCCGCATCACGGGCTCGGGCGCCGCGGCCACACTTCTTCGCAGCGTGCAGCTCGACGCGCGGTTCGGCGGCACCTACGCACTGGAGGTGGAGGACTCCTTCGTGTTTCTCCAGAACTCTCTCTTCGACGCGCGGCTCGGCTCCTCGGGGACCGCCATCGACGTGAAGGGAACGTCCAGCGTGGAGATGCACGGCTGCCGGGTGTTCGGCGGCAACATGCCCGTGCGCCACGATCAGACGCGCGGCATCCGGCTCCGCGACAGCTCGGACCTGAAGATCGCCAACAGCTTCGTCAGCGGCGGCTGGGCGCAGACGTCGGCGTCCGGCGTGGACCTGGACACGTCCGGACTCACCTCCATCGCGCTGTGCACGGTGTCCGCGCGTTCGGAGGGCACGCTGGGCGGAGAGGGCGCCGTGGCCGTGCGAATCCGGCGCGGCCGACCGGCGCTGGGCGGCAACATCCTGTTCACGCAGGGGTCCGGCGAGCGTCACGCAGTGGCCGAGGAGTCGGACGATGCGGATCCCGTCCGGTTCGAGGGCAACCTGCTCTTCTCGGCGGGCACGCCGCCCTACGACAACTGGAGCGAGGACGGCGAAGACCCCATCAACGAGAGCGGCCTGAACGACTACCAGCGCGTGAACGACACGCTGGCCACCGTGCGGGAGAACCGCCTCTCGCTGGACGTCACTTCGTCCCTGATGTTCGTGGATCCGGGCAACGGGGACTACCACCTGCTGCATCCGATGATCAACGGCAACCCCAACCCCGCCGTGGACAACGGATCCATCCTCCTGGTCGACGTGTACGGATTCACGCTGGACGACATCGACGGAGATCGTCGTCCGTCGTCGTGGGCACAGATCGACCGGGGAGCGGACGAGCACTAGTCCGCGCGGCGCGCGATGCGTCAGGGGCCGACGCGGACGATCTTGGTCACGGCCCGCCGATCCCCCTCGGAGGCGCGGGCGAAGTAGAGGCCCGCGCTGACCCGACGGCCGTCGCCGGCCCGACCGTCCCACTCGAACCGGTCGGTGCCGGGCGCCAGTTCCTGCTCCAGCACGCGTCGGCCAGCGGCGTCGTAGATGCGGATCATCGCCGGCCGGTCCCGCCTTCCGCTCAGCGCCAGCGTCACCGACCCCGCCGACGGCTGCGGGAACGGGCGCGCCGCGAACCGGACCGTCGTCGCGACGGGCTCCGGCCCGGCCACCACGGTGTCGCCCTCCTGGAGCGTCACGACGCCAGCGGGCACGTCCTCGTACAGGTCCACGATCCCCGACGGCCACTGCACGATCACCATGTCGGCCGACGAGTGCGTTCCCAGCCCGAAGTAGGGGTTCAGCAGGGTGGGGCCGCCCCTCCAGGTGTTCCCCGTCACGTAGCGGTGCTGCGGGCCGTCCGGCGTGACGCACGTGACCCACGCTCCGTACCCGTCGCGCGTGGACAGCGTCCCGAGCAGCTTCAGCCGCAACCGGTTGCCGGTGGGGCCGTCGTTGCGATAGAGCCGGGCCCGCTCCAGCTCGGCGATGAACTTGGGACCGGTCCCCGCGGTCATCATCACGTCCAGGTCGCCGTCCGAGTCGTAGTCCTCGAACGCGAACGCATCGCCGAGCCCGAAGTCCGGCCCCGCCAGCCCCCACGCGGCGGTCTCGTCGAGGAACGTGCCGTTCCCCTGGTTGCGGTGGAACACGTTCGGCTGGTTCTGCGCCGCCGTGTCCCCCTTGTTCAGGACGTAGAGGTCCAGCCAGCCGTCCTGATCCACGTCGACGAAGTCCAGGAAGTGGGCGTTCACGGTGTCGGCGATCCCCACGGACGCGGTCACGTCCGTGAACGTGCCGCCGTCGTTGCGCCAGAGCCGGGTGCCGCGCGGCCCCGGAACCACACTCTCGAGCGAGACGGTGGAGACGTCGGTGATCTGGCCGTTCGTCTTCACGATCCCCGCGAACGAGTGTCCCGCGGCCGGCGGCGCGTTGCCGCGCAGCTGCCAGATGCCCGCCAGATCGACCGTCCATATGTACATCGCCAGCGACTCGCCGGGCAGGAAGCTGGGCGACCCGACGATGTCCTCGAACGACGTGGAGAACGGAGTGAAGACGGGGTTCTGTTCCAGCTCGCCGAGGTAGATGTCGTCCGGACGGTAGAAGCCGTCGATGGCCACGTCGAACGTGCTGCTGTCGCCCGTGGTGACGTACCCGAATCCGTCCAGCCCGTCGTCCCCGAAGCGCGTGTTGAAGAAGAAGTAGATCGAGTCCGGCGACCAGGCCACCGCGTCGAAGAGCCCGCGGTCCCCCTGCCCCAGCGCGAGGTCCAGATCGCCGTCGTTGTCGTAGTCGCCCCAGGCGGCCGCGGCGGCCTGCCCCACGCCGGGCAGCGCGGTGGCCGTGACATCCACGAACGTCAGATCGCCCTCGTTGCGGTAGAGACGCGACTCGAACGTAACCTCCTCTTCCCCACTGATGAAGAGGTCCGGGTCGCCGTCGTTGTCGTAGTCCCCCCACAGCCCGCCGACGCTGCCGAACGCGTCGTCCAGACCGGCGGCCGCGGCGATGTCCGTGAAGAACGGCGTGCCGTCGTTCAGGAAGAGGCTGTTGGGCGAGGCCACGCGCGCGGACTTCGCCACGAAGACGTCCAGGTCACCGTCGCCCTGCAGGTCGATGCCCGACGGGGACCGCCCGCGCGCCTCCTGGTCCTCCAGACCCCACGCGGCGGCGACGTTCGTGAAATTGTAGCCGCCGTCGTTGCGGTACATCTTCTTGGGAACCTCGCTGGCCCCCGCGTCCGCGCCACCGGTCAGGTACACGTCGGCATCGCCGTCGTTGTCGAAGTCCGCGATCAGGGCGCCGTGATGATCGTCCGGGGGATCGAACGGTCCCTGGAAGATGCGGTAGTCCATCTCCGTGCCGTCGTTCTCGTAGATGATGGGCTTGAAGTAGTGGCGGCAGATGAAACAGTCGGGATGGCTGTTCCCGTCGAAGTCCGCCCATCCGAGGCCGTACGTGATCCCGACGATCGGAAAGCCGGTGTCGACGCCGGTCACGTCGGTGAACTGGGCGCGCGCCTCCCCCGCCGGAAGTCCCGCGAGGAGGGCGACCAGCAGGCCGGCGATGCGGATGGGGAGCGGCAAGCTCGATCCTCCGGGGCACGGTGCAATGCTTCGGTGGGGGAGGCCGTAAAGGAGCATCCTAGCAGATGCGCGGGGCCGTCGGAAGCGGGTCGCCCCGAGCGCCGCCGGCGCGGCGCAGCGGCGGGAAGCGCGCCCCGGGCGGTTTCTTCCCCGCGGGATCCATCGTACAATCCCCGGCGATCCGCCCTGCGTCCGCGAACCGCCCCCTGGGGGAGCCATGCGAATTCTCTCCGGCATCCAGCCGTCCGGCGCCCTTCATCTGGGCAACTACTTCGGGGCGATTCGCCAGTTCCTGGCGCTCCAGGCCGAGAACGAGTGCTACTTCTTCATCGCCAGCTACCACGCGCTGACGACGCAGCGAGACCCGGAGACGGTGCGGGAGAACATCCGGGACGTGGCGGCCGGCTACCTGGCGCTGGGACTGGACCCGAAGCGCAGCGTCCTCTTCGACCAGGCCGACGTTCCCGAGCACCACGAGCTGGCGTGGTACCTCTCCTGTCTCTGCCCCGTCGGGCTGCTGCAGCGCGCCCACAGTTACAAGGACAAGGTGGCGCGCGGGCTGGACGCCTCCCACGGGCTCTTCGCCTATCCCGTGCTCATGGCGGCCGACATCCTCATGTACGACGCGGACCGGGTCCCGGTGGGCAAGGACCAGAAGCAGCACGTGGAGATCTCCCGGGATCTGGCCATCCGGGTGAACAACGAGTGGGGTGAGGATCTGCTGCGGGTGCCGGAGCCGCTCATCCTCGACGAGACCGCGGTGGTGCCGGGCGTGGACGGCGCCAAGATGTCGAAGAGCTACGGCAACACCATCGAGCTGTTTGCGGAGTCGAAGCCTCTGCGCAAGCGGATCATGGGCATCGTCACGGACTCGACGCCGGTGGAGGATCCGAAGGATCCGGACCGCTGTACAGTCTTTGCACTGTACCGCCTGTTCGCCACCCCCGATGAGACGGAGGAGATGGCGTCGCGCTACCGCGCGGGCGGCATGGGCTACGGCGAGGCCAAGAAGGCGCTCCACGAAAAGGTGGAGGCGCTGGCCGGGCCGGCCCGCGAGGCTCGCCGCGACTGGCTGGCGCGACCGGACGACCTGGAGGACGTCCTGACCGACGGCGCGCGCCGCGCGCGTGAATCCGTCGGCCCGCTGATGGAACGCTTCCGCGCGGCGGTGGGGTTCCACCCGCGTCCCCGCTAGGCCGGGGGTCGACCTCCCACTCCGAGGAGATCGACCTTGCGCGCCGCACTCGTCCCCTCCGTCACCCTGATGCTCCTCGCTGCGTCCGCGCAGGCCGACGTCTCGTGGCCGACGTCCGGCTGGCTGACGTCCAGCCCCGCCGCGGAAAACCTGGATCCCACGGCACTGGCGGAGGCGCGCGACTACGCCCTCACCGGCGGCGGCGCCGGACTCATCGCCCGCCACGGACGCGTCGTGATGGAATGGGGCGACACGCAGGCGCTGTGGGAGACCAAGTCCACGACGAAGTCCATCGGGGCGATGGTCCTCGGCCTCGCCCTGGACGATGCGGTGGTGGCGCTGGACGACTCCTCGCACGCGCACTGGAATCTGGTCGGCACGGTCCCGGCGCAGAACGGATCGACCGGCTGGCTCCCGGACATCACGCTCCGGCAGCTGGCGACGCACTCCGCGGGGTTCGACAAGACAGGCGGCTTCCCGGTCCTGGAGCACGAGCCCGGAACGATGTGGGACTACAGCGACGGCGGCGCGAACTGGCTGGCCGACGTGCTGACCGTCGTCCATGCGCAGGACCTCCACGCGCTCTTCGACACCCGCGTGCTCGCGCCTCTGGGCATCGCGCCGGCGCAGTTCGTCTGGCGCGACAATCCCTACCGCGGCGACACGCTCTACGGCGTGAAGCGACGCGAGTTCGGCTCGGGTGTCTCCGCGTCGGTCGATGCACTCGCCCGCCTGGGGCATCTCATGCTGCAAGACGGGACCTGGAACGGCACGCCGCTCCTGCCGGCCGCCTTCGTGGACCAGGTGGGCGATCCGGATGCCAGCCTGCTGTCCCTGCCCGGCGCCGAACCGACGGACTTCCCGGCCGCGTCCTCCCACTACGGGCTCCTCTGGTGGAACAACGGCGACGGCTCCATCGCCGGCGTCCCCACGGACACGTACTGGTCCTGGGGCCTCGGAGAGTGCCTGATCGTCGTCTATCCCACGTTCGGCCTCGTGGCCGCCCGGGCCGGAAACCCCTGGCAGGCCGGCTGGAGCGCCGATTACACGGTGCTTGAGCCGTTCCTGGAGCCGATCGCCCGATCGGCCGCCACAACCGCCGTGGAACCGGATTCCTGGGCCCACATCAAGGCCCGCTACCGCTAGGTTCCCCCCGTGGATTTGCATTCCGCTCCGCCGGACCCTACAATCTCCGCTCTCCTCCCCGAACTCTCGCAAAGGAAGTGCCGCATGCGCCGGTGGTGGACCCACCTTGTCTGGAGCACCGGAGTCGTCCTGGCGACGGCCGGCGGGGCCTCCGCCAACTGGCCGACGCTCGGCTGGACGGTGGTCACGCCGGCGGAGGTGAATCTGGACGAGACGGCGCTCGAACAGGCACGGGACTACGCTCTCACCGGCGGCGGCGGTGGCCTGATCGTCCGGCACGGCCTCGTGGCGATGCAGTGGGGCGACACCGGCTACCTGTGGGACGTGAAGTCCTCCACCAAGTCCGTCGGGTCGATCCTGCTCGGCATCGCGATCCGCGACGGCCTCGTGAACCTGGACGATCTCGCGCAGACGCACTGGAGCGAGATCGGGGCGCTTCCGTCGCAGAACGAGGGAACGGGCTGGCTCGACGACATCACCCTCCGGCACCTCGCCACGCACGCCGCCGGGTTCGAGAAGGCGGGCGGCTACGTCGTCCTGGAGCACGAGCCGGACACCACCTGGGACTACAGCGACGGCGGCGCCAACTGGCTGGCCGACGTGCTCACCGTCCGCTTCGACGACGATCTGGACGACGTGCTGCGCACGCGGGTACTGACGCCGCTCGGCCTGGACGGATCGGACGTGGTCTGGCGCGACAACCTCTACCGCACGGACCTGCTGAACGGGCACAAGCGGCGGGAGTTCGGGGCGGGCATTTCGATCTCCGCCGACGCGATGGCCCGCCTCGGCCTCCTCATGCTGCGCGACGGCACCTGGGACGGCACGCCCATCCTTCCGGCCGCGTTCGTGCAGGAGGCGGGAACTCCGGATCCCGGACTGGCCGCCGTCGGCAACGCGGTCCCGGCGGAGTTCCCCGGCGTCACGTCGCACTACGGTTTGCTGTGGTGGAACAACGCGGACCGGACGATGTCCGGCGTTCCGTCCGACGCCTACTGGTCGTGGGGCCTCGGCGAGTGCCTGATCGTGGTGATCCCGTCGCTGAACGTCGTGGCGGCGCGCGTCGGGAACGGCTGGCAGGCCGGCTGGTCCGGGGACTACTCCGTGCTGGAGCCGTTCCTGGAGCCGATCGCCCAGGCGGCCGGATGGACCGCCGTCTCCGCCGGCAGCGGCGTGGAGACGAACACCTGGGCGCGCATCAAGGGAGCCTACCGCTCCCCGTAGAGGAACCGCCCGGGGACGGAGAGCCAGCGGTCACAGGAACCGATCCCCGTCGCGATGAAGACGAACTCGTCGCCGTCCGCCCACCGGTTCGAGAAGTTGCCGTAGAACCACTGCGGATCGGCGTCGGGCGGCCCCCAGCCGTCGTACTGGGCGATGCTGTGCCAGGGGCCCCAGGGCGTCGGCGCATCGTAGAAGCCCAGATTGCCGCGGAAAGACTGGTGGTGCTCCGTGCAGAGCACGTAGCGCGAGATCCCCTTCGCGTAGCTCACGCTCACGTTCCAGCCCACACCACGCTCGTCCGTGAACACCGGCCGGCTCTCCGACAGCGTCTCCGTCCAGGCCGTTTCCCCGTCTTCGGCCGTTCCGGCAAACGCGCTCCAGGCGTCCCTTTCCGCAAGGCGCTCGCGCGGGGCGCGCAGCAGGTGGATCGCCCCCGGCCGATGCACGGCGAGGCGCATCGGCTGCCCCCGGCGTTCGATGAAGTAGGCGTAGACGTGGTCGTCGCGCGCGTCCGCGTAGCCCGCGCCGAACTGCAGGAAGGCCGGCTTGACCAGTCCGGTCGCGCCGTCGACGGCCCAGTCCGCGCGCGACCAGCTCCGGCCGTCGTCGTCCGACCAGGCGAGTCGCGCCTCCTTGTACCCGTCGGTGTCGGAGCCCGGGGTCACCCACATCCAGAGCCGCTTTCCCACGGCCAGGAGCGCGTACGTCTTCCCCTGGAACGTGGCGGCGGCCTCGGCCTCCACGCCGCCCCAGACGTTGCGCACCGTGAAGTCCGGGTGATCGCCCTCGATTCGTCCCACGCCGAGGCTGACCCGCCCCTTGCCGTCCGTGCCGCCGAAGCCGCCGCCGTCGCCCCAGGCGGTGAACTGCTCGCCGTCCGCCGCCCACGTCACGGGCCAGTTGTCGCTGCCGGGCGCCAGCGAGACCGCGCGGTCAAAGTCGAACTCCAGGCCCGTGAGCACGACGCTCGGCGGAAGGGAGGTCTCCCGCGGCCCGCAGGCGGCCCCGAGCGCGAGAAGCGCAAGCGCCGCGACCCGCCGGAAGGCCCGCGCGTCGCTACGCCGCATCGCCCGCCAGCTGTTCCCGGACGGACTCGGCCCCCGCCCGGTCGATGAAGATCCGGTACCAGATCTCCGCGGTGCAGAGCAGCCAGAGCCGCTGCCCGTGATCGGCCTTCTTCGCCAGATGATCGTTCAGCATCGACTCCACGCCGGACGCCTCCAGGTAGCCGTCGCGCACCAGCGACGCGTTCCGCAGAAGACGATCGTGCATGCGCTTGAACTCGTCGGCCAGGAGATACGTCAGCGGCGAGGAGAAGCCCTGCTTGGTCCGCTTGAGGATGGGCTCTGGAACGTACCGCTCCGCGAGCCTCTTCTCGATCCAGCGCACCTCGCGGCCCCGCACCTTCAGCGTCGGCTTCAGCGACGCGCAGAACTCCGCCAGCTCGTGGTCCAGGAACGGGCAGCGCGCCTCCAGTCCGTGCGCCATCGTCATGCGGTCCAGGATCATCACCGGATGGTCCGGCATCCGCACGCGGCTGTCCGAGTGCAGCATCCGGTCCACCGCCTCCTTCGCGTTGTCCGCGTCGAAGTAGCGGCGGATCGTCTCCTCCGGATCGTACGCCTCGGCGCGCCGGCGGAACGCGTCGGTGCACACCCGCGCGCGATGCTCCTCGGAGAAGTAGAAGTAGCCGAGACTCTTCGCATAGCGCTCGCCGCCGCGGTGGAAGCTCATCTTGTGCATCCACTTCAGCTTGTGGCCGAGGCTCCGGTACCAGCCGCCGCCGGACGCCGCGTCGATGAGCGGACCCAGGACCTTGCGACGTACCCAGGCGGGCAGCGCCGCGTAGTAGTCCACGGTGAGATTGCCGTAGTACCGATCGTAGCCGGCGAACAGCTCGTCGCCGCCGTCGCCGCCGAGCACCACCTTCACCTCGCGGCGCGTGGTCTCGGCCAGGTGATAGAGACACAGCGCCAGCGGATCCGACGGCTCGTCGAGCTTGTCCACCACCTCCGGCAGCGTGTTCACGAACGACGGCTGGATCTCGACCTTGTGCTTCTGCGTGCCGTACCGGTCCGCCACCATGTCGGCCCACGGCCCCTCGGAGTACTCGCCGTAGCGGATGTCCCCCGTGAAGGTCTTGAACGACTCCCCGCCCAGCGCCGCCATCTGCCCCACCACGATCGACGAGTCGAAGCCGCCGGACAGGAACGCGCCCACCTCCACGTCCGAGACGAGGTGGTACTTCACGGCCTCGCGCACGCGGTGGTCCAGCTCGTCCAGCAGCTCGGCATCGGAGCCGTGCCGCTTCGGCTCGAACCGGAGCTGCCAGTACGGCTCCACCGTCACCCGGCCGTTCTCGAACACGAGCGCGTGACCGGGCGGGAGCTTGCGGATCTTCCGGAACATCGAGCGCGGCGGCGTGATGATGCGGACGGTCAGGTACTCCCAGAGCGCCTCCTCGTCCAGCTCGGCCAGCGACGGATCCAGCGCCAGCAGCCCCTTGATCTCCGACGCGAACGCGAACCGCGAGCCGTCGTGGGTCCAGTAGAGCGGCTTCTGCCCCAGGTGGTCGCGCGCGAGCAGCAGGCGACGGCGCTCTGCGTCCCAGATCCCGAACGCGAACATCCCGCGCAGCCGACCCAGCAGAGCGTCGCCCTCGTCCTCGTAGAGATGGACGAGCACCTCGGTGTCGGAGTGCGTGCGCAGGTCGTGCGCGGCCTCGAGGCCGGGACGCAGATCGCGGTAGTTGTAGATCTCGCCATTGAACGTGATGTGGACCGAACCGTCCTCGTTGGCCATCGGCTGCTTCCCGTCGGCCAGGTCGATGATGCTGAGCCGGCGGTGCCCGAGTCCCACCGGGCCGTCGATCCACGCACCCTGCGCATCGGGGCCGCGATGCGCCAGCGCGTCGGTCATGCGCCGCAGGTCCTCGGCGCGCACGCCCCTCTCGTCCACGATGCCCGCGATGCCGCACATGCGCGCGCTACCTCCCCGCCGTCGCTTCGGCCCCGGCGGGCGTGGGGCCCGATCCCGAGGACAGGAACGCTCCCGGCAGCACCGCCACCAGGAACAGGATGTGGTTCACGAATCCCACCGCGAAGGCCGTCGCCTCGTCCACGCCCACCATCGCCAGGAAGTACACGAAGAGGCCCTCGCGGATCCCGAACCCGTCGAAGGAGACGGGGATCCGGATCAGGACGAGTTCCAGGGGGACGATGACCAGGAACCAGCCGAGCGAAACGTCGACACCCAGCGCCAGGGACACGACCCAGGCCCGCACGATGGGGAAGCCGTTCTCCAGCAGCGTCAGCGCGAAGAACGTGCCGAGCGCCCCGCGCTCGTTCCGGTACTCGCGGTAGGAAGCGTAGATGCGGCCGAGCGTGGCCGCCACCTTCCCGACCACCGGCCGTCCGGTCAGCCGCTCCGTGATGGCCTGGACCATCGTCTCGCAGGTCCGGGTGAACGAGAAGGCGAACGCCGCGACCGCGACGATCCCCGCCCCGCCGACCACCGCGAGGAGCCGCGCCGGATCCAGCTCCGAGGCGCCGCCCGCCATCCGCGGAAACAGCACCGCCGCCGCCGTGCCGAACGCGGCCAGCGCCAGGAGCCCCAGGAGCCGCTCCACCAGGATCGACGAGATGACGACCTCCAGCCGCGACTTGTCGCGCGTCACCAGCCACGCGCGGACCGCATCGCCGCCGACGGTCGGTGGCAGGAAGATGCCGAGGAACGTGGAGCGGTAGTAGACGCGGACGGCCTCCCCCCACGACAGCGCGACGTCCCGGGCGCGCAGGAGCAGGTTCCACTTCACCGCCATGAGCACGCGGTTCGCGGTGGTGATGAGCAGCGACACCAGGATCAGCGGGACACTGGCCCGGCGGATCGCCTCCACGGCGGCGCCGACGTCGACCCAGCGCAGCAGGATCGCCAGCAGGACGACGCTGATCACGAGCTGGACGATCCGCTTGCCCTTCAAGGGCCTCTCCCGGGATTGAGGCGGACGAGGGGGCCGGGACCGGCCGCTTCGGGGGCGGGGTCCGGCGCGCCGGCGGGATTCTCGCCCGGATTGCCTCCGAGTGATATACCTTGCCCCGTCTGCGGCCAAGCCCGATCCGGGCTCAGGGCCATCCTCCGGGCGGTCGAAAGCCATCAGAGGCCCCGGGACCCCCTCGGATCGGCCGCCGGGACGGCCGGGCTGAAAGGAAACCGTGCAGGATCGCGAGTCTCTCCAGGACGAGGAGTTCATCCGGCATCGCCTTTACGGCGGCGAGGGCCCGGCGTGGAAGAAGTACGCCGCGCTCGTGCTGTCGCGGCCGACGGTGCCGCGCCTGCTCCTCTACGAGCTGCTGACCACGTGCCTCGGGCCCATCCCCGGCGCGCTGGGCATGGCGCTGCGGAAAGCCCTCTACCCCGCCCTCTTCCCGCGCATCGGGCGGGGCGTGGTGTTCGGCGCGCGCATCACCATTCGCCACCCGGAGCGGATCTTCCTGGGGAACGGCGTCACCGTCGACGACGACGTCCTCCTCGACGGCCGCGGGGCCGGGGACGAGGGCGTGGTGGTGGGCGATCGCGTGATCCTCAACCGCGGCGCGTGCCTCCAGGCCAAGGTGGGCGCCATCACGATCGGCGCGGAGAGCAACGTCGGCGCCGGAGTGCGGATCATCTCGCAGGGGCCCATCCGGATCGCGGAGAAGGTCAGCATCGCCGGCGGAGCCACGATCGCCGGCGGCCGCTACGTCGTGGAGCACGAGGGCGATGCGGCCGACGACAAGCGACGCTTCACGGGCGGCGAGATCGTGATCGGCCGCGGCGCGCGGCTCGGCATGAACGCGCTGATCCAGGACGGCGTGAAGATCGGCGAGGGGGCCATCGTGGCGCCGGCCAGCGTCGTGCTGACGGACGTGGCCGAGGGCACCGTCGTCTCCGGCTTTCCCGCCCGGGTGTGGCGCGAGCGCAAGGAGAAGGGGACGGAAGCGGCCACGGGCGCGGCGCCGGCGGCCGCGGAGGGGCCGGCCGAGGCCCAAGCCGCCACCGCCGACCCCGAGGTCACCGCCGCCGTCCAGAGCTGGCTGGAGGACACGCGCTTCGCCGAGTTCGAGGGCGACGACGCGCTGGCCCCGTCCGACTCGCTCTTCGACCACGACATCCTCGACTCGCTGGGGCTCGTCTCCCTCGTGGCGTGGCTGGAGGAGACGTTCGGCGTCTCCGTGACGGACGAGGACCTCGTCCCGGAGAACTTCGATTCGCTGGAGCGGATCGCCGTCTTCGTGACGGGCCGGCGCACCGCCGCGGGCGCGTGACGGGGTTGCCGTGAGACTCGTCCACACGCTGCTGGAGCGCGCACAGGCCGACGGACATCGGCTGGCGCTGGCCACCCACGACGCAACGCTCACGTGGGCGGAGCTCGGCGCGCGCGTGCGCGGCACCGCCGCGCGCCTGGCCGACGAGGGCGTGACGGCGGGCGACCGGCTCGTGCTGGCCGCCTCCACGTCGCCGGCGTTCGTGGCCGGCTACTTCGCGACGCACCTGCTCGGCGCCGTCGCCCTACCGGTGGATCCGCGCATTCCCGCGGACCGGCTGGGTCGCATCGCCGACGCGGTGGACCCGCGCGCCATCTTCCTCGCCCGCGCGCTGGAGCTGCCCGGGCGGCCGGTGCGCGACATCGAGGAACTGGGGCGGCCCGAGGACGCGGCCGACGACGCGCCGGCGGCGGCGCTGGCGCCGGACGCCGGCGACCCCGAGGACGTGGCCGACGTCCTCTTCACCAGCGGCACCACGGGCAAGCCGAAGGGCGTCGTGCTGAGCCACCGCGCCCTGCAGGCCGCGGCACGGAACATCAACGCGTACCTCCGCAACGGACGGGACGACGTGGAGGTCGTTCCGCTGCCGCTGTCGCACTCGTTCGGACTGGGCCGGCTGCGCTGCGAGGCGCTGGCCGGCGGCGCCATCGTGCTGGTGGACGGGTTCACGGCGGCCGGCAAGCTGTTCGAGGCGATGCGCGAGCACGCGGCCACCGGCTTCACGTTCGTGCCGGCCGGACTGGCGGTGCTGCTGAAGACCACCGGCGACACGCTCGGCGAGTTCGCGGACCAGCTGAAGTGGGTGGAGATCGGGAGCGCCGCGATGCCGCCGGAGCACAAGGACAAGCTGATGGAGCTGCTGCCGCGGACGCGCCTCTGCATGCACTACGGCCTCACCGAGGCGTCGCGGTCGGCGTTCGTGGAGTTCCACGAGGCGAAGGCCTCCGGGCGGCTCCACTCCATCGGCCGGGCCACGCCCGGCGTCTCCATCCGCGTGGTGGACGCGCAGGGAACGGAGCGGCCGACCGGTGAACGCGGCCGGATCGTCCTCCGGGCCGACACGATGATGTCCGGCTACTGGGAGGACGAGGAGGCCACGCGCGAGGCGCACGTGGACGGCTGGCTCATCACGGGCGACGTCGGCCACGCGGACGAGGACGGCTGGCTCTACCTGGACGCGCGGGAGAAGGATCTCATCAACGTCGGCGGCCGCGAGGTCTCGCCGGTGGAGATCGAGCGGATCCTGGAGGAGCACGACCTCGTGGCGGAGGCGGCCTGCGTGGGCGTCCCGGATCCGCAGGGCATCACGGGATCGGCCGTGAAGGCGTTCCTCGTGGCGGCGCCGGGAGTGAAGCCCCCGCCGCGCCCGGTCGTGATGGCCAAGCACCTGCGCGGCCGCATCGAGCCGTACAAGATGCCGATCGCGTTCGAGTGGGTGGATGCACTGCCGCGGACGTCGTCGGGGAAGCTGCAGCGCAACCGTTTGGTGGAGGGCGGCTAGCCCGCCGTCTTCACCACCGCGTAGGACACCACGTCCACGGGCGCGCCGTCCGGCCCGCCGTGAGACTCCCAGCTTCGCAGGATTCCCTCCCGCGTGAGACCGGCCCGCTCCAGCACGCGCTGCGACGCAGGATTGTCCACGGCCACGATCGCCCAGAAGCGATGGATCTCGGGCCGCGCCAGCGCCCACTCCTTCAGACGGTTCACGGCCTCCGTCATGTAGCCCTTCCCCTGGTGGACCGGCGCCAGCACGTAGCCGACGTCCACCCTGGGCGGGCAATCCCGGATCTCGATCATGCCGATGGGCGTGGCGGAGGCGCGCAGCTCCAGGACCCACGGATGCGCGGATCCGTCCTCCCACACCCGGAGGCAGCGGCGCAGGAACTCGCGCGTTTCCTCCTCGTCGCGGTGGGGCGACCAGTGCAGGTGCCGCGTCACGTCGGCGTCGGAGGCGTAGCTGTCGAACATCCAGCCGGCATCGTCCAGGCGCGGGCGACGGAAGTGCAGGCGCTCGGTGTCCAGGGTCTCGGGAACGCTCATGGCCTCCTCCTCGACTCGAGTCTCGGCGGGCCCCGTCCCGGATCTTACTGCGGTCGGCCGGGGAAGTCCGTTCCGTCTTGCGTCGCCGCGGCCGCGCCGCGCACACTTCCTCCGGAAGGGGAGGGCTCATGGCGGGGTATTCCGGAACTCCACTGCCGAAGAAGCTGGGCATCCGCGAGGGGTATCGCGTGGCGCTGATCCACGCGCCCCGCGACTTCGAGCGCACGCTGGGGGAACTGCCATCCGGCGCTCGCGCCGTGCGCGGCCTCCGCGGAACGCGAACGTTCGACGTGCTCATCCTCTTCGCGGATCGTGCCCGGATCCTCGCGGACGCCTGGCCCCGCGCGGCCGCGCGCATGAACCCGGCCGCCGGGCTGTGGATCGCGTGGCCCAAGAAGTCCTCCGGCGTGGCCACGGACCTCCGCGACGGCGTCGTCCGCGAGTTCGGGTTGGGGCGGGGCCTCGTCGACAACAAGGTGTGCGCGATCGACGAGACCTGGTCCGGACTGCGCTTCGTGACCCGCGTGGCGGACCGGTGACCCTCACGCTCGAACCGCTCGACGACCTCGACGTCGCCTACGCGCGGTTCAACGCGCGCAAGTCGGTAGCCGATCCGTCGCCGTCGGCCTTCCGCTGCCACGTGGTGCGTCAGGACGGCGAGGTCGTGGCTGCGGCGACATCGTGGGAGCACGAGGGACACGCGCTGCTCGGCAACGCGTTCACGCACCCGGACCATCGGCGGCGGGGGCACCAGCGGCGCTGTTCCGCGCCCGCCTCGCCGACGCGCGGGAGCGCGGCCTCAAGCCCGCGGTCACGAACGTGGAGTGCGACACGACGAGCCATCGCAACGGCCCCTACTCCGGAAGCTCGGCCAGCTGCTCCGCGCCCAGGCTGAAGTAGCGGGCCTGCGGGTGGTGGAAGACGAGCGCCGACACCGACGCCTCCGGGTCCATCATGAAGCCGTCGGTGAGCTGGACGCCGATCTCCTCGGGACGGAGCAGGCGCCAGAGGTGCTCCTGGTGTTCCAGGTCCGGACAGGCCGGGTAGCCGAAGGAGACGCGCACGCCGCGGTACTTCCCGCGGAAGCAGTCGGCGCGCGACGTGTCGGCCGGATCGGCGAAGCCCCAGTCCGCGCGCATGCGCGCGTGGATCCACTCCGCGTAGGCCTCCGCGCCCTCCAGGGCCAGCGCCTGCACCGCGTGCATGCGGAGGTACTCGCCCTTCGCCTTCAGGTCCTCGGCCCAGTCCCGGATCCCCTCGCCCATGGTGGTGACGAAGAGCCCGATCCAGTCCGGGCCGTCGCCGGCGGGACGAACCCAGTCGGGCACGGCCAGGCCGTTCTCCGCGCGCTGGCGACGGAACGGGATCTCCTCGCGGAGGCGGCCGTCCGCATCGAGGATGCGGAGACGGTTGCCGTCGGCCTCGGCTCGGAACCACTGCCACACGGCGCGGGCCTTCATCCGCCCCGACTCCGCCTCGTCCATGACGCCGCGCACGAAATCGCGCAGCTCGACGGCCTTCGGATCGTTCCTCTCCAGCAGCGTCTCCCACTTGCCCTTGAGGCCGAGGTGCCGCCCGTAGAGCGCCTGCGGATTGATCCAGGTCCACAGCTCGGCCAGGTCCGGCTCCGTCTCCACGTGCCGCTCGAGATCCGGCGGCTCGGGGACGTCCGCCGCCCGCTCGATGCTTCCGCTGCGCGTCTCTCCGGGATCGTGCGCGGGCGCCGCGCCGCGCGGGGCGCTCCGGTCGGCCTGCGCTCGCTCACGGACCTTCGCCGCCGCTTCCTCCAGCTCCCTCAGACCGTCGCCGCCAGACCGGATCCGATCGGCCAGGGCGAGGCCGGACATCGCGTCCTTGGCGTAGTGCACGCCGCCGGCGTACGCGGGTGCGATCCTCGTCAGCGTGAACTTCTCCGAGAGCGCGGCGCCGCCCACCAGCATCGGCGGAGTGATCCCGGCCCGCGTCATGTCCTCGGCCGTCACCACCATCATCTGCGCACTCTTCACGAGCAGCCCCGACAGCCCCACGATGTCCGGCGAGTGCTCGCGGCACGCCTCGATGAGCGCCTCGGGCGGGATCTTGATACCGAGGTTCACGACCTCGTAGCCGTTGTTGGAGAGGACGATGTCCACGAGGTTCTTCCCGATGTCGTGGACGTCGCCCTTCACGGTGGCCAGCAGGATGCGGCCCTTCGTCGCGGACTCGCTCTTCTCCATGAACGGTTCCAGGTAGGAGACCGCCGCCTTCATCGCCTCGGCGCTCTGCAGCACCTCCGCCACGATGAGCTGGTTGTCGTTGAACAGGCGCCCCACCTCGGCCATCCCGGACATGAGCGGCCCGTTGATGATCTCCAGCGGCGACGCTCCCTCGGAGCGTTTGCGCTCCAGGTCCTGCACGAGCCCGTCCTTCGTCCCCTCCACGATGTAGCCGGCCAGGCGCTCGTCCAGCGTGCGGGGGACGCCGCTCTCCTCCTGCTCGCTCCGTTTCCGGCCCCGGAAGTGCGCGGCGAACGCGGCCACCGGATCGTCGCCGCGGTTGAAGAGCAGGTCCTCCGCCAGCTTCACCTCTTCCTCGGGAATGCGGTTGTAGCGCTCCAGCCGCTCCGTGTTGACGATGGCGAAGTCCAGACCGGCCTTCGTCGCGAGGTAGAGGTACACGGAGTTCAGGACCTCGCGACCGGCGGTCGGCAGCCCGAAGCTCACGTTGGAGACACCCAGGATCGTCTTGGTGCGCGGGAACTCCTTCTTCAGGAGCGGAATCGCGGCCAGCGTCTCCTCGGCGGAGCCCAGATAGTTCTGGTCGCCCGTCCCGACCGGGAACACCAGCGGATCCCAGACGATGTCCTCGGGCGGCACGCCGTACTTCTCCGTGAGCAGACCGTAGCTGCGGCGGGCGATCTCCATCTTCCGTTCGCGCGTGACGCCCATGCCCTGCACGGGATCCTCGTCGATGGTCCCCACCACGACGGCCGCGCCGTAGCTCGTCAGCAGCGGACACACGGCCTCAAACCTCTCCTCGCCGTCCTCCAGGTTGATCGAGTTGACGATCGCCTTACCCTGGCACCACTTCAGCGCGTGCTCGATGGACACGGCGTCCGTGCTGTCGATCATGACGGGCACGCGGATCATGCGGACGAGCTTCTCGTAGAAGCGCTCGACGTCCGCCACCTCGTCGCGGTCCGGATTCTGCAGGTTCACGTCCACCACCTGCGCGCCGCCGCGCACCTGGCGCCGCGCGATCTCCGCGGCCTCCTCGAACCGGTCCTCCTCGATCAGCCGCTTGAACTTCCGCGAGCCGATGACGTTGGTGCGCTCGCCGACGTGAACGGGGCGGACGTCGTCGTCCACCTCCAGGAAGTCGATGCCGGAGACGATCGTGGCGCGCTGCCCCTGCGGCCGGCGCGGCGTGGCGCCCTGCACGAGACGCGCGAACGCGGCGATGTGGTCCGGCCGCGTGCCGCAGCAGCCGCCGATGACGTTGACCCACCCCTCGGCGAGGAACCGGCCCAGCGCCTGCGCCATCGACTCGGGGGTCTCGGAGTACTCGCCGTCCTCGTTCGGCAGGCCCGCGTTGGGCACGCACGACGTGAAACAGTCGGCCAGCGACGACAGGCTGCGCAGGTGATCCGTCATGAACTCGGGGCCGGTGGCGCAGTTCAGGCCGATGGAGAAGAGCGGCGCGTGCGATACGCTGGCCCACAGCGCCTCCACGCCCTGCCCCGCCAGCATCGTCCCGGTGGGCTCGATGGTCCCGGACAGCAGGATCGGCACGCGCGTCCCCGTTGCCGCGAACGCCTGCTCCAGCCCGATGAGCGCCGTCTTGACGTTGCGCGTGTCCTGCTGCGTCTCCACGAGCAGCACGTCGACGTTCCCCTCCAGGAGACCGATCGCCTGCTCGCGGAAGTTCGCCGTCAGCTCGTCGAACGTGATGCCGCCCGTGACGCTGATCGCCTTCGTCGTCGGCCCGATGCTTCCCGCGACGAACCTGGGCTTGTCCGGAGTGGAGTACGCGGCCGCCGTCCGCTTGGCGATCTCCGCGGCCAGGCGGTTCAGCGCGCGCGTCTCCTCCGAGAGGCCGTACTCGCCGAGCACGATCGGGGTGCCGCCGAAGGTGTTCGTCTCCACGAGGTCCGCCCCCACGGACAGGTAGTCCGCGTGCAGATCGGAGACGACGTCCGGGCGGGTCCGGACCAGGTTCTCGTTGCAGCCGTCCAGCTCCGCCCCGCCGAAGTCCCCGGGCGTGAGGTCCCGGGCCTGGATGCCGGTGCCGGTGGCGCCGTCGAGGACCAGGATCCGCTCCGACAGGAGATCGCGCAGCTCCGCCTCGGAGCGGCGGGCCGGGAGCGGCGCCTTCAGGTCGACGACCGGGCGCGGGGGCGTGGGGTTCGATTCGTTCATGGGACCATGGTACCCGGAATGGCGGCCAGCGTCGCGTCGCGCCTCATCGCCCACTCGTTCCGCTTCCCGCTCTCCGGCGCCGGTGCTACCGTTCGCCCCCCATGGCCACCCTCCCCGATCTCGTCCGCAACTCGCTGTTCCTGGCGCTGGGCACCGCCTTCTCCAAGGGGCTGGTGCTCCTCTCCTACCTCGTCCTCACGCGTTCGCTGGGGCCGGAGGAGTTCGGGCGATACTCGCTGATCTTCGCCTACCTGGCGTTCTTCGAGCTGCTGGCGGACTGCGGCCTCGACGCGCTCACGGTGCGCGACGTGGCCCGGGCCCCGCATGCCCGCGAGTCGCGCTCGCGCCTCGGCGACGCCCTGATCCTGCGGCTGGCCCTGGCCGCGGCGGCCATCCCGCTGGCCGCGCTCCTCTTCCCCGCCCTCACGAACCAGGAGGGCGGCCTCCTCCTGGTGGGGGTCGGCGGCCTCACGCTCCTGACCAGCAACCGGCGCGCCTCGCTGCGGACGCTGCTGGAGGTGCCGTTCCGCGTCGACCTGCGAATGGGCTGGCCGACGTTCCTCAGCGCCGCGGCCGAGGCCGCGCACCTGGGCGTGCTGGTCTGGATGATCGAGCGGTGGGGCCTGTACGGCGCCGTGGGCGCGCAGAGCCTCACGCCGATCCCGTTCCTGCTGCTGCTCGCGGTGCTGTCGTTCCGGCGGATGACCCCCCAGTTCGACACGGATCTGGAGCGCCTGCTGGGACGGCTGGTGGCGGCCGCCCCGCTCCTGGGCGTGCTCCTGCTGAACGTCGTGCTCGCCCGCATCGACGTGCTGATGCTGGAGCGGATGCGCGGGGCGACGGAGGTGGGCCTCTACGCCGCCCCGACGCGCGTGACGGAGGTGGCGAGCCTGTTGCCGATCCTGCTGATGACGTCGGTGGTGCCGCTCTTCGCGCGCCACACGGACGAGCCGTCGCTGGTGGATCGCCTGTTCCGGGCGAGCCTGCGCCTGCTCACCGTCGCCCTGCTGCCGATTGCGGCGCTGGAGATCGCGTACGCGGGCCCGCTGGTCTCTCTGCTGTTCGGCGCCGACTTCGCTGGGAGCGCCGACGTGCTGCCCTGGCTGGCGCTCGCCGAGATCCTGATCTTTGCGGACATCGTGATCGGGGCCCGTCTCGTCGCCACGGGCGAGGAGCGCAGCAACCTGATCCTGGTGGGCCTCGCGGCCGCGACGAACGTGGCCGCGAACCTCTGGCTGATCCCGCGGTTCGGAGCCGCCGGGGCGGCCCAGGCGACGACGCTGGCCTATCTGGTCCGCGTGCTGGCGGGGGCCGCGCTGCCCGCGACGCTCGGCGTGACGGGACAGGCGCTGCGCGCGCAGCTCCCGGCGGTGCTGGCGGGCGCGCTGGCCTTCGGTCCGGCGATCTTCCTCGAAGCGCACCGGCTGGCCTGGTTCGTGGGCGGCATCGCGGCGTACCCCGTGGCCCTCTACCTGCTGGGGGCCGCGCGCCCGGCCGAGGCCCTTCGCCTGGTGAAGGCCGTCCGGTCGGCGGTGCCGGGCGTGCCCGGTTCGGTTGGCAACGGCAGGCGAGACGGCTAGCATCGTCGCCATGAAGATCCTCGACGTGGGATGCGGAAACGACAAGCTGCCCGGGGCGATCGGCATCGACCGGTCGGCCGACACAAAGGCCGACGTGGTCCACGATCTGGACTCGTTCCCGTGGCCGTTCGAGGCCGATGCGTTCGACGTGGTCCGCTGCCAGGACGTGGTGGAGCATCTGGACGACGTGATCCGCGTAATGGAGGAGCTCCACCGCATCGCCAAGCCCGGCGCCGAGATCCGGATCCGCGTACCCCACTTCTCCAGCGTGCAGGCCTACACGGATCCCACGCACCGGCACTTCTTCTCCACCGAGTCGTTCCACTACTTCCTGCCGGACCAGACGATGTACCCTCACTACTCGGATGCGCGCTTCCGGCAGGAGTCGATGAGGCTCACGCTGTGGCGGCCCTTCCGGATGCTGGGCATCGAGTGGCTGGCCAACCGCTACCCGCTCCGCTACGAGAAGATGTTCGCCTTCCGGTTCCCGGCGCAGTTCCTGGAGTTCGTCCTCCGGCCGATTCCCGCCGGTCCCCCCCTATCGCAGGACGGCCCGGAGCGTTAGTCTGGAAGGCATGAAGAGCCCGTCCCCCACCCGATCGCTCGGCCTGGCGCCGCTGCTGCTCCTGGTCGCCGCCGCCCTGGCCGCCGCCGAGCCGCCCCAGCGCCTTCCCGTGGCGTCCTGCCGCGACGTACCGGCCAAGGGCCGGCTCTTCCAGCGCGGAATCCCCGTCACGCAGGAGTCGTTCTCGCCGGACGGCTACCACTTCGCCTACCTGCACGTGATTCCCGGCGGCATCCTCCGCCGGCGGCCGCAGCGCTGCGCGTTCCTGCTGGATCTGGCCACCGGGGAGAATCGCCCGGTCGAGGCGCCTCGCGGCCCCGCGAACCGCCTCGGAGGATGGGATCCCACCGGGCGCTACCTGCTCATCGAGTCGGTCGACCACGGGTTCCTGTCGTCGCTGACCGGCTCCTTCACGACGTACCACTGGATCTACGACGTGGTCACGTCGGAGTTCATCGCGCGCCGTCCGTTCACGGGGATGCGCGACGGGCAGCGATTCCGGTGGAAGATCGGCAAGACGTACCACGGCGCCTGGAGCGGCGAGAAGGTGTGGCCCCTCTACCAGGGCGAGCTGGCCGAGATCCACCAGCGCCGTTCCGAACGACTGCGCCGGGAAGACGAGCGCCGTCGGGACGTGGCCGATCGCCTCGGCCTGGGATCCGACGGCGCGCCCGAGGGATCCCTCACCTCCTACCTGCCGCGCCTCGACGAGCACTGGACGCAGCGCGGGCACCGCGATCCGGTCGTCTCGGACCTGTTCGGCGAGCGGCCGGTGCTGTTCTGGCAGACGGGCGACGAGACCTGGGAGGCGGTCCACCGGGAGACGGAGTACGTGGCCGTGCTGGATCACGGATTGGTCCTCGTCACCGGACAGGGCGGAGCGCAGTCGGTGTTCTTCCCCGAGCGCTGGGAGCTGCTGCTCCTGCCGCCGGTCCCGCCCGGGTTCGTCGAGCGACTGGAGACGAGGTGGGATCGCTCCGGCGGCTTCTACGACGAGAACGATCCGCTGCCGCGCGACCTGCAGTACCGCCGGTCTTCGGACCCCCACCGAGGGCAGGCGCAGTACTTCAACTACGTGACGCCGGACCGGCGGCGCCTGCTGGTGCTCTACTCGATGGGTCCGGAGAGCCGCGTGCTGCGGGTGGTGGATCTCCCCGAGTCCTGGCAACGCGCGGAGCCCGTGCCGGCCGACGCGGCCGGACGCGACGGCGCCTAGAGGCCGCGCTTCGGCCGCATGACGGAAGCGGCCATCCGTGCCTTCCACGAGTCCGGCAGGAGCCCCGACGCGAGCGAGTGCGCCCGGTTCATCGCCCCCGGGACGATGATCCGCTGCCCCTTGTCCAGGCCCCGCATCGCGGCCTCGGCCACCGCCACCGCAGTCTGCTCCGGCAGCCGACGGGCTTGGTGCGTCGCGGCCCCGGAGACCTTGCTGAAGTTCGTCGCGGTGGTACCCGGGCAGAGCACCTGACAGCGCACGCCGGTGCCGGCCAGCTCCGTGTCGAGCGAGTGCGTCATGGAGACGAGGTGCGCCTTCGTGCCGGCGTAGCTGGCGAGGTTGGGCGTGGGCTGGAACGCGGCCGTGGAGGCGACGTTCAGAATCACGCCACGGCGACGCCGCAACATGCCGGGCAGGAACATCTTCGTCAGGACCGTCGGGGCGATGGTGTTCAGCCGGATCATCTCGGCCTCGCGCTCCGCCGACTGCGCGGTGAACGGACCGTAGACGCCGATGCCCGCGTTGTTCACGAGCAGATCCACTTCCAGGTCGATGCCCCGGAAGATCTCGGGCAGGTGCTCGGTGAGCTGCGGATCGGAGAGGTCGTAGGCCACCGGCACGGCCGTGATGCGCTTGGACGAGGCGAGGTTCTGGGCCAGCACCTTGAGATTGGCCGCCGAGCGGGCGATGAGGATCAGGTCCATCTGCCGCTCCGCAAGCTGCCGCGCGATCTCCAGCCCGATGCCCGACGTGGCTCCGGTCACGATCGCCGCCCCACCCCATCCTCGAAACTCCGCCACGTCCGCCTCCTGGAAGCCTGCGCGTTTCGCGAAGCATCGGCCGATCCTCCGGGTCAGGCAAGGAAAGATCCCTCCTGCCCCTGTCGCCGGCGACGATCCGCGCTACACTGGCACGTGGAGGTGTTGATCATGAGGCTGGGAAACGCGCATCCGCTGTGGATCGTGCTGGGACTCTGGGCGGCGCTGCCCGCTCACGCGGACGTCTCGGTGCCGCAGATCCAGGAACTCGTGGCCGAGGGGCACGGCGGTCGTCAGCCGCTGGCCGACGTCTCCGGCTTCCACGCCCGCGGCAAGATCCTTTCCGTCGCGGACGGGATGAACGGGCGCGTGGACTGGGAGGTGTCGCGCCAGGGAGACCTGCGCTCGGTGATCGAATACCCGCACCGCGCCGAGGTGCGAATCCTGGCCGGCCGACTGGCCTGGAACGGCGGCCGACGCGGCCAGCGACCGTCCACGCCGGACATGACCGCCTCCATGCACCTGCAGTACCACCGCCTCGTGGCTCCGTTCGAGCTGGTCGAGGCGGATCCGGAGGAGCTGGAGCGGACCGGCGAGTCGGACGAGGGCTGGCTGCGCGTCCTGCGCGCGTGGAGCGACGACCTCCGCACCACCTACGAGGTGGATCCGGACACGGGCCTCATCCGTCGGGTCGTCGGGGAGATGGGCCAGGGCGACGCCACGCTGACGTTCGTGGCGGAGTCCCACGACTTCCGGGACGTGGACGGGATCCGGTTCCCGTTCCGCGTGACCACGCGCGTCTCGGGATCGGTCGCGGCGGAGACCATCCTGGACCGGCTGGAGCTGCGCGACGGCTTCGAGCCCGGGACGTTCCTGCCGGAGGGCGCGGCCGGCGACATGTGACCGGCTAACCGGCGTCGGACTCGCCGGGCAGGATCGGCGACTCGCCGCTCGCCCGTCGATCGCGGGAGCGCCGGATGTCCTCGCGAATCCTCTCCAGATGCGACTGGTCGCGCACGTAGGCCACGTGGGGGCGGCTGACGGTGACCGGCAGCGTGCTGGGATGCACGTCCAGTTCCAGCACGAGCGCTCCCTCCTCCTCCTTGCCCTCCCAGTGCACGCGCAGTCGCCGACGCCCCACGCGGATGACGCGCTCGTCCGACGCGTGCAGAAGCTGGCGCCAGTCGCGGCGCAGCAGCAGCTCCTCCAGCTCCTCGCGAGCCTTGCGATCGGTGACGGGCAGGTCGATGAAGGCGCCGGACAGGAAGGGCAGGTAGGCCAGCGCGAAGCCGCCGAGGATCCAGCCGGGCAGCGGGATCCAGCCCTCCTGGACCACGTGCACGTACAGGGCGAACAGCCCCGCCAGCACGAGCAGGCCGTAGATCGGCCGGCCGAGGCGATGCGATCGCCACTGGACGTCCAGATCCAGGATGGCCACGGCGGAGGCGAACGTCAGGGCGATGACGTCGCACCAGAGAAGTTCGATCACGCAGTCCCTCCCTTCGGAGGGGATCGGCCCGATCCGGCGGCGGAATGAGGCGCGAGGGGGTCAGCGGCGGAGGATTTCCGGCGCGGGCAGGGACTCGCCGACGGGACGACCCTGCGTGTCGAACTCGAAGGAGAACTCCGCCAGCGCCGACGTGGCCCGCGGGCGGCCCTGCCGGACCTCCCGGACCGACCAGGAACAGAGCGTCCCGGCCTGAAGGCCGTCGAACACCGAGGACTCCACGCGGAGCTCCGCGCCGGTCACCGGAGCCGAGGACCAGACCCGGTTGAGCCTCTCGTCGAACAGGAGCACCTGCGCGAAGTCGACGTCATCGCCGCCCGACGTCCAGCGGAAGAGCGTGGGCGGATGCTCCAGGTCGCCGGCCGGCTCCAGGCAGACCGGCACCGGCGTGTCCTCGGGCACGCGGCCGCCGGCGATCGGGCGGAAGTTCTCCCGGACCCCTCCGAACAGCAGGAGCGCGATGGCCCCCGCCAGGGCGATCGCCCCGACGACGCGCACGCTCGACGGCATCGTTTCTCCTGCGCTCATCAAACTTCCTCCCGCGACCGACGAGAGTGCCGCGCCCCCGCCGCTCCGGTCAAGCGGCGGGGCGCGGTTCCGCCTCCACGTTCCGGATCCTCTCCAGCAGCTCCAGGAAGGCCGCCCCGGCCGGCGACGGCGTGCGCCGCGGATCCCGGACGACGCCGAGCACGCGGTGGAGCCGCTGTCCGCGCACCGGAAGCGCGGACAGCGACCCCGAGCGAACCTCGCCCGAGATGGACCGGATCGGCAGGACGGACGCTCCCAGCCCCACCTCGACGAGCTTCTTGATGGCCTCCGGGGACGACATCTCCATGGCCACGCGCGGCACCAGCCCCTCCTCCAGGAACCGGGCGTCGACCGCCTGGCGCGTGATGGAGTCCTCCTTGAACGTGATCAGCGGGGTCTCCGCCAGCTCCTCCAGCGTGAGGCGTCGCCGGCCGGACAGTGGATGCCGGCCCGAGACGACGAACTCCAGCCGCTCGCGGTAGAGCGGCTCGGCGTGAAAGCCCGTCGGCACGGGGGCGCGGAGGTGCCCCGCGGTCAGCGTGATGATGGCCACCTCCACCGTCCCGTCAGCGAGCTGGCGCAGCAGCGACTCCGTGCCCTCCACGCGGACGGACAGCTCCACGTCGGGGTGGCGTCGCCGGTACGCCCGGTAGACCTTGGGCAGCACGTAGATGCTGGCCACGTCCGTCGTGCCCAGCTCCAGCCGTCCCCGGACGACGCCGGTGGCCCGCTCCAGCACGGTGCCCAGGGCGTCGAAGTCCGCAACGACGCGGCGCGCGGACTCCAGCAGGGCCTGCCCGGCCGGGGTCAGGGCGATGCGGCGCCCCAGCCGGTCGAACAGCGGCTCGCCCAGCTCCGTCTCCAGGGCCGCGATCGCCTGGGAAACCGCCGGCTGGCTGACCCCGGTCCGCCGCGCGGCGGCGCGGAACGACCCCGTCTCCGCCACCGCCACGAAGTGCCGCACCGCTCTCAGCTCCACGCGCCACCTCCGATAATCTCCATTTATCCTATTCGCAAATAAGATTGATTGGAACAATCAAACCGGTCCTGCGTACCTTGACGTTGCGCGGCCGGGCGAACGTCCGGCCGGAACGGGACTCCACGAGCGGAGAGCTGCTCGCGGGGTTCCGCGGCTCCGAGCCGGAGCCCCTCAAGCCGACCCGAAAAGGAGAGTCATGGCTTCCGAGATTCGATCCGCCGACGGCAAGCTGGGAGTCCTGCTCCCCGGCATGGGTGCCGTGGCCACGACGTTCATCGCCGGGGTGGAGGCCGTGAAGGCCGGCCTCGGCCAGCCGATCGGCTCGCTCACGCAGATGGGCACCATCCGCCTCGGCCCCCGCACCGACGACAACTCACCGGCCATCAAGGACTTCGTCCCGCTGGTGGACCTGGAGAACCTGGTGTTCGGCGGCTGGGATCCGTTCGACGAGAACGTGTACGACGCCGCGATGCGCTCCGGCGTGCTGGAGAAGGACCTGCTGCGCGCGCTGCAGCCGCAGCTGGAGCAGATCCGTCCCTGGCCCGCGGTCTTCGACCAGCGCTACGTCAAGAAGCTGAACGGGACGCACGTGAAGAAGGGCGACAACTGGATGGACCTCGCGCGCCAGCTCATGGACGACATCGAGCGGTTCCGCAAGGTCAACGATCTCGCCCGCACCGTGATGGTGTGGTGCGGCTCCACCGAGGTCTTCATGAAGCCGGGGGCGGCGCACGAGACCATCGAGGCGTTCGAGCTGGCGATGATGGAAAACGATCCCGCCATCGCGCCGAGCATGGTCTACGCCTACGCCGCCATCAAGACGGGCACCCCGTTCGCGAACGGCGCGCCCAACCTCAGCTGTGACGTCCCGGCGCTGGTGGAGCTGGCGCGGCGGGAGGGCGTCCCGGTCTGCGGCAAGGACTTCAAGACCGGCCAGACGCTCATGAAGACGATTCTGGCCCCGGGCTTCAAGGCGCGCCTGCTGGGCATGAACGGCTGGTTCTCCACGAACATCCTGGGGAACCGCGACGGAGAGGTGCTGGACGATCCGGAGTCGTTCAAGACGAAGGAGGAGTCCAAGCTCGGCGTGCTCGAATACATCCTGCAGCCTTCGAAGTACCCCGAGCTGTACGGCGACATCTCGCACAAGGTGCGGATCAACTACTATCCGCCGCGCGGGGACAACAAGGAGGGCTGGGACAACATCGACATCTTCGGCTGGATGGGTATGCCGATGCAGATCAAGGTGGACTTCCTCTGCCGCGACTCCATCCTCGCCGCGCCGATCGTCCTGGATCTCGCCCTCTTCCTGGACCTCGCGTCGCGCTCGGACATGCGCGGCATCCAGGAGTGGCTGTCGTTCTACTTCAAGAGCCCGCAGCACGCCGAGTCGGTGTATCCCGAGCACGATCTCTTCATCCAGCTCATGAAGCTGAAGAACACGCTCCGCCACCTGAAGGGCGAGGAGCTCATCACACACCTCGGCCTCGAGTACTACGACTAGTCCGGAGCTTCCCGCCGAACGTCATCGGCGGGCGACGCGATGGGGCCGGTTTCCGCGCGGGGAGCCGGCCCTTCGCATGGTATGGTGTGCCGCCCGCGGAGGAATGGATGAAGATCGCGCTCATCGGAACGCACGGCGTCGGCAAGACGACGCTCTGCTTCGACCTGGCCGCGCGCCTGAAGCGCATCGACCGGGGCGTGCAGCTCGTCACGGAGATCGCCCGCGAGTGCCCGCTGCCGATCAACCGGGACACCACGCTGGGGGCGCAGAGCTGGATCCTCCACACGCAGTGCGCGCGGGAGCTGGCCGCAGCCGGGACGGACGACGTCATCGTGTGCGACCGCTCCATCCTCGACAACTACGCGTACCTGGTGCACGCCGTCGGTCGCCGCGAGGATCTGGATCCGTGGATCCGCGAATGGACGCGGACCTACGACGCGCTCTTCAAGGTGCCGCTCTGGCAGCAACCCAGCTTCGACGGCACGCGCGATACGGACGTGGGCTTCCAGCGCGAGATCGACGCCACGATCGACCGGCTGGTGGAGGAGCTGGACGTCTCGGTGTGCGCGCTCCGCGCGGACAACCCCTACGACTGGGTGGACGCCATCTTCACGCATCTGGCCCTGCCGAAGATGCCGAAGCAGCCGAGGTTGTTTCCCTAGATTCGTGGCGGACGGAAATCGGGCGCGTCGCGGCTCGAGCACGCCGGGGGCCGCTAGGTCCGCGAGACCGGCTCCGCCGCGCCCCATCGACGATGCACGTACTCCTCCACCAGCGCGGAGAAGTCCTGCACGATCCCGTCGCCCTGGAGCGTGGTGACCTTCTCCCCGTCCACGTAGACGGGCGCCTTGGGCGATTCCCCGGTGCCGGGCAGGGAGATCCCGATGTCGGCGTGCTTCGATTCGCCCGGGCCGTTCACGATGCAGCCCATCACCGCCACCTTCAGCTCCTCCACGCCGGGGTAGGTCCGTCGCCAGACGGGCATGCGGGAGGCCAGCCATTCCTGGATGCTCTCCGCGAGGCTCTGGAAGAGCGTGCTGGTGGTGCGGCCGCACCCCGGACACGCGGTCACCTGCGGCGAGAAGCTCCGGAAGCCGAGTCCCTGCAGCACCTGCTGGCACAGGCGAACCTCCTCGGCCCGATCGCCGCCGGGGCGAGGCGTCAGGCTGGCGCGAATCGTGTCGCCGATGCCCTGCTGGAGGAGAAGCGCCAGCGCCGCCGACGTGTTGGCGATGCCCTTCGTGCCGAGGCCGGCCTCCGTGAGGCCGAGGTGGAACGGCAGGTCCGTCCGCGCCGCGAGCCGCCGGTAGACCTCCACCAGGTCCTGCACGAGCGACATCTTCACGGAGAGGATGATTTTCTCCGGCGCGAGTCCCAGTTCCTGCGCGCGCTCCGCGGATCGGACGGCGCTCTCCACCATCGCCTCCAGCGTCACGTCGCGCGCATCGGCCGGTTCGGGGCGGGCGGCGTTCTCGTCCATCATCCGCGTGACCAGCTCGCCGTCCAGCGAGCCCCAGTTCACGCCGATGCGCACCGGCTTGTCGTGGTCGATGGCGACGCGGACCATCGTGGCGAAGTTCTCGTCGTGGCGGTCGCCCTTCCCCACGTTGCCCGGGTTGATCCGGTACTTCGCCAGCTCCCGCGCGCAGTCCGGGAAGTCGCGTAGCAGCACGTGCCCGTTGAAGTGGAAGTCGCCGATGAGCGGCACGTGTACGCCCTGGTCCGCGAGGCGCGCGGCGATCTCCGGCACCGCGGCCGCGGCCTCCCGCGTGTTCACCGTGAGGCGAACCAGCTCGGATCCCGCCCGGGCCAGCAGCTCCACCTGCTCCACCGTGCCCGCCACGTCGGCGGTGTCGGTGTTGGTCATGGACTGCACCACGATGGGATGGCACGAGCCGATCGGCACGGGGCCGACGTACACGGTGCGGGTGTCGCGACGGGGAGCGGGAGCCACGGGAGTCCTCCGGGGTGGAAGCAGCGACCGAGGATACGCGATGGCGACGGCGTGGGGAAGTCAGCGGACGCGCAGGACCTTCCGCGTCCAGAGGTCGTCGTCCCGGCGGAGGACGACGAAGTAGACGCCGGACGCGGTCGGCCGACCTTCGTCGTCCCGGCCGTCCCAGACCACCACCGTGCGGGGCTCCGTGCCCGGATCCAGCGCCCGGACCCGCCGTCCCGCCACGTCGACGATGCGGAGCGTCCGGGGCGACCGCCCGGGAGCGGCCGCCAGCTCGATCTCCAGGCGGTCCCGTACGGGGTTCGGACGCAGCGCCCGGATGCCCTCCCGGACGAGGCCGCCCGGCGTGCCGTCCGCGACGGCCGGACCGCGGAACACGGACTCCACGGCCTCCACGACCGACACCGCGCCGGGTCCGGGCGCCCGCACGGTCAGCACCAGGATCGTCTCCCCGGCGGCCGGCGGCGCCGTCTCGAACGCCGTCGGGCGAACGGCGCCGACGCGCGCGAGACCGGCCGCCGGCGACGCCTGCGCCAGGAGCCAGCCGGACGCGCTCGGGTCGGGCTCCGCCGCGATGATCTCGGCGCCTCCGTCCATCGCCAGCTCCAGCCCGAACGCCGACGGGGCCTCCGAGGCGGCCACCACGGGCAGGCGCCAGAGATCTCCGTCGCGCTCGGGCGCTCCCCAGCGCACGGCCGTCTCCCCCACCGCGCGTAGCGAGCCGCACGGATCCGGATCGCCCTGGCCGAAGCACGGCACGGGGAACGGATCGGCGACGCAGAGCACGCGCTCGTAGATCGCCTGGGCATCGCCCGGGGTGACGACGCCGTCGCAGGTGACGTCCGCGGCCTCGGCCTCGCAGTCACCGTTGGCCTGGCACTCCTCGTCCGGCACCGGATTGCCGCCGTTGGCCCAGATCCGCAGCGCGCACAGCGCGTCCGTCCCGCCGAGGACGTCGTCCAGGTTCACGTCCCCGTGACCGCTGGGGCACGCCGCGATGGTCAGCGTGCCGCAGCACGGGCGCAGCGCGGCCACGTCCTCCACGAGATCGGTGACGGTGATCTCGGACTGTGTTCCCTCCGGGCACGTGTCGCAGACCACCGCGAACAGCAGGCGGACGAGCGGTCCAGTGGAGCCGGCCGGGATGGACGCCCCGAATCCGCCGCAGCTCAGCCGCCCGGGCTCGTTCTCCTGGGCGATGGGATTGAACGATCCCAGATCGCCCGCCTGCACCGCCCCGCGATACTCCAGGTGCGCGGCGTCGTAGTTCAGCTCGAAGCCGAACGACTGGATCGGGGCCGGCGTGTCGGACACGTCGACCGTCAGCCAGAACTCGAAGCCGATCGCACCGTCGATGTCCCCCGCGCTCAGCGACGACGATCCGCACGGAAGCGAGCAGTTGACGATGCCGTCGCCCGCCACCGGGACGGCGAGCGCCGAGTCGTTGGCGGCGTTGCTGGAGAAGGTGACGGTTCCGGTGAACGCGCCGATGGCGTCCGGCTGGAACGAGATCTCCACGAACTGCGAGTCCCCGGGCGCCAGCGAGAACGGTGAGGCGTCCGCGAAGAACGCCGGATCGTCGACGCTCACGCCGCTCACGTCGAGCTGCTCGGATCCCGGGTTCTTCACCACGAGCGTGTCGGACCCGGCGGTCTCCTCCGGCACCGGCCCGAAGTCCAGGGTGGCCGGCATCACGTCGATCTCCGGCGCCCCGATGATCGTGAGCGTGACGGGGACGTCGACCTCCGGGTTGGCCACGTCGTTCGACGCGACGACCAGCGTCGCGTGCAGCGTGGTGCCGGCCAGGTCGGCCGAGTCGAAGAAGAGCGAGACGGTGCTGGTATCGCCCGGCGCGGTGGTTCCGGACGCCAGGTCCGGCCGTACCCAGAGACCGCCCGCCAGCCAGTCGACGAGCTGGACGCCGAACGCGCGATTCTGCCCCGGCGTGGACAGCCCCTCCGCCGTCGCCAGCACGACGTTGTCGAACAGCTCCTCGCCCAGCGCCGCCACCCGCCCGATCCCGAGGTCGGCCGCCGCCACGATCGGGAAGTCCGTCTGCGCGCGCACGAGGCCCGACGCGGGCGCGCTCAGCGGCGACAGCTTCCGCGCCTGCGTGCCGACGTAGAGCCGGGAGATCCCGGCGGTGCTCGGATGCGAGGAGATCCCGGAGCTCGTCACGGAGACGTCGCCCAGGGTGGTCTCCAGCGAGTACACGATGCCCGAGGACAGTTCCGAGAGCAGCGCGTTGAAGTGCCCGGACGAGGGCCCGCTGTCTCCCATCAGCAGGATTCCGCCGCCCAGCGCGCACCACTCGGCCAGCGCCGCGCGCTCGGCCGCCGCCCAGGCGATCGTCGGCTCCGCCGCCACGTAGAGGCGGTACGGGGCCAGCGCGGCCGCATTGATCGCGCCGGACAGACGCTCCTCCACGATCGCGCCGCCGGCCTCCAGCTCGCCCACGAACTCGGACCAGGAGAGCGCCGACTGCCCGTTGTGCGTGCGGTCCCACAGCACGCGGACCCCCGCGAGGCGGGTCCGAAGTCCCGCGTCGGGCAGAGCCGAGAGCGTCCACTCCAGGTCCAGGTCGCCGGTGTTTCGAATCTCCAGGGGTAGGCTCGTGGTGTCCCCGAAGTCCAGCACCGGGGAGAACGAGGCGGGCGACACTCCGATGACCGGACTGCTTCCACCGTGCCCCGAGAGCGGAACCTCGAACTCCGGCTGCGCGGGATCGTTGGACGGCAGCGTCAGCGTGGCGTTCAGCGTGTCGCCGGTCTCCGGCCGGAACGCGACGCCGACCGCCAGCGAGTCCCCGGCGGGAATCGACGTGCCCGGATCCAGCCCGCCGTCCGGACCGCCGAGCGAGAAGTACGGACTGTCGACGGCCGGCGCGCCGAAGATCAGCGGCTGATCCCCGACGTTGCGGAGCGTGAGCGTCTCCAGGGCGACGCGGCCGATGATCGTCCCGCCGAAGTCCACGGTGGTCGGCGAGACCTCCAGCGACGGCGCGGCCGCCGCGACGCGGGCGATCGCCAGCGCCAGGACGACCGCCGCCATGCGCATCGGCCGCCTCACCGGTACGATGCCTTGATGCGGCCCCAGGTGGTCGGCTCCACCGAGGTGCCCGGATGGATGCCGCCGGTCAGCCGGAACTCGCCGGCCTCGTTCCCCCACCCCGACGCCACGAGGTAGTACACGGCCGTGCCCGGCCCGAAGTTCGGCATCGCCACCTGCGCTCCGTCGGGGAACGCGCGCTCGCCGGCCACGCACGACCCCGCGGGATCGCCGCAGTCGGAGATGAGGAAGAGCGTGTCGTCCCAGTCGCCCACGGTGTCCATCGTGGCGACGAAGTGGTGCTGCTCCGGAACGTGGACCTCCCACACGAGGTCGCGGCCGGTGTGGGCGAAGCCGGTGCAGCTCGTCCCCAGCGGCAGCCCGTAGTCGTGCGTGGCGAAGAAGCTGTTGGCATCGACCTGGAAGGAACCCACGTCCGGTCCCAGCCGGAAGGCGCCCGCGATCGCCCCGGCGCAGTCGTCGTTGGCCGGTGGGGTCGGCGGGGCGATCGTCCCGACGCGGACGTCGTCCAGGGAGAAGTCCGCGCCCTCCCGCCCGAAGTAGCGCAACCGGACGCGGAGGTCCGTCTCCGACGCCCACGGCGAGAGGTCGACGACCGCGTTGCGCCACGTCCAGCCCGTGTCGGTGGAGCCCTCCACCGTAAACACGCGCGTCCAGTCCGTTCCGTTCGGCGAGACGTGGACGCGGAACCAGGCATCGCCCGCCTGGAACCAGATGGGGTCGGTTCGGAACCAGAACGAGAGCCGGAGATCGGTGGGCGAGGCGGCGGAGAGGTCCAGCGGCGGCGCGAAGAGCGCCTCGTCCTGGACGAACTGGTCCTGCCGCTCGATGGCCGCGGACGACGTGCCCGCGCGCACCTCGTCCGACGTGGTGGCGCCGTGCCAGTTGTGGGGAAAGGGGCGCAGCGGCGTGTAGCTCCAGCCGGCCGGCGGGAAGACGCCCCCCTCGAATCCCTCGTCCAGGAGCTCGCCGCGCACGACGGGACGATGGGGATCGTCCGCCTCGTACACGAGCGCCTCGCCCGCCCGCTGCGGAGCGGCCGGCGCGATCGTCGCCTGGATCAGGAGCCCGCCGGCGAGAACCATCGCCGCGGCCGGGCCCGCCCCCCTCGTCGTCACCACGTCCCGTCCCTCCGGGAAGCCCGGGGGCACTGTACCGCCGGAAGCTCCGTGTCACACGAAGAAAACCGGCCGCTGGAGCGCTCACCCTACATAGGGTTCTAATCGACCAGGATGACCTTCGCGGTCCGGTGCTCCCGGTCCGTGGCCACGCGGACCCAGTACACCCCGCTGGCGACGCGCCGTCCGGAGTCCGTCCGCCGGTCCCACGTGATCGATCGGGCGCCCGGCTGCTCGACCTCGTCGGAGAGCGTCCGCAGGCGACGTCCCTGCACGTCGTGCAGCGTCACCGCGACGCGCCCCGCGCGCGGCACGTAGTAGTCGATGCGGGCCCGCAGCGACGCCGGGTTCGGCCGGGGCGGCAGGAGCCGCAGAGACTGCGCGGCCGCGACGTCGGGTCCGAAATCCACGGACGTGGGAGCGAGCTGCTGCTCGTCCAGGATCCAGTCGTCCGGATCGACGAGGAGACCCGTCGGCTCCGCCCCGACGACGAACGAGACGGTCTCCTCCGCCAGGTCGATGCGCTCCGAGAACTCGAAGTCCCCGCCCGCCGTCTGGACGCGGAAGTCCACCGGCATGTCGAACAGATTCGCCGTCGTCTGGATCTGGCGGATGAGCACGTCCACCTGGAACTGCCCGCCGCCGAGGTCGTCGTAGGACCAGCCGTACTCGTAGATCGGGTGGCCCTCGCCGTACAGCCACGGGTCGAAGAACCAGGTGAGGTCCTGGCCCGTCGTCACGGCCGCGCCCGCGACGAAGTCCGTGGTGACCGCGTTCCCGTACGCGTGATTCGCGTGGTAGTCGTTCAGCACCTGGAAGAACAGCGGATCGTCGTCCAGCACGCCGCGCAGCATGTGGAGCAGCGCGCCGCCCTTCTCGTACGTGGCGGTCCCCCACTTGTCGTCCGCGTTCCACACGCCTTCGATCGTGCCGGAGTTCAGCACCGCGCCCTGGATGGCGGCGGTCACGTAGGAGTGGTACGCGGCGCTGCCGCCCTGCGCCTCGCGGAACAGCGCCTCGCCGTAGGTGGCGAACCCCTCGGACAGCCAGACGTCGTCCCAGCTCCCGTAGGTCACGCAGTCCCCGAACCACTGGTGCGTCATCTCGTGCGCGAGGATGTCGTCGAACGTGTTCGCGCCGTTCACCAGCGACAGCGCGTGGCTCACGCAGGTCTGGTGCTCCATGTCGCCAATGGGCGTCGTCATGTAGGCGAACTTGTCGAACGGATACGGACCGAAGAGCGACTCGTACGTCGCCATCATCGCGTCCACGTTCTGGAAGGAGACGACGGCCTCGTCCTCCACCTGCGGGTGGACCCACACGTCGATGCGCGGATCCGTCACGACGGTGTCCGACACGACACGGTAGCGCGCGGCCGACACGGCGGTGAGGTACGTGGACGTCGGGAAGTCGTGCGACCATCGCCAGGTGTGGTTCGTGGCGGTGGAGTCCACGCTGACGAGGAGTCCGTTCGCCATCGCCCGATGGTTCAGCGGTACGGTGACGTTCACGTCCACGGTGGCCTTGTCGCACGGCTTGTCGTAGCACGGGAACCAGGTCCGCCCCATCGACGGCGGATCGGCGTTGAGGCCGACGCCCATCGAGAACATCGTCCGCGGGAACCCGTACATCCAGAAGCCGCCGAAGCCGCCGGTGCCCTCGTTCCACGGCGTCCCCTCGTACGCCACGTCCACCGAGACGGTGTCACCCAGGTCGGGCGCGCTCACGCCGAAGTCGATCGTGAGGACGTCGCCCAGTTGCGAGAACGTCAGCGGCGTGGAGGGGAGCAGCGTGACCGACGTGGCTGCGAGCGGCGCCGCCAGATCCAGATCGATCGACGCCAGCGCGTTCTGCTGCGACTCCAGTTTCAGCACGACGTGCCCTTCCAGCCACTGCGTCGCCACGTCCAGCGAGTCCAGGTTCACCTCGTAGTGCAGCGCGTCGAAGGAGTGCGGGCAGCCGTCGAAGCCGCCGGAGCGCGCCGCCGGACGATCCGTGCGCGCACGGACGTTGGACACGGGCGACCGGGGATCGCGCAGCGGCTCGTCCCCGAGCAGGCGGCACCGGGGATGATCGGGCGACCAGAGCGGGGCGGGCGGCAGGGCGAACGCGGTCGACGAGGCCAGCAGGGTCAGGGCGAGCAACCCGGCCAGGGGCAGGCGCGGCATGAGCGATCTCCTCGGTGGGTGGAATCCCGAGGATAGCACGCGGACCGGCGGAAGCCGCCCCTCGCCGTCAGGGCGAGGTCTGGGGCGGCGCGGCGGCGTGATCGTGATCGTGCTCGTGGTCGTGGTCGTGGTCCGGCACCCCGGCGTGATCGTGATCGGGGTCCGGGCCGACCGGACCGTGCTGGTGGCCGCGCCCCGCGAAGGTCATCACGAGAATCCCGGCGAAAAGCGCCAGGAGGTTCCGGTAGCGCCCCTCCGGCGACGTGTGCACCTGCGGAAGCAGATCGGCCGTGGCGATGGCGAGGAACGTCCCGGCCGAGAACGCCACCGCGTAGTGGAGGGCGTCGCCCGTGAGGTTCCGCAGCAGGGTCAGCGAGAGCACCGCCCCGATGGGGGTGGCCAGCGCGAACACGGCCAGCATCCAGAGGATGCGGCTGCGCGGGTAGGAGCAGTGGATGAGAATCCCGGTGAGCGAGAGCGACGCCGGCAGCTTGTGCAGCACGATGGCCATCGTCACCGCGACGGAGAGCTCGGGGATGGCCACGCCCGCGCCGAGCGCCAGGCCGTCGATGAGCGCGTGGAGCGTGATCCCGCAGAACGCCGCCAGCCCCATGTGGTGGAAAGAGCAGCCCTCCTCCTCGCAGGGGTGCACCATCACGAAGCGCTCCAGCACGTAGATCAGAAGGAACCCGGCGAGCAGCGGGAAGCCCACGGCCTCGCCCAGTCCGTGGATCGCCTCCGGCAGCATGTGGAAGAACGCCGCGCCCAGCAGGACGCCCGTGCCGAACGCCAGGAACAGCCGGATGGTGGATCGGCTCCACTCGCGCACGAGCGGCAGCAGACCGCCGACAAGCGTAAGGACGACGACGGCCACCGCGGCAATGACGAGTCGCTCGTTGCCGGTCAACGGGACCGCCCCTTCTCCAGGTCCAGGATCTTCAGGTTGAAGCCCTCCGGATCGTTTGCGTCCACGACGTACTGCCGCACGCGTGGAAGCACCTCTTCCAGCGTTTCCAGGTAGAGGCGGCGGCGCGTGGGGGCCGGCGCCTTCTTGTACTCCTGCAGGACGGCCAGGAAGCGCGCGGACTCGCCCGTGGCCTGGGCGATGCGGCCGTCGCGGTCCGCGGTGGCGCGCTGCACGATCCACGCGGCCTCGCCGCGGGCCCGCGGGATCACCGAGTTGGCGTAGCCGTTGGACTCGTTGATGATGCGTTCCCGGTCGGCCGCAGCGTTGGAGACGTCGCGGAACACGTCGATGACCTGGCTGGGCGGATCCACGGAGATGAGGTTCACGGAGTTGATGGAGATGCCCACCGCCATCTCGTCCAGCTTCTCCTGAGTGCGCTCCTTCACCAGCCGCGCAATCTGCGGGCGGCTGGTCGTGAGCGCATCGTCCACGGCCATCCCGCCCGCCACGTCCGTGAGCGCGGACTCCGCGATCCGCGCCATCAGGAACTGCGCACCCTCCATGCGGTAGAGGTACGCGGCCAGGTCGACCACGGAGTACTGGATCATCAGCTCGACCGACAGGATGTTCGTGTCGCCCGTGAGCCAGAGCGAGAGCTCCTCCGGGGACGGGATCCCGCGCAGGTAGTCGCGCGTGATCATGCCCACGCCCATCTTGTAGACGGTGGTGGTCTCAAACGTCTCGTGCGTGTCGATCGGCCAGGGCAGCCGGTAGTGAATGCCCGACGGCACGGCGGCATCCAGCACGCGGCCGAACCGCTTCACCACGGCCAGTTCCTCGGACTCCACCGTGTAGATGCCGGTGGCCAGCCAGAGGACGATCAGCGCCGGAGCGCCGAACCGGAGGAGCGCGCGACGGATCAAGGCTGTCGAGCCCCCCGGCGCTCCAGGCCTTCCGTCAGCAGCTTCATGAGGTCCGAGTCCGACGGCAGGATCAGCGTGGTCTCGTCGTCCAGGATCTTGCGGTACGCCTCCAGCGTCCGCGTGAACTCGTAGAACTCCGGATCGCGGGCGATGGCCTCGCCGTAGATGCGCGTGGCCTCGGCCTCGCCCTCGCCACGCAGCACCTCGGACTCGCGGTACGCCTCGGCCAGGATGCGGCTCTCCTCGCCGTCGGCCTTCGCCCGGATGCGACGCGCCTCCTCCTCGCCCTCGGAGCGGAAGCGGCGGGCGATGCGCTCGCGCTCGGCCCGCATCCGCTCGAACACGCTGCGCCGGTTCTGGTCCGGGAACGAAAGCCGGCGGACGTCGAGGTTCACGACCTCGATGCCGTACTCGCGGGCCGCCGCCTCGCGCACCGTCGCCTCGATGCCGTCGACCATCTCCCGCAGCCGCCGACGCTCCTCGTCCACGTTGATGAGGTCGTCGAAGGGAACCGCGGCCAGCGCCGAACCCAGTTCCGAACCGATCACGTCCGAGAGCTGGCTGGCGGCGGCCGCCTCCGAGGGCAGCGCACGGAAGTAGGCCAGCGGATCCGCGACGCGCCACACCGCGAAGTAGTTCACGACGACGTTCTTCTTGTCGTTCGTGAGGTACTCCGACTGCGCCGGTTCCAGGATCTGCAGCCGCGCGTCGAAGCGGCGCACCTGTTGCACGAGCGGGACACGGAAGCGCAGGCCCGGCTCCGTCACGACGCTCACCGGCCGCCCGAACTGCGTGACCACCGCCATCTCGGTGACGTCCACCGTGAAGAAGGCGGTGGTGAAGAGGAGCACCGCCAGGATCACGACGATGCCCACGGTCCTTGCGTTCTTCATCGGGCTACTCCTCGCTCGACTCGCGCTGCGCGCGACGCACGTCGCTGCCGCGAATGATGTCGTCCACGGGGGCCGGCGCTTCGCCCCCGTTCGAAATCCAGAGATCCACGTCGCCGCTGCCGCGCCACCCCGGGCGGACGATCTTGCGGGCGCCGGCCATCGTCTGCTCCACGGTCTCCAGGTAGAGGCGCACGTCCGTGCCGACGGCGTGCTCGCGGTAGGCGAGCGCGCGCGCCTGCAGGCTGGAGCTCTCCCCCTCCGCCTTGAGCCGCTGCGTGGTGGCCTGCGCGCGCGCCTCCTCGACGAGTCGGGCGGCCTCGCCCCGCGCCAGGTTCACCGTCTCATCCTGGAAGCGGTAGGCGACGTTGATGGCGGTCTGCTTGTCTTCCTGTGCGCTCGCGACGTCGCGGAACGCGGCGTGCACCTCGGGCGGCGCGTGCACGTCGCTCAGGCAGTAGTCCACGACCTCCACGCCGAGATCCAGCGAGGCCGCCCGCTCACGAACGCCGTCGAGGATCTTCGACTCCACGAGCGCGCGCTCACCCGTGTACACGCCGTCGATGGCGTGTCCGGCCAGCACCTCCAGCGTCTCGGCGATGGTCTCCAGACGCAGCGTCCCCTCCGGATCGCGCGAACCCCACGCGTAGCGCGACGCTTCGAGGACGCGGTACTGGAGCACCGCCTTCGTGGCGATGAGGTTCTCGTCGCCGGTGAGAAAGATGGATTCCTCCTCCAGACCGCGCGTGGTGCGGGCGCTGCCCGGCGCCAGCGGGGCGGTCGACGCCTCCGGAGCGGAGCGGAACCCGATCTCCAGGCGACGGACCTCGTCCGCCGGCACGATCTGCGCCGTTTCCACCGGCGGCGGCCACTTGAAATGCAGCCCCTCGCCCAGGTCCGCCGCGCGCGGAACGCCGAACCGCTGCACGAGTCCGCGCGATCCCGGCGGCACCTGCACCGTGCACGCCGCCGCGACGATCCAGGCGGCGGCGAGCGCCAGCACTCCGACGGACACCCGACGCGTGAGCCGGAAGCCGACCAGCTTCTCCAGGCCGTTCCACACCCGCCGGAACTCCACCGGCGGCGCGGTGCGCCGGAACGAGACGAACAGCAGGCCCGTGAACACGACGGCCGCCGGCACGCTGATCCAGAGCGGAACGGTTCCGCTCTCGCCGATGGCGGCGGTGATGTCCAGGTTCATTCCCGAGTAGATCGCGTCCAGGAGGACGCCGAGCGCCACGCTCAGCACCGCGATGCTGCCGAGGTAGATGGCCATCGCCCGCCGGCCCAGCGTCCGCGACAGGATGGCGAGCGACCCGACGTTCGTGGCGGGCCCGGCGAGGAGGAACACCAGTGCCGCGCCCGGCGACAGTCCCTTCAGGATCAGCGCGGCCGCAATGGGCGTGGACGCCGACGCACAGATGTAGAGCGGGATCCCGATGACCAGCATCAGCAGGATGGGCACGACGCCGGACGACAGGTAGCGCGTGACGATCTCGGCCGGAAGCAGCACGGCGATCAGCGCGGAGACGATCAGCCCGGCGAGCATCCAGTGCGACGTCTCGTCGAAGATCTCGACGAAGGCGCCCCGGAACCCCTGGCGCAACCTCGAGGACCAGGGCAACCGCGCCCTCTCGGCGGCCGACTGCTCCTCCGCGGCGAGCTTGTCGTGATGATGATGGTGGTCATGTCCGGCGTCCTCGTCCGGACCGCAGGCGCAGGCGGGATCGTCGGCTTCGGGCTTCGCCTCCGCCTCCCCGACCCCGGCGCGCGACGCCTCGTCCTTGTCGTCGCCCCCGCCCAGCTCCGCCGCGAATCCGGCGGTCAGCGCCGTGACCAGCGCAGCGAACGGCCGGTAGATGGCCATCAGCGGATCCATCAGCCCCCAGGTCAGGGCGATGGAGTCGATGCCGGTCTCGGGGGTGGAGACGAGGAACGAGAGCGTGGCCCCCCGGCTGGCTCCGCGCTTGCGGAGCGCCAGCGCCGTGGGCAGGACGGAGCAGGAGCAGAGCGGCAGCGGGATGCCGAGCAGCGACGCCACGAAGATGGGACGCACCCGTCCGCGGCCCAGGAGCCGCTGAACGAGGCCCACCGGCAGCAGGATCTGGATGCCGGCCGCCACCGTGAAGCCCAGGAGGATGTAGGGCGAGGCCTCGAGGAAGACGTCCACGAGCTCCCGCAGAAACTGCATCCCGAAGTCCGTCACGCTTCGCCTTTCGTGGGGCGCCCCGGCGGGGCGGCGCAACGTCCCACGTTAGGCGGAAACGGCGACGCGAGCAACCGGGAGGGGTTGGCGGCCTGAGCGGCGATCGCTACAATCTTCGACGCTGCAACCCCCGTCGAGGAAGGGAGTTCGATGTCCGAAGCGCCCCTCACGCGTCGCATTCTCCCGGTGCTGGGGCTGGGGCTCCTCGCCCTCGGGCTTCGGCTGGCCGTGCTCCCCGCCGTCCAGCCCGGCCCCTCACCGGAGGAGTCGTGGGCCGTGGGCACGATCTCCACGATCGGCGGCTCCCTCCCCATCCCGGCCGACCCGTCGCTCTCGGACGCCTGGATCACGCTGCTGGCGGGCCTCGACCGCTTCACGACGACGCCCGTGGTCACGGTAGGCACCGCTCCCGACGTGGCGCCGGACCCCGACCCCCTGCTGCGGCTCGGACGCTTGCTGGCCATCGGGCTGGGAGTCCTGGCCGTCGCGCTGACGGCCGCCGCCGCCGGGCGCCGGGGCGGGACGGCCGGAGCGTGGATCGCCGGGGGCCTTCTCGCCGCCTCGCCCCTCGCCCTGAGCCTCTCGCTGGCGGGCAGCGCGGGCAGTCTCCAGATGCTGCTCGCGGCGGGCCTCACGTGGGCGCTCGTGGCGGGCCGCGGAATCGGCGCCGGTCTCTTCGGCGGAGCCGCGGCCGCGGCCGGCGGCGGCGGTGCGGGACTTCTCGCCGGACCGCCGGTGGCGCGGATCGCCTCCCCCGCGGTTTGGATCGCCGCCGTCCTGCTGCTGGGGGCGCTGGCCCCGGGCGTCGTGCCGGGCTTCCCGGTCCTTCCGGCGGGCGGGCCGGCGCCGGATGCGGCCGGCTCCTCCCCTCTCTGGGTCGCGCTGACGATGCTGGCCGGCGGTGTCGGGCTCCCGGGACTGATCCTGGCGGCCATCGCGGCGGCCCGCTTCCTCCGCTCGGACGATCGGATCGGCAGGAGCGTGGTGGCGGCCACGGGCTTCGCGCTCGCGCTCGCGCTGATCCGGCGGGGCGCCGAACCCTCGGCCATCGCCGTCGCCCTGCCGGGCCTCGCCCTGCTGGCCACCGAGGAAATGCTGCGCTGGATCCGGACGGGCGACCGGGCCCGCAGCCGCCTGCTCGTCGGCGTCGCGCTGCTGTTCCCGCTGCTGGGGCTCGGCCGCGCCGTGGCCCAGCACTGGACTCCGAGCGCCGGGGAGAGCGCCGACGCCTGGGTCCGGGAGCACGTGCCCACGGGCGCCACGATGCTGGTCGAGCCGGGGGATCTCCGCCTGCCGACGGCGGAGGGGGCGCGGCAGCTCGCCGTGCTGGTCCAGGAGGGCCGCCTCACGGAGGAGTGGCTCCGCGACTACCTGGCGCCGGGCAAGACCTTCTCGCCGATGCCGCTCGTGCCGGACGGCGCCACCGAACCGATGGAGCCGGCCCTCTTCTACGACCCCAACCTCGCCCACCGTTTCCAGTGGATGATCCTGGCGGACCTCCCGGACGAGGAGAGTTCCGAGGAGACGGCCGAGGTCCGGACCGCCCGGCGCCTTTTCCACGAGTACTTCCGAGCCGCCTGGATCGAGGAGGCGCACCTCCCGGCCGGGCCCGGGGAGCAGTCCGGGCTCACGGTGCTGCGCCGCCCCGACGGTTTCGAGCTGGACCGCGAGACGCTCGGGAAGCTCGGCTTCGTGCTCACCCGCCGGCCGATGCTCCAGCTTAGGGAGCGCAGCCGCGCCTTCACGGAGTGGGCGCTGGCGTCCGGCCAGGTCTTCCTGGAGGCGGGCGACAACGCATCGGCCCGCGCCTACCTGGGGATGGCCCGGGAGCGGGATCCGGAGGACGTGGAGACGCGCTTCCGTTTCGCGCTGGCGCTGGCGCTGCAGGGTGAGCGGGACCGGGCCAAGGAGGAGCTGCTCTACGGCCTCAGCCTGGATCCGTACCACGGCGGGATCCACTACCAGCTCGGCGTGCTGCTGGAGGAGGAGGGCGATCTGGAGGGCGCGGAGGTGGAGTATCGCGCCGCGATCGAGCACCAGATCGACCCGCAGTTCGCGCGGGCCAGCCTGGGCGGACTCCTGCTCCGCCGGGGCGACACGGCCGGCGCCCGGGAGCAGCTCGACCTCCTGCGCCGGGACCATCGCGACACCGAATCGACACGCTATCTCGAGGGCATCCTCGCCGGTTCCTGATTCCGGATTCCCGGGCCCACAACGCCCGGGCGGCGGCCTTGACCGCGATCGGCGCCACCCCTAACGTGCAGCGCAGTCGACTCCGCGGGCCCCGCCCGCTCCACTTCTCGCCGCCCGGAGGGCTTTCCATGCCGCACGTTCTTCCGCCGCTTCCGTACGACTACAACGCCCTGGAGCCGCACATCGACGAGCAGACGATGCGCCTTCACCACGACATCCATCACAAGGGATACGTGGACGGGCTCAACGCCGCCGAGGACAAGCTGAAGGCCATGCGCGAGTCCGGCGACTTCGCCGCGGCGCAGGCCGTCCAGCGCGCGCTCGCGTTCCACGGCTCCGGCCACTTCAACCACGTGATCTTCTGGGAGAACATGGGCCCGAACGGCGGCGGCACGCCGGGCGGCGACCTCGGCCGGCAGATCGACAAGGACTTCGGCAGCTTCGACAAGTTCAAGGCGCACTTCTCCGCGGCAGCCGCCACAGTGGAGGGCAACGGCTGGGGCATCCTGGCGTGGCATCCGGTCGCCGGACACCTCGTCGTGCTCGCGTCGATGAACCACCAGAACCAGGGCATCCACGGCGCCATCCCCATCCTGATGCTCGACGTCTGGGAGCACGCCTACTACCTCAAGTACCAGAACAAGCGTCCCGCCTACGTCGAGGCGTGGTGGAACGTGGTGAACTGGGACAACGTGGGGGAGCGCTTCGAGCAGGCCACCTCGCTCCAGATGCAGACCACCTAGCTTCGCTCCACCTTGGAATCGGCCGTCGCGTCCCCGGATGCGGCGGCCGTTCCCGTCCTCGCGGGAGGTCCCCGGTGAACGAACAGCCCCCCGTCACGCGCGGCAGCTTCCTCGTCGCCAGCCCGATGCTCACGGATCCCAACTTCGTGCGCACGGTCGTGCTGATGTGCGAGCACGGCGAGGGAGGCAGCTGGGGACTCGTCGTGAACCGGCGGACCGCGCTGACGTTCGGCGAGCTGCTGGACGATCTTCCGTTTCCCGCGTCCTCCACGGCCGGCGTCTACTGGGGCGGCCCCGTGGAGCCGTCGCGGATGCAGGTGCTTCACCACCTCCGCCGCGACGTCCCCGAGGAGATGGAGATCTGCCGGGGCGTGCAGCTGGGGCTGGAGGCGGAGACGTTCCGGGAGGTCGTCGCGCACTCGCTGATCCCGGGGGAGCACCTGCAAGCATACGTCGGGCACGCGGGTTGGGGCGCCGGGCAGCTGGAGGCGGAGCTGTCCTTCGGCTCGTGGATCGTCTGCCCGGCTTCGTCATCGTTCGTCTTCGAGACCGAGACCGAGGACCTGTGGGAGCGAGTGCTCCGGTCGCTCGGTCCGTCGCACTCGCGGCTGACCACGCATCCCGTGGACCCCCGCGTGAACTGAGAGGGTCGCATGGGCATCCTGGGAATCCGACGCGAGGACAAGAGTCCCTGGGAGCGGCGCGTGCCGCTCGTGCCGCGGGACGTCCGGCGATTGCTGGAGAGCGGAGCCGAGGTGCTCGTGCAGCGCTCGCCGAACCGCTGCATCTCGGACACAGAGTACGAGGCGGCCGGCGCCACGCTCACGGATTCCCTGGAGGACGCGGACGTCATCCTCGGCGTGAAGGAGGTCCCGGCGGAGAAGATCCGCCCGGACAAGACGTACCTGTTCTTCTCGCACACCATCAAGGGACAGCCCTACAACATGCCGCTGCTGCAGTGCGTGCTGGACCGGCGCTGCACGCTTCTGGACTACGAGCTGGTCACGGACGAGGAAGGCGTGCGGACGATCGCCTTCGGCCGCTTCGCGGGTCTGGCCGGCGCCATCGACACGCTGTGGGCGCTGGGACGGCGGTTGCGAGAGGAGGGACTGGACACGCCGCTCGCGGAGATCCGGCAGTCCCTGGACTACGAGGACTCTGACGCCGCCAAGGAAGCCGTTCGCGCCGTGGGCCGCAATCTGGCGGAGGGCGGCCTTCCGGAGTCGCTCTCGCCGCTGACGATCGCGGTGACCGGCGAGGGCGGGAAGGTGTTCGGCGGGGCGATGGAACTGCTGGAGCTTCTCCCCCACCGCGTCGTGCGGCCGGAGGAACTGGCGGACGTCGTGGACCGGGCGGATCCCGCCGACCGGCATCGCGTGATCCTGGTGCCGTACGGCCCCGGCGAACTGGTGACGCCGCGGGAAGAGGGACACTCCTACTCGTGGGAGGACTACCTGAAGCATCCGGAGCGCTACCGCTCGCGCTTCGGCGAGGACCTGTCCCGGCTGACGGCCATCGTCTACGGCATCTTCTGGCAGGAGGGCTATCCCAAGTTCCTGCTCCGGGACGACATCCGGAAGCTCTACGCGGGCGGGGCGACGCCGCGGCTGCGCCTCGTCACCGACATCACGTGCGACCTGGACGGCTCCGACGAACTGCTGGTCAAGACCACGGATCCCGGGGATCCCACGTACGTGGTGGATCCCGACACGTTCGAGATCACGCCCGGACTGAAGGGCCGCGGACCGGTGATCCTGGCGGTCGACATCCTTCCCGCGGAACTGCCGCGGGACGCTTCGCGCACGTTCAGCGTCGCGCTCACGGACCTGGCGATGCATCTGGCGAAGGACGATCCGATTCCGTCGGCGGAGGACCCCTCTGTGCCCGGGCCGCTGCGACGGAGCCTGATCGCGCTTCGCGGAGCCCTCGTTCCGCCCTGGGACGAGCGCCTCGAGGATCCACTTCGCGAGCACGGCGGAGGAGATTCCCGATGAAGCGCGCCGTCATCTTCGGATCGGGCCACGTGGCGCGGCCCGCCATCCGCACGCTGCTGGAGACCGGCCACCGGGTCACCGTGGCCACCGACGTCCCCGAACAGGCCCGGGCGATGATCGACGGTCATCCGAACGGCGACGTCCGTCGCGTGGACGCCGGGGACCGCGAGTCCGTGCGCGAGGTTCTCGGAGACGATGCCGGCGCGGCGCTCAGCCTGCTCCCCATCCAGTTCCACGTGCGCATCGCCGAGGCGTGCGTCTCGCAGCGGATCCACTTCGTGTGCACGTCGTACGTGACGCCGGAGATGCGCGCCCTGAACGGGCTGGCGCGCCGCCGCGGACTGGTGTTCCTCAACGAGGTGGGCGCGGATCCCGGCCTGGACCACATGCAGGCGATGCGGATCATCGACCAGGTGCGCGACGCCGGCGGACAGGTCACGGGGTTCCGCTCCGTCTGCGGCGGGCTGCCCGCGCCCGGCTCGGACGACAATCCCTTCCGCTATCGTCTCTCCTGGACGCCGCGCGGCGTCGTCATGGCGGGCGGCCGCTGGGCGCGGTACCTGGAGAACGGCAAGCTGGTCCCGGTGCGCCGCTTCACCATCTTCGACCACGCGGCGGAGATCGAGGCGGGCGAACTGGGGACGATGGAGTCGATTCCCAACGGCGATTCGCTTCGCTACCTGGACGAGTACGGCCTGGACGACGTCCACACGCTGTTCCGGGGAACGCTCCGCTGGCCGGGCTGGTGCCGGATCTGGTCCGCACTCACGCGCCTGGGTTACCTGGACGACGCGCCCGACGCATCGCTTTCGGGCGCCAGCCAGTCGGTGGAGATGTGGCACGCGGCCGGCGGCCGCACCGGAGAGAGTTCCCGCGACGCCGCGGCCCGCGCGCTCGGCCTGGATCGGGGCCACGAGGTGCTGAACGCGCTGGAGTGGCTCGGCCTGTTCTCCGACGAGACCGTTCCGGAGTCCGCGCGCAGCCGCGCCGACCTCCTGGTGGACCGGATGCAGCGGACGATGACCTACGGCCCGGACCAGCGGGACATGCTGGCGCTCGCGCACGAGGTGGCGTGGGAGGACGCGTCCGGGCAGGCACGGCTCACGCGGGCCACGCTCACGGAGTACGGCACGCCCGGCGGCGACACGGCGATGGCCCGCACCGTCGGCCTCCCGTCGGCGTACGCGGTGCGTCGCATCCTGGACGGCACCATCGACACGCCGGGCGTACGGATCCCGACCGACCGCGAGACCTATCGTCCCATCCTCGCGGACCTGGCGGACGCCGGCATCCGAGAGACCGTTTCCGAGGAGTGAGCATGACCGATCGGCAGGATCCCGCCCTCCTCGAACCGCTGCGCGCACTCCGCTTCGACGGACTCGCGAAGTCGATCGTGGACCTGGAGCTCGTCCCGCGCGTGGAGCGCGACGGCGATCGGATCCGCGTGAACCTGGAGATGCCGGCTCCCTCCCACCCGGCCGCCGACGAGCTGGCGGACCGGGTGCGCGAGGCGCTGTCACCGCTGGCGGAGCGCGTGGAGGTGGACGTCACGTGGCGCGTCCGGACCGCGGACTTCCGGCACGCGGCGCTGCCCGGCGTGCGCAACGTCATCGCGGTGGCCAGCGGGAAGGGCGGCGTGGGCAAGTCCACCGTCGCCTCCAACCTGGCCGTGGGACTGGCCGGCATGGGCGCCAAGGCCGGACTTCTGGACCTGGATCTCTACGGCCCCAGCGTGACGAAAATGCTGGGCAAGACGGAGACGCCGCAAGCCACTCCCGGCGACGAGCGCGTGGTGCCGGCCGAGGCGCACGGAGTGAAGTTCCTCTCCATGGCGCAGTTCGCCCCCGACGACCGGGCGATCCTGTGGCGCGGCCCGATGCTCCACCGCATGGTCGGGCAGCTGGCCGGCGCCGCCTGGGACGACCTGGACTACCTCGTCCTGGACCTGCCGCCCGGCACCGGCGACGTGCAGCTGACGCTGACGCAGAGCTTCCCGCTCACGGGGGCCGTCGTGGTGACCACGCCGCAGGAGATCGCGCTGATCGACGCCCGCAAGGGACTCACGATGTTCCGGGACGCGCGCATCCCGCTGCTGGGCATCGTGGAGAACCTCTCCTGGTACGACTGCGCGAAGTGCGGCAAGCGCCACGCGCTGTTCGCGGAGGGCGGCGGGGAGCGCCTCGCCGAGGCCGAGGGCCTTCCGCTGCTCGCAAAGCTGCCGCTCCTCCCGCAGGTGAGCCGGGCCTCCGACGCGGGAGCGCCGGTGATCCTGCAGGGCGGGCCCGCGTCGGAGCCCTACCGTGACCTGACGGTCCGCGTGGCTGCGGCCGTCGGGCGACTCAACCTGGACCGCAACCCGTTCAAGGTGCTCAGCTGATGTCCGCTTCCGAAGCGCCGGTGCTGGAGGGCGTGCGCGAGGTCATCGCCGTTCACAGCGCCAAGGGCGGCGTGGGCAAGTCCACCACCGCCGCCAACCTGGCCGTGACGTTCGCCAAGCTGGGCCTGGACGTCGGGCTCCTGGACCTCGACATCCACGGGCCGTCGGTGGCGCTTCTGATGGGCGACGCCCACTCGCCGTTGCCCGCCAACGTCCGCGGCAAGGTCCTGCCGCGCAAGGCGCACGGCGTGAAGTTCCTGTCGATGGCCAACGTCGCGGCGGACGACGCTCCCATCATCTGGCGCGGGCCGATGGTGGCCGGCGCGCTCCGGGAGCTGCTGACGCTGGTGCACTGGGGAGACCTGGACGTCCTGGTGCTGGACCTTCCGCCCGGCACCGGCGACGTCCTCATCGGGTTGGGCCAGAGCGTGACGCTCTCCGGCGTCGTCACGGTGAGCACGCCGCAGGAGGTCAGCCTGATGGACACGCGGCGCGGCATCCGCGGCTTCGAGCAGCTCCAGGTGCCCACCCTGGGACTCGTGGAGAACCTCAGCGGCTTCGTCTGCGACGAGTGCGGCGACATCGCCCCGCTGTTCGGGGAGGGGACCGTGGAGCGCGTCGCCGAGGAGCTGGGTCTGCCGTTCCTCGCGCGCATCCCCATCGACCCGCTGATCCGCGCCGGCGCCGACGAGGGCAAGCCCGCTCCGATCGTCGCGGGGGAGGATCGGCCCGCCGTGCGCGCCTACGACTCGCTGGCGCGCGCCGTGCTGGCGCAGCTCTCGCGGCACGGTCGGGCGACGGGGACCTTCGACGTGACGTGGAGGGCGATGCCGCCGGGCGAGCTCCACCGCGACCCGCCGGGCGATGCTCCCCCGGCCACGGACGATCCGGATCGGCCGGTGGCGGTCTGGCAGGCGTCGGCCCACCGGCTCGGCATCCGCTGGGGAGACGGAAGCACCACGTTCCACGGCGCGTACGAGCTGCGCCGCGCGTGCCCCTGTGCGTCCTGCGTGGACGAGTGGACGCGCGAGGAACTGCCGTCGCTGGACCGCGTCCCGAAGGACGTGGTGCCCGGCACGGTGCGATCGGTCGGCCGCTACGCGCTGCAGCCGGTCTGGAGCGACGGACATCGAACGGGAATCTATTCCTTCCGGGACCTGCGCGGCGGACTCGCCGTGGTGCCGGACTGAGCGAGAGGAGGCGGCATGGCGCGCAACGTGCAGTGCGTGATCCTGAAGAAGGAGGCTCCGGGGCTGGACTACCCTCCGGTGCCGGGGGAGCTGGGTCAGAAGATCTACGAGACGGTCTCCCAGGAGGCCTGGGACCAGTGGACGGCCCGCCAGACGATGATCATCAACGAGTACCGCCTGAACCTGGCGGACGAGCGCGCTCAGGCTCTTCTCATGAAGAACATGGAAGATTTCTTCTACGGCGGCGGCGTGGAGCCCCCGCCGGACTACGTGCCGCCGGAAGAGTCCTGACGGGGTGACGCCCCTCCCCGAGGCTTCCGCGGGTCGTCCGACCCCGTGCCCGGAGAGGAGTCACCATGTCGCCACGATCGCTCGCCGCCCGGATCCTGTTCGCCTTCACCACGCTCGGCGCGGCCGCAACGCCGGCGTTCGCGTCGTCCCCGGATCCCCTCGCCGCATCCCGCCGGCCGGGGCCGGGAAGCGGTCCGTCCGCGCCCTCTTCGCCGAGCCTGGACCTCCGAACGCTCGGCGCGCCCTCGTCCCTGCTCATCCTCGGCGTGGCCGCCACCGCGGCCGCCTGGACGTGGGAGGAGACGGACGAGCAGCAGACGCAGATCCGGTCCCGCCTGGACGGCTCCGCGCTGGACCCCGCCATCGATCTGGGGAACCTCTACGGCAGCGGCTGGGTGCTGGGGCTGGGGTCGGCCTCGCTGAGCGCGACCGGCCGCGTCACCGGCCGGGAGGGCGTGACCGCCCTCGGTGACGATCTGCTGCGCTCGTTCACCTGGTCCGCGGCCGCGACCGGAAGCCTGAAGTACGGCATCGACCGGCGCCGGCCGAGCGGTGGGCGGCTCTCGTTCCCGTCGGGACACACCACGTCGGCGTTCTCCGCGGTGCCGGTCCTCTGGCACCACGGAGGCTGGAAGGCGGGCGTGCCCGCCGCCGCCCTGGCGTCCTTCACCGCGCTGGGCCGGATCGAGGAGAACCGGCACTTCGTCTCCGACGTCATCGCCGGCGCGGCCGTGGGGCTGCTGGTCGGGCGATCCGTGGCGGCGCAACGCGCCCGGCGCGAGCGCGCGGCCCGGTGGATCCTCGAGGCGGATCGCGTGGGCGTGGGCTGGGAGTTCTAGGCCTCCCCCGTCTCCGCCGGCACCACGACGCAGGCCGTCGCGTTCATTTCGAACGTCTTGCCGACGATGTCCTCGGCCGCCAGCTCGCCGCCACTCTCCTCGGCGATGTGCTCGGCGTCCTTCGCCTCGATCTCCTTCGGGTAGAAGGAACCCTGCACCACGATGCGGCTGCCCGCGGCGTCCTTCGGGAAGGAGTACTTGCCGCCACAGCCCGTGGACCAACGGACCCAGATGGGCTCGCCCTCGCCGTCCGAGATCGTCATCCAGCAGCCGGCGGTCTGGCAGACGGCCTCCGTGGTGGCCGAGACCAGGATCGTCTTCTCGAAGTACGGATCCGGGTTGGCCCGCACGGTGGCGAGCGGCACCGGCGCCTCGGTGACCGTGATGGTCTCACCCAGGCGGACGGCGTCGTCCGGGATACCGGGAATGGAGACGACAGCCGGCACGGCGGCCTCGGGCGCGGCGGCCTCGGTCGTCTCCGCGGGCGTCTCGGCGTCGGGGGTCTCGGCGGTACAGCCGGCCAGGGCCAGCACGGTCAGCAAGGTCAGCGCGCGTTTCATGACGCTCCTCCGGGGTGGATGGTCGATGCTCGGCACGATACTCCGCCGCGGCGCGATCGGAAACCGTGTCGCGTCAGCCGGTCGATGCGCCGGCGACGTCGGCCGCCACCTTGCCCGCCTCGTGGCGGGCGCCCGACAGGACCCCGAACGAGGCCAGCGCGAAGACGGCCCCCACCAGCACGAGCTGGGCCGCCGGGCCCCACCCGTCCACCCAGGTGAGCACAAACACCGCGGCGGCCAGGAACGTGAGGATGGCCACGCCGGACCGGGTCGGCCGCTCCAGCGCGTTGCCCCGCAGCAGCGTGAGCAGCGCCAGGAAGGCGCCGCCCCAGACGAGGCCGGCCCGCCAGTCGAGCTGGTTCGGCCCGAGACCGACGGACGCGAAGATGGGCGCGGCCAGCACGAACACCGCCCCGAACTTCGTCAGGCGACGGGCGGCATCGCGACCGGTGAGCGGCGTGGGGCGCGGCTTGCGCAGGAACAGGATGGCCAGGAGCGGGATGAACGCGATGATCGCGTCGAGGCGCAGCGTGGCCGCGTACCCCTGCGCGTCGGCGAACCAGCCTTGCCAGCCGGCGGAGTACGAGTACACGAGGTTGCGGAGCGCCATGTAGCCGGAGAACTGCGTGGCGGCCACCACGGGCGACGTCAGCCCCATGAACACCGCGATGCTGGTGCCCGAGATGAGCCCGCTGAAGAACGCGTAGACGATCGCCGTCCAGAAGTAGGTCTGGATGGTGACGCCCTCCGTGCCGGACGCGCCGGTGAACTGCCCGGACAGGTAGAACGTCGGCAGCGTGGTCAGGACGAACCACACGGCCAGCATCTTCCGGTGCCCGAGCCGGTCCGAGACCCAACCGCCCACCACGCAGCCGATCGCGGAGGCGATGCCGCCCCACAGCGTGAGGTTCGCGATCTGGTTCTCGGTCATGCCGAGATCCACCTGCATCGTACTGCCCAGGGCGAGACCCAGCGCGACGGCCCCGAACGGCATCAGGCCGAAGATCACGCCGGCCACCGGCGCCGATCCCGACAGGAAGAACCCGCGCATGAGATCCATCAGGTACTTGCCGACGCGGTACGCGATGGCCGCGAGCACGCCGCCCGCCCGCTCGATCGCCTTGGCGGCCTCCATCCGCGGTTCGTGCAGGCGGAGCGTGACGAGCAGGAGGATGATCAGAAGCATGCCGCAGACGAACGGGAACGTGACGCCGAAGCCGAACTGTCCGGCCACGAGCAGCGCTCCGCTGCCGCCCAGGATCTGCCCCAGGTAGGACGCCCCGAACATGAATCCGTTGGCCAGGCCGCGCTCGTCCTCCGGCAGCACCTGCACGGCCAGCGCATCGATGGCGACGTCCTGCGTGGCGGCGAACACGTTGTGGATGGCGATGAGGCCGGTGAGGAGCGCGAGATTCGTGCCGGGATCCACCCACCAGATGATCCCCAGCGTGAGAATCATCATGACCTGCGAGGCCGCGATCCAGACGCGCCGCGCTCCCAGCCGCTCGATTCGGATCAGATCCACGAAGGGCCCCATCAGCCACTTGAAGCCCCACGGAAGGTAGAGGAACGCTGTGAACGTCCCGATCTCCGTGAGCCCCACTCCCTGCTGGCGCAGGTACGTGGTCAGGGCGATGGCGCTGAACCCGAAGGGGATCCCCTCGGTCAGGTAGAGGAGGGAGAAAGTGAGAACGCGCCCGAGCCGCGTCTCGAGCGCGTCCTTTCCCAGCACTCGATGGACCTCCTAGATCCTGGGAGCCGCGGCGATGACGTCGGCGGCGGCTTCCGACTTGTAGGTCTCGAAGTTCTTCACGAACAGCTCGGCGAGGTGCTTCGCCTTGGCGTCGTACGCGGCCTTGTCCGCCCACGTGTTGCGCGGGGTCAGGACCTCGGACGGGACGCCCGGGCACGACTTCGGCACGGACACGCCGAACACCGGGTCCTCCGTGGACTCCACGTTGTCGAGCGCGCCGCTGAGCGCCGCGCTGATGAGCGCCCTCGTGTGGTGGATGCTCATCCGATCGCCGACGCCGTACGGGCCGCCGCTCCAGCCGGTGTTCACGAGCCACACCTTGGAGCCATGCTTCTCCATCTTCTCGCCCAGCATCTTCGCGTAGCGCGTGGGATGCAGCGGCAGGAAAGGCGCGCCGAAGCAGGCGCTGAAGGTGGCGGAGGGCTCCGTGACGCCGGCCTCGGTCCCGGCCAGCTTGGCCGTGTAGCCCGAGATGAAGTGGAACATGGCCTGCGCCGGCGTGAGACGGGCGATGGGAGGCAGCACGCCGAACGCGTCGGCGGCCAGGAACATCACGTTGTCCGGATGCGAGCCGATGCCGGGGATCACGCAGTTGTCGATGTGCTCCACGGGATACGTGGCGCGCGTGTTCTCCGTGATGGTGGAGTCGTCGTAGTCGGGAACGCGATGATCGTCCACGATCACGTTCTCCACGATCGATCCGAACTTGATGGCGTCGAAGATCTGCGGCTCCGCTTCGCGGGAGAGGCGAATCACCTTGGCGTAGCAGCCGCCCTCGAAGTTGAAGACGCCGTCGTCGCTCCAGCCGTGCTCGTCGTCGCCGATGAGGCGCCGGGCCGGATCGGCGGAGAGCGTCGTCTTTCCGGTGCCGGACAGGCCGAAGAAGAGCGCCGTATCGCCGTCGTGGCCGATGTTCGCGGAGCAGTGCATCGGGAAGATGCCCTTCTGGGGCAGCAGGTAGTTCATGACCGCGAAGATGGACTTCTTGATCTCGCCGCCGTACTGCGTTCCGCCGATGAGGACCGTGCGCCGCTCCAGCGACACCACCACGAAGACGCCGGAGTTGGTGCCGTCGGAGGCCGGATCGGCGAAGGTCTCGCCCGCGTTGATGACCGTGAAGCCGGGCGTGTGGTCCGCCAGCTCCTGCGCCGTCGGGCGCACGAAGAGGGTACGGGCGAACAGGTTGTGCCAGGCCTTGACGGTGATCACGCGAACGGGGAGCCGATGTCGGGAATCCGCGCCGGCGAATCCGTCGAAGACGAACTGATCCTGGTCAGCCATCGCCCTGCGGACCCGATCGTAGAGGCGGTCGAAGTGCTCCTCGGAGATCGGCTGGTTGACCTTGCCCCACCAGATCTCGTCGTGAACGCCGGGCGAGTCCACGACGAAGCGATCGTTGGGGGAGCGACCGGTCCGGTCCCCGGTGTCGACGAGGAGCGCTCCGTTGGACGCCAGGCGGCCTTCTCCGCGCCGAAGCGACTCTTCCACGAGCTGCGGAGTGGAAAGGTTCCGGAAGACCCTGCCGCTGGTCGGGATCTCCAGAGGGGCGGTCTGCGTGGACATGGAACTGTACCTCGGTTCCGGGGGTCGTCGGCCGGGGGCGGAGCGGGGCCCCGCCGCCGGCTCCGTCGCCGGAAGCGCGACGGACCGAGGAATGTACCCCGAAGGCCCGCCCGCTGAAAAGTCCGCAGGCCTCCCGGCCCGGGAGGCCCCGGCTAGGCCAGGGCCGGCTCCGGCTTCCCGTCGCCCACCGGATCCGAGCTCCAGCGGATCCGGCCGGGCCGGAACGGCGAGGCCTGGTCCCGGTGGTAAGGCAGGACCCGCACCGCGAAGCCGCGGTGGCCGGTCCGGAGCGTGGGCACCTCGCCCCGGAACCACACGCAGTCGTCCGCCGCCGGCCCCTCTGCGACCATGGGGACGGTGTCGGCCTCACCGATGTCCCCGTCGGGCTGGATGGCGCCGTGGTAGAGCTGGACCGCGAGCTCTTCGGGAGCCAGACCGGCCAGGCGGACGTGGGCGCGGACGGGGACGTTCTGTCCCACCGGACGCTCCGAGGCGGGCTCCACGTCGATGCGCTCGATCCGGACCCCGTCCCAGGCCTCCGTCACGCGGGTCTGCCACTCGGCCAGCGCCCGCGCGCCGCGCCAGCCGTCCTGGCGAAGCCGCTCCGCCCGGGCCGAGCCCGGGAAGTAGAAGCGCTCGGCGTACTCCGCCACCATCCGGTTCGTCGTGAAGACCGGGGCGAGGCTGCGGATGGCCTCCCGCATCATCCGGATCCACTCCCGCGGCAGGCCGTCCCGGCCGCGATCATAGAACAGCGGGACGATCTCATGCTCCAGGAGGTCGTAGATCGCGCCCGACTCGACGTCGTCCTGGACCTCCTGGTTTTCGTAGACCTCGCCGTTCCCGATCGACCAGCCGACGTGCTCGCCGGCCGCCTCGTCCCACCAGCCGTCCAGCACCGACATGTTGAGAGCGCCGTTGGCGGCGGCCTTCATGCCGCTGGTGCCGCTCGCCTCGAGCGGGCGACGCGGGTTGTTCAGCCAGATGTCCACGCCGTGCACGAGGTGCGTCGCGACGTCCATGTCATAGTTCTCCACGAAGACGAGGCGGCTGCGCACGTTCTCCTCGCGCGCGAACTGCACCATCTCCTGGATCAGCTTCTTGCCCGCGTCGTCGCGGGGGTGCGCCTTGCCGGCGATGATGAACTGCACGGGACGCTTGGCGTCGCGCAGCATCGCCAGCAGACGATCCGGATCGCGCAGGATGAGGTTGCCGCGCTTGTACGGCGCGAACCGCCGCGCGAAGCCGATGGTCAGCGCGCCCGCGTCCAGGATCTCGTTCACGGCGGCGATCTCCACCGTGGTGGCGTTCGCGGACTCCAGCCCCCGTCGCAGGCGGCCGCGCACGTAGGAGACCAGCCGCTGGCGCTGCACCTCGTGCGTCCGCCACAGGACGTCGGCCGGGATCTTCTCCACCGCCTCCCAGAGCGCGGAATCCTGCGGATCCCTGGACCAGCGCGGTCCGAGGTAGCGATCGAACAGGTCGCGCATCTCGCGCGAGATCCACGTCTGCGTGTGGATGCCGTTGGTCACGGAGGTGATGGGGACCTCGTCCTCCGGCACGTCGGGCCAGAGGTGGTTCCACATCCGCCGGCTGACGTGGCCGTGGAGCCGGCTCACGCCGTTGCACAGGTCCGCGTTGCGCAGCGCGAAGACCGCCATGTTGAACGGCCCCGCCGCATCGCCCTGCGACTCCCGCCCCAGGTCCATGAAGTCGTCCTCGGAGAGGCCGAACGACTCGCGCCACTCCGTGAAGACGCGCTTCATCTGCTTGGGAGTGAACAGGTCGATGGCCGCGTGCACCGGCGTGTGCGTCGTGAACACGCACGACTGGGACGATGCCTCCCGCGCCTCCCGGAACGTCAGCCCGTCGCGCTCCATCAGGATCCGGATCCGCTCCAGCACGAGGAACGCGGAGTGGCCCTCGTTCATGTGGCACAGGTCCGGCTCCAGCTCCAGCGCGTGGAGCGCCCGCACGCCGCCCACGCCCAGCACGTACTCCTGGAGCAGACGCGTGTCGGAGTCGCCGCCGTAGAGGTCGAACGTGATCGGCGCGTGCTCCGCGGAGTTGGAGTTGATGTTCGTGTCCAGGAGGATCAGCGGAATCCGCCCGACGTCCGTGCGCCACACCTTCACGAACAGCGTGCGGCCGTCCAGCGGCAGGTGCAGCACGATCTCGTTGCCGTCGTCGTCGCGCGCGGGACGGATCGGCAAGTTGTGGAAGTCGTTGAGCGGGTAGTTCTCCTGCTGCCAGCCGTCGGAATTCAGGTACTGCTCGAAGTAGCCGCGCTGGTAGAGGAGCCCCACACCCACGAGCGGCAGTCCGAGATCCGACGCCGCCTTGAGGTGATCGCCCGCCAGCACGCCGAGCCCCCCCGAGTAGAGCGGCAGGCACGCGCTGAGCCCGAACTCCGCCGAGAAGTAGGCGATGCGCGCCCCCGTCGATCGTCCGGCCGCCTCGGCCTTGGAGCACCACGTCGTGTTGCTGGCCAGGTACTTCGAGTAGTCGTTCCAGACGCGCTGGAGGTTCGCCAGGATCGCGTCGTCCGAGGCACACTGCTCGAGGCGCGCCTGGGAGATCCGGCCGAGGAACGCCACCGGGTTGCGCCCGCACTCCTCCCACAGGTCCCCGTCCATCATCTGGAACAGGTCGCAGGTGCCGGGATCCCAGCTGAAGCGCAGGTTCCAGGCGAGCTCCCGGAGTCGCTCCAGGGACTCCGGCAACTTGGGCACCACGGAATACGACTGGTACGGACGCATGGTTCTCCTCGGGTTCCGTCGATGGGCATCGGCTGGGGTGCAGCCCGTTTCGGCTGACGAAGAAGAGGGAAACTACCACCCGGGGCCCGGCGCGGCGACCCCGTGGATTCCCTCTTGAGAGTCCGGGCCCGGCCGGGGGATACTCCCCGGATGGCACGCCGAACCCCCTCCTTTGCCGCCTCCTGGGTACACTGGGTGGCCAGCGGAGCCCTCGCGGGGGCCCTCGCGGGCGTGCTGGACGCTCTTCTGATCGGCCGATTCGCGGGCAATCTGCACCTGCCGGATTCCTTTGCCCATCTGACGGCCGTCCAGTACGCCCTGGTGGGCCTGACGGCGGGCGCGGCGCTCCGGGTCGCCCTCCTCACCCTGCCGCCGCTCCGGAGCCTGATCCCTCACCCCTTCAGCGTCCTGTTTCCGCTCGCGGCCCTGGTCGTCGTCCTGGGGATCGGGAACCAGTACTTCCTGGGCGGAGAGACCGATCCCTCGGCCCTGGCGTTCGACACGGCCGCGCTCGCCGTGGCCGTCGGGGCGATGGTGGGACTGCCACGCCTGCTCCGATCGTTCACGCCGCTCTCGCCCTGGGTGGGCTCGGCGGTCCGCCTGGGGCTGCTCGGGCTGTTGCTGGTCGTCCTGCTGCCGCGCGGCGGCTCGGACGGCGGCGCCGCGGACGGCGGATCGGGCGCCGATGCCGCCCGGCCGAACGTCCTCGTCCTCATGCTGGACACGCTCCGCAACGACTTCGTCGGCTGGTCCGGACACCCGCGCGGCGTCTCGCCCGCCCTCGACGCGGTCGCGCGGCGCGGCACCGTCTTCACGCACCTCATCACGCAGGCCCCGCACACGAAGGCCGCCTGCGCGTCATTCCTGACGTCGCTCCATCCCACGTCGCACGGCGCGGTGGACCTGGCCGGCCTTCCCGCGTCCGCCCTGACGCTGGGCGAGGTGCTCCGCGACGAGGGCTACCAGACGTTCGGGGCCAGTGCGAACACGTACATCTCCCCCGTCTTCGGGCTGCACCAGGGCTTCGACCGGCTGGAGACGCTCCCGCTGCTCGTGACGAACAAGAACCAGTTCGGCCACATCCTGCGGCGCGTGTCCCGCCGCTTCGGGAGCCCCGCCCCGATCGAGGCGATCCGCAACGTCCTCCTGTCCATCGAGCGCCGCTTCTACTGGACCGTGGAGGGCGACGTGGTGGAACTGGACGCCACGCGCGTCGGGTCCCTGTTCCTGGACTGGATGGACGAGGAGCCGCGCGAGCCGTTCTTCGCGTACCTGCAGGTCCTGGAGCCGCACGCCACCTACATCCCGCCGGAGCCGTACGCCGCCCGCTACTCCGATCCGGACTACGACGGGGAGCCGGTGAAGGAGCACCCGCCGATCGCGGGTCTCTTCGCGCCGGTGCACACCGCGCCCGCCCTCCCGGACGATGAGCTGCGCAACATGATCGACCGCTACGACGCCGAGATCGCCCACATGGACGATCAGCTGGCGCCGCTCTGGCGGCGGCTCTCGGAGGACGGGCTGATGGAGCGGACCATCGTCGTGCTGGTCGGCGATCACGGGGAGTCCTTCTTCGAGAAGGGCATGTGGGGCCACGGGCACTGCCTGTACGAGGAGGAGCTGCGCGTCCCGCTCGTGATCGCCTGGCCGACCGTCCTCCCGGAGGGCCACCTCGTTCCGCGCGTTGTCCGGACCGTCGACCTCATGCCGACGATCCTCGACCTGACCGAGGTGGAGATCCCGCCCGCCGTGCACGGCGTCAGCCTCGTCGACGTCCTGGAGGGCGTGTCCGCGGGCGACGAGCCGCCGGCTTACTCGGAGATCGAGTGGAGCGGGAAGAAGTCCGAGGCGCTGCGGAAGGACGGGCTCAAGCTGATCCGGACCTGGGACGGCGACCGCTGGCTCTTCGACCTGGACGCCGATCCGAACGAGCGGATCAACCTGGCCGCGGAGCGCCCCGAGGCGCTGGAGGAGCTCACCCGCCAGATGGACGAGTTCGCGGAGTTCCTCCAGTCCACGCGCCTCCAGGGCGCGGAGGGCGCCGGCGAGCTCGACGACGCCACGCTGGAGCGCCTGAAGGCCCTCGGCTACGTCCAGTAGCGCCTCCGCGCTCATTCCCGCTCCCGACCCTGCCGATACGCGAACCAGAGTCCGGGCGCCTCCGCGCGCCATCCCCACTCCCAGGCAGGAGAGACCTCCCTTGTCGACGCCGACCGTGGTCGCCGCCACGCAGTCGCTCCGGCCCCGGGCCGGTTGCGGCACCCTGGAGTCCCCCTGGACGGGCTGGGAGGACCAGCTCGAGGCCCCGTGCCCCGCAACCGGCCCGCGCGACTTCGTCCTGGCGCCGGGAATCTGGGGCGTCTCCCGCCCGATCCGTCCCGCGACGGGCACGACGATCACCGCCGATCCGGAGGCGGACGGGCGGCCGTGGTTCCTGCCGCTGGCCGCCCTCGACACGCTGATCCGCATCGACGGCGTCCACGACATCCGCATCAGCGGTGTGCACTTCAACGGTCGCGGCGACGTGGCCCAGCACGGGATCTTCCTGCGCGCCGGCACCGGCGTGCAGGTGGAGCACTGCCGGTTCGGCGATTTCGCGCACTCCGAGGGCGCCGCCGTCCGTCTGTGCGGCGAGTCCGAACCGCGCTACGTGAAGGGCGTCGTGGTGCAGGGCTGCCACTTCGTGAACGGCTGGAACGGCGTGCGCATGGAGCGTCACGCCACGGACCTGCTCATCACGGACAACCGATTCGACGAGATGCACGGTGCGGGCACCGTCGTCGACCCGCACGACCAGTGGGCGAACTACGGACTGATCTTCGTCAAGAACCGCGTCCACGCGCGGGCGACGGACCGCACCGAGCCGATGCTGGAGATCGGGGCGGGGGCCGAAGGGCTCCGCATCGCGGACAACGACTTCCGTGGCCCCGACGGCAGCTCGACGGACGGGGAAGCCTGGCCGGCCGTGCGCGTGCGCGGCGGCGGACGCCGGAGCCTCGGGCGCGTCGAGGTGCTGTCGAACCGGTTCGTCGGGATTCCGGGCTCCGCGGTCGACGCGCGGCAGTGCGGCGGCGGATTCATCGTGGCCGGCAACCGGAGCACGGACTGCGGCCGCATCGGGGCCGCGGCGTTCGAGCTGAACGCGTCGCACGGCGTGCTGCTGGAGGACAACGAGGTCACCGGAGCGGGCGGGCCCGCGATCCGCCTGCGCGACTGCTCCGGCTCGCGGATCAACGGCAACGAGATCCGCGGCGACGCCGACGCCAGCCGGCCGCGAGCCGGCTCGGGCGGCGTGATCGTCGAGGGCGACGGCGCCCGGCGCGTGCGCGTCACGGACAATCGCGTGCACGGCGTGCGCGATCCCGGCGTGCGCATCGACGGCGGGAGCGGAATCCGCGTCGTCGGGAACGAGATCCAGGACTGCGGCGAGGGCATCCGCGTCGGCGATGCGCGCGGCGTCGTGGTCGTCGGCAACGACTGCCGGGACAACGGCGGCGGCGGCATCCGCGTGGAGGACAGCGTGAAGCGCGGCGTGGTCTCGTTGAACTACGCGATCCTGAACGGACCGGTGGACCTGGAGGTCCTGGGTCGACGGATCGCCTGCGCGCGCAACAAGGTCGATCGGCTGGGGACGGTCCCGTCGGGGGAAGCGCCGGCGTAGTTCGGCGGAACGACCGGCCGTCCGCGGGGTTTCCACCGTGGAGATGCCGATTTCCGCGCTTGATCGATTCGCGGCCGTGGTGTAAACACAGGCCGGAATCGAGGTGAAATCCTTCCGGGATCGAGGTATCCTCGAAGGACACCGATCGCTTCCGGGGCTGATTCGTTCCCCGCCGGGAGATCCGGACGCCCAGGGCGAGGATCTCGGCGACCGGCCCTCGGCGCTCCGGCGCGGCTCCGCCGTCCGGAGAAGACGCCGAGCCCCTCGCACCGGAAGCAAGCTCGCTCGACGATGGTGCGGAGTGGATCGTGGATCCCTCGGCGCCGGGTCTCCGACCCCGGTCGAAGCCCAGGATGTCCCCTCGCGAAGCCACGCGACGCGACTCCCATGGGTCGGACCCATGCACCCGCGGTAGGACCAACGCGAAGACCGCCGGGCTCGTCCCGGGATCCGTAGCCAGAGAAGCGCGGTGGATTCCGTCCGCCGCCAGGGAAACCCTTGATCAGACCGAAACCGCAGTTCCGTTCCCGCCGTCCGCGTCCGCGCAAGCGGACCACCTCCGACAACCCGCAGTCCGGCTCGGACTCCAAGAAGTCCCGTCCGAGCGGAGGCTCCAGCCGCGGCGGCTCCCGCCGGAGAAGTCGCGGCCGGAGTCGAGTGGACAGCGGCTACGACTCCAACCCGCAGGAGCGGGGCAACAGCTCCGGGAACTCTCGCGGCGGCGGAGGCGGCGGTCGCAACAACGGCTCGGGCGGGAACTCACGCCGGCGCCGCGGAGGAAGGTCCGGAGGTCGTTCCGGCGGCGGGCGCCGCGGGAAGATCCCGATCGGGGAGATCCCGGCGCTCAAGATGATCCAGCAGGGCATCTCCATCGATCCGTTCGAGCGGATCAAGCTGGAGACCACGCCGGACGAGGTCACCACCCGCGCGCTGGACCTCGTGGCCCCCATCGGCCGCGGCCAGCGTTGCCTCATCGTCGCTCCGCCGATGGCGGGAAAGACCACGCTCCTCATCAAGATCGCGAACGCCATCACCACGAACCATCCTGACATCCGCTCGTACGTCCTGCTCGTGGACGAGCGCCCGGAGGAGGTCACGCACTTCCGCCGCAGCACGTCGGCCGAGGTGCACGCCGCGTCCAGCGACATGTCGGCCGCGGAGCACATCCAGGTGGCGGAGGCCTGCGTGAACGAGGCGCTGGAGCACGTGCTGGAGGGCGAGGACGTCCTCCTGCTGCTGGACTCCATCACTCGCCTCGCGCGCGCCTACAACACCATGGTGGATTCGGGCGGGCGAACGCTGTCGGGCGGTCTGGACGCGGGGACCATGCTGGTGCCGCGTCAGATCTTCGGCTCCGCGCGCAAGATCGAGGACGGCGGCAGCCTCACCATCGTGGGCACGTCGCTGATCGACACCGGATCGCGCATGGACGAAGTGATCTTCCAGGAGTTCAAGGGCACCGGCAACATGGAGCTCTTCCTCTCCCGCGAGCTGTTCCAGAAGCGGATCTTCCCGTGCGTCGACATCGAGAAGTCGGGCACGCGAAAGGAAGAGAAGCTGGCCGATGCGGAGTCCCTGGCGCGCATCCATCTGCTCCGTCGCCACATGACGGCCATGAAGCCGCATGAGGCGATGACGTTCCTGCTGGAGCTGCTGTCGCGCTACCCGACGAACCAGGACCTGCTGGAGAGCCTGGTCACCAAGGCCTAACCCGGGGGCCGATGCGCCCCCGCCCCGAGCTTCCTACCGGACCCGCACGACCTTGCGCGTCTCCGTGGACTCGGGCGTGACGAGCCGGACGAAGTAGATCCCCGGCGCCAGATCGCGGCCGGTGGCGTCGCGGCCGTCCCAGACCTCCGCGTGGCTTCCCGCCGGACGATCCGCCCGCAGCAGCGTGCGAACCGCGCGACCCTGCACGTCGTAGACGCGCATCTCCACGCGGCCCGGCGCCCGCAGCCCGAACCGGATCTCCGTCGACGGGCGGAACGGGTTCGGCGCCACGGCGACGAAGCCGCTGCGCTCCACGGCCGCCAGCACCGGCGACGACACGCCGGTCTCCACGTCCACCGTCAGATCGAACGTGAGGTCGTCGAGGTCGATGCCGCCCGGCAGCGACTCGTCCCGGGTGGAGAGGACCAGCGTCCCCACGTGCGTTCCGGGCGCGGCGGCCACGGCGTCGAAGGCCACGGCCACGCCGGCCGGCGACGCCCCCGCCTGGGACGGCGTGAACCCGCCCGGCAGGAAGAAGCCCGGATCCCCGGAGAGCGACGCGTCGTAGACGTCCAGCAGCGCGGTGAGCGAGTCCCACCCGAAGTTGTGCGCCTCCGCCGATCCGCTGGCCGTGTCGCCGGGCGCCACCGCGCCCAGATCCAACGTGGCGAGGAGCTGCACCAGATCATTGCGGACGCTGGGCGTCGCGTGGTCGAGCACGGTGCCGCTCAGTGCCACGAGCGCCGTCGGATCGTCCGGATCGTCCGTGGCGACTTCCAGATCGCCGGAGTGATTGCCGACGACCAGACCGTCCAGCTCGATGGCGTGCAGGTTCGGTCCGAGCCCGGCCTCGGCCTGGAACGAGCCGGCCGGCGCCGTGAATCCGGGCGGGGCGGTGAACGAGTAGTCCAGTTCGTCGGCCGGAAGCGGCGTGTCGTTCTCCACGGCCAGGTCGTCCGACGCGGAAGTCCCCACGATCACGGTGCCGAAGTCCATCGACGACGCCACGAGGATCCCGGCCGGCATCTGGTAGTCGGCGAAGACCGGAAGGTGATCCGAGGCATCGTGGATGGCCTGCGCCATCGTCGACGTCACGACGGTGTAGGGCGGTTGGTTGAGCGCGGTGTTGAAGTGCGCCCCGTCCTGCCCCAGCGTCGTGTAAGTGGACGGCAGGATGTCGATGCCCTCGCCGTCCAGATCGGCCGGGGACACCAGCACCATGTCGAAGCGATCGTCCAGCCCGCCGGAGGCACCGCCGCCGAACTGCGTCGTGCGCGGCGACTGCGTGTGGACGTCGGCGAAGGATGCGTTGTTGTGCCAGTTCCCCACCCGGTTGATCGGGTCCTGCACGACGCCGGCCGCTCCGTTGGCCACGTTCGTCATGTAGAGGAAGGCGGACTCCGTCGCGGTGTAGATGTTGAAGTCGCCGAGGACGGCGTAGCTCTGTCCGGCGGGAAACATCTCCATGCGCGTCCGCATCGCCTGGACCTCGGCCAACCGCTTCGCCACGTTGTCGCTGCCCTGGCTCGCCTTCAGGTGCACGACGTAGAGGCGCAGATCCGCATCGGACGACGCGTGCGATGCGGGCCGCACCGTCCACTCGTCGATGTCCCGGAGCGCGGTGGAGATGACGTGGTGGCCCACGTAGGTAACCGCCTGCGGGCGGTAGAAGATCGCGCTGTCCGTGTCCGTCCCGTTCACGAAGTCGCCGGCCACCCACTCGCCGGGGTCGATGACGTTGAGGACGTTCGCCAGGTAGTTGTTCACGCCGGTCTGCGTGTAGATCTCCTGCACCACGAGCACGTCGGCATCGACCTCCGCGAGGACGGTGCGGAACGCCGCCTCCCGGCCGCTGGACCAGTTCAGGATGTTGTAGGTGGCCACGCGGAGCGCGGAAGCGGGCGAGGCGATCAGGAGGGCAGCCAGCAGCCCGACGAAGCTGGACACGGTACGACGCGGCATGGAGCGAGTCCTCGGTGGGGTGGCGAGCCCGGACCGCGGGGGAGACCGGCCCGGATCAGCCATCCAGCATACCACGCTCAGGCGTCCGGAGAGTCCCGTCCCTCTTCCGCCGCCCAGGCCGATCGGGCTCGCGACGGGAGCGTCGCGCCCAGCGCCTCGGCCACGATGCCCGACGCCCGGGCTACGCCCGGCAGCGAGATCCCGGTCTCCACGCCCATCCGCTCCAGCAGGTAGAGCAGATCCTCGGTGGCGAGGTTGCCGGTGGCGCCCGGCGCGAACGGGCAGCCGCCCAGCCCACCGGCGGAGGAGTCGAACGACGTGATCCCGCCCCGGAGGCCGGCGACAACGTTGGCCAGCGCCGTCCCGCGCGTGTCGTGAAGATGTAGGGCGAGACGCTCGCGCGGCACGCCCAGGGCATCGTGGGCCTCCAGGACGCGATCCACGTCCGGCGGGGCCGCCACGCCGATCGTGTCGCCCAGCGAGATCTCGTCGCATCCCGAGTCCAGGAGCGTCCGCGAGACCCTCGCGCCGACCGCGGGCTCCACGTCCCCGTCGTAGGGGCAGCCGAACACCGTCGAGACGTAGCCGCGCACGGTCAATCCCGCGTCGCGCGCCTCCCGGATCACCGGCTTGAGCCGCGCGAGCGCCTCCTCCACGCCCGCGTTGACGTTCGCGCGGTTGAACCCCTCGGACGCCGCGGTGAACACGGCGACGTGCGTGATCCCGGCCTCGCGGGCGCCCTCCAGACCGCGACGGTTCGGGACGAGCGCCCAGTAGCGGACATCCTCCCGCCGGTCGAGGCCGGCGAACACCTCCGCCGCATCGGCGAGCTGCGGGACGAGATCCGGGCGGACGAAGCTGGAGACCTCCACGTCCCGCACGCCGGCGTCCACCAGGGCCTGCACGAACCGGATCTTCACGTCGGCGGGGACGGGACGGGGCTCGTTCTGGAGACCGTCGCGCGGCCCCACCTCCACGACGCGGACCCGGGCCGGGAGCGGACTCACGCGGGCTCCTCGGCCGCGAGCTCCACCAGCGGCTCGCCGCCGTCGCAGCGCGCACCGACCTCGGCGCGGAGCGCCTGGACCGTGCCGTCGCGGGGGGCGGAGAGCTTGATCTCCATCTTCATCGCCTCCACGACGACGAGATCCTGTCCCTTCGTCACGGCGTCCCCTTCGGACACGAGGACCTTCACCACGGTGCCGGGCATCGGCGACGACAGCGCTCCCTCGGCCGCCTCGCGGCGCCGGCGACGTCCCTTGCCCTCGGCCTCCAGGACCGCCTCGCCCAAGCCCTCCAGGGTCACGAACCGGCGCGAGCCGTCGCGGTCCACGCGGACGCGCCGCGCGCCATCGGCATCGACGAGCCGGAACGAACCCGCGCCGAGCGGTTCCACGCCGAATTCGAAGACGCTCTCCCCCACCCGGACGCGCACCCGTCCGCCGTCCAGCTTCTCCACGCGGGTCTCGCGCACGGCGTCGCTGCGGTCGCGGTAGATCATGACGACGCCCCCAGTCCCGGGTGCCGCCACCCGGCGAGCGTGGCGAAGGGATCCGGGAGTTCCGCGTCGCCGGCGTCCGCGTTGGGAGCCGACGGCCCGTGGCCGCTCAGACCCAGTTGGTCCGCGGCCGCCACGGCCGCCACCAGGAGGTCGTCCGGGGGCTCGGGCGGCGCGAGGTAGCTCTCCTCCACCGAGCCGGTGTGATAGTCGCCCGCCCGGACGTCGTCGCGGGCCAGCAGGCGGCGCAGGAACGCGAGGTTCGTGACCGGCCCGTGGACGATCGTGTCGTCCAGCGCCCGCGCGAGCCGGCGGTACGCCGTCTCCCGGTCGTCCGCCCACGCCACGACCTTCGCGATCATGGGGTCGTAGTGGACGCCGATCTCGTCGCCCGTCTCCACGCCCGCGTCCACGCGCACGCCCGGCGACGTCGGGTACTCCGCGCGGAGCACCGGGCCGGAACTCGGCAGGAATCCCCGGTCCGCGTCCTCCGCGTACACGCGCGCCTCCACCGCGACGCCGCGCGGCCGCCAGTCGTCCTGCGACAGCCGCAGCGCCCCCGTGCGGGCGACGTGGATCTGCTCGTGCACCAGGTCGACGCCGGTGACCAGCTCCGTCACGGGATGCTCCACCTGGATGCGCGCGTTGATCTCCAGGAAGTAGAAGCGGCCGTCGGGCGCCAGCAGGAACTCGCAGGTCCCGGCGGAGCGATACTTCGCGGCGCAGCCCAGCGCGACGGCGGCCGACGTCAGCGCGCTCCGGGTCGCATCGTCCAGGACGGACGAGGGCGACTCCTCCAGGATCTTCTGGTGGCGACGCTGCAGGGAGCACTCGCGCTCGCCCAGGTGGAGGACGTTGCCCTCGCCGTCGCCCAGGATCTGCACCTCGACGTGGCGCGGCTTCAGGATGCGCTTCTCCAGGAACACCGACGCATCGCCGAACGCCGACGCCGCCACGCGCGCGGCCGCCTCCAGCGCATCCGCCAGCGCCGCCCCATCGTCCACGGAGGTCATGCCCTTGCCGCCCCCACCGAGCGCCGCCTTCACCAGGACGGGCCAGCCCATCTCCTCGGCCGCCGCCCGCGCGGAGTCCACATCGGACGGATCGCCCTCCCAGCCGGGCACGACCGGCACCCCCGCCTCGAGGGCGATGGCCCGGGCGCGGCGCTTGTCGCCGAACAGCTCCAGCGTCTCCGGCCGCGGTCCCAGGAAGATCAGTCCCGCCTCCTCCACGGCGCGCGCGAACGCGGCGTTCTCGGAGAGGAAGCCGTAGCCGGGATGGACGGCGTCGCAGCCGGCGTCGCGCGCGGCCTGCACGAGGACCGGGAGGTTCAGGTAGCTCTCGGCCGCCGGCGCCGGGCCGACGCAGACGGCCTCGTCGGCCGTGCGAACGTGCAGGGCGGAGGCATCGGCCTTTGAGTAGACCGCCACCGATCGCAGGTCGGCCTCCCGCAGCGCCGCCATGACGCGGCACGCGATCTCACCCCGGTTCGCGACGAGGACCTTCTTCATGCATCGCCCTCCGGACGCGGGTGCCAGAACGGCTTGCGCTTCTCGAGGAACGCGCGCAGTCCCTCCTGCCCCTCCTCGGAGGCGCGCGCGTCGGCGATGAAGTCCGGCGTGCGCTCGCACGCATCGTCCAGGGACCCCACCGACACCGCATCCAGGAGCCGCTTGATCCGGTGCTGGGCGTCGGGGCTCCCCAGGAGCAGATCGTCCACGACGGCATCGACCGTCTCGTCCAGACGATCCGCATCGACCGCGAACTGGCCCAGCCCGAACTCCACCGCCTGCTCGCCGGTGAACCGCTCCCCGGTGAGGAACAGGCGGCGCGCCCTCCCCTCCCCGATCCGCCGCACGACGTACGGCGAGATCACGGCCGGCAGGATGCCCAGCCGGACCTCGGAGAAGGCGAAGCGTGCGTCGCGCGCGATCACCGCGACGTCCGACGCCGCGACCAGACCGCCGCCGCCGCCGAAGACATTGCCCTGCACGCGGGCGATCACGACACGCGGGAAGCCGTGCAGCGCGCGGAACGCGGCGCCCAGCCGGCGCGCGTCCTCGCGGTTGGCCTCCGGCGACGAAGAGCCGAGCTTCTGCATGTCGCCGAGGTCGGCGCCCGCGCAGAAGTCCTTCCCCTCTCCTCCCAGCACCACGACGCGGATGGTGTCGTCCGCCGCGGCGGTGTGCAGCGCCTCGGTGAGCTCCGCGAGCAGCGCGGACGACAGTGCATTTCGCACTTCGGGGCGGTTCAGCGTGACGAGCAGCCGACCGCCCTGCCGGGAGACGCGGACGAGGTCGCTCACATCCGGAAGACGCCGAAGGTGGTCGGCGGGATGGGGGCGTTGAGGCTGGCCGACAGCGCCAGCGCCAGGACGTCGCGCGTCCGGCGCGGATCGATGACGCCGTCGTCCCAGAGGCGGGCGGTGCTGTAGTAGGGACTTCCTTCGCGCTCGTACTTCTCCAGGACCGGCCGCATGAACTCGGCCGCCGCGGCATCGTCCAGCGACTCGCCGCGGGCTCGGAGCTGGTCCTGCTTCACGGTCAGCAGCACGTTGGCGGCCTGCTCCCCGCCCATCACGCTGATGCGCGCATTGGGCCACATGAAGAGGAAGCGCGGTCCGTAGGCGCGGCCGCACATGCCGTAGTTCCCGGCGCCGTAGCTGCCGCCCACGATCACGGTGATCTTCGGCACGCGCGCGTTGGCCACGGCGTTCACCATCTTGGCGCCGTCCTTCGCGATGCCGCCCTGCTCCGCGTCCTTCCCGACCATGAAGCCGGTGATGTTCTGCAGGAAGAGGAGCGGGATGCCGCGCTGGGACGCCAGCTCGATGAAGTGCGCGGCCTTGAGCGCGCTCTCCGAGAAGAGGACGCCGTTGTTGGCCAGCACCGCGACGGGGTACCCGTGCAGGTGGCCGAAGCCGGTGACCAGCGTGGTGCCGTAGCGCGCCTTGAACTCGTGGAAGCGCGATCCGTCGAGGATACGGGCGAGGATCTCGCGCGCGTCGTAGGGCGTGCGGAGATCGGCCGGGAGCACGCCGAGCAGCTCCTCGGGATCGTGCAGCGGATCCTCCGGCGCCCCCCGCTGGAGCGGAAGGTCCTTGCCGCGGTTGAGGTGCCCCACGATGGAACGCGCCATCTCCAGCGCCTCGGCATCGTCCTCGGCCAGGTGGTCGGCCACGCCGGAGATCCGCGTGTGGACGTCGCCGCCGCCGAGTTCCTCGGCCGTGACCTCCTCGCCCGTGGCCGCCTTCACCAGCGGCGGGCCGCCCAGAAAGATGGTTCCCTGCTCCTTCACGATGACGGCCTCGTCGCTCATGGCGGGAACGTACGCTCCGCCCGCCGTGCACGAGCCCATCACCACGGCCACCTGCGCGAGGCCCTCGGCCGACATCCGCGCCTGGTTGTAGAAGATCCGGCCGAAGTGCTCGCGGTCCGGAAAGACCTCGTCCTGGAGCGGCAGGAACGCGCCGCCGGAGTCGACGAGGTAAACGCACGGAAGATGGTTGTCGCGGGCGATCTCCTGCGCGCGCAGGTGCTTCTTCACGGTCATCGGGAAGTACGTGCCGCCCTTCACGGTGGCGTCGTTGGCGATGACCATCACTTCCTGGCCGGCCACCCGGCCGATGCCGCACACCATGCCCGCGCACGGCGCGGCGTCGTCGTACATGCCGGTCGCCGCCAGCGGCGCGATCTCCAGGAACGGGCTCCCCTCGTCCAGCAGGGCGTCCACCCGGTCCCGCACGAAGAGCTTCCCGCGCTTCTCGTGCCGCTCCCGGAGCGCCGCCCCGCCGCCCTCGCGGACGCGCTCGAGCTTCGCGGCCAGCTCCTCGGCAAGCCTCCGGTGGTGGTCGGCGTTGGCGCGGAACGCCTCCGACGACGCATCCAGATGGGACTCGAGGATCTCCATGCGGGGACTCCGGTGCGGGGATCTTCCCGTTTAGCAGACCGGCCGCGGTCCGGCAAGGCCGGTCACCGGCGGGACGATCCGTCGTCGCCCTTGCCTTCCATCTCGTCGTGCAGGATCAGGAAGCTCTCCAGCCGTCCCGCGGCGACGCGCCCCCGCGCGACGGCCTCCGGCAGGGCGCACCCGGCCTCGCCGCGATGCGAGCAGTCGCGAAACCGGCAATGTCCGGCCGCCTCCTCCACCTCGGGGAAGAACCGGGCCAGCGCCTCCGGGGTCGGCTTGTGGACCTGGAAGGAGCGGACGCCCGGCGTGTCGATCAGGGCGCCGCCGAACGGGAAGTGGTACATCGTCGAGTGGGTCGTGGTGTGGCGGCCCTTGCCGGTGCTCTCCTGCACCTCCTGAACTTCGAGGTCCAGGCCGCCCAACGCGTTCACCAGCGACGACTTCCCCACGCCGGACTGCCCCGCCAGCACGGCGACGCGGTCGCGCAGCAGGTCGCGCAACCGGTCGACGCCCTCCCCCGTCTCCGCGGAGAGCGCCACCGTCCGCAGCTCCTCCAGGTGCGAGTAAGGCTCCAGCAGTTCCTCGGGCGTCGTGCCGTCCAGGAGGTCGATCTTGTTCAGCACGAGCACCGGGTCGATGCCGCCGGTGGCGTAGGAGATGAGGTATCGATCCACGAGGCGCGGCTTGAAAGGCGGATCGGCCGCCGTGGCCACGATGATCCCGAGGTCCACGTTCGCGCAGATCACGTGCTCCTCGCGCCCGCGCCGCACGCGGCTGAGGCGGTTGCGACGCTCGTGCACCTCGGTGAGCACGTAGGGCTCGTCGCCCTCGGCCAGGTAGGAGACGTGATCCCCCACGGCGATCGCGGTGGCCTGCGGGTGCGGGATCCGGGTGGAGCGGCGGAGGATCGTGGAGACGACGACGCCGCCTTCCGGCTCCACGCGGATGTCGGTGCCGCGCAGCGAGAGGACGCGCCCGCGTCGCACGTCGCCCGCCCTCTCGGTCTCCGAGGCGACGTCCGGCGGCTGCTCCTCGTGGCGGCGGCCGCGCAGGATCTTCTCGCGCTGCGGCCCGTCCTCCCGGGAACCGAAGCGACGCTTCGCGGAGCGGGCTCCGCGCCCCACGCTCCTGCGCTGGCGCTTCTTCTTCACGATCGCTCCTTCGTCAGGGGCGCGCGCATCCTAGCCTCCGCGCCCCGGCCGGGGCAATGCCTCGACGACGCGGCGCGGCGGGCGCTACGCTCCGGCCCGGAGGCGACGATGACCGACCGCGACACCCCGGAACCCTTCGACGACGAGCCGGTGGAACTCCCCATCGACGGCGAGCTGGACCTGCACCCCTTCCGACCGAAGGAGGTGAAGTCCGTCGTGAACGAGTACCTGGACGTCTGCCGCGAGCGCGGGATCCTGGAGGTCCGCATCGTGCACGGGAAGGGCATCGGGGCGCTGCGGGAAACCGTGCACGCGACGCTGCGCCGTCGCGACGACGTGGAGGAGTTCGCGCTGGATTCCCGGACGGCCGGAAGCTGGGGCGCCACGCGCGTCACGCTGAAGCCGCCGGAGAGCTGACCGGGGGGAGACGGAGACGTGCGCCTCAGGAGTCGAGGGCCCCGGGCGCCGGGTGCTCGGCCGTCACGGTCGTGGTGATGCCGCCGCGCACGGAGAACTCCCCGATCACTCGCATCCGCCGCGGCGCACAGCTCCTCACCAGGTGATCCAGGATCTCGTTGGTGACGGCCTCATGGAAGACGCCCCGGTTGCGGAACGAGTGGAGGTAGAGCTTGAACGACTTCAGCTCCAGGCAGCGCTGATCCGGAACGTACGTGATCCGGATCGTGGCGAAGTCCGGCTGCCCCGTGAGCGGGCAGAGCGCCGTCCACTCCGGCGCCGTGATGTCGATGCGGTAGTCCCGCTCCGCGTTGGGGTTGGGAAACGTCTCCACCGCGTCGGCCGCCGGCGCCTCATGGCCCGCCGCCTCCGCTGCCTTCTCGGGTCGTCCGGGATCGGTCTTCATGGGTTGCTTCCGCTCCGGTTCATGCCCCGGCCGCCGGCGGACCCTGCGGTCCGTAGTAGACGCACCGGGCGTTGCACGTCTCGTGGACGGTGATCCGCCAGAGCCCCGGCATCTTCCCATCCAGACGCTCCCAGATCCACGCCGCCAGGTTCTCGGACGTGGGATTCTCCAGCCCCTCCACCTCGTTCAGGTGGTAGTGGTCCAGGCGCGCCTTCACCGGCGCGAACGCGGTGTCCATGTCCGCGTAGTCGATGAACCAGCCGACCGCGGGATCCGTGTTGCCACGCACGGCCACGTCCACGCGGAACGAGTGGCCGTGGAGGCGACGGCACTTGTGGTCCGCGGGAACGTTCGGCAGCAGGTGCGCGGCCTCGAAGCGGAACGTCCTCTCCAGCTCGACGGGAACGCTCACGTCACACTCCTCGCAGGGCGGCCGGCCAGAGCAGCTTGTGCAGCTGCAGCTGGAGCCGCGCGCGCAGACCGGCGTCCAGCATCCATCGCGCCAGCTCCGCACCCTCCAGCTTGCCATGCACGGGCGAGAACAACAGTGGCACGCGATCCTCCAGCGTGCGGCGCCGGATCAGGTCCAGCGCGGCGTCGAAGTCGACGCGGTCCTGCACGACGAACTTGAGCTCGTCGCCGTCGCGCAGCGCGTCGAAGTTGGACTCCAGCATCCGGTGCGCCTCCCCGGACCCCGGGAGCTTCACGTCCACGATGCGGAGCACGCGCGGATCCACCTCGGCGATGTCGCGGTGGCCGCCGGTCTCCAGCATCACCGTGAGACCGGCGTCGGCCAGGCGGGTCATCAGCTCGTGGACGCCCTTCTGCAGCAGCGGCTCGCCGCCGGTGACCTCCACGAGATCGCAGCCGAAGGCCAGGACCTCCTCCACGACGTCGCGGATCTCCCGCTGGCTCCCCTCGTGAAACGCGTACTGCGTATCACACCACGTGCAGCGGAGATCGCATGCCGTCAGCCGGACGAACACGCACGGGCGCCCCGCGTGCGTGGACTCGCCCTGCAAGGAGTGGAAGATCTCGTTGATGACCAGCGTGCTCACGACGCTTCCCTCCGGTGCAGGGCGGGATCCTCCACGCCGGCCTCGGCGAAGCCCTTGGCGCGCAGCCGACAGGCGTCGCAACGGCCGCACGGCGCGTGGTCCCGTCCCGGGTCGTAGCAGCTCAGCGTGCGCGAGAGATCCACGCCCAGCTCCATCGCCCGGCGCACGATGTCGCCCTTGCCGAGCCGCATCAAGGGGGCGTGGATCCGGAACGGCGACTCCCCCTCCACGCCGGCCCGCGTGGCCAGGTTGGCGACGCGCTCGAACGCCTCCAGGTACTCGGGACGGCAGTCCGGGTAGCCGCTGTAGTCCAGCGCGTTCACGCCCACGAACAGGTCCGTGGCGCCGAGGGTCTCCGCCCACGCCAGCGCCAGGGAGAGGAACACGGTGTTCCGGGCCGGGACGTACGTGATGGGGATGTCGTCCCCCAGCTCCGTCCGATCCTTGGGCACCTCCAGATCGGCCGTCAGCGCCGATCCGCCAAAGGAGCCCAGCTCCACGCGGACCACCCGATGCTCCGCGACCCCGAGCGCCCGGGCGATCTCCGCCGCGCGATGCAGTTCCTCGCGGTGCCGCTGCCCGTAGTCGAAGGAAAGGGCGTACGCCTCCCACCCCCTGGCCCGGGCGTGGGCCAGCACCGTGGTGGAGTCCAGACCGCCGCTGAGCAGCACGACGGCGCGCTTCGCGTCCATGGAGGCCTCCCGAACTCGTCGAAAACCGCGCGGGAGTATACCATCGACCGAGCGGGCGACGCTGCCCGTCCCGGCCGAACGGGAGAGGCGATGCACCAGACGGAGATCCGCGTCCGGACACCGGGCGCCGGCCTGCACGAGATCACGGAGGCCGTCGCGGCCGTCGTGGCGGAGAGCGGCGTGGAGACGGGCCTCTGCCACGTCTTCGTGCGGCACACGTCGGCCAGCCTGGTGATCCAGGAGAACGCCGATCCGTCCGCGCGGCGGGACCTGGAAGAGAGCTTCCGCCGCCTCGCGCCCGAGAACCAGCCCTGGTACACGCACACGGCGGAGGGCCCCGACGACATGCCGTCGCACGTGCGGGCCGCGCTGACCTCCACCTCGGAGACAATGCCCGTCAGCGGCGGCCGACTGGCCCTCGGCACGTGGCAGGGCCTCTACCTCTTCGAGCACCGCGCCCGCCCCCACGACCGCCGCCTCATCGTCACCGTCTCCCCCTAGACGACGCCTCCCGGCCGGACGAACCCTTGCCCATCGCGCCGGACTCTTCTAGGGTCGGCGGATGCAGACGATCTCCGGACCCTGGTATCGCCAGCTCCACTGGCAGATCTTCGTCGCGCTCGGCCTCGGCGTCCTCGTCGGGTGGCTCGGCGGCGAGGCCGCCGCCGACAAGGTGGCGTGGATGGGCCGCGTCTTCGTCAACCTTCTCAAGATGATCATCGTGCCTCTGGTCCTGACGTCGATCGTCCACGGCGTGGCGTCGGTCGGCGGCGGCGGACTGGGGCGGCTCTTCGGCAAGACGATGGGCTATTACGTCCTGTCCAGCCTGCTCGCGGTGCTCGTCGGGCTGTTCTTCGTCAACCTGATCCAGCCCGGCGTCGGCGCGGATCTCACGGGCGCGGAGACCGCAGAGCTGCCGGAGCTGGAGACGCCGTCCTCGGTGGGCGACCTCCTGATCCGCATGGTGCCGACGAACGTCGTCGGATCGGCGGCGTCGGGCGACATGCTGGGCGTGATCTTCTTCGCGATCCTGTTCGGCGCGGCCATCGCCGGGCTGCCGGACCGGCCGCGCGGTTCCCTCGTCGGGTTCTTCGATGCGGCGTTCCAGGCGATGATGCGCCTCACGGGCTGGATCATCCGGCTCGCGCCGCTCGGCGTGTTCGGGCTCATCACGCGCGTCGTGGGCACGACCGGCTTCGAGGCGTTCCGCGCGCTCGGTCTCTACATGCTGACGATCGCGGCCGGGCTCACCGTCCACCTCTTCGTCACGCTCCCGATCCTGCTGATCGTGCTGGGACGGATCCATCCGCGCGTCCACTTCCGGAACATGCTGGAGCCGCTGACGATGGCGTTCTCCACGAGCAGCTCCGGCGCCACGCTCCCCGTGACGCTGCGCACGGTGGAGGAGAAGGTGGGCGTCTCCAACCGTGTGTCGTCGTTCGTGCTGCCGATGGGCGCCACCGTGAACATGGACGGCACCGCGCTCTACGAGTGCGCAGGCGCGCTGTTCATCGCGCAGGTGCTGGGCGTGGAACTGGGGCTGATGGAGCAGGGGCTCGTGGTCCTGACCGCGCTGATGGCCTCGATCGGGGCGGCGGCGGTGCCGTCGGCCGGGCTCGTGATCATCTTCCTCGTGACGGAGGCGGTCGGCCTCACGGGACCGGAGGTGGCGCTCATCGTCGGCACGATGTTCGCCATCGATCGTCCGCTCGACATGTACCGGACGATGGTCAACGTCTTCTCGGACTCGTGCGGAGCCGCCATCATCGCCCGCTCGGAGGGCGAGAAGGGCGTGGACGAGGAGTCTGCCGCGCGAACGGCCTGATGCAGCGGATCGCGCCCACGCCCGCGCCGCGGCCAACTCCGGCCCCCTGTGCTACAGTGGAAGGGCTGCCCGGCCTCCGGGCTTTCTCCGACGTGTCACCGCCGCCGTGAGGATCGTTTGAAGGCCCATCTCCTCCGCGCCCTCCGCCTGCTGGTCAGCGTGGCGCTGCTGGCGTGGATTCTCAGCCGCGCGCACCTTCCCGATCTGATGGAGCGCCTCTCGGACGCCCGCTGGAGCTGGATCCTGGCGGCGTTCGCGGTGAACTCCGCGGGCAACCTCCTGGGCGCCTGGCGGTGGCGGGTGCTGCTGCGGAGCCAGGGACGACGGATCTCCGTTCCGTACCTGTTCGGCTCCTACTTCGTCGGGCTGTTCTTCAACAACGTGCTGCCCTCCAGCATCGGCGGGGACTTCTTCCGGGCCACGTCGGCCAAGCGGAAGGGCGGCGGCACGCTGACGGAGAACCTGACCGTGGTCCTCGTGGAGCGGATGATCGGCCTCCTGGCGACGCTGATGCTGGGCGGAGCCGCGGCGCTGAGCGGCCGGGCGGGCGATCTCGATCCGCGCATCGGCTGGGCGCTGGGCCTCGCGCTGCTTGGCTCCATCGTGGGGCTGTACCTGGCGCTATCGGCCCCGGTGCGCGCCCTGGCGCTGCGGATCGTGGGGCGGATCCCCATCGGCGCGATCGGCCGGACGGTCGGCAAGATGCTGGCCGCCTTCGAGCTGTTCTCCCGCGCGCGCGGCGCCCTGCTGGCCAACCTCGCGCTCTCGCTCGGGTTCCAGTTCCTGCTGATCGTCCACTTCTGGATGATCCAGTTCGCGTTCGGCGAGAGCCTGCCGTTCCTCACGTTCGTCGTGGTGGTGCCGCTGGTCTTCTTCCTCATGATGCTGCCGGTGGGGATCAACGGACTCGGCGTCCGCGAGGCGGCCTTCGTGGAGCTGCTGGGGCGCGCGGGAATGGACCCGGAGACCGCGCTGGCGTTGTCGCTCGTCTCCTACGCGATCGCCGTGGGACAGGGACTGCTCGGCGGGCTCGTCTACCTCTACCGTGGCGTGCGCGAGAAGGACCCGGCGGGACTCGGCCACGAATCGGAGGAAGCGGCCCGCTCCTAGGCGGGATCGTCCGGGAAGCGTCGCCAGCGGAACGCGAACGCCTTCACCAGGCAGTGCAGCCTCGCTCCCTCCCGCACGCCCAGCTCCTCCGCCGCCCGCGCCGAGATCTCCGCCCGCAGCGGTCCGCCGACGTCCACCGTCACCAGCAGCCGGTCCGAGAGGCGCGACACCCGCGTCACGACGCCGGGCAGCGCGTTCTGCACGGACGTTCCCTCCACCGGCGCCCGCGCGAGGATGACGTCCTCCGGGCGAACCGCGACGAGCGCACGCGTTCCCACCGGTCGGTCCACGGGCGGCAGCGACACCGTCGCCTCGCCGAGCGCCGCACGGGTGAGTCCGCCGGCCGCGTCGGGGCCCTGGATGCGCACCTCCAGCAGACTCTCCAGTCCCAGCGAGTCCGCCAGGCGGAACACGGGCTCGCGACCGAGGACGTCGTGCAGGTCGCCCTGGCCGATCGTCCGCCCGTCCGAGAGGACGATCATCCGGTTCGTGAGCTGCAGGATGTCGGGAAGCGAGTGCGAGACGAAGAGCATCGGCACGTCGATGCCGGTCCGCACGCGGTCCAGCAGGCCGAGGACGTTCTGGCGACGCGCCTCGTCGAGGCCGGCCAGCGGCTCGTCCAGCAGAAGCAGGCGCGGCCCGGCCAGCAACGCGCGGCCGATCGCCACGCGACGCGCCTCGCCTCCGGACAGCGTCGCCGGACGCCGCGAGAGCAACGGCCCGAGTTCCAGGAGGTCGACGACGGCGCCGGCGTGCGGAGTGCCGGGCGCATGGCTGCGACGGCCGTAGTGCAGGTTCGACCGGACGTCGAGGTGCGGGAACAGCCGCAGGTCCTGGAACACGACACCCACGCGCCGCCGCTCCGGCGGGACGAACGTTCCCGCCGTCCCGTCGAACAGCACGTCGCCCGCCAGGACGATGCGGCCGGCGTCCGGTCGCAGCAGTCCCGCCAGCACGTGCAACAGCGTCGTCTTGCCGGCGCCCGACGGACCGAACAGCGCGGTGACGCCCGGCTCGACGGAGAACTCCGCCTCCAGGCATCGGCCGCCGCGGGCGAAGCGAACCTCGGCGTGCAGGAGACTCATCCGGCCTCCCCCCCGCCGCGACGTCGCAGGAACTCCCCGGCCAGCAACGCCGCCAGCGACAGCGCGATGGACAGTGCGACGAGCCGCGCGGCCGCGGCCTCTCCGTCCGGCGTCTGCAGCTGCGTGTAGATCTCCAGCGGCAGCGTGCGCGTCTCGCCCGGCAGGTTGCCCACGAACGTGATCGTGGCGCCGAACTCGCCGACGCTGCGCGCGAACGCGAGGAGCGCCCCCGCGATGATCCCGCCTCGCGCCAGGGGCAGCGTGACGGTGAACGCGGTCCTCCATCGTCCGGCGCCGAGCGTGCGTGCCGCGGCCTCCAGTCCGGGATCGATCGCGGCCACGGCCACCTGGATCGTGCGGACGAGCAGCGGGAAGCCGACGACGGCGGAGGCGATCGCCGCGCCCTTCCAGGTGAACGCCACGCCCCACCCCATCGACTCCAGCCAGCTCCCCGGCCAGCCGTGGCGGCCGAACAGCACCAGCAGCACGTAGCCGGTGACCACGGGCGGCAGCACGAGCGGGAGCGCGAGGACCGTCTCCACCAACGCGCGACCGGGGAAGCGCCTCCGCGCCAGGAGCACGCCCAGCGCGATGCCCGGCGGCAGGGAGAGCAGTGTCGCCGTCAGACCGACGCGCGCGGAGAGGGCCAGCGCCTCCCACTCGGAGGGAGTGAGTCCCGTCACGGGCGACGGTATCCCAGGGGCGCCAGCGCGGAGTCCACCGCGGTCGCCGAGAAGGCGTCCAGCCAGGCGCGCGCCGCCTCCACGTCGGCGCCGGCGGGGATCGCGGCCACGTACCGGATCGGAGCGTGGAGTTCGGAGGGAACGCGGGCGATCACCCGCACCCGATCCGCGGACGCCGCGTCCGTGGCGTACACGACGCCGCTCTCGCACTCCGCCCGCTCGACGAGCGCCAGTGCCGCCCGGGCGTCGCGGGCCGCGACGAGGCGGCCGGAGACGTCGTCCCACACTCCCGCTCGCTCCATCGCCTCCCGCGCGTAGCGACCGGCCGGGACGTGCTCCGGGTCCGCCACGGCCACGCGTCCCGTCAGCCTCTCGTGCCAGTCGGCGCCCGGCGCCGGCTCTGAGTCGACGCCCGCGGGGGCGATCACCACGAGGTCGCCGCCCAGCACCTCCCGCGGCGCATCGTCCGTGAGGCGCGCCCGGTGCGCGAGCCAGTCGACCCAGCGCCGGTCCGCGGACAGGAACACGTCGGCCGGCGCGCCGCGCTCGATCTGGCGCGCCAGGGAGGAGGTGGCGGCGGTGACGAGGATCATCGGCCGACCGGTGCGCTCCTCCAGCAGCGGGCCGACGGTCTCCAGCGCGGGGGCGAGACTGGCGGCCGCGAACACGTGCAGTGAGGCGTCTCCGGGGGCGGGGCCGCAGGCGGACGACACCGACAGTGCCGCCAGCGCCGCGAAGCGGAGCACGGTGCCGCGGACGCGGCGAGGAATCGTCATCGGGGAACGCCTCCCGGAAGAGGCCGGATTCTACCCCGTCCCGCGGCGCGCGGCATCGCCGGACCGGCCGCTTCCGGCTGCGGGATCAGAGGCGCGGAAGATCGTCCGCCGCATGCTCGCGGTACCACGCGAACGCGCACAGGACGAGCGCGTGCGTGATCCCTCCGTCCCGGACGGCCGCGCGGATCTCTCCGGCGGAGAGCGTCTCCACGGCGAGGTCCTCGCCGGGATCGGGCTCGGGGTCGCCCACGCGGCGGCACTCCGTGATCACGCACGTGTAGCACGCGTTCGTCTGGATCGCCGGGTTCGGGGCCACCACGCCGATGCGGATCGGGGCGGCGCCGACGTGGCCGGTCTCCTCGCGCAGCTCCCGGACCGCCGCTTCCTCCGGCGACTCCCCCGGGTCGATGACGCCGCCGGGAATCTCCAGCGTGAACTCGTCGATGCCGTGGCGATACTGCCGCACGAGGACGAAGCGCCCCTCCGGGGTGACCGCCACCACGTTCACCCAGTCCGCCGTGTCGACGACGGTGAAGCGTCGGGCCTGGCCGGTGCGCGGCGAGCGCGACTTCCACGTGCGCAGCGAGAAGATGCCGTAGTCGTGGCGATCCTCTTCGCCCACCCGCTCCCAGCGACCGAGCGTCACGGAGCCTCCCTCCACGGGCCGGGCAGGTCGCGCACCCACGCGTCGATCTCGTCGCGGACGCGGCGGAACTCCGCGAGGATCTCCTCCTCCGTTCCCTGCGCCTTCGCGGGATCGTCGAAGGCGTGGTGGATCGTGCGCTTCGCACCGGCGAACACGGGACAGACCTCCGCGGCGTGGTCGCAGACGGTGACGACGAGATCCGGTTCCAGCCCCGCGTGTTCGTCGACGTGCTGCGAGCGCTGGCCCGAGATGTCCACGCCGGCTTCCGCCATCACGGCGACGGCCCGCGGATTCAGGCCGTGGGTCTCCACGCCGGCCGAGTAGGCCTCCAGCACATCGCCGTGCCGCGCGCGGGCGAACCCCTCCGCCATCTGGCTCCGGCAGGAGTTCCCGGTGCAGAGGAACAGGATCCTCTTCTTCTCGCTCATTCCTGGGCTCCCGGGGCCGGGGGGCCGGTTCCCTCGCGCATCTGCACGGGGCTGGCCGCCAGGCGGTCGATGGAGAGAGTCCGGCCCGCAGCGTCCACCTGGCCGAACGTGAGCACGCCCGTGGGACAGCTCTGCACGCAGGCGGAGCAGCGCACGCACTGAGGATCCTGCATCGGCTGGCCCTTGTTCGCGAAGCTCATGATGTCGATGCCCTGGTGGCACACGGACGTGCAGACGTTGCACGAGATGCACTTCTTCTTGTCGGCGAGGATGCGGAACCGGCCGAAACGCGCGTACACGTGCATGAGCGCGGCCAGCGGGCAGGCGAACCGGCACCAGACGCGGCCGGAGAAGTGGAAGTAGAACCCCACCCCCACGATCCCCGCCAGCAGCAGGTCCACGATCACCTTGTAGTTCAGCACGGGAAGCGGGCCGCCGAGCTTCGCGCCGGACGTGGCCTTGCCCTCCAGCGCACCCAGGTAGATCGCGTTCAGGAGATGGTCCGAGGGCAGGAGCCATCCCAGGACGCGGAGCAGCAGCAGGACGAGCGCGATCCAAAGGATGACCTGCCCGATCATGTTCAGCCGGTTCCAGACCGGACCGTGGGGCATCTTGTGACGATGCGCATCGCCCAGCGTCTCCGCCAGCGCGCCGCACGAGCAGATCCAGCCGCAGTACGCGCCCTTGCCCCAGAAGTAGACCAGCACGGGAATCAGCACGAACGTCTGCACGAGCGAGATCACGAGCCAGGCGGTCATCGGCTGGTGGGAGAACACGTTCCAGAGGAACAGCGGCCAGGCCAGGATGAAGCCGAACGCGCGCCAGTACTCGCGGCCCTGCGGATCCCACTCCGACGCCGGGAAGAGCGCGTCGGCCCAGGCGGCCGTCGGCTGCGCGTCGTCGCGGACGTGCGCGCGGGCATCCGAGAGCCGCAGCACCGCTTCGCGGGTCGGCGAGTCGGGCGAGGCCGAGCGCAGGATCACGCGATCGCCCTCGCGGCGGTGCGGCCAGGAGACGTCGGCTTCGAGGTCCGGCCACGCCGCCGCGGCGGCGGGAAGCCAGCCGTTCTCCCGCGCGCGGGCCGCGCGCTCGGCCGGTTCCATCTCCGTCTCCGCGGAGAGCTCCCACCAGCCGCTCACCGCGGCGGGCGGCAGATCGACCACCGAGTGGCGGGCGCCGAGGCCACCGGAGTTCCCGAACCACGGCAGGACGATGTACGGCAGCAGGAAGAGCGGGATCGCCTGGAACGCCATGAGCGTCAGCGTCTGGGCGGTGATGTACGGCGTGCGGCGCCGACGGATGCGGCGGATCCCGAAGACCACGATGCAGAGCGTGTACGCCAGGCTGTACCAGGCGGCCGGCGTCCCGAACGACGTGGCGACGGTCCCGAGCAGACCCTCGCGGGCGCCGGAGATCCGGAACGGGAACAGCGAGTTCGTCTCGAAGTAGGACGTGACCGCGCCGCCGGCCTTCCACAGGTAGACGAACGTCATCAACGCGACGAACGCCGCCAGCGTGGTCCAGAACTTCGCGCCCCGATCACCGACGACGCGGGCGCCCGAGCGACGGAAGAACTCCAGCGGCGCCTCCCGGCCGATCATCGCGAAGACGACGTCGTTGGGCATCGTCTCGTCGCCGTCCGGGCCCGTGAGCTCCACCTGGTCCGCGCGGATCTCCTTCACGTCGCTGCCCAGCAGGACCCGCACGGATCCCTGCCGCTCCGCCTCTTCGAGCTGCTCGACGTTCTCCGGCTTCGGCCGCGTGAGTTCCCGGCCGCGGTAGCTGAGCGTGACCTGCGAGCCGCACGCGGCCAGCGCGACGGCCGTCTCCACGGCGCTGTCGCCTCCTCCCACCACCAACACGCGATCCTCGCAGTGGTCTCGCGGGTCGTGCAGGCGGTTGAAGACCTTGTCCAGGTCCTCGCCGGGCACCCCGAGCCGCCGGTAGTTCCCGGACCGTCCCAGCGCGGCGATCACGGCCCGCGCCCGCAGCGTTTCGCCGCCGGCCAGGACCACCTCCAGGTTCTTCCCCGCGCGGGCGACCCGCTCGGCGCGGGCGATCCGGAACGGGATCCCGGCGTCGACCGTCTGCCGGCGCAGCTCGTCGACGAGATCCTCCTTCACGTCCGCGCTGACCTGCAGCGATCCCGCCGGTTCCATCTCCCGCGGGTACGTGTAGATCGGCTTGCCGCGCGGGAAATTCACGATCGTGGAGAACGGTTCGGAGGACTCCAGCAGCTCGAAGTCCAGGCCCCGCTCGCGGGCCTCGAGGGCGGCGGCCATCCCGGCCACGCCCGCCCCGATGATCACGAGGTCCCGGACGTCGTCGCCCGGGGCGCCGCCTGCCGCGCCGCGCTCCCGGGCGACGGTCCGGACCGCTCGCGCCCCGGAGTCCGCAGAGAGCTTGAGCAGCGGCACGCCGCGAAGGTCGCCCACGACGTAGAGGCCGGGCACGTTCGTGCGGCCGTTCTCGTCGGCCTCGGGCAGCGGCTCCACGCGGCCGGCCGGCCAGCGCGTGTGAAGCCAGCGGGTGATGCGGGAAATCGGGTCCATGGAGTCCTCTCGAGCGGAACGTAGCCTCGCCCGGGCCTTCCGGGCAACCTCCCGGATCCGCGGGGCGTCCTTGATGGGTACGAAGGAGGGAGCTAGACTGCGACCTCCTTCGGCCCATTTTTTGGAGGAAACCGGGCGCGCCGCCCCGGAGGCCCCATGAACGCTCCCGACGCCCTGGAAACGAAGTACGCCACGAAGGCCGACACGTCCGGCCCCGTGGACTTCCGGCAGTTCGACCGGCACACCCAGCGTCAGGCCTACCAGGGGCTCTCCCGGGCCGCGATGGTCTACTCCGTCGCCTACCTGCTGGCGTACGGGCTCTCGCTCGTCCTGGAGCAGTTCGCCGGCGAGGGACGGATTCCGCCGGTCCACTCGCTCGTCGTGGCGGCCGTATCCGTGGCCGGCTCGGCCGTGATCGCGGTGCTCGCCCGGCGCCGCGCCTTCGCCCCGGAGAACTTCTGCAAGGTGGGCATGGGCTTCGCCATCCTCGCCTCGGCGGGTATCGTCGGGTCGCAGTGGTCGTGGAGGACGTATCTGGAGCTCCACAAGGGGGGCGCGGACGTCGGCTGGCTTTCGGTCTGGATCCTCACGTTTCCGGCGCTTCTCACGCTCACGCCCCGGCAGGTCTTCGTTTCCGGAGCCGTCAGCATGCTGCTCATGCCCGCCTCGGTCCTGCTGGGGATCTGGAGGGAGGGGCTCCCGATCATCGACGGAGAGCCCACCGGACGCCTGGTGGTGTCGTTCCTCTCGCACGTGATGCTGGCCGGCGGCATCTGCGTGGGCATCGCGGTCTACATGTCGTCGCGCATCTACAACCTCACCCGCGACGTCTCCAGGGCGCGCCTGCTGGGCAACTACCGACTGGATCGCCCCATCGGGCAGGGCGGGATGGGCGAGGTCTGGCGCGCCACGCACCACCTCCTGGCGCGGCCGGCCGCGGTGAAGCTGATCCGTGGCGGCAAGGTGGGCAGCTCCAGCAGCGTGGAGCCGGACATGATGCTGCGCCGCTTCGAGCGGGAGGCCCAGGCCACGGCCGCGCTCACGTCGCCGCACACCATCGAGCTGTTCGACTTCGGGATCAACGACGACGGGACGTTCTACTACGTGATGGAACTCCTGGAGGGCATGGACCTGCGCACGCTCGTGGAGAAGACCGGCGCCGTGCCACAGGAGCGGGCCGTACACTTCCTCCGCCAGGCCTGTGCGTCCCTCGCCGATGCACACGGTCACGGGCTGGTGCACCGCGACGTGAAGCCGGCCAACCTGTTCACCTGCCGGCGCGGGCTGGAGTACGACTTCGTGAAGGTGCTGGACTTCGGGCTGGTGAAGGAGTCCGCCGAGGACTCGGACGCCACGCAGCTCACAAGTGAGGGCATCACCAGCGGAACGCCGGCATTCATGGCGCCGGAGATGGCAGTCGGCACGGCGGACGTGGATGCGCGCGCCGACATCTACGCGCTGGGCTGCGTCGCCTACTGGCTGCTGACCGGAACGCTCGTCTTCGAGGCGAAGAGCGGCATGGCCATGGTCGTGAAGCACGCCAAGGAGGCTCCCGTTCCGCCCTCGCGCCGCACGGATCAGGAGATCCATCCCCTCCTCGACGAGCTGGTGCTCGGCTGCCTGGAGAAGGAGCGCGGCCAGCGCGCCGCGACCGTGCTGGAACTGGATCGCCGCCTGCGCCGGGTCCAGGAGCAGATCGGGGCCTGGTCGCCGGAGCGCGCCGAGCGGTGGTGGCGCTCCCACCTCCCGGAACTCACGTCGATGCGTTCCTCCCCGCTCACGGCGACCTCTTCCGGCCTCGCTTCATGACGGGCGCCCCGCGGGCGCTCGATCGGGCGATCGTCGCCGCCACGATCTGCGCCTTCGGCATGATCGCCAACCAGGTGGCGGGCAAGGCGGTCCGCGACGCCCTGTTCCTGGATCGCTTCGGCGTGGAGGCGCTGCCGCGGATGGTCGTCGGCGGGGCGCTCTTCACGATCGGTGCCGTGCTGGTGGCCACGCGCCTGCTGCGGACGCTCGGTCCGCGCGGACTCGTGCCGGGCGCGTTCGTGGTCAGCGCGCTCCTCCAGTTCGCGTTGTGGCCCGCGTTCCGCGCGGCGCCCGGACTGGCGGCCGTGGGCCTCTACGTGCACATGGCCGTGTTCGGCGCGGTGCTGATCTCCTGGTTCTGGTCGATGGTGAACGAGCGGCTGGACCCCAACACCGCGCGGCGGAGGATCGGCCGGATCGCGGGCGGAGGGACACTCGGCGGCCTGCTGGGCGGCATCGTCGCGGAACGCGTGGGAACGTACGCGTCCATCGAGACGATGCTGCCCATCCTCGGTTCCCTCCATCTGGCCTGCGCGTTCTTCGCGTGGCGCCTCGGCAAGGGCATCGAGCAGGAACGCGCCGCGGAAAGCGAGGCGGCCGAAGCCTCGGGCCTGCAGGTGCTCGCGCGCGTTCCGTACCTGCAGAACCTCGCCACGCTGGTCGCGGTGCTCACGATCGGTGCCACGGCGCTGGACTGGGTGTTCAAGGCGCGCGCGACCGAGGCGTTCGACGGCGAGGGACTGCTCCGCTTCTTCGGGCTGTTCTACACCGGCGTCGCGGCGCTGACGTTCCTCGTACAGACGGGGCTGACGCGACGGATCCTCGCACGCGGCATCGGGGCGACGGTCAGCGTGCTGCCGTGGGTCGTGGCGCTCGGCGCGGGCCTCGCCCTGCTGGTGCCCGGACTCGCGGTGGCGGGCGCCATTCGCGGGATGGAGTCCTCCACGCGAAGCTCGCTCTTCCGCTCCAGCTACGAGCTCTTCTTCAACCCGGTCCCGCGCGCCGCCAAGCGCGCGACGAAGACGCTCATCGACGTGGGGTTCGACCGCTTCGGCGACGTCGCGGGCGGTGCGCTCATCCAGTTCGTCCTGCTGATCGGGGTCGGCACCGAGCAGCCGGTCCTGCTGGGGCTGGCCTCCGCGCTCGGACTGGCCGGCGTGGTGATCGCGAGGCGGCTGCACCGCGGCTACGTGCAGGAGCTGGAGTCCAGCCTGCTCGCCCGGGCCGAGGCGCTGGAGCCCGTCCCGCCGGACGCGACGTCGACGGCCACAGACCTGTCGGGCTCCCTCCCCGACCTGGGCGATACGATGTTCGGGACGATCTCGATCGACCTCGACGACTCGGTGTCCTCCATTCCCACGGCCTCGCTCGTGCCGCAGGAGCCGTCGCCCGCCGCGTCGGAGGAAAGTCGCGAGGCCGACGCGATCGCGCTCGCCGACCCCTACCTCTCGTGCGCGATGGAACTGCGCTCCGGCGATGCCTCCCGCGTTCGACGCGCGCTGCGCCAGCTCGATCCGCCGCCGCGGGAGCTCACGGCCCTCATCGTCCCGCTGCTCGCGTGGGATCCCGTGTCGCGCCGGGCGATCCACACGCTTCGCACGGTCGCGGACCGGGATACGGGCATGCTCCTCGACTCCCTCCTGGATCCCGAGGAGGAGTTCGCCATCCGGCGGCGCATCCCGCGCGTGCTGGCGGCCGCGAGCACGCCGCGCGCGGCCGAGGGACTGCTGTGGGCGCTGCAGGATCGACGGTTCGAGGTCCGGTACCAGTCGGGCGTCGCGCTCACGAACGTCCACGAGCGCGACGGGGACATCCCGCTGGACCACGATCGCGTCCTGGAGGCGGTGCTGCGGGAGGCCAAGGTGGACCGGACCGTCTGGGAGGGACAGCGTCTGCTGGACGAGGGGCTGGAGGACCGGGACTCCCCGTTCCACGACGAGATGCTCCGCGAGCGGGCGTCTCGCTCCCTGGAGCACGTGTTCAACTGCCTCTCCCTGATCTATCCGCGCGAGCCGCTGCAGGTGGCGTACCGCGGACTCTACGCCTCGGATCCGGGGCTGCGCGGCACGGCGCTGGAGTACCTGGAGCAGATCCTCCCCGCTTCCGTGCGCGAGTGCCTGTGGCCGTTCCTCGACGCGGACCGTCGCCGGTCCCGGACGAGCCCCGAGGACCTGGACCGCGTGGTCGAGTCGCTGCTGCGATCGCACGAATCGATCATGCTGGACCTGCAGGATCTTCAGGACGCGGAAGGGAAGTCCGAAGACGAGAAGGGCGGGAAGGACTAGTCCCGGGAGTCCGGACGACGACGGACTTCCAGGCGGCCCGGCTCCGGCGCCAGCACGCGGTATCCCATCAGGTGGAAGAGCTTCCGCGCCAGGAATCGCGCGATCCGCAGATCGACGATGAGCGTGTCCGGCTGCTCCGGATGTCGACGCACGCCCGGCAGCCGCGCGACGAGCCCGGGCAGCGGCGTGTGCCGCACGCGCGAGCTCAGCCACAGCCAGGCCGGACGCGTCCGGCGCGCCAGGAAGAACCCGTCGTCCCCGGCCTCCTGGTAGCGCGGCAGGAAGACCCGCGCGGTGGCCGGCGCCGGGATGACGCGATCGCCCTCGTCGGCGAGCGCCGTTCCCTGCCTCACACACTGGAAGTTGCGGAAGCCCTCCCGCATGCGGAAGTCCGGCGCGGCACCGTGGCGGTGGACGATCTCCAGCACGGAGGGGATCCCCTCGCTCGCGCGGCGCAGTCGCTGCTCGTGGAGCTCGCGGTCCGGCACGACCGCGGGATCCAGACAGCCGGTGAAGCCGAGCGCGAGCCAGATCGCGGACTCGTGGCGGTCCACCGCCGCCGGATCCGTGTGCTGTCCGCCCTCGATCGCGATCCCGACGTGTCCGTGCCAGGTGGCGTACTCCATGAGCGTGCCGAGGATGTGCTCCTCCAGTCCCAGCACCGTCGGGAGAGGGAAGCTCCGCGCCAGCTCGCGGTTGCGCAGCGTGTCTCCCAGCACGACGAACGGCGCCGTGTCCGACGACGCCGTGTGCAGGTCCAGCAGGTAGACCGGGCCGCGCGCGTGCGCAAACAGCCGCTGCAGGCGATGCAGCAGCTCCCGCTGCTCGGACTCCTCGTGGCTGCCGGTGACGCGGCCGCCTCCGTCCACCGCCTCCACGCGGCGACGGTTCCAGCAGCGGTTCATGTCCTCGTCGACGAAGCGGACGCCGCGCTCGTACGCCCCGACGTTCCCCAGGAGGCCGGCCAGCTCGCCGCGCAACTCCAGGCGATCGTGGTGGATGCGGTCGAACACGCGCTTCAGCGCCCGGACGCCCGCGGGCTCGTTCCCGTGCAGTCCGGCGATGCAGATGAGCGACGGCCCCGCGGCGTACCCGCCCGCGTGCCCGATCTCCCGGGCGCTCCCGGTGGCCGACTCCCGCTTCGAGTCCTTCACTCCGAGCCTTCCTCCGCGGCCAGCGCGCTCACGAGGAGCTCGCCCGCCACCCGCAGGAAGTCGCGCTCCGAGAGGATGCCCACCAGACGCCCGTCCTCCACGACCGGCAGGCAGGCGACGCGCTTCGCCCGCATCAGGGCGATGGCGTCCAGCGTCTCGGTGTCCGGAGAGATGGTGACGACGGTCCTCGTCATGACGTCTTTCACCGGGATCGGTCCGTGCTGCCCGTGCGGAAGGTCGCGCGCGAGGAGCCGGAGGAGCGTGCGGTAGGACACGAGCCCCACCAGCCGTCCCTCGCCGTCCTCCACCGGCACGTGCCGGATGTGCTTCCAGTCCATCACGTTGGCGACGAGGTCGATCACCTCGTTCTCGTGGACCGTGAAGAGCTCGGTGGTCATGTACTGTTCCACCCGCAGATAACTGTGCCGCCAGTGACCGGCATCGGCGACCGTGGCCGCCGCCCATTCATGCACGGGCGCTCCTCCCAGTTGTCGGTCGACCATCGCCGCGACGAGAGCACTCATCGCCTCGGTCGGCTTGGCCCCGGCGCGCATCATGTTGGCGTTCGAGTCCAGGAGCCAGCTGGCCCCCGTCCGCCGCCGCGCGACGCGCTGCTCGATCACGCCGAGATACCGCGCCACGTCGTTCCGGTCCACCCCCGCCGCCTCCAAGCCCTCCCGGGCGAGCGGGATCAGCTGCTCGCGGATGAGATCGGCCGCCGGGACGACGCGGTCGTTCACCCACTGGAACTGGGCCTCCAGACCCTGGCGGGCGGCGGCCAGGAAGTTGCTCTTCGCCGAGTCGAACGACAGGACGGCGGTCACGTCCCGGACCGACTCGACCATGCCCGACACCAGCCCGAACCAGAACGCGGCGTTGGCCACCTCGTCGTAGACGGTGGGGCCGGCGGGAAGCGCCCGGTTCTCGATGCGCATCGTCGGGCGACCGTCCAGGATGCCGTAGCAGGGACGATTCCAGCGGTAGACGGTGCTGTTGTGCAGCTGGAGCGCCTTCAGCTTCGGCACCCCGCCGTCCTCCAGCGTCTGGAGCGAATCCTCCTCCACGTCCACGCCCAGCACGACGCGGAAGCGCGTGATGTCCTCGTGGTAGATCTCCACGACGGAACCGCGCACCCAGTCGTCGCCGAAGCTGACGCGGGCGCTGCGGTCCAGCACGTGATCGCCCGCCGGCCGGGTGTCCACCGCCTGCTGGAACAGCGCGATCCGCGTCTCCCGCCAGAGCCGTCGTCCGAAGAGGAACGGCGAGTTGGCCGCCGCGGCCAGCACGGGCGCCGTCACCACCTGGGCGATGTTGTAGAAGCGCGGGAAGTCCTCCGGCGCCACCTGGAAGTGCACCTGGAAGCTGGTGTTGCAGGCCTCCATCATCACGGAGTCGTGCTTGACGATGAGTTCGTCGGTGCCGGTGAGCCGCAGGTCGAACGTCCCGCCGCGCAGCCGCTTCAGGGCCTCGTTCAGCGCGGCGTACCGCGAGTACGGCATCATGTTGTGCAGGCCCAGGTCGGACTTCCGGAGCGTGGGCAGGATCCCCGTCATCAGGACCTCCAGCCCCTCCTCCGCCGCCGCCTGGCGGACCTCCATCAGGTGGACGTCCAGCGCCTCGTGCAGCCGGGAGAGGCAGTCCCCGCCGAACGCGAACGGCTCCAGGTTGAACTCGACGTTGAACTTCCCGATCTCCGGGGTGAACCGGCCCGGGTCGAGTCGACCCAGCACCGCCTCGGCCCGCGACGCCGGACGCCAGGAGTGGTCCACCAGGCAGAGCTCCTGCTCCGCCCCGATGCGTCGGACCCGGGATTCGAACGCCCCGTCCGCGATCATCTTCTCGAGGGCGTGCACGTCGCCGAGGAGGCGCTTCATGAACAGCTGGAGACGCTTCGGGTCGGAGAAGGACTCGAGCGAGGGTTCTCCGCCCGGCTTGGATTCGGTCAACGTTCGGCCCCCGGCCGGGGTGGAAGCTCCAGCCTAGCACGACCGGAAACGAGCGCTCTAGCGCAGCTTGACCGCCTTCGTGGACAGCGACTTGCCCAGCGACGTCACGCGCAGGAAGTAGACGCCGTCCGAAACGGATCGTCCGTAGGCGTCCCGTCCGTCCCACTCCACGCGGTGGATCCCGGCCTCGCGCGGCTCGTCGACGAGGATGCGCACCCGGCGTCCGGTGACGTCCAGGACCTCGAGGAACACGTTCGCGCGGCGCGGCAGGGCGAAGTCGGTGACGAGGCCGCGGCCGAACGGGTTGGGACGCCCGGTCGCCAGCCGCAGATCGTCGACGGCGGCGGCCGGCTCCGGAGATCCCACCGCACCCCAGGAGATCGTCACGGTCGATCCGGTGCCGCCGAAGCCGTCGAGCTGCAGGAGGGAGCCGTCGAAGTTCCAGGCGCCCACGCCCGCGACCTGCGTGGGCGCACCGTAGGACCCGGGGTCCAGCGTGAGCCGCCCGAGTCCCGGAACGTCCTCGTCGAGCTCGATCGTCATCTCCGACATCGACGGAGGCGTGACGGAGCGGAGGACGAAGCCCTCGCCGTCCAGCAGCCGGACTCCGTCCAGGCGCGCGGCCGCCCGCCCCGCCTCGAGGCCGGCGGCCGGCACCGTCGCCAGGAAGTGGATCGGGTTCGAGTAGACGAACGCCTCCGTCGCGCTCCGCATCTCCAGGCGCACGAAGGAGGGGACGGAGGTGTCCACCGTGACGACGTCCGTGAACGTCCCGTCGTTCACCGTTCCGGCCAGCGTGTCCTCGCGGATCACCTGGAACGACGGCGGCGCCGTGGTCCCGCCCACGATCTCCACCTGCCGCAGCACGACGGCGGTGCCCGCCGGGAAGTTGGTGATCTCCACCTGCACGTCGTGCGAGGGAGCATCCGTCACGACCGCCTTTCCCATCGGGAAGCCGTCGACGGTGACGAGATCCAGATCGCCCTGCCAGATCCACGGATCGCCGAAGTACGCGCGGCCGGCATCCATCGCGGCGATGAGATCCGTCTCCGTCAGGGAGGGCGCCCAGACCCAGGTCACGAAGTTGTTCTCGAACGCGGCGTGCGACGCCCACGGCGACCAGCCGTGGAACGGTGTGGTGCCGTGGCTGTCCGTCGTCCCGATGCCCGTGACGAACGTCTCCGTCGCGAGCAGCGCCTCCCACAGCTCCACGTGCCCGTCGATCTGGATCCCGTGGCGCCAGCGGTATCCCACCTCCAGCAGGTCCGCGCCGTACATCCGGTTGCCCACGAGGACGCCGGACATCCAGGCGATGCGCTGCTCCTTCTCCTCCTGCGTCTCGGCGAGGTTCCCGTAGATGCCGGTCCCCCACGGATGGTTGTACGAGACGATGCCGCCCGCCGCGTGGACCTGATCCACGGCGTAGTAGAGCGAATCCGCGAACCCCGTCCCGGTGTAGTCCACCAGGAAGGGCCCGGGCGTGTACGAGTTCAGGTGCGCCTGCGCACGGTACCGGGAGATCTCCGAACCGACGAAGTGCTCCGTCCCCGGCTCCTGCGACTGCAGGTAGTCCCCGACGAGGTCCGTCCAGACCATCAGGGAGTCGCCGTCCGGAGGCGCATCGAGCACGTACTGGACGTCGTCCAGGAAGACCTGCGGCGAACCGCCGTTGTGCGTCCGAAGCTGCACGCGGATCTCGAAGAGGCTGTTGTCCTCCGCGCGGAGCGTATCGGCGCCACCCGCCGTCCACAGCGCCTGCGCGTCGGCCAGCGGGTCGATCTCGTAGGAGTTCCACTGGCCCGGCGTCCAGCTCAGCGGGACGGCGTGGGCGGGCTCGTCCAGCGTGGACCCGATCACGTAGCGAAGCTGATGCCAGGAGCCCTGGCGCTCGCTGAGGGTCAGGTGCAGGACGAAGCGATCCGTGGCCGGGTCCAGGACCTCCGGAAACAGCGCGAACCGGATCTTCGGCCGATGCACCAGCGCATACATGTTCTGCTTCCGCGAGCCCATCTGGCGGTAGTCGATCGTCTTGTAGAGGGGCGTGCCGCCCTGATCGTCGATGCTGAGGAGCAGGCTGTGCGTTCCCTCGTACGCCAGCGTGTCCACGACCTCCTTCTGGTGGAAGGACGGCGGGAAGGTGTAGCGCTCGAAGAGACGGAAGTCGCCGGGCGCGGCATCGTCGGGTTCGGAGAAGTCGCCGGTGAAGGCGTCGTACGTGGTGTTCTCGAAGTCGAAGCGGACCGTGTGGTTCCAGCGCGTCACCCGCCAGTCGTGATCCGTCCACCAGATCGCGTCGACGCCGAGGTCGCGGGCGTACGAGTGGTGCCACTCCAGGCTGCCGCTGCTCTCGGAGAGCGGACCGTGCGTGTGGAGCTGGACGGAGAAGGACTGTTCGCCGGGCAGCGGCAGCAGCAGCACACGCGGCGACAACACGCCGGCCGTCGCCCCGCCCGGCGTCAGGGCCGCCAGCAAGGCGGCCGCCAGGGCCGACCGGATCGTCCCGCAGGACGCGCCCGCCCTCCTCCGCTTCTCGCCGCCGATCCGCATCGCGCTCCTCCTCCCGGGAGACTACTTCATCGGCCGCCGGCGATGCAAAGGAGCCGCGGCGCGGGGCGGGTTTCCGTGTATGCTGCCGACGACTCTGGAGGTGAGCGTTGAGCGAGTTTCCCCGCGTCCCCTACTCGACCGATCGGTTGCCCGCCGCGGAGCAAGTGCGCCGCGGCCGCGAGTTCGAGGCGCTGATGGACCGGCGGCGCAGCGTCCGGGACTTCTCACCGGACCCGGTGCCGCGGGAGCTCATCGAGATCGCGATCCGCACGGCGTCCAGCGCGCCGTCGGGAGCGCATCGCCAGCCGTGGCGCTTCGTGGCCGTGGACGATCCGGCCCTCAAGCGGGAGATCCGGATCGCCGCGGAGAAGGAGGAGCGGGAGAGCTACGAGAACCGCATGCCGACCGAGTGGCGGGAGGCACTGGCCCCGCTCGGGACGGACTGGCACAAGCCCTACTTGGAGACCGTTCCCTGGCTCGTCGTCGTGTTCGAGGAGGTGCACGGCGTGCGCGAGGACGGCAGCCCGCGGAAGAACTACTACGTGAAGGAGAGCGTCGGCATCGCGTGCGGCCTGTTCATCGCCGCGCTGCAGTCGATGGGACTGTGCACGCTCACGCACACGCCCAGCCCGATGGGGTTCCTGCGCAACATCCTCGGGCGGCCGAACAACGAGCGGCCCTTCATCCTCTTCCCCGTGGGTCATCCCGCGGCCGACGCCACGGTGCCGGATCTGGTCCGCAAGCCGCTGGGCGAGGTGGCCGTCTGGAATCCGGGGAAGGAGGCGGAATGAAGACGTCGATGCTGATCGGGATCGTCCTGATCCTCGTGGCGGTCCTGGACGTGGTCCTGGGACTGCTGGTGGTGGCGCCGCGCGTGAAGGAGGAGTCCCGCCCGGTGCTGCGGGCCGCGTTCGTGCTGGGATCGCTCGTGATGCTGGGGCTCGGGGTGGCCTTCCTGATCGGTCTCCTCCCGGGAGTGGACGGCTAGCCCGATTCACCCCTCGGGACATGCTATGCTTTCCGGACCCCGCTCCCACAACTCCGGAATCCGCATCATGTCCAGCCGCCTCCCGGGCCTCGCCGCCGCCCTCGTCCTGCTCGCCGGTTCCGCCGCGGCCGCCCCGCTGCAGGTGCACTCCAACCCGCGCTGGCTCGCCTGGGGCGACGGCTCGCCGCTGTTCCTCTGCGGCCCCTCCGACCCGGAGGACTTCTTCTACCGCGGCAGCCAGAACCCGGACGGGACGCGATCGGGTGACCAGCAGCTCATCATCGACAAGATGATCGGGACGGGCGCCAACTGCCTCTACGTGATGGCGGTGCGCTCGCACGGCGGCGACGGTACCTCCACGCACAACCCGTTCATCGGACACGACCCGGCCGCCGGGTTCAACGCGGCGGTGCTGGACCAGTGGGACGGCTGGCTGACGCAGCTCGACGCGGCGGGCATCATCTCCTTCTTCGTCATCTACGACGACGGCACGCGGATCTGGAACACCGGCAGCGTGGTCGGCGCGGAGGAGGAGGCGTTCTTCACGGATCTCGTGAACCGCTTCGAGCACCTGGACAACCTCATCTGGTGCCTGGGCGAGGAGTACGAGGAGGCGTACCTGCCCGTGCGCGTCGAGGCGTTCGCGAGCATCGTCGCTACGGCGGACGACTTCGGCCACCCCATCTCCGTGAGCCAGCTCAACGGCGACTCGTTCCACTTCCCGGGCCACCCGGACCTCCACTCGTTCGCGATGCAGATCAACAACACGCTCGACTACGGGACGATCCACGGGCGCGTGGTCAACGCGTTCGGCATCGCGGCCGGCCAGTACAACGTGAATCTCATGGAGGTCCGCTACCACTACTCCGGACGCGAGGAGACGCGGAAGCGATGCTGGGCGGCGGCGATGGGCGGCGGCTACGTGATGGTCCACCAGATGTTCGTGGCAAACACGCCGGTGGAGGCCATCGAGGACTGCGGCCGCCTGGCGACGTTTTTCCAGTCCACCCCCTTCCCCTCGATGTCGCCGCAGGATTCACGGGCGCGCGGCGCCACCGACTACGTGTTCGGGGAGGAGTCCGCCGGGTGGATCCTCTACGCCGAGGACGCGGGCGGGGCGCTCGGAATCTCCCTTCCCACCGGGTCGGCCGGTCCGTACGATCTCCGCTGGCTGAACTGCGAGTCCGGCGCGGAAATGCAGGAATCCGGAGTCAGCTTGACGGACGGCGACAACCTCCTCCCCATCCCCTCCGGGCTGGGCACGGAGGTCGTGGTCTACGCGGGACCGGCCTCGGCCACGTCCGCCTCGTCGGGCGTGGAGACCAGCACCTGGGCCCGTACGAAGGCCGCCTACCGTCGTCGCTGACGATTCCCGGGACGAACCGCCGGATCCCGCCCGCCGGAGGAGGGAACCTCCTCCCGGGCCCGCCGGTACCCACTCCAGACGCCCGGCCGGCGCCCAGGCCCGATCGGGAAGCACGCTCAGAAAGGAAAGGAGATCCCGCCCATGAAGCATCGCTCTCACGCGCGGGTCGCGGTGGCCCTGGTGGCCGGGCTGGCCCTGTGCGCCGCCGCGACCGCCCGCGCCGACCACCACGACTCGGGACACGACCACGCCGGTCACGATCACGCCGGTCACGATCACGCCGGGCACGACCATGCCGGGCACGACCATGCCGGGCATGACCACGCCCACGGCAAGGCGGAGGCCGCATCGGCCGCCATGGTCGGATCCGCGGCCCCGGACTTCACGCTCATGACGGTCGACGGGGAAGAGGTCTCGCTCGCCTCGTTCGCGAAAGGCACGGTCGTCCTGGAGTGGTTCAACCCGGACTGCCCCTTCGTGAAGAAGCACCACCAGAAGCACACGACCATGAAGGACACGCGGGCGAAGTACCCGGAGGTTACGTGGCTCGCCATCAACTCCGGCGCAGCCGGCAAGCAGGGCCACGGCAAGGTCCGCAACAGCAAGGCGGTCAAGGACTACGAGATCTCCTACCCGCTCCTCCTGGACGAGAGCGGCAACGTCGGCCGCCTCTACGGCGCCAAGACGACGCCGCACATGTTCGTGATCCACGAGGGCACGCTGGTCTACGCCGGCGCCATCGACGACGACCGCTCGCCGGACAAGCTGGGCGGCACGAACTACGTCGCCGCGGCGCTCGATGCCATCGCGGCGGGCGACGAAGTAGCGCAGCCCGAGACGAAGCCGTACGGCTGCTCGGTCAAGTACTCGGCCAAGCCGGGAGCGTAGCTCGCGGCGCCGCCCGCCCAAGGGCGGGCACAAGAAGAGAGGGGAACCGGCTCGCCGGTTCCCCTCGTCTCGTTTCGGTGCGGCCGGCGCGGGCCAGCGCGGTGGCGCCTGTCGCGGGGACCTAGTACTCCTCCTCCACGATCCGCTTCACCAGCTCCTCCTCGGAGATCCTGCCCCCCGCGTAGGAGCGGAGGTCGTCGATCTTCGCCTTCAGCACGAGGCGGGAGATCTTCTGATCCACGAAGTAGCTGCTATCCCGCAGGTACGCCACGATCGCCACCCACTGCCCGTCCTGCAGGGTCGAGATGGAGTCGCCGTAGTCCAGCAGGACGTCGACCATCTCAGCCTTGCCGCGCTTGTAGAGGCGCTCCTGCACGCGATCGCCGCGACGTCCGGTCCGGTCGAGATCGTCGAGTTCCTCCTCGTCGAGGTCCTCCAGATCCTCCAGGTCGTCCGGATCCAGGACGATGACGCGGCGGCCGTCCTTGTCCTCGATGTGGAAGCCGTCCTTGAAGTTGAAGTCCCAGCGGTGCTCGCCCCGCTCCACGAGGGAGGCGGAGAACGTGAAGACCGCGCCGTAGCTTCCGACGTAGAGACCGCGCGTGGTGCCGCGGCCGCTCACGAGGAAGTTCGGGCTGTCGATCAGCACCTGGTCGATGATGCGCTCCATGACGTCGATCTGCCGTTCCATCTTCCGGTTGGCCGGCGGTTCCACGGCGAAGGCCTCGGAAACCAGCAGTCCGGCCAGGAGTGCCCCCACCGCGATCGCCAGTTCCCGCGCCCAGCCCAGGCCGGTTCTGCTCTTCCCGAACATCAGTTGCCCTCCTCTTCGTTTCCGGTCGGAGCCGAGTCGGCTTCCGCCCTCAGCGCCTGCCCGACGGCCTCGAAGCCGCGCTGGCTCCGATCGGATTCCAGCAGGAGCTCACGGCCCAGGACGTCGATGCGTCCGGCCAGCTCCTGGTAGTCGTAGTTCTGCTGGGACACGACCTGCTGGTAGAGCGTCTGCATCCCGTCGGACACGCGCTCGTCGCGCTGGCGTCCGTAGGTGTTCAGCAGCTCGGCCAGCGACAGCATCAGCTGCGCGTTGTACTGGTCCAGCTCGGTCTGCGTCACGTACTCGGCGGCCACGGGGGTCACCGCGCTGTTCGGGTTGCCGAGGTTCCCGGCGGGGCGCGCCGTCGGCAGTCCGTCGAGCGTGAGATCCCGCGGCGGCGTGCCCGCCACCTGCGTCGGCGCGCTCTCGGGCGCCGGCTCGCCGAAGCGGAACGCGATGCCGCCGTCGACGCGCTGGACCCGGAAGTCCGAGACCGCCAGCACCAACAGCACGACGGCCGCCGCCGCCAGACCCCAGGCCGGCGTCACGGCGACGCGACCCATCGACTCGCGGAGCCGGGCCCACCAGCCCTCGCGCGTCACGGTCGTCTCGCGACGCTCCTGCGCTCCCTCCACCAGCACGAAGCTGGGCACGCGCTCTTCCACTTCCCAGCCGGCGAGCATGTCGCGCGTGGCCGACAGCTCCTCGAACTCGGCGCGAAGCGCGTCGTCCTTCTCCAGGAGCCGGCGGAACGCCCGCTCCTCGGCCTCCGGCAGCTCGCCGTAGAGGTAGGCCGTCATCTTGTCGATGCGCGGATCCACGTTGCCGTCCATCGTCAGTGCCTCCTCACGAGAAATCCGATCGCTCGAGTCCGCGTTCCTTCATCACGCGGCGCAGCGTCTTGAGTCCGTAGTAGATCCGGGTCCGGACGGTGGCGGCCGGAACGCCGGTGATCTCGCCGATCTCCTCCGACGTGAATCCCTGGAACTCGCGCAGGAGGATCGCGGTGCGCTGCTCCTGCGGAAGCTCCGCCAGCAGGGACCCCAGGACCTCGCCCAGGTTCCCCGCCTCGGCCATCGCGTCGGCGTCGGCCACCTTGCCCACCGCCGGCGCGTCCACGCCCTCCAGATCGTCGCTGCGACCTTCCTCGTACGGAAGGATCTCGGCCTTCGAACGGGCCGTTCGGAATCGATCGCGACAGAGATTGAGAGCGATGTAGTGGACCCACGACTTGAACTTCTCCCCGTCCCGCAGCTTGCGGATGTTGGTGTACGCCTTGACCAACGCTTCCTGGCAGACGTCCCGGGCGTCCTCGGAGTCCCCGAGGGTGCGGCGGGTGAAGCCGTAGAGGCTCCCCTCCCACCGGGACGCCAGCTGGTTGAAGGCGCTCACGTCGCCTTCCTGGGTGCGAGCCACCAGCTCGCCGTCTGTCAGCGTGGCCAACCTGTCCCCCCGGGATTCATCGTCCTTCACCCGGATCAGACGGGGTTTCGGCGGAAACTGTTCAAGGAAGTCGTCGGTCACGGGGCACCCGAGGGCCGGAAAGGCGCAGGAATCGTGCGTAGAGGGTCAGGGAAGGCCCCCGGGGAGAATCCGTCAAGACGGGAGTGAGACTGCGGGTCAGCGCAGATACACCGCTTTGCGGGTGATGGCTTCGTCGGCCGCCTCCAGGCGGACGAAGTAGACCCCGGCCGCGACCCTTCGCCCGGCATCGTCCCGGCCGTCCCAGGTGCGGAAGGCGGCGCCCGAACCCGGCTCCCGCGCCAGGGTCCGGACCCGGCGGCCGGCGACGTCGTGCACCGTCAGTCGATACGGGACGCCCCGCCGCGCCTCGAACCGGATGCGCGACTCCGACCGGAACGGGTTCGGCGAGAGGAAGAGCCCCGAGACCGGCGGCGTCACCGGGGCGGACAGCGCCGTGAGCGGCGCGCACAGCGACGCATCGTGCTGCTCGTTCGTGATCGGGCAGGTCCGCACGGGCCCCAGCGTCATGAGAAGGATCTGGTCGTAGCTCGTCGTGCCCCAGTAGTTGTTCAGCGCGTTGAGCGAGTCCGCCGCCACGTTCTGGTTGAGGATCCGCACGGGCGACGGCCCGGCGTTGTCGAGCAGGTCGTTCGCGTCGGCCAGCGTTCCGCCGACGGTCATCCGCGAGTCGACGCCGTTCGCGATCCCGTGCAGCAGCGCCCCCCGCACAACGCTGGCCGCGAGGTGCAGCGACGTGGTGCCGTTGTCCGTCCGCACCACGTGATCGACGAGTCCCGCACCGTCGAGATCCAGGTCGGCCACACGCGTGGAGTCGACGATGCCATCGGCCTCGATCAGCACGTCGGGAAACGTCGACGGATCGGGGCGCAGCGTCGTGAGGCCGGGCACGCCGACGAGGTGCACGCCGCTCGCGAGGATGACGTTCTCCGTCCAGGTCCCGCTGCACAGGCCGATGACGTCACCGGGCGCCGCCGCGGCCTGCGCGGCCGCGATCGTCGGCTCATCGTCGGGGACGCGGATCGTGGCGCCGGCCGGACAGCCGCAGCCCACCTTCCCCGCGCCGATCGGCACACCGCCGGGGTTGTTGCCCGGCAGGCACGGCGATCCCGGGGTGGTGACGGAGGGATCCGCTCCGGCGACATCGCACAGCAGCGGATCGGCCGAGACGTTGTCCGCCGCCGTCGACTGACCGGCCAGCAGCCCCGACCAGTCGCCGGCCGCGTTGCCCCACACGACGCTGGAGGTGGCGTTCACCGCCGCCGGTGACGATCCCGCGGCCGCCTCGCCCGCGGTTCCGAACGCGACGACGCTCCGGTCCAGTGACACGGACGCACTGTCCGCGAGTTCGAACCCGCCGCCGGACGGCGCGCCGTTCCGCGTGAGCGTGGACGCTTCCACCACCGCAATCGCGTCCGCCAGACCGAACAGCGCGCCCCCGCTCACGTTCGCGACGTTCTCGAACCAGAACGTGTCCGCGGCGGAGAGGACCGCCTTGTTGCGCAGACTGACCGCGCCGCCGCTCTGCACCGCGGAGTTTCCGAGGAGCTCGCACGCCGACATCTCCAGGTCAGTGCGCCACAGCTCCATGGCTCCGCCGGAGTACGGATCGGCCCGGTTCTCCGAGAACGTGCAGCCGGTGAAGCGGGAGTTCGTGCCGCGATCGGAGAAGACGGCCCCTCCGTTGCGCCCCTCGTTGTCCTCGAACACGCAGCCCGTGCCCACCAGCCGCGACGTCTCCAGATAGAGCGCGCCGCCCGCCCCCGACGTGTTGAGCCGGAACGTGCACGAGTGGAGATGCGTGTGGTCGGCCGAGTAGGAGTAGAGGGCGCCAGCGCCGGCCTCGGAGGCGTTCCCCTCGAAGAGGCACTCGCGGACCTGCAGAGTGCTCCGCTCCAGGAACGCCCCGCCGCCGTCGCCCGGGACCGACGCGGACGAGGCGTCGTTGCCGAGGAAGTCGCAGCGCAGCACCGTCCCGGCCGCGCGCTTCGCCCAGAGCGCGCCGCCCGCGGCCCAGACGGTCGACGAGGCGGCGTTGGCCTCGAAGCGGCAGTCCTCCAGCGTCAGGTCGCTCACCCGGACCGCGACCGCCCCCCCGAAGGAAGCCTGGTTCCCGGTGAAGACGCAGCGCCGGGCGACCACCTCCGAGGTGTCGGCCCGGACGGCGCCGCCGGTGCGATCCCAGGGATCGCCGACCGCGGCCGACCCGCCCGTGAGCGACAGATCCTCCAGCGTGAGGGAGGCGCCGGACACCACGTCCAGGAGGCGCCCCGTGCCCTGGCCGTCCAGAGTGGCGAGGGCCGGATCGCCGGAGAGCCCGCGCACGTGGAGCGGGAATGGCACGACTACGCTGCTTGCGGGGTGAACCCCGTCCTCGATTACGACGGTGTCGCCGGGCGCCGCCGAGGCCACGGCGGCCGCGAGCGTGCCCACCTGCGAGGGAACGGTCCAGGTGGCGCCGAAGGAGGCGCCCGGGACCAGCAGGAGCCCGACCCGGAGGATGGACAGGATGCGCATCGGGATGGAAACGGCCTCGGCGTGAAGGACCCGGGGGGGGGACCCCGATTTTATCACACCGTCGGGGCGGCCTCCGGCGGCACGTAGCCCCGGGCCAAGGCGCGGAACGCCTCCGTCTCGGCGGCCACCCAGGCCTCGTCCCGGCCGGCCTCCGCGGCCATCAGGCGGGCGACGGTCTCCGCACTCTCCCCCGCGGCCCGGGCGTTCAGGATCAGCGACCGCGACCGGCGCGACAGCACGTCCTCCACGCGGACCGCCATCTCGTGGCGTACGGCCCAGACGACCTCGCCGCCGCGCAGCGACAGTTCGGGGTGGACGGCGGCCCCCCACTCCTCCCGCTCGGCGCACAGGGCGTCCACCGCGTCCCGATCCTCGCCGTACGGGCCCCAGGCCTCCGCCTCGTCCGGCGTTCCGGGCGGCGCGCCGTGGATCCGCATCGACCTGGTCCGGCAGGAACGGGACGGCAGGTCTCCCACGACGACGGCCTCGTCCACGGCGTCCTCGGCCATCTTCCGGTACGTCGTCCACTTGCCGCCGACGATGGTGACGAGCCCCGACGGCGAGACGTGGACCGCGTGATCCCGCGAGAGCGCGGACGTCGATCCCTCCCCCGCCACCAGCGGCCGCAGTCCGGCGAACACGCTCTTCACGTCCTCCGGGCCCGGATCGCGCTCCAGGTAGCGCGCGGCGTGCTCGAGCAGGTAGTCGACCTCCTCGCGGCGGGCGACCGGCTCGGCGACGGGCGCCTCCACCGGCGTGTCCGTGGTCCCCAGCAGCAGGTGGTCGAGCCAGGGGATCAGGAACACGACCCGACCATCGTCGGTCTGCGGCACCATGATGGCGGCGTCGCCTCCGAGGAACGAGCGATCCAGCACGAGATGGACGCCCTGGCTCGGGCGGATCATCGGCGTGACGCCCGGCTCGTCGAGGCGCCGCACCGAGTCCGAGAAGACGCCGGCCGCGTTCACGACGCAGCGCGCGCCGACCTCCCACTCCGTGCCGTCGTCCTCGTCCCGCAGCCGCGCGCCGGAGATCAGGTCGCTCCGCCGCGTCAGCCCGATGGCCCTCGTCCGGTTCACGACCAGCGCGCCCTCGCGCCAGGCGGTACGCGCCAGGGCGACGGAGAGACGCGCGTCGTCGAACTGGCCGTCGTGGTAGACGACGCCGCCGCGCAGTCCGTCGGCCTCGATGCCGGGCAGGCGCTTCAGCGTGGCCTCCCGCGTGAGCCGCCGCGACTTGCCGAACCCGTGCCGCCCGGCCAGCAGGTCGTACACCTTGAGGCCGATGCCGTGGAACGGCCCCTCCCACCAGTCGTAGCTGGGCACCACGAAGGGAAGGTCGTGGACGAGGTGCGGAGCGTTGCGGCGGAGGAGGGTCCGCTCGTGCAGCGCCTCCGTGACGAGCTGCACGTTGCCGGCGCGGAGGTAGCGGACGCCGCCGTGGATCAGCTTCGTCGATCGGCTGGACGTGCCGCCCCCGAAGTCGCCGGCCTCCACCAGCAGCGTGTCGTACCCGCGGGAGGCGGCATCCACCGCGATCCCGAGCCCCGTGGCGCCTCCGCCGATGACGACCAGATCCCAGGGGTGCTTCCGGTCCCGGATCCGGCGCCATGCCTCGTCCCGATTCATCGTCTTCTCCTTCCCGGAACCCCGGAGAGTTCGTAACACTACCTGGAACGGGGGCGGCTGTCTCGGAACGGCCGGGAAAGGAACGGGAATGACGAAGGCCCTTCTCCTGCTCGGCGGGCTGACGATGCTGGCCGGCGGGTGTGCCACCGCGCCGCCGGGGTCGGGCGGGATCGATCCGGACTGTCCCGCCGTGCCCGGCGAGGTGGTCGACCGGGAGACGCCGTGGACGTTCGCGGTCGAGGGCGGCTTCCGGACGACGTACCGCCTGCACCGGACCGACGGCGGCCCCTCGTCGGTGACGCGCTCCGACGCGACGACGGTGCAGGTCGCCGGCGACGCGCGCGACGTCCTGCTGACGCACGTCACGGAGGGACTGACCCGGCTCGACTGCGAGGGGCGGGTCCTGCCCGCGCTGGCCTCCGCCTGGAGCGACTCGGCGGACGGACGCGTCTGGACGTTCGAGCTGCGCGAGAACGCGCGCTTCCCCGACGGTCGCCCCGTAGACGCGGCGGCCGTCGATCGGAGCTGGGCGCTGTCCCGGCGCGAGTCGCACCGGACCGGTGCGGCCGCTTGGGAAGGTCTCTCGCTGCACGGTACCGCCGAGGGCGGCCGCCGAGTGCGCGTGCACCTGGAGACGCCGGACCCGGACTTCCCGCGTCGGGCCGCGCGCCCGGAGTTCCGCATCGTCAGCTCGCGCACGGAGGACGGCACGCGCGGCCGACGGGTACGCGAACTCCTGCCGCCGAAGGAGGGCGTCGTCGCGGGCCGCACACCGCCGGTGCGGTTCGTCGCCTTCGGAAGTCGGGATCCCCGGGACGTCTGGACGCCCGACGTCCACGCGATGCTCACCCGCGACCGCGACGCTCTGCAGTACCTCGCCGGCGTGCCCGACACGCGCCTCACCCCGCTGCCGTGGAGCCGACGCTACCTGCTGGTCGATCCCGGCGGACAGCTGACGTCCGTGACCCGGCTCGGGGCCTCGCTTCGCGCGGAGCTGGCCCGCGACATCGCGGTCTCGGTGGCCCGGCCGGCCGATCCGGCGGCGGCGGGAAGCGACGGCGACGACGCCTACGCGGGCTCCGAGCTGCGCACCGATCCGCCGCGCGTGCTGCGCTACCCGGAGGGCGACGCCGACGCGCGCCGGCTCGCCGAACGCATCGCCTCCCTCGCCGCACGCGACGGCGGCGACGCGTGGACGGTGGAGGAGACGACGCCCGGCCCGCTCTACACGGACGAGACCGCCGCCGTACTTCGCGTGCCGGTCTGGCGCGCGGACTCGCCGTTCCCGGTTCGCACCGCCTGGATGGCCCCGACGTTCCCGCTCATCGAGACGCGCGCGTTCCTTGTCACGCGGGACGACGTCGCGGGGATCACCGTCGACGGGTTCGGGATCCCGGTCGTGGATGACGCCGGCTTCACGCGCCGGGAGGACGAGCGATGAGAATCCGGACGCGGCTCCTGATCGGCGGCATCGTGCTGGTGGTCGTGCCGCTGGGCGCGCTGGCCTGGACGATCCGCACCGACGTCGCCGGACGGCTGGAATCGCAGGTCGCACATCGGCTGGACGCCTTCACCGAGGCGACGCGCGTCGATCTGCACCGGCGGGACGACCGGCTCCGCGAAGGGCTGGCGGCCCTGGAAGCGGACCTGCGCGCCCGGGACGACGTGCGGCGCGCGCTGCTCGAAACGTCGCCCGACGACGGCGTGGCGGATCACGCCGCGCTCGTGGATTGGGCGCCCCGCGCGATGACGCTGGCCGGGCTGGACTTCCTCCTTCTCCAGGACGATGCCGGTCGCATCCTCTCGTCCGGCCACTACCGCAACGACTTCGGACGCGCGGATCCGCGGCCGTTCTCCCTCGTCGGCGCGGAGACGGTGGCGGTCGTGCCGTTCACGACCCCGTCGGGTCCGGACCTCGCGTTCGCCCGATCCGTCGCGATGCAGCTCGGCGGGATCGACCTGTTCCTCACCGCGGGCACGCGCCTGGACGAGGCAACGCTGCGTGCGATGTCGCCCGACCCCGGCGTCGTGGTGACGCTGCTGCATCCGGACGGCGTGCGCAGCGCGGACGCGGAACTGGCCTCGTCGTTGCCGGCCGCTCCCGCCGAGGCCCTCCGGGTCCTGCAGGGCGATCCGGACCGACGCGTGCGGATGCTTCCGGTGCCGTCGCCCGGCGGCGAGGCGGCGCTGGTCGTCGTGCAGTCGGTGGCGCCGCTCCGGGAGATCGTGCGCGCGATGGACCTCCGGCTGCTCGTGACGTGGGCGCTCGTGACGGTGGGCACCGTGCTGCTGGCGGTCGCGCTCTCCGGTTCCATCGCCCGACCGATCGAGGTGCTGGCCCGGAAGACCCGCGCCATCGACCTGGACCGCCTCCGCTTCGAGACGGACCGACGACGGCGCGACGAGGTGGGAGAGCTCGCCGGTTTCCTCGCGGAGATGACGGATCGCCTGCGCGCGGGCATCGCCCGGCTGCGCGACGCGGAGCGTCGGGCGACGCTGGGCGAGCTGGCCCGCCAGGTGAATCACGACGTCCGCAACGCGTTCACGCCGCTCCGCAACGTGGTCCGGCATCTCTCGGAGGTGGCGGAGAGCTCGCCGGAGCAGCTCCCGCAGGTGTACGCGGAGCGTCGTCCGACGCTCGACGCGGGGCTCTCCTACCTGGAGGACCTCGGCACGAACTGGTCGCGGCTCTCGCTCCGCGGCGAGCGTGAGGCCGTCGACGTCGCGGCGGTCGTGCGCGCGGTGACCGCCGGACGGACGATCGAGGAGGGCGGGGCGGTCTCGCTGGAGCTGGCGGCGGACGCGCAGGCGTGGGCCACGCCGCACGGACTGCGCCGCGTGATCGAGAACCTGGTGGCGAATGCGTGCGACACGCTGGAAAGTGGAGCCACGCGGGTCGAGGTCTCCACGGAGACGTTCACCGAGGACGATCGTCCCTGGGTGCGCATCGCCGTCGCGGACGACGGACCCGGACTGCCGGAGGCCGTCCGCGGCCGCGTGTTCGATGCGTTCTACACGACGAAGCCGGGCGGCTCCGGACTGGGACTCTCCATCGTCCGCCGCCTCGTGTCGGACTTCGAGGGTCGCGTGACCGTGGAGAGCGAGCCCGGCGCCGGCGCCCGCTTCCTCGTGGTGCTGCCGTCGCGGCCCGCGGAGCGCGCGGTCGCACCGCCGCCCGCCCTTCCGCCCCGGGAGACGTCGTGAGCGTGCTGCTGATCGTGGAGGACGTGGAAGCGCTGCGGAAGCAGTACGTGTACGACCTCGCCCGCCTCGGCGGCTACGAGATCCGCGAGGCCGACGGCGTCGACGCGGCGCTGGCCGTGCTGGCGCGCGAACCCGTCGACTGCGTGCTCCTGGACCTGGAGATGCCCGGCCGCGACGGCTTCGAGTTGCTGGAGGAGCTGGGGCGTCAGGGCGCATCCGTCCCTGTGCTGGTTTACACCGCCACCGGCGACTACGACCGCTGCGTGCGCGCCGTGAAGCTGGGCGCGTGGGGCTTCCTGGACAAGGCCGAGCCGATGGAGCGCGTGCTGCGCGAGGTGGAGAACGCGCTGGATCGCTTCGCGCTGCAGCGCGAGGTGGACGAACTCCGCGCGCGGCTGGAAGAGGACTCCGGACTGGTGGGCGACAGTCCGGCGATGCGGGCGCTGCGCGAGCGCATCGGGCAGCTGGCCGCCATTCCCAGCCCGGTCCTCATCCTCGGCGAGAGCGGCACCGGCAAGGAGCTCGTCGCCCGCGACCTCCATCGGCTGGGACCGCGCGCGGGCAAGCCGCTGGTGGCCGTCAACGCCGCGGCGCTGCCGGAGAACCTCGTGGAAAGCGAGCTGTTCGGGCACGAGCGCGGCGCGTTCACCGGCGCGGACCGGACGCGGCGCGGCGCGTTCGAGAGCGCGGACGGCGGGACGCTGTTCCTGGACGAGATCGGCGAGCTTCCGCTGCCGGCCCAGGCCAAGCTCCTGCGGGTCCTGGAGGACGGAAAGGTGACGCGCGTCGGCGCGGCGTCCGCCACGGCCGTCGACGCCCGCGTCGTGGCCGCGACGAACGTCGACCTGGACCACGCCGTCACGGAAAAGACGTTCCGCGAGGACCTCCTCTTCCGACTGAACGTGCACGTGATCCACGTGCCGCCGCTGCGGGATCGCCTCTCCGACGTCCCGGCGCTCGCGCGCCATCTTCTGGGCGTCGTGGCGAAGCGGTTCGGGCAGCGGCCGAAGGGCATCGCGGACGATGCGCTCGACGCGCTGAAGCGCCACGACTGGCGCCGCAACAACGTCCGCGAGCTGCGAAACGTGGTGGAGCGGATGGTGATCGCCACGCCCGCGGAGACGATCGGGGCCGCGGCGGTGCCGGCCGACCTGGGCGGCGGTGCGAGGGGCGCCTCGGGCGGACCCGGCGGCGGACCGGATCCGCTCTCGGCCGTCGGCGATCTGAAGGACCTCAAGGCGGAGGCGGAGCGCGTCATCGTCCGCCGTGCGCTGGAGCGCAACGACTGGCACGTGACCCGCACCGCGGCCGAACTCGGCCTGGCCGATCACGCCAGCCTGTCCAAGATCATGAAGCGGCACGGGATCGTCCGGCCGTAGCCCGCCCCGCCTCGGGCCGAGTCCGCCGAAATGGCCACAAACCACGGAACTCTGGTGCGTGAATTGTGTTTCGTGTTTTTGCGAGGCCGGAGGACCCGCTCGGCGGGCGCGGGCTCGCAGGATCCACGCAGCCCCGTGCGGGAGGCCCCGCCTCGCCGGTTCGGGAAGCTCAGGGGAGGCTCCGTCCGAGCCTCCGGAAAGGGAGAAGGAAGCCGTGAAGACCCGATTCTCCGGGGCGGGTGCCGCACTCGCCCTCACCGCCGCGCTCGTGGCCTCGCCCGCCGCGGCGTCCCCGTCGGCCGAGGTGCTCACCGCGGACGGCCAGAAGGCGCTGACCCCGGCCGCCGCGCTCGCGGAGCTGAAGGCCGGCAACGAGCGGTTCGTGGCCGGCAAGGGTACGCCGCGCGACTACCTCGGGCAGGCGGCGGCCACCGCCTCCGGTCAGTACCCGAAGGCCATCGTGCTGGGCTGCGTGGATTCCCGCGTGCCGCCGGAGATCGTCTTCGACCAGGGCATCGGTGACATCTTCGCGGGACGCATCGCCGGCAACTTCGAGAACGAGGATCTGCTGGGCAGCATCGAGTTCGCGACGAAGCTCGCCGGCTCCCGGGTCGTGGTCGTGCTGGGCCACACGGCGTGCGGCGCGGTCAAGGGGGCCATCGACCGCGCGGAGCTCGGACACCTGACCGGGATGCTCGGCAAGCTGGAGTCGTCCGTCGCGGCCGCCGCGGAGGCAACCGACGGGGAGCGGGCGTCGTCCAACCACGCGCTGGTCGATGCGGCGGTCCACGAGAACGTCCGCCAGACCGTCCGCGACATCCTGGAGCGCAGCGACGTGGTCCGGGACATGGTCGACGCCGGCAATCTGCTCGTCGTGGGCGGCGTTTACGATCTGAAGAGCGGCCGCGTGGAGTGGCTGGAGTCGTAGGCATCCGGGGGGCGGGGCCGTGCCCCGCTCCTCACCGGGCCGCCCACCGGAATGATTCTCTCTAGCCCGCGGCGGTCGCCCTCCTCACCGATCGCGGTACAGCGTCTTGATCCGCCCCCAGCTCGTGGGCTCCACGGAGACCGGACCGGTCCCGCAGATCGGGTCGATGCAGGGGGCGGGCTCCGCCCGGCTCGAGTAGCCGATGGAGTAGGACTCGTACCCGTTGTTGTCCGCACAGTCGACGGTGGTGACGTAGGGATCCGTTCCGTACGGTTCCAGGCACATCTGGATCCCTTCGCCTTCGTCGATGCAAATGAAGGACCCGGCCACGACGGGAGGGCCAGGACATCCACCGACGACGAGGAGTAGATCGGCCTCGGTCCCGGCGTTGAGGAAACCGTTGGTCGAGTTGAAAGTCAGCGGGACGCCGGGGTACAGGGCGATATGCGCTTGCATGGCGGCAACCGGCGGGGCCGCCCCGTGCGCGCAGGTATACCAGAGGTACAGAAAGGTGAGCCCGGCCGACGGCTCGCCCCGCGTCGAGTAGGGATCGGTGTCGCTGTCGCTGATGGTCCAGGCGTAGACGTCGTTCGGAAGGATTGCCTGCGCCCGACGGATTGATACGTTGTCCACCGCCGCCCCGATCTGCCGCGCGTCGGCGTGATCCGAGCTGAACTGGAAGCCCACCCACACCTCATCCTGATCGATCAAGTCCGTGAGATCCAGCACGCCGCTCCCGGACTCCAGTCCGTCGTACTGGATTCCCGAGAAGTGGACGCCGTCCGACGACGCCGCAACGACGAGACCGTCGTAGATCTCCTCCGTGTCGGCGGTGTAGTCGAACGTCATCTCCGCCCACTCCACGTAGCCCTCCGGATCCAGCGAGAACGGACCGTAGATCATCCAGGTCTTCATGAAGGCGGGGTACGTCCCTTCGCAGGAGACGGGGCTGGTCCCGCCCGCGATGGCCCCGGCCGAGAAGGCTCCTCCCGCCGCCCAGCAGTCCGTGATGCCCCACTGGGTCCCGTTCCCGGAGAGGTCGGTGACCGTCCAGCCGCCGAGGCCGGACTCGAAGTCGTCCAGGTAGATGGGCAAGCCCCCGCCGCCCCGCGGAGCGGCGGCCTCGGGGGCGGGCTCCACCTCAACGAGGACGGGAACGGGTTCGGCCGCCGACAGGCCCGAAACGGTCAGGGCGAGCGCGATCAGCGGAGCCATCGAAAAGAGTGCGACTCGTCGGAGATGCGAATGGGAAGTCATGGAAGCCACTCCAGGGGCTCGGGGCCGGAGAACGGACGCTCCCGCGAATCTCACGGAACGCACGAGACCCGGACCCATTGTACGTGAGGCGAGGTCACCACCAAAAACAGCGCGGCCGCCCGGCTGGCATCGTCGGACGGCGGCTGCTCAAGAATACCCGCCTCCTGGACGGAAGCCCAGCCGGCCGTGTCCGGTCGAACACGGTCGCCGGGTTCGCGGGAACACGGCCGGGGGACAGGCGGTCGGCGCGCTGACGCGATCGGATGCGCGAAGGCGATGCCACCCCGTCACTTGCGGGTTCCACTCCCGCTCACTCCCGTCCGGCCCGCCCCTTGCGATGTCCTCCGGTCGTTCACCTGAGCGGCGCCCGCGGCGCCCGAACCCGGAGGAAGAACGATGAGCACGCGCAAGTCCTCGAACGAACCCGGCTTCATCCGCCCCGCCATCATCTTCGGCGTCGTGCTGCTGGGCAGCGTCGGCGTGGGACTCCTGGCCCTGAGCGACCGCGCCAAGGACGACGCGAAGCAGCAGGCGCGCGCCCAGGCGATGGAGCGCGCCCGGGCCGCCGCCGCGCGTCCGGCTCCCGCCCCCGCGGCGGCTCCGGCGCCGGAGATCGAGGCCACCGAGCCGGAGACGACGGCACCGGCCGTCGCGGCTCCGCCGGCCGAGCCGCTCCCGGCGCCCACCTACGCCGAGGCCGAGGCGGCCTACCTGGCCAGGGACTGGACGCAGGCGGCCGATCTCTTCACGCGCTACTGCGAGGATCGTCCGACCAACCCGTGGGGCCACTACATGCGCGGCCTGTCGCTGCGCTGGACGGGCGACGTCGACGGTTCCGAGGCCGCGTTCCTGGCCTGCCTGGAGATCGATCCCGATCACGTGAAGTCCCTCGTGAACCTGGCCCGGGTCCGTCTGGACGCGGAGCGCGGCGTCGAGGCCGAAGAAGCGGCCCGGCGTGCGGTGGAGGCGGCGGCGGAGAGTGTCGATGCGCACCGCGTCCTCGCCCGGGCGCTGCACACCCAGGGGCGTCGCCTGGAGGCGCTGGAGACGTACGACGCGGCGCTCGCCCTGGATCCGGCCGACGCCTGGTCGTTGAACAACCGCGGCCTGCTCCTCATCGAGGAGGAGCGCTTCGAGGAGGCGGCCAATGCGCTGCTCGCCGCCACGACCGCCGACGGTTCGCAGGCGACGTTCCACAACAACCTGGGGGTCGCGCTGGAGCGACTGGGCCGCACGGCCGACGCGCGGGACGCTTACCTGGCCGCCGTGGAGCGCGACGACTCCTACGAGAAGGCGCGCGTGAGCCTCGCCCGCGTGGAGCCGCTCGTCCCGAACGAGACCGCCGAGGTCTACGCGGAGACGGACGAGGCGCCGACGTCGCCGGCCGCCGACGAGGGTGAGACCGTCGCCGTCCTGAATGCGGAGGCGCCGGAGTTCGGGCCGGCGGAGGAACCGCGCTAGACCGCGCCGAACCGCCCGCAGACGCCCCGACGGGGTCCCGCCGAGTCCGGCGGGGCCCCGCTTCCGTGTCAAAGAACCACGAAGAACGCGTTGCGCTTGAACGCTGCTCCGGGCCGGTTCGTCTCACCCGCAGAACCGAACTCGAGAACCCAGGCTCGGAGACGCCCCGATGTTCCACGCGACCCCCTCCCGACGCGCCTTGCTCCCGGCTCTGCTGCTCCTGCTCCCCTCCACACCCGCACTCGCGAACTACGCGGGCTTCAGCCCGCTCACCGGAGACGTCGCCGATCGGGACGAGGAGAAGAGTCCCAGCATCCGCGCCGCCCGCGTGAACGGGAGCCCCGTCCGCGTGGACGGTCGCCTGGACGACGAGGTGTGGACGCGCGCGACGCCCGGCGGAGGATTCCGATCCTGGAGCCCGGATCGCGGCAAGGACGTGCAGGACCAGACGGTCTTCAAGGTCGCGTACGACGACGAGGCCGTGTACTTCGCGGTGGCCTGTCACGAGGACACGCCCGCGGACATCGCGAGTTCGCTCTCGCGGCGCGACCACCTGCGCGACTCCGACAACGTCGGCATCTACCTGGATCCCTACCACGACCGGAACTCCGGCTACCTGTTCCGCGTGACGCCCGACGGCGTGCAGCAGGACTCCTACCTGTACAACGACGTGAACAGCGACTCGGACTGGGATGCCGTGTGGGAGGCCGAAACCACGCGCGACGCCGACGGCTGGTACGCGGAGATGAAGATCCCGCTGTCGTCGCTGCGCTACCGGTCGGGCGATGACGTGACGTGGGGGCTGCAGGTCCTCCGCTACCAGCACCGCCGCGGCGAGGAGTCGGGCTGGGCCGTCTGGGACGAAAAGACGCACGGCTTCGTCAGCCGCTTCGGCACGCTGGACGGCCTGGACGGCCTGTCGTCGCCGCGGCAGCTGGAGCTGCTCCCCTACGTGGTGCAGCGCACCACCGACCCGTCCATCGAGGGGCCGGGCGACGAGCTGGACGAGTTCTCCAACTTCGGCCTGGATCTCAAGTACGGCGTCACGTCCGACCTGACGCTGAACGCCACGTTCCAGCCCGACTTCGGGCAGGTGGAGGCCGATCCCGCCACGCTCAACCTGTCGCCGTTCGAGACGTTCTTCAGCGAGAAGCGGCCGTTCTTCCTGGAGGGCGCCAACTCGTTCGAGTCGCTCGAGTTCAACCTGTTCTACTCGCGCCGCATCGGCACCGGGAGCGAGAACTCGCGGATCCGCGCCGCCGGAAAGCTGACCGGCAAGACCGCGGGCGACTTCGACCTCGCCGCGCTCTACGCCACCACCGACGAGACGGCGCCGGGTCAGGCGCACAACTTTCTGAAGTCGGGCGACAGGGCCTCGCACTACTTCGTCTCGCGGTTCGGGCGGAACTTCGGGGACGGCGACCACGTGATCCACGTGATGCAGACGGCCGCCGTCCGCACGGCGGACCGCACGGAGGAGAGCCAGCGGGGCCGCAGCTACCGCAACGGCTACTCCACCGGGATCGACTGGGACTCCTACTTCGGCAACCGACGCTGGAACTTCTTCGGCGCGCTGGTGGGGACCATCGTGGATCCGGCCGAGGTGAAGGGCGATGCTTCCGTGGACCACGCCCCCATCCACGGGACCGGCGGCGACCTGAACTTCGCGAAGCATGGCGGCCACTGGCGCGGCAACTTCAGCGCGCGCTGGGAGAGCGACCGGCTGGATCCGAACGACCTCGGATTCCTGAGCGCGCCCAACGAGGCCAACACGTCGCTGTGGGTCCAGTACCGCTACCTTCCCGGCGAGAAGCCCCGTCTCAACCGCGGCAGCCTCAACCTGAACGTCTGGCGCAGCTGGATCTACACCGGCGACCGGCGGGAGTCGGACGAGGGCGAGGTGCTGTGGGACTACGGCGCCGGGCATCCGCAGAACCTCGGCGGGAACATCAACGGCAGCTTCCAGCTGCGGAACTACTGGAGCGGCTGGTTCGGACTGCGGCGCGACGAGGAGCGCACGGATCCGTTCATCACCCGCGGCGGCCCGCTGATGACGCGACCGGCCGAGTACGGCGGCTGGTTCGGGATGGAGACGGACGAGCGCAAGGCGCTGTCCGCGTGGACCGAGTACAACCTGGTGCGCGACGCCGCCGGCGGACACTTCTACGAGGGCGACGTCGGCGTCACCTGGAACGCGTCCAACCGCCTTCAGCTCTCCGGTGCCCTGGAGTACTGGAACCGCGAGGAGCGGGCGGACTACCTCAGCCGCGAAACGCGGGACGACGCGTCGGAGGGCATCGGCGGAACCAGCTACGTCTTCGGTGATCTCGCCCAGGAGACGCTGGAGCTGACGATGCGGTCCAACGTCCTCTTCAGCCGCGACCAGTCGCTGGAGCTCTACCTCCAGCCGTTCCTGACCGTGGGCAACTACACGAACGCGCGTGAGCTGGTGACCCCGGACAGCTACGAACTGGAGCCGTACGCGGTCGACGGATTCCGGGCCGAGGACTTCGACTTCCGGTTCGCCGCCGTGAACCTGAACCTCGTCTACCGCTACCAGTATCGCCCGGGCAGCACGTTCTACCTCGTCTGGACCCACGCCCGCTCGGAGTTCGAGGAGCGCGGCGGCGGGGCCGGCGATCGCTTCGACAACGCGCTCAGCACGGGCGACCTGTTCTCCAACGAGCCCGAAAACACTCTGCTGGCGAAGGTCACGTACTGGTTCTCCCTGTAGGCCCCCCGGCCGGACCCGCCCACGTCCGGGTCCGGCCGCCCCCAGGCCGCCCAGACCCCTCCGGAATCGCCCTCTCCAGGCATCCCTTGACGGAGCCCCCGACCCGGGGGCTTCCTTGTGTAAGAAATCTCCTCGGGCGCAACTTTTCCCCGGTCGCCCTCGTCTTGGGGAACCTGACGGTTCCCTGTCCTGTCGAATGCCGCACTCCCGAGGTCACCCATGTCGAAGAAGCTCCTGATCCCCCTGGCCCTCGTGATCCTGGCGGCCGGGACCGTGTTCGTCCTCGGCCGTACGGGGACGCTGGAAACGCCGTGGACCCCCGACTCCGCCGTGGCCGATTCCGGCGAGGACGGAGAGGAGGAGAAGAAGGGCGACGACGACGAGGAGGAAGAGGCGCCGCCGGTGCCGGTGGAGCTGGCCCAGGCCGGCCCCCGTCGCATCTCGGCCTACTACCGCGCCTCGTCCGTCATCGAGGCCGACCGGCACGTGGACCTCGTGGCCCGGGGAGCCGGGCGGGTCTCCGCGGTGAACGCCGAAGAGGGCGACTGGGTCGACAAGGGCTCCATCCTCGCGGAGCTGGAGAACCAGCGGGAGAAGATCCAGCTGCGGCAGGCGGAGCTGAAGGAGGCCGAGCAGAAGGCGGAGATGGACCGTCGCCAGAAGCTCGCCGAGCGTAACCTCATCACCGACGAGGAGTTCGCGGCCACGCGCCACGCCTACGACCTGGCGGTCACGGATCGCCAGCTCATGGCGGTGGCGCTGGAGGACACTCGGATCCGGGCGCCGTTCTCCGGCCAGGTGACGGATCGCAAGATCGTTCCCGGCCAGTACGTGAACCTCTCCGAGCCGGTCTTCACGCTCGTGGACTTCGAGCCGCTGCGCGTGCGCGTCCACCTGCCGGAGGTCGTGGCACGCAAGGTCTCCGTGAACGACGACGTGCTGCTGGACGTGGAGGCGGCCGAGGAGCCGCTGGCCGCGGTGGTGGAGCGCGTCTCCCCCGTCGTCGATCCCGCCACCAGCACGGTGCGCCTGACGCTCCTCGTGGAGGACGGCGACGCCCGCGAGCTGTCGGTGGGCGGCTTCGTGAAGGTCCGCATCACCACGGACACGCAGACCGAGGCCCTCTCCGTGCCGAAGCTGGCGCTCGTGGAGGAGGGCGGGCTGCGCTCCGTCTTCATCGCCGAGGCCGACAGCGTCCGCAAGATCGAGGTGCGGACCGGTCTCTACGACGATTCCCACATCGAGATCCTGGACGGCCTGGAGGCGGGTGACTTCGTGGTCACCCTCGGCCAGGGAGGACTTCGCCCCGGCAGCAGGGTGGACGTGCTCAACGCCACCGACGTCGGCTGGACTCCGCCCGAGGACGAGGACTCCGAGGAGCACGCCGGGTCCGAGGACGAACCCGAAGAGGAGGACGACGACCGGGCCGCCATGGCGATGAGTGACGACTCGGGGCACGACGGATGAAGCGCCTCGTAGAGTTCGCCGTCCACCACCCCGTCACCATCTTCATGGTCACGGTGGCGGCGCTGGTGTTCGGGACGGTCGCGCTGGGACGCCTGGACGTCCGGCTGCTGCCGGAGATCCACTACCCCTCCCTCACCATCCAGACCGAGTACCCCAACACGGCTCCCGTGGACGTGGAGAACCTCGTCACGCGCCCGCTGGAGGAGTCCGTCGGAGTGGTGCCGGGCATCCGCAAGGTTCACTCCATCTCCCAGGCCGGCCTGTCGCAGGTCACGCTGGAGTTCAACTGGGACTCGGACATGGACTACTCGGCGCTGGAGGTCCGCGAGAAGATCGATCTCGTGACGCTCCCGGAGGAGTCCGAGACGCCGGTCCTCCTCAAGTACGACCCGTCGCTGGACCCGGTGCTCCGCATCGGGCTGTCGGGGAAGGCGCCGCTCGTCACGCTGCGGAACGTGGCCGAGGACGTGCTGAAGAAGGAGATCGAGTCGCTGAGCGGCGTGGCCGCGGCGAAGGTCTCCGGCGGGCTGGAGGAGGAGATCCAGGTCCAGGTGGACGAGTCGCGCCTCTCCGCGCTGGGCATCAGCATCGACGAGGTGAACGCCGCGCTGGCCCAGGAGAACGTGAACGCGTCCGGCGGCCGGCTCCGTGACCGCAACGCGGAGTACCTCGTCCGCACGCTGAGCCGATTCGAGAACCTGGACGCCATCCTCGACGTCACCGTCGCCAACCGCGACGGCCAGCCGATCCGGCTGGCGGACGTGGCCGAGGTGCATCGCGGCCACAAGGAGCGCACGACGATCACGCACGTGGACGGCCGCGAGAGCGTGGAGCTGGCCATCTACAAGGAAGGCGACGAGAACATCGTGGACGTGGCGAACCGCGTCCGGAACCACCTGCGGTCGATGGAGGACGATCTTCCGGCCGGTCTCACGGCCGAGATCCTCTTCGACCAGTCCGTGTTCATCTCGCAGGCGATCTCCGAGGTGCGCTCCAACGCGCTGCTCGGCGGTCTCTTCGCCGTGCTCGTGCTCTACCTCTTTCTCCGGGACCTGCGCAGCACGCTGATCATCGGGCTGTCGATTCCGGTGTCCATCGTGGCCACGTTCATCCTCATGTACTCCAACGGCGTGTCGCTGAACGTGATGTCGCTCGGCGGGCTGGCGCTCGGGGTCGGGATGCTGGTGGACAACTCCATCGTGGTGCTGGAGTCGATGCACCGGGAGCGCGAGCGACGCCGCCGGGCGGGGAACGAGGACGGCGTGCGCGCCGTGACCGACGGAGCGGGCTCCGTGGCGGGCGCGGTCGTGGCCTCCACCCTCACCACGGTGGCCGTGTTCGTGCCGGTCGTGTTCGTGGTGGAGGGCATCTCCGGCCAGATCTTCGGCGATCAGGCGCTCACGGTGACGTTCTCGCTGATGGTGTCGCTGCTGGTCGCTCTCTCCCTCACCCCGATGCTCGTGAGTCTCGGCGCTCGGCGACGCCGCGACTCCGGCGACGGCGAGCTGGACGACACCGGTCGTCCGGCGATCTCCGGCTGGCGCGACCTCGTGCCGGAGGGCGGCCGGATGCGCTGGTTCCGGATCGCGGTGGCGGCGGTGTTCGTCGCAGCGCCGGCCGCCGTCATCGGCGGGGTCCTGGGCCTCATCCGGGCGCTGCACCGCGGCATCGACCGGGCGGCAGGACCGGTGGCCGGGCGGTTCGCGGCCGCGGTGGACGGGGCCGGCGTTCGCTACCGCCGCCTGCTGGACCGGGCGCTGCACCGGCGCGGACTCGTGATGGGGGCGGTGGCGGTGACGGCCATCGGCGCGGCGTTCCTCTTCGGATCGCTGGGCGCGGAGCTCCTGCCGCCGCTGGCGCAGGGACAGGTCACGCTGGCGCTGGAGCTGCCGGAGGGCACGCCGCTCAGCCGCACGGACGCCACCGTCGCGGAGATCGGGCGACGGCTTGCCAAGGTCGACGGCGTGGAGCGCGTCGCCGCCAACGTCGGCGTGAGCCAGGAGGGCGGCGGCTCCGTCTCGCGCCGCAAGGAGAACCGTGCGGACCTGCACCTCAAGCTCACGAGCGCACGCGAGGAGACGGAGGAGGTGGTGCTGGAGCGCTCCCGCGCGATCCTCCGCGACTTCCCCGGCGCCGAGTTCCGGGTGCGACGGCCGTCGCTGCTGTCGCTCAGCACACCGCTCGAGGTCGACGTCTACGGCTACGACCTGGAACGCATCATGGAGACGGCGGACCGGGTGGCCGCCGAGATGGCGACGGTCCGCGGCGTGCGGGACGTGCAGCTCGCGATGGTCCCCGGCTCCCCCGAAATCCGCGTGACCTTCGACCGCGACCGGCTGAACCGGTACGGCCTCACGCTCTCCTCCGTGGCATCCACGCTCCGGAACAAGGTGCGCGGCTCCGTGGCCAGCCAGTACCGCGACCAGGAGAAGCACATCGACATCCGTGTCCTGAACGACGACGACCAGCGGAACACGCTGACCGCCATCCGGGACCTCATCGTGGCGGAGCGCGACGGCATCCCGATCCGCCTCGCCACCATCGCGTCGATGGAGATCGTGCAGGGGCCCTCGGAGATCCATCGCCTGAGCCGGCGCCGCGTCGCCATCGTCACGGCGAACCTCTCCGGCCGCGATCTGGCGTCGGCCTCGACCGAGATCGACCAGAAGCTGGCCGGGCTGGCGCTGCCCGCCGGCGTGTCGGCGGAGCTGGGCGGCCAGAACGACGAGCTGCAGCGGTCGTTCCGCTCGCTGCGCATGGCCATCCTCCTGGCGATCTTCCTGGTCTACCTCGTGATGGCGTCCCAGTTCGAGTCGTTCCTGTACCCGTTCATCATCATGTTCACGGTTCCGCTGGCGCTCGTCGGCGCGGTGCTGGGTCTGAAGCTCACCGGGACGCCCCTTTCGGTGGTGGCCGCCATCGGGGCGATCATGCTGGCGGGCATCGTCGTGAACAACGGCATCGTGCTGGTGGACCGCATCAACCAGTACCGGAAGCGGAAGATGGCGCTGCGCGCGGCCGTCCTGGAGGCGGGCGCGGAGCGCTTCCGCCCCATCATCATGACCACGATCACCACGGTGCTCGGCCTCCTGCCGATGGCGCTCGGCCTGGGCGAGGGAGCGGAGCTGCGCGCGCCGCTCGCCATCACCGTGATCTGGGGCCTGCTCTTCGCCACGCTCCTCACGCTGCTCGTGGTGCCCGTGATGTACACCCTGCTCACGCCCGACGGCGGGATCCGCGCGGAGGCGCCCGCCCGGCGCGGTGCCGCGGCCGACGATCGTCTGGCGCCCGCGCCCGGCGGCGGAGGAGGACGCTGACATGTGGCTCACCCGCCTCTGCCTGCGCCGTCCCGTCACGCTGGTCATGGCGCTCATCTCGGTGGTCGTGCTGGGGCTCGTCTCCTTCGGGCGGCTGCCGCTGGCCTTCCTCCCGCACGTGGAGTTCCCGTTCATCGGCGTGCTGGTCCCCTACTCCGGCGGCATCCCCTCCGAGGTGGAGCGCGAGATCGCCCGCCCGATCGAGGAAGTGCTCTCCACGCTGGGCGGCATCCGCGAGCTGGAGAGCTTCAGCCGCGACGACCAGGCGTTCGTGGGCGTGGAGTTCGAGTGGGGGCGCGACGTCAACGCGCTGCGCATGGAGGTGCAGGAGAAGATCGACCAGATCCGGGGCGACCTCCCCTCGGACGTGCGGCAGATCTTCCTCTTCACGTTCAACTCCAACGACATCCCCGTCATCGAGGGGCGGATCTCGGCCAAGGGGCGCGATCTCTCCGAGTCCTACGACCTGATCGAGCAGCGCATCATCCGGCCGTTGCAGCAGGTGCCCGGCGTCGGAAGCGTCGGCATTGACGGCGTGAACCCCACGATCGGGGCCATTTACCTGCGCCTGGACAAGATCCAGGAGTTCAACGTGGACGTGGAGCGGCTCTTCCAGGAGCTCTCCGCCGCCAACGTCAACCTGACCGTGGGGCAGGTGACGGACCAGGGACTCCGCTACGACCTGCGATCGGTCTCGAACATCGACGGCATGGACGAGCTGGGCAACCTCCCCATCGACGACCGGGGGCTGCGCCTCTCGGACGTGGCGGAGCTGGCCTACGGCGCCCCGGCGCCGCGCTACGGCCGCAACCTCAACGGCGAGTTCGCCATCGCGTTCTGGATCCAGAAGGCGTCCGGGCACAACACCGTGGAGGTCTGCCGCGGCGTGGAGCGCTGCCTGGAGCGGATCAACCTGGATCCGGCGCTCCAGGGCATCGACGCGTTCACGTTCTTCAACCAGGCCGACCAGATCACGAACTCCCTGGACGGCCTGTGGAAGGCGGGGCTGTTCGGCTCGCTGCTCAGCGTCGTGGTGCTCTACATCTTCCTGCGGCGGTGGAGCCTCACGCTGCTCGTCTCCATGTCCATTCCCATCTCCATCTTCGGCACCGGGATCTTCCTCTACCTCACCGGCGGGAGCCTCAACGTCCTGTCGATGATGGGACTGATGCTCGGGATCGGGATGCTCGTGGACAACGCGGTCGTCGTGCTGGAGTCCATCCACCGGCGGCGCAACCTGGGGGCCTCCCCGGTGTCGGCGGCGCTGCGCGGCGTCAAGGACGTGGGCCGGGCGATCATCGCGTCCACGCTCACCACCGTCATCGTCTTCGCGCCGATCATCGTCACCCGCAAGAACGAGCTGGCCGTCTGGCTGGGCGCGGTCGGTGTGGCCATCAGCGTCACGATCATCGGCTCGCTCATCGTCAGCCTCACCGTGATCCCCGCCTTCTCGGTCTTCATGACCCGGACCGACTCCGACGGCAAGGGCGAGCCCCGGTGGATCGGGGCGCTGCGCCGGCGTTACGGACGCATCCTGCAGTGGACCACGATCCGCCATCCCTACCTGACCGGGTTCGCGATCCTGCCGGCCATCATCGTGCTCACGTTCGTGATCGGCGGGGCCACGGGCGCCATCCAGCCGGACATGGAGAGCGACGAGGGCATCCGGCAGGAGAGGCTGCGGATCATGTTCTCGTACACCGGACCGGTGGACCGGAAGACGTCGCAGGCCTACGTGGAGCGCGTGGAGGAGTACCTGGAGACGCGGCGGGAGGACCTGGGACTGCGGGACATCTACTCCTTCTACGCGGCCGACGTGGCCGGCATGTCGCTCTTCTTCGAGCAGGAGGAGATCTCGCCCGACTTCCTCTCCCAGGTGCGCGACGACCTGCGCGAGCACCTGCCGGTCCAGGCGGGCGTGGAGTACCGCTTCGGGGACGAGGAGGGCAACGACTCCGGCGCCACGCGGATCCAGGTGACCGTGTCCGGCGAGGACACGGAGCTGCTGGAGAAGCTCGCAGCCGAAGTGAAGCGACGGGTCGGCGCCATCGACGGCTTCAGCGACGTCTCCACCGATGCGGATCGCGGCCACGCCGAGATCCAGGTCGCCATCGACCGGGAGAAGGCGGCGCGGCACGGCGTGCGCGCGAACAACATCGCCCAGGTGCTGGCCCTCACCTACCGGGGCACTTGGTTGCCCCGGCTGAACACGGGCGAGAAGGAGATCGACCTGTCCATCTCGCTCCTCCCGGACGACACGGAGTCCATCGAGAACCTCGCGTCCATGATCGTCGCCGTGGAGAACGATCGGCCGATCCTGCTGGGGCAGCTCGCCGACTTCGAGTTCGAGAAGAGTCCGCAGGCCATCGTGCGCCGGAACCAGAAGACGGGCGTCACCGTCAGCGCGGCCTGGGAGGGCGAGCGCACCGACGAGGGCGTGAAGAAGATCCGCGCCGCCATGCAGGACATGGAGCTGCCGTTCGGCTACGGCTGGAACTTCGGTTCCCGGATCCAGCGGGCGCAGGAACAGCAGGACGAAATGGGAATGAACGTCCTGCTGGCGATCCTGTGCGTGTTCTTCGTGATGGCCAGCCTCTTCGAGTCGCTCATGCACCCCGGCATCGTCATGGGATCCATCGTCTTCGCCATCACGGGAACGCTCCAGTTCCTCATGATCACGTCGACGCCGCTGAACATCATGGCGTTCATCGGGATCGTCATCCTGATCGGGGTGGTGGTGAACAACGGGATCGTGCTGGTGGAACACATCAATCAACAGAGACGGATCGGGCTGCCGATGCACGAGGCCATCGTGAACGGCTGTGAGGATCGTCTGCGGCCCGTGCTGATGACCGCCGGCACGACGATCCTGGGGCTGCTGCCGCTGGCGCTCTCGCGGGCGCACATGGCCGACGCGGAGTACTACCCGATGGCGCGAGCCATCATCGGCGGACTCCTGTCGGGCACGGTGCTGACGCTCCTCGTCCTGCCGACGTACTACGCCATCGCGAACGGCTGGGCGGCGTGGATCCGCACGCTGCTCCGGCACGGCCGCTCCCGCCGCGGCGGCGACGGCCGGCCGACGCCGCGGTTCGGACGGCTGTTCCCCCGCCCGAAGCCGAGCAGCAAGTAGCGTACGCGCGGCCGTCGCGCGACGTCGCGAGGTCTTAGCGGTAGGAGTCCTTCGTCTCCGCGAACGACTGCGTGACGATCTCGTCCGGCGCCGGCGTGGGCGCCTCCACGTGGATCACGCCGACCATCCCGGCCAGGAGATGAGGACGGCAGTAGTAGTCCACGTCGCCCGCCTCCGTGAAGGTGAACGAGAAGACGGGATTGCCGGTATCCAGCGGCGCGTCGAAGAGCTTGTCCCCAATGGGCGGACTGGCATCGTCCGTGCCTTCCGTGACCGTGTGGATGCCGCCCGTCTGCAGCCACTCCACGGTGTCGCCCACCTCGATGGTCAGGTCGTTCGGGATCCAGGACAGACCGGACTGGGTGATCTGGTGGGTCTCCGCGAGCGCGGGGGCCGCGCAGAAGAGGATCAGCAGGGGCAGCAACAGGGGGCGAGCGGTCATGGGAGTGACTCCTGGGATGGGATGCAGGTTGGACCGGCTTCCATGATACCGGTTCGGAAGCGCTGATCTCAAACGCGGCCGGAGGGCCGGGATTCCCCTCACCGAGGCCTGAGCCCCGCTCCAGATACGCCGACTCCCCGCGAAGGCCGCGGTTCTGGCCCGACCGGCCGGCCCTTTCGCCTTCCGCACCGCGAACGTCAGCCGCGTCGTCCCACCCAGAGCCCCCTCGCGCGCGGCCCCTCGAGTCCGTTCGCCCTCCACTCCACTTCAAAGCCGGCGTCCTCGAACACGCTTTGCTGCGTCTCCCGGGGGCACAGCCACATCTCGTGACGCTCCCGGAACCCGCCCACTCCGCCTCCCGGGCGGGCCTCCGCCCACTGGAACTCCACGACCGATCGATCCCCCTCGCGCGCGGAGCTGGCCACCCGCGCGATGCAGCCGTGCTCGTCCTCGGCCGTGTCCACGTGCGTGGATCCGGCCCGCCACTCCTCCGGGGCGATCCAGGGCTCCACCAGCAGGCAGCCGCCCGGACGCAGCGCCGCCGCGAAGCACCCCGCCGCCCCCCGCAGCGCCTCCTCCGTCAGCAGATAGCCGATGGACGAGAACAGGCAGAGCAGCGCATCGAACGACCGATCCACGCGGAAGTCCGCCATGTCGGCCACCCGAAGATCCGCGTCCGGCAGCTTCCGTCGCGCGAAGTCCACCATCTGCGGACTCCGGTCCAACCCGGCCACGGAGTAGCGTCGGGAGAGCGGGACCAGGAAGCTCCCGGTTCCACACGCCGCCTCCAGGACGCGCGCTCCGTCCGGAACGCCCCTCTCCTGCAGGATCTCCGCAAGCTGGTTGGACTCCGACTCGTAGTCCTTCCAGTGGTAGATCCGGTCGTACAGATCCGCCCGATCGCCGTAGAAGGAGGCCTCCGTCACGTCGTCGCCTGCCCGGCCGGTCCCCGGTCGCGCTCCCGCCGGAGATCTTCCGAGGACGGCCGGGTCAGACGGGAGCCCAGGATCAGCGCGATGCCGACCCCGGCGAACATGAGCGCCGGCGCCGCCTCGCCGAATCCCTCGGAGTAGCCGATTCCGAGGTACATCGGGATCCCGAAGCCCAGCACGACCATCCCCCAGATGAGGAGGAGCTGGCTGCGTCGCTCCTGCTTCTGCAGGAACGTGGGTTTAGGATCGCCCGAGTCCGGGAGCTGGATCTGCGGCAGCTTGTCCGGATCCATCCCCCGTTCGATGGCTGCGATCCTCTCCCGCTGGGCCAGCTCCAGCAAGCGGTGCCGGCTGTTGGACCGGATGATGGCCGCCGTCAGGCCGGCGATGATGAGAAGGACCGGGATGGACATGAGGATCATGGGCAGGATCAGCTCGGACAGCGCGTGCGCAGACATGGGGAGCCTCCTGGCGGATCTCCGTCCGCCGGCGGGAAAGGGTTTCGGTTACGGGATTGGACCGGCCCCGCTGCCGGTCGGGTTTCAGGAATCCGTCATTCGACTCGACTTTCGGGATCGGCGTAAGATTCTTGAAACCCGAACCCCGGTTCGTCCGGTCCAAACGAGCGAGATGATGACCCTGTCCTTGCCACTGCTTCGGCCCGTTCTCGTCGCCCGTCCCCGGGAAGACGCCGCCCCGGTGTGTCGGACGTCGGTGCCGACGGACCGCGACCGCGCTCACGATCCGGAGCGCGAGTGGGTCAGGCAGGCCCAGGGGGGCGATGAGGAGGCATTCCGCCGGCTCGTGGATCGCTACTCCGGCGCCTCGTACGAGGTGGCGCTGCGCATCATCCGCTCGGCGCCGGAAGCGGAAGAGGCCACGCAGGATGCGTTCCTGCGGGTGTGGAAGGCGCTGCCCGCCTTCCGAGAGGAGGCGCGGTTCTCCACCTGGCTCTACCGTATCGTGACGAGGCGGGCGCTGGACGTCGCGAGCCGGCGGAAGACACGGGAGGAGCGCGAGACCGCCACTCCCCCGAAGGTTCTGGCGGACGCGGTCTCGGAGGATCCGGGGTCGTCGCTGCCGCCCGGGGATCTGCGTCGCCTGGACCGGGTGCTGGGACGGCTGGACCCGTTGCCCCGGGCGGTCGTGACACTGTTCTACCTGAGGGACCGGCCCGTCGCCGAGGTCGCGAAGATCCTGGATCTTCCGGCCAACACGGTGAAGACGCACCTGCACCGGGCCCGGGCCACGCTGCGCGAGGCCTGGCATCGGGATCGCGTCAAAGAGGAGAGGCATGGACTGCCGCGACTTTAGGGATCGGCTGAGCGCGAGTGACGCCGAGGAAGGCCTTCGCGAGCACGCGGAGCGCTGCCCGGAGTGCGCGACGGCGTGGGCCGCACAGCAGGAACTGGAGGACGCGCTGCGCCAGCGATTCGCCGCGGCGCCGGCGGGATTCTCGGATCGCGTGATGGAGCGGCTTCCGGCCCGCCGCGCGAGAAACGTCGCGCCGGAGGTGGTGGACGTCACGCCGTGGTGGCTGTCCTGGCTGACGGAGCCGTCGGCCCTCCTCGGTCTGACGCTGGGCGGACTCTACGCGCTGTTCGCTCCGCGGCTGTTCGGCCTGTCACAGGAAGCCGTGCCGGCCATCGGCCGGATCCTCCGCCCGGCCGGCCACGGGCTCTCGGAGCTGTTCTCCGTGTTCGATTTCCTCGGACACGTGCCGGGAGTCGGCGGCTGGATGCTCGGCCTGGTCCTGGCGGCGGGCGGCGCGCTGGCGCTGTTCCAGGCAACCCAGGATCTCCTGTCGCGCTGGTCGGGGGCGGATCGGTAGGGCGAGATCTACCGGCGAAGGGCCCGGATCTGTTCCAGCCGCTGCCGGCTCAGCTCGTGGGCGGGCGACACTTCGAGCGCGTGCTCCAGGGCATCCGCCGCCTCGTCCAGGCGCCCCGCATTGGCGAGCGCCCCGGACAGGTTGTAGAGCGTGGTCACGTGGTCCGGGTCGATGCGGCGGGCTTCCTCGTACCACTCGATCGCCTTGGCGAAGTCGCCGCGCGCGTTCGCCAGGTTGCCGAGATGGACGCGCGGTTCCAGGTACGTGGCCCGCAACCGCCTCGCCTGATCATGCGCCAGCTCGGCCTCGCCCGGTCGGGCGAGGGCCTCCAGCGACCGGCCGAGTTGGTGGAACGCCTCGGCCAGGAAGGGCGCCAGTTCGGTCGCCTGCTCGTACGCCTGGATCGCCTCCTCGTGACGATCCAGCCGGGCCAGCGCGATGCCCTTGTTCGTCCACGCGCGCGCGTGATCGGGAGATAGAGCGAGCGTGCGGTCCAGGGACTCCAAGGCCTCGGCCGGACGACCCAGCTCGATGAGCGCCCGCCCCCGCTCGAAGGGCGCGTCCGGAGAGTCCGGCACGATGCGCTCCACCTGCTCCAGGATTCCCTCGGCCCGCCCCCACTGCTGCAGGTCCAGGAAGAGGACGGCCGCCTTCATCATGAGGTCCGTGCGATCGGGTCGCTGCTGCACGACGGCCTGGTAGTGCTCCAGAGCGCCCTGGGGATCGCCCTCGTCGCGCAGCAGGTCCCCCAGTCGATGGTGCGCGTCGACGTAGCCGGGGTTCGCCTTCAGCGCCGCTCGGAACTCGACCTCCGCTTCGTCCCGCCGCTCCTGCCGCACGAGGGCCACGGCCCGGTCCGTGTGCCACCAGGCCCGGTCCACCGGGCTCTCCCCCGCCGCTCGCGTCAGCCCCACGGAGAGCACGATCACCGCCGCCGCGCCCGCCAGCACCGGCGTCCAGCGACCGGCCCGCACGGCGGCCGCGGCACGGGCCACCGCGTACGCTCCGAACAGCAGGAGGCACGGGATCAGCGGCGCTCGGAACCGGGCCGCGGCCAGGAACGGCACGTAGGAGAGGAACATCGTCAGGACGAACGCCGCCACGAGCGCGAGCCCCGCCCGATCCGGCGATGCTTCCCCGCCGCGCGGCCGCGCACGGAACAACAGCACGACGCCGACCAGCGACAGCCCAAGAAAGAACGGGAACGGTGGGAGCCAGCGGAGAACGCGACTGTTCTCCTTCTCCAGCGCGATCGCCTTGTTGTTGGAGATCTCGCGCGGGCCCCAGAAGAGCGTCGCCCGGCGCGCGGAGAGCTGCAGGAACCGGCCCGGATTCTCGCGGATCCAGGTCCATCCCATCCGGGCGAAGCTGTCCGAGACCTCCGCGTGCGTCAGCTCGGCGCCGACGCGCCTCGAGAAGCCGTCGACCATGTCGCCGTAGCGGAACCAGCTCCACCCGGACTTCCCGGTGAGCTTCTCCAGCCCGCGAACCGCGGCGCTCTCCCCGTCCGCCTCGTCGTGGTTGCCGATGTGGAGATTGATACCGCCGTTCAGGGAGATCGGCACGAACTCCCCCCCCGAGACCTGCGCGTTTCGCCACGTGACCGGCGCCACCGCCAGCACGACGCCGATCAGCATCGCGGCGGCGCAGCCCGTCGACCGGCCGACGCCCGCCTCCCGTCGCAGCACGAGGAACACCCAGGCCGCCGCCACCGGCGCGAAGAGCAGCGTGTTCGCGCGCACGACCGCCGTCCCCCCCAGCAGGAGACCTCCGGCGACGGCCCATGCCAGCGAGCGACGCCGGGCGGCCAGGAGCAGCGCGCCCAGCGCGAGCAGCGCACCGGCCTGCACCAGGACGGGTGCCTGAAGTTCGCCCTCGAAGTAGAGCGCCGTCCAGCTCAGCGCCGCCAGCGCCGCCACGATCGTCCCCCCGGGCTCTCCCAGGAGCGCCCGCCCGAGACGGGCCAGGAGAACGATCTGCAACCCGCCCAGCACCATCTGCGTCAGCATTGCGGCCCCCGGTCCGGCGCCGAAGGCCCGGTAGACGCCGGCGAGGAAGTACGGATAGCCGGGCGGGCGGAGGAACGGGACCTCGCCGATCCGCGGATCGGGCTCGCCGGCGGGCGGCGCCCACTCGCCCGTGGCCAGTCCACGCGCCCAGTAGTCGTGGAACGCGGCGTCGGCGAGCGGCTCCGTGAAGTCGGGCGCGTGCCGGCGCTCCAGCGCATAGCCCACACGCAGCGCCGCGGCGAGTACCAGGATGAGGACGAGCCAGCGCACGGTGCGGGCACCGCGGCGGCTCACTGCACATACCCCAACGCACGCAGCCTCTCCAGGCGCTGCGCGTCGCCCGCCGGATCGACCGGGAGCGGCGCCTCCGGACGACGGACGCTCCCGATCGTCTCGTAGGTGTCGACGCGCTCCGGCATCGAACGATGTGGCGCCGCCAGCGCCTCGGTCAGCACGCGGCCGGGCATGTCCTCGGCCGCGGGCAGCCCGAACAAGTGCAGGATCGTCGGGGCGAGGTCCAGCACGTGCGCGCGGTCGAGGACCGCGGGGCCGTCGATCACTCCGGGCCCCGACAGGACGAGGACACCGCGCGGTGCGATCGGGGCGCCGGGAGTGATGCGGCCGTGTCCGCCGGACCAAGGGAGATTGCCGGTGGGCCCGAACCCGTGGTCACTTACGACCATCACGGTGGCGGAGGGGCCCACGGTCTCCATCAGCTGGCCGAGCCACTCGTCGGCCTGCTCGTAGTAGCGGTCGATGAGCCCCTCGTAGCGCGCGACCTCCTCGGGAGGAATGCGATAGCGCGGGAACGCCGACGGATCCCGGAAGTGCCACGAGAGATGCGACACCGTGTCGACGCCGGTGACGTACACCGACAGCAGCTCCACCGGCCGGTCGGCGAAGGCCGCACGCGCGATCCGGACCGTCGACTCGTCCGACGGGTGCACGAACTTGAACTCGGGCAGCAGATCCCCCATCCGGTACTCGGCTTCGTAGACGCGAGCCCGAGCTTCTTCCGCCTCGAACCCCAGGAAGTCGCGCACGACCCCGGGATCGAGTTCGTCGGGACGCGTGACGAGCGGTGCCACGTCGGCCGCCAGCTCCGGCGGCCACACGTCGGCGGCGTCCAGTTCCGCCCGCCGGACGGCGGCCTCCATCCGCGTGTACGGCACGCGGTCCGACACCAGGAAGCTCCCTTCCGCGAGCGGATCGGCCGGCCACGACGCCCACCAGCCCACCGTCCCGGTGCGCACGCCGAAGTCGGAGAGGATGTTCCAGAACGTCTTCCGCTGCCGCATCCGCGCGTTCGGCAGCGTGGTCATCGTCTGCCCGGGAACGCCGTCGAAGCCGAGGATGCCGTGCGTCTCCGGGAGCGTCCCCGTGGCGATCGTGGTCCAGATGGCCGGGGAGAGCGTGGGCTCCATCGTGATGAGTTCCGCGCGCGCGCCGGCGTCGACGAGGCGGGCCAGGTTCGGGAGGCGGCCCGCCGCCATCAGCGGATCGATGAGATCCCACGTGGCCCCGTCGATGCCGAACAGCAGCAGCCGCTCGACCACGGGCTCCGACCGGGCGACGTCGGCGGCCGGGCGGACCGGCACGGCCGGCGCGGCGTCCGCTTCCCCGGCGTCGTCGGGCGGAGCGGCGCGTTCCGCGCAGCCCGTCGCCAGGATGATGGCGCCCAGGACCGGGAGAGCGAGCCGGAGGGAGCGGGGCGGACGATGCATCCGGGGATCCTATCGCAGGAGGCGGAACCGTGGGAACGACGGGACGGGCGACGCGCATGAGAAAGGCGGGCACCCCGCAGGGTGCCCGCCCGTGTTTCCTCGGACGAGAAGCGACCTAGCGGTGCATCGCCTTGATCTCGCCCCAGCTCGCGGGCTCCACGCTGACCGGCGGACACGCGTAGCCGTCCAGGGTCATCGTGTAGGCACCCCCGCAAGCGCCGGACCCGGCGCCGAATCCGGCGGTGGCCACGAACAGGTAGAGCTCGCCGGCCGGCAGGTTGAAGCAGGTCGTGTCGCACGGACCCGGGGTGGCCGACTCGATGAACGCGACAGCCGGGCAGGTCGGATCCAGGTAACCGACGAACGAGTCGTACTGGCCGGTCACGCACCAGACCGTGCTGCCGGTGTTGGCCGACGGATCCAGCGTGTACCAGTCCGTGTCACGGTAGTTGAAGCCCGAACCCGGATCGAAGTAACCGCCGTAGGTTCCGCAGACCGTCACCCCGCCCGAAGGATCGCACGGGATCGCCGTGAACACCGGGGCGCCGACCGTGTTGTTGCAGCCGGAGTTGTAGGGATCCTGGTAACCGTCGAAGCAGTCGACCTCGCCCTCGGCCACGGCGCCGGGTGGGCACTCGATGATGCAGGGCACGTTCTCGGTGATCTGCAGATCGTACTCGCCGCAGGACGTCGAGTAGCCGTCGACCACGATGTAGTACGTGTTGCCCGCGAACATCGGGATGTTCGTGAGCTCCGAGCGGAAGCCGTCGGAACCGCAGCCCGGCGTGTCATCGTTGCAGGCATACGGGAAACCGGCGGTCTCCATGTTCTCGTAGACGTACATCTTCGTGTCGTACAGCGAGGCGCACAGCGAGATGTCGACGTTCACGTCCGAGGCCGGCGAGAACGCATAGACGACGTCGGGTGCGGAGCCGCCGGTGAACGGGCAGCTCTCGTCGTAATCGTTGTTGAACGAGCAGGTGTTGCCCGCGTCCGAGTACGGCAGGGCCGGGACGTTGGCGGCCGTCCCGATGGTGTCGCCGCCGACGGCGGCCTCGGGTTTGTTGTCGCCCGTTACATTGGCGTCCTTGATGGCGGCCAGCTCGTTCAGGTCCACCGCGTTCTCCGTGGAGACCGAAACGGCCAGGGCCGTGCTACAGACGCAGAAGACGGACAGCGTCAAGAGAGAGGTCAACAATTTCACAGGGAACTCCTCGCCTAGGGTTGGAGAGCGCCGTCGGAAGACGCCGGCCACCGCTGCTGAAGCCCATCGAAGTGTGCCCGGAGGGGGGGCTCCTACGACTGACACATCGTAAGGGTGAGGCCGACCCGGTTCAATTTGTTCTTTCCAGTAACCCCAGAGAGGCCGGCTGCGCGTTTCAGGGGCTCGATGGCCCGTCCCGCGCCTGCAGATGTCGCGCCGCTCGACCCTCGGGATCCAGTTCGGCCGCGCGCCGCAGCAGATCCTCGGACTCCGCTCCGCGCCCCGCGTCGCCGAGCGCGAAGCCGAGGTTCGTCAGGTAGACGACGGACTCCGGCGCAACCTCCAGCGCGCTCCGGAACCGATCCGCCGCCTCGCCGGGACGGCCGACGCGCGCCAGCGTCGTTCCCCAGTTGTTGAGATCCGAAGCCGACAGTGGCCCGAGGCCGGATGCCCGCGCGAACTCCTCGAGGGCCTCGTTGAGCCGTCCGGCCTGGGCCAGCGCCGCGGCCCGGCGGGCGACGAGATCCGGAGCGGCCCCCGCGGAACGTTCCGCCGCCGCGAACTGCTCGGCGGCCTCCTCCGCCCGGCCGACGGCCAACAGCGTCTCGCCGTAGTCGCGATGCGTCTCCGGACGATCGTCCCCGGCGCGAATCGCGTTCGCGTACCGGACCAGCGCCTCGTCCCGGCGCCCGGTGCGGGCATAGGCCGCCGCCAGCCGGACGTGCGCCTCCCGATCGTCGGGGCGCGCCGAGAGCACGCGTTCGAGCTCCGTCGCCGCGCGCCGGAAGTCGCCCCGTCGCAGCAGAAGCTGCGCCCGCTGGAACGACGCGTCGGCCGACCGCGCCTCCGCGGAGATCTCGCCGAGCACGCGGTCCTCCACGAAGTGGATCGGCTCCAGACCGCGGGACCGCTCCTGCGCCAGGCGCGCGCCGTCTCGGTCCCCGGCCCGCGTGCGCGCCCGCGCGAGGAATCCCCAGGCGGCGCCGTCGTCCGGCTGCAATTCCAGCGCCCGCTCGAGCGACGCGACGGCGCCGGGTGCATCGCCTTCCGCCAGCAACGCCTGTCCGAGGCCGCGATGCGCCGGCGCGATCGACGGATCGAGCGCCAGCGCGCGACTGTACGCGTCGACCGCCGGCCCCGACTCGCCCGCCCTCAGCAACGCGTCGGCGTAGCGCGCCCAGGCGGGCGCATAGTCCTTGCGCCGATCCAGCGCCTCAAGGTGCATCCCGCGCACGTCCTCGAACGGCAGTCCCAGGATCTCCTGAGCCCGCGCGCAGAAGTACGGCCAGCGGAACTCGTCGGGATCCAGCTCATGAGCGACGGCGTAGGAGGTGGCCGCCGGCTCGAAGAGATCGTGCGCATCGCACACCTTGCCGAACCGGCCCCACGCGACGGCGGACTCCGGGTCGTTCTCCACCGCGCGCCGCGCCTCGCGCAGGGCGACGGCCACGGCGGGCTCCATGCCGGCCATGTCAATCACCGGCACAGGCGGCACGTCCGGTGCGGCCGGACGGGTCACGAACCACACGACGATCAGCGCCGACGCTCCGAGCCCTGCGGCCAGCCAGCCACGCCGGGGCGACCGGCGCTTGGCGGCCCGCTTCGCACGCCGGCCGGCCTTGCGGCTCACGGTACGCGCTCCCCGGTCCCGCGGACGACCTCCATCCGACAATCGACGGGCCCGCCGGGGAAGCGCTCGCGCGTTCCGTCGGTCCAGCGGACCTCGACGGCGTCCACGGCCTCGACCGCCCCGAGCCCGAAGTGCGCCGCGGGATCGCTGCTGGAAAGGTAGCTGTACGCGGCCACCGCGCGCCGCAGCCGTCGGGATCCTGCGGCCTCCACAATCACGCTCGCACCGAGGTCGACGGAGCCGTCCGCGAACCTCACGGGCCGCACCGACAGCCAGCGGCCCCGCTTCTCCGCGACGTTGAGGTAGAGGCGCGCGCGCCCGTGCGTGTTGGCGACGAGCACGTCCAGATCGCCGTCGCCGTCGACGTCGCCCAGGGCGAGCCCGCGCGAGACCTCCACCGTGCCCAGCGGCCCCGCCTCCCCGGCCGCCGCCCGGAAGCCGGCGGCGTCACGAACGTAGAGCTGGTTCGGCTCCGCGAACTTGTTCCACGGCGGCCCCACGCGTTCGCCCTCCCACGGCTCGCCGTTGTTCACCGCGCCGTTCACGACGACGATGTCCAGGTCGCCGTCGTGCTCCACGTCGAGTGCGGCCGTGCCGAAGCCCGTCGTGCGGAGGCTGGGCGCCGCGAGGCCGAACGCGGAGGTCCGGTCCTCGTACCCGATGTCCGTCCCCTCGAACACGTACAGCGTGTTGCTCTCGTTGCGCAGGTGCGTCATGAAGAGGTCGAGGTCCAGATCGTCGTCGAAGTCCGCGGCGAACACGCCCATTCCGGCCTCGGCCATCCCCTGCACGTTGAACGCCGCGCCGAGAAGGAGCGCGTCCTCCACGAACGTGCCGTCCCCCCGCGAGATCCAGAGATGGTTCGCATAGGCGTCGTTGGCGACGTAGACGTCCGGCCGGCCGTCGTCGTCGAAGTCGGCGATGCAGACGCCGAGCCCGGCGGCCCGCACGCCGGCGACGCCCGCCGCCTCGCTCCGGTCCTCGAACGTGCCGTCCCCCCGGTTGCAGAAGAGGAGATCGGACAGCGGCGGGGACTCCAGCGGTCCGCAGTACTCGGGGCGTCCGGCGGGGTCCGTGCAATTCTTGCCCGGCTGCCAGGCGACGTAGCGCGTCACGAACAGATCCAGGTCCCCGTCCGCATCCAGATCCGCGAAGGCAGCCGAGGCGGACCAGCCGTGCGCGACGATCCCGGCCGCCTCGGTCACGTCCTCGAACCGGCCGCCGCCCACGTTCCGGTAGAGGCGATCCGGCCCGACGTTCGTGACGTAGAGATCGGGGCGGCCGTCTCCGTCCCAGTCGCCCACGGCGACGCCCATGCCGTAGGCCGGATCGGCCAGCCCGGACTCCTCCGTCGCGTCGACGAAGCGGCCGCCGTCGTTGCGGAAAAACCGGTTCACGGGAGCATCGTCCGCCGGCGTCCCGGCGAAGGCCCCGTTGGTCAGGAAGGCGTCCGGATCGCCGTCTCCGTCCGCGTCGAACAGGGCGCAGCCGGGCCCCATGATCTCGGGCATCCGCAGGTCCCCGACGGCGCCGGTCTCGTGCCGGAAGTCCGGCCCCCGGCCGTCCGTGACGTCTTCGAACCAGGACGACGCGCCCGCGGGGGCGGCCAACAGCAGAGCGGCGGCGAGAATCCGGGGAGAGAGCATCCGGGATTCGTACCGGGTGCAGACGGTCACGGTCAAGACGGCCGGGCGCGACTTGAGTCCGGCGGCCGACGGCTGGTAGGCTCTTGGGCGCGTCCCTTGCGCCGGAGCCCTCGTGTCCGCATCTCGCCCCTGCATCGTGCTGCCGACGATCCTGCTCGGGGTCCTCGCCTCCTCGACCCCGGCCCTCGCGCAGTTCACGGACCGCACGGTGGAGCGCGGACTCGCCTCCTTCCAGACGACGTGGTCCGCGGCGATCGCCGACTTCGACGGGGACGGCCACCTGGACATCCTCGGCGGCCACCACCTCGAGCCGCCGATCCTCTGGTGGAACGACGGCACAGGCTCGTTCGACTCCACGATCCATCCCCAGCCGTGGTCCGGTCCGATCGATCGGCACGGTGTGCTCGCCGTCTCCCTCGACCTCGATTCCGATCCGGAGATCTTCTTCACGCACGGCGGCGCGGGCGGCGGAGGCTCGGAGGCGAACGAGCTCTACCGCAACGACGGCGGCGGCTCCTTCATCTCACTGCTCTCGGCGGGCGGAATGGGCGACGGCGGCGGACGATCGAGGTGCGCATCGGCCGCCGACTACAACGGCGACTTCCAGCCCGACGTCTGGATCGGAAAGGCACCCGACGGCTCCAGCCCGAATCGGCTCTACCGCAACGACCTCCCGTTCTGGTTGAACGAAGTCGGCGCCTCGGTCGGCCTCGCGGAAACCGCCGGCACGAACGGCGGCCTGTGGGCCGACGTGGACGACGACGGCGATCCGGACCTGCTCGTCGGCGGCGAGGAGTTCCCGCGGCCCACGCGCCTCTACCGCAACGACGGCGGGATCTTCGTGGACGGGTCGGCCGTGTTCACGCCGGCGCTCCCCACGGTGTCCGGCGCCGACTTCGGCGACTACGACAACGACGGCGACCTGGACCTGGCCGTCTGCGACGGACAGCTCGGGATCTTCGATGCGGTGGTGCCGAGTGAGAATCCGGTGTCGTGGTTCTTCAACACGCGCTACGGCGACTCGGGCCTCGACGGCCTGACGATCACGTCCGTCTCGGACACGGCCACCGGCGAGTTCCAGCTCCGCGGCGAGGACGATCCGTCGCGCGTGTACCTGGGGCCGTCCGAACTGAACCCCGCTCCCGGCGTGATCACTCTCACCGATGCCTACGTCGGGGCGCCCGCGTTCAACCCGGGCGTCGAGCAGGGCACGTGGGTCTGGCGATCCTCCCCGGGCGGACCGTGGGAGATCCGCACGTCCACGCCGTTCACCAACTTCGACACGTTCAACGGATGGCTTGCCCAGAAGACCGTATCGCCGCTGGTGATCCCCGTGAGCCTGGAGAGCGCCGGCTTCTCCTCGGGTGCGCCGCGCGTCTGGCGCAACGACGGCGGCACGTTCACCGAGGTCTCCGGCGCGCTCGGCCTGCCGGCGTCACTCGTGAATCCGCGGGACATCTCCTGGGTCGACTTCGACAACGACGGCGACCTGGACCTGCACGTCGTCGACAAGGGAACCAGCGCGGTGCCCAACGCGCCCGATCGCCTCTACCGGAACGACGGATCCGCCTTCGTCGACGTTTCGAGCGCCGAGAAGATCACCGGGAGCAGCACGGGCATGGGCGACGGCGCGCTCTGGGCGGACCTCGACGAAGACGGCGACCTGGACCTCTACCTCCGCGAAGGCGCCGGACCCACGTACTACTCCGCGCAGGGCCCCTCCCGCCTCCTCGACAACGGGGGCAACCACGGCCCGGCCCTCTTCCTGGACCTCGTGGGGCGCGAGTCCGGCGCGGTCGCCATCGGCACGAAGGTCACGGTGGTGGCCGGGGCGCTGCGGGTGCATCGCCGCGTGCAAGCGAACTCCTGGCAGGGGCTCCAGGACCCGATGCGGCTCCACCTGGGCCTGGGCGGCGCGGCCGTCGCCGACTCGGTCCTGGTGGAGTGGCCGTCCGGCATCGTCGACATCCACCTCGGCCTCCCGGCCGGACTGTGGCTCTTCAACGAGGGCGAGGTGGAGACGGGCGCCCCCGGGATCGACGGACCGCGGGCCGGCGGCTGGGGGCTGTCCGCGCCGGCGCCCGAACCCGCCCGCGGGGAGCAGCGCTTCCTTCTGTCCGCGTCGCGGGGTGTCGCGCTGGACGTCACCGTCCACGACGTCCGGGGCCGCGTGGTGCACCGTCTCCACGGCGGGGAGCTGCCCGGCGGCGTCACGGCGCTCGTATGGGACGGCCGCGATGACCGCGGACGACGCGTTGCCAGCGGCGTGTACTTCGTGCGGGCGGACGACGGACGACTCCGCAGCACGCGCAAGGCCACGCGCCTCCACTGATTCGTCGTCGCCGCCGGACGGGCCGGGCGGTAGCTTGGCGGGATGCAGCGCTCCCTCACCCAATCCGACATCCTGCGGGTCTACTGGCCGCTCGCCGCGAGCTGGCTGATGATGGGCCTGGAGATGCCCCTCGTCAGCGCCGTCGTGGCGCGGCTGGCCGATCCGGAGATCCATCTCGCGGCCTACGGCGGCATCGTTTTCCCGATCGCGCTGCTCGTGGAAGCGCCGATCATCATGCTGCTGGCGGCCTCCACCGCGCTCTCCAGGGACCGCGCCTCCTACGAGAAGCTGCGTCGCTTCATGGTCGTCTCGGCGCTGGGGCTCACCGCGCTGCACGCGCTGATCGCCGCCACGCCCCTGTACGACGTGCTCGCGGAGCGGATCCTGGACGCTCCGGAACCCATCCGGGAGCCCGGACGCATCGGCCTGCTGCTCATGATCCCCTGGGCGGGATCCATCGCCTACCGGCGCTTTCAGCAGGGCGTGCTGATCCGCTTCGGCCACTCACGCACGGTGGGCATCGGCACCGCGGTCCGGCTCGCGGCCAACGCGACGGTGCTGGCGGCGGGGCTCGTCTCGGGCGACGTCCCGGGCATCGTCGTCGGGGCGGGCGCGGTCGCCGTCGGGGTGGTCGCGGAGGCGATCTTCATCGGGCTGGCGGTCCGGCCGGTCCTGCGCAGGGAGCTGCCCGACAACGACCCCGAAGCGCGGCCGCTCACGCGGTTCACGTTCCTCCGCTTCTACACGCCGCTCGCTCTCACGTCGCTCATCACGCTCCTCGCGCTTCCGCTCGGCAGCGCGGCGATGGGCCGCATGCCGCTCGCACTCTCCTCGCTGGCGGCGTGGCCGGTCCTCAACGGCCTCACCTTCACGATGCGCAGCCTGGGCTTCGCGTACAGCGAGGTCGTCGTGTCGCTGCTCGATCGCGAGGGCGCCTTCCGCGAGCTGCGGACGTTCGCCCTCCGTCTCGCCGCGACGGTCTCCGGGCTGCTCCTGCTCATCGCCGCGACACCGCTCGCCCGCCTCTGGTTCGACGGGGTCTCCGGGCTGCCGGCCGACCTCTCCGATCTGGCGCACCGCGCGCTCTGGATCGCCATCCCCCTGCCGGCCGCCAGCGTGCTGGTCTCCGCGCTGACCGGCCTGCTCGTGAACCGGCACCACACGCGCGCCGTCTCGGAGGCGGTCTCGCTCCACATCCTCGCGATCTCGATCGTGCTGGGCGTCGGGATCGCGTGGCAGGGGTCCCCCGGGCTCCTGGTCTCCGTGTCGGGGACGCTGACGGCCGCGCTGGTGCAGTTCGGCTGGCTGCTGCGAAGCGCCCGGGGACGGGAGGCCGTTCCCGCGGAGGCGACGGTCCCCTCCCGGCCCGAGCGTTGAGACGGGCCCCTCGTTTCGGTTAGGGTCGTTGGCAGGCCCTCCCATCCCCGCCCGCCGGAACTGTGATGAAGAAGCTCGCGCCCGTACTCCTGATGGCGATCCTCCGGACCACGCCGGTGACGGCCACGACCGTTCCGACCGGCTACGTCCACGAGCAGGTCGTCGGCAACCCGTTCGGCCAGTCGCCCGTGGCGTTCGACTTCCTTCCGGACGGTCGGTTCCTGCTCGCGGAACAGGCGACCGGGACGATCCGCGTCGCCGCCGCATCGTCCTCCGTCTCCGATTCCGTGCACACCATCGCCGACGTCCGCGCCGACCACCCCGAGCGCGGCCTCCTGGGCATCGCGACGGACCCCGACTGGCCCGACCGCCCCCACGTGTACGCCCACTTCACCGCCACGGACTCGACGGTCAAGATCGTCCGTCTCACCGCATCCGGCGCTCTCTCGGATGCGGGGAGCACGGCGCTCTCCTTCTCGGACCGTTACGAGGTCCTGGCGGACCTGGACGACGACGCCGGCATCCACAACGCCGGAACGATCCGGTTCGCCGCGGACGGGACGTTGCTCGTCTCGGTCGGCGACGACTCCAAGGCGTGCCAGGCGCAGGATCTGACGTCGCCGCTCGGGAAGATCCTCCGGCTGGACGTCTCGTCGCTGCCCGCCGGACCGGGCGGCCCTCCCGCGCTCACGGCTCTGGACCCGGGCGACAACCCGTTCCCAGGCGGCAGCGGATACCAGCCGCTCGTGCTCGCGTGGGGACTGCGCAACCCGTTCCGCTTCACGGTGGATCTCCCGACGGGGGACGTCTTCATCGGCAGCGTCGGCTCGCACCTGTTCGAGGAGATCAACCTGGTGCCGGGGCCGCCCTACCCGCCGAGGAACTTCGGCTGGCCGCAGTTCGAGAACGATGCGCCGCTCTTCTGCTGCGGTGACTGCGGCGTCGGGAACGCGTTCACCGGACCGATCTGGGCGCTGCCGCATCCGCTCGGCGTGGTGTCCATCGTCGCGGGCGCGTTGATCCGCCCGGTCCCGGCCTCGCCCGTGAGCTTCCCCGCTTCCATGGAGGGCGACCTGCTGTTCGCCGAGATCTTCTCGGGGCTCCTGTACCGGATCCGGGAGAGCGGCGGGACCTGGGTCCTCCCCAACGATCTGCCCGGACAGCCGGCCCCGGGCATCTTCGGCGACGGGTTCGTCGGCCTGTCGGACGCGCGGATCGGCGCGGACGGAGCCCTGTACTTCGTGAGCCTCGGCCTCGACACGAACCAGCTTCCGAGAGGACTCCACCGGATCCGCGCCGATCCGACGTTCACGTCGACCCCAGAGCCGGTCGACCGAGATCGGTTGCACGTCCGTGTCCATCCGAACCCGGGACGGGTCCACGCAGGGGCGACGATCCGCTACCGCTCCAGCGTCCCGGGTGAGGCGGTGCTGGAGGTACACGACGTGGCCGGCCGTCGGGTCGGGCGTTTCCGGGACGGACACTCCCGACCGGGTGAAAGAACGCTGTTCCTGGAGGATTCGAAGCTCGGGGGCGCCGGCGTCCGGTTCGTCACGGTCACGACGCCGGACGGTCTCACCGGGCGGATCCGGGTCGTCCGGCTGCGTTGATCCGCCCCGGCATCCCCGTCCCTTGAGTCGCGCCCCTCCCCCTCGCTACACTCTCGTGTCCCCACATCTCCGGAACCGGGAGGCCTCATGCGCCGGCACATCGTACTGGGCGGACTGACGGCGATGTTCCTCGTCGGGAGCGTGTCCGCGGCCACGCTTCCCACGGGTTACGTTCAGGAACAGCTCGTGGCCGGACCGTTTGGCGCGTCGCCCGTGGCCTTCGACTTCTTCCCCGACGGCCGCTTCATCCTCGCGGAACAGTGGTCGGGAACGCTGCGCGTGGCGGCCGCGGGCGCGGGCACGTCGGTGGCCATCCACACGATCGCCGACGTGCAGTCGGGCCATCCGGAGCGCGGACTGCTGGGAGTCTCCCTCGACCCGGACTGGCCGACGCGGCCCTACGTGTACGCGTACTTCACCGCCACCGATTCCACGTCCAAGCTGGTGATGTGGGAGGCGACGGGAGATCTGACGGATCCCGCCAGCACCGCGATCACGCTGACGAACCGCTACCCCATCCTGGACAGCGTGGAGGACGGTCGACCGGAGCACAACAGCGGGACGATCCGCTTCGCGCCGGACGGCACGCTGCTGCTCTCCATCGGCGACGATGCGCGCTCCTGCCGCGCCCAGAACACGACGCTTCCCCACGGCAAGATCCTGCGGCTCGACGTGTCCGCGATGCCCGGCGTGCCGCCCGGGGCGCCGACCGTGGCGCAGGTCGATCCGGGCGACAACCCGCTGCCCGGCGCGCTCGGCTACGAACCGCTCGTGCTCGCGTGGGGACTCCGGAACCCGTTCCGATTCTGCGTGGACGAACCGACGGGCGAGATCTTCATCGGCGACGTCGGCTGGAACGACTTCGACGAGATCGACCGCATCCCGGGACCGCCGTACCCCGCGCTGAACTTCGGCTGGCCGCAGATCGAGGGGACGCTGGACCTGGAGGACTTCTTCGGTACGTGCGGGAACGGGAACCCGTTCACCGCTCCCATCCACACGCTCCCCCACGCGCTGAACCCCATCTCCGTCATCGGCGGGGTCGTGCTCCGCTCGGAGGCCACGTCGGTCAGCCTGCCGCCGTCGCTGGACGGGATGTTCCTGTTCGGGGAGCTCTACTCGGGCGAGCTGACGCTGCTGGAGGACACGGGCGGCGGCTGGGCCGCGGTGAACGACCTGCCGGGACAGCCGTCGCCCGGCCTCTTCGGCACGGACTTCCACGGGATCTCGGAGTTCCGCCTGGGCGAGGACGGCGCCGTGTACCTGCTGTGCCTGGGGCTCGGCGAGGGACTGCTGCCGCGCGGCATCCACCGCCTCCGGGTGGATCCGGCGTTCACCGGCGCGCCCGCGACGGAGCCGCGCCGGAGCGGCCTGCGGGCGTCGCCCAACCCGGTGCGCCCGCAGGAGTCCGTGGTGCTCCGGTACCGCTCGGACACGGCCGGAGAGGCGCGGGTGGAGGTGTTCGACGTGCGGGGGCGGAGACTCGCCTCGTTCGGCGACGGGCACCGGGGCATCGGCGAGCGGACCGTCTACGTCGATCGCGATCGCCTCGGCGGCGCCGGCGTCCGGTTCGTCACCGTCACCACGGCCGACGGCCGCTCGGAGCACGCCAAGGTGACGCGGCTCCGCTGACCCGCGCTACAGCTTCCAGGTGAACCCGGTGGACACGGTCCAGTCCGTCTCGTCCACGTCGTCCGGGGGCTCGGAGTCGTACGTGACGCCGGCCCCGACCACCACGGAGAGACGCGAGATCACGGCCACGTCCAGCGACGCGGTGGCCGTCGTTCGGAAGTCGCCGAGGTCCTCCCAGAGCGGCTGCAGGAACATCAGGAAGTCGAGCGACGCCTGCTCCGACAGATCGCCGGTCGCCGTCGCGAAGATCGACAGTCGCTGATCGGTCGGGACATCGTCGCGGTCCTCCAGCTTCTCGAACTCGAGCATGTGGGCCGCCCCGAACGCGGCGTAGAGACGCTCGCGGTGCAGGACGTCCACGCGCGCACCGACGCCGAGCAGCGTCCGCGCCTCGAGCCGCTGGAAGGGGTCGCGCTGGAGCTGCGCGAAGAGGAGCGAGTGCAGCCGCTCCGCGGAGAGCCGGCGGTTGTGGCGCAGGTGGAGCGCGAACGACTGGCCGGTCCGCTTCCCGTCGACCTCCTCGTGGTCGCCGTCCGCGAAGAACCGGACGCGCTGCGTCCCGTCCTGCCACTGGATCCGCAGCCCGCCGCTGGCGCTGAACTTCTCGGTGTTGCCGCCCTCCTGCGAGAAACTCGCCCCGATGGCGCCGCTGAAGTCGGGCTCCCGCCGGTCGAAGCCGCGCAGCGTGTTCATGATCTGGGCCGCCACGGGCCGCGGGGCCAGCAGGATCGCCCCGAGCAGCAGGGCGGCGATGGTCCTCTTCATCCGCTCCTCCCGGTGAATTCGCGCGGGGCAGCATAGCCCGACTCAAGCGGAGAGGAAAGGCGACCGATGACCGGAGAACCAAGGAATCGGCAGGACTCGGCAAGTCCGGAGGACGCCATGGTCGTCGGTCGAAACTACGCGTGGGGACACATCGGCAAGACGGGGGGCGATGCCACCTGGAAGCTGTTCCAGCAGGTGCCGGACCTCGTGGAGTGGGCGGATCCCACCCAGGACTCGAAGAAGCACCAGACGTTCGTGCAGGCGGGGGTCCAGGACCGGCCGATGCTGATCCTCAACCTCCGCCGCTTGCCGTCCGCGGTGCTGAGCTTCGTGAACCACGTCCGCAACTACGGCGTCGCGGAGCACCCGAAGGGCACGGTCCTGAGCGCGGACGAGGCGTCCCGCATCGACCGCCTGGAGCGCGCGGTGGCGGCGTTCACCGTAAACGGCACGCTGCCCATCCACCGGTGGCTGCGGATGGAGAACCTCCGCGACGACTTCATCGACTTCGTCGAGACGATCCGCCCCCTCACCTCCGACGAGATCGAGCGAATCTCCACGGTCGAGACGAAGAAGCCGATGAACTACAACCACGACGTCCACGACTTCTTCGGCGCGGACCAGCTCCGAACGCTGTACTCCGTGAATCCGCTCTGGTCCCGCTTCGAGCGCGAGGTGTACGGGAACCTCCTCGTCGAGGAGCCCGCGCGCGCCTGATCCGCGGACCCGGATCCCGCTTCCGGTGTTACCTTCTACGTCCCGCCGCCTCGGCGGGCTGACCGGGAGCGGACGTGGACCTTCACTGGTGGGCCGAGTCGGGCCAGATCGAACCGTTGCGCGCGGCACTGGCGGCCGGCGAGGATCCGGACGCTCCGGACGAGGAGGGGCGCACGCCGCTGAGCATCGCGGCGGCGTACGGCGTGCGGGACGCCATGACCGCGCTGCTCGACGGCGGCGCGGATCCGGACGCCCCGGAGACGGCCGTCCCGGGATACCGTCCGCTCCACCGCATCGCCCTCGCGACGGACCTCCTCCCCCGCGACCGCACGTCGCTCATCGAGCTGCTGCTGGAGCGGGGCGCAAGCGCCGGTGCCCCGGACCGGAACGGCGCCACCGTGCTCCACCTGGCGATTCCGTGGTGCGGCTCCGAGCTAGTGGATCTCCTGCTGGAGCGCGGAGCCGATGCCTCGGCGGCCGACGCCGGCGGACGACGCCCGATCCACGCGGCCGCCGCCCGCGGCGCCACGATGCTTACGGATCTCCTACTCGGCGACGACGGGGAGATGTCGTCCCCTACGGCGGACCGTCGCGAGGACTCCGCGCTGGCGCGCCTGGACGACCGGGCGATCCTGGAGGCGCTGCTCGCCGCCGGCGCGGACCCGAACGCGGCCGACGAGTCCGGCGTCGCGCCACTGCACGTCGCGGCCGCGCGAGGAGCGGAGACCGCGGTGGAACTGCTGCTGAAGGCCGGCGCCGATCCCGCGCGCCGGGACGAATCCGAGACGACGCCGCTGCACCGCGCCGCCGGCGCCGACATCGCCTCACGGCTGCTGGACGCCGGGGCGCCGCTGGACCCGGCCGACCGGGACGGACGCACGCCGCTCCACCGGGCCGTGGGCGACGGCCGCTCCGACGTCGTGGACCGGCTGCTGGCGCAACACGCCCTCGCCGGCATCGGCGACGCGGAAGGGCGGACGCCCCTGCACGTCGCGGCTGCGGCCGGACGCGCGCATCTGGTGGAGAAGCTGCTGGATGCCGGGGCAGACGTGAACGCCAAGGACGCGGACGGACGGACGGCGTACCAGTGGGCCGACGCCGGCGGCCACACGCTGGTCATGCAGACGCTTCGCCGGCGCGGCGGAAAGCCGGGGCGGTTCCGCTTCTTCTAGGGCGCGGGCTCCGTGCCCTCGGGGTACGTGAACTCCACCTTGCGGTAGGCGCGCTTCCCGATCGCCACACCCTCGATGGTGCCGCGCAGCGACTCGTGCCCGATGAGCTTGCGGTGGCCGGACGCCCACAGCGCCGCGCCCTTCTCCACCGACACCTCGTCGAACCTGGGGAACATCGGCACCGGGATCTCCTCGCCGCCCGCCTCGAAGCGGATGAGGATCATGTTGCCGCCGATCCCGATCAGCTCCTTCGCTTCCGCGTCCAGCACCCACATCCGGACCTGACCGTCCTCCGGGTTCACGAGAATCTCCAGGTGGGCATGGCTGCGACCCAGCGGGACGAGCGTGCCGCCGAACTGCGGCTCGTGGTGTCCCTCGTGGGGGCCGCCGGCTCCGTTCACCTCGATGAGCCCCTCCTCCGACTTGCGTGCGGCCGGGGGTTCCCGGTCGCCGTCCACGGCGACGGATCCGTTGAGCACGGGCTTGGCGAGGGCGACCGCGGGGAGAAGCAGCGCGAGGAGGGAGAGCCTGACAGTCACGGAATCCTCCGGAATCGGGACGGGTCAGCGGGTCAGTTCGTCGAGGTACTGGGGGAACATCTTCCGCCAGAGCGGCCAGTCGTGCTTCCAGTCGGGCCCCCAGGAGTCCACGCGATTGGGGATGCCCCGGTCGCCCAGCATGCGGGCCGCCCGCCAGGACTCGTCGATGTCCTCGGCCTCGCCCTCGCCCGACGCGAAGAGGACGAACCGCGTCCGCAACCGCTCGATGTGGGAGTCCGACAGGCGATGCAGCCAGTGCAGCGGCGATGAAACGGTGAACTCCGGACCCGGGTCGCCGTCCTTGATGAAGCGACGCAGGTCGAACGTGCCGCTCATGCACAGCGCCTTGGAGAACACGTCCGGGTAACGCACGACGTGGGCCAGCGCGTTGAACGCGCCGATGGACGCGCCGGCCGTGATGATCTCGAGGGAGTCGTCCCGGCAGTCCGCGCGGATGGCGGGCACGACCTCGTGGTACACACACTCCTGGAAGCGATCCTGCTTCCGGCCGCGGTCGCGCGGCGAGCCCTCGGACTGCACCATCGCCCGCCCGGCGACGCTATCGACGGAGTAGATCTTGACGCGCCCCGCGGCCAGCAGCTCCGAGACGACGTCGATCATGTAGAAGCGCTCCACCTCCTCCGCGTCCCCTCCGGCCGTCGGGAACAGGAGGATCGGGGTGCCGGTGGCGCCCCACCGCGCGAGGGTGACCTCCTCGCCGACGCGCGGTGAGCGCCAGGTCTGGGTTTCCTTCACCCGCGGCTCCCCTGCCGGGCCGGTACGGCACCCACGTCGGCCTCCGAGCGCGACTCCTCGCGGCGCCACTTCTGGATCCGTTCCCAGAACGTCTCGGTGAACTCGTCCACCTCGTCCTCGGGATAGAGCGCGGTCACCTTCTTGCGGACGGCGTCCCTGGCCTCGTCCGTGCCGAACCACTCGTCCGAGACCTCGTCCAGGTGCGAGAGATGCGTGGCACAGAACTCGCGGAAGCGCTCCGTCTCGAAGTGCGCGTGGGCCAGCTCGGCGTACGCAGCCATCTTCTCCCGGTAGGACCGGTCCGAATCAGCGATGGAGTAGTACGGCGCCCAGTTCAGGTTCAGCGGCTTGGCGCGACGGGTGGCGGCGCAGAAGATCGCCCACCGCAGGTTGGCCTTGATGAGCCAGGGGAAGTGGTAGTGCAGGCTGGTCACCTGCGAATCGGGGCACGGATTCGCGAAGTCGATGGGGTACCAGGTGCCGGCCTCGCCGCGCAGCACCTCGCACGAGTTGAAGTCCCAGCCGAAGAACGCGTTGATGGTGAGGACGATGTCCTCCAGCAGCGGCTCCTCCTCGGCGTCCAGGAAGCCCGTCTCCTGCGTGTACCGATCGTGCAGCGGCGCGGACGGATCGTAGAGGACCTTCCGCACCTGCGGGCCCAGCCCCACCAGCCGGACGAACAGGTCGTGCGGGTCCACCGCGCGCTGCAGGTGCATCACGTGGCGGCCGCTCTGCTCGTAGGCGGCGCGCAGCGCCACGAGATCGTCGATGCGGCTGACGCCCACCCAGCCGCCGCCGTCGTATGGCTTCATGTACATGGGGTAGCCGAGCCGCTCGCCCACTTCCTCCAGGTCAAAGAGGCGAGCGTAGCGCTCCAGCGTCGGCTTCAGGTCCGGCGCCGGCTCGTACTCCTTGGGCGGGACCAGCCACGTGTCCGGGATGGGCAGGCCGAGGCGCATCATGGCGCAGTAGGACGTCTGCTTCTCCATGGACTGGATGGACCACGGATTGTTGAAGACGTAGACGCCGTCCATGATGACGGACTTCTTGATCCACTCCCGGCTCTGCTTGTACCAGTGCGTCAGCCGGTCGATGACGACGTCGTAGCGGCTGGGCTGCGCCAGATCGAACGGCTCGATCGTGACACGCTCCACGTCGAAGTCCACGGTGTCGCCTTCGACGGGAATGTGCAGGTCCAGGCGCCGGAGGATCTGCTCGAAGGCGATCGGCCAGCACACGTCGGCGCCGAGCGAGAGCCCGATCTTGCGGGTCACGTTCGCCACGGGATCCTCCAGGACGAGAGCGGCGGGCGGACGCTATTCATACACCATCCAGAGGGGGCCGGGGAACAGCCAGGAAAGCCCCTCCCGGAGGCGGTCGCGCCAGTTCTCCCAGTTGTGGCCGTCGCGGGCCTCCACGTACCGGACGTCCATCCCCGTCCCCTGCAGGATGGGCACGAACGAGCGGTTCTCGTAGATCAGCGACTCGTACGTCCCGCAGCTCACGAAGACCCGGTCCGACACGCGGATCGGCTCGTCGCGGAACGCGTTCACGAACTCCACCACCGGATCGAACGCGGGGCCGCGCTCATGCAGCCCGACGTCGGAGAAGGCGAACGATCCGGACTGCAGCAGGAGCCGGCCGAACATGCCGGGATGTCCGCAGGCCGTGGAGAACGCCGACACCGCCCCGAAGCTGGCGCCCATGAGGCCGCGCGCACCGGGACGCTGCAGGAGCGGCAGCTCCTTCTCCAGCGCCGGCACCAGGTCCTCCGCGATGAAGTCCACGTGCGGCTCGTGGTTGGCGTACTCCACCAGCCGCCGGTCGGACGCGGTCAGCGCCACGATCATGTCCGGGATCTCCAGACGATGGATCAGGTTGTCCAGGACCGTCTTGAGCCCGGAGTACTCCAGGTAGTCCGGGCCGTCGTGGACGATGAGCAGCGGGTACCGGCGCGTCTTGCGGTAGCGCGCGGGGAAGTAGAGCTGCACCTCGCGGTCCTCGCCCAGCGCCCGGCTCTTCACGGACCGCGTCTCCAGCGTACCCGGGCGCGCCTCCGGATCCTCCATCGTCCAGCTCGGCCGCTCGTAGCCGAACGTGTGGCAGACCGAGTTGGCGCCGAACGGATCACGCGCGAGCTTGTCGTTCAGCGGATCCTGCACGAGCTGGTGCTCCGGCCCACGGACGATCTCCAGCTTGTACTCCACGCGGGAGTTCTCCGGCAGCTCCACGATGAGGTACCAGAGGTCCGTGGGACCCAGGCGCTGGAACGGTTGCGACGTGGGCAGGCCGTAGATCCAGTGACGCAGGTGGACCGCCGTGGCGTGGCCGCGCCAGACGAACGTCACGCTGGACCCCTCCACCAGCGGGAACTCGTGCTTCTCCAGGAACCCGTCGATGCTGGCCGGCGTGACGGTGCCGCGCTCCAGCTCGCGAATGGCCAGGCGGCCGCGGGACGGCACTTCCGTCGTCTCGATCACGAGGCCGGCCCCACTTCGCCGTCGGTCTCCAGGACCAGCACACCCTCCCCCGCCGTGTAGCCCGACGGGCTCAGCGAGAGGATGGCCCCGTCCTCCAGCGCGAAGCAGCGGGCCGGCGCTAGCCGACGCGCCAGTCGCGACACGCGCGCGGCGTCGTCCAGGGCGAGGCGGCGGTGCGGATGCGGCAGCGCTACGACGTGGTGCGCGAGGCCCAGCCCGGGCTCCAGCACCTCCGCGTTGCCGAAGCCCTGCGGCGGATGATCGTGGTAGAGGACGATCCGCTCCGTCAGCGCGATGGCGCCCGCCGACCAGCCCAGCACGGTGCGGTCCTCCGGGAACGACTCCAGCGGATCCAGGATGCGCAGCCGGTTCATCAACACGGCCACGTGACCGCCGGCGATGGCGAGCGCCTCGGCGTCGCGCAGGAGGTCGGCCACCTCGCGGCGATGACGGATCACCTCGCGGCGGTTCTCCAGGTCCAGGAGCGGTTCGTGCCGCCGGTGGACGTCCAGCACCTCGGCCAGGTGCTCGGCGTCGAGCGTGATCACGGTGTCCATCGCGTGCCAGCGATGGTGCTCCAGCTCGGGCTCATCTCCGGCGCGCTGCTCCAGCTCCGCCACGGCGGACATCGCGTAACCGAGCCGAACGTCGTAGTAGCGCTGCAGCCGGCGCAGTTCATCCTGGCGCGCGCGGTGCTTGCGGGCGAGGTCCTCGTCCGCCGAGAGGATCTCGTCGACCCGCCGGTACAGGTCCAGCGGGATGGTCCGGCGGGCGAGGTGGACCTCCAGCTCCTCCACCTCCTGCTCGCGCTCCTGCCAGCCGGCCGTGACCACGGCCACCGGACCCTGCACGTCGTGCTGGCGGAGCGCGGCGGAGATCGTCGGCCGGTTGCGCTGGGGACCGAGCAGGAGGACCCGAGGGCGGCCGGGGGAGTGCGGGGTGCGGGCACCGGCCACGGCCGGCGCGGTCACGACGGCGGTGGCGCTCAACGGGCCCGGACCTTCACCGTCTCGCCGACGCGGTTCAGCATCGTCCGGAGCTCGTCGTAGTCCGGGTGGCGGAGCCGGAGCCAGGCGTTGGCCATGTATCCCGCTTCCACTCCCTGCGTGGGCGTACCCGCGCTGGGGAAGTGGAAGTCGATGATCCACTCGCCGTACTCGCGCTGGATGTCCTCCAGGCCGTCGTAGCCGTCGATGACGCCGTCGCGGTCGGGACGGAGCGTCACGATGCCCGCGCTGTACCGTCGCGACGGCGCGCGCGAGGTGCGGCCCCAGCAGATGGCCATCGCCCACTCGGCGTAGAGATCCATCTCGTTGGCGGCGCAGTAGAGATCCCACGCGCCCACGCCCGGAGGCCGGCAGCCGATCTCGGAGAACTTCAGCCCCTTCGGCCCGAAGAACCACTCCATGTGCGTGGGCGACGTGTCGATCTTCAGCGCTTCGATCACGCGGCGGCCGAGATCGCGAACCTCGTCGTAGTCGGAGACGGTGTCCACGCGGTTCGTGACGATGAACTGCGGGGAGATCCAGCGCGTGCGCATCGCCTCGAGGACGTTCGGGAAGTAGTGCGTGACGAAGTCGTGCTGCACCTTCCCGCCGACGGTGAGCGTGTCGTAGAAGCCCTCGTGCCCCTCGACGAACTCCTCGATGGCCACCGACGCCCCCTGCATGATTCCCGACGCCTCGATGGCGTGGTCCAGCTCTTCCGGCCCGCTCACCTGGAACGTTCCGGCCGCGCCGGCCCCGCCGCGCGGCTTCAGGATGAGCGGGTAGCCGACGCGATCGGCGAACTCACGCGCCTCCTCGGGGCGCGACACTCCCGCCGACTGGGCGGTGGGGATTCCGGCCTGACGCAGGATCTCCTTCATCGTCGGCTTGTCGCGGCAGGCCCACGCGGTCTCCACGGACGTGCCCTGGATCCCGCAGGCCTCGCGCACGCGCGCGGCCGGCATCACGTGCGCCTCCACCGTGGCCTCCAGGCGATCCACCGGCATCTTCTCGTGGATCCAGCGCACGGTGCGGATCATCGCCTCCTCGTCCACCACGGACCCGACCTGCTCGTAGTGGACCATCTGGCCGCGCAGGTCCGAGGGAAGGGCCTCCAGCGGCCTCTCCCCGATGCCCGTGACCTTGGCCCCCACGGCGTGAAGGCCGCGCACGAACTCCATCTGGTTCCTGGGAAAGGCGGGCTCCACGAAGACGACGTGCATCAGGCGTTCGCCTCCGCCCGCGCCTGCTGCGCGAGCCGGTAGACCTCGAGGTACTCCGGACCGCGCGCATCCCACGAGAAGTCCATCTCCATGCCGCGCAGCATCAGCTTCTTCCAGGTCTTCTTGTCGGCGTGGAGGTCCAGTCCGGCCTCCAGTGCCCACCGCGCACCCTGCGGGGTGTAGTGATCGAACACGATGCCGTTGCCCTCGTCCGTTTCGGGATCATAGAGCGTGACGGTGTCGGCCAGCCCGCCGGTCTTGCGGACGACGGGGATGGTTCCGTAGAGCAGGCTGTACATCTGGTTCAGCCCGCACGGCTCGTAGAGCGAAGGCATGAGGAACATGTCCGCCCCCGCCTCGATCCAGTGGGCCAGCTCCGTGTGGTAGCCGCGGTAGAAGCAGACCTTCTGCGGGAAGCGTCGCTGGAGATCAGCGAAGAGACGCTCGTATTTGGCCTCGCCGCTGGCCAGCACCACGAGGCGAAGGTCCCGCGACTCCAGAACGCCCGGCAAAGCGTCCTCCAGCAGGTCGATGCCCTTCTGGTAGGCGAGGCGCGTGATCATTCCCACGACGGGAACACCCTTCTCGTAGGGGAGGCCCAGTTCGTTCAGCAGGACCTCCTTGTTCTTCTCCTTGCGCCATACGCTCTTGGCCGAGTAGCGGAACTTCAGGATGGGATCGGTGCGGGGATTCCACGTGTCCGAGTCCACTCCGTTCAGAATGCCGTGGAGGAACTCCTTCCGCTCCTCCAGGAGCTTGTGCAGCGACCCGCCGACGGTCTCCGTGCGGATCTCCCGCGCGTACGTGGGGCTCACCGTGGTGATGCGGTCCGCGTACCGGAGCCCGGTGCGCAGGAAGCCGATGCGCCCCTTGGCCAGTTCCTCCGCATCGATCTGGCTCCGGCAGAGTTCCAGGCCGCACCGGTCCACGGCGGCCTCCGGGAAGATCCCGGCGTAGCCGAGGTTGTGGATCGTCAGGATCGTCCGGGTTTCGCGGAACAGCTTGTCCCACGCGAAGAGCGTCTTCAGCAGGAGCGGTAGCAACCCGGTCTGCCAGTCGTTGCAATGGAACAGGTCCGGCCCCCACTGCATCCGCTGGCACGCTTCCAGGATCGCCCGGTTCAGCAGGGCGAAGCGGACCGGCTCGTCGGCGTCGTCCGTGTACAGCCCCGGACGATCGTAGAGCAGCGGGCAGTGCACGAAGTAGACGGGCGTGCCCGCCGCGGGGGACGTGGTCCGGAACAGGGAGAAGTGGTAGGTCCGTGGACCAAGCTCCACCGCGACGTCGCTGACCTCGGGAACCGGCTCGAACTCGTACGACTCCACGTCCACGGAGGAGTAGAGCGGCGTGAAGACGCGGACGTCGTGTCCCTGGCGATGAAGCCAGTCGGGCAGCGCGGCCGAAACGTCGGCCAGTCCGCCCGTCTTCGAAAAGGGTCGGATCTCGCTGGTGGCGAAGGCGATCGATCGAGTGTCCATGGCGTCGGAGTCTAGCATCCCTCCGGCCGCCCGGCACGCTCTTGCTCGGCCTCGGTGACAGCCGCCGCCCCGAGCGGTAGGATGCGATCATGTCGAACGTCGTCTTCGTGGCCCCCTTCCTGCTGGAGACCACCGTGCGCTTCGTGCGCGCCGCCGCGGCGCTGCCGGACGTGCGCCTCGGGCTGGTGACGCAGCAGGAGAAGGAGCGGCTGCCCGAGAATCTCCGCGAGGAACTCGACTCGGTCGAGATCGTGAAAGACGCGCTCGACCCGGACGTGCTGGTCCCGGCCGTCCGGAAGATCGGCCGGCGGCTCGGCGGCGTCGATCGACTGCTGGGAGCCCTGGAGGAGCTCCAGGTTCCGCTGGGCGAGGTCCGCGCGAAGCTCGGGATTCCAGGTCTGGACGGCGAGACCGCCCGGAACTTCCGGGACAAGGCCCGGATGAAGGAAATCCTCCAGTCGTCCGGGCTGCCGTGCGCCCGACACCGGCGGGTGACGACGCAGGAGGCCGCGCTGGAGTTCTCCGCCGAGGTCGGCTACCCGCTCATCGTGAAGCCGGTGGCCGGATCGGGGTCGCGGAACACGTTCCGGGTGGAGGACGACGAGCAACTGAAGTCCTCGCTCTCCTGGCCCGCCACGCCCCGGGGCGCGGAGGTAATGCTGGAGGAGTTCGTCCGCGGCAGGGAGCACTCCTTCGACAGCGTCTTCCTGGGCGGGAAGCTGGTCTGGTTCTCGTGCTGCCACTACTTCCCCGCCCCGCTGGAGGTCCTGGAGAACCCCTGGATCCAGTGGGCGGTCCTGATCCCGCGCGAGGCGGACAGCCCCGAGTACGACGACATCTCCCGCGTGGCGGAGGCTTCCCTCCGGCGGCTGGGGCTGGTCGACGGTCTGAGCCACATGGAATGGTTCCGCCGCCCCGACGGCAGCATCGCCATCTCCGAGGTGGGCGTGCGGCCGCCGGGGGCGCAGTTCGTGAACGTGATCTCGTGGGCCCACGCCACGGACCTCTACGCCGCCTGGGCGCGGCTCATGGTCTTCGACGAGTTCGATCCGCCGCCGCGGCCCTACGCCGCGGGCGCCGCGTTCCTCCGCGGCCAGGGAGAGGGCCGGGTGACGGCCGTCACCGGCGTGGAGGAGACGATCCGGGAGGTCGGAGATCTGGCGGTGGAGGTCCGGCTGCCGCGCCGCGGGGCCACCCCCACCGGCACCTACGACGGCGACGGCTTCGTGATCGTTCGCCATCCGAACACGGAGGTCGTGCGGGAGGCGCTCGGCAAGATCATCCGCACGATCCGGGTCGAATTGGGCTAGGATCGCCCGGCGGCCACCCCCAGAGGCCACGGAGACGACGAAATGAATGTCCTGATGCTTTCCCCCGGGTTTCCCGTCGAGCAGCCGCACTTCACGCGCGGGCTCGCCGAGGTGGGCGCCAAGGTCATCGGCATGGGCGACCAGCCGCAGGCCGGCCTGCCCGAGACGGCCCGCAAGGCGCTGTCCGCCTACGTGCAGGTGAAGTCGCTCACGGACGAGGCGTCGCTGCTGGACGAGGTGCGCCGGCTGTCGTCGCAGGTCCGCATCGACCGCGTGGAGTGCCTGTGGGAACCGGTGATGATCCCGGCCGCCCGGATCCGCGAGATGCTGGATCTCCCCGGGATGACGGTGGAAGAGACCGTGCCGTTCCGCGACAAGGAGATCATGAAGCAGCGCCTGGACGCCGCCGGCATCCGCACCCCGAGGCACGGGAACGCGACGACCGCGGAAGGCGTGCGGGAGCACGCGGAGCGCATCGGGTTCCCGCTCATCGTCAAGCCCATCGCCGGGGCGGGATCGCAGGACACGTACCGCGTCGAGGACGCGAAGGAACTGGAGAAGATCCTCCCGCGACTCCGCCATGTGGACGAGGTCTCGGTGGAGGAGTTCGTCGACGGCGAGGACTACACGTTCGACACGGTCAGCATCGACGGAGAGGCCGCGTACTTCAACATCGCCTACTACCGGCCGCGCGCGCTCGTCTCCCGGGAGCACTCCTGGATCAGCCAGCAGACGATCGTCCGCCGCGACGTGGACAGCCACCACGTGGCGCAGGGCCGGGAGATGGGCTTCGCGGTGCTGAAGGCGCTGGGCGTGAAGACCGGCTTCACTCACATGGAGTGGTACCGCAAGCCGGACGGCGAGGCCGTGTTCGGCGAGATCGCGGCGCGCGCCCCGGGCGTGCGGACGGTGGACCTCATGAACTTCGCGTCGGACCTGGACCTGTACACCGGCTGGGCCGAGGCGGTCTGCCACGGCCGCTTCACGCAGAACATCGACCGGAAGTACTTCTCCGCCGGGATCTTCAAGCGTGCCAACGGAGACGGCACGGTGCGCCGGATCGAGGGACTGGACCGCATCCTCGCCGAGTTCGGGCACCACGTGTGCGCGGTGGACCTGACGCAGGTGGGACAGCCGCGGCGCAACTGGCGCACGTCGGTCATCGGCGACGGCTTCGTGATGCTGCGCCATCCGGATCTGGAGGCCACGCTGGAGATGGCCGACCGCGTGGCCACTGAGGTGCAGCTCTACGCAACGCCCTGATCGGCGGAGGTCTCCGGCACCAGCATCACGATGGACTCGGACGGCGCCCGCAGCACGATCGAGTGGTCCTGTCCGTGGGCGGGCGTCGCCTCCGCCTCCCGCCGCGACGGCCGCAACCCGCGCCCGGCGAACCGCTCGTCCTCGCTGTCCAGCACCACGCGCCACATTCCGGCGGCCGGCACCCCGATCCGCCAATCCTCCCAGTCGTCGTCCGAGAGGTTGGCCGCCACCAGCAACCGATCCTCCTCGTGCTTGCGCAGGAACGCCGCCCCGACGTGCTCCGGATCATCGAACGTGATCCACTCGAAGCCGTCCCAGCTCTCGTCACTGCCGGACAGCGCGGACCGCCCGCGGTAGAGACCGTTCAGCGCCCGCACCCACGCCTGCACGCCGCGATGCTCGTCGTAGCGGAGCAGCTCCCACTCCAGCTCCTCGTCGTGGTTCCACTCCTTCCAGGGCGCCAGCTCTCCGCCCATGAACAGGAGCTTCTGCCCCGGATGCGTCCACTGCATCCCCAGCAGCGTCTTGAGCCGCGCGAACCGCTCGGTCCGCTCGCCGGGCATCTTGCCGAGCAGCGAGCCCTTCCCGTGGACGACCTCGTCGTGGGAGAGCGGCAGCAGGTGGCGTTCCACGAACGCGTAGGTCAGCCCGAACGTGAGCCGTTCGCGCAGCGCCGACCGGCGCTCCGGCGGCGCCTTGAAGAAGCGGAGCGTGTCGTTCATCCAGCCCATGTTCCACTTCCGGTCGAAGCCGAGGCCGCGCTCCTTCGTGGGCTTCGTCACGCCGGGCCACGTGGTGGACTCCTCCGCCAGCGTCAGGGTACCGGGCACGAGCTCGTGCACCGTGTCGTTGAGGACCTGCAGGAAGCGGACGGCGTCCCAGTTCTCGCGGCCGCCCCTGTCGTTGGGCAACCACTCCCCCGCCTTGCGCGAGTAGTCGAGGTAGAGCATCGACGCGACGGCGTCCACCCGCAGCCCGTCCAGGTGGAACTCCTCCAGCCACCAGACCGCACTGGAGATCAGAAACGACCGCACCGCGGGCTTCGCCCAATCGAAGACGAACGTCTCCCAGTCCGGATGGACGCCGCGGCGCGGATCGCCGTGCTCGTAGAGATGCGATCCGTCGAAGTAGCCGAGGCCGTGCGCGTCGCGCGGGAAGTGCGCGGGCACCCAGTCCAGCAGCACGCCCACTCCCTCCGCGTGCGCGGCGTCCACCAGGCGGCGCAACCCATCGGGCTCCCCGAAGCGTGACGTGGGCGCGAAGTAGCCGGTGGTCTGGTAGCCCCACGATCCGTCGAACGGATGCTCCGTGACCGGAAGGAGTTCCAGATGCGTGAAGCCGAGATCCTTCACGTAAGGAATCAGCGTCTCCGTGATCTCATCCCACGTGAGCCAGCGACGCAGGTCCGGACCCTTCCCGTCGCCGGACGGCATGAGCTCCTTCCCGCGCCGCCACGAGCCCAGGTGCACCTCGTACGCGCTGAGCGGTCGCCCCGGTTGCTGCACCTTCGCGCGGTCCTTGACCCATTTCCCGTCCGACCAGGCGAACGGGGAGTTCTCCGCCACGACCGACGCGGTTCCGGGGCGCAGCTCCGCGCGCCGGCCGAAGGGGTCCGCCTTCGTGATGCGTCGTCCGCCGTGCTTCGTGCGGATCTCGTACTTGTAACCGTCGCCCGCCTGCACGCCGGGAAGGAAGATCTCCCACACTCCCGTGCCGCCCACGCGACGCATGCCGTGGCGGCGACCGCTCCAGTCGTTGAACGTTCCCACCACGCTGACGCGCTCGGCGCCCGGCGCCCACACCGCGAACTGCACGCCGTCCACGCCGTCGCGTCGTTCCGGCCGCGCGCCCAGACGCCGATACGCGTGGAAATCGCGACCGGCGAGGAAGTCGGCGAGGTCGTCTGCGGTGAGCCGCGGTTCGAAGCGATAGGGGTCGTCTTCGTCCCGCTCGCCGGCGGGTCCGCGCACGCGCAGCCGGTAAGGGAACGGAAGATCGGCCTCCGGGAAGCGCGCCTCCAGCAGGCCGTCGCCGTGCGTCCACTCCGCCGGGACGTCGGTGTCGCCGTGCCGCACCGTGACGGCGACGGCCCCCGGCCGCAGCACCCGCACCACGACGCCGCCGTCGGGGTGGGTATGCGCGCCGAGACGCGAGAACGGATCCGGATGGCGACCGCGCACGAGAAGCTCGCGCTCGGCGGCATCGAGGCGGACGCTCACGGGCGATCCTCCTCGACCGCGGCCTCCGCGGCCGCGAGTTCCTCGGCCTCCTCCTCCTCGCCGGCCCGCCGCAGCTTCCAGCGGACCCAGACGAAGCGCCCCATCACCAGCAGCCCCAGCCCCCAGAACGTCGCGTTCATGAGGAGCTGGCCGCTGGGCAGCCCCAGCCCGCCCCCGGTGACGTCGTCGCGCCACTCCTCCTCCGCTTCCTCCAGCGGCAGACCGTACACGGCCGCGAACGCGGGCCCCGGATCCTCGTCCGCGTCCAGCCGGTCGACGAAGCGGCGGATGCCGTCCTCGCCGCCGCGGCGGACCAGCCACTCCACGAACGAGAGGCTCTGCGCGTAGGAGACGTGGAAGAACGGTCCCGACGGGAACGACGCGTCGATCTCCTCGAGGCGGAGCAGGCTGCCGGCCGCCGCGGCGTCGCGCACGAGCGCCACGGGATCCCGCCACTCCAGTCCCAGGTCCCACTCGCCGGATCGCCACATGGCGATGCCCTCGTTCAACCAGCGCGGCGGCTCCACCTCGGCGCCCGCCGTGGCCGCGTGGAAGACGAGGTGGCAGACCTCGTGGTGGACGACCCGGGCGATGCGTTCCGGCCGCGAGGCCAGCGCCGGCGCGTACAGGAGGATCTCGGAGCGGTCCCCGCGCGCCACACCGGCCACCGGGCCGGGATCCCCGCCGAGACGCCGCACGAGATCGTCGTGGTCCGTGATCCAGTGGACGTGAACGGGGCCCTCCACCTCCGTATCGAACCAGGCTCCGAGCTCGCGGAACGCGTCGAGCGACTCGTTGCGCAGGAGCGTCGCCAGACCGGAGGCGGGATCCAGGCCGTGCACGAACAGGACCGGATCCGCCGCGCGCACCGGCATCGGCCACGTCAGCAGCATCGCCGCGATCCAGATCGGGTTCAGCCGGCGGACCGACGCTCTCAGTCCGGGGAACGGGATCAAGCGGGAGGCCTCCGGTCCGGGGGAACCGACACGCTAGAGAATCCGGGAGGCGTCCACAACGGGAATCCCTCGACCGGGCGATGCGGGGTGGCTACGCTGCCCCGATGAACTTCACGATCCGCGACGTGCAGCCCGGGGATCTCCCCGAGGTCTTGCGCATCAATCAGGCCGCCCGCCCCGCCGTGAGCGACTCCACGCCCGAGAAGCTGGCCTGGTTCGCGGAGGTGGCCACGTGGTTCAAGGTGGCCCAGGCTCCGGACGGCCGCCTGGGCGGCTTCCTGATCGGGCTGGGCCCCGGGGTGGACTACGACAGCCTCAATTACGGCTGGTTCACCGCCCGGTACGACAACTTCCTCTACGTCGACCGCATCGCGCTGGACGAGTCGGCCCGCGGCGTCGGCCTGGGCACGCGATTCTACGCGGAGCTGGAGGCGTTCGGCCGGGGCCGTTCGCCCTGGATCCTGTGCGAGGTGAACACGCGGCCCCGCAACGAGGTTTCGCTGCGCTTCCACGAGCGGGCGGGATTCGACGAGGTGGGCACGCAGGACACCGAGGGCGGGACCAAGACGGTGGTCATGCTGCGGAAGGCGATCCGCTAGGCGTCCGGCCCGAGCCGTCGTTCCGCCCCCCGCCGGCGCTTCAGCTCGTACTCCACGCGCTGCGCCTCCGCCCGGTCCTCGTAGGGTCCCCACCGGCGATCCAGCTTCCACGGGCGACCGGCGCGCGTGCGCTTGGCCCCGCCGGGAAGCTCGCCGTTGTGCTGGGCCAGGCGACGCTCCACGTCGGTGGACACGCCGACGTACGTGGCGCCGTCGCGGCCGGAGACCAGCAGGTAGACGGACCAGGCTCCCACGCCTACGCGCGGCGGCGGCGTCTCCGCCCGTGCCGCCGGCGGCCGTCGCCGGACGAGGAGTCTCCCCCGTCCTCGGAGCCGGAGGACTTGCGGGCGCGCCCGGCGATCCCGGTGCTGTCGATGGGCGGCAGGTCCGGCGGCGCGTGGAGCGACTCCTGGTAGAACTCGTCCAGGAGCATCGCGATGAGCAGGCGCTCGTCGTCGCTCTCCCCCAGGCTGTCCGCCAGCGGCACCATGCGCTGCATGCGCTCCACCACCAGCTTGTCCAGGCCGCGGAGCTTCTGTTCCAGGAGAGCGGTGACCCGTTCGGCCACGACGCGCTGGACGTCCTCGTCGGAAGGCAAGGTTCGGGCCTCCAGTTCGATCTTGTACTTCTTCACCACCTGCTTGAGATCCAGCCTCTCCAGCGGATCCACCAGCGAGACGGCTTCCCCGCTGGCGCCGGCGCGGCCGGTCCGGCCGGTGCGGTGGATGTACGACTCCGGATCCTCCGGGAAGTCGTACAGGAAAACGTGCGAGAGATTCGAGATGTCGATGCCGCGGCCGGCCAGGTCCGTGGCCACCAGGAACCGGAGCTTTCGGTCGTAGGCCCGGGCCAGCACCTTCTCCCGCGCGCTCTGCGAGAGGTCCGCGGAGAGCTGCTCCGCATCGTAGCCGAAGCGCTGCAGCACGATGGCCACGTAGCGCGCGGTCACCTTGGTGTTGCAGAAGATGATGGCGCTGTCCGGGTTCTCCATCTCGATGATCCGGACCAGCGCCCGGTCCTTCTGCAGCTTGTCGCACTCGTAGAAGACGTGGGCCGTCTCCGCGACGCTCTCGTGCCCGTGGCTGAGGCTCAGGAAGTCCGGTTCCTCGAGGAAGCGCTTGGCCAGCGAGAGCACCGACGGCGGGTACGTGGCCGAGAACATGAAGCCGTCGCGCTTCTCCGGCAGCCACGACGCAATCTCCCGCATGTCCGGGTAGAACCCCATCGAGAGCATCCGGTCCGCCTCGTCGAAGACGAGGATCTCCAGCTCGTCCACCACCAGCGTGCCGCGGAGGAGATGGTCCAGGATCCGGCCGGGCGTCCCGACCACGAGGTGGGCGCCCTTCTTCAGGGCGTCCAGCTGGGGGCCGTAGCCGACGCCGCCGTACAGCGCCGCGGTCCGAACGCCGGTGTCCCCGGTGAGCATCTCGGCTTCCTGGACGACCTGCCGGGCCAGCTCTCGCGTGGGCACCAGGACCAGCGCCTGGGACACGGCCCGGGAAGGATCCAGGCGCTCCAGGAGCGGCAGGACGAAGGCGCCCGTCTTCCCGGAGCCGGTGCGGGACTGCACCATGATGTCGCGGCCGGCCCGGACGTACGGGATGGACTTGGCCTGGACGGGCATGAGTTCCGTCCAGCCCACGCGGCGGGCGGCTTCCTGGACGGACTCCGGCAGATCCGAGAGGCGGATCTCGGGGAGGGCGTCCTTGGGCTCGACGGACTCGACGACTTCTTCGGGATCGGTCACGGGGTCTCCGGGCATCGGCTTCGGTGAAGATTCCGCTGAAGAGGATACGCGGAGCGGCCGATCCCGTCCATGACGCGTCCGGATCCGATTTCGGGGTTGCATCGGCCCGATGTGCGTCGTATTCTCTCCCCTCGGCTGCGCAAAGTGTGCGCCGGCCACGTTCAACGGAGGCACTGATGATTCGCTACTCCTGGAAGGATCGTCTCGCGCAGGTCGCGATGATGGATCCGAATGGCGTCGTCGCCATGGGAGCGTGCATCCGCTGAACGTCGGCCACTGAGGCCTGACCGCACCGGAAGCCCGCTCCGAAAGAGCGGGTTTTTCTGTTTCCGGTCCCCGACCGGGAAGCCCGCTCCCCACGGAAGCGGGCTTTTCTTTTTCCACCGGTCGAGGAGCAGGAACCATGAAGAACCTCCGAACCCTCTGGGGTCTCACCCGCGGTCATCGGTCCCGCTACCTGGCGGCCATCGCGGCCATGGCGGTCTCCCACGTCTTCCTGTTCGGGATGCCGATGGTCACCCGGACCGCCATCGACGGCGTCGTGGACGGCGGCACGTTCGAGGCCTCCACCCGCACGGGCCGGGCGCTCCTGGAGCTGGCCCCGTCGGCGGCCCCCGAGCACGTCCTCCCCGTCGCGGCGCTCGTCATCGTGGCGCTGACGGTCGGCGGCGGCGTGTTCCTGTACCTGCGCGGGCGATGGTCCGCGGAGGCGTCGGAGGCGATCGTCCGCGACCTGCGGGCCCGGATCTTCGGTCACCTGGAGCGGCTGCCGTGCGTCTACCACGACCGCGCGGACACGGGAGACCTGGTGCAGCGGGCCACGTCCGACGTGGAGACGGTGCGCGTGTTCCTGTCGGGGCAGATCGTGGAGATCGGGAGGGCGACGCTGCTCTTCCTGATCGTCCTGCCGATCCTGTTCTCGATGGACGCGGGGATGGCGCTGATCTCGATCGTGCTGTTCCCGGTCATCCTGGCCTTCGCGTTCGCGTTCTTCGGGCGCGTGCAGTCGCTGTTCCTGAAGACGGACGAGGCCGAGGGCGAGATGACGTCGGTGCTGCAGGAGAACCTCACGGGGATCCGCGTGGTGCGGGCGTTCGCGCGCCAGGAGTTCGAGGGCGACAAGTTCGCGGTGGCCAACGCGCGCTTCCGCGACACGAACGAGAGCCTCATCCGGATGCTGGCCACGTACTGGTCCGTATCGGACCTGCTCTGCTTCGCGCAGATCGGACTGACGCTGGCCGTCGGCGCGTGGTGGCTGCTGGAGGGTCGGCTGACCGTGGGAACGCTATTCGCGTTCCTCACCTACCAGCAGATGGTGATGTGGCCGGTGCGCCACCTCGGTCGCGTGCTCACGGACACCGGCAAGGCGCTCGTGGCGCTGGGCCGGATCGGCGAGATCCTGGGCGTGGCGGAGGAGGACGCGGCCGACGAGACGTCGCCCGTCCCGTCCGAGCGCGCCCGCGGGGATCTGGTGGTGGAGAACCTCACGTTCCGCTTCGGCGACGACGTGGTGCTGGACGACGTGTCGTTCCGACTGGAGGAAGGGGCGACGATCGCGCTGGTGGGCCCGCCGGGCTCCGGCAAGTCGACGCTCATCCACCTCCTGCTCCGCCTGTACGACTACGAGGAGGGCTCCATCCGTCTGGACGGCCGCGAGCTCACGTCGCTGGACCGGACCTGGGCGCGCGCGCAGGTCGGCGCGGTGCTGCAGGAGCCGTTCCTGTACTCCAAGACGATCGGCGCGAACGTGAAGCTGGGAAGGACGGAAGCGGACCTGGAAGAGGTGGTGGAAGCCACCACGGCGGCGGACATCCACGGATCCATCTCCGGATTCGAGTCGGGCTACGACACGCTCGTCGGCGAGCGGGGCGTCACGCTGTCCGGCGGACAGCGGCAGCGCCTCAGCATCGCCCGGGCGCTGCTGAAGGATCCGCCGATCCTGGTCCTGGACGACGCCCTCTCGGCCGTGGACACACGGACGGAGGCAAGAATCCTGGAGGCGCTCCGCGCGCGGCGCGGCCGCCACGGGACGATCATCATCTCGCACCGGCTCTCCTCGGTGGCGCACGCGGATCGAATCCTCGTGCTGGAGGCGGGACGGATCGTGCAGGCCGGGACGCACGACGAACTGATGCGTCAGGCCGGCGCGTACCGGCGACTCTGGAAGATCCAGGGCGCTCTGGAAGCGGAAACCGCCGCCGACCTCGCGATCGCCGCGGGGGACGACGGCCCGGGAGGTGGACCATGACGGCGAAGCGCCCCCTCGAGGAGTCCTACGAGCGACGCTTCGACCTCGGCGTGTGGAAGAAGCTCTTCCGCTACGCCCTCCGGTACCGGACCCACCTGATCTGGCTGGTGGTCTGCGCCGTCGCCACGGCGGCCGTGGACACGGCCTTCCCGCTGGTCACGCGGGCGCTGGTGGACGAGGTGGTGGAGAACGGACGGGACGCCCGGTTCGCGCCGTACCTGTTCGCGTTCGGCGGGCTGACGCTCACGATCTGCGCCGCGATCCTCGGTTTCATTCGGGCCGCGGGACGGATCCGCACGGCGGTCAGCCACGACATCCGACGCGACGGGTTCGTGAACCTGCAGCGGCTCTCGTTCTCGTTCTTCGATCATCGGCCGGTGGGCTGGCTGATGGCGCGGATGACGTCGGACTGCGAGCGGCTGTCGAACATCATGGCGTGGGGCATCCTGGACCTGTTCTGGGGCACCACCCTGATGACGGCCATCGCCGTGGCGATGTTCGTGATGGACGCGCGCCTGGCGGCGCTCGTGCTGGTCGTCGTGCCGCTGCTGGCGCTGGTCAGCATCGTCTTCCAGCAGCGCATCCTGAAGAGCGCGCGCATCGTGCGGAAGACGAACAGCCGGATCACGGCCGCGTTCAACGAGTCGATCATGGGCGTGCGCACGACGAAGGTGTTCGTACGGGAGCCTCGCAACCTGGCGGAGTTCGGGTCACTGACGGATGAGATGTTCGTCGCGTCCCGCCGCAACGCGCTCCAGTCGGCCCTCTACCTGCCGATCGCCACGGCGCTCGGTTCGGTGGCGGCGGGCATCGCGCTGTCGGTGGGCGGATTCAACCTGGCCGCCGGCACGCTGACCGTCGGAACGCTGATGGCGTTCCTGGCCTACGTGCGTCACTTCTTCGATCCGGTGCAGGAGATGGCGCACTGGTTCGCGGAGATGCAGATGGCGCAGGCGTCGGCCGAGCGGGTCATGAGCCTCGTGGAAGCCACGCCGGAGATCCGGGACTCGGAGGAGGTGCTCCGCCGTGTGAAGGAGAACTCGGGGCGCACCGAGGTCGGAGTCGCGGAGGACGGCGGCGCCGCCCGGTTCGAGGAAATCGAGCTGCGGGACGTCTCGTTCCACTACGAGGAGAGCGAGCCGGTGCTGCAGCACGTGAACCTGAAGATCGAGGCGGGCCAGACGATCGCGCTGGTGGGTCCCACCGGCGGCGGCAAGACGACGCTGGTGAACCTGCTCTGCCGGTTCTACGAGCCGAAGTCGGGAGAGGTCCTCTTCGACGGCGTGGACTACCGCGCGCGGAGCCTGTCGTGGCTGCAGTCGCAGCTGGGCATCGTGCTGCAGACGCCCCACCTGTTCTCGGGCAGCGTGGCGGACAACCTGCGGTACGGGCGGCTGGACGCCACTCAGGAGGAGATCGAGGCGGCGGCCCGGATGGTCGGCGCGCACGACTTCATCGCGGCGATGGAGAACGGCTACGACAGCGAGGTCGGCGAGGGAGGCAACCGCCTCTCCACCGGCCAGAAGCAGCTTGTGTCGTTCGCCCGCGCGGTGCTGGCGGATCCCACCATCCTCGTGATGGACGAGGCCACGTCGTCGGTGGACACCGAGACGGAGCAGCGCATCCAGGAGGGGATGGCCTCCATGCTGGAGGGGCGGACGAGCTTCGTGATCGCGCACCGGCTGTCCACGATCCGCTCGGCGGATCGGATCCTGGTGATCGAGGGCGGTCGCATCACGGAGTCGGGGACCCACGCCGAGTTGCTGGCGCTGGGCGGCAAGTACTACCGCCTGTACACGCAGCAGAGCGTGCGCGAGGCCGCCCAGCAGGACCACTGGACGGGACCGTCGGGAGCGGCGGAGCCCGCTCCGGCCTGACGGTAGGGAACGGGGACGGCGGCGGCAAGGTTCGTCGCCTCCCCGAGACCGGCCCGCTCGCTACTCCATGTTGGGGAGCCGGTGGTCCAGCATCGTCTCCATGTGGCCCGGTCGCGAGGCCTCCGTCTCGCGGTCCAGCACCTCCACGGTGTAGCGATAGAGCTTGTCCGCTTCCTCCGGGGAGTTGCCGAAGCACGTCACGCCGACCTTCCCGAACTCCGACATCGCCCCGATCATGTGAAAGAGCACGCCGGTCTCCGTCGACGGGCTGTAGTGGAGACCGTGGCGCGACAGGATCTCCATCAGGTCCTCGGGCAGCAACCCGCGATAGGCGGGCGCGGTGAGGCCGTCGGTGGCCACGTAGTACTTCTCCTGCCCGCGCGGCGACACGAAGACGCCCGTGTCCGCGTCGAACTGCCCGCCGGTGAGGAACTGCAGCGCCATGAAAGGGTGCGTGGTTCCGCCCATCCGCAGGTTGATCTCGATCGCGCGGATCCGCCACTCCTCGTCGGGCCCGTCGCGGACGGCCAGGAAGTCGACGCCCAGGCGGCTGACGACGCCCTTCTGCGCGAGCACCTCTCCCACCCGCATCGCGGCCTCCTGCAAACGCAGGCGATACTCCGCATCGGCCGGGAAGCGGCAGCCCAGGTAGACCTGTCCGGTGCGTCCGCCCAGCAGCTGCTCGTGCGTGGACAGCAGCTCGCAGGAGCCGTCCGGGCGGATGCGCACCTGCGCGCTGGGCGATCTCACTTCCCGCCCCTGCACGAACTCCTCCACGATGCCGCCCATCTCCGCGAACTTCCGGAAGTACCAGTCCGCGTGCTCCTCCTCCGCGGTCCAGTGCAGATCGTCCAGCGCCCGCTCCAGGGCGGCGCGCCGGGCCGCCCCGGACTCCGGCAGATCCTCCGGGTACGTGAAATTGGCGTTCCCCTCGCCGGAGAACCCGTCGTTCAGCTTCACCACGGCGGTCCGCAGTCCCGGACGCCGGTTCGCCAGATCGTCGAGCGCCGCCACGATCTCCTCGCGCGTCCGCAGGTCCTCGGCGCCTTCCGGCAGGTCGATGCCGGCCTCGCGGAAGATGCGTCGGCACCCGGACTTCGTGCCGAGGTGGCAGAGCGACGGATCCAGGCCGTTCAGCGGAATGCCGAGCGCGACGGCCAGCTTCCGCTCCCAGATGCTGGAGTTGAAGCAGGTGAGGTACGCGCGGCTCGGATCGCCGATCCACTTCCGGATCCGCTCCACCAGCCGCGGGCGCTCCCACACCTTCTGGGACAGCGGCCGGTCCGTGGCGTCCTGCACGCAGAACAGCGCCAGACGCTTGCGCGCGTGGTTCGCCGGCACGCCGACGAGCAGGTGCAGGTAGTAGTCGATGATCTCCGGATGCACGGGACGCGCGGTGACGTAGATGACGTGCGCGCCGGGATGGCGCAGCCGCATCAGCGTGAAGAGCAGGCGCTCCTCGTAGTACGGCACGCCCTTGATCTTGGAGAGCTCCTCCTGATCGAAGGAGATCGACGGCACGACGACCGAGGTGTGGTCCCAGTTGGGCGAGGACTGGATCCCCTCCCAGACCCCGCGCAGGCCGGCCTGCAGCCGGCCGAACGTCTCGATCTCCTGAGCCAGCTCGCGCGCTCCGGCGCCGGTCACGCCGGCTTCCGTGTCGGCCATGGAACACTCCCCGTGAGCCGGCCATTATCGACGCTCCGGCGCGGAGACTCACCCCAAAAAAGGAGGAAGATCGGAGGCCGCGACACGGGACGAGGAACGTAACCGCCGGTCCTCGGGGAACTTGTCCCCGGTCTCCGTCGGCGCTATGGTCGCCCTCCGGCCCGGAAACCAGGAGGAGACGATGGCCACGGTGGAGAGGCTTCGCAACTACGTCGACGGCCAGTGGGTGGAGGTGACCGCCGGAGCGGTCGCGGAGGTTCACAATCCCGCCACCGGAGCGGTGCTCGCCGAGGTGCCGCTGGGCGGCGCGGCCGAGGTGGATGCCGCGGTCCGCGCGGCCCACACGGCCTATCCGGGCTGGCGCGGCGTGCCGCCGGTGCAGCGGGCGCGCTACCTGTTCGAGTTCAAGCGGCTCCTGGAGCGCGACTTCGAGAAGCTGGCCGCCATCGTCACGGAGGAGCACGGCAAGACGCTGCACGAGGCGCGCGGCTCGGTGCGTCGCGGCATCGAGTGCGTGGAGGTGGCCTCCGGCGCGCCCAGCCTCCTCATGGGGCAGGCCATCGAGGACGTGGCCAACGGGATCGACTGCGAGTCCGTCCGGCAGCCGCTCGGCGTCTTCGCCTGCATCGCCCCGTTCAACTTCCCGGCCATGGTCCCGCTCTGGTTCTATCCGTTCGCGGTGGCGTGCGGGAACACGTTCGTCTGCAAACCCTCGGAGCGCGTGCCGCTGAGCCAGCGCCACATGTTCCGCCTCATCGAGGAGGCGGGCTTCCCCCCCGGCGTCCTGAACCTCGTGAACGGAGCGAAGGACGCGGTCAACGCCCTGCTGGAGCATCCGCTGGTGCAGGGCGTCTCCTTCGTGGGGTCCAGCCCCGTCGCGGAGCACGTCTACAAGACGGCCGCGTCGCACGGGAAGCGCGTGCAGGCGCTGGGCGGCGCCAAGAACTTCCTCGTCGTGATGCCGGACGCCGACCTGGATTCGGCGCTGGACGCCATCACGGAGTCGGCCTACGGCTGCGCGGGCGAGCGATGCCTGGCGGGGAGCGTCGTGCTGGCCATCGGCGATGTCCACGACCGCGTGCGCGACGGCCTGGCCCAGCGGGCGCGGGATCTCGTCGTCGGCGACGGAGCCGCGGAGGGCACGGAGATGGGGCCCGTCATCTCGCAGGCGCACCGCGAGAAGGTGCTGGGCTACATCGAGCAGGGCGAGAAGGAAGGTGCCAAGATTGTCGTGGACGGCCGGGATCGGGCGAACGAGCCCGGCGGCTACTTCCTCGGCCCCACGCTCTTCGAGGGGGTGTCGCCCGACATGGTGATCGCGCAGGAGGAGATCTTCGGGCCGGTACTCTGCGTCTCGCGCGCGGACACGCTGGACTCCGCGCTGGAGATCATCCGCGACCATCCGCTGGCCAACGCCAGCTCCATCTTCACGTCCAGCGGCAAGCACGCCCGGCACTTCAAGTACAACGTCGAGGCCAGCATGACCGCGGTGAACCTGGGAGTCGCCGCGCCGATGTCCTTCTTCGGGTTCGGCGGCGCCAAGGGCTCCTTCTTCGGGGATCTCAAGGCGCACGGCCGAGAGGCCTTCGACTTCTTCACCGATCGCAAGATCGTCATCTCCCGCTGGTAGGAAGGGGGCCGTCGTGGGCCGGATCGTGAAAGGCGGACTCATCCAGTGCGCCAACCCCATCAACGACGAGAGCGCGCCGGTAGCCGACGTGAAGCGCGCGGCGTTGGAGAAGCACCTGCCGATGATCGAGGACGCCGCGGCGAAGGGCGTGCAGATCCTGTGCCTGCAGGAGATCTTCGACGGACCGTACTTCTGCCCCAGCCAGGACGAGCGCTGGTACGACGCGGCGGAGCCCATCCCGGGCCCCACCGTGGAGGCGCTCCAGCCGCTGGCCGCGAAGCACTCGATGGTGATCATCGTGCCCATCTACGAACGCGAGCAGGCGGGCGTGTACTACAACACGGCCGCCGTTATCGACGCGGACGGGAGCTACCTGGGCAAGTACCGGAAGAACCACATCCCCCACACGTCGGGCTTCTGGGAGAAGTACTTCTTCAAGCCCGGCAACCTGGGCTACCCCGTGTTCGACACCGCCTACGCCAAGGTCGGGGTCTACATCTGCTACGACCGCCACTTCCCGGAGGGCGCCCGGCTCCTCGGGCTGAACGGCGCGGAGATCGTCTTCAACCCATCGGCGACGGTGGCGGGGCTCTCGCAGTACCTGTGGAAGCTGGAGCAGCCGGCCCACGCGGTGGCCAACGGCTACTTCATGGGCTGCATCAACCGCGTCGGGACGGAGGGGCCGTGGAACATCGGCAAGTTCTACGGCACGAGCTACTTCGTCGATCCGCGGGGCGCGTTCCTGGCCGAGGCGTCGGAGGACGAGGACGAGCTCGTCGTCGCGGATCTGGACCTCGGGATGATCGAGGAGGTCCGTCGCGTCTGGCAGTTCTACCGCGATCGTCGGCCGGAGACGTACGAGGACCTGACCCACCTGCTTCCCTGAGAGGAGGATCGCCATGGGCATCCTGATCCGCGGCGGCACCATCCTCACCGCGCTGGACGTAGCGCGGGGCGACGTCCTGTGCGAGGACGGGAAGATCGTCGCGCTGGGCGAGGGCCTGGACGCCGACGGCCACGACGTCATCGATGCGGGCGGCCAGTACGTGATGCCGGGCGGGCTGGACCCGCACGTGCACATGGCGCTGCCGTTCATGGGCACCGTCTCGCTGGACGACTACGAGACGGGCGGTGCCGCAGGCGTGGCCGGCGGCACGACGTGCTTCATCGACTTCGTGATCCCCGGCCGCGACGACGACGCGCTGGAGGTGCTGAAGGCCTGGCGCGAGAAGTCGTCCGTGGCCACGGTGGACTACACGTACCACATGGCCGTCACGGCCTGGCACGACCGCTCCGCCGAGTGGATGCGGCGCTGTGTGCAGGACGAGGGCATCACGTCCATCAAGGTCTTCATGGCCTACCGCGGCGCCATCGGCGTGGATGACGACGAGCTCGTCAAGGCGATGGCGCAGGCCGCGCGGCTCGGCGCGGTCGTGACCGTGCACGCCGAGCACGGCGACGTGGTCGTGGAACTCCAGAACCGCTTCTTCGAGTCCGGCCGCGTGGAGCCGAAGTACCACGCCCTCTCCCGACCCGCACCGGTGGAGGGGGAGGCCACGAATCGCGCGCTCATGATCGCCGATCAGGTGGGCGCGGAGGCGTACATCGTCCACATGACGTGCCGCGAGTCCGTGAAGGCGCTGGCCGAGGCGCGGGAGCGCGGCCAGAAGTGCTGGGGGGAGACCTGCCCGCAGTACCTGCTGCTGGACGACTCCGTGTACGACAAGCCGGACTTCGAGGGGGCCGCGTACGTGATGTCCCCGCCCATCCGCCCCGCGGGCCACGACGAGGTTCTCTGGGCGGCGCTGTCGTCCGGGATCCTCCAGACGGTGGGCACGGACCACATCACGTTCTCCCACGAACAGAAGAGGAACGGCGAGAGGGACTTCCGGATCATCCCCAACGGCGCGGGCGGAATCCAGGACCGGATGTCGCTGCTCTGGCACCACGGCGTGCGGACCGGCCGACTCACGCGTCAGCAGTTCGTCGACGTCACGTCCACGCGCGCCGCCAAGATCTTCCACCTGTATCCGCGCAAGGGATCCGTCACGGTCGGCGCCGATGCCGATCTCACCGTGTGGGATCCCGAGGGGACGCGGACGATCTCCGCCTCCACGCACTTCCACCGGAACGACCGGAGCATCTTCGAGGGCTTCCGCGTGACCGGCGTTCCGTCCACCGTGCTCGTGCACGGTCGCATCGCTTACCAGAACGGCGACCTCCGCGTGGAGCGCGGCGCCGGACGCTACCTGGCCAGGAGGACGACATGAATCCCACCGGAACGGATCGAGCCGGCGAGACGCGCGCCAAGCACAAGGAGTTCCTCCAGCCCGCCGTCGCCAACTACTACGCCGAGCCGCTGGTCCTGGACTCCGGCTCGGGCATGTTCGTGAAGGACGTGGACGGCAACGAGTTCCTCGACTTCTTCGGCGGGATCCTCACGGTGTCCGTCGGCCACGGCGACGAGGAGGTCGTGGGGGCCATCCAGGCGCAGGTGAAGCGCCTCGGCCACGTGTCCAGCCTCTACCCGGTGACGCCCGTGGTGGAGTTGGCGGAGCGGCTGGCCCGCATCACGCCGGGTCGCCTGCAGAAGACGATCTTCAATGCGTCCGGCACGGAGGCCGACGACACCGCGGTGGTGCTGTCGCAGGTCTACACGGGCGCGCTGGAGATCATCGCCCTGCGGCACGGCTACCACGGCCGCGGCACGCTGGCGCAGTCGCTGACCGGGCACGCGCCGTGGCGTGCGATTCCCAGCCAGATCCCGGGCGTGAAGCACGCGGTCTCGCCGTACTGCTATCGCTGCCCGCTGGGTCTGAAGTACCCGGACTGCGGGATCAAGTGCGCCACGGACCTGGACGAGCTCATTCGCACCACCACCACCGGCCAGATCGCGGGCTTCCTGGCGGAACCCATCCAAGGGGTGGGCGGGTTCATCACGCCGCCGAAGGAGTACTTCCCCATCGCCGTGGAGATCGTGCGCAAGTACGGCGGCGTCTTCATCTGCGACGAGGTCCAGACCGGCTTCGGCCGCACGGGAACGCATTGGTTCGGCATCGAGCACTGGGGCGTGGAGCCGGAGATCATGACGATGGCGAAGGGCATCGCCAACGGCATGCCGCTGGCGGTCTGCATCGCCACGCCGGAGATCGCCGACGCGTTCCAGCGCCTCACCATCTCCACGTTCGGGGGCAATCCGGTGTCGTGTGCGGCCGCCACCGCGACGCTGGAGAAGATCGAGCGGGAGAAGCTGGCGGACAACTCGCAGCGGCAGGGCGATCGTCTGCGCGCCGGGCTGGAGGAGTTGCAGCGACGCTTCCCGAAGACCATCGGCGACGTGCGCGGCATGGGCCTCATGCAGGCGATCGAGCTGGTCGTGGACGAGACCGCCGGCGATCGCACGCCGAACGGCGAGGCCACCGGGCGCCTCTTCGAGGAGACGAAGAAGCGCGGTCTGCTCATCGGCAAGGGCGGGCTGGCCGGGAACTGCATCCGCATCTCGCCGCCGCTGATCGTCTCCGAGGGCGAGGTGGACGACGCGCTCCGCATCCTGGGCGAGTCGTTCGAGGCGATGGGCGCCTAGATGACCCGGTTCCCGCTGCCGTCCACGCGGCTGGAGAGCCGGCTGGCCGACAAGGAGCCGCCGCTGTCCCCCACCGAGGCGATGCGGGAGGCGTCGCGCTGCCTGTTCTGCCACGACGCCCCGTGCACGACGGCGTGCCCCACCGGCATCGACGTGCCGGGATTCATCCGCCGCATCGCGACGGGGAATCCGCGCGGCGCCGCCCGGACGATTCTCTCGGTGAACCTGCTCGGCGCAAGCTGCGCCCGCGTCTGTCCGGTGGAGGTCCTGTGCGAGGGCGCATGCGTCTTCCTGAAGGACGGCCAGCCCGCCATCGAGATCGGGCGCCTGCAGCGGCACGCCATCGAGCGGGGCGGCGGGCCGCAGGTCCTGCCGCGCGCCGCGAAGCCCACCGGCAAGTCGATCGGGCTGGTGGGCGCGGGCCCCGCGTCGCTGGCCGCCGGCGGCTACCTGGCGCTGGCCGGCCACTCCCCCGTCCTCTACGAGAAGCGGTCGCTCCCGGGCGGCCTCAACACCACCGGCGTCGCGCCGTACAAGCTGCGCAGCGAGGCCGCGCTGGCGGAGGTGGAGTCCATCCTGGATCTCGGCGTGGAGGTTTGTCCGGGCGTGGAGGTCGGGCGGGACGTCTCCGGCGAGGAGCTGCTGAAGCGCCACGATCTCGTCTTCCTCGGCCCCGGCCTGGGGCCGGACTCCCGCCTGGGCGTCCTCGGCGAGGACGGGCCCTGGGTGGAGGGCGCCACCAGCTGGATCGAGCGGATGAAGAACGATTCCGGCACGTCGCTGGAGGAAGTGAGCCGGGCGATCGTGATCGGCGGCGGCAACACCGCCATCGACGCGGCGCGCGAGCTGCGCGGCCTGGGCGTCCCGTTCGTGACGCTCGTGGTGCGGCGCTCGGAGAGCGCGATGAAGGCCTACGCGCACGAGTCCGGATCGGCGCGACAGGAGGGCGTGCAGGTGCGCGAGAACGCCGCAGTGGTGGAAGTGCTCCGCTCGGGCGATCGCGTGACGGCGGTCCGCCTCGTCGGCACGCGGGACGGTCGGCCGACGGACCAGGAGCTGGGCGCGCTGCCCGCGGATCTCGTGCTGGTGGCCATCGGCCAGGCGCGGCTGACGGCGCTGGCCTCGGAGTTCCCCGGCGTGAAGGTCAACGATCACGGGCGTCTCGTCGTGGATCCGCACACCGGGCGGACGGGGCACCCCCGCGTTTTCGCGGGAGGGGACGCGGTCAACGGCGGACGCGAGGTCGTGAACGCCGCGGCCGAGGGACGCACGGCCGCGCTGGCCATGGACGCCGCGCTCCGGGAGGCCAACGATGGCTGATCTCTCCGTGAACCTCGCGGGCATCCGCTCGCCCAATCCGTTCTGGCTGGCCTCCGCCCCGCCGACGAACTCCGGCGAGCAGGTGCAGCGCGCCTTCGATGCGGGCTGGGGCGGCGCCGTCTGGAAGACGCTGGGCAACCCGATCGTGAACGTGTCCAGCCGCCTGGGCGGCGTGGAGTACGCCGGCGCCCGGCTGATGGGGCTCAACAACATCGAGCTCATCACGGACCGGCCGCTGGACGTGAACCTGCGGGAGATCGCGGAGACGAAGAAGCGCTTCCCGGACCACGCCGTCGTGGTGTCACTGATGTTCGACACCCGCGAGGAGTGGGCCGACATCCTGAAGCGCTGCGAGGACACCGGCTGCGACGGCGTCGAGCTGAACTTCGGCTGCCCGCACGGAATGTGCGAGCGCGGCATGGGATCGGCCGTCGGGCAGGAGCCGAAGGTCCTGGAGGAGCTGGTCCGCTGGGTGACGGACGCCACGACGCTCCCCGTCATCGCCAAGCTGACGCCCAACGTGACGGACATCGTGGAGCCCGGCCTCGCGGCGAAGCGCGGCGGCGCGCACGCAGTGTCGCTCATCAACACCGTGCAGAGCGTCGTCGGCGTGGACCTGGACCGGCTGGTGCCCCTGCCCCGCGTAGGCGATGCCTCCAGTCACGGCGGCTACTGCGGCCCGGCCGTGAAACCCATCGCGCTGCGCATGGTGGCGCAGCTCGCGCGCGAGCCCTCTTTCGACCTGCCGATCTCCGGGATCGGCGGCATCTCCGGCTGGACCGACGCGGCGGAACACCTGGCGCTCGGCGCGACCAACGTGCAGGTGTGCACGGCCGTGATGCACCACGGCTATCGCATCGTGGAGGACCTGATCGAGGGGCTCTCCGACTACCTCGACGCCAAGGACATGAAGTCGGTCGGGGAGCTGGTGGGCCGCGCGGTGCCCGGATTCCGGGAGTGGGGCGAGCTGGACCTGAACTACCACGTCGTGGCCGAGATCGACGAGGACACGTGCATCGGCTGCCAGCTCTGCCACGTCGCCTGCCACGACGGAGCGCACCAGTGCATCCACCTGCCCGGTGAACCGGTGATCGCCGGTCACACCGCGCCGCGGGCGGCCGAAGCCGCGAGGCGCGCCGGAACCGCCGCACCGGGAGATCCGTACCGCGTGCCGTGGGTGGACGAGACCGAGTGCGTGGGCTGCAACCTGTGCGCGCTCGTCTGTCCGGTGGACGGATGCATCACCATGGCGGAACGGCGCCGCGCTCCGGAGTCGGAGACGTGGAACGACCGCGTGGCGCGCGGGAAGGATCGCGTGCCCGGCGGCCTGTCCGACCTGTAGCGATTCCTACCGCCAGGCGGTGATCCCGCGCTCCTCGTCCGTGCCAGGGATCGTGTTGTCCAGCACCAGCGCGCACAGCGCCCCGACCGCCATCCCCGTCTTGCCGAGCGTGTTCAGCACTTCGGACAGCCACAGCGGCTCGAACGCCAGCGGCGTGGCGGCGAAGTAGCGCGGCACGGACAGACCCATGAAGAACGCGAAGCCCAGGATGAACAGGTTGCGCGCCGAGTTCAGGTCCACGAACTGCAGGTTCGAGAGGCCGACGGAGGCGATCATCCCGAACATCGCGCAGTACATGCCGCCCACGATCGGCTGCGGGATGGTGGTGAACAGCGCGCCGAACTTCCCGAAGGTCGCGAGACCGATCATGAGGATCGCCCCGATCTGCACGACCTGCCGGCTTCCCACCCGCGTCAGGCCGATCGCCCCGATGTTCTCGCTGTAGGACGTGGTCCCGTTGGCCGTACCGAAGACCCCCGCCACGAGGCAGCCCACGCCCTCCATGCCGATGCCGCGGTTGATCGTCTTCTCGGAGGGGACGGGCGCGCCGGCCAGTCGCGCGCAGGCGTAGTAGTCACCGACGGACTCCACGATCGAGGCGATGTACCCCGCCAGCATCCCGATGACCGCCGCCATCCCGAACACGGGCAGCCCCCACTGGAAGGGCATCGGCAACCGGAACCACGGCGCCGCGGCGACCTCCTCGGTGGACACGTGGGCCGGGTGCCCGGGCCCGAAGACGCCGGCCGCGGTGAGCCCCCAGGCCACGCCCCAGGCCAGCAGGATGCCCAGCATGATCGGGAAGAGCTCGAACGCGCGGTGCGTGCCGCGCATGTACTGGCTGAAGACGATGATCAGCACGATCGTCAGCCCGCCGATGCCCCAGTGCGTGCCGGCCACCGGCGCCCCGAACTCGAAGAGCGAGAGCCCGATGAGGGCGATGGTGGGCGCGATGGTGATCGGCCCGACGAACCGGAGCAGGCGTCCCACCGCCCCGGAGTACCCCACCACGATCTCGAAGAGCGCGCCCGCGATCACGGCACCCTGGACGTGGCGCATGCGCACCTCCCATCCGGCCTCGGCCAGAGCGGCCATGCCGCAGATCGAGATGGCGGGCGCCAGGAAGGAGAACGTCCCACCCTGGACCAGCGGGAGGCGATTGCCCCAGGTCGTCTGCAGCAGCGTCGTGATGCCGCTGACGAAGAACATCGTGCCGATGAGCCAGCCGAGCGCGGCGGGATCGCCGGCCAGACCGAGCGGCTCCGACAGGATCAGCGGGATCGCCACCGTCGAGCCGAACATCGTGAGGTAGTGCTGGAAACCGAGGAAGATCGATTCGGTGACGGGCGGTCGATCGTCGATGCCGTAGATCAGGGATCCCCTGGACACGCGCACCTCCGGCGGGAGAATCGTCCGACGGGAACGTCCGCCGACGATGCGCGAAGAGGAGGACCGCGGTCAAGCAGGCGATGCGAGGCGACGGCGCGCGGGGACGCGGGGAGCGGCGTCCGGATCTAGTAGTTGCCGAGGATCAGCGCGAGCGCAGCACCGGTCTCGTTCTCCCCCACGATGTCGTACATGTCGATGCGGCCGCCGCCGGACGCGAACGTGTTCAGACTGATCCCGCCGGCCGCGTCGGTGGCGGGCGCCGTGTTCAGCACGTTGGTCCAGTCCAGGGTAGTGTTCACGTTCGTGAACGGGTTCAGGGGCATGGCCCCGCCGGGCAACAGCGCGGTCAGCGTCACGCCGCCGTCCGCCGTGGTGGCCGCGGCGTTCAGCGGGTAATCGCCGTTGTTGCGCGTGGAGAACTCCTCCACGGCCAGCTGGACGATGTGCATGTTCTGTTGCACCTGGGCCACCTTGGCCCGCGCCTGCATGCTGGAGTAGTTGGCCATGCCGATGGCGGCCAGGATGCCCATGACCACCGTCACGATCATGAGCTCGATGAGCGTCATCCCACGTTCGTTTCGAAGCATGCCGTACTCCGGTCCGAGATCCATCGTCCGAGGCGGGATGTGCATGGACCGTGCCGATCGCGGGATCCGCCAACGGTGCCGAGGAAACCCCAACGTCGACCAGAAACCCCGGACACGTCCGGCTCGCCCGTGTTGCGGTTCGCACCGCGGGCGGGACGCCCATTGCACATTGCGAGGACCTAGTCGGTGTAGCCGAGAGCGCGGAGCTGCTCCACATGGCCCGGAGACAGCTCCCGAAGCGAGCCGACCAGCGTCTCGGTCTCGTCCAGGCGGCGGCGGATCTCCTCGCGCATCCGGCGGGCCACGTCGGGCTCGTCCTCGAGACGGTTCACCGTCTCCAGCGGATCGGTCCGCAGGTCGAACAGCTCGTCCGGATCCTCCGTTCCGTGGACGTACTTCCACTCGGGTCCGGTGAGCGCCCAGCGAAAGCCCGGCCCCACCTTCTCGGGACGACCCAGCGTCCGCTCGGAGAGGACGCCGTCCCAACCGTCGTCGAGGAGCGCGTTGAGCCCCTCGAACTCCTGCTGCACCGTGTCGGGAACCGGCAGGTCCAGCTCCTCCACCAGCGTGGGCACCACGTCCACGACGGCCGTGAGCCGGTTCGAGCGCGCGCCGCTCTCCGGCCCGGCGCCGGGCAGCTTCAGGAGGAGCGGGACCCGCAACTCCTCCCCCGAGAGGCGGCCGTGCCCCACGAAGTCGTGCTGGCCGAGCCCTTCCCCGTGGTCTCCCACCACGACCACCGCGGCGCCGTCCAGCCGCCCCGCCTCTTCCAGCGCCGCCAGCAGCCGGCCGATCTGCTCGTCCATCGCGCGGATCTCGCCGTCGTAGAGATTGCTCACCTTCTGGATCTGCGGATGGTTCCACTCCGTGTAGGCGTGGTCGCGGAGGTGAGCCACGAGCTCGTCCGAGGTGCGGAAGGCGACGTGATGCGGGGGCGGCGGCCGATACGGATCGTGCGGGTCGAAGTAGTGCACCCAGAGGAACATCGGCCGATCGTCCCGGCGAAGGCCGTCCCGCAGCCACTCCAGCACGGCGTCGGTCGTCTCGCGGCCCGAGCACTCGTTGCCCTCGGGCTCCCGCCAGACCTCGAATCCGTCCGCGATGCCGGACTCGCGCTTCAGCGGCGCCGCGCTCACGAAGCCCGCCGTGACGTACCCCGCGTCGGCCAGGAGACGGCCCAGCGTCGGGAGGCCGCCGTCCGCCTCGTACGGCGGATTCACGGCGGAGAAGTTCCCGCGCACGCCGTGCCGGATCGTGTGCGCGGACGTCATCAGCGAGACGTGCGACGGAAGGGTCGTGGACATGTGAGCGAGCGCGTTCTCGAAGAGGATCGACCGTCGCGCCAGCTCGTCCAGGTGCGGCGACGTGTCCCGGAAGTAGCCGTAGCATCCCAGCCGGTCAGCGCGCGTGGTGTCCAGCGTCAGTAGCACGACGTCCGGAGGACGATCGCCCCCGCAGGCGGACAGCAGGATCGCCGCGGCCAGCGCAGCGAGGACGGGACGGGTCGGCACCGCTTCGGACCTCCGGGAAGGAACGGGAGTATCCCAAACCGGCGTGAGGTCTGCTAGTCTCCGCGGCCATGGAACCTCTCGTACGGAACTGGCAGTGGAATCGGGCGGACTCCGGCGAGGGCACGCTCCTGGACCGACGGGGCGTGCGCCACGGATGCGTCCGCCCGATCGGTCGGGCCCGGCCGGCGGGCGACGCGCGGGAACTGTGGTCCGCCGCACGGCCGCTCTGGATCCCCCGCATCCTTCCGGTGGGCACCCCGGCCGCCCGCGCCGACATCCGCCGGACGCGATCGCTCTTCCGGCGCGCCGAGGAGGGCCACATCGACTTCCAGCGCGAGATCTGGCGACGGCTGGAGGGATGCGCCGGGTGGGAGGCGGCCGGGGCGGCCGTGGATCTCTCGGACGAGCGGGAGATCGAGAAGGTCTTCGTCGACCACCGACGCGGGCGGCGCGCGGCGCAGCGTGACCTCTGGGCGAAGCTCTCCTGGATCTCGCGGAACGAGCGCGATCCCTCGCTCCGCATCCGCTTCTCGTTCGGCTCCGAGGCCCACGACGACTGGCAGGGCGACCGGGCGCGCTCCCTCGCCGCGGATCGGCTGTGCGAGGCGGTGTTCCCGGAGACGGAACTCGTCACCGGATCCCGAATCCTCGGCGACGCCCTCCGGCGGGCGATCGGCCGCGCGACCCGCCTGTCGGAACGCATCGTCTTCGCGAACGCTCCGGGCGGAGGCGCGGTCTTCCATCACGATGCGGAAACGGATCAGCTGGGCGTGCTGTACGCGCAGCTCGCGGGGCGGACCGCGTGGCTCGCGCTTCCCAAGCGGGAACTGGCGGACGTGGTGCGCGACGCCGCGCGCGGCGACCTGGCGCGGACCATCGCCACTCCGGCCAAGGCGCTCCGCGCGCTGGAGCGCCAGGACCTGCCGGCACTGGATCGTCTGCTCAACGCCACGCCGTCCTTCACGAGACGACTCGTGGAGCGGGGGGCGCTGTACGTGCTCTCGGCCGGCGACGCGCTCCTGCTCCCTTCCCCGGGGCCGGACGACGCGGCCTGGCACTCCGTATTCGCACTGGGCGAGCGGCCGAGCCTCGCGCACTCCTACGGGATCTTCCGCGCGCGCTAGGCCCGCGGGATCAGTGCACGCGCAGGTTCAGGAGGACTCCCCCGCCGCCGACGCTCGCCTGGACCCGACGCTCGAAGCCGTCGGCGAGGACGGTGCCGTTGACCTGGCCGCTCTCCAGTCGATCGTGGTCGATGTCCACGATGGCCTCGACGAAGGAGCCGCTCACGGGCACGAGGTCGGTCGTGACGCCTTCCCAGCCCGAATCGAAGTCGGCCTTCACGTTGATCTTCATGCCGTCCATGGACTCGCCCTGGAAGCGGGCCTTGAAGCCGAAGCGCGTCTCCTGGATCCGGAGTTCGCCGTGGTACACGGTCGGGCCGACGACGGGCGTCCCCGGAGGGAGCGCGTCCGGAGGGAGCAGCGCCGAGAAGGCGACGAGCGTGATGTCGTAGGTGCCGGGGGAATCGTAGGTGGCGGCGGAAGCGCCCGCGGCCAGCGCCACGGACAGCGCCACCGCGCCGAGCAGGTTTCGCATGATGGGGACCTCGAGGATGTCTGGACAGGTTGATGGTCCGATGTCGCCCATCGAGCGTAGCACACCGAGCATCGCAATCCGGGGGACGATGCGCCGAAACCCCGGTCGCGGATTGCCGATGCTTGCATCCGCGCGGCAACTCCGACGTGGCGGCCACGGACGGCAAGAAAAAGCCCCGGTCCCGCAAGGGGACCGGGGCCGTCGAACCGGAAGGTCCGGGGACTAGCGCAGGACGGTCATGCGATCCATCGCGGACTCGCCCTCAGCGGTGAGGCGGTAGAAGTACACGCCCGCCGCCACCGCGTTGCCGGAGGCGTCCTTGGAATCCCACGACACGGCGTGCGGGCCCGCGGCCATCTCGCGGTTCAGCAGCGTGGCCACGCGACGGCCGGCCACGTCGAACACGGCCAGCTCGGCGACGCCCGGACGCGAGAGCGAGAACGCGATCTCGGTGCCGGTGCGCGTCGGGTTGGGACGGGCCGGCGAGAGGAAGAAGCGGTGCCCGCCGGAGACCACCGGCGTGTCGGTGGCATCGCAGACGTCACACGTCCCGCCGACGGCCGGCGTGGAGAGGAGCTCCCAGTCCGTGATGACGCCGGTGTCGATGCTTGCGTTGTCGGACACGGTGAGCACCCAGTTGCCCTGCGTGGACTCCCCATTGAACGCCGACAGCGCTCCCACCGGAGCCGCCACGCCGTTGTACCAGGGGTTCGTTCCCGCGCAGTGATTCTCCAGGGCGAAGCCGGAGGCGTCGTCGAACGTCACGTTCATGTTGTCGTTGCTGCAGCCGAACGTGGACGCCGGCACGCCGGGGCGATCCAGCAGCGTGATCTCCGTGCCCAGGGGGCTGCGCAGCTTGAGGATCAGATCACCCACGTAGGTGTGCGTGATCTCCACGCGAACGTCGAGGTCCGTGATCGTGACGTCCTCCCCGATGGACAGCGCGCTCTCCACGCCCGTGGCATTCCCGTCGGGGATGGCGATGGGCAGGCCCGGAGGCGTGGACGTGGACCCCACGACCTGCGCGAACGACATCGGGAAGGAGCCCTGGTCGCTCGTGACGTTCAGGTCGAAGTCGATCGAGGAAAAGCACGGGAACGTCGGATCGATCGCGACGACGAACGGCACCGTGGTGGCCGCCGAGGCGCCCGCGCCGATGTTCGGCCACGTGGCGGTGTCGGTCAGGATCGTCACGCCCGGCGTGCTGGTGGCCAGCGTCCCGGAGATGGCCGCGTGCGGGATGCCGGAGGACTGCACCGTCACATCCAGCTCCACCTGCTCGCCTGGCTCCCACACGCCGTTGCCGCCGTCCCGCTTGGGCAGGATGACCGGCGCGCACAGGTCCGTGCCGTCGTGCGAGGCGTAGTCCAGGCCCAGGCTGACGCTGTAGCCCGTCGTCTGCATGTGGCCGACGATGGCGGAGATCTGGCCGCTGGTGTAGCCCATGTTGATGGCCGCCTGCAGCATCGCCTGCGCCGCATCGTCCTGGCTGGACGAAGAGTTCGTCATGGCGATGCCCTCGATGACGGCGGCGTCCGTGGCCTGCTGGCCGATGTCGTCCCAGATTCGCATGAGGCACGTGGCCCAGATCTGGCCGTCCGTGTGGATGGAGCCGGTCAGACCCCCCGGATAGCTGGCGCCGTAGTTGGTGATGCGGCCGCCCCAGAACGGGTTGTGGCCGTCCCAGCTGAACGTCCAGTTGTACTCCGGGTCGACCGGCGCCCACTGGCCGTAGGCGCGGCTGTACGAGGCGCAGAAGTAATCACCCAGGCCCTCGCTGAGGCCGTTCACCTGCGAGAGGCTTCCGCCGGTGAGCCAGTCGTGCAGGCCGTGGCCCAGCTCGTGGATGATGACGTCCGCGTCCTCGGAATCGTCCACGCCGCCCTCGCCCCAGGCCAGGCGGCCGGTGGAGGGGATGTAGTGCGAGTTGTCGGAGCCGGAGAGTCCGTGCGGATCGCACTGCACGCCGCCCGCGTACTGGAACGGCATGACGGCGATGCCCAGCGTCTCGTTGATGTAACGCATGTAACGATCGATGTGGTAGTACACGTTCACCGCCTCGAAGTTGGCGGGGGCGCGCGTGAAGTTGAAGCTGGACGTCGGCTGCCCGAAGGAACCGTAGTTCGGCGACTCGAACTCCATGATCGCGGCGTAGGGGCCGGTCAGCTGGTAGTTGGCGCCGTCGAACGTGATGTCCAGGAGCGTGCGGTTGAAGATCTCCGCCACGAGCTGCGGACTGTCGAGGTCGTTGTTGTCCGGGTAGCCGGGATCGGAGTAGGACGCGCCGGCGGACGAGAGCGGATCCGGATCGAACACGTCGCCGTCGCCGTCGACGTAACAGGCGCGGTCGGTCACGCGGATCAGCTCGCCGGTGGCGGCGTCGGCCAGGACTTCCCAGTCACCGGTGGGCGTGGCCGAGGGAACCACGGTCAGCTTCCAGACCAGGCGAGCGCCCTCTTTCGCGGGCAGCACGGCCAGCTCGGCGTGCTCGTGGCCCAGCTCTCCCTGCACTCCGAGGTGCTGCAGCGCCGCGGCCCGGACCGTCTCCGCGCTCACGGACGGCGTCCGGTTCACGAGCGCGGCGCCGGGGACGTAGTCGTTCATCACGAACTGGACGCGGTTCTGAGGATCGATGGACACGACCACTTCCCCGCCGAGCACGGGGAGCCCGTCCACGGACTGGCGGAACCGGACCGTCGTCCCCGCGAGTCCCTCCCGCACGAAGCTGACTTCCAGATCGTCGCCGGCCGCCTCGCCGAGGCGAAGCTCCTTGGACGCGATCTGCAGGTACTCGCGGGCCATCGTCTCAGGCGCGGCCGCCTCGACGGCCACGTTCTGACGATACAGCGCGCGGGGCATGCCCGTGGAGTCGACCCGGCGATCCTCCTGAGCGATCGTCGGCCCGGCCGCCACCTGCCCCATCTCGAGCGACCGGCTGGCGGGATCGGGAGCGCGCTTGGCCAGGGCCGCCTGCGGAAGAAGAGCCCAGGCGGCCATGCCCGCGAGGAGGACGGGAAGGGATGGGATGGACCGTTGCCGAGTGCGCATGAACTCTCCTCCGCGGGCGCCGACGGGCCGCCCGTTGCCGACCAAGAGAACCGACCGGGGGAGTCCCGGTCGGCCGCATCCGTTGCACCTTAGCGGGAGGGGCGGGCGCACTTCAATGCGAGAGATCCGGACCCTCGACGCGGACCGAAGGCGCTACGCGGAGAGGATCTCCTCCCAGGCCTCCACGGTGCGGGCTGCGATGCGGTCCAGCGAGTACTCTTCGCGGCCCACTCGGCGGGCCGCCTCCGCCACACTCCGCCGATGCTCGTCGTCGGAGACCAGACGGAACACGGCCTCCGCCAGCGCCTGCACGTCGCCCACCGGCCGGACCGATCCGGTCTCGCCGTCGCGGATCATGTACGGGATCCCGCCGGCGTCGGTGCCCACCGACGGGATGCCGATGGCGTGCGCCTCGCCGAGGGCGACGGGCGCCGTCTCCTCGATGGAGGTGAGCAGCAGCAGCGTCGCCCGTTCGTACTCGCGGTGCAGCGTCTCCTCCGGTACGAGCCCCAGCACCTTCAGCCGGTCGCCCAGTCCGCGCTCCCGGATCCAAGCCGCGATCTCGTCGTCCAGCGGCGTGTGCGACGGCGGCCCGACGACGTTCATCGTCAGGTCGGGAACGTCCCGGCTCACGCGCTCGAAGACGCGCAGGGCCGTCATCGGATCCTTGCGGTGCCGCGTGCCGCCGACGACGAGGATGTGCGGAGACGTCGGCCGGTTCTCGATCCGGAAGATGCCGTCGCCGATCGGGTTGTTGATGACGAACTGCCGGTACTCCTTGCCCGGCGGCAGCATCCGCGCCGCGTACCCCGACGTGATGAAGACGTTGTCGGCCCAGCGGATCTGGTCGAGGTGGCGCCGCGCGCGGACCTTGCCGCGCATCTCCTTGATCCACGACGGATGGTGGATCGACGCCTCCTTCCACGTGATGCCGTGCAGCGTGACGCCGTGCGGCAGCCCGGAGTCGCGGACGCCCGCGGTGGGAAGGCCGAGCCCCTCGGAGTGGGCCAGGTCGGGTCCGATGCGGCGGATCACGCGGGCGATCTTCCCCCGCTCCACGCGCTCGTTCAGGAGCTGGGCAAAGCGGCCCTTCGTGGAGAGGAAGTGGATCGTGGCGCCGTCGCGCTCCTCGGTGCGGTCGCGGTCCACGTCGGTCTGGCAGCAGACGACGTGCAGGTCCAGACCGGAGATGCGGCCCAGGCCCTGGACGAGGTAGTGGGCCACGGCGGTGACCCCGCCGGGGACGACGGCGGGATCCACGGGGTAGTTGCAGAGGAGGGCGACGCGCAAGGGACGGGCTCCGGGGGGTGGTTCCCGGCTTCCCGGGAGTCGGACGGACCGGCGGGAAGTCTATCACGACCGCCCGGCCGCGGAGCCCCGGAATGGGGAGAGGAAGAGGGGCGGCGCCCCGGCAGGCGCCGCCCCGGAAGACCCGCAGCGACCGGATGTCGGCGGGCTCCCCCCCGGTTCGGCTAGTCGAGGCGGACCGCCTTGCGGGTTTCGGTGCCCGCGGGCGTCTCCAGGCGATAGAGGTACACGCCCGACGCCACGGAGCGTCCCGCCGCGTCGCGGCCATCCCACTCCACCCGGTGCACGCCGGACGGGCGCGATCCCTCGAGGAGCGTGCGCACGCGGCGCCCGGCGGCGTCGTAGACGCGCAGCTTCACGTCGGCCTCGCGCGGCAGCTCGAACTCGATCGACGTGGCGGACGCGAACGGATTGGGCGAGTTCTGCGCCAGCAGCCCGCGGACCGCTCCGCTGGACACGACGGGCGCTCCCGTCGGATCGACCTCGTAGTGCGTGAGGAACTGGTCCGCGGCCACCGACGTCAGGACGTCGACCTGCCCGCTCGGCCACTCCACCACCAGCGAGTCGATGGAGGTGGCATCGCCCAGGCCGAAGTGGACGTTGAGCATGCTCATCGAGTTGAAGCCGTCCTGCGCCGACACCTCGCGGCGCATCCACGTCGGCGATCCTCCGATGCTGGCGAGCGCGTGCACCTTCGCCCCGAGCGCCGAACGGTTCGAGTGTCCCACTCCCCCGCCGATCAGCTTGAGGTTGATCCAGTGATTGCCGTTCGCCAGGTCGTTGCGGACGAGCATCTTGGAGTTCGTCTTGCCGCTGACGTACAGGTCCAGGTCGCCGTCGTTGTCGTAGTCGCCCACCGAGGAGCCGTAATGCGGACCGGGCGTGGTGACCAGCACGCTGCTCACGTCCTGCGTGAACGTGCCGTCGCCGTTGTTCGTCCAGTAGTAGTCGACCGGACCGCCGTCGGTGGTGGCGTAGCAGTCGAGGTCGCCGTCGTGGTCGAAGTCCGCCCACACGTTGCCGAGGAACGAGCCGAGCTGGCCGGCGATGGTGCCCACCTGGCCCGACGTCATCTTCGTGTACACGCCGCCGCCGTCGTTCCGGTAGAGGTTGTTCCCGCCGCTGTAGTTCGTCAGGTAGGCGTCCAGGTCGCGGTCATTGTCGTAGTCGATCCAGCTCCACACCTGACCCTGCACCAGGTCGGTGGCGATGGGCGCGGTCAGGATCCGCTCGAAGCCGTAGACACCGTTCTCGGTCAGGGTATTCTTGTAGAGGTTGTCCTCGTCGGCCTGGGAGATCTCCCCGCTGCCGATGAAGAGGTCCACGTCGCCGTCGTCGTCGTAGTCGGACCACATCGGCACCGTGTAGGCGTCCAGCTCCTCGGTGACCACGGTCGTGTCCACGCTGGTGAACGTGCCGTCGCCGTCGTTGTGGAAGAGGCGGTTCACGTGATCGACCCCGCCGAAGCCGTTCGCCGCGGCCACGACGATGTCCGTGAAGGAGTCGTTGTCGAAGTCGCCGAACGCGGCGCCCCAGCCGGAGTTCGTGATCGGATCCCCGATGGCCTCCAGCGTCAGCTTGGTGAACGTGATGTTCCCGTCGTTGCGGTAGAAGTTGGAGCCGTTCGTCGCCGTCTGGTTCCCGGAGAGGAACACGTCCAGATCGCCGTCGTTGTCGTAGTCGGACCAGGTGGTCGCCAGCGCGGATCCCTGACCCTGGAGCTTGCCGCCCAGCTGCTCGAAGCTGCCGTTGCCCAGGTTGCGCATGATGAAGTTGCGGGACGCGATGGTCAGATCCAGCCAGCCGTCGTCGTCCAGGTCCACCCACGCGCAACCGGCGTAGTTCTGGTTGTGGACGGCGGTGACCACGGGATTCGTCGAGTCCGCCACCACGACGAAATTCTGGGCGGCGGCCGGCGCGGCCAGGGCGACCGCCGCCAGGATCGGAAGGAGCAGGCGGATCGGGGTGCGAGAGAGCGCAGGCATGGGGCCTCCTTGGGGCACGGTGAGGGCGGGGAAGACGTCGCAGGACGACTGTCCGTGCTCCCCGGCGCGATGCCTACCGGACGGAGGCGGGCATTCCTCGGGCGGCGGAGGACCGGGACGACCGGTGGATCGACGGGATGTTCGGGGGGCGGGATCAGCCCGCGCGGGCGGCCTCGACGAAGCGACGGGCCCGATCGGCATCCACGGGCGCGCTCCAGTGGCCGTCGCGCTTGATCCAGGATCCCACGATCAGGGCATCGGCGACGGCCAGCAGAGCGGCGGCGTCCTCCGGGCGGGCGCCCGAGCCGACGATCACCGGAAGCTCTACGGCCCCGGCCACGGTCTCCACCTCCGCGGGCGACGTGGGACGACCGGTGGAGGTTCCGGTCACGATGAGCGCATCCGCGCCGAGGAACGCCGCGGCCCGGGCGGTCTCGGCCAGGTCGACGTCGGCGGTGATGGCGTGCGAGGAGTGTTTCTTCTTCACGTCCGCGAGCACGGCCACGTTCTCCGCCCCGATGGACCTGCGGTAGCGCAGCAGCGGTCCGGCATCGGCCTCGTCCAGCAATCCCTCGTCCGCCACCGCGGCGAACGCGAAGCCCTCGGCCCGGATGAACCCCGCCCCGACGGACTGCGCCACGGCGAGCGCCGCCCGGTTGGCTCCGGCGAGGATCTGGACGCCGAGCGGCACGTCCACGACTTCCCGCACCGCGGCGCCGACGGCCGTCATCGCCGCGACGATCTCCGGCCCCACCTCGCGGCGCAGGTACGGAACGTCGTGCATGTTCTCCAGCAGCACCGCATCGAACCCCGCGTCGACGAGCGTGCGGGCCTCGCGCGCGGCCTCCCGCGCCAGCGCCGCGACGGATCGATCGGCCCGCGGCGTGCCCGGCAGCGCTCCCACGTGCACCATCCCGACGAGGGCGCGTCCGGCCCCGAACAGCTGCTGCGTCGTCCGCATGATCGCCTCCGGAAAGGGGCGGGAGTCTAGCACGACTCCGCCGCGGTTCGTCGCGGGGAGGCCGCCGGCCGCTGCCGACGTTGATCGATCCTGCCCCGGATTGGACTTCCCTGGCGCGCGGGCAGGGGGACGCTCAAGCGCGAGGCGCGCCCTCCCGATCCCTTGACCGTCACCTTCCCCCACGGAGATGACAGCACATGCTGGTGGTCGCCCGTTACCTTGACGGGCGCGTCGTCAAAGGCGAGACGACGGACTTCCACCCCGCACTGGATTCCTTCCACGTTCGGTATCACTCGGATGTTCCCCCCGCGCGGATCACGACGGAGGGCCTCAAGGCCGTCTTCTTCGTGAGGTCGCTCGAAGGCAACGCCGAGTACCGAGACCACCGGGAGTTCCCGGAGGGACCCGGCCTGCGCCGGAAACTGTGGCTGGAATTCGAGGACGGGGAGCGGATGGCCGCGTGGCCGGTGTCGGCGCTGCTCGGGAAGAACGGGTTCTACGTGATCCCCACGGATCGCGATTCGAACCTCGAGAAGGCTTACGTCTTCCGCGACTCGATCTCGAAGCTTCTGGAAGGGGAGCTGGCGGAGAGAGCCGCGCGAAGGGAAGCGAACCGCAGACGGACCGCGACGATCCACGAAATGGTCGGCGTGGCCTGACGGAGGGCCGGAGCCGGGATTCCCGGTTCCGGCCCTTCTGCGTTTCACGCCCCCGCCTCGTCCTCGCTCCCGCCGGAGGCCATCTCCTCCTTCAGCCAGGCCCGCGCCCGCATCCAGTCGCGCTGCGCCGTGCGAAGGGAGACGCCCAGCGCCTCGGCCGTCTCCTGCTCGCTGAGCCCGCCGAAGAACCGACACTCCACGACGCGCGCCAGACGATCGTCCCGCTCGCGCAGCCGCTCCAGGATCCGGTTGATCTCCAGCACCTGGTGGGCGTGGTCGTCGATGGCGATCTGCTGCTCGTCGAGCGGCAGCGCGTCCTCCCCGCCGCCCCGCTTGGCCGCCGTCCGCGCCCGCGCGAACTGGACGATGACCTGCCGCATCGCGCAGGCCGACACCGCGAGGAAGTGCGCGCGATCCTGCACGTCCAGCTCCGCCTGCTTCGACATCTTGATGTAGACCTCGTGCACGAGGGCCGTCGTGTTCAGCGTCTCGGAGCGGCGATGGCGGTTGAGATGGTGGTGCGCGATCTTGCGCAGCTCGTCGTAGACCAGCGGCACCAGCCGGTCGAAGGCGGCGCCGTCGCCGGCCTTCATGGCGTGCAGAAGCTCGGTCACGTCGTGGCGGGCGGCCATGCTCCCTCCCGGAGTTCGGGCATCGCGTTCGCGGGATCCTGCGGCCACTCTAGGTCATCCCGGCGCCCCGCTCCAGCGCCTTGCCGCCGCGGGAGCGGCGGGGCATACTCCCCGATCCCGCACCCCGAACCGGAGGTTTCCATGGCCGTGCAGCGCGTGGCGGATCTGCTGGCGGGCCGGGTGGACGTCGGCTCCACCGTCACGGTCCGCGGCTGGGTCCGCACCCGACGGGATTCCAAGGCCGGACTGTCGTTCGTGCAGGTGAGCGACGGCTCGGCGTTCGATGCCATCCAGGTCGTGGCTCCCGGCGAGCTCCCCAACTACGAGTCCGAGATCACGCGGCTCTCCACCGGCTGCTCCGTCATCGCCACGGGGAAGCTCGTGGAGAGCCAGGGCAAGGGACAGTCCGTGGAGATCCAGGCCGACTCCGTGGAGGTCGTCGGCTGGATCGACGATCCGGAGACGTATCCGGTCTCGGCCAAGCGGCACACGTTCGAGTACCTGCGTGAAGTGGCGCACCTGAGGCCGCGCACGAACACGTTCGGGGCCATCGCCCGGGTGCGGAACTGCCTGGCCGCCTCCATCCATCGCTTCTTCCAGGAGCGCGGCTTCCTCTGGATCCACACGCCCATCATCACCGCCTCCGACGCGGAGGGCGCGGGCGAGCTGTTCCGCGTCTCGACGCTGGACCTCATGAACCTGCCGCGCACGGACGACGGCGCGGTGGACTTCGCGCAGGACTTCTTCGGACGCGAGGCCTACCTCACCGTGTCGGGCCAGCTCAACGTGGAGACGTACTGCTGCGCGCTGTCGGACGTGTACACGTTCGGGCCCACGTTCCGTGCGGAGAACAGCAACACGAGCCGCCACCTCTCGGAGTTCTGGATGATCGAGCCCGAGGTGGCGTTCGCGAACCTGGACGACGTGGCCGATCTGGCGGAGGCCTTCCTCAAGTCGATCCTGATCGACCTGCTGGAGCAGCGCCCGGACGACATGGCGTTCTTCGCCCAGCGCATCGACAAGGACGCCGTGACGCGACTGGAGAAGCTGGTGTCCAGCGGCTTCGAGCGAATGGAGTACGGCGACGCCGTGGCCGCGCTGGAGAAGGCCGAGGCCGGCGGGAAGAAGTTCGAGTTCCCGCCGAAGTGGGGCGTGGACCTCCAGTCGGAGCACGAGCGCTTCCTGACGGAGGAGCTCGTGAAGCGTCCGGTCGTGGTGGTGAACTACCCCAAGGAGATCAAGGCGTTCTACATGCGCGCCAACGACGACGGCAGGACCGTGGCCGCGATGGACGTGCTGGCTCCCGGCATCGGCGAGATCATCGGCGGCTCGCAGCGCGAGGAGCGTCTGGACGTCTTCGACGCTCGCGTGCGCGAGACCGGGCTGGAGCCGGAAGTCTACTCCTGGTACCGCGACCTCCGTCGCTACGGGACGGTGCCGCACGGCGGCTTCGGCCTCGGGTTCGAACGTCTCATCATCTACGCCACCGGCATGGGCAACATCCGGGACGTGATCCCGTTCCCCCGCACGCCGCACCACGCGCCGTTCTAGGATGCGGATCGCCACCTGGAACGTGAACGGGCTGCGCGCCCGCCTGGACTTCGTGCTGCACTTCCTGCGCGAGCGGCAGCCGGATGTCGTGGCGATGCAGGAGCTGAAGCTCACCGAGGAGCAGTTCCCGCGCGACGAGCTGGCGGAGCTGGGCTACTCCGCGACGGTCCACGGCCAGAAGGCCTGGAACGGCGTCGCCCTCCTGACGAAGGAGGAGGCCGTGCCGGTCCGCGCGGGTCTGCCGGGCCAGGAGGAGATGGGCGCTCGGCTGGTGACGGCCGAGGTCGGGGACCTCTCCATCACCTCGGTCTACGTGCCCAACGGCAAGAAACTGGACCACGAGGACTATCCGCGGAAGCTCGCCTGGCTGGACGCGCTGGCCGACCACTTCGAGGCCGAGGGCGATCCGGCCCGCCCGATGCTCCTGGGAGGCGACTTCAACGTCTGCCCGCAGCCCATCGACTCCTGGAACGAGAAGAAGTTCGCCGGTTCCATCTTCCACACGGAGGAGGAGCGGCAGCGGATCGCCCGCCTGAAGGCGTGGGGGTTCGTCGATGCGTTCCGGGCGAAGCATCCCGACGACGCCCGCTTCTCCTGGTGGGACTACCGGATGGGGGCCTTCCACCGCGGCTGGGGACTCCGGATCGACCTGTGGCTGGCCACCCCGGCCGCCCTGGAGAGGGTGACCGATGTCACCATCGACCGGGACTACCGGAAGAAGAAGGACGGCCTCACGGCCTCGGATCACGCCCCGGTGATCCTGGAACTCGCCTAGACCGACGCCGCGAAGGCCCGGTTTTCCGGGCTCTCCGGCGATCGACCCCGCGCGACCGGCGCCCCCGACCGACCGCTCCGCCCGCCGATCCGCGTCGTCCGGACGGCTTGCCGGGAGTCGGGGATGCTCGCCGTCCGGCCCCGAATCCGTGCAAGTGTGACAGGCGGATGCCCGATCTGGAGGGCGTGGGGGTGGGGAGTCTCCCCCGATGGCGAAAGACCTAGCCAACTGCTGGACAGGGCCTCGATTTCGCACGGAACGGGGCGAGATTCCCCATTCCGTCATTGATGAACGTCAGGTCCTATAATAACTTGGCCCGCGAATCAGAGCGGCCGGCTCCGGGGCCGGAAACTCCCGCTCTCGCCCCGCGGAGGTGTGGAATGTGGGTTCATCGGAAACATCCCGTCGCGATGCTGCTGGGACTCGCTTTCGGGACGATGCTGCTCCAGGGCTGCACGGACGAGAAGATCGTCTACCGTGACGCCGAACGCTTCAATCCGCCGCCGGACGAGTCTTCCGGCATGCTCGGGTACTTCGACCCGGCGACCAAGGAGACCACCTGCGGCCAGTGTCACGTGGGCGTGCAGGCACAGTGGGAAGAGACGGATCACGCCGACGCTTACGCCACCCTCGAGGCATCGGGGCACGCGCAGGCGTTCTGCTACGGCTGCCACGCGGTCAGTGAGAACGGTGCCACGCCGGATGATCCGGCCGGTTGGAACGTCGTCCAGGCGGACGCCTACCACGACGTCCAGTGTGAGAACTGTCACGGGGCCGGCCTCTCCCACGTGGAGAATCCGGACGACGTGAAGCCCATCGCCTCTCTCGGCATTCCGGAGACGCTGGACGACGGCTGCGCCGAGTGCCACTCCGGCAACCACCATCCGTTCGCGGAGGAGTGGTCCATGTCGGCCCACGCCAGCGTGGTCGGCTTCGCCGCCGGCCGCGAGGAGTGCGCGGGCTGCCACCGCGGCCAGGGCGCGCTGGAGGCCTGGGGCGTGGAGGCGACGTATCTGGAGCAGGACTCGGCCGAGCACATGGCCGTCACCTGCGGCGTCTGCCACGACCCGCACGGGTCGCCCAACTCCGCGCAGCTCCGCTTCCCGATCGACACCCCGTCGGCCGAGACGCACCTGTGCGCGCGCTGCCACAACCGCCGCTCGCTGCCGGACGCGGGGTCTTCGCACGGACTGGAACCGCACTCGCCGGAGACCGCGCTGCTGCTCGGCGACGCCGGCTGGTTCCCGCCGGGTCTGGAGCCCGGCGCCGTCATCGCCACGCACGGAAGCGAGGCCAACACGGGCCTGTGCGCCTCCTGCCACGTGAACCGGTTCGAGATCAACGACGCGGAGACGGGTGAGTTCGTCTTCCAGGCCACCGGCCACCTGTTCACGGCCGTGCCCTGCGTCGACGGAACCGGAATCCCGATGCCGGGCGACTGCGACTACACCACGACGGATCGTTCCTTCCTGGCCTGCGCCACCACGGGCTGCCACGGAACGCCGGCGGTGGCCGCTTCGCTGCTGAACGCGCAGATGGCGAACATCGAGATGTGGGCGGACGATCTGCTGGCCGCGCTGACCCTGGTGGACTCGGGGCTGGACACGCCGGGCGGCGAGATCGATCCCACGGACCCGGGCTTCAACGTGGCCGAGGGCGCCTACTTCAACTACAACCTCGCGCTGCACGGCGGGAACGCCGCGGGCGCGACGGCGCACAATCCCTTCCTGGTGGAAGGCCTGCTCCTGGCCAGCATCACCGCCGTGGAAGACACGTACGGAGTGCGCGCGAATCCCGCGATCGACTACGAACGCGAGCTCGCGCGTCTGATGGACCGCGCCGGCCACTAGGTCGACGCACCACGCTGGACCGCTGCGGGGTCGGGACACCGGCCCCGCAGCTTTTCTCCCCCACCGTCGCCGACCCTCGGGAGTCAGCATGGACGGCCGAAGTCCCCGCCGCCTCGCCCCCATCCTCATCGTCTGCCTTCTCCTTCTCGGATGGGCGCTGACGGCGGTCCCCGCGGCCGCCGTGGACTGCGAACGTTGCCACGGCAACCCGTCGTTCCTCGCCGGCAAGCGGGACACGCCGGAGGCCGACCAGACGCTCTTCGTGTCGGAGGAGCACCTCGTCGGGACCGCACACGACGGACTGGACTGCGCGGACTGCCACGAGGGCTACGGAGATTCGTTCCCGCACCCGCCGGGTCGCCAGATCCTGCAGTGCCAGGAGTGTCACGAGGACCAGCACGACGACTGGGCGGCGTCCGTGCACGCCCCGAACGCCCTCTCGGAAGGCGACGCTCCGGACTGCATCGCCTGCCACGGCGTGCACGACGTGCGCGGCCCGGAGGATCGGCTCTCCACGGTCCATCCCCTGAACGAGGCCAAGCTGTGCGCGAGCTGCCACGGCGATCCGGAGATCATCGCGGCCTACTTCGCCGATCCGTCCGACAGCGTCGCCGCCCACGCCGCGCTGGAGTACCACGAAACGGTCCACGGCCTCGCGTTGGAGAAGTCGGGGCTCGTCATCTCCGCCACCTGCAGCGACTGCCACTCTGCGCATCGCATCCTGCCGGCCGATCACGAGGACTCCACCGTCCACCCGGACCGGACCCCGGAGACGTGCGGCGTCTGCCACGTGGGCGTGCGGGAGCAGTGGAGCGTCAGCGCCCACGGCAGGGCCTGGGCGGAGGACCACGAGAACGGATCGGGGCACGGCGCCCCCACCTGCACGCAGTGCCACGACTCCCACGGCATCGCCCCGGTGGAGGAGCCGTGGAAGGCGCACGTCGTGGACGAGTGCGCGGCCTGCCACGAGGATCTCTACGAGACCTACCTGGACACGTACCACGGCAAGGTCACCACGCTCGGCGGACTGGCCGCCAAGTGCAGCGACTGCCACTCGCCGCACGGCAACCTGCCGGCGGACGATCCGGCCTCCACGGTGCACGCCGACAACATCGTGCAGACGTGCCGCCAGTGCCACGACCAGGCCAGCGCGAGCTTCGCGTCGTTCGCGCCGCATGCCAATCCGCACCACAAGGACGACAATCCCGCGCTGTACTGGACGTACACCGCCATGACGGCCCTCCTCGTGGGAACGCTGACGTTCTTCGGCCTGCACACGGTGCTCTGGCTGATCCGCGAGATGATCGAGAGCGCGGCACGCCGCCGCGGCGCCGAGGCCGACGACACCGAGGAAGGAGGCGCCTCGTGAGCAGCGAACCCACCGCTTCCTGGCGCATCAATTCGGCCGACCGCGGTGAGGGACCGTACCTCTGGCGGTTCTCCCGCATCGAGCGGATCACCCACCTGGCGGTCATCGTCTCATTCTTCGGGCTCGTGATGACGGGCGTGCCGCTCCACTTCGCCGCGGAGCCTTGGGCCGGAACGCTCATCCGCCTGCACGGAGGCGTGCACTCGGCTGGCATCATTCATCGCATTTGTGCCGTGATCACGTTCGGCTACCTCTTCACGCACGTGATCACGGTGCTGCGCCGGGTGTCGAAGGCGAAGAACCCCGCGGGCTTCTTCTGGGGCCCCGACTCGATGGTGCCGCAGCCCCAGGACCTCCGGGACCTGCTGGCGATGTTCCGCTGGTTCTTCGGCTGGGGACCCCGGCCGCAGTTCGACCGGTTCAGCTACCTGGAGAAGTTCGACTACTGGGCCGTGTTCTGGGGCGTCACGGTCATCGGCTCGTCGGGGCTGCTGCTCTGGTTCCCGGAGTTCTTCGCGCGTTTCCTGCCCGGCTGGGCGTTCAACCTGGCCACGATCGTGCACGGCGACGAGGCGCTCCTCGCGCTCTGCTTCATCTTCACCGTGCACTTCTTCAACGGGCAGCTGCGCCCCGGCAAGTTCCCGCTGGATCTCGTCATCTTCACCGGGCGCGCCCGGATGGACTACATGGAGGAGGAGCATCCGCGGGAGCTGGAGCGTCTCCGGCGCGCGGGACAGCTGGACGCCCGTACCGCTCCCGCCCCTCCGGCCTGGCTGGTGGGACTGGCCGCCGTGTTCGGACTCGCCGCGATCGTCATCGGCATGACGATCGCCGGAATCGTGCTATGGGCGATGCTCCACTGAGGGCGATCCGCTCCGGACTGGGGATCCTCGCCGCGCTCCTGCTCGTGGGATCGGGGTGCGGCGGGGAAGATCGCCCGCCGCCGCGGGAGACTTCCGCCCCGGCCGAGCCGGCGGCGCCGGCCGCTCCGGCCCCCGCGGCCGGGGACACTTCCTCGGCGCCTCCCGCCCCCGCCGCTTCCGGCCCGCCCCCGCTGACGCTGTCGGCCGACTGTCACGCCTGCCACGACGCCGGGAGCCCCGCGCTGGCGGCCCCGGTGGACTCCACGTACCACGCCGCCCAGGAGAGACTCTACGCCGGCGGCGACGGCATCTCCCCCGCGCCGATGCATGAGGCCCGCGTGGACTGCGCGCAATGCCACAGCGCGCCGGCGCGGTCGCATCCGCGCGGCTCCGCCGAGCGCGCCGCCGCCATCAACGGCGAGTGCCAGGCGTGCCACGGCGAATCGTTCGACTGGATGCTGCCGGAGTGGGTCGAGACGATGTCGCGCCACACGGAAGACGTCGGCCGCTTCGTGCGGCGCGCCACGGAGTCGGCGGGGATCGGGCGGGTGGAAGCCGCGAAGCAGGCGGCGGACCGCGCGGACCGGACCTGGCGGATTGTGGAGCGCGGGAACGGGATCCACCACGTCGTCGCGGCGGACTCGCTGCTGCGCGCCGCGCTGACCGACGCCCGCGAGGCATACGCGCTGGCCGGCCTGTCGGCGCCGGCATTCCCCCGTCTCGGCCCCGATCCATCGGAGCAGTCGTGCGCGCGCTGCCACTACGGCGCGGACCGTCACGCGGGATCGTTCGCGGGCCGCACGTTCGATCACGCACCGCACGTGGCGTCCGGCATCGACTGCGCCACCTGCCACTCCGACGTCGACCTGTTCCACCGGGGAGACGGCGCCCTCGACGCGAACCACGGCCGCACCATCGCCACGTCGGCCAGCTGCGCGGCGTGTCACCACCGCCAGCACGATCCGCTCGCAATGAACGCATCGGCCTCGTGTGCCGTCTGCCACGACGCGTCCGCGCTGGAGCCCGCGAGCGCCGACGTGCCCGTGCAGGTCGGCCGGCGGGAGGCGCGGCTGCGCTCGGTCCCGTGGACGCACGAGCGCCACGAAGGACTGGAGTGCGCGGCCTGCCACCCGCGGAGGGGGAGCGTGGCCACCACGCCCGAAGTCTCGTCGTGCACGGCCTGTCACGACGAACACCACGCGGAGGGGCGCACCTGCGCCACCTGCCACTCCGTGGAGGAGTCCCTGGCCGTCCACTCCGTGGACGACCACCTCGCCTGCGCCGAGTGTCACGCGCGGGAGACCGTCGCGCGCGTCGTTCCGGACCGCGCGGCCTGCCTCGTGTGCCACGCCGACCAGGCGGACCACTACGTGGAGAGCTCGCACGAGTGCTCCACGTGCCACTTCCTCCAGTCCCCGCACGAGCTGCGGGACCGGATCCTCGGGGAGGGAACCCGATGAACACGCGGCGGATCCTGGTCGCCGCGGCGCTGGTCGGAATGCTCGGCGTTCCGGTCGATGCCGCGGAGCACGGCTACCGCTTCCGCGTGGAATCGTCACTGCAGTCCGTCGCCTTCCGCGGCGTGCAACTCGACAGCCTTCCGGTGACGGACCTCGTGACCGACGCGGACGGATCACTCTTCACGCCGGACGGCATCGCGGTGCGGTGCGCGCCCGGCGACTCGATGTGCACTTTCTACCGACCCGGACCGATCCGGCGCGGCGCCCCCTGGGTGAACCGCGCGGTCGGATCGCTCTGGGGGCCTGGCCCGGCGGGGCTGCGCGCCCACGTGGACGTGCGCTGGGCCACCGACTTCCGGGAGGAGGAGACCTGGCCGGGCACGGACCCGGGCGGGCAGCTCCTGGAGGCCTACCTCGAGTACGCGGTGCCGGTCGTCCGGGCGCGGGCCGGCCGGCTGCACGAGGTCACGCGCTTCGGCTTCGTGGGCTACGACGGCGGACGCGTGGAGGTGCGCTGGGCGAAGGCGCGTCTGGCCGCCTCAACGTACGGCGGCTGGAGCCTCGCGCGCGGCACGACGGTCGGCGTGGACGACGCCGCGCTGAACCCGCTGGACGACTACCGACCGTCAGAACGGCACACCGTGATCGGCGGGGATCTCCGCGTGAACACGGTGCGCGCCGACGCGCGCGTGCTTTACCAGCGCGAGGTCGATCCACGCACGGACCAGTTCGTGTCGGAACGGGCGGGCGCCGAACTGTCGGTGGCAGGACCTTGGGGCCTTTTTGCCTCCGGCGGCGTCGACCGTGACCTGGCGCTGGACGAGTGGGGAACGGCCGAGGGCCGCGTGGGGCGGCGCGACGACGGAATCGTCCGCCACGTCGCGGTGGGTGCGCGGCGCTACCGCCCGCACTTCGACCTCTGGACGATCTGGGGCGCGTTCAGCCCGGTGGCCTATCACTCCACGTTCGCCGAGGCCGACGCCGCTCCGCACGAAACGCTCACGCTCGGCGGACGCATCGAGCGCTGGGACTACGACGACACGGAGGCCGACGCACCGCTGGTCGCCACGGAGGACGACGGCTGGCGATGGACGCTACGGGGCGCGTTGCAGCTGCCCGGTGGCTGGCAGCTGGGCTCCGCCGCGCACCAGGAGTTCGGGGCCGGCGCCAGCTCGCGCGGCGGCGAGGGAAGCGTCACCCGCCGGTTCGCGCGCGGATCCGCGACGCTCTACGGCGGCTGGCTGCAGCGGCCGCTGGAGTTCCGCTTCGATGAAGCGGAGGTGACCACGTGGGGCGGCCGCGGCGTGTTGGACGTGACGGACGCGTTCTCGCTGGCGGGCGACGTGCGTCTGGTGGACGAGTCGCGGGATCGTCCGGACGCGGCGGCGTTCGACTGGGACCAGGTCCGCGTGGGGCTGCGCGCCATCTGGAAGTTCTCGTCGGGGGACCGGTCGGTTCCGGCTGCGGTCCTTCGCATGCCGAGGAGGGACGGACCATGAGGCGCCGATTCCTTCCGCTGATCGGACTGGTCGCGGCGGCCGGCCTCGCTCTCGCCTCGCCCCGTCCGGCCGGCGACGCGTTCGACCATGAACTGCACGAAGACGTGTTCCCGTCCTGCCTCCCCTGCCACGGGGACCGCACCGACGCGGACTCGTCCATCTGGCCTGACCCGGCCGCGTGCCGCTCCTGCCACGACGACGAGACCGCGAGCCTCATCGACTGGGAGCCGCCCGAGCCGCGCGGCACGAACCTGCGCTTCCGGCACGAGGTCCACGCCGAGGACGTCGAGGCGTTCGAGTGTTCCGTCTGCCACGTTCCGGAGGGCAACGGACGGATGGAGATCGTGGCGGCGGACGCGGGGGTGTGCATGGACTGCCACGATGAGGGAACGCCGCACCTGTCCGCGGACAACGACTGCGCGGTGTGCCACCTGCCGCTCTCGGAGAGCACGCTGACGTTCGATCACGTCGGCGCGTTCCCGAAGCCGGCCTCCCACGAGGAGGAGGGGTTCGCGGCCGGCGGACACGGCGCCGCCTGTCCCGCGGACGGCGCCTCCGACAACTGCGCCACGTGCCATGCGCAGCAGTTCTGCCTGATCTGCCACGTGGACGGCCCGGAGGTTCCGGCCATCGCCGAGCTGGCGCGCGACGATCGGGCGCTGGCCCTGGACGCGATGCTGTCGGCCCCGCCTGATCACGCCCGCGAGGCGTTCCTCGCCACGCACGGCTTCTTCTCCCAGGAGGAGTCGGCCAAGTGCGCCACGTGCCACACGGCGGAGAGCTGCGAGGAGTGCCACGCGGCCACGCCGCACGTGGCGGCCGACCTGTACCGCGCCGGAGACGGTCGCGGAGCCGGGGCGGCCGTGTCCCGTCGCGCGCCGCCGTCCCACGGCGATGACTACCGTTACCGTCACGCGGCCGATGCGAACGCGTCGTCGCAGTCTTGCGCGGCGTGCCACGGGCAGGAGGACTGCCTGGAGTGTCACCTTCCGCACGCCGCGGAGATGTCGGACGGCTTCCATCCGGCGGACTTCCTCTCGCGCCACCCCACCGCGGCCTGGTCGCGGGAGACGTCATGCTCGGACTGCCATGACGCCCAGTCGTTCTGCGCGTCCTGTCACGAGGCGTCGGGGCTCGGCGCGGGCACCGGGCAGCTGGGCACGGGCTACCACGACGGCAAGGACGCGTTCCTGCTCGGCCACGGTCCCGCCGCGCGGCGGAACCTGGAGACGTGCGTCACGTGCCACTCCGAGCCGGATTGCCTCCAGTGCCACTCGGCACAGCGGGGCCGCGGCTTCAGTCCGCACGGACCGGGATTCGATCCGGAGAAGGCGCGCGCCGCGAACTCGGAGAGCTGCACCGCCTGCCACGGTCCGGCGATTCCGCGCTGACGCACCCGACGGGCGGGCCCATCCGGTCCGCCCGTCGTCCGCCTCCTTGACACCCTCGACGAACCGCCGGGACAATCGACGTTCCCGCCGCTCCGGAGTCGTCTTGCTTCCCAGGATCTTCGTCACCGCCGCCCTCGCCGCCATCGCGCTCGCCGTCCTCGGCTGCGAAGGCAAGCCACCGCGTCCCGCCAGCGTCCTCTTCGTCACGATCGACACGCTGCGGCCGGATCACCTCGGCGCCTACGGACACCCGGACGCGCGCACGCCTCACCTGGATCGCCTGGCGCGCCGCGGCGCGACGTTCCGCGAGGCCCGCGTGCCGTACCCGCTGACGCTGCCGTCCCACTCGACGATCTTCACCGGGCGTGCGCCCTACCGGCACGGCGCGCGGCGCAACGACTCGTTCGCGCTGGACGCATCGCTGCCGTCCCTCCCCGCCACGTTCGGCGAGGCGGGCCGCGCGACCGGCGCGGTGATCTCCACGTTCGTGCTGAACGCCAACTTCGGCCTCGCGCGCTGGTTCGACGATTACGTCGACCTGGAGGCGAATCGGCCGGAGGCGGGACGCAACGAACGACGCGCTCCGGAGACGACGGGCCTCGTCCTCGACTGGCTGGACGCCGTGGGCGACTCGACGTTCTTCTTCTGGGCCCACTACTTCGACCCGCACGATGACTACGAGCCGCCCGCGCCCTGGAGAACGATCTACGCGGGCCCCGAGGTGCGCCTCTACGACGGGGAGATCGCGTTCACCGACCAGCAGTTCGGGCGGGTGCTGCGGCGGCTCGAGGGCCGCGGGGACGTGCTGGTCTGCGTGACCTCGGACCACGGCGAGGCGTTCGGCGAGCACGGCGAGCGCGGCCACGGCTTCTTCCTCTACGACACGACGTTGAAGGTCCCTCTCCTCCTGGGCTGGATGGACGGTCAGGGCGGCGGGCGCCTCCACTCCGCGGAAGCGACGAGCCTCGATCTCTTCCCCACCGTCGCGCGTCTGGCCGACGTTCCGGCTCCCGAAGATCTGCCGGGACGATTCCTGGATCCGTTCGGGGACGGGCCGCGCGGATCCGTCGATCTCTACCTGGAGACGTTCGAGCCGACGGTGGGCTACGGCGCCACTGACCTGCGGGGCGTGGTGGAGGACGGTTGGAAGTGGATCGAGGCTCCGATCCCGGAGCTCTACGACCTCACCGCCGACCCGCACGAACTGGACAATGCGGAGGGCGCGGTCCCCGATCGCGAGGAGCCGCTGCGGGCCGCGCTGGAGAATCACCTGGAACTCGCGCGGCTCGCCGAGCAGTCGCGGGGCGAGAGCGAGGAGGTGGACGACGAGACGCGCGAGCGGCTGATGGCGCTCGGCTACCTCACGTCCGGGGCGGACGAGGCCGGCGACGGCTGGGCGCGGCGCGATCCGAAGGAGATCGTCCACCTGATCCCGAAGATGTTCGAGGGCATCCGGCTCTGTCGCCTGGGCGAGCTGGACGCGGGCGTGGCGGTGCTGAGCGAGGTGCTGGACGAGGATCCGCTGAACGGGAAGGCCCTCCACTGGGTGGCCGAGGCGAAGCTGCGCGCCGAGGATCCGGAGGGCGCGCTGGACGTCTACCGCAACGCCTTGCAGCTGGATCCGGACGAGCCGGCGCTGCTGAACCGGCTCGGTGTCATCGCGATGCGCACGGGACGCGCGGACGAGGCCGTGTCCAACCTGGAGGCGGCGGTCCGCATCGCTCCCGACGGGGTGGCGGGCTGGCTGAATCTCGCGTCCGCCTACATGGCGAAGCGGCAGCCGCGCAAGGCGGCCGGCGCGGTGCGCCGCGCGCTGGAGATCGACCCCACGAACGCGATGGCTCTCGACATCGCCCGACGGATGGGAATGTCGCCGGACGGTCAGTCCAGGTAGCCCAACGCCCTCATCTGCTCCTCGAGCTGCGGATCCATCCGGATCTCGTCGCTGGTCACGCGCGGATCCGTCATCCACGCATCGCCCTCGGCCAGCAGATCGGCGCCGGCCTCGAGTTCCTCGACGCGCTTCGCGCGGAGCTCGTCGGGATCGGTGGAGCGGTCGAAGGCGACGGCGCGATCCGCCTGCCACGGCGTGCGGATCACCGTCTCGTCCCCGCGTCGCACGGCGCGCTGCATCCGGAGGTTGGCGTACTCGCCGGGCACGAAGAGGTGTGCGGGCGCGTCGTGCGGAGCGGACGCGACGGAGAACGCGGTCAGCCCCCGAGTCCGCACGGCGGGATCCAGCAGGTTGTCCGCGTCGACCGGGAGCTCGGCGTCCACGCCCAGCTGCGCCAGCAGCGTGCCCGGAACGTCGATGGTGCGGACGACCGCGCCGGAGACGCCCGGATCCGCGCCCGGTCCGCGGACGACCATCGGCACGCGCACGTCGGCCGGGAACACCTTGGGGCCGTGCTTGAAGTAGAGGTTGTGCTCGCCCATGCTTTCCCCGTGGTCCGAGGTGAGGATCACGGCCGCGTCCGGGCGGGACTCCAGCTCGCGGAGCAGCGGCGCCAGCGCGCGATCCAGCCCCGAGACCTCCGCATCGTAGAGCGCCTCCAGGTACGCGCGCACCTCGTCGGTGAAAAGCGACTTCTCCTTCCACATTCCCGTGACCCACTCCACCTTCGCCTCCCCGCCGTGGAGATCCGGGCCGCGCCGGTAGAGCGTCGCCCAGCCGGGGTCGGGGCGGTACGGCAGGTGCGGCTCGAAGAGGTGGACCCACAGGAAAGCCGACGCCTTTCGCTCTCGCCACCACGGCAGCGCCCGCTGCAGCGTCTCCCGGGTGGGACGCCAGGCGTCGAGTCCGCCGGTGCCCCGCGAGATGTCGTCGTCGAAAACGTCGAAGCCCTGCCCCACCTGCGTCGAGGCGTCGAGGGCGGCGCTCGACACGAACGCGCCGGTGTCGAACCCGTGCGCCGAGAGGATCTCGGCCAGCGTCGTGAGGTCGTCCGGCACCTCCCAGACGTTGCGCGGCACGCCGTGCTCCGTCGGCCAGGTTCCCGTGAGCATCGATACATGCGACGGCAGCGTGGTGGGGATCTGGGCGAAGGCCTCCTCGAACTGGAGACCGCCGCGGAAGAAACGGTCCAGGTGCGGCGTCCGGAGATCGGGGTGGCCAGCGGCGCCGAGCCGATCGCTGCGCCACGTGTCGATCGTGATCAGGACGGCGGAAGCCGGAGCGTCGGGCCGGGGAGAGCAGGAGGTCGCGAGAAGGCCGAAGCCCAGGAGCGCGACGATGGAACGGAGTGGCATGGCTCCCCGCGATGAAGAGGACGAACGGCGGAGATCGTAGCACATCGACTCCGGAGCGACTCCCCCGGTGACGGCGAGCGACGGCCACGGTACGGTCCGGAGCCGGAGGTTGGCGATGCTCCCATCCCCTTGGTCCGGCCTGGGCCCCGCCCCGATCCTGCTCGACGCCGCGCTGGGCACCGCACTCCTCGCGCGCGGTCTGCCGGACGGAACCCCGCCCGAACTCTGGAACGTGGATCGTCCCGACGCAGTGCTCGACGTGCACCGCGCGCACGCGCGCGCCGGCGCGCGCGTCCTTCGCACGAACACGTTCGGCGCGCACGAGGGCGTGCTGGCTGCGGCCCGTCGCCGGGACGACCTCGACCGGATCGTGGAGTCGGCCGTGCGACTGGCGCGGCGCGCCGCGGAGGAGATCGATCGTCCGGTGCGCGTCGCCGGCGCCCTGGGCCCCAGCCGTCTTCCGGCCGACGATCGGGGAGCCGCGCGAGCGTCCTGGACCGCGGCCGCGAGGCGGATGGCCGCGGCCGGCGTGGACGAGCTGGCCCTGGAGACGATGACCTCCCGCGAGGAGGCACGGCTGGCGCTGACGGCCGCGCTGGCGACGGAACGACCGGTCTCCGTGGGGCTGACGATCGGGCCGGCCGCCCGGCTGCGGCTCCCGGACGGTTCCCCGGCGCTGGAGACCGCGGCCGAGCTGGCCGAGGCGGGAGCCTTCGCCGTGGGGTTCCAGTGCTCCTTCGGGCCGGAGGGGATGGCGGAGGCCGTCCGGCGGCTCCGCGAGCGGCTTCCGGCCGCCGTGGCCACCTTCCTGAAGCCGAACTCCGGTCCCGAACGCTCCGCGGAGGCGTTCGCGGCGGAGCTGGGCCCCGCCCTGGGAGCGTCCCTCGGGGCCGTCGGGGGGTGCTGCGGCACTGGAACGGCCCATCTGAGGGCCCTGGCGGACCGGATCCGGAAAATCTGACTCCCAGCTAGTCTTCCGTGCAACCTCCTGCGGGCGCGCGTTGACATTCGAAAAGATCACGAGAATCCCGCTTCGCCGAGGGTCGCGTCGCTTTACTTGGCCCCACGCGAATCCCTATAATCCTTGCCATGGTTGGTCCCCCCCGACCGGTTGGGGAACGACGCCGTTCCGCAAAGCTTGTCGCCCAAGCGCAAGGAGTTTGCACATGAAGCGTTCGGTACGATCCTTCCTTCTCGGAGCGGGCCTCGCGGTCGCGCTTCCCGCCCTTGCCTCCGCGGCGCAGTTCTCGACGCCGACGATGGCCACGACGGTCCAGGGCCACGCGAAGGTCGTGGCGATGGTCGTGGCCGGCGGCACGGGAGCCCCGGCCGGCTTCACGGTGCAGTGGATGCCGTTCTCGGAGTTCCTGGCCAACGGTGGTTCGTGGCCGGCCGAGTCCGACCCCAGCATCGCCTCCGCCTCGTTCGAGGGGACGCCCACGCTGAACACGTGGGACGGTCTGCTCACGAGCTTCGCCATCAGCCCGGGCGGCATCGCCGCGGTCGAGATCGGCGATCTCTACGACGAGACGGGCGTCACCTCCAACTCGCGCGCCATCGAAGAACTCGTGGTGGAGACCCAGTACATCTTCCGTGCGTACGCCAACGGCGACGGAGTGACGGACCGCAGCGCCTGGTCCAACAACTTCATCATCGATACGGCTTCCAACGTGAACTGCACCTACACGCAGGGCTACTGGAAGAACCACGAGGAAGACTGGCCGGTCAACAGCCTGATGCTGGGCTCCGTGTCCTACACGAAGGCCGAGCTGCTGGACATCCTGAACCAGCCGGCGGTCGGAAACGGCCTGATCAGTCTCGCGCACCAGCTCATCGCGGTGGAGCTCAACATCGCGGCGGGCGCGGATCCCACGGACGTCGCCACGGCCCGCGCGGACGCGCACCTGGCCATCGGCGCCCTCGTGATTCCGCCGGTCGGCGCCGGATACATCCACCCGTCGCTGACCAGCTCCACTACGCAGGTCCTGGACGACTACAACAACGGCATCATCGGCCCGGGTCACTGCGACTCGACCAGCCTCGAGCCGTCGACCTGGGGTGACGTGAAGGCGTCCTTCCGGTAGAGACGTTCAGAACCCGGCAGTTCCGGACCGGAGCGCCTCGCGGCGCTCCGGTTCTCTTTTTTGGGGGCGGCCGCCCGGGCTCAACGCGGGGAGAGGTACAGCTCCAGCACCGGAGGCGTCCCTGGAGCCGCCAGCTCGTCGCGCAGCATCTCCGCCACCGGGACCACGTCCGGGCGACGACCCTCGCGGGCCAGACGATCCGCCGCGGCCGAGGCGGGCGGGCGTCGATCCAGCAGGAGCAGCGTGAACGCGCGGTGGAGCTGGAGCCGTTCGTCCGACGGAGCGACGAGAAGGAAACCGTCCACCGACTCCAGGGCCTCCGCACTGCGGCCGGCCAGGTTGAGCGCGCGCACGACGCCTTCGCGCGCTGCGGCCAGGTCGGGCGAGACCGCGAGCGCGCGGCCGTAGTATTCGGCCGCGGCGGCGAACTCCCCCCGCTTCATCGCGACGAGCCCCAGGTTCTGGTGGGCGGTGGCCACCAGCGGGCGAAGCTCCGGGCGGGCCTTTGGGTCCGGATCGTCGGCCAGGAAGCGCTGCAACTTGGCCGCCGCCCGATCGATCCAGCCCATCTCCAGGTCGCGGCCGGCCATCGCCACGTCGATGAAGTCCTTCGGGTCCAGGCCGTCCACCGACATCTCGTCGCCCGGTTCCGGGGAGGTTCCGCCCCGGCCGGCCGTGTACCCCAGGCTCCGGAGCGCCGCCAGATCGTCCGCATCCGGTGTCGCGGGTTCCGCGATCGGGTCGGTCCGGTCCTGCGCGTCGGCGATCCAGCTCGCCAGCCTCTCCCGCCACACGTCCGCCTCGTCGGGTCGGGCGGGAAGGAGGTTCCCGCGCTCGCCGGGATCACGGTCCAGGTCGTAGAGCTCCGGCGCGGGCGCCCACACGAACTTGCGCTCCCGCGTGCGCAGCATCTTCACCGGCGCACCCGAGTGGGAGACGCGGGGCCGCATCGCCCCCGCGTAGGCCACGTCCGACGGCACCGGTCCTTCGCCCCGCAGAGCGGGAACGAGGCTCCCACCCAGCCCCAGTCGCTCCGGACGGCCGGCCAGTTCCAGCAGCGTGGACGCCAGGTCCATCGTGCGAACCTGCTCGTTCAGGACCCGCCCGGCGGTCACGCGCGGCGCGCGCACCAGCATCGGCACGCGGACGATCTCGTCGTAGAGGAAGAGGCCGTGCTCCTCCTCGCGGTGGTCGTCGCGTCCTTCGCCGTGGTCCGCCACGACCAGCAGCACGACGTCGTCCAGCCCGTGCCGGACCATCGCCCGCTCCAGCCGGCGAAGCTGCGAATCCGTCCAGTCCACCTCGGCCCGGTAGAGATCCCGCTCGGCGCGGTCCCAGGGCGACGGCGGATCGTAGACGGAGTGCGGATCGAACAGGTGGAGCCAGAGGAAGAACGGCTTCCCTCCCCGGCGATCGAGCCACGCGGCCGCCCGGTCCACCGCCTCGTCCGCACGGCGGGCGACGGGCGGAAGCCAGTCCGGCGAGGGCGGATAGCGCGATGGATCCTGCATGACGTCCTCGGACGCCAGCTCGTCGTCGTAGTGATCGAAGCCCTGCGCGATCCCCGTCTCCGCGGCCAGAACGCGGGTGGAGACGACGGCGCCGGTCTCGTACCCCGCGCGGCCGAAGACCTCGGCCAGCGTCTCCGCCTCCCCCGCCAGCCGATGGTGCACGTTCGTCCGGACGCCGTGCGCGATCGTCGGTAGGCCGGTCAGCATCGTGGTGTGGCTGGGAAGCGTGATCGGCGCATCGGCGATGGTCCAGCGAGCGAGTGCGCCCTCGCGCGCCCACCGGTCGAACTGCGGCGTGCGGGCGCCCGCGCGCCCGTAGGGTCCGAACGCGTCGGCACGCGCAGTGTCGATCGTCACCAGGACGACGCTGCGCCCGGACGGAGGACTTCCCTCGCAGGCGGCCATCGCCAGCAGCACGGCCGGCAGGCAGGCGAGCAGCGGTCGGACGTTCAAGCGACGGCTCCGGCACGGGGACCACCGTCGCGCCCCGGGGAGAGCGCGTTCCGGACGATTCTGCCACGGACTCGGTCCGACCTGCTATGCTGGACGGGTTTGTGACCGGTCCCAAAACGCGGCGATGGGCGCCGCAGAGGCGGCCGGGCGAGGGAGACCCCCATGGACTGGACCGGCAAGCGGGTGCTGGTGACCGGTGGAGCCGGTTTCGTGCCCTCCCACATCGTCGACCTGCTGGTGGAGCGCGGGGCGACGGTCACCGTCCTCGACAACTTCCAGGCCGGCGTCCTGTCCAACCTGGAGCACCTGGACGGCCGGTACGAGTTCCTGGAGGCCGACGTCCGCGACGTCGACGCGGTCCGGAAGGCCGTGTCCGGGAAGGACGTCGTCTACCACCTGGCCGCCAACGCCTCCGTGCCCGGCTCGGTCCGTGATCCGCGCTACGACCTCGAGAGCAACTCCGTGGGGACGTTCAACGTCATGGAGGCCGCGCGCGCCGAGGAGACGCCGCGCGTCATCTACGCCTCCAGCGCGGCGGTCTACGGGAACCCGCGCACCGTGCCGACGGACGAGGAGCATCGCCTGGACCCGACGTCCTTCTACGGGCTGTCGAAGCTGAACGGCGAGCGCATCGGCCTGATGTTCCACCGCATGTACGACGTGGGCTTCACGGCGATCCGGATCTTCAACACGTACGGGCCGCGGCAGCCGCGCTACGTCCTGGCCGATCTCATCCGGAAGCTCCGCCGCGATCCGGAGAAGCTGGAGGTGCTGGGCACCGGACAGCAGATCCGCGACTACTCGTTCGCGACGGACACGGCCGGCGCGTTCCTGGCGGTGGCCGAGGCCGACGCGGCGAACGGCGAGGTCTACAACATCTCCGGCGGCAACCCGATCAGCATCCGCGACCTCGTGGGCGTGATCCTGGAGGTCATGGAGCTGCCGGACTGCCGGGTGTCCTACACGGGCCAGAGCTGGAAGGGCGACATCGCCCATCTGGAGGCCGACATCTCCAAGATCCGCGCGCTGGGATTCCGGCCGACGGTTCCGCTGTCGGAGGGCATTCGCCGCACGATCGAGAGCGGCACGATCGTGGGCGAATCGGAGTTCTAGCCCGCGGCCCCTAGCGAGTGGCGCCGGCCTCCTCCTCCGTCAGCTCCCGCTTCACGTACCTGTCCAGCCACTCCTGCTGCTCCCACAGCATATGGAGGATGGACTCGCGCGCGCGGTAGCCGTGGCTCTCCGCCGGCAGCATGACGAGGCGGACGGTGGCGCCCAGTCCCTTGAGCGCCGCGTAGTAGCGCTCGCTCTGCATCGGGTAGGTGCCGGTGTTGTTATCCGAGTCGCCGTGGATCAGCAGGATCGGCTCGTTCACCTTCTCCGCGTGCATGAACGGCGACATGTCGAAGTAGACGTCCGACGCCTCCCACAGCGTCCGCTCCTCGGACTGGAAGCCGAAGGGCGTCAGCGTCCGGTTGTACGCGCCGCTCCGCGCGATTCCGGCCGCGAACAGCTCGGAGTGCGCGAGCAGGTTCGCCGTCATGAAGGCGCCGTAGGAGTGACCGCCGATGGCGATGGCGTCCTCCCGCGCGACGCCGCGCCGCACCACCTCGTCCACCGCGGCCTTGGCGCTGGCGACGAGCTGGGCGCGGAACGCGTCGTTCGGCTCCTCGCTCTCCTCACCGATGATGGGCATCGTCGGGTCGTCCAGCACGGCGTAGCCGCGCAGCAGGTAGAGCAGCGGCGACCACCATCCCACCCGGTCGAAGCGGTAGGGCGATCCCTGGATCTGCCCGGCGTGGTCCGCGCTCTTGTACTCGTTCGGGTAGGCCCACATCACCATCGGCAGCGGACCGTCGCGCTCCGCGTCGTAGCCCGGCGGCAGGTAGAGCGTGCCCCAGAGCTGGACGCCGTCCTCGCGCTCGTAGGTGATCAGCTCCTTCTTGAGCCCCTTGAGCTGCGGCGACGGGTGCGGGAACTCCGTCAGCCGACGCAGCTCGCCCGACGCCAGGTTCCGCACGAAGTAGTCGGGCACTTCCTCCACGGACTCGCGGCGGACGAGGATCTCCCCGCCGTCGCCGATGGGCTCCACGGCCTCCTCGTAGTGGGGAGCCTCGGAGCGGAAGTGCCGCGTCGTCGCCATCGTGGTCAGATCCAACGTGTCGTAGAACGGGCGATCGCCCTCGTCCGAGGCGCCGCGCCCCGTCAGGTGCAGCGTGTTGCCTCCGGTCAGCCGCAGGACGTCGCGCCCGAATTCGTTGCGCTCCGTCACCGCGTCGCCCGGATCGGAGTACCGGTCCTGGAAGGAGCGCTGCCACACGAGCTGCGGCTCGGCGGCCGGATCCGCCGGACTCGCGCGCCACGTCTTCATCTCCCGCGTCTGCCACCACCACTCGCTCACCAGGGCGACGTCTCCCGTCCCCCACTCGATGCCGCCGTAGCGCGTCGCCAGCGACATCCACGGCACCGCCTCGCCGTCGAACGGGGCGTCCAGGAAAAGGACGCGGTCGCGCAGCTCCGCCTCCACTCCGGCGTCGCCGCCGTCGAGCGCTTCCGCCCAGACCAGCGTGGCGGCGGCATCGTCGCGCCACTCGAAGTCGCGCGGCCCCGCCTGGACGCTGCTGAACGACACCGGGATCTTGTCCTGCAGCGGAAGGTCGGCCACCTCGTGCACGAGCTTGCCGTCGCGGTCCAGGATCTCCACGCGCCGCGGGAAGCGCGACGCCGGAACGACGTACGAGTACGGCCGGTGCAGCGTCTCCACCAGGATGTAGCGTCCGTCGGGCGACGCATCGAAAGCGTCGATGAGGCCGGGAGCGCCGAGGTTGCGGACCTTCCCCTTCAGGTCCACGCGCGCGAGCTGCGCCGTGAAGTAGTGCTCGAACAGCGCCTCGTCGTGAACGTCGGCCAGGAGGTCCTGGTACGTGCGGGCCGGCGCCTTCTCGCCCAGGTTCTCCTGGATGACGGGGCCGGTGGGCACGTGGCTCTCGGCCGGCGCCTCGCCCTGCCCGTCGGGGCGAAGCGTGCACAGCAGATGCTCGTCGTCCAGCCAGCGCGGCCGGATCTCCGCGGTCAGGTTGAGGCGCGGCCCCACCAGACGGCGCGCCTTCGCGGAGTCCAGGTCCATGACCCACAGCTCCAGGCCGTCGGCCGCCATGTTCACGAAGGACATCTTCCGGCCGTTCGGGGACCAGTTCGAGAACACCAGCTTGGCGTCCGCGGGCAGGCCTTCCACCGGAACGACCTTCGCGTCGCTCATGCGAAGGAGCCGGTAGCCGGCGATCGGCGTGACGCGGCTTGGGCCGAAGAGCCGCGGATTGATCCGCGATCCGGCGAGCCGCAGCTCCGGCTCGGACAGCTCCTCGATGCCGGGGAGGCTGGCGCGGTCCATCAGCAGGAGCCACTCCTGATCGGCCGAGAAGCGGACGAGCGGCGTGTAGGGAGTGGTCACGATGTCCGTGAGGACGGGATCGGGCGTGCGGTAGACGGGGTCGGTCGGGCCGGCCAGCGCCGACGCGGCGAGCACCATCGACGCCAGGGCGGGCACCGCGAAGCGGAGCGGGTTCATGATCGGACTCCTCGGGAGGACGACGGGGGCGATCCGGGGGGCGGACCGCGCCGGGAACGTGCGCTGGGCCGAGAATGGCACGTTCGCCGGAGGGTCGCAAGGCGACCGGAGTCGGGTTTCCCGGCTTCCGGCCCCTCGCACCCTCCGTTCGCCTCATCAGGCGGCGCCCGCCGCCAGAGGCTCGAACCGCACGACGTCGTCCTTCCAGCGCACCACCTCGATCTCCCAGCCCGTCGGATCGTTCACGTACCACGAGCGGGAGTGCGGCCAGTGGACCTCGCCTCCGTAGTTCACCTCCACGCCCTCACGCTCCACGGTCTTCAACCAGGTCTCCTCGTCCTGGATTCGCAGGGCGAAGTGGTTCAGCCCGTGCAGGCCCCGCTTCCGGAGCTCGAACCGGTCGACGTGCTCCAGATCCGGCTGCTCGTACAGGCAGAGGAGCGCCTCGCCGGACCGGAGGACGCCCCAGCGGACGCCATCCTGGACGTTCTCCTCCACCTTCTCGAACCCGAACACCCGCCGGTACCAGTCCACGCTCTCGTCGAAGCTCGCCACGGTCAGGTTCAGGTGATCCAGATGCCTCACGATCATGGGACCTCTCCTCTCTCTTCTGGGCTCTTCCCTCGGGCGGATCGCCCGCCGATAAAGATAGTATCTCCTTTCTTATTCAATAAAGCAAGTCCGAAGTTGTCCAATCTGGTGAGAACGACTAGAATGGCCGCATGGATCGATCCGAACCGCTCTCGTCCGCCAAGACACGGCTGCTCCACCTCCTGAAGACGCGGGGGCCGCAGTCGGCGGCCGATCTGGCCGGCCCGCTGGGAATCACCGAGGTCGCCGTGCGCCAGCATCTGGCCGCGATGTCGGAGGCCGGGCTCGTCGCGCACCGGGACGAGCGGGGACAGGTGGGGCGCCCGCGCCGGATCTGGTCCGTGGCCGACACGCCCGAGGCGCAGGCCCGCTTCCCGGACAGCCACGCGGAGCTGACGCTGGGTCTGCTGGAGGCAGCCCGGAGGGCGTTCGGGGCGGACGGAATCGACCGCCTCCTGGAGGAGAGGAAGAAGGACCAGATCCGGTCCTACCGCGATCGCATCCCGGCCGACGCTCCTCTGGCCGACCGCGTGGCCGCGCTCAGCCGCATCCGCGCGGAGGAGGGCTACCTGGCGGAGTGGAGGCCCGACGGAGACGGCTTCCTGCTGCTGGAGAACCACTGCCCGATCTGCGCCGCCGCGAAGACGTGCGCCGGAATTTGCCGGACGGAACGCGAGCTGTTCCAGGGGGCGCTGGGCGAGGCGGTCCGGGTGGAGCGGACCGAGCACATCCTCTCCGGAGCGCGGCGCTGCGCCTACCGCATCCAGCCCGGTCCGGATCGCCCGCCCGGAACGTCGCCCGCCGGCTGATCCGCCCGGCGTCCCCCCGGCCGGATTCCGGACCCCGTCTTCTCGGGATCTTCAAGTTCCGTTCACCGTCCGCGCTCCGTGATTCACGAACAGCGCCGACCTCGGACCGTACTCTGCCGGCGTCGTCAGGCAGGAAGTCCCAAGTCACGGCGCCCGGAACTGGCCACCGGTCGCTCAGAGTCGCCAACGACGACCGATCGACCTCGGATACGACTCCCAGTTTTCCTTCCAGGTTCCAGACCATGGAGAGGACCTCGAGAATGACGAATCCTGTGCGCAAGACTGCCGTCGCCGTGCTCGGCCTCGCCCTTCTGGCGGGCCCCGCGCTCGCGCAGCACACGTTCGACGGCAACATCCTGTACAACAACGACGCTGGCCCGTTCGCCGACGCCAGTGGCGCGAACTGCGCGGCCCAGGCCGTCGGCGCCGCGTTCAACGACACGGGCATCGACCCGCTGCTGGGCAACCCGATCTTCCCGAACCAGAACTGGGTTCCGGCGGAGCTGTCGATCGCGAACGGCGCCAACGACGCCGTCGCGCTGATCGAGAAGGGCGTCGCCGATCCGTGCTCCACGCAGGGCGACGCCTGCGGCTACACGCGCAACTTCGTGCAGACCTGCTACCGCGGCGCGGTTCCCCCGGCGTCCGTCGGCGCGGACTGGACCCAGGGCTGGACCTGCTACGACAACCTCGGCGACTGTCGCGGCCCCGTCGCGGCGCCGGTCTTCCTGAGCGGCCCCCAGCCGACGCAGACCTGGACCGCCGGCAACACCTACGTGCTCCAGGGCAAGGTCTCGTTCCCCGCCGGCACGACGCTCACCATCGATCCGGGCGTCATCGTGATCGGTGAGAACGCCTCGCAGGGCTACCTGGTCATCGACCGCGGCGCCCAGATCTTCGCGAACGGCACCGCCGGCAACCCGATCGTCATGACGACCGATCTCGTGCCCCCGACGCCGGGCGGCTGGGGCGGCCTCGTGATCCACGGCCGGGCCATCGCCAACTGCGCGGACTGCCTGGGCGGCGCTTCCTGCGTCTCCGAGGGCGGCGCCGGCGACTTCTGCGGCACGAACGACTGCGACAACTCCGGCAGCCTCCAGTACGTCCGCGTCCAGTACTCGGGCGTCGAGATCTCCACGGACAACGAGCTGAACTCCTACACGTTCAACGGAGTCGGTTCCGGCACGACGGCCCGGTTCCTCCAGGCCCACATGGGTTCGGACGACCTGTTCGAGTGGTTCGGCGGCACGATGAACGCCAGCCACCTGGTCGGCACCGGCGGGCAGGACGACGGCATCGACTGGCAGATGGGCTACCGCGGCACGATCCAGTTCGGCGTGATCCAGATGTGGGACCAGGGCGACCGCGGCATCGAGGCGGACAACAACGAGTTCGACTTCGACGCTCCCTGCCGCTCCAACCCGATCGTCGCCAACTGCACGTTCGTGGGCCCCGGCGATGCCTTCCCGGCCCCGACGGCGGACGAGGGCATCGAGCTGCGTCGCGGTACGGACGCGCAGATCTTCAACTGCATCGTCATGGAGTACCAGGGCGAGGGTGTCCGTTACTCGAACACCGAGACCTGCGGCCGCGGCGTGAAGGCCCAGGGCCCGATCAACCCGGCGTGCGGCGGTGCCGTGGACGCTCCGGTGATCGCCGGCGGCTCCATCTCCACCATCCGCGCCTACCCGAACCCGGTCGAGACCGGCACGAGCTTCTCGGTCCAGATGGACCAGACGGCCGTCGCCAGCCTCGACATCTTCGACGTCACCGGCCGTCGCGTGGACTCCGTGTTCACCGACCAGCTGCTCTCCGCCGGCTCCCACTCCATCGAGTGGTCGCTGCCGCGCGGCATCGGCGCCGGCACGTACTTCTACCGCCTGGACGCCGGCAGCACCGCTCCGGCCATGGGCAAGCTGATCGTCGTCCGCTAGGACGAGCCACGCATCCGGCGGGCAGCCGTCGGTTCCGGGTCGGGCGGGGTTCACCCCTCGCCCGGCCCTTCATGGCCGGAAGGAATTCGGACCGGGCCCGACCGCCCCGTCCAGGGAGGGATTCCGACGATGGACCGCAACACCGCCGAGGCGATGCCTCGCCTCCGGCGCATCATCCCCACCGCATGCTCCGTCCTGGCCGCGCTTCTCATGGCGGCCGCGCCCGCGCTGGCGGCTTCCGGAATCTACGGCCGGGTCTACAGCACCGAGACCGGTGCCCCCCTCGGATTCGCGAATGTCACGGCCGTGGTGGCCGGATCGACCGACGGCCGGCAGATCGGCACCATCGCCGCCGGCGACGGATCGTTCAAGATCGAGTGCGAGCCCGGCACGTACGTCCTCACGGGACACTTCATCTCGTTCGCCAAGGTCGAGATCGAGGGCGTGATCGTCGAGGACGGCAAGCTCTCCACGATCGACATCGGCCTGACACCGGACGCCATCCAGATGGAGACCATCAAGGTCACCGCGGACGTCGCCCGGACCTCCACGTCCAAGATGCTGACGGAGCAGATGAACTCCGCGGTGGTCCAGGACGGCATCGGCCAGCGCGACATCAAGCGCTCCGCCGACTCCGACGCGGCCGAGGTGGCCAACCGCGTGACCGGCGTGTCCGTGGTCGGGAGCAAGTACGTGTTCGTCCGCGGGCTGGGCGAGCGCTACAACTCGATCCAGCTGGACGGGACCGGCGTGAGCTCTCCGGAGCCGAACCGCCGCGTCGTTCCGCTGGACCTGTTCCCTTCGGGACTGCTGGACAACCTCGTGGTCCAGAAGACCTACACTCCGGACCAGTCCGGCGAGTTCGGGGGCGGCGTGGTGAACGTGAACACGCTGAACTTCCCCACCGGCCGCTCCTGGTCGGTCAGCCTCTCGTCCGGCAACAAGCACGGCACGACCGGGGGCGCCTTCCGCTCCTACCCGGGCGGCGACCGCGACCCGTTCGGCTTCGACGACGGCACGCGATCCCTGCCCGACATCATCGAGGAGATGGCCCCGGACCGGAAGGTCGTGCGCGGCGGCCTGTTCGACCCCAACGGCTTCACCGCCGACGAGATCGAGACCGTCGGCGAGAGCTTCAACTCCACGTGGGAGACCACGGACGAGGAGGCTCCGCCCCCGCTTTCCGGCTCCATCTCGTTCGGCGACACGTGGAATCTCTTCGGCAGGGACTTCGGCTTCGTCAGCAGCGCGTCGCTGAAGAACTCGTTCTCGGCCTACGAGGACTACGAGAAGCGCACGTTCAAGAACGTCGGCGAGGACGGACTCCTCAACGTCAATGACGATCTTCGCGTGGACCGGTACGAGAAGTCGGTGCTGCTCGGCACGCTATTCAACGGCGGGGTCCGGCTCTCCGACACGCAGACGCTGAACTTCCGGTCGCTCTACACGCGGTCGGCGGACGACCAGGTCCGCCTCTCCGAGGGTGAGACCGAGGAGGGTCCGCAGCGGGAGACGTCGCTCCTCTACACGGAGCGCGGGCTCTTCTCCGGCCAGGTCGGCATGGAGCACCGGCTCCCGTTCCTCTCGAACTCCCGGTTCGACTGGTCGTTCTCCTACTCGGAGGCCGAGCGCAACCAGCCGGACAACCGGGACTACGTCTACGAGCTGCGCGAGCGCTCCGATCCCTGGGGCGAGCCGCTCTACCGCTGGGAGCTCTCCACGCGCGACCTCGGCAAGTCGTTCACGCGCGCGTACGAAACGTCCAACGACTACGAGCGCAACTGGAAGGCGGACTGGACGATCCCGTTCCGCCAGTGGAGCGGGCTGGAGGCCCGGTTCAAGGCCGGGTACGCGAGCACGAACAAGGACCGGAGGAACCGGCTGCGCCGCTTCGCCTTCGAGTCGCCGCGGTCCGTGTTCGGCCAGGCGACGGTGGCCGACTCGCTGTTCCTCGCGCCCGAGGAGCTGATGACGGCCGACCACATCGGTGGCACGCGGCAGGGCACCTTCGCCATCGTCGAGGCGACGTCCTTCAACGACGGCCACGTGGCCCGGTTCGACAACGAGGCGTACTACGCCATGATCGACTGGCCGGTGGTCCAGCGCCTGCGCGTCATCGGCGGCGCCCGCGTGGAGGACTGGAAGCAGGAGGTCGTCACCGGGAACGAGTTCTTCGACTTCGATCCCGAGATCTCCACGCTCGAGGAACGCGACGTGCTTCCGGCCGCCAACGTCAAGTACGCCATGACGGAGCGGACGAACCTCCGTCTCGGCTGGAGCCGCACGCTGAACCGCCCGGACCTGCGCGAGCTCTCGTCGCAGGCGTTCCTCGACACCGAGCGCGATCGCAAGATCGTGGGCAACACCGAGCTGAAGCGGGCGCTCATCGACAGCTGGGATCTCCGCCTGGAGTACTACCCGGGTCCCGGCGAGATCCTGGCGGTCAGCTTCTTCCGGAAGGACATGGAGAACCCGGTGGAGTACGAGGTCTTCGCGGAGACCGGATCGTCCAAGTTCCTCTACCGGCCGATCAACGCCGACGCGGCCTACCTGGAGGGCTTCGAGGCGGAGCTCCGGCTCGGACTGAGCCGGATTCACCGCGTCGTCCAGGACTTCGGCTTCTCCACGAACGTGTCGCTCATCGACTCCAACGCCGAGCTGCCGAAGTCGGTGTTCGCCAACGCGGACAGCCATCCGCTGGCCGGACAGTCGGAGTACGTGGTGAACGTGGGCGGCTACTACCAGAGCCCGGACGGCAAGCTGGACCTGGGCCTGCTGTACAACGTGTTCGGCGAGCGCCTGGACGTCGTCCAACTCCCGAACGAGAACGAGGAGCGGGAGATCCCCGACATCTTCGAGCAGCCCTTCCACAGCCTGGACCTGACGGTGACGCGTCGCTTCTTCGATGGCGGCGTTCGCCTGAAGGGTGCGGCCGGCAACCTGCTGGACAGCGAGATCGAGTACCACCAGGGGGCGGAGATCGTCGAGCGGCGCAAGCCGGGACGCTCCTTCTCCCTCTCGATCACGTACGGCGGCTGACAGGAGAAGCGAATGAGATTCCCAGCACGCACGAGCATCGCGGGCCTCGGCCTGCTCCTGACGCTGGCCCTGGCCGGCTGCACCGACTCGAACGGCGCGGCGCCGGCGGACGATCACGCCGCGGGCGACGCGCAGGGCGGCGAGGCCGTCGTCCTGACCGACGAGTCCGCGGCCGCTGACGATTCGTCCGCTCCGGACGAGGCCTCGCAGCCGGAATCCCTGCGGGCGCCGGTGATCCCGGAGGATCTCCCGGACGACATTCCCTTCGCCAAGATGGGTCTGCCGCGCCGGAAGTCGCTCTTGGACGGCATCCGCGAGTACGAGGGGATCGAGGACCCGGAGCGGGAGTCGGTGTACGTCGGCCGCCGCGAGGTGGGTCCCATCTCGGACTACGAGTTGGAGGGATCGTTCGAGACGCCGGAGATCCTCGCCCAGACGATCCTGGACGCGATCTTGTTCGACGACCCGAAGATGCTGCACTCGCTCCGGATCACGAAGCCGGAGTTCGAGTACCTGTTCTGGGACGAGTTCCCGCAGAGCCGCCCGGCCACGAACATCCTGGCGGGCGATGCGTGGGGGTTCCACGACGCCACGTGCCACGACGGCGTGAGCGACGTGCTGAACGACCACGCCGGGCGGGAGCTCCACCTCGTGGAAGTGAAGTACACGGAAGGCCTGGCTCCGTACTCGAACTTCAACCTGGTGAAGGGCGTGGTGATCTGGGCCGTCGACAACGAGGGGAACGACGTCTTCCTGGATCAGGCCCGGACGTTCGCCGAGCGGAACGGCCGCTGGAAGGTCTACATCTACAAAGACTAGGTTTGCGGGCGGGCGTCAGGCCGCTCCGGTCCCTCCTCCCGGGAACGGATGCGGCTGCCCGCCCCACTCCCCCGCCGCCCTCCGTCGCCCGACGGGGGGCGGTTCTTCGTTTCCAAGCGGCAGTCGGCTTCGTACTCTCGCGGAAACGCCCGACGGAGAGTCCGCATGTCCACGCCGCCCCGACCGCTACACGAGAGAATCCCGCTCCTGGGTGCCGTCCGGGCCGGCCTGCGGCGCGCGTTCTTCGGGGCCGCGCAGGCGGCCGCCCGCACCGCCGACGGGCGCTCGACCGCCCGAATGGCCGCGCCGGAGCTGGATCGGCGGCCGACGGCGCTGGACGAACTGGATCCGGGCGCCCCGCTTCCCTACGCCGATCTGGGCCGCGCCCACACCGCCCCGACGCGCGGGGCCGGGACGATCCTCGTGACGGGGCGGTTCCGCTGCGGCTCCACTGCACTCTGGCAGGTCTTCCGCGGCATCGACGGGTGCACCGCCTACTATGAGCCCTTCAACGAGCGTCGCTGGTTCGATCCGGAACTCCGTAGCGACCGGGTGGATCCCACTCACCGGGGTGCGGTGGACTACGGGAGGGAGTACGAGAGCCTGCCGGAACTGCGGCGGCTGTACCGCCCGGAGTGGATCGACCGGCGGCTGCATCTGCCCGCCGACGCCTGGGAACCGGCGATGCGCGACTACGTCGACGCGTTGATCGCGGCGGCCCCGGGGCGCGCCGTGCTGCAGTTCAATCGCATCGACTTCCGGCTGCCGTGGTTCCGCGCGCAGTATCCGGACGCGCAGATCGTGCACCTCGTCCGACACCCCCGCGACCAGTGGATCTCCTGCCTGCGGCCGCCGGAGGCGTTTCCGGCCTCGGCCGGGATGCAGGACTTCCGAGCGCACGACCGCTTCTACCTTCTGCCCTGGGCCGAGGACCTGCGCCACGAGTTCCCGTTCCTGGATCCCGCGCGCTACGACCACCCGTACGAGCTCTACTACGCGATCTGGAGCCTCTCCTGGCGCTTCGGCCGACGCTTCGCGCACCGGACGATCACGTTCGAGGCGCTGGCGGGCGATCCCCACGGCGAGCTGACGCGGCTGTTCGAGACCCTGAACCTGGACGCCGACGTGGAGGCGGCTGCCGCGCGGCTGGATCCGCCGCCGCCCGGCCGATGGAAGAGCTACGCCCCGGCGGAGTGGTTCGCGGAGCGGGAGACGCGAGTGGAGGAACGCCTCACCGGGGTGCTGGGGGCGCGCTGACCGGCTCGTCCACGTCCCACAGCGGAACGTAGCCCAGCTCCGCCGCGATCCGCTGCCCCTCGTCCGAGAGCACGCGGCCCACGAACTCGCGCGCGGGGTCGGAGAGCTCGCCCGCCGCGTAGAAGTAGAGGTAGCGCGAGAGCGGGTAGCTGCCGTCCCGCACCGTGGCGGGATCCGGTTCCACCCCCTCCAGCGCGATCCGGACGATGTCGTCGCCGAACGCGATCCCCCCGTAGCCGATGGCCCACGGTCGCCGCGAGACCTCCCGCACCACGGCCGCCGTCGTGGCCAGCGGCAGCACTCGATCGTCGTAGTCGGCCCCGGGCAGCGCGTGCTCCCGCAGGAACGCGTGCGTCCCGGAATTGGGCGGTCGCCCCAGCCGGTCGATCTCACGGTCGGCGCCGCCCAGATCCGCCCAGTTCGTGATCTCCCCGCGGTAGATCGCGCCGAGCTCCTCCAGCGTCAGGTTCCGGACCTCGTTGCCGCGGTGGACGTAGACGCTGACCGCATCCTTCGCCACGAGGATGCTGAGACCGAGGAACCCGCGCGCGTCGAGGAGGCGGCGGAGCTCGTCCGGCGTCATCGGTCGGGAGGCCGCGCACAGATCCGCGTCGCCGGCGATCAGCGCCTCCACCCCCGGGCCGGTTCCACCGCCCGCCGTGTGCACGGCGAGTCCGGGGCGCGCGAGCATCGCGGCCTGCGCCCACTGCTCCACCAGCGGCATCATGACGTCGGAGCCGACGATGCGCACGACCGGCGCGCCGTCCCGGACCTGGGGCGGCGCGGTGCCGCCGCAGCCGGCCAGCGCCACGACCGAAGCCGCCAGCAACCCGATGCCCCTCGTCACGTCACTTCCCCTCCGCCAGGGCCCGCAGCCGCGCGTTGGCGTACGGCGAGAACCGTCGCCACTGCGGCGGCGTCAGCGTATCGGCCAGCGCCCCCACCATCGCCGTGAGCACCTGGACGTGCTGCACGCACGCCGCCCGGTCGATCGGCTGCTCCAGATCGTCCGAAGGCAGATGATACCGCTGCTGCCCCCACGCGATGAAGGACTGGACGCCCTCCACGTGGGAGAGATTCTCGAACTCCAGACCCTCCAGCACGACGATGGACGGGATGCCCGCGCGCGCGAAGGCGAGCTGGTCCGAGCGCCAGAACGAGTCCTCCGTGGCGAAGATCCGGGGGACGGGCTTCGCCTCCAGACCGAGGGACGCGGCCACGCCCTCCAGGTGCCGGTCCAGCGTGGACATCTCCGCCCCGACCCCGACGATCGTCCGGAAGCGGTCGAAGATCGCCAGGCCGTCCACGTTGAGGTTCGCGATCGTCGCCGACAGCGGGAACGACGGATGCTCGCACCAGTGGCGCGCGCCGAGGAGTCCCTTCTCCTCGGCGGTCGTAAAGAGGAACGCCACCGATCGCCGCGGCGCCTCCTCCAGCTCCGAGAGCACGCGCGCGATCTCCAGCAGCGCCGCGCACCCGACCGCGTTGTCGACCACGCCGTTGTAGAGGGAGTCCCCGCGCACCGGAACGCCGACACCGAGGTGATCGTAGTGGGCCGACACCAGGACCCACTCGTCGCGCAGGAGCGGGTCGGAGCCGCGCAACCCGCCGACGACGTTCGCCGAGAGGAAGTCACGCTCCCGGAACGCGCCCTCGAAGCGCATCTCCCGGTCCAGGTCGAAGCTGCGCATCGCCCCGCGCCGATCCATCGCCCGGACGTCGGCCAGCGAGTGGGACCCGCCGTCCAGGATCCAGGCCGCCGCCTCCTCGTCGACCGTCGCGTGGAAGAAGCGCGGCACGTCGATCAGGCGGACGACGTTCTCGAACGCCCACGTCCGCTGCCGGTCCACCCACCGGACGTAGGGCTCCTCGCGCGGGGACGGGATCGTGACAAGGCCGCGGGCCCCGCGCGCCAGCGCCTGCCGACGCTTCCACTCCGGCAGCGAGTGCCGGGTGGGACGATCGCCGTAGAACGTGTTCGAATCGGCCGACCAGGGTTCGCCCGCCAGCACCACGACCACCTTGCCCCGCACGTCGACACTGCCGTAGTCGTCGTGGTCGTACTCCGGCGCCACGATGCCGTATCCGCCGAAAACCAGCGGCGTCCACTCCGGGAGGAACGTGCCCTCGCCCGTGGTCTGCAGGAGGTAGTCCTCGCCGAGCGTCAGCGGCCGGAGCCCGCGCGCATCGCGCAGGTCCAGGCGGCTCTCCGGCGTCGGCGTGGCGCCGTGCAACGGGAATCGCTGGAAGTACGTGCCCTCGTCGCCCAGCGGTTCCAGCCCGAGCGCCTCCAGCCGTTGCCCCAGGTACTCCGCGGCCCGCTCCGCCCCGGGTGTTCCCACCGCGCGGCCCCGGAGTTCGTCCGCCCCGAGGAACTCGATCGCCGGGAAGAGCGAGTCCGCGTCCACCCGGGACAGGACGTCCAGCACAGGCGGCGGCACGGCGCCTTCCGGGTGCGGCACGTCGGCCGCCCGGACCGCGGGAGCCGCGAGCCACAGACCGAGGAGCGCCGCCGCGACGCGGCCAGGGACGGGACCGTTCATGGTGGCATGTTCCCCGAAGCCGTTCCGCCCCGCAACCCCGCTAGAGGCGATGCCGCACGCCGGTCTTCCGGCCGCTGTCGGCCAGATCCAGCAGGGGCTCGGGGTAGGGCAGGAAGAAGCTCTGCCCCTGGAGGTAGTCCACGTCGAAGCGGACCACCCAGGCCTGGACCGCGGAGAGCAGCGCGCTCAGCGGCAGTGCGCGCGCACGATACCGATCCAGCAGCCCCTCGAAGAAGCGTCGCTCCCGGCCCTCCAGCTCCGTCGACACGTACCCGAACACGTGCTGCAGCACGTTGATGTTCGAGGTGTAGCGCGGCGCCCGCGCGAACGCCCGGCCGAGGGACTCGGCGTACGCCTCCACGACCTCGGCGGGCGCGTGGCCCTTGTGGTTGGCCACGATCCGGCCGAGCTGGCGCTGCATCGTCTGGTGGTAGGCCATCAGCAGGTACTTGTGCCGGCTCTGGAACTCCACCAGCGCGCGGATCGGCTTGCGCGACGGGCGCACGACCGTCCGGAACTCCGCCATCGTGAAGAGCTTCGTCAGGAAGTGGTGGCGGATCTCCAGGTTCGTGAGGCGCCCCTCGTCCTCGACCGCCGCGTGCGGGAAGTGCTCCATCATCGCCTCCGCGAACAACCCCGCCTGCGTGCTCCGGCCGGGCGACGGCTCCGGCTTGGCGTACACCTTGGCGTCGCGTACGGCGCAGGAGGGGGACCGGGACTTCAGCAGGAAGCCGTCGGCGTCGTCCAGCTCCGTCAGTCGACGCTGCGAGTAGTCCTTCATGTCCGCCGTGAGGTCGCGCATCGTGGCCGGCTGGATGAGCTTCGGCCCGCCCTGCCGGGACTCCACGAGACGGACGGGGTCCCGCGGCGTTCCGAGGCCGATGTCCGCCTCCGGGCAGACCGGCCGGAACTCCACGAACGGCTGGAGCGCGGTTACGAGTCCGTCGCCCAGCATCGCGCCGTCGAACCGGCACGCCTCGAAGCCGAGGCATCGGCTGACGACCAGGACGGGGCGCGCGAACGCCGCCGGATCAGAAGAGACCACGACCGGTGTACCTCCCCACGTAGGACTTCACGTCGAACTTCCGGGCCGTGTTGGCGGAGCTCATGAATCGCACCTTCCCGTAGATGGGACGTTCCGGGCCCCAGGGCCGATCATGCCGGCCGAGCACCCAGAAGATTCCGGTGTAGGAGTTCGGATCTCGTCCGTCCAGCGCGTACCGGTCGTTCAGGTGGATCATGATCTCGGCCGCCTCCTCCGGATGCCGCGTCCACTCCAGGATCTTCTTGCCCCACAGCATCCGGACGTAGTTGTGGATGATCCCCTCCTCGACGAGCTGGCGCTGGGCCGCATTCCAGAGCTCGTCGTGGGTGGCGGCGGCATCGAGCTGGGCGCGCGTGTACACGTACCGGCGCTCGTCGCCCGCGTGCTCCCGCAGCGTCGCCCGCGCCCAATCGGGCAGCGACTCGTAGCGGTCGTGGCCGTCGACGTGGCGCGCCTGGTTGAAGCCGAGCTCGCGCCAGGTGATCAGCTGGTCCAGGAAGGCCTCCGCGCCCGGCGACATTCCCCACCACCCCTCGCGGCGGCCGTTGGCGGGCGGCGTGATCCGCGCCGGCGTCCACTCTTCGCGGCGGACGATCTCGTCGAGCACCTCGTGCGGCGACACGTGCCCGAAGTGCAGCCAGGGTGACAGCCCGCTGGACACGTTCTCCTCCAGCGAGTTGCGGCGCTCGTGGTAGTGGTCCAGCGCGCCCGAGGCGAGGAACTCCCGCAGCTTCTCCCGCGCGGCCGATCGTCCGCCGCGCACTCCCTCCACGGGCGGCACCCCATCGTCCAGGGGCAGCGACTCCAGGAACGCCTCCGACTCCAGCTCGGCCGCCGTGGCCTCCGGCCAGCGATCCGGGACGCCGTCCGGGACGCGCGTGAGGGGCGGCGGTGCCGTTCCGGCGAGCGGGCGCGGGCGCGGACGATCGGCCAGCGGATCCGAGCGGTGGTTCTGGACCCATCGGCGGAAGGAGTACGCGGTGGGATACGCCTTCCCGGGCGCGTCCAGCGGCACGATCCCGCAGGAATCCACCGCCTCCATCGCCGTGTCGATCCGCTCCGCGGCAGCGGCGATCATCCGCGGAAGGAACAGCACGGGCGCATCGTCGGTCACGACCGCACAGGCATCGTCCGCGAGACGCTCGACGAGTCCCTTCCCCTGCCCCGGCGACCGCTCCACGAACGGGTAGTAGCGGACCGGACCGTCGGCCAGCGCGCGGGCGTGCTCCGCCATCCCGTCCAGGACGAAGCGGTGGAGGCGGCGGCTCGCGTGCGGGTAGTTGCAGCGGATCGCCTCCAGGATCATCAGCGGCCGACCCAGCTCCCCGGCGATTTCCACGGCGCGGTCCAGCGCGTGGTTCCACGCCAGTCGGCGGTGCGCGTTCATCCAGTAGAGGACGTAGCGGCCGTCGGGTCGGACGGGCGACGAGTTCAGGGGGCGGCGACGCGACGCCGGAGGGGTCGAACTCAAGGAAGCCTCGAAGGGACGGCCGGGGCACGGCGCGGGATTCAGTCCCCAGGATACCGCCGCCCGGGCCTCGCCGACACCCGGGGAGCGGGACCCGACGGAATGTGCGATACTGCCCGCCCGACGGCTGGACACACTTCCTTTCCCCATTTCGTAGGGTCTCATGGATCCGGAGCAGCCCACGTCGAGGATCGAGGAGGCTCCCGCGGGAGCGGGTCCCTTCGCCAACGACGATCGCCCGGACCGGGCGACCCTGGAAGGGGTCCGGCGGCGGGATCCGGACGCCCTGGCGGTCTTCTTCGAGCGGTACGTGGACGCGGTCTACGACCTCGCCCACCGGATGCTCGGGGAGCCCGCCGCGGCGGAAGACGTCACCCAGGAGGTGTTCCTGCGGGTCCACCGGGCGGCGGATCGCCTGGATCCGGAGCGGAATCCCCGACCGTGGCTGCTGAAGATCACCCGCAACGCGTGCCGGGACGTCTGGCGATCGGCCACCTACCGGGCGGGACGGAAGTCCGTGCCCGTGGAGTCGGATCCGCCGGCCGCGGCGGTCCTGGCGCCGTCCCCGGAGACGCCCGAGGAGGCGCTCCTGGACCGGGATCGGTCGGAGCGGGTCCGCCGGGCGGTGTCGGCGCTTCCGGAGACGCTGCGGGAGGTCGTCCTCCTTCACGACTGGGCGGGACTCCGGCACGACGAGATCGCAGGGATCGTGGAGAGCAGCCACGCCGCGGTCCGAAAGCGTTACTCGCGGGCGCTGGCCCGCCTCGCGGAGCTCCTGCAAGGAGAGCTGGAATGAGCGCGCAGGAAGAGCGGGAACGACGGGTGAAGGAGGCCCTCCGGGCCGATGCCCCGCTGCGCGCGAATCCGGACTTCCGGGCGCGCCTCAAGCAGTCGTTCGTGTCCGGGGAGATCGCGCGCGACGCCCCGCCCGAGCCGGCGCCGGTCGTCGCCATGTCCGGCACGGATCGCTGGATCAACCGCTTCGCCCCGCTGGCCGCGGCCGCGGTCCTGCTGCTCACGCTGGTCCCCACCTCCCTGGAGACCGGGTACCGGATGCTGCGCGGCGATGCCGCCGGCACCTGGACGCTGGACGGGATCACGCGTCCGCTCTCCGAGCTCTCCTCGGACTCCCTGCTCCCGGCGGGCGCCGAGGTTCAGGTGGAGGCCGGCGCGATCGAGGTGGCGTGGGACGACATGCTGGCGGTGCGCGTGAACCCGGGCCGGCTCGTGCTGCCCGATCCGCTGGCGGCCGAGGGCCTGCGCGGCGCCGTGCGCGAGGGAGAAGCCATCTTCCTGACCGGCCCCGGCTTCGCGGGACGCGACCTCGTCATCACCACGCCGGAAGGTCGCGTGGAGGTGGTGGGCACGGCGTTCGCCGTCTGGTGCGACGCCGAGGTGACGTGTGTCTGCGTCCTGGAGGGACACGCATCGGTGGGCGTGAACAGCGCCGACCTGGAGCCGGTGTCGCCGGGCAAGCGGAAGGTGATGTTCGCCGACGGCAGCGACCCCGAAATCCTCGACATCATGCCCGAACACCGTTCGGGCCTGCTGGACTTCGCGGAGCGGACGCGAACGGTGCTGGGCCGATGACCTGGAAGGTCTACCTCTCCGGTGAGATCCACACGGACTGGCGCGACGAGATCCGCCGCGGCGCGGATCAGCGCGGACTCCCCGTGGAATTCCACGGTCCCGTCCTGGACCACGCGGCCAGCGACGACGTCGGGACGGATCTCCTGGGCGAGGAGGATCGTCCGTTCTGGAAGGATCACAAGGGCGCCAAGGTCAACGCCATCCGCACCCGCACGATGCTGGCCTCCGCCGACGTCGTGGTCGTGCGGTTCGGGGAGAAGTACCGGCAGTGGAACGCGGCCTTCGACGCCGGCTATGCGGCGGCGCTGGGCAAGCCGCTGATCGTGCTCCACTCCGAGGAGCATCGCCATGCGCTCAAGGAAGTCGATGCCGCGGCGCTGGCCGTCGCCGAACGCCCCGCCCAGGTGGTGGACCTTCTCGAGTACGTGACCGCGCGGAAGTAGCTACCGCTCCAGATCCTGCGCCATCTCCCGCAGTCGATCCGCCTCGGGCCGGCCCTCGCAGAGTTGCGCCGCCGCCCGCAGCGCGGCCTTCGCCCGGTCCGTCTCGCCGCGCGATCCGTGGCATCTCGCGAGTCCGGTGGCGGCTCCCAGCACGGTCGCCGGCGGCGATCCCTCCACCCGCAGCGACGCCTCGTACGAGGCGACGGCCTCGTCCAGGAACCCGAACGTCTCGTAGTTGAGGGCGAGCTTGGCGAACCAGGCGGCCTCGCCCGCGATCGGCCGACGCCGGTCGGGGCGCAACGGCTGCGGACCCAGGGGCGCCGCGCGATCCGTGAACGTCTGCGACACGTGCGGGCGCGCGTAGATCGCGACCCACCGGTCCTCCCGCCCCGTCGCCTCGAAGCGGAGCACTTCCGCGAAGCCGCGACGCACGTCCTCGTAGAACGCCACCTGGTGCGCGAAGCGATCCGGCTCCGCGAGGTAGCGCTCGCCGATGTCCCCCGTGAGGACGATCACGTCGACCTCGGGGAACAGTTCCAGGTCGTAGAACGCCTCGCTCAGCTCCGGCTGCGACTGGTAGGTGGGGAGGTACTGCACGAGGTAGAGCGGCCGGCCGCCGCGATCGACGGCGCGCCGGCGCAGCTCGACCGGCATGACCCAGAGGTCCTCCGGCTCCAGCAGGTCGGGGCCCCACGCCTCCAGCAGCAGGAACGCGCCGCCCGGGACGTGCCCCTCGATCCACTCGCGCGCCGCGGTCCGCGGATCGGTCTCCAGCCGCTCGGCGACGCGGGGAAGCCCCACGGCCCCCGACGCCACGACGAGGAGTCCGGCCGCCACCCCCAGCGCGCGGCCGCGCCGCGCGAGCACGTCGCCCGCCAGCCACGCGGCCAGCGCCAGCCAGGCGGGCAGCACCGGGAGCAGGTAGCGCTCCGCCCACATGGCCCAGGCGCCGAGCGTCACCAGCGCCGTCGCGAGGAACGACGTCACGACGATCACGTCGCGGCGGCCGCGCCGAACTCCGACGAACATTGCCGCCAGCGCGGCCGCGAACGCGATCGGCCCGAGCGCGCCCATCGACAGGAGGCGCAGGTAGCCGAGCGCCGCGGAGTCCGTGGCCACCCCGAAGTGTCCGAGCCGCATGTGCTCGCCCTCGGACGCGACGTCGGCCCAGGCCTCGGGCAGGCGGATCAGGACGTACGGCGACGTCAGGGCGAACGCCGCAAGCGCCGCGGCTCCGGTCATCGCGAGGCGGGCGAGCCACGCGGGATCCCCGTCGTCGCGGGGAGCCAGGAGATGTGCGAGCAGCGCCGGCACCACGAGAAACGCCCCGGGATACTTCGCCGACGTCGCGAGGCCGAGGAAGACGCCGAGCCAGACGGACGCGCGGCGCGTCGGCCGGCGCGCGACGGCCACGGCCACCGCCAGCGCGGCCGTCGTCAGCGCCGCGGCGGGCAGGTCCACGTTGATCGTCTGGGAGTGCAGGACCAGCACGCCGTTCGTCGCCGCCGCGAACGCCGCCACGGCCCCCGCCCCCGGTCCGCCGAGCCGTCGCCCGAGGGAGAACGCCGCGCCCACGAGGCCGAGGCCGAAGAGCATCGTGACGGCGCGCCCGCGCCACAGCCAGGGAGTGCGTTCGACCAGGAAGTCCGCGGGAAGCGCGCGGACCGCTTCGTCGCCGCCGGACAGCCACGTCACGAGGATCCCGACGCCCTGCGCGATCGCCTGCGCGTAGATGACGAGCGAGGGGTAGCGGTAGAACTCCGGATCGGCCGAGAAGCCCTCGGGGCGGCCGAGGTGCCAGAGATCCCAGGCCCGGAAGAACGGCGTGGCCTCCTCGAACAGATCGGGCAGGCCCCAGCCCAGCCCGAAGAGCCGCAGCGCCAGGCCGACCAGCAGCGCGGCGGGAAGCATCCACCGGGTCCAGGAAATCACGGGTCCGCCTCCGGAAACGGGACCGGACGAGCGTAGCAACCCGATGACTTCCCGGGGTCCTGAAATCGCGGGCGTGCTAGGTTCGGGCTCCATTCAACGTGGAGGGAAGCATGCGCCCGTTCGCCCGGACCCGGCTCGTCGTCCTTGCGGCGGCGCTGTCGTTCGCGTCCCCCGCCGCCGCCGCCACCGGCGACGCGGAGGCGCTGCGCCTGGCCGGGGAGACCCTGACCGCGATGGGCGGGCGCGAGGGCTGGGACGCCACGCGCTTCTTCCGCTGGAACTTCGCGCAGAAGCGGCTCCACCACTGGGACAAGCTCACGGGGGACCTTCGCCTGGAGGCCGACTCGCTCCTGGTCCTCCTGAACGTGAACACACGCGAGGGGAGGTCGTGGCTCCACGGCGAAGAGGTCGAGGAGGCCGAGACGCGCGCGAAGCACCTGGAGTTCGGCTACTCGGCCTGGATCAACGACAGCTACTGGCTGGCGATGCCGTACAAGCTGCTCGACGACGGCGTGATCCTGCGCTATCGGGGCGAGTCGGCGATGGAGGACGGACGCGCCGCGGATCTCCTCACGATGACGTTCGACTCGGTCGGCGTGACGCCGCAGAACAAGTACGACGTGTGGATCGCGCGGGACACCGGACTGGTGTCGCAGTGGGCGTACTACCCCACCGCCGGGGACGAGGAGCCGCGCTTCGTGCGGCCGTGGGCGGGCTGGCGGCCGTTCGGCCGGATCCTGCTCCCCACCGACCACGGGCGCGAGGACGATCCCTGGGGCATCGAGGTGCCGGAGGAGCTGCCGCGCTCGCTGTTCGAGGTGCCCTAGGGCGAGACCCGCACGACCGCATCCCACATCCGCCCGAGTTCCGTTCCGGCGGCCGGACGGTCCGTGAAGTCGGCGGCGCCCGCCGCCCGCGGATCCGCGGTGACGTCCACGAGCGCCAGCGGCGTTCCGGCGAGGTAGCGCAGCGCGCCCGGCCCGGTTCCGTCGACGTCGCCGCTCCAGGGGAGCACCGCGAGGTAGCCGGTGGGCGAGGCGGCGGCCATCCTCTCCCCCGCCCCCGGAGACTCGACCGGCGGGGCGACGGGCGTCAGACGCCGGACGCGTTCGGGCGATGCGATCCAGACCACGCCCTGCTCTCCCACCTCCGGATCCCCGGCCCGGACGCGGGGCAACCGCCCGTCCGGCGCGGCGCGCGCAGAGCGGATCCGCGTGAGCAGCCCGCTCCGCTCCCCGTCCAGCGCCCCGGCTTCCAGCTCTCCGTCCAGGAACGCGTCGAGGTCCGCCTGACGATCCGGCGGCAGGAAGCCGAGGCGGATCTCCGTGGAGGCCGATAACGCATCGGCCGCCAGCTCCGCCACAAGGCCGTCCAGCGCGGCGTTCCCGGGACGATGCCCCACTCCGACGACCCGCGTGGAGCCGGCGAACGCCCGCGCGATCGCCGCGGGCAGCGGCTCCGGCGACGGCACCAGCGCGGCGGCCATCACGAGGTGAGCGTCCACCTGGTGGAGGTAGTTGCCGCGCACGGGATCCCGGTTCCGGGCGAGCGCGGGCAGACGATCCGCGAAGGCTCCGCGCGCCAGCAACCGCACGAGCGCGTTCGAATGGTGGTCGGAAAGCCACAGATGGCCCGGCACCTCGCCCGGCCCGCGATCGGCGAGCGGATCGAACGGAACGACGTCGGCGCGGGGCCCCCACAGCATGTGATCGTGGTCCGAGGTCACGACGACGAGCGTCTCCTCCCACGAGCTCTCGCGTTCCACCCACTCCACGACCGCGTCCACGGCCTCCAGGAAGTCCAGCGTCTCCTCGATCATGCGACCGGCCGCGTTGTCGTGCATGGCCCAGTCGATGGCGCCGCCCTCCACGCAGAGATAGAAGCCGTCCGGGTCGTCGTCCAGCGCGTTGAGGGCCACACGGGTCAGCGTCGCCAGATCCGGCACGTTCGTGAGGAGCGGATCCTCCCCGGGCGACGTCCAGCGCGGATCCGACGACGAGGATCGATCGGCCTGCAGCGTGTGCGAGACGCGCGGCACGACGAGGAGCTTCTCCGGAACGTCGCCGACCTGCAGCGCCTCGACGGCCTCACGGTCGCGGAACACGCGCCACTCGTCCAGCACGCGGATCTCCTCGGCCGTGATCTCCCACGTCTCCGCCGGGAACGCCACGCCCACCGGATCGCCCGGCTCCAGCCGGACGCGCCCGGTCAGGTGCGCCCAGAGTTCCTCGCCGCCCGCGTAGGCCGCCACCCTGGGATCCGTTCCGGCGCGCGGCCTTCCGTCCTTGTCGGACTCGCCGTCCCCGCAGCCGAGGATCACGTCGAGTTGCCCGGAGAGGAGCATCTCCCGCGCGATCGAGCAGTAGAGGCTGCGGCTCGGCGCGTGCGCGCCGCCCAGCGCGGCCGGCGTGGCGTGACTCAGCGGCACGCTGCTCACGACTCCCGTCCGTCGTCCGCCGCGTCGCGCCAGCGACACGAGCGTGGGTTCCACGGGCCGGCCGAACACATCGACGTTGATCGAGCCGTGGTACGTGGCCACGCCCGTGCACAGCGCGGACGCCGTGTTGGCGGAGTCCGGCGCCTTGCGCAGCCACCGGTATCCGTCGAAGCAATGCGGGTACTCTTCGCTCCCTCCCTCGACCGGCAACCGCGCCCACGCCTTCTCCGGATCGTAGACGAGGATCGGGTCCTGCAGCTCCGCGAGCGGCGTGCCAGGGTCCAGATCCTCGGGACGGGAGTCTCGGCGCGCGTGGACGGCGCAGGCCACCTCCACCCAGCCGGGCGCATCGCGGAAGGAAGAGTGCCCCGTTCCGACGTAGTGCCCCGTCGCGAGCCAGGTGTTGTAGCCCGCGCCGTCCGCCAGCAGCACGATGAGGTTGCGGACCGGCGGGCGATCCTCGGAGCGGGCGGCACCGGCCAGGAAGACGACCGTCGCGGCCAGGATGAAGCCGAACCTGCGCATCGGAACCCCCTGGGGAAAGGCCACCGCATCCTAGCAGGTTCGGAAGGCGACTGTTCGCAATCCGGACAGCGCGCCGCCTCATCGTTCCGTTCCCGCACATCCGTCCCGGGCGGGGCGCGTCTCACCGCCTCCCCGGCCGATTCCCGACGCGGCACGTCGATTGCAACAGCGCGGAGGGGCCGTCCGCGGCTCCGTCACCGCCCCCGCGGCGAAACCCGCAAGGAGCTGCCCATGGCCTCCGGCAAGGTGTGGACGATCGAGGCGCAGCGAACGGGCCGGCGCAGGAAGACCGGTCCCGTCGCTCCGCCGCGCTCGATCCCGGAAGCGAGCGCCGGCCCCCGCAACGATCCGCGTCGTCCCTCCGTGTGGAAGGCGTACCTGATGGGGCCGGTCGCGCCCGTGTGGATGACGTCCGGCCCGATGGCCGTCGTCTGGGGCCTCCTCGGGCCCGGCGCGCTGCTGGCCGCGTTCGCGCTGTTGCTCCTGCGCGGCCGCGTCGCCCCGTGGCTGCAATCCACCACGCACGGGGACGCGATCGGCCTCGGCATCGTCGCGTTCCTCCTTCTCGGAATCTTCACGACGTGGTCGCGTGCGATCGCGGCTGCGGACCGCGAGCCGCTCGTGACGGCGGCGCGCGAGCGTCACTGGCTTCGCGACGCACGCGTCGTCGTGGCGGCGGGCCTGCTCGTGCCCGGGCTCGGGATGATGCTGGCCGGACGACGCCGCCGGGCCGGCGCCGCGTTCCTGCTGCTGGGTCCGGTGCTCGCGGGGGCGTTCGTGCTCCTGCGAGCGCCGCAGCTCGTCCGCAACGCGCAGCTCGGCGCATCGTCCGCGCTGGGGATGGTCCCGTTGGAACTGACGATCCTCACGGCGGGTGCAGCGGTGCTGGCGGCGGGGCTCGCCTGGATCGTGCAGGCGCTCGAGGCTCCGCGCTTCCTCCGCGAGCAGCCGCGGCCCTCCCGCTCCGCGCCGCTGGCCCTGGGGCTCATCGTCGCGCTGATCGCGTTCGCCGTCACGTTCCGACCGCAGAGCCTTGCCGAATGCGTCCACACGCAGGCCGTGGCGCTGCGCGTGGACGGCTTCCGCGTGATGCCGTGGCTGCTGAACGAGAGCGCCACCCGGCTGGATCCGGCCTCGGCGTCCTACCGCGCGGACGCCGCCTCCACGGCGGAGCAGCTGGGTCTCGCCGAGATCGGTCGCGGGCATCGCGACGAGGTGGAACGCCGCGCGGCGGAGTGGGAGCACGCCCGACGGGACCTGTCGCGAAGCACGCTGCTGGCCTCGACGTCGTCCTCCTGGAGCCGGGTCGAGGAGCTGTACCGCTAGGAGCCCCGGGCCCGGCGGTGGGTCCGTCGCCCGTCCCGGGGGCCAGACGGCGGTCCCGCCTCCGGCCCGGTCGTGCTACCTTCGGGGGTCGCCAACCCGAAGGAGCGCCCCCATGTGGACCCATCTCGAGTGTGAGCGCGTCGAGTCGGAGATTGCCGGCCTCGTCATCTACCGGCTCCGGGGCGCGCTGTCCTACGGGAAAGACGCCGACGCCGTGGTCTCCCGGATCCGGGCGGACTGCGAGGCCGGCGTGAAGCAGGTGGCGCTGAACCTGGCCCAGGTGGACCGCATCGACAGCGGGGGCATCGGGCTGCTGAGCGCCACGTGCGCATCGGTCCAGAACGCCGGCGGCCGGATCCAGCTGGTCGGCCTTCCCCAGCGGTACCGCAAGCTGTTCAAGGTCGTGGGGATCTCCAGCCTCTTCCAGCTCGTCGATTCCGAGGACGACCTCACGGCCGCCGACGCCTGAACCGCACCCTCGCCTAGAATCCCGGCGGCGTGAACATCAGGCCGACGTTCAGCGAGACGTAGCTTCCGTCCTCGAAGTCGCCCACCGCGTCCGCGAACTCCGACAGGTCGTAATCCACGTAGTTGTAGCGGACGTCTCCCACCACGCTCAGCGTCGGGACGATGGGGAGCTGCGTCCCCACGCCGGCGTGGTAGCCGAACTCCGTGGTCGTCTCGTCGTCCAGGCCGAGCGCCTCCGGGAACTCGACGGTGGTGTTGTACCAGCCCACGCCCGCCAGCCCGTACACGAACGGGACCGGCTGGAACACGAGACTCGCCGTGACCGGCCAGGTCTTGACCCTCGAGTCCGGACCGACGTCCTCGCGGCGGTAGTCCACGGCGCCCTCCAGCGCCAGGACGCCGCCGACGCGGGCGAACGCGCCCACCATCCGGAGGTTCTCCTCCGTCTGCGTGTTGTTGACGAGCGCGCCGCGCACGCCGAGGCCGCCGGCGAGGGCCGACGACGGCAGGAACAGAGCCAGGGCAAGGGCGGGAAGCAGTCGGGGCCGGGCCAAGCGCGAATCCATCGGAAACCTCCGGGTTCGGGACGCCCCGAATCGGAGCAGGAAGCATGCCCACGGCGGACGATCGGGATTCCGGGGCGATCCGATGGTTTCCTGGCAGGGTTCCGCCCGCAGCCGTGTCGCCCGGTCGCGGCGCCGTGTCGCGGAGCCGCGGCTTCGGGGACCGGTACGGCGCCCCGGGGTCTCCCAGATTCCGCCCACGGATCGCCGGCACGGCCGTCCACGGGCGGGGTGGAGACAGACGTTCGGCCGGCTCGTCAGTCCCGCTCGCCCGGCACGAACTCCAGGGGGGGCGGCTCGTCCTGGATGATCGCCTCGAATCGCGTCCGGAACTGATCGATCGACATTCCGGCCTCCGTCGCGAACCCGGCCAGTTCCTTCGAGTCCTCGAAGTCGTCGCGACGCAGCCGGATCATGTAGCGGCGGGCGATGCCGTAGCGGTGCGAGTGGACGTCCACGAGCCGGAGCCGGGCGCGCCCCGTCTCCGGATCCAGGATGCTGGGAAACGGGATCGGAACGAAGTGTCCGCCCTGGATCGAGACCATCGAGGCGTTGCCGCCGTCGAGGAGGTACTTGGCGGCGCAGTAGCCCAGATCCCGCGCGTACTCCATGTCGAACGGGATGGGATCCGCGCAGCGCAGCTCGTAGCCGATGTTCTTCGCCACGATCGTGCACTTGATGGAGAACTCCTCCAGGCGCTTCTCCACCTCGTTCTTGAGGATCTCCCCGATGTTGACCTCGGCGATGCGCAGATTCCCGTGATCGTCACGCTCCGCGTGCTCCGCCTCCGCCAGATCCTCGGGGTCGATGCTGAGCACGACGCCCTCCGCGATGACCGCGACGCCGTCGCGCCGCCCCGACGCGCGTCGCTTCAGGATGGCCCCGACCAGCGTGTCGGCCAGCGTGGCGAGGCGGATCGGCATGGAGGAGAACTCCTCCGGAATGAGCGTGAGCGTGGTCCCCGCCGCCTTGCCGATGCCGAGCGCGAGGTGCCCCGCCTTGCGGCCCATCGAGATGACGAAGTACCAGCGCGACGTGGTGTTCGCATCGACCATGAGATTCTTCACGATCTCGCAGCCGACGTGACGCGCGGTCTGGAACCCGAACGTGTTGACGTCGGGCGGAAGGTCCAGGTCGTTGTCGATCGTCTTGGGAACGTGGACGACGCGCAGCCGCCCGCGGGACTGCTCCTCGAGCCGCATCGCGGTGTAGGCCGTGTCGTCGCCGCCGATCGTGACCAGACGCGTCACGCCCAGGCGCAGCAGCGACAGCACCGTGGTCTCCAGCGTCTTCGGCGACGTGGTGGGATTGGCACGGGAGATCCCCAGGTACGAGCCGCCGCGGAAGTGAATGCGGCTCACGGTGTCGATGGAGAGTTCTTCCACGTGGTCCGTGTCGCCGTGCATGATCCACTCGAAGCCGTCGTGGATCCCGAGGACCTCCACTCCCTCCAGCGCGGCCCGGATCGTGGCGGCTCCGATCACGCTGTTGATCCCCGGGGCGGGACCTCCTCCCACGACAATGGCCATCCGGTCGTGCTGGCTCACGCTTTCCTCCTTGCGGGGCGAACTCGTCCGATCGCCGAACAAAGTGCGCGGACTTGGCTCATCCTGCAAGTCCCGGATGAAGATCGCGAGGGGTTTAGCGCAGGACCAGCAGCTTCCGGGTTCCGGAGAACTCCCCGGCGCCGAGCCGGAGGAAGTAGACGCCGGTGGCGACCGGTCGTCCGGCCCCGTCGTCCAGCCGCCAGGATACGTCGAATCGCCCGGGCTCGCCCGGCTGATCCAGGATCCGGCGCACCCGGGCCCCGCGGACGTCGTAGACGTCCAGGACCACTCGGCCGTGGAAGCCGGCGGGAAGCTCGAAGTCGATGCGGGCGTCGCCGCGGGTGGGGTTTTGCAGGCCGCGGGCGAACGAGAACTGCGAGGGCAACGCGGGGGGCGGAGGCTCCACGAGGTCCTCGCAGTCCTCGGGCAACCGGTCCAGCAGGGGCAGCAGCACGACGTCCTCCGCCCCCGGCCCGACGATCCGGCTCCGCAGGCGATCCTCGTCGTCCGGGCCGAGCACGACGGCCGGCAGGACCAGCCACGCGTTGCCGGAGAGGTCCGGCGGCGGCGAGGGGGCGGAGAGGAGTTTCACGTGGACTCCGTCGGGGTTCACCGGCTCGACGAAGACGTTCTGGCGACCGTCGGCCGCCCCGACCTCCAGTCCGTCGGCCCCGTCCAGGACGAGGTTGCTCGCCCGGCTCTCCAGTCGCGTGCCGCGGACGCGCGTCCGGGCGCCGGCCTCGTGGTGCAGCGCATGGTCATTGCCGGAGAACCGCGCGCACTCCACGGTCACGTCGGAACCCGAGTGCGCGCGCAGGGCGGTGCGGGCCCCGGAGATCCGGGCGTGCGCGACCACCGCGCGCCCTTCCACGCGCAGCCCGTCCCACGCGGCGCCGTCGACCGCCTCCAGGACGACGGGCTCCTCCGCCGTGCCGGACAGTCGCAGCTCGCCCCGCACCCGGAATCCGGCCGCGCCGCGGCCCGGTCCGGAGGCGGGCTCCACGAGGATCTTCGTGCCGGGCCCCGCCGTGACGCTTCTTCCCTCCGCCAGGACGAAGTCCCCCTCCACGCGGACCTCGCCATTCCAGACGGCAGTCTCGCTGGCGCGGCCGAGCAGCGGCACCACCGCCAGCGGACGGTCGGGATCGTTCGTCTCCAGCCGCATCAGCGACGCGTGCAGCCCCGAGCCGTCGGGGCGGAAGCGCACGCGCAGCTCGGCGGCCTCGCCCGGATCGATCTCCAGGGCGGGGCTCATCACCCGGAAGGGACCCTCCACGCGGGGGCTCACCACGAGCGACTCCGTGCCCGGGTTGCTGAGGGACAGGCTCCGCTCGCGGTAGGTGCCCGCGGGAATGGCGCCGAAGTCCACCGCTCCGTCCTCCACGCCGAGGTCCGCGACGCCGAGCACCTCCACGTCCACGGGAATCATCGTGCGGGAACGATCGGGGTCGTTGGCCGTCGCCGCGATGCGGCCGCGGAAGTCGCCCGGGGCCAGGTGCTCCGAACCGAAACGGACGAGCGCGGTGGCCGTCTCCCCCGGCGGGATGACAAGCTCGGCCGGCTCGATCGAGAGCCATCGCCTGCGCCCCGCGCGATCGCCGTCGCCCGGTTGATCGTGGAACTCGACGGAACTCAGGCGGACGCGAAGGTGGGCGCCGTCCGGGTTGGAGTTCCGCACGGGCAGCTCGACCGGCTCCGACGGAATGCCCGAGAACGCCGTCGAGGCGACGGACTCCAGCGCCAGTTCCATCTCCGGCGGTTCCACTCCGAGCCCCGTGAGGGGCAGCGTCACCGTCCCGCTGAACGGATCGTCGGTGATGATCGTGAGGGTGCCGGGATGAACGCCCAGCGCCACCGGATCGAGGCGGACCTCCAGGTCCAGCGATCCGCCCGGCGCGACGCTGGCCTCCGTAGGCGACGCCGAGTAGCCGTCGCCCAGGGTCAGCACGTCGATGAGCGTCAGCGGCTGGTAGCCCACGTTGCGGATCGTCAGGGGCGCGAGGGCGGGCGACGTCGGGAACGCCTCGCCCACGTCCAGCGACGCCGCGGCCACGTCCAGCTCCGCGGCCGGCGTGACGTTCAGCGTCACCGGGACACGCGTGACCTGCGATCCGCCGTCGGCCGCGATCTCCACCGTGCCGGTGTGCGTGCCCGGCCACATGCGGGAGGCGTTCCACTGCACGGCGACGGAGACGGTGGCCCCGCCCGGCACGATGCCGCTCGGCTCGATCGGCAGCAGCCACTCACGATCCGAGGAGACCTGCAGATCGAAGTCCAGGGGCGTCCGGTTCTGGAGGGACAGTGAGAACTCGGCCAGCTGCCCCGTGCGTCCGCTGAGACTCACGTCCGCCGCGTCGAGCGTGAACGCGACCGCGTCCGTGACGCCCGAGACCTCGTTGGACGGCACCGTGATGCCGTACGCCTCGTCCGAAACGGTGAGCGCGAAGTGATACTCGGTCCCCGGATCCAGATTGTCGATGCGGAAGCGCTGGCGCTCGCCGCCCCGCAGCGGCGCCGGCGGATCGACCAGGATGGGCATCAGGTCGAAGTTGTTCCCGATCTCGAAGGGCGCGTAGCGAATGTCGTAGCAGCACGCGGTTCCGGCCAGCCCGTCGTCCCCGCTGGCGGTCCACTCCAGCTCGATCCAGTTGCGGCCGACCTCCGCCACCTCCAGATCCACGACGCGCGCCGGCAGGATCTCGTCCAGATCGGAAACGGAACGGAGCAGCCGATGCACGTTGAGGCGACCGCCCGTGCCCACGAAGCCGAAGAGACGCGGTCGCTCGTCGATGCCGGTCAGGAGGACCTCGCGGGGCGTGGGATGATCCAGCCCCGGCACGTACGATTCCAGCAGGGCCATCGCGCCGGCCACCATCGGCGCCGCGAACGACGTGCCGCTGGCCATTCCGTAGAGGTCGTTCGGATCGTTCCGGCGATGGATCGGACCCCAGATGTCGACGCCCGGCGCCACGAGGTCCACGTTCTCGAATCCGTAGTTGGAGAACGCGATCGCCAGATCGTCGTCCGGATCGGACGCGGCCACCGAGATGATGTTCGTGAGGTCGTAGCCGGCCGGGAAGAACGTAAAGAAGTCGATGTCCTGCTGGCTGTTCCCGGCCGCGCACACCGCTTCCACGGAGCGCAGCTCCGCATACTCCAGCGCGGCCTTGAGCAGCCCGCTGCCGAACTGACCGCCGAAGCTGCAGCTCAGCACGTCCGCGCCCGTGTCCACCGCGTAGCGGATGCCCATCGCCACCTGCAGGTGAGATCCCGACGGCGGGAACGTCTCCGTCTCGGTCAGCACACGGACCGGCAGGATGGACACGCCCGGCGCCACGCCAACGGCCCCCGTCCCGTTGTCCAGACCGGCGATGATCCCCGCGCAGAGCGTGCCGTGTCCGTGCGTGTCGGAGGCGTCGGCGTTGCCGGGCGTGGTCTCCACGTCCTCGAAGTTCCAGCCGTGCACGTCGTCGACGTAGCCGTTGCCGTCGTCGTCGATGCCGTTGCCCTCGATCTCGCCGGGATTCCGGAAGATCGACGGGGCGAGGTCCGGGTGATCCAGGCGGACTCCGGTGTCCAGCACCGCGACGAGGACGTCGGGATCGCCCTTCGTGATGCACCACGCCTTCACCGCGTCCACGTCGGCGCCGGGCGTCCCGGTTCCGTACGTTCCGGTGTGCTGGCCGACGTTGCGAAGGTGCCACTGCCGGCCGAACTCGGGGTCGTCGGGGATCTCCCCGTCGCCCCGCACGACGCCGTTCGGCTCGATCCACTCCACGAGCGGGGAGTCGCCCCAGCGGGCCATCGCGTCCCGGGTGGTGCGCCGGGACATCTCCACGGCCCACCAGTCGATCCAGTCCAGGTGCCGAACGGAGCGCGCGCCCAGATCGCGGAAGACCTCGTCGCGCTGCGCCGCGGTGACGCCGGGCGCGAAGCGGATCGAGACCATCCCCTCGACGTACTCGGCCTCCTCGGGCACGGCCGGCACCGCGGCGAGGGCCGCGGAGGACAGCGCCAGCAGGATCAGCACGACGAGCGGCATCGCGCCCCCGAGCCTCGGGGCGGGCCGGATCGAATTCGGAGGGCTGGGACGGCCCACGGACGCTCTCCTCCCCGATCTGGGGTGCGGGGAAAGGCCGGGATGACGAAGGGGATTCGGCGGCCCGGACCGGAGTCTCGGCCCTCATTCTACCCAGGATTCCCGCGGACCGCCTCCTCACCGGGGCTTGCGGCGGGCAGGAGGGACCAACGGGGCCGGAGAAGCCCCTGAGAGCCGTTCTCCGGACCCCGTGCTACGATCCCGGCGCGGGAGGAGCGGGATGAGCCACGAGGGCGAGGCAGGCCGGGCGGGCACGGTCCGGCGCATCGGGCGCGGGCTGGGGCCGGCCCTCTACGTGGCCCTCCGGCTGGCGCCAGCGCCCGAGGGCCTGGGCCCCGAGGCGTGGGCGGTCACGGCGCTGGGCGCCTTCATGGCGGTCTGGTGGATCACGGAGGCCGTGCCGCTCCCGGTCACGGCTCTCCTCCCGATCGTCCTGCTGCCCCTCTCCACTCCGGACGGCGTGAAGGCGGCCGTGGCCCCCTACGCCAACCCCGTCCTCTTCCTCTTCCTGGGCGGGTTCCTCCTGGCCGACGCCCTGCAGCGCTGGGACCTCCACCGGCGGATCGCGCTCCGGATCGTCCGGCACGCGGGCGGTCGTGCCGAGGCGTCCCTCGTGGGCGGGTTCATGGCGGCCACCGCGTTCCTGTCGTTGTGGGTCAGCAACACCGCCACCACGGTCATGATGCTGCCCATCGCCGGTTCCGTGATCGAGTGGGCGAAGCGCGACGGGCGCACCGCCGCGAAGCTGGCGCCGTGCCTGTTCCTCGGCATCGCGTACTCGGCCAGCATCGGCGGCGTGGGCACGCTCATCGGGACGCCGCCCAACGCGCTGCTCGCGGGGTTCGTGCGGGAGAACTACGGGATGAGCCTCGGCTTCGCGCGCTGGATGATGGTCGGCCTCCCGCTCGTCATGCTGCTGCTGCCGCTGGCGTGGTTCGTCCTCGTGCGGATCACGTTCCCGCTGCGTCGGAAGGACAGCGTCGCCGGTACCGCCGCGGTGCTGGAGGTGTCGGAGAGGCTGGGGCCGCTCTCCTGGGCGGAGAAGTCGGTGGCCGTCGTGTTCGCCCTCACCGCGGCGGCCTGGGTGACGCGCCCACTGCTGGAGCGGGTTCTCCCGGGCCTGTCGGATGCGGGCATCGCGCTGACGGCCGGCATCGTGCTGTTTCTCTGGCCGGCGAGGTCCTCCCGCGCGTCCTTCCTGCTGGACGCGTCGCGGCTTCCGGCGCTCCCGTGGGACATCCTGTTGCTGTTCGGCGGCGGTCTCAGCCTGGCGTCCGCCATCCAGCGGACCGGTCTCGCCGAGTTCCTGGGCGATGCGCTGTCGGGAGCGGGCGCCCTGCCCCTGCTGCTGCTGACCGCCATCGTCGTCACGCTCATGATCTTCCTCACGGAGCTCACGTCGAACACGGCCTCCACCGCCACCTTCCTGCCGGTGCTCGGCGCGATGGCGGTGGCGCTGGGGATCGCCCCGCTCACCCTCACCGTCCCGATGGTGGTCGCCGCGAGCTGCGCGTTCATGATGCCCGTGGCCACGCCGCCCAACGCGATCGTCTTCGCGAGCGGGCAGGTCCGTATCGGCGACATGGTGAGGACGGGGCTCGTGCTGAACCTTCTCTTCGCGGCGCTGCTGCCGCCGGTGACCCTGACGCTGGCGCGCCGGGTCTTCGGAGCGGGCTAGGCGGGAGGCTGACAGGCGGGACACCAGTAGGTGTCGCGCCATCCGCGTCCGAAACGGCGTTCCCGCACGGGCCGACCGCACCGGTGGCAGGGAAGCCCCGCGCGTCCGTACACCCACAGGCGATCGCCGTTGCCGCGTCCCTCCGGGCGCGTGACGCGGGACATCGTGTCGACGTTGCGGCGCAACCACGTGGCCGCCGTCTCGAACGCGCGCGCAAGCACGTCGTCCGGGCAGTCCGCCAGGCACAGGTCCGGCGCGATCCCCTCGAGGAAGAGCACCTCGCTCTTGTAGACGTTGCCGACGCCGGCTGCGAGGCGCTGGTCCAGGAGCACGTCGGCCAGCGGCGCGTCCGGCGGAAGGAGCTCGCGCGCCCGCGCGGGCAGGGCCGCGAAGTCCACGTCGTCCGCGATGAGATCGGGACCGAGGCGCGCGTGCAACTCCTTCTCGCGCACGCTGCCCAGGCGCACGAGTTCCACCTCCTCGGCGTTGAAGCAGACGAAGGTGTCGGCGCCGACGTCGAGGCGCAGCGCCATCTGCCGGCGAGGCTTCCGCCACGATTCGTCGCGCGCGTACACGTGCCACGATCCCCACATTCCGAGGTGGCTGCGTAGCGACGTGCCGTCGTCCAAGTTCATCCACAGGTGCTTGCCGCGCGCGGTCACCGCCTCCACGCGTCGGCCGCCCAGGCGAAGCTCCGGGAGGTCGCGCGCCTCCCCTCCATCCAGCGTGGACCCGACGAGGCGCGGTCGAAGGAAGTTCGCGATGGAGTGAACGGTGTCGCCTTCGGGCATGGAATCCTCAGCGGCGCGTGTCGGCCAGGCCGCGGTAGCCGGCCGTGAATCCCGCCTCCCGGAAGCCGGCCAGGAGCGGCGACTCGCGGAACGGGCGACCGTCGATCCGCTCGATACGCAGGCGGCGCCGTGCCCGCTCCGGCAGCCGGCGCAGCGACTCCACCACGCGCGGCACGATTTCCCCGGCGGTGCGTCCCGGCGGCGGGAAGACGCGGAGATCGCGGCCGCGCGGACCGAGCCAGGCGATCGGCCAGCCGTCCGACAGCACGACCCACGCTCCGGCGACGCGCCGCGGACGCGCGGTGTCGTCGTCCTCGTCGATCGGCCAGGGGAGCAGCGCGCCCCAGGCGTTCGCCGGATCCACCGCGGACAGCACGAGATCCTCATCCGTCGGCGGATCCGGAGCGTCGTCGCGCGGCCGCACCGCCCGGAGACGATCCACCGTGGCCGCGTGCGCGAACTGCGCGCCCTCCAGCCCCTCGACGAACCAGCCGCGACGCACGCGGCCCGCGTCCTCGAGTTCGCGCAGCACGCGGTACAGCGCCCCGAAGCCGCCCGGCGTCGACTCGGCGGCGGCCGCGTCGCGGCTGAGCACGCCCCACCGGTCCAGCATCGCGCGGGCCCGGGCGAGCTGGCGCTCGGTCGGATCCATCGGCGGCCCGAGCAGGTCCTCCACGCAGGACCATCGACCGCCGGAGGCCGCGGCCAGCCGACGCGGCGTCCGCGGCCCGCGGGCCGCCCCGCGACGCGGCGCGGCGACGGCGAGCGCCGCGAACGTGTCGTTCGTGACGCGGCCCGACCACGCGAGGTCCTGGAGCGCGGCGCGGAACTCCGCCGACGTCGCTTGCGGACAGCGCTCCCGTGCCTCCCGCTCGACGGCCGGCGCGAACTGCGCACCGCGCGCCGCGAGCGCCTCGAGGATGGCGCCGTGCAGCGCCGACGCCGGCTCCTCCTCGGCGGGCGGATCCACCCACACGTCGACGTTCTCGCGCAGGTGCAGCGACACCCTTCCGTCGCGCACGCCCAGCGCACCCCGGCCGATCCAGACGAGCGCGCCCGACGTGGACAGCGCGTCGAGCTGGTCGGCCCGGAAGCCGTGGACGCGAGCGGGCAGCACGGAGTCGCGCCACTCGCTCCACGGCAGCGCGACACCCTCCAGCTGCGCGATCACGTCGAGGAGCCGCTCCGGTCCGGCCGCCGCCCCGCCGATGTCGTGCCAGCGCGGCAGGAACGCGCCGAGCGTGCGCGCATCCACCGGAGACACGTCGTGGCGGAGCGCGGCCAGCGTCTCGCGCTTCAGGCGCCGCAGCACCTCGGTGTCGCACCACTCGCTCTGGCGGCCCTCCGGGCGGATCTCCCCACGGGACAGGCGACCGTCCTCCAGCAGCTCGCGCAGCACCGGCTCCAGCTGCGCGGGTCGCAGCTTCCAGCGCGCGGCCGGCGCTTCCGTCAGGAAGGGCCCGTGCCGCCGGGCCCAGCGGGACGCCAGCCGGTGCAGCGGCCGCTCCGTCGCCTCCAGGAACGCGTCCGGCAGTCCCGGCGGCGGCGCCACGCCGAGCGCATCGCGGTAGAGGCCGGCGTCCTCGGCCGCGATCCAGCGACGCTCCCCGGCGATGCGGATCGGGGCGGCGCGGCGCTCGCCTTCCAGCGCGGCCAGCCAGGCGGCGGGATCGTCCTCGCACCGCGCGCGGATCTCCGCCTCCGTGAGATCGCCCAGCCCGCGCAGCAGATCGTGCAGCTCATCCGCGTCGCGCGCGCGACGATCCTCGGGCAGGCGCTGCAGCTCCTGCTCCAGGCGCGCCAGCACCGTGGGATCGATCAGCTCGCGCAGCTCCGGCGCGCCCAGCAGTTCGCGCAGCATCGCCGGATCCACGGTCAGCGCCTGCGCGCGCCGTTCCGCCAGCGGCGAGTCCTGCTCGTACATGTAGGCCGCCACGTACGAGAACACGAGCGACCGCGCGAACGGCGATGCGGACGCCGTCTCCGCCTCGTGCACGCTCACCCGACGGTCGCGCACGTCGCGCAACAGCTCCGCCAGCGCGGGGAGATCGAACACGTCCTTCATCGCCTGCCGGTAGGTCTCCAGCACGATCGGGAACGTGGGATACCGCCGCACGACCGCGAGAAGCTGCTGCGACTTCAGACGCTGCGCCCACAGCGGATTGCGCTGGCCCGGACGGCGGCGCGGGAGGAGCAGCGAGCGGACCGCGTTCTCGCGGAACAGCCCGGCGAAGAGCGCGGAGTCCGCGAGCTGCTCCGTGATCAGCTCGTCCAGCTCGTCCGGATCCGGGAACAGGAGATCCACGGACGGCGGTTCCTCCGCATCGGCGAACCGCAGCACGATGCCGTCGTCCGACCAGATCGCCTGCGTCTCGAAGCCGGAGCGGCGCGACAGCGTCCGCTGGAGAGCCATCGCCCAGGGCGCGTGCACGCGCGCACCGAACGGCGTGAGGAGGCAGATCCGCCAGTCGCCCAGCTCGTCGCGGAAGCGCTCCACGCAGACTGCGCGGTCCGTCGGCAGCGCGCCGAACTGCTCCCGCTGTTCGGCGACGTAGTCGGCCAGGTTGCGCGCGGCCAGCTCGTCGAGCGGAGCGCGCTCGCGGATCCACGCCTCGGCCCGCGGCCGGGGAACGTCGCCCAGTTCACGCAGGTAGGCGCCCAGGGCTCGCCCCACCTCGATCGGTCGGCCCGGTCCCTCGCCCTTCCAGAAGGGCAGCCGGCCCGGCTCGCCGGGGGCGGGCGACACCAGCACCCGGTCGCGCGTGATCTCCTCCACGCGCCACGTCGTGGCGCCCAGCAGGATGGGATCGCCCACGCGGGTCTCGTGCACCATCTCCTCGTCCAGCTCCCCCACACGCGGGCCGCCTTCCGTCAGATGCACGCTGAACGTGCCGCGGTCGGGAATGGTGCCGCCGCTCATTCGCGTCGCCATCGGGGCGCCGCGGCGCGGGGAGAGGACGTCGCGCGCGCGATCCCAGGCCAGCAGCGGACGAAGATCCGCAAAGTCCTCCGACGGGTAGCGACCGGAGAGCATGTCCAGCGTGGCGTCCAGCGAAGCCCGACCCAGCTCGCGGTACGGGAACGCGCGCCGGACGAGCGCACCGATCTCGGCGACGCTGCGCTCGCGGTCGCAGCACATCGCCACGATCTGCTGAGCCAGCACGTCCAGCGGGTTGCGCGGCACGGACACGGACTCCAGCTCCGCGCGCTGCATCCGCTCCGCGATCACGGCACACTCCAGCAGGTCGCCGCGCGACTTGGGGTAGATGCGGCCGATGCTGGTCTCCCCCACCCCGTGCCCGGCGCGGCCCACGCGCTGCAGCCCGCGCGCCACGGAGCCGGGCGACTCCACCAGGAGCACCCGGTCGACCGCCCCCATGTCGATCCCGAGCTCCAGCGAACTCGTCGCCACGATGCCGCGCAGCGCGCCGGTCTTGAGCCCCTCCTCGATCTCGGCCCGCTTCTCGTGCGAGACGCTGCCGTGGTGCGCGCGCACGCGCGGCTCCTCGGCGTCGTCGTTGAGGCGCTGGGCGAGGCGTTCGCACAGTCCGCGGCTGTTCGTGAAGAGAATCGTGGATCGACCGCCGTCGATCTCGGCGGAAAGGGCCGGGTAGAGCGATGGCCACAGTCCGCGCTCCGACGTGGGAGCGGAGGTGGACTTCTCACTCACCGGGAGGCGCGCCAGGATGGACCCGCCGCGCGGTCGGCTCGGCGGAGCCTCGTCCTTGCCGTCCAGCGACGGATCGGGCGGGCGCGCCATGTCCGCCACCGGCACGACGATCCTCAGGTCCAGCTTCGGCGGGCGAGACGCGTCCACGATCTCGACGTCGCGGTCGCCGCCCACCCACGCCGCCACCTCGTCCAGCGGCTGCACCGTCGCCGACAGGCCGATGCGCTGCGGATCGGCCTCCGCCACCTCGGCCAGCCGCTCCAGCGACAGCGCCAGGTGCGAACCGCGCTTCGTGGGCGCCAGCGCGTGAACCTCGTCCAGGATGACCGTGCCCACGGTGCGGAAGTTCGCGCGGGCTCGGGACCCGAGCAGCAGGAAGAGGGACTCCGGCGTGGTGACGAGGATCCTTGCCGGGTGCTTCGCCTGGCGCTGGCGCTCCCGCTGCGGCGTGTCGCCGGTGCGCACGGACACGTCGATGTCGGGAACGGGGAGCCCCAGACGTTCCGACGTGCGCCGGATCCCGGCGAGCGGCGCACGGAGGTTACGCTCCACGTCGTAGACCAGCGCCTTGAGCGGGGACACGTACAGGACCCGCACACCGGGCTCGTCGTCCGGGGAGCGGGCGGAGAGCGCGTCGATGCCGGCGAGGAACGCCGCCAGCGTCTTGCCGCTGCCGGTGGGCGCCACCAGGAGGGCGTGTCGTCCGCTCCGGATCGTCTCCCAGCCCCGACGCTGGACCTCGGTGGGACCGTCGAAGGTCTCGTCAAACCAGGTCTGCGTGGCGCGGGAGAACATCGGCTAGCGGGCGACCTCCATCATCGTGGTCCACTGCCCCACGGTGTAGCCCTCCGGCGGGACGATCGCCATCGCCAGGAGGGACAACTCCTGCGCGCGCTTGGCGAAGTACGTGTAGCGGTTCACGAAGGAGCGGACACGCTGCCCGGTCCGCTCGTCTGTCTGCGAACCGACCAGCGCCTTCAGCGCCATCTTGGAAACACGTGACGTCTCCTTGGCCGCGACGCGCCCCGCCGTCGTGGGTCCGGTCCCGGTCAGTCGACCGTTCACCATCACCGGCTTCTGCGAGACCCACTGCTTGAACGCGGTGCTCTGGAGGGCCTCCTTGGCCACCTCGCCGCCCGCCTTCCAGGCGGCCTGCTCCAGCGCCTTGGTGAACTCCTCGCCCGCCACGAGGGCCGCCCCGCCCTCGGCGACGCCCTTCACGCCGGCCACGAGCAGCGCCTTGGGCACCCCCTCGAACTTCACCGGCACGAGCGCCGCCACGACCTCACCGGTCATCGTCACCGCGCCCGAGCCGAACTCGCCCGTGTCCTGCCACTTGCACGCGCCGCGGATCACGCCGGCCGTGCCTCCGCGGATCGCCACCTGCGCCGCCAGCGACGATCCGCCGGTGAGGATCCCGACGCCGATGAGGAAGACGTCCGCCGAGACGTCGCGCACGAACTTCGCGCCGTCGATCCCCATCTGCCACCGGTCGATGTTCGTGCCGACGTTCTTCATGCTCTCGGCCTGGATCGCCCGGTTGATCGCGAGGAACTTCTCCTTGTTCCGCTGCGACTGGATGATCTTCCCGCCGAGGTCGCGCCCCATGTAGCGGAGGAACGCATCGTCGAACCGGCCGCCGTAGCCGGCGTTCTGGTAGGCCCGCATCTCGGAGTCGGTGTTGGAGGCGGCCTGCTCGCGCACCTTCTTCCAGTCCACCTCCATGGAGTAGACCGGATCCCGGATCAGCTTCTCGAGGAGGTTCATCTCCTCCTCGATGGGAACCTTGCGGTAGCTCGACAGCATGAGCTCCGACTTGTGGTACCAGTTCACGATGCGGCGAACGCGGGGCCAGTACACGGCCCAGGTCCCACTCTCGGTCTCGATCGGGACCCAAGTGTCCACGGATTCCTCCTGACGGCGGGGGTCGGACGGGCGGACCGGGAGGATAGCCGCCGGGCGCCGGCCAAGTCGAGAGGCGGAGCGCGCTCAGCGGCCCCGACGATGGAGATCGTCGTAGACGGCGACGTACTTCTTGCGCATCTCCGGCCATCGGTACCGGGCGTAAAGCTTCGAGGCCCGCTCCGGATAGGCGGCGCGCGCCTCCCCGTCCCGCCACAGCTCCTCGATGGCGTCGGCCAGCTCGCTCTCCGACCCCGGGGCGTAGAACCGGACCTCGTCGTTCGTGCAGAAGCTGGAGATGAATCCGATCCGCGAGCAGACGATGGGCCGGCGCGACACCATGTACTCGAACAGCTTCGACGGGAGGAAGTGGTCGTACAGGATCGTCACGACGCCGATGTCCGCCGTGACGATGATCTCGCGAAGCTTCCCCGGCGGGATCCAGCCCGTGAACGTGACCACGTCCTCCACGTCCAGCGTCCGGGCCAGCTCCTTCAGCTCCGCCAGGAACTCCCCCTCCCCCGCGATGACGATCTCCAGGTTCGGGATCCGGTCCTTCAGGAGCGCGGCCGCCTGCACGAGCACGTGGTTGCCGTACTTCTGCAGCACGGTCCCGTGCGTGGTGACCCGGAACGGACGATCCGCGGGCGCGGAGTCCGACGTGGGCGGCGGACCCGGCGGGAACAGCGCCTCGTCCGGCACGTTCACGATGCAGTCGCAGTTCAGCGGCACGCCCGCCCGCGGCTCCTGGATCTCCTGGCAGCCCGGCGCCACGTACAGCACCACGTCGGCGTAGCGCTGGGCGCGGATCTCGATGAAGCGGAGGATGCGGGAGGCGACGTGCGTGGGCGGCACGTCGTAGGACGCCTCGAACAGCTCCGGCATGCACTCGAAGAGGTACAGCACGATGCGCGCCCCGCGCAGCTTGGGCACGATCGTCCCGAAGACCATGGCGTCCGGGAGCGTGTCCACCTCCACCGCATCGTAGCGATGGCGCAGCGCCAGCCACGTCACGGAGAGGAACGCCCGGATCACCGCGCCCGCGTACTCCAGGACGTAGTTCAGCTTCCCGGCGCGCTGCTTGCGGCCCAGGAACCGGTACACGCCGAAGCCGTCGTCCGTCTCGTGGTACTTCTCGCCCTTGCGACGCATGCAGACGAAGTCCACCTGGTGGCCCTCGTCCTTCAGCGTGTTCACGTTGCGGTGCACGTGCGGGCAGGGCGGCCAGTACTCGCGCCGCACGACGAGGATCCGGCTCACGACGAACTCCCCGCGGGCTGGGCGGCCGGCGCCGGCAGCACGCTCCGGTAGACGTCCAGGATCCTGCGCGCTACGGCCTCGTGGCTGATCGCCTCGATGCGGGCGCGGCTGTCGGCCCGGACCGGATCCTTCAGCACGTCGGCCAGCTTGTCGGCCACGTCGGTGGGGTCCTGCGTGCAGAGGCGGCAGGCGGACAGGCCGTCGAGCAGTTCCGGAACGTCGCCCACCGGCACCGACACCACCGGCAGAGTGCAGGCCAGGGCCTCCTTCACGGCCATCGGTGATCCTTCCCCGTCGGAGGTCAGGACGAGGACGTCGGCCGCGTTCATCAGCACCGGCAGCATCTCGCGCGGGTACTGCCCCTTCACGTGGATCAGGCGAACGTTCTCCACGCGCGCCGGCAGGAGACGCATCGCCGCCTCGACGACGTCGAAGCGCTTCTCCGGACGCGGCAGACCGACGAACAGAACGATCCGCTCCTGCGGCCCGATCTCCGCCTTCGCGCGCGCCTCGTCCTTGGGCATCGGGCGGAAGAAGTCCGTATCGATGCCGTTGGGGATCACGGTGATGTCGTCCCGGCCGATCTTCCGCCGGATCGGTTCGCTCACGGCGATGGTGGCGTCGACCATCCGCGTGGCCGCCCAGCAGAGCGGCGCCTGCCACCCCTGCAGCGCCTCGATGCCGTAGTGCGTGAGGACGATCGGCCGACGGCGCTGCCCGCGCGCGATCAGCCCGGAGAAGACGTAATGCGCGTGCACGAGGTCGTAGTTCCCCTCGGCCACCCGCCGGCGCACCGGCCCGAAGGCCCGCGCGTAGTTCCACGTGGAGGATCGCCCGTCCACGAGGTGGATGTCGCTTTCCACGCCGAGGCGCGTGAGGGACTCCACCTGCTCGCGGACGAAGATGCCGAACGCGGGCCGGGCCTCGTCCGGCCACATGTTGGTGACGTGCAGGACCCGGATGGCTCTACCCTCGGTCTCGGAAGCGGAATCGCGGAGGCGGCGGACGGGCGGCCCACGAGTTTGACAGGCCGGGGGCGGGTCCGTCAAGTCCCGCAGGGACAGGGAGTTGCGGCGCTCGGAGGGCGGGGAGGATGGCCCGCGGGGCCGCGACGTCAGGCGCCTGGATCCGGCACGTTCGCCGCCCGGAGGACGTCCCGGACAATCGCGCGGTGGTGGGCGTTGTGGACCTCCAGGAAGCGGATCGCCTGCCGCTTGCGCAGATGCCCGGCCGCGAAGTGGCGGATCCACGCGCTCCCGGGAATCTCCCCGAGACGGTCCAGCCGCGCGGCCAGATCGTCCAGGCGGGCGATCATCCCGGCCACGTCCGGCGTCTGCTCGGGAAGGACGCCCGGCGGAGCCTGGGCCCGGCCGCGCGGAATGCGACCGCCCAGGAGGATGATGCAGCCCACCGGGCTCGGGACAAGGAAGCGGCGCGGCGGACGACCGTCGCCGAGGGCGTCCAGGATCGTCTCCATCGCCTTGGTGCAGTGATCCACGTGCTTGCCCACGGACCATGCCGACACGTCCGGCGCGACCGCGTCCGCGGCTCCTTCGGCCAGACGGCGGAAGTCCTCGATCTGCTCCGACAACGTCGGCAACACGTCCCTCCGGGTCAGATACGCGCCTGCATCGTGTAGAGGCGATGGTACCGGCCCTCGCGGGCCAGCAGTTCGTCGTGGGTTCCGCGCTCCACGATCTCGCCGTTCTCCAGCACGAGGATCTGGTCGGCGCGGCGGATCGTGCTGAGGCGGTGCGCGATCACCAGCGTGGTGCGCCCGGACATCAGGCGCGCGAGGCTCTCCTGGATGAACGCCTCGCTCTCGTTGTCCAGCGAGGAGGTCGCCTCGTCGAGGATGAGGATCCGCGCGTCGGTCAGGATCGCCCGGGCGATGGAGATGCGCTGCCGCTGCCCGCCGGACAGCCGCACGCCGCGCTCGCCGATTCGCGTGTCCAGGCCGTCCTCGAACCGGTCGGTGAACTCGTCCACGTGGGCGGCGCTCACGGCGGCCAGCACTTCCTCCTCCGTGGCGCCGTCGCGGGCGAACTCGATGTTCTCGCGAATCGTGCCCTCAAACAGGAACTCGTCCTGCAGCACGACGCCCAACCGACGCCGGTAGCTGTCGAGCTTCACCTTGGACAGGTCCTGTCCGTCGATGCGGACCGTGCCTCCCACCGGCTGCCGGAACGAGGCCGCCAGCCCCGCCACCGTGGACTTCCCCGATCCCGAGCTGCCCACCAGCGCGATGACGCAGCCCGCCGGCGCCTCGAACGTGACGCCGTTCAGCACCGGCTTGCCCTTCTCGTACTCGAAGGAGACGCCCTCGAAGGAGAGGTCCCCGCGCACGTCGTCCAGGACGATCGTCCGCTCCGGCTCCGTCCCCTCGCGGTCCAGCTCCAGGATCTCCTCCATCCGGTCCAGTCCGGCGAACGCCTCCGTGAGCTGCGTGCCGATGTTGCTCATCTGCACGATCGGCGTGATGAGGAACGCCAGGTAGAGCGTGAACGCGACGAAGTCGCCCACCGTCATCTCGCCGCGGATGATCAGCGTGCCGCCGACGCCCATGATGACGACGGACGTCAGCCCCATGAGCAGCGTCGCCAGACTGGTCACGAGGCTCGTGGTGGTCAGCGACTTGCGGACGTTCTGGAACACGCGGTCCACCCCGTCGGAGAAGACTCGATCCTCGCGGTTCTCCGCGCTGAACCCCTTCACCACGCGGATCCCGCCCAGCGTCTCCGTGATGCGGCCGGTGACCTCCGCGTTGATGACGCCGCGCTCTCGGAAGATCGGCCGGATGCGCGAGAACGCGAACATGGAGATGACGCCGAAGACGATGAGCGGCACGAAGGCGTACAGCGTCATCTGCGCGTTGATGCGCAGGAGCAGCACCAGCGCGACCGCCGCCGTGAGCAGCCCGCCGACGAGCTGCACGAGTCCCGTGCCCACGAGGTTCCGGACGCCCTCCACGTCGTTCATGATGCGCGAAACGAGCGCGCCGGACTTGTTGCGATCGAAGAAGGCGATCGGGAGGCGGATCACCTGGCGCTGCATCTGCGCGCGCAGGACGGAGATGAGATGCTGCGCCTCGACGCTCAGGAGCCTCGTGAGCAGGAACGACGAGACCGCCTGCACCAGGAGCGCGCCCCCCACCGCGACGAGCAGCAGGCGAAGCAGGTCCAGATCGCGGTCCGCGATCACGTTGTCGATCAGGTACTTCGTGGAGCCCGGCAGCACGAGCCCGGACAGGCGGTTCACGCCGACGAGCAGCAGCCCGATCAGGACCAGGCCGCGGCGCGGCCAGACGATGGTCCCGAACGCGTGGCGCACGCTGGAGAGCGAGACCTTCTTCGATGCGCTCACGGGGCCTCCGCAGGAAACGACGACGCGGCCCCACGGGACGTGGGGCCGCGAGAATGTACGCCGAAGGAGCCGTCCTGTCGAACGGACGCCTAGTCGTCCACCGGCAGGCCGCTGGGCACGCGCGGCGGAGCCAGCGGACCGCGCTCGAGGAACGAGGAGTCCGTCAGCGCCCCGAGGAAGGCCACGAGGTCGTCCACCTCTCCGTCCGTGAGCGGCACGGGAGCCAGCTCGTTCGCCGCCGCGATCCGGCTCCGCAGCTCCGGCTGCTCCTGCACCCAGGTGTCGCGCATCCGGAAGCCCTCCTGCCGGCTCTCGCTGAGGAACTCCACCTCCAGCGCGGAACCGGCGGCGGCCAGCTCCAGCACCGGACCGGTCTCGGGGAGGATGGCCGGATCCGGACGGTAGCGGTTCAGCGCTTCGACCGGATCCAGGTGATGCCGCACCACGTCCTCCAGCGTCGTGTAGGCGCCGGTGTGACCCCATGGCCCCGTGATCTCCACGTTGCGCAGCGACGGCGTGCGGAAGCGGTAGTCGTCCTCGTCCCTTCCGGTCACGCGACCGCGGCCGTGATCCTCCACGAACGCGGAGTGCCCGCTGGCCCGCCAGTAGGAGCCGTCCTGTCCATCGGCCTTGCCCGGACCGATCTGCGGCATCGCGATGGCGTGGAAATCGTGGTCGGTCTGGAACTTGCCGGAGTGGCAGCCGGCGCAGTTCGCCTTGCCGTAGAACAGGTCCATGCCGCGCTTCTCCGCCCAGGTCATCGCGTCCCGGTCGCCGCGCAGAAAGCGGTCGAACCGGCTGTCGGCGGCGCGGAAGGCCTCGGCCTCGAACGCCGCGATCGCGTTGGCCGCGCGGACGTACGTGACGTCCTCGGGACCGCTCACCTCGCCGGGATACGCGGCCCGGAACAGGTCGACGTACTCGGGGATGGCGGCCAGGCGATCGCCCAGCTGCTCCCACACCCCGCCCGGTCCGGCGGCGTTGTTCAGCGACGACGCATCGGCCAGCGGGTTCTCGCCCTTCTGCCCCGCCATCTCGGCGGCGGACACCACGGGGAACATCGCCTGCGCGGCCAGCACGTTCTCCAGTCCGGACGGCAGCTTCCACTTGGCCGGCGTGATGAAGCCGCCCTCGTAGTAGCCGTGGGGATCGGCCTCCACGCGACCGTCGTGGAAGAGCACTTCGAACTCCGCGGCACCCAGGTTGAACAGGGCCGGCGAGTTGCGGGGAACGCGATCGTGGACGGCCTCGTCCTTCGTCGCGCCCGGACGACGCTCGGGGCCGAGGCCTCGCGGACCCTCCCCGAGCCCCAGGGACAGCGCGTCCGACGTGCCGTGGTCCGGATGGTGGCACGTGGCGCAGGAGATGTTCCGGTTGCCGCTCAGGACCTTGTCGAAGAACAGGCTCCGGCCGAGCTCCACCTTCGCGTCGTTCGGGGCCCCGCCGTCCCGGTAGTCCTCGTGCGTGACGGGATCGGGCAGACGGGAGGAGATGCCGGTTCCGGCCTGCGCCGGAGCCCCGCCGAGCGCGGCGAGGAACAGGGTCATGACGATCGGGCGCTGCATGGCTCACCTCGTTTCAGCGGGAGAAGGGAGCGGCGCCCCGGAGTTCGGGGCGCCGCGGGAAGCGTCGGGCTACTGGAGGCCGGCGCGCTTGGGAAGCATGACGAAGAGCGGGATGTGCGCGTTCAGGCCGAAGGCCCCGGGCAATCCGCCGTACGTCTTGCCGTCGGAGTGGTAGTTGATCGCCAGCATCGACGTGGTCCAGACGTCGGACATTTCCAGGCACGGCGCGAACGAGTGCTCGAAGACGGCGTTGCCGTCCGCGTCCGCGGTGAAGACGCTCTCCGAGCCGTCGCGGGCGCCCAGCGGAAGATCCAGCGTGCCCGAGAACGGCTCGGTCGGCGGCAGGGCCATGAACGCATGCCACATCGTGTAGACGCCGTTCGGGACGAGACCGCTGAACTCCAGGCGCATCGTGCCCTGGCCGTCCTGGCACGTGTAGGTGCCGGTGCCGCGATGCTTCAGCCACTGGCCGAGCGTCATGCCGAGCGCCTCGCCCTTGGGGTGCGGGCCCACGGCCTTCGGGTCGAACGGGTTGTGCTTCACCTCGACGGCGGTCTTGAAGAGCGGCGCGTTCATGTCGTGGTCGCCGGTGGTCACGCGGTAGACGACGCCGGAACCGGCCTCCCGCTCGATGAAGACGTCCTGCTCGGGCAGCTCCATCTCGAGGTGCGTCATGAAAGCGAGGTCGACGGAGACGGGCTCGCCGGCGGAGCCGAGGACCTTGTCCCCGGCGGAGGAGCCGGAGGCGACGGCGAACGTGACGGCGGCGGTGATGGCGACGGGAATGATGCGCGGGGCCTTCATGGATCTTCTCCTTCCTGGTGGCGGAACCGGCCGGCGGGGTGCCGGAGGTTGCGTTCGGAAGGAGGTACGCCGGGGAGCCGGGAATCCCGCCACCGCGGACGGAGAAGCTCGGGGCCGGGCCCGCGCTACGCCGGCGGAACCGCGTCCAGCGCCGTCAGACGGCCCAGGAGACCGCTCAGGTCGATCAGCTCCATGCCCAGCTCCTCCGCGATCTCCAGGGACCGCTGGTCCCGGTAGAACTCCCCGTAGTAGATGCGGCGGATGGAGGAGTTGGCGATGAGGCGGAAGCAGCCCCAGCACGGACTGGCCGTGGTGTAGATGTCCGCGCCCTCCAGGCGGACGCCGTTGCGGGCCGCCTGGCAGATGGCGTTGGCCTCCGCGTGCACGGTGCGAACGCAGTGGCCGTCCTCCATCAGATGGCCGGCCTCGTCGCAGTGCGGCAGCCCGCGGATCGAGCCGTTGTAGCCGGTGGAGAGGATCGTCTTGTCCCGGACAATGACCGCCCCCACCTGCTTGCGGTCGCAGGTCGCTCGCGTGGCCACCTGGCGGGCGATGTTCATGAAGTACTCGTCCCAGGAGACGCGGGGCGGTGCGGACATGGGGCTGTTCCTCCGGTGGTGGAAGGCGCATTCTACGGGATCGTCCCCGTCCTTCCCAACCCCGGAGGTCGCCATCCCACTGCAAGCGCCCGGAACCGGCGAGCTGGCCGCCCTGTTCACGGCCGTCTGCTGGGCCGTGACCGCGCTCGCGTTCGAGTCCGCGGGGCGGCGGGTCGGTTCCCTACCGGTGAACCTGATCCGCCTGGTGATCGGCTTCTTCCTGCTGATCCCGCTCGTCACGGTGGTCCGGGGACAGCCGCTGCCGCTGGATGCGTCGCCCTCCGCATGGGCCTGGCTCTCGCTCTCGGGCCTCATCGGCTTCGCGTTCGGGGACCTCTGCCTCTTCCGGGCGTTCGTCCTGATCGGCTCGCGGCTCTCACTGCTGCTGATGTCGCTGGTGCCGCCCATGACCGCGATGCTGGGCGCGGCATTCCTCGACGAGTTCCTGACGCCGCGCGAGTGGTTCGGGATGGCGCTCACCGTCGGCGGCGTGGCCTGGGTCGTGGTGGAGCGCACGCCGGGCCCGACGGCGCCCGCGCGGCCGCCGCTCACCGGGATCCTCCTCGGGCTCGGCGGAGCCGCGGGCCAGGCGGTGGGGCTCGTGCTCAGCAAGATCGGGATGGGCAGCTACGACGCCTTCGCCGCGAACCAGATCCGCGTGTTCGCCGGCATCGTGGGGTTCGCGGCCATCTTCACGTTCACCGGACTGTGGCCACGATGCCTCGAGGCGCTCCGCAACGCCGCCGCGATGCGGCGCACGACGCTCGGCGCGTTCTTCGGGCCGTTCCTGGGCGTCTCGTTCTCGCTGGTGGCGGTCCAGGCGACGCGAGCCGGCGTGGCCGCGACGATCATGTCGATCATGCCGGTCATCATCCTCCCCGCCTCGCGCTGGCTGCGGAAGGAGCACGTCACGTTGCGGGCGACGCTGGGCGCGATCCTCGCCGTGGTCGGCGTGGCGGTGCTGGCGCTGTGAGTCAGCGCCGGAGCTTGCGCACGGCGCACGCGCGGGGGAAGGACCGCAGCTCGCCGGCCGACTTGTCCCGGTCGGCGGGCGTGGCGCCGTCATCGCGCACGTCGGTCCGCGAGAAGTCCCCGACGTCGGTTCCGGCGTCGACCGCCGCGGGAGATGCCCCGTGGGGCCCTAGCGGGACATCGGCCAGCCCTGCAGCACGCGGAGGTAGTTCCCCCGCTCGAACGCCCGCGGATCCGGGCAGTGCAGCAGGTCCATGCTCCCCTGCATCTGCTCCAGGGAGCGGTACTCCCGCTCGATCAGCCAGTTGCGCAGCTCCAGGATCAGCTTGCTCAGGTGATCCGGTCCATGCTTCAGCAGCGCGGAGACCAGCTGCACCGCGTGCGCACCGGCCATCACCGACTTGATGACGTCCTCCACGGTGTGCACGCCGCCGGTGACCGCCAGCGACGCCACGACGCGCTCGGAGAGGATCGCGAGCCAGCGCACCCGCAGCAGCAGCTCCTGCGAGTCGGAGAGCTGCAGGGCGTGCCGGATCTCCAGTTCCTCGATGTCGATGTCCGGCTGGTAGAACCGGTTGAAGATCACGAGGCCTCGCGCGCCGGCGTGATCCAGCTCACGGGCGAAGTGCGCGAGCGCCGTGTGGAACGGCGAGAGCTTCACCGCCACCGGAATGCGCACCTCCCGCGTCACGACGCGGACCATCTCCAGGATTCCCGCCTCGATCTGATCGGCCGTGCGCTTCGGATCCGTGGCCACCTGGTAGACGTTCAGCTCCACGGCGTCGGCGCCGGCCTCCTCCATCCGTCGCGCGTACTCCAGCCACATGCCGGGCGCGGTCCCGTTCAGCGATCCGATGATCGGCACGTCGGTGACCTCGCAGACCCGGCGCAGGTGCTCCAGGTACTCGTCCGGGCCCAGCGCGAACTCCTCCGGATCCGGCAGGTAGGACTGCGCCTCGCCGAACGACTCCGTGTGCCAGTCCATCGAGCGGTGCGCGGTGATCTGTTCCCCGGTGACCTGCTCCTCGAAGAGGGAGCGCAGGCCGATGGCCGCCGCGCCCGCGTCCTCCAGCCGACGCACCATGTCCAGATCGTCCGCCAGCGGGCAGGCGCCCACCACGAGGGGATGCTTCAGTTCCAGTCCGAGGTACGTCGTCGAGAGATCCATCGTGTCCTCCTACTCGGAACCGTTGCCGGCGGTCTCGGTCCCGGGCGCCACGTCGGGCACGGTGACCTCGGCGAGCTGCTGGTAGATGGAGAAGCGCTGACTCACCTCGCGCTGGGCCATCTCCGTGAGGAGCCGGAAGCGCTTCGGATTCATCTTCTCCACCATCCGGAAGCGGGTCTCGTTCCGCATGAACTCGCGGAGCGGAACCTTCGGCTCGCGCGAGTCGAGCTTGAGCGGGGCGACGCCCCCGCCCGACCGACGCGGATCGAAGCGGAACAGCGGCCAGAGTCCCGTCTTCACGGCGAGATCCTGCTGCCGCGCACCGAACCGCAGGTCGAAGCCGTGGGCGATGCAGTGGCTGTACGCGATCACCAGCGACGGCCCCTGGTAGGAGTCCGCCTCGCGCAGCGCGTTCACGGTCTGGTTCATGTTAGAACCGAACGCGATCTGGGCGACGTAGGCCCGACCGTAGCTCATCGCCTCCATGCCGAGGTCCTTGCGCGCCACGTCCTTGCCCGAGGCCGCGAACTTGGCCGCGGCGCCCAGCGGCGTCGCCTTGGACTGCTGGCCGCCCGTGTTCGAGTACACCCCGGTGTCCAGCACCAGGACGTTGACGTCGCGGTTCTGCGACAGGACGTGATCCAGGCCGCCGTAGCCGATGTCGTACGCCCAGCCGTCCCCTCCGACGATCCAGATGCTCTTCTTCACGAAGTGGTCGGCCAGATCGGCGAGGCGGCGGGACGGTTCGTCGGCGCGGTCGGCCAGCGCCACGCGGAGCGCCTTCACCCGCTCGCGCTGCATCTCGATGCCCGCGGAGTCCCTCTGGTCCGCGTGCAGCAGCTCGTCGACGAGCCGCTCCCCTGCCACCTCGTTCAGCTGTCTCAGCAATCCTTCCGCCTGCCAGCGCGCCGCGTCCGTCGCCAGCCGGAACCCGAACCCGAATTCCGCGTTGTCCTCGAAGAGCGAGTTGGACCAGGCGGGACCCCGACCGTCGCGGTTCACGGCCCACGGCGTCGTCGGCAGGTTGCCGCCGTAGATCGACGAGCAACCCGTGGCGTTCGCGATGAGAAGCCGGTCCCCGAACATCTGCGAGAGCAGCTTCAGGTACGGTGTCTCGCCGCAGCCCGCGCACGCGCCCGAGTACTCGAACAGGGGCTCCAGGAGCTGCGAGCGCTTGGCGTCCATCTTCTCCTCGGGCGGACGGATCGCCGGAAGGTCCAGGAAGAAGGAGTAGGCCTCGCGCTCCCGCTCGCGATGCTCGCGCTGCGGTTCCATGTTGATCGCCTTGCGGCGCGGGTTCGCCTTGTCCTTCGCCGGACAGACCTCCACGCAGAGGTTGCACCCCGTGCAGTCCTCCGGCGCCACCTGGAGTGTGTAGGCCTGGCCCGGCGATCCGCCGCGCAGAGGCACGGACCGGAACCCGTCGGGCGCCCCGGCGGCCGCCTCGCCGTCGTAGGCCTTGGCGCGGATGGCGGCGTGCGGACAGGCCAGCGCGCAGCGGTTGCACTGGATGCAGAGATCGCTCTCCCAGATGGGAATCTCCTGGGCCAGGTTGCGCTTCTCCCACCGCGACGTGGCGGCCGGCCACGTTCCGTCCGGCGGGAAGGCGCTCACCGGAAGCTGATCGCCCTCACCGGCCAGCAGCTTCGCCGTGATCCGCTGCACGAAGTCCGGCGCCTCCTCCGAGACGATCGGCGGACGACCGGCCTGCGCGGTCACCTGCGCCGGGACCGCGACGCGGTGGAGATTCTCCAGCGCGCGATCCACCGCCTCGAAGTTCTGCCGGACGACGACCGAGCCGCGCTTGGCGTACGTCTTCTCGATGGCGTTCTTGATCCGCTCGATCGCCTCGTCGCGCGGAAGGACTCCGCTGATCGCGAAGAAGCAGGTCTGCATGATCGTGTTGATGCGCACGCCCAGCCCGGCCTCGCGGGCCACGGCCAGCGCATCGATGGTCCAGAGCTCCAGCTCCTTGTCGAGGATCGTCTGCTGGACCTCGCGCGGTAGCCGGTCCCAGACCTCGTCGGGCGGATGCGGAGCGTTGAGCAGGAAGCGCGCGCCCCTCGAGGCGTGCTGCAGCACGTCGATCCGGTCGAGGAACTCGAACTGGTGGCAAGCGACGAAGCCGGCGCGCTTGATGAGGTAGGACGATCGGATGGGGCGCGGACCGAAGCGCAGGTGCGAGACGGTTACGGCGCCGGCCTTCTTCGAATCGTAGACGAAGTAGCCCTGCGCGTGGTGATCCGTCTCCTCACCGATGATCTTGATGGTGTTCTTGTTCGCGCCCACGGTGCCGTCGGAGCCCAGGCCGTAGAACACGGCGCGCACGACGTCGTCCGGCTCGGTGTCGAAGTTCGCGTCCGGCGTGAGCGAGAGGTTCGTGACGTCGTCGCGGATGCCGACGGTGAAGCGGCGGCGCGGCGTGTCGGCCGACAGCTCGTCGAAGACGGCCTTCACCATCGCCGGATCGAACTCCTTGGACGACAGCCCGTACCGGCCGCCGACGACGCCCGGGCGCTCGGCCATCGGGGCGCGGCCGGAGGCGAAGCCTTCCTCCAGCGCGGTCACCACGTCGAGATGCAGCGGTTCCGCGACGGCGCCCGGCTCCTTCGTCCGGTCCAGCACCGCGATGCGCTTCGTGGTGGCGGGCAGCGCGGCCAGGAACGCATCGACGTCGAAGGGCCGGTAGAGGCGAACCTTCACCAGCGCGACCTTCTCGCCGGCCGCGGTCAGCGCATCAACGGTCTCGTGCGCGGTCTCGGCACCGGAACCCATCATCACGATCACGCGCTCGGCCTGCGGATGGCCGTACGTCTCGAACAGGTCGTACGTGCGGCCCGTCAGCTTCCCGAGCTCGGCCATCGTCTCCCGCACGATGGGCGGGCACTCCAGGTAGAACGGGTTCGCCGCCTCGCGGGCCTGGAAGAACGCATCGGGGTTCTGCGCCGTTCCGCGGATGACGGGCCGATCCGGGGTGAGGCCGCGCTCGCGATGGGCGCGGATCGCCTCCTCGTCCAGAAGAGCGCGAAGATCGTCGTCCGGGAGGAGTTCGATCTTGGCGATCTCGTGGGACGTCCGGAATCCGTCGAAGAAGTGGAGGAACGGAACGCGGGCCTTCAGCGTGGCGGCCTGCGCGACCGCGGCCAGGTCGTGCGCCTCCTGAACCGATCCGGAGCAGAGGAGGGCCAGCCCGGTCTGCCGGGCCGCCATGACGTCCGAGTGGTCGCCGAAGATCGAGAGCGCGTGCGTGGCCAGCGAGCGGGCCGCCACGTGCAGCGCGAACGACGTCAGCTCGCCCGCGATCTTGTAGAGGTTGGGGATCATCAGGAGCAGCCCCTGCGAGGCCGTGAAGGTCGTCGTCAGGGCTCCCGCCTGCAGGGATCCGTGGCAGGTTCCTGCGGCCCCGCCCTCGGACTGGAGTTCCACGACGTCCGGGACGATGCCCCACAGGTTCTTCCGCCCCCGCGAGGACCACTCGTCGGAGAGCTCGCCCATCGGGGAGGCGGGAGTAATCGGGTAGATCGCAATGACTTCGTTGGTACGGTGGGCGATCGACGCGGCGGCTTCGTTCCCGTCGATCATCCTCCTCGTGCGTTCGGTCACCGTCTTCCTCCTCGCCGGTCTCCGCCCGGTCCGGGCCCCGGCTTGAGCCAATTTACGACTCTCCGGTCGCGAAAACAGGGGTGAATTCGGGGGTCGGAGACCTCCCCGGGAAGGCGCGGGTCGCGGTCCCGGGAGGGGTCGGATCCGGGCCCCGGGGCCCCGGGTCGGCGGCCCCGGGGGATCCGGACCGCCGCCGGGAGGCCCGGCCGGGTCCGCGGTTCCTCCCCCGCGGCGGACCGGGTACAGTCCGGGGCGCCATGAGCGACGACCTCTTCTCCCGGGCCGATCCCCTGCTGCGGGCGGCCCTCGATCTCCCTGCCCGGGACCGCGCGCCCTTCCTGGACCGCGAGTGCGGCGGCGACGCCCCGCTCCGGAGCCTTCTGCGGCGGCTCCTGTCCAGCGCCGAGGAGACGGGCGAGCTGCCCACCGGGGGCGCGCTCCCTCCCGGACTCGCCGCCGACTCCCCGGACCGGGTGGGATCGCGGCTGGACCGTTACCTGCTGCGGCGGGAGATCGGGCGGGGCGGAATGGGCGTGGTCTACGAGGCCCACGACGAGCGCCTGCAGCGCGACGTGGCCGTGAAGGTGCTCCGCTCCGACCTCCTCGACCGCAACGCGAAGGCCCGCTTCCTCCGGGAGGCGCGCGCGGCGGCCGCGCTGAACCACCCCAACATCGTGGCGGTGCACGACGCCGGCGAGGCGGACGACGTCGCCTACCTGGTCATGGAACTGGCGCCCGGCCGCGGCCTGGACGAGGATCCTCCGCGCTCGCTGGAGGAGGCGATGCAGGTGGCCGGCGCCATCTGCGAGGCGCTTACCCACGCGCACCAGCGGGGGCTGGTGCACCGCGACCTGAAACCGGCAAACGTGATCGTCGCGCGGGAGTCGGGACCGCCAGCGGTCAAGCTCACGGACCTCGGCATCGCGCTGTCCGCCGATGCGGATCGGATGACGCGGACCGGGACCGTCACGGGCACGCCGTCCTTCATGGCGCCGGAGCAGGCGCTCGGGAAGGCGCTGGACGGGCGCGCCGATCTCTACGCGCTGGGCGTGATGCTCTACGGCTGGGCGGCCGGACAGCTTCCCTTCCGCGGCCGCGACGCGCTGGCCGTCGTCTCGCAGCACGTCCACGCCGAGGTCGTGCCTCCGTCCCGGCATGCCGCCGACGTTCCTCCCGCCCTGGACGATCTCATCGTGCGGCTGATGTCCAAGCGGCCCGAGGACCGGCCGGGATCGGCGGAGACTGTCGGGCAGGAGCTCGCGGCGATCCTCGCCGGCACGAGCCTCCCCCCGGACGTGACGCGACCGGTCGCGGCGCTGTCCGGAGCGGAGGCCCGTCCTCCGTCCGTCGATTCGCTGGCGGTGCTGCCCTTCGAGAACGACGGCCGCGACCCCGACTCCGAGTACCTCAGCGACGGCCTCACCGACTCCCTCATCGACAACCTCTCGCAGGTGCCGCGCCTGCGCGTGATGGCGCGCAGCACCGTCTTCCAGTACAAGGACCGCCCGGCCGCTCCGCGCGACATCGGGACGGAGCTGGGCGTGCGCGCCGTCCTCTCCGGACGGCTCCTCCACCGCGGCGACGCGCTGGTCATCCGCGTGGAGCTGGTCGATGCAGCGAGCGGGACGCGCCTCTGGGGCCGGCGGTTCGACCGGCCGCTGAGGGACCTGCTCACGGTGGAGGAGGAGATCTCGCGCGAGATCACCGAAAACCTCCGCATCGAGCTGAGCGGCGCCGATCGCGCGCGCCTGGCCCGTCGCCCGACCGAGAACGCGGACGCGCACCGCACGTACCTCAAGGGTCGCCACGTCTGGAACCGCTGGAAGACGCCCGAGGGGATGCACACCAGCATCGGGCTGTTCGAGAAGGCGCTGGAACTCGATCCGCTTTACGCGCGCGCCTTCGCCGGGCTCGCCGACAGCTACAGCATCCTCGGCAACGTGAAGGCGCTCCCGCCCGGCGAGGCCTACCCCAAGGCGAAGACCGCCGCGCACCAGGGTCTGGCGCTCGACGACTCGCTGGGCGAACTCCACACGTCGCTCGGATTCATCCATCGTTTCTGGGACTGGGACTGGGAGGCGGCCGAGGCGGCCTTCCGGCGTGCGATCGAGCTGAGTCCCAGCTACGCCACGACGCATCGCTTCTACGCGCAGCTCCTCGCCGGCCTCGGCCGGTTCGAGGAGGCGCTGCCGCTGGGCCGGAAGGCGACGGAGCTGGACCCGCTGTCCCTGCTCATCCGCGGCGCGTACGCGGACCTGCTCTTCTACGCGCGCCGCTACGACGAGGCCATCGCCATCTACCGCGAGACGCTGGAGAAGGACCCGGACTTCCTGCCGAGCCGCACGGACCTCGGCCGGGCGCTGGAGCTCTCCGGCCGCTACGAGGAGGCCATCGAGCAGTTCCAGGCGGCCGCGGCGCTCGTCGCGAAGGGTCCGCCGGAACCGTCGTCGGGGCTGGCGCACGTGTACGCCAGCATGGGCCGCCGCGAGGATGCGCTGGCGATCGTCGAGCGCATCCTGGAGATCGGGAAGACGCGGTACGTGTCTCCGTACGGGATCGCCTCGATCTACTCCTGCCTGGGCGAAGTGGACGTCGCGCTGGACTGGCTGGAGCGCGCCCACGCCCAGCACGACCAGACGCTCGTGTGGATCAAGGTCCACCCGCGGCTGGACCCGCTGCGCGACGAGCCGCGCTTCCGGGCGATCCTGGAGGCGATGGAGCTGGCCTAGGCCTTGTGGCGATGTCCCTTGGCGGTGCACGCCCGCTTGAGCCCGTGGCCGCCCGTCTTCTGCTTCGGGCTGATCCCGGAGTACGCGGGATGCGCGTGGATCGCGTCGCGCAGCGCCTTGACGTCCGCCGGCTTCAGGCGCACGCCCTTTTTCTTGTCCAGGCGATGCTTCGTGACGATGGCGTCGGCCGACGTGTAGATCGCCCGCTCGGACGATCCGCTGGGCAGCGGCCGGCGCAGCTTCTTGTAGTAGATGACCTCGGCGACGTAGGCGGCCACCTCGTCGTCCAGGATGGTGAGCCCGGCGTCCTCCCCGAAGATGTCGACGAGCGCGTGCACGCCCTCGTGCAGGATCGCCACCTTCCACTTGTCCGCGGCCGGGTTCGCCGACGGCGGCAGCGTGAAGGAGTCCTTGTACGGGCTGTAGGCGGCCGACAGCATCCCGCCGCCCTTCTCCTGGCGGATGTCGATCCGGCCGCAGGCGATCGCCTCGCCGACCTTGCGGAGGCGGGCCCCGTTGACCAGGAATCCGCCGATCCGGAAGTCGATGGAATTGAGGTGGGCATGCTGGAAGATGCTGGCCACCTGGTTGGAGAACGACATGGCAGGCTCCTTCGGCGCGGGGCCGGGAAGGGGTTCTGGTGGGGGATACGCAAGGGCCGTCCGGAGCCCGCCATGCCCCCCGCCCCCCGTGCTAGCCTTCCCGCCATGCTGCGCTTGATTCCCTCCCGGACGATGCCGGCGGCCGGCGCCGTGCTCCTGACGGTCGCCGTCGTCCTGCGCGTCCTCTGGCCCTCGATCGATCCGCCGGACAGCCTGTCCTGGTCGGGCGGGATCTACACGGATCCGCCCTACAACTACCTCGCCGCCCGGTACGCCCTGGAGTCCGGCGACGGACCCACCGTGGAACTCAGCGCGCGGTACGTCTTCCCGCTGCTGACCGCGGTGGCCCACGGACTGGGCGCCACCGTCGGGCTGACCCGGCCCCACACCGTGGTCCTGTCCGGACTGCTCTCCGCGGCGGCGCTGGCGATGCTCGTCGGGGTCGTCCGCCGCGCGGCGGGCGGACGCGCGGCGCTCCTGGCGCTGGCCCTCGGCGCGCTGCTGCCCTGGCTCGTCCTCTTCTCGCGCATTCTGATGGCGGAGAACCTGGTCGCGCTGATGCTGGCGGGCATGGCGTGGCTGGCGATCCGGCGCAACCCGGCGGCGCACGCGGCGGCCGCCGCCGTGGCCGCCGCCGCGACGCTGTTCGGGAAGTACCACGCGGTCGGGCCTGCGGCGGGCATCCTGCTGTTCGTGGCGCTGCGCGAGCGGACGCTCCGTTCGCTCGGGGCGATGGCGATCGGCGGGGCGGCGGTCACGACTCTCTGGGTCGTCACGCTGGCGATTCCGCACGGCCCGGACATCGTGGACTGGATCACCGGGTTCACCTCCGCGGGCAAGGAGGGGCCGCCGATCCTCGCGTCGATTCCCGAGGGGCTGAAGGAGATCGTCCGGACGTTCCGCGCGGGACTCCTGCCAGCCCGCGCGCCGGTCGTGCTCCTGCTGGGCGGCGCGTTCGCACTGTGGACGCTCGGTCATGCGCCCGCGCGGCGGCGTCGCCTGGAGGACGGGACGGCCGTGTTCGCGTTCTGGTTCCTCGGTGGCTTCCTCCTGCACGCGTTCTTCCCGTACACCCCGCCCCGCTACTTCATCCCGCTGGTCTACGCGCTGATCGGTGGGGCGGCCGTGCAGGCGGCCGCCATGATGGAGCGTGCCGGGGCACCGTCGCCGCGCCGGCTCGACGTGATCGTTCCGACGGCGGCGATCTCGTTCTTCACGGGCGTCGGCGTGACCTACGCGCTGGCCCACCTGGATCATTGGATCCGGGGCGGCCCGCAGCTCGACGCCCGGCTACGGGGCGAAGAGGTCGCCTCGCCGCTCTCCGCGGCGGCCGCCTTCAACGACCTGGAGACGAACCTGCTGGCGGGAGCGGCCGTCGGTCTGGCGATGACGATCGGCGTCCTGCTGCTCTTCCGATCCGGCGGAGCGCGCACGTCCCGCATCGCCCGGACGCTGACGCCGCCGGCCATCGCGGCGGCGCTGATCTTCCACGTCGCGGGGACGATCGGCTGGACGACGCAGCGGTCGCATCGCATCGAGACGATGCAGACCTCGCTCAGGCTGCTGCTGCACGAGAAGGCCGTGGTCCTGGGCGCGTGGGCGCCGCTCCTCACCGAGGGCGGGCCGCTGCGACCGGTCTGGTATCCGCTCGCCCCGGGCGAGGGCGGCGGCGGGCTCCTGCAGCGGCACGGCGTCACGCACGTCCTGGTCGCGGAGCCGTCGGCCGTGACGGTGGCGGACCTGGAGAACGACTTCCCCGGCATCACCCAGCGGATCGAGAAAGTGCACGAATGGCACGTGCGCATGAGCTCCGTGCGGCGCCTGGCGCTCTACCGTCTGCGGGAGCCGCTGCCGGGCACGGGGCCGGAGACGACGCCCACCGACCTGGAGCGCGCGCTGGCGGCGGCCAACGCGGACGACTTCGTCCGCGCGCGACAGGCGCTGGATGCGTGGCGGTCTGCGGGCCGCCCGCTCCCGCCGGAGTGGCACTTCCTGGACGGCGTGTGCCGCTCGGTGGAGGGCGATGCGACTGGCGCGGAGGCGGCGTTCCGGCGGGCGGCCGACGCCGATCCCGGCGATCCGCTCGCGCATCGGAACGTCGGGTTGCTGGCGATGGCCCGCGGCGACACGGACGCGGCGCGCGAGGCCTGGCTGCGTTCCGCGCGCCGGGAGCCGGACGACGACGTGGTGCGTCGGCTGCGCGCGCTGCGGGGTCGCTGACCGACCCGGCAGAATCGCTCCCGCCCGGTGGCGCCCGGTCTCCGCGACGCCTCGGGAATCGGAGTCCTCCGATCCCGGCCGCATTGTAACGACCCACCGAGGGCCCGGGGAACGGGACCGGGGCACAAAAGGAAACCCCGCCGACCCGAAGACCGGCGGGGAAGTCGAACCGTCAAGCGGCTCGGTCGGATCAGGCGGGGGCCTTGGTCACGTTCTCCGCGGCCGGACCCTTCTGGCCCTGCACCACGTCGAACTCGACCTTCTGCCCCTCGGCCAGGCTCCGGAAGCCGTCCATCTGGATGGCGGAGTGATGGACGAAAACGTCCTTCTCACCGTCATCGCGCGTGATGAACCCGAAGCCCTTCTCGTCGTTGAACCACTTCACGGTTCCTGTCGTACGCATCATCGTACTCCTACGAATCGACGGAGTACGGTCCTGCAAGCAACCTGCATCATCCGTGCTACCGCGACTCCTTCCAGCGCGGGAAAACCCTTCCCGCTCGGTGGGGATCCGACCGTCGGACCCCCCACGGATCCGACCGCCTTCGGCGGCGAGCCCGTGCGCCGGTTCCACGATCGAACCGACAGCGGCAGTGTCGCCCCGTGGGTAGGGGCACGGCAAGGGGGGCGGGACGAATTCTGTGAGAATCCGCGAATTCTTCATCGCAAAAAGGGTGATGTTTCGGCGATTCCTGAGCCTCCGGCCGCGTGACGGGCCCGGAGCTGCCCGCATCCGCCCTGGACCTCCTGCCCGGCCGACCAGCGGAGCGTGGCGCGCACGCCCTCCGCCTTGATCCGGCGCACCAGGTCGACGCAGCGAGACATCGGCGGGCGACGGTACCCGTTCCCTTCCACGTCGTTGAACGGGATGTAGTTCACGAGCGCGCGCCGCCCTCGCAGACGATGCACGAGCCGCATCGCCTCCTCCGGCGAATCGTTGATTCCCTCCAGCAACGTCCACTGCACGAGCAGCGGATACGTCGTGGCGTCGGCGTACTCGAGCGACTCGCGCAGCAGTTCCTCGACCGGCACGCGCGGCGCACGCGGCAGGAGATCCCCGCGAAGATCGTCGTCCAGCGTGTGGACCGACAGCGCCAGCGCCGGACGAACGCGCGCCGAACGGAAGCGGTCGACGGCGCGCGGATCCCCGACCGTGGAGAAGACGAGGTTGCGGTGGGCCAGCTGCCCCTCGGTTCCGAGCGCGGTGACGGCATCGGCGACGGCGTCGAGGTTGTGCGCCGGCTCGCCCATGCCCATGAACACGACGCGCCGGATCGGCCGCTCGCGGCGGGCGCGGACCACCTGGGCCAGAATCTCCAGCGCGGAGAGCTGCTCCTCGAGTCCTTCCTGGCCGGTGCGGCAGAACCGGCAGCCTACGGCACAGCCCACCTGCGTCGAGACGCACAGGCCGTCGCGCGGCAGGTTCACGCCTTCTACCGTACGGCCGGAGCGAAGCCGGAGGAGGAGACGGCACGAGTCGTCCGGCGAAGGATGGCGCGACACTTCGGTCACCAGGGATTCGAGGTCCGCCACAATGCGCGGCAGCGATTCCTCCAGGAGCGCGGATCGTCTCGGCGTGCGCGAGCGATAGGGCTCCGCCGGCGGTCGACCCTGCAACCATCGACGCAGCAGGCGCGGCACGTGGACCGGCCGCGCTCCGCACGCCACGAAGTGCGCGCGAAGGTCGGCGACGGACCGGGCCGTGAACTCCGGCGGAGCCGAGGTCAGACGAGCTTCCAACTGTTCCGGAAGTCCGTGACCAGCCGCGTGCGCTCGATGGCGTCCTGCGACACGTCATCGATGGAGCGCCGGATGTCCTCGTTCACGCGGCCGAGCATGTAATAGCTGTGCTCCACGAAGCCCGGCGCGATCTCCGAGCAGTCCACCTGGTGGATTCGCGCGTGGAGCGTCTGCGGATTCGTGACGCCGCCGGCTCCCAGGCGGTTGGGATGTCCCTTGGTCGTGTCGGACACGATGAGCGCCTTGTCGCCGCGGTTGTGATAGATCGTGACGTTGCGCGCCAGCTCCGTGAGCGGGAGCAGCTTCTCGTCGCGCGCGCCCGGCCGCAGCTCGAACACGTCGTCGTCGACGTCGGGCGAGCACATGAAGATGTTGTCCAGCACGCGCGGCAGGGGGCGGGCGCCGTGGAAGCGGAGGAACCGGTACAGCGCATTCTCCAGCACCCAGTTCCCCATCGAGTGGCAGAGCAGGTGGAGGTTCTGCCCGCAGTACTGGTCCGGACCCAGCCCGCCGAGGTAGTCGCGGAGCTTCAGCAGCCCGCGGCCGAGCGCGTAGCCGGAGCGCTCCGCATCCTCCCGGTCGGAGCCATAGGCCAGCCACGGCGTCTTCTTCCCGTCGGACGGCCAGCTGAACAGGAGGACGAACACCTTCTTCTGCCCCACGCCCCGCTTGCGGTTCAGCATCCGTCCGAGCGCCGCGGCGGAGGCCACGGCCGACGTCCAGTCCACCGAGTAGCCGTGCACGTAGACGAGGACGTCGTTGCCGTCGCGAACGATCTCCCCCTGCCGGTTCCTCACCGGCGCCATCTCCTGGCGCAGCAGTTCGAAGAGCTGCCGGCTCCCGAGCTTCTGCTCGGACGCGGGGAGCGGCTTCTCCCCCTTCTTGTCCTCGGTGAGCTTCTCCGGGTACTGCTGGATCGCGCCGGCCCGGACCCGCTTCTTGTAGTAGCTGGCCAGCTTGCCCCCGTCGCCGGGACCGGCATCCGTGCTGGCGAAGAGACGCCGATCCTCCTCGACCGGGTCCACCTTGAACGTGACGTGCCCCAGCCGCAGGTTCTCGATGGAGAAGCCGCTCGGACGCCCCGAGTAGCCGCGCGGCTTGTCGCCGCTGCCGGTCGCCTGCCGGTTCGTTGCGTAGTAGACGGTCCGCGTTTCCACGACTCAGCCTCCGTAGTAGGTGGGCGCGCCGGGCCCCACCGGCAGGCCCAGCACGAAGACCCATACGTAGAAAAGGACGACCCAGCCCACCAGATAGGCCAGGGAGTACGGAATCATCATCGAGATCAGCGTTCCGATCCCGAGCTTCCGATCGTACCGCATCGCAAACGCGAGGATCAGCCCAAAGTAACTCATCATGGGGGTGATGATGTTCGTCGTGGAGTCGCCGATCCGATAGGCCGCCTGGATCACCTGCGGGCTGTAGCCCACCGTCATCAGCATGGGGACGAACACGGGCGCCGTCACCGCCCACTGGGCCGACGCGCTTCCCAGCATCAGGTTCACGAAGCAGCACATGAGGATGAACGGCAGGAAGACCATCGGGCCGGTGAGGTTCCACTCCTGCAGGAGGTCCGCGCCCACCACCGCGGTGATCGTGCCGAGCTGCGTCCAGTTGAAGTAGGCGACGAACTGCGCAGCGAAGAACACGAGGACGAGATAGAGCCCCATCGATCCCATCGCCTTGGCCATCCCGTCGATGACGTCGCGGTCGGTCCGCATGGAACCGGTGACGCGCCCGTACACGATCGACGGCACGACGAAGAAGACGAAGATCAGCGCCACGACGCTGCGCAGCATCGGCCGTAGATCCTGGATGAGGGTCTCGTTCTCGGCGGGATCCCGGAACCACCCGTTCTCGGGCAGCGCCAGGGCGGCAAGCCCGGCCAGCATGACCAGCAGCGTGCCGCCGGCCAGCCACAGCCCCTTCTTCTCCGCGCGCGTGAGCTCTCCCATCCCCTCGGTCGCCTCGTCGATGTCGTCCTCGCCGCGGGAGGGATCGTACGGGCCCAGCTTCGGCTCCACGATCCTCGTGGTCACGAGCGTTCCGATGGTGGTGATGAGGAACGTGCTCACGAACATGAAGTAATAATTCGCGGTCGGCAGGATCTCGTTGGGCTCGCCGGGGGCGTAGGAGGGGTCGATGATCCGAGCCGCCTCCGTGGTGATCCCCGACAGCAGCGGATCCACGGTCCCGATGAGGATGTTCGCGGAGTAACCGCCCGACACGCCGGCGAAGGCGGCGGCCATCCCGGCCAGGGGATGTCGGCCGACGGCGTGGAACACGACGGCCGCCAGCGGGATGAGCACCACGTAGCCCATCTCGGAGGCGGTGTTGGAGACCACGGCACAGAAGACGACGACCACCGTCAGCAGGCTGCGCGGCGCACCCAGCACCAGCCCGCGGATGGCCGCCCCCAGCAGCCCCGACCGCTCCGCCACGCCGACACCCAGCAGCGCCACCAGCACGGTGCCGAGCGGCGCGAATCCGGTGAAGTTCGTGACGAGGCCCCCGGCGATGCGGCGCAGCCCTTCCGGATTCAGCAGCGACACCGCGCGAATGATCCCGTCCGGCGATCGGCCGCGTGCTCCCTCGGGGCGCGGGTCCACGACCTGCCACTCGAAGTAGCCGGCGATCCCGGACAGGAGCAGGATTCCGCCGCAGATCAGCGCGAAGAGGGTGACCGGATGCGGCAGCAGGTTCCCCAGCCACTCGACGGCGTCGAGGAAGCGGGCGAAGATGCCGCGGCGCGGACGATCGGCTTCGGAATCGGGGGCGGGTTTCGACATGGGGACCCACGTTAGCGGGCCGGGACCGCTCCCGTCCAGCGGGAGAATCTAGAAGGCGTTGACGCCGCCGCACACCTCGCGACCCACGGCAAGCTCGTGGATGGTCTCGGTACCCTCGTAGGTGATCACGCTCTCCAGGTTCAGCATGTGGCGGATCGCCGAGTACTCGATGCTGATGCCGCCCGCGCCCAGGAGGTCCCGCGCGTCGCGGCAGACGTCCAGGCCCATCCGCACGTTGTTCCACTTGGCCAGCGACACCTGCGCGGGGTGCAGGTCACCGCGGTCCTTCAGGCGGCCGAGCTGGTGCGCGAGGAGCTGCGCCGTCGTGATGCGCCGGGTCATCTCGGCGAAGCGCCGCTGGATCGTCTGCTTGTGGGTCAGCGGGCACCCGAAGAGCGTGCGGGACGAGGCGACGTCCAGCGACTCCCGGTACGCCGCGATGGCCGATCCGATGGCCCCCCACGCGATGCCGTAGCGCGCCTGCGTGAGACAGCTCAGCGGCGCCTTGAGTCCCTTGGCTCCCGGCAGCCGGTTCGCCTCCGGCACGCGGACGTCGTCGAAGAACAGCTCCGACGTGATCGACGCGCGGAGCGAGTACTTCTTCAGGATGTCGCGGGTGGTGTACCCCTTCATCCCCTTCTCCACGAGGAAGCCGAGCTTGCCCTCCTCGGATTCCGCCCAGACGATCGCCAGATCCGCGATGCCGCCGTTCGTGATCCACATCTTCGCGCCGTTCAGGATCCAGTCGTCGCCATCGCGCTTCGCGTGGGTCTTCATCCGTCCCGGATCCGAACCGCCGTCCGGCTCCGTCAGCCCGAAGCAGCCGATGGCCTTCCCCGCCGCCATGCCCGGCAGCCAGCGCTGCTTCTGTTCCTCGCTGCCGTACGCGTGGATGGGGTACATGCACAGGCTTCCCTGCACGGAGACGAAGCTGCGCAGGCCGCTGTCGCCCCGCTCCAGCTCCTGGCAGATGAGGCCGTAGCACACGTTGTTCATGCCCGCGCAGTCGTAGCCTTCCAGGTTGCAGCCGAGGAGGCCCATCTCCGCGATCTCGGGAACCAGCTCGTCCGGGAAGCGATGCTCGTCGAACGCTTCGGCGATGATCGGCAGCACGCGATCGTCCACCCATCGCGCCACGGCGTTGCGAACCTGCCGCTCCTCGTCGCTCAGGAGAGAGTTGACGTCGAGAAAGTCGAAGGGCGAGGGCGACGCGGCCATGCGGAACTCCGTTGAGACGGGACGACGGGGAACTCGGGAGCGCGGGGGGGGCGCCCGGATCGCTCAGCGCGCAGTCTGAAACATTTCGGCGCCGCCGGGGAGGGGAAACTTCCCCGCCGCGCTCCGCCGACGCCCCCCCGGGACACGGGATCGCGGGCGCTGTCGCCCGACGAAACGCGGGGGGCTCTCGATCCCGAACTCAAAGATAGCCGAGAGCCTGCAGGCGCTGAATCAGCTCCTCTTCCAGCTCCTTCGCCCCGCGCCCGCTGACGGTTCGACCATCCCACCAGTGCTGCAGCGCCTGCTCGAGGCGCGCCACGACCGAGGGCCGTTCGGCGGCCCGATCGTTCCGCTCGCCGGGGTCGTCCCGCAGGTCGTAGAGCTCCCGCTCAATCTCGTAGGGGCGGGTCTCCATCAGCTCCTGGAGGTTGTTCTTGTCGTCCGCCGCGCCGTCGCGCGCCTTCTCGAAACGAAACGTGCGGACCAGCTTCCAGCGCCCGTCACAGACCGCCTGCCGGTAGCGGCGCTTGTGCTTCACCTCCGAGAACAGACATCCGGGAGCCTCCTCCCGAAGAAGGTCGCGGCCGCTGACCCGTTGATCCGCGAAGGTCCCCGCCGCTCCGAGCAGCGTCGGCAGCAGGTCCGTGTGCCCGGCCGGCTCGTCGATCTCCCCGGGTGACGCGGAGACTCCCGAGCGTGCGCCCGCCCGGAGGAAAAGCGGAATCCGGATCAGCTCCTCGGCCAGCGATTGCCCGTGTCCCAGACCGCCGTGGTCCAGGAGCTCCTCGCCGTGATCCGCCGTAAAGACGACGACGGACTCCTCCAGCACTCCGTCCGCGTCCAGCCGATCCAGCAGCGCCCCGACCGCCGCGTCCACCTCCTCCACGGCGATGCGGTAGACCCAACGCAGGAATCGGACCTCCTCCTCGGTGAGGACGACCCGTCCCGTCTTCAATTCCTTCTTCAGGTCCTTCCACGCCGCCGCCTTCATGCGATGGAACTCGAAGCGCCCCTCCCGTCGGGACTCCGCCCGGCGCCGGATGGGGGCGGTGAAGGGCCAGTGGGGCTCCAGCAGGTGCAGGTGGACGAATGCCGGACCGCTTCGCCAGGGACCGAGGGCGCTCAGTCGCTCCACGATCTCCGGAGCCGGACCGCCGTCGCTCGTGAACACGTCGTAGCCGCGCCCGAATCCGAGCGACGCATCAAGCTGCGCGTTGTGCGCCAGGCCGATCGTGCTGTAGCCCGACTCGGAGAGCAGCTCGGCCAGCGTGGGAACGTCGTCCGGCAGCGTCGCCGACGACGTCGTTCCCTCGGCCCTCCCCACCTCCAGGACGCCGTGCTCGGAGGGATGCCGCGACGTGATGATCGAGGGCACCGAGGGCTTGGTCCAGCTGGAGGCCGCCTGGGCCCGCCAGCGGCGCGACTCCGCCGACAGCCGATCGAGGCGCGGCGTCTCGGGCCGTCCGATGCCCTCCCAGACGGGGGCCGCATCGTCGAAGCAGTCGCCCCGCAGGGCGTCCACGCAGATCAGGAACAGATGCGGGCGCTTCGGCTTCACGATCCGACCCTCGCGATCTTGGCGGTGCCCGCCGCCGCGGCGGACTCCAGCCGGACGAAGTAGATGCCCGCGGGGACGGGTCGACCGCGGCGGTCCCTCCCGTCCCAGGGGAACTCGGTCCGCCCCGGGGGGAGCGGTCCTCGATGAAGCTCGCGGAGCCGGCGGCCCGTCACGTCGTAGACCATCACGGTGGCGTCGGGCGCGGATGCCGGCAACTCCAGGGCCACCTTGGTTTCCGCCCGCCAGGGGTTGGGGAAGCCCCACATCAATCCAGGATCGACGAGTTCGGGCGCCGGCGGCGCGTCGGGAAGCGGGATGACGGCGGCCAGTCCGCAGGGAAGGTCCACGGGGTCGATCCGAATCGAGCGGAGGTCCGACTCGACCGTCGGCAACACGTCGATGCGATAGCGACCCGGAGGCGCGGTCGCCGCGAAGATCCCGTCGGGGCCGGTGACGCTCTCCCACGCCGCGCCGGCCGACAGCGGAGTCCCCCGGACCGTCGCTCCCTCCACGGGAACTCCGCGATCGTCCTGGACCCGCGCGGAGATCTCGTCGGCGTCGGAGGCGCCGGACGAGAGGGACAGGTCCAGGTCCGAGTCCGTGCTCAGATCCTGGGAGTCGAACCGGCGAGTCGGAAGACCGGTCCCCACCGGGGGATTCACGACGACGTCGTAGCTTCCGGCTTGAACGCGCAGGGAGTACCGGCCGGCTGTGTCGGTGTCGGCCCCCGCGGCCGGAAAGCGGCGACAGGTTCCGGCGACCCACAGATCGAGGTCCGCACCGGCAATCGGCATCCCGGAGGGATCCGTGACCACACCCTCCACCAGGACTCCGCTCGTCAGCGTCAGCGTTCCCAGGTCCAGGTCCGCGTCCATTCCGACGTCCCAGATCGCCGACGGGGCCAGCCCCTGCCCCGGCGGCGGCGTGATGAAGACGTGCAGCGCGCCCTCCGGGACGTTGATGCGGAAGGAGCCGTCGGTATCGGTGGCGTCGTCGGAGGTCGGAACGCGCCGCGCGGTCTCGACGTTCTCGAAGTCGAGGTCCGCGCCGCGCACACGGCTGCCGTCCCCGCGCTGGACGACGCCGGTGAGCGTGAATCCGCGCGGCAACGTGACGTCCGTTTCCAGATCGGAGTTCAGATCCACGCGCTCGAGTCTCAGCGGTCCCGCCCCGGAACCCACCGGCGGCCGGAAGACGACGTCCCACTCCCCCCGGATGACGGTGGTATCGAAGCGGCCGTCCGCGTCGGTGTCGTCCCGGACGGTGGCGATCTTCGTGCCGGTGTCCGGATCCCGGACGTCGAGATCCGCACCGGCGACCGGCGCCCCGTCCGGATCCCGGAGCGTTCCTCCGAGGCGCGACCCCTCCGGCAGCGTGACGTCCTGCACCCGGTCCGTCCCGAGGATGATCTCCCTCACGAAGATCGGGGCCAGGTCAGGACGGTTGGCCGGAGGTTCGTAGCGAACGTCGTAGACCTCCGGGATCACGACCATCTCGTACTCGCCGAAGATGTCCGTCTTGTCCGACTGGGACTCGAAGCCCGGAGCCGACGGATCGACCTTGGCACGCGATCCCGACTCGAAGAAGTCCAGGTCCGCGTCGGCCACGGGGACGCCCGCCCCGTCCGTGACCTTCCCCTCGATCGTGACCTGCGCCGACGTCGACGCCGGCAGGATCAGCACGAGCAGCAGGAGCGGCAAACGAAGTGAAGTCATGGTCGGCTCCCTACCGGATCCGGGTGACCTTGCGCGTCTCGGCGCGATCCCCGGCCTCCAGACGGTAGAAGTAGACCCCCGACGCCACCCGGCGACCGGCCCCGTCGCGACCGTCCCAGACCACGCGCCCCGAGGCATCCGCGGGGAACGCGCGAACGAGACGGCCGGAAGCGTCGACGACGCTCAGACGGCCGGAGAGGACGCCGGACGGCAACACGAACGTGAGATCCGTCCCGTGCCGGAACGGGTTGGGGGCCGCCGACAGCCGCAGCGCCGGGCGGTCACGGCCGATCTCGGGGGCGTCGACGACTCCGCCGAGCGTGACGTCCTGCACGACCGGTCCGGCCAGCGGGTTCAGGTCGAACGAGCTGGAGGGAAGCCCGGAGCCGGGCGGGGCGTTCACGATCACCGTCCAGCTTCCTCCCGGCAAGCGGAAGGAGTAGTTCCCGAGCGGGTCGCTGTCGTCGCCCACGATGGGGAAGGCGTCGCCGGTGGCGAGTTCCACCACGTCGAAGTCCGCCTCGGCCACCGGCGTTCCGACGCCATCACGCACGACACCGGACACGACGAACCCGGCCGGCAGCGTGATCGTGCCGACGCTCAGCGGGCCGGTCACGATCACGTCACGAAGGACGGCGCCGGCCAGCGGCGCCCCCGCCGGCGGACGGACGTGCAGGTCGAACGTCGTCGCAGACGAGAGCAGGGAGAACGCCCCGGTCACGGTCGTGTTGTCGTCCGGCGTCGGCCGATCCTTGCCCGTGGCCAGGTCAACCATGTCGAGGTCCGCGATGGCGACCGGCGCGAGCGACTCGTCCTGAACGACGCCCGTCACCGCGAATCCCGTTTCGAGCTGCACGGTTCCCAGGGACGTGGGGCCGGCCACGGCGACGTCGGGCACCGTCTTCCAGGCCCATCCCGTCCCCACCGCAGGCTTGAAGGTGACGTCGTAGGTGCCGGCGGGCACGAGCACGTTCAGCGCTCCCGTCGCGCTCAGGTCGTCACGGGGCGTGTAGATCAGATCTCCCGTTGCCGCGTCGAAGAAGTCCGTGTCCATCGTCGGGGCGTTGGTTCCCCCGGGTCGGAGCACCTGCCCGGTGACGGCCAGGCCGGGCGGCAGCGTCACGGTTCCGATGTCCGTCGTGTCCTGCACGGTGACGGCGGGGAGCACCAGGCCCGCGTACGGCTGCCCCAGAGGGGCCGTGAAGTAGATGTCGAACGTGAGCCCCGGAACCAGGACGGCGAAGTCCCCGGCCAGATCCGTGTTGTCGTCGTTGGCGGTAAAGGGGTCGCCGGTCGCCACGTCGACGAAGTTCAGGTCCACCGTGGGCAGCGGCGTCCCCGCCTCGTTCTGCACGTGCCCCGTGATGAGGCTCGCGAAGTACAGGAACGTGTCCAGCGTCATCGGCCCCTCGATGTCCACGTCGCGGATCTCCCGCTCCAGGAACGTGGGGTCGTTGGCATCGAAGGTGATGTCGTAGCGGGACGCCGGAACGTCGACGGAGTAGAAACCCGTGGCGTCGGTGTCGTCGAAGGGCGTGAAGATGATCTGGCCCGTATCCCGGTCGAAGAAGTCGAGATCCACGTTCGCGATGCCGAAGCCGAACTCGTCCCGCACGAATCCGGAGACCGTGACGGCGGACGCGGAGAGCGGCACCAGGAAGAGGACGAGGGCGATCAGGGGCGTACGAAACATGTCTTCCTCCTAGAAGCCGAACTGCACGGAGAGTTGATGAAGAGTGGCGGCGTTGGCGTCCGGGCCGAACGCCTCGCCCGGCGAGAACCGCGCGAACACGTACTCCACGTCGACGCGTGACAGCTCCTCCCACGCGACGACGACGTCGACCTCCGATCCGAGGTCGGCGCTGGTGCCGCGCGGTCGCGACTCCAGCGAGGACACCAGGGCGGGCAGCCGCGTCCGCTGCTCGTAGCCGTGGAGCACCACGTCCACGGACGAGTGCCTGAGCGGGCGCAGGCCGACCCCGATCGTGGTCACCGTCAGGTTCGACAGTTCGGGATCCAGCAACGCGCCGTAGTACCGGAAGCTGGAGACGCCGGCGAACTTGGCGTTGTTGTCGTTGAGTCCGGTCTGCCGGAAGATCCCTTCGAGCGAGTCGTCGCCGGACCCGGCGGCCCACCCCGCCGTGACCGCCAGGCGCGGGCGGGACAGGAGCCGGTACCGGAGTCCCACATCGACCGCCCAGGCGTTGCGCGTCGCCTCCTCCAGTCGTCCGCTCAGACCGGAGAGCTCAGCCCAGTGGTGCAGCCGGCGCGACAGCCGGCCGCGCGACCGGAGACCGAGCCACCGTGGACGATCGCCGTCGGGATGGTGGCGATGCAGGAAGTAGACTTCCGCATCCCACTTGGGCGTCATGGCCCGGCGGAGCAGGAGGATGGTGTTCGTCCAGTCCTCCAGTCGCGCGGATTCCGTGCTCCACCGGCGGGAGACGGAAGCCTCCGCGCGGTATCGACCGATCCGGGAGTGGACCCTCACTGCGTCCAGGTTCTCGTCGTACAACCACTCGCGATCCTCGTCGAAGTCCTGTCGCCCCACCTGGATCGCCAGGTCCCGGGTCGGGCGCCAGAGGACCCACGCCTGCTGCACGCGGCGCTGCACCTCGTCCTCCTCGTCGCCCTCCTGGTCCTCGAGCACCCGCGTTCCCCGGAAACCCGCCTTGGCGAAGAACTCCCACCGGGTCGTGAACCGTGCATCCACCTGGAGTTCGGTGGACCACGTCGACTCGACGAGATCCCCGTCCCGCCGATCGTTCAGATCGAAGTTGCGCTCGGGCTCCCAGTCCCCCGCGACTCGCCCGCCGAACAGGAGCCTCCCGTCGTAGGCACTCAGGAACGACGGGCGATCGTCGTCGTCGTCGATGGCCCGGGGAATCTCGATGGCGGCCCCGCGGACCCGCGCGTCGTCCTCGATCTCGAACGGGATCCCGGCCACCCGCAGCGCGCGGCGCGAACGCCAGACCTCTTCCAGCGGGCCTTCGACTTCGAGGGACCGCTCCCCGGCCAGTTGCTTGACGCGTCGAGCGCGCAGGGCGCGTCCCTCCAGGATGCCGTCGATTTCGACCCAGTCTCCGATGCGGAACTCCGCCTCGACGCCTTCCTCCGATTTCCACTGCGTGTCGCCGTCGAGCACGAGATCCACACCGAGCACGCGGATCCGATCCGGTCGCCGCTCCTCGATGGGAGCCGTGATCTCCAGCTTGCCGTCGCCCGCGAACGACCGGACGTCGACCTCGTCGGCGACGTAGCGGATTCCTTTCCGTTCCAGCTCCACCTCGACGACGGAGCCCGGTTGCAGGGCGTGCCAGGCGGGAGCGGCAAGGCCTTCTCCGGGACCGGCAAGCAGCGCGGCTCCCAGGGCCGTCCAGAATCGTCTCATCGAAGCTCCTCCAGCAGCCGTTCGGGGAGATCCCCGGTCCCGGGGCGCAGGGCGTAGACTCCGACCAGCCTCAGGCGGGCCACGTCGGCCCAGCCACGTGCTTCCTCCGCGTCTTCCCCGTCCCGCGACCAGCCGTCGAGGAACGCATCGCCCGCCGCCGTGGCCGCGGCCCTTGACCAGCGTCCCTGACGGGACCGGAGTTCCAGGTGAGCGAGGAAGTTGCCGGCGTCGATCGCGATCGGACCGGAGGCGGCCAGGTCCCAGTCCAGGATCGAGGTCTCGCCGCTCAGAACCTGCTTGTCGTGGAGGTCGCGGTGGAGGAGTCCGGTGCGGCCGGACGTCGGGATCCGGATGCGCTCCGCGGCCCGGAGGATCGCGTCGGCCCGCGCGGGATCCAGCCTCCGCGTCCGCTCCGCGAACCGGCGGACGGATTCTCTCTCGTCCTCGGCCGTCCAGGCGCGCAGGTCCGTCACGTCCGCCGCCTGAGCCAGCGCACGCAGGCCGGCTCCGAGCGCATGAAAGCTCCCGGTCGGAGTCACGTCGAGCTGGCCGTGGAGGGGGACGCCCGGCAGGAACTCCAGGACGACGCGCCCCGGCGACGTTCCCAGCACGCGCGCGACGCGAACATCGACGTCGGCGGCCGCGGGGCCGATCCGGCGATGCGTCTCGGCCAGGCGGAACGACGCCTTCGGCGACATGCGCTTGACCACCACGGAAGCTCCCGACGCATCGCGCGCGCGCAGCGTGATCCGTCGGGAGAACCGATGCGCCAGCAGGCGGAACTCGCAGCGCCCCTCGTCATCCGGCACTCCCGGAGCTTCCAGCAACGCGGCGAGTCCCGGCCACCGCGCGTCGCCGGGGGACAGCGCCGCCTCGACCCCGGACACGTCGTCGCGTCCGGCGAAGGGCGAGCCGCGCAGAAACGACGCATCGTGCTCGTCGAGCCGGAAGGCGAGACGGTGCGGCACGCCGCGCTCGCTGACGACCTCGGCGGCGCCCTCCAGGGCGAGCGTGCCGTTCACCTCGTATCGCCTCGGCTGCACGCCCTCCAGCGACCATCGTCCTTCCCGGAGGGCGGGCACCGCGCGACGGAGCACCTCGCCGGCAGCACGGGCCGTCGCGAGCGCGCGGACGTCGTGCCCCGTGCCGATCACGTGCGGACCTCCGATTCCTGGAGGATGCGGAGCGCCCGCTCCAGCAGGGCCGCGGTCGCGTCACGCCACCGGGGGCGAAGATTGCGGAACGGCACGGCGGCCAGGCGTGCGAGCTGCGCCGCCACGAAGACGTCGAGGGCCGGCAGCGCCCCTGCCTCTTCCACGAAGACGGCGCGCAGCCTTTCGGCCGCTTCCAGCGGGAGGCGGCCTTCCAGTTCAAGCAGATGGAGGTGAGCGAGCAGATTGCCGGGATCCTCGCGCGGGTCGCCGCCGTGCGCCTCGTCCCAGTCCAGCAGCGTCGCTTCGCCGTCGTCGCGGAGCAGGAACTGGTGGTAGTGGAAGTCCCCGTGCACCCAGACCGGCCCCAGCGCCGTGGGCTCGGCGGTCGCCAGCGCGACGCCGAGATCCCGCGCCCCCTCCGCCAGCATCGGGTCCCCGAACGCGCCGAGGTCGTCCAGCACCGTCCGGGCCGCCGAGAAGGGAGTCGTCGCGGCGGCCGGCGGGGCCCCCGCAACCTGCCGCAGGCGCAGCGCCAGGCGGCCGGCCTCCCGGGCGCCCGGTTCCAGATCGGCGGAGTCCAGCCAGGGGACTCCCTCGCACCACTCCTGAACGAGAATCCGGTGCGGATCGTCGTAGCCGACAACCTCCGGCATGCGCAGCGACGGCGCGAGCGCGCGCATCGCCCGGGCGACTTCACGTCCGGAGTCGTCGGCGTAGGCCTGGACGACGATCGTCCGCGTGCGCTTCTCCCCCGTCCGCTCGCACCGCGTCGCGAGGGCCGCGCGGACGATCCCTCGACGCTCCGGCTTGTATCGCAAGAGGGTGAGGCGCGACTTGCGGGCCCTCACTCGCTCCGCATCGGGAGCCAGGCCCGCCACGCACACGTGCAGGACGTGCTTGAGTCGGGCCGGGTCCACGATGTGCGGCAGCCCGACCACGCGCCGATCCAGCGGGAAGCGGAAGAACGCCGCGTTCCATGCCTCCACGAGTTCCACCCACCCTCCGGCCTTGCCGCGATCCCCGTACTTCTCCACGCCCGCTCGCGCGTCGGTGTCGAGGAAGAGCTTGAGGTATCCCAGCTCTCCGAGTCCCAGCACGCAGCTCGTTCCCGGCTTGTACCGCACGTACTGGACCCGCAGGTCGTCGGGAGGCGTCTCCCCGCGCCTCAGGAGCACGTCGGTCACGGCGGCGCGCAAGGACTCGGGCCGGGACAGGGAAAGAACGTCATCCGGCCGCATGGACCACCCCCTCCGGCGAAGAGATCCCGGCCAGCGCCCGGTACTCCGCGCAGTTCCGCATCAACTCGTCGTGCGATCCGTTGCCGACGAGTCGACCGCCCTCCAGGACGAGCACGCGATCGGCGGAGCGCGCGCGAATCAGGTCGTGGACGATGCAGAGAGAGGTACGGCCCACGACGAGCTGGTCGATGGTCTCCCAGAGCGCCTCGCGCACCGGCGTGTCCAGGTGCGAGTCCGGTTCGTCCAGGATCACCAGCGGGCCCCTTCGCGCGAAGGCTCGTGCCAGGGCGACGCGACGGCGCTCGCCTCCGGACAGCCCGCGCCCCTCCTCCCGCAGCACGGTGTCGTAGCCTTCGGGCAGCGCGACGATCCGTTCGTGGATCCCGGCCTTCCGGGCCGCCCGGTGAAGATCGTCGTCGGACAGATCCTCCCGCCCGAACCGGATGTTGTCCCGCAGGGAGACGCCCAGCAGCATCGTCTCCTGGAGCACGAAGGACATCTGCTCGCGCAGCCACGAGAGACGGTACTCGTCGAGGCGATGGCCCCCCAGACGGATCTCCCCCTCCGTGGGTTCGATCAGGCGCGGAAGCAATCGCGCCAGCGTCGTCTTCCCGGCGCCGGACCTTCCGACGATCGCCACGCGCTCACCGGGCTCGATCGTGACGGAGACGCCCTGCAGACCGAACCGACCGTCGGGCCAGCGCACGGCCACGTCGCGGAGCTCCAGGCCGCCCTCCCACCGCGCCGGCGAGAGCGCGCCGGGCGCGTGCAGATCCTCGGCCGCCCGATCGAAGACGGACATGACACGCTCACCCGCCACGATCCCCTTCGCCAGCCTTCCGTTGAGACGCGAGAACGACCGCATCGGCTTGTAGATCATTCCGGCCCAGGCCAGCGCCACGACGAGATCGCCGGTCGTCGCCCGGCCCGCCAGCACTCGATGCGCGCCGAACAGCAGGACGAGAGCCAGGCCCAGCGCGATGAGGAGCTCCGTCCTCCGTTCGAAGGCCGCCTGCAGGCGCGCCGCTTTCAGCCCGCTGCGAAAGCTGCGCCGGTGGCTGCTCTGGAACCGGGTCTTCTCCGCCTCCTGCGCGCCGTGCAGCTTCACCAGCTGGACGGAGCGAAGCGACTCGACGGCGTTCGCCGCAACCTCGCTCTCCCGGCGTCGCTGCTTGCGGACCGCGGTCCGGATCTTTCGCGAGGAGGATCGCGCGGACCACGCCAGCATCGGAGCGACCGCGAGCGCCGCGAGGCCCGCCCGCCAGTCGTGCGCCACCAGCAGCCCCGCCGCGACCGCGACGATCAGCGCCTGCGAGAGCAGCCGCACGGAAGAGCGGACCAGGAGATTCCGCAGCAGTCCCATGTCGGCCGTGAGCCGGAGAACGAGATCCCCGGTTCGAGCCCGATCCTGTTCCGAGGGCGCGAGCCTCAGCGCGTGCAGGAAGAGATCCCGGCGGAGACGGTACGCCAGCGTCTGTCCGAACCGGGCCCCGAACAGACGCTGTCCGTAGGCGGCCAGCGCGCTGCCGACGGCCAGTGCGATGAGGGCCAGAGCCGCGGCGGCGATGACCTGCGCGGGGGTCCGTCCGTCGAGGGGAACGGGGAGCGCGGTCGGCTCGGCCGCCAGTGCGCCGTCCAGGACCCACTTCAGCGGCCAGGGGCGGAGGACCTGAAATGCCGCGTAGGCCAGAGCGGATCCGGCGGCGCCCGCCAGCAGCCCGCGCGACTTCCGCGTGGCCGGCCAGACGCGGACCCAGATGGCAAGGAACGCGCCGGGCGAGACGCGCCGACTCATCGGACGGCCTCCGCGGAGACGTCCGCCGGGACGAGACCCCGCTCGCTCAGCCAGTCGAAGAGGTGTGCGGTCACGGCATCCCAGGATCGGGTCTCCGCAAAGGCACGGGCGGCCCGGCCGAGCCGACGGCGGAGGGTCTCGTCGTCGTGCAGTCGCCGGAGCGCGACGGCCATTTCCTCCGCGTCCCCCGGCTCGACCAGCATCGCGCACTCGCCGTCGCCGAAGTCCTCCGCCAGCTGGCCCACCCGGCTCGCGACGACGGGCAGTCCCGCCGCGCAGTACTCGACGACCTTGAGCGGCGAGAAGTAGAAGTCCTGGAGCGCGGGGTACGGAGCGACGGCGCAATCCGACGCGGCCAGGCGGTCCGCCACTTCCGCCGGGGACAGCGCCCCCGTGAGCCGAAACGCGTCGGACGGCAGGCGGCGATCCAGATCGGCGGCCAGCGCTTCCGCCCCGGGACCGTCGCCCACGACGATGAGGCGCGAGTCGGGTCGCTCGGCGTGAAGGCGGGTGAAGGCCTCCGCGAGCACGTCGAGGCCGTGCCAGGGCTTGAGCGAGCCGACGAACGTCACCGTGAACGGCCGATCCTCCCGAAGCGACGCGGGACGGAATCGACGGACGTCGCAACCGTTGGGCAGGACCTTCAGCCGGTCGCCGGGGACGCCCAGCGCCCGCGCCCAGTCGGCGAGCGCCCGGGACACGACGACGACCCCGTCCGCCGCGGTGAGAACGGATCTCTCCAGGAAGGCGGCGATCTCCCGCAGGTCGAGGTCCCGCCAGCGGGCCGCCTCTTCCACCAGGGGCGCGTTCACTTCCACGATGTACGGAAGGGAGTGGACCTCGGAGGTGCGCAGGCCGGCGATGCTCCAGAGGCTCCGGCGCTCGTAGACCAGATCCACCGGGTTCCCCGCGTGCACGCCGCTCACGGCCTCCACGAGGGCGTCGTTGACGGCGAGCCCCGGAAGCGACCCGCCGCCCCGGAACGGACCGATCACCCGGGCCGGGACGTCCTCCCGGGACACGGCGGGGCCTCGCTTCGGGTCGACGGCCGCCGCGACGACGGTGACGTCGTGCCCGCGCCTCGCCATCGCCTCAACGGTGGCGCGGAAGTGGATGCTCGCGCCCTTCGTGCCCAGCAGCGGGATCCCGGCATCGGCGTTCAGAGCGAGGACATGCACGGCTCCCCCTCCCGCGCCGGCTGCGCCGCGACGCTCTCGAACCGGTCCAGCAGCGCCCGGACGTTCGCGGTGCCGTCGAAGAGCCGCTCCGCGCGAGCCCGGCCGCGGCGACCGAGCTCGGCGCGCAGCTCCGGAGCCCCGGCCAGCCGGGCGAGCTCGACGGCCAGTCGATCGGCCCGCCCCTCCGGCACGAGGATCCCTCCGTCCTCCTTCCCCGCGATCTCCGGGATGCCGGTGACCGGCGTGGAGACGAACGGGACACCGAGAGCCAGTGCTTCGAGCAGCACCGTCGGCAGCGCGTCCCGGTTCCCGTCGTCCGCCACCCGGCACGGCAGGGCCATCACGTCGGCCGCCCGGAGCTCGTCACGAACGCGCCCGTTCGGCACGGCGCCGAGGAAGTCCACGTGCCCGCGCAGCTCCAGTTCGTCCGCCAGAGACTCGAGAGCCCCGCGCTCCGCTCCGTCTCCCACGATGCGACACCGAACCGCGAGGCCCTCGTTCACCAGGTGCCGCGTGGCGCGGAGAAGATCGTCGAAGCCCTTCTTCGGCACGAGGCGCCCGACGCCGACGACGCGCAGCGCTTCATCGTCGGGGCGATCCGGCCCGCCCGCGGGCGCGAACTCCGAGAGGTCCAGCCCGTTGTAGATCCGGTGCACGGGAACGCTCCCCGCGCAGGCCGCTTCCAGCGCCGGCACGTTCGCGTCACAGACGGTCACGAGGAACGCGGCGTCCGCGAGACGACGCTGCATCTGCCCGGCGTCGTGGGCGTGCAGGTAGATGTCCTTCGCGTGCGCGGTGATGCTGTAGGTCGGCCCGCCGAGACGCCGACACGCCCGGGCCGCGTCGGCGGCGCTGGTCGCGAAGTGCGCGTGGAGATGGTCGATGCCTCGAGCCCGCGCCTCGTCGAGCAGCACCAGCGCCTTGCCGAGCGCCTTTACGGACGGAGTGTGCGTCCTCTCGATCTCCTCCCACAGCAACCGCCCCAGCTCGTGGCGAACCGGATCGAGGCGGTCGCGCGCGGCCGCGATGCGTGCGAGAAGATCGGCCGGAGGCACGTCGGGCAGGTAGACGACGTCCGCCGCCACGCGGGCGAGCTTCTCGTGAAAGCGTCCCTCCCGCGGCGTGCGCAGCGAGAAGACCGTGACACGCGCCCCCTGCCGCTCCAGCTCCAGGATCTCGTTGACGATGAACGTCTCCGAGAGACGCGGATACATCTTCAGGACGTAGCCGAGATGGAGGCTCACGACGCGAAGCCCTCCCGGACCGGTGCAGGATCGCGGAGGAGCAGGGACGCGGAGCGCTCCAGGCCGTTGAAGTCCAGTCGGGGCGGCGGGGCCCCGACGGCGGCCAGCTCCTCCTCCAGCACCCGCGCAAGACGATCGGGGTCCAGATCGTCGGGGTGGATCATCCGCACGAGACCGAGATCCCGGAACCGCTCCGCGCGGAGAAGCTGCTCGCGACGCGGGTTCACGCGCGGCACGACGATGGCGCGGCGGCCGCGCGACAGGACCTCGCAGAGCGTGTTGTACCCGCCCATCGTGACCACGACGTCCGCCGCATCCAGCAGCCGGTCGACGTGACGCGTGAAGTCGACCGCAAAGATGGGACGCTCGCAGGACGTCACGAGGCGCCGCAGCGTCCGACGCTTGTCCTCGGCCAGGTCCGGCCCCATGAGAACCACGCTCGCGAAGCGGCGCGTGGTCCGGGGAAGGCAGCGGATGAACGTCCGCAGAAGGTCGAAGCCGTCCTCCCCGCCTCCGACCGTCGCCAGCGCCAGCTGCTTGCTGCCGTGGGGGCGCCTCACCGGCTCGCCCGACTCGGCGGCGATGTAACCGCAGTACCGGATCTTGGTCGCGACGTCCGACGGGAGATCGTACTCGCGGACGACGTCGTAGACGTCCGGCGTTCCCCACACGAGGATGTCGTCGTAGTAAGTCCGCATGGCGGCGAGGGCGTCCGTTTGCTCCCAGTTCCGTCGCACCTCGTCCGGCTCGTCGAGGATGTCCCGGAGGCTCAGGACGACGCGGGCGCCGCGCTCCCTCGCATCCTTGAGCGCGCCCGTCAGCTCGCCGTGCACGCCGAGCGGGACCTTGTCGACGATGACGAGGTCCGGCTCGAAGGCAGCGAGCGTGCTCCGGATCAGCGAGGCTCGAAGCTGAACGATGTCCCGCCGCGGAATCGTGAGGCGCCGCGCCTCGTACCGATCGTTCCGCACCTTTCGAACCGCGGGAAGCTTCACGATGTCCACGTTCGGCGGGAGCGGATGCGCCTCCGCCTGGGGCGATCCGGTCAGGATGAGGATCGCCGACCGCGGATCCCGGTCCGCCAGGCTTCTTGCTATCGCCGTGACGCGCCGGATGTGGCCCAACCCGACCGTGTCATGGGAGTAGAGGAGGATTCTGCGGCTCAAGGGACTCTCCCGATGGAGGCGGGCCGGTCGGGGGGTTCCGGAAACGCCGGTTCAGCTTTCGCACTCCAGCAGACGGAACCTTCCCTCTCCAGATACACACGACCTTCCCGTATAATGAGCGCCCGCAAAGTTGCCGGACCGGAGGAGCCGATGCCGTTGAGGGCCGATGCGCCGGAGAGTCCCATCGCTCGTCGTCGCCGCGAACGGGACGCCATGAGCGACGAGGAGCTCGTCCGCCTCTGCACCGACGGGGACGAACTCGCCTGGGCCTGCCTGGTTCGCCGGTACCGACGGCTCGTGTACGCGGTCCCCAATCGCGCGGGACTGGACACGGACCGGGTGGAGCACGTGTTTCACGAGACTTTCGCCCGGCTCGCCGAGCGCATCGACTCGCTGGAACAGTCGCACCGCGTGCGCGCCTGGATCGTGACGACGGCCCGCCGCCTCACCATCGACACCATCCGCGCGAAGAGCGCACGGCGCGAGGTCGAGGACGGGGACGCGGCCCTGGCCCGGGTCGAGGACGCGCGGGAGCTCCCGGCCGACGCGATCCAGCGGATGGAGGAGCGGCACCTCGTCCGACAGGCACTTCTCCGGGTTCCGGAGCGTTGCCGGCGCCTGCTCGTCGCGCTGTTCTACGACCGGTCGGATCCTCCGCGGTCCTACGAGTCCATCGCGGCGGATCTGGACATGCCCCTGGGCTCCATGGGCCCCACGCGCGCTCGCTGTCTGGCCAAGCTGCTGGGCGAGTACCGGGCCCTCGAGGATTCGTGAGGGGAACGCCGCACCCGATGTATCTGGCCGGGGTCGGCCAAGTCTGTCGGTCCGACGAAACCGGGAGTGAAGCGATGCACCCCAGCGACGAGAAACTGATCGGCTTCCTCACGGGGCCGGGAGACGGCGACACGAGGCGGCATCTGGAGGCGGGGTGCGAGCGATGCTCCCCCCGCATCGAGCAGTTCCGACTCCTGCTGGCATCCATGCGCTCGGATCGAGACGCGGAGCCCCCCGCCGCGTGGACAGCCGCCGCCGTTCGCCTGCGGGCGGCGCCGCGCGCAGGAGCGAGGCTTGCCGAGGGCCTTCGCCGCTGGAGCCGCGGCCTCGCCGAGGAGCTCGCCCGGGTCGTCTCGGACTCCGGCCTGGCCGGCACCCCCGCGCTGGCCGGCATCCGGTCGGGCGCGGTGGCGAGGCGGCTCCGCTTCGAGTCGGACGACGTGGAACTGGACCTCCAGATCGAGACGGGGGGAGGCGACACCACGTTGACCGGCCAGTTCCTCTCCGGCGACGGACCGGAGCCGCTTGCGGGATTGCCCCTCCTCATCGAGACGGCCGGCGATGATCTCGTGGAAGGGGCCACCGACGCGTTCGGGGAGTTCTGCATCGAGCTCCCCCGAAGGGCGCTGCGAATCCACGCCAGACGAACAGGCCGCATCCTCCGATTCGATCTGCCCCTCGATTCCGAAGCCTCATGAGCCTCGCCGCCGCCATCCTGAATGCGCCGGACCGCGATACCGCGGCCCGGATCGCGCGGGATTGCGACGAATCGGAGCGGGGTCCGGCCGTGGAGGAGATCGCCCAGTCCGTCCTGCGCGAGCTGCGCGTCGACGCGCGGGCCGCGTTCGAATCCGCGGAGCGGGCCGAGATCCTCGCCCGCGACGCGCTGGACGGGACCGTCCAGGCCCGCGCCCTCTGGGTGAAGGGACACGCCCTCGCCGGCCTGCTCCGGACGGGGGAAGCGATCCACGCCTACCGCGACGCCTCCCGCGCCTACTCGCGGCTGGGCCAGCCGGAGTCCGCGGCGCGGATCGCCATCGGAGAGGTCAACGCCCTCACCTATCAGGGGCAATACGGGGAAGCCCTCAAGCTGGGACGCCGGGCCCGCCGCCGCCTGGTTTCGACGGATCAGCACGACGCCGCGGCCCGGCTCGACATGAATCTCGGCAACCTCTACCACCGCGTCGAACAGCCGGCGAAGGCGCTCCGATGCTACGACCGCGCCCTGCGTTTCGCGCGGGGGACGGACGACGACGCGATGGCTGCCGTCATCCGGCTCAACCGGGCCACGGCGCTGTCGGCGCTGGGTCGCATCGACGAGGCGGAGGCGGAGTACTCGCGAGCGGCCGAGGTGGCGGAGCGCGAGGGGCAGGATCGGGTGCGCGCGTTCGTGGACTTCAACCGGGGCTATCTCCGCTTCCATCGCGGAGAGTACGACCGCGCCTACGACACGCTCGACGCGGCGCGCGAGGTGTTCGAGGCGCAGTCCGACGATCACTTCCGGACGCTCACGCTCGTGGATCTGACGGAGCTGCTGCTGGAGGTCGGGAGCTGGACGCGCGCCGAGGCGACCGCGCTGGAGGCGCAGGAGCTCACGGCCCGGCTCGGACTTCGCTACGAGCAGGGCAAGGCAACGCTGTTCCGTTCGATCGCGCAGCTCGGAGGCGGCGACGCGCGGGGCGCGCGCGAGGGACTGGAGACGGCGGCCGCCTCCTTCGAGGAGGACGGGAACGGCGCTTCGGCGGCCCTGTGCGAGGTCTTCCTGGCGGAGCTCGACCTCGCGGACCGTCGCGGCGGGGATGCTCTCCGGCGGCTTCGGCGGTCCGCAGCTCGGTTCCAGACCGAGGGCTTCGTGCTGCAGGAGGCCGGCGCCCGAATCGCCCTGGCGTCCGCGCTGGTTCATCAGCGTCGCCTCCCGCCGGCCCGCGCGGAGCTCGATCGGGCGGCGCGGCTGCTTCGTCGCGCGCCCTCGCCCTGGCTCCGGGCCCGGCGAAGTCACGTGGCCGGTCGCCTCGAGGAGGCCGCGGGACGGGAGGGCATGGCGCTGCGCCATTACCGGCGGGCGGCCGGCCAGCTCGAGTCGCTCCAGGGCCGGCTGGGGATCGACGAGTTCCGCGTCAGCTTCGCCGACCAGCGATCCGGGGTCTGGACGGATCTCGTGGGACTGATCCTCCGCCGGGGCGGCCCCCGCGCGGTGGCCGACGCGTTCGACCTGGTGGAGCGCGCGCGATCGCGATCCCTCGTCGACCTGCTCGCGGGGCGCCTCACGGACGTGGCCGACGACGAGGCGTCGCGTTCCCTGCTCCGGCGCCTGGAGAACCTGCGCGCCGAGCTCAACCGACTCCGCGGCTTCCGCGCGGAGCGGAGCGACGGACTCCGGCGATCCTCACCCGATCCGGTACGGCTGCGGCGCTGCGAGACCGAGATCGCGGATACGGTCCGCCGCCTCGACCGACGCAACGCCTCGCTCGGCGCCCTGGCCGGCGGCGAGACCTACACGCTCGCGGAGGCCCGGCGCGACCTCCCGGCCGACACGGAGCTGGTCGAGTACTTCCTCGCGCCGGACGAGGGTTGGGCGCTCGTCGTCGCCCGGGACGGAGCCCGGTCCGTTCGCCTGCGCGTCGGAGCGAGGGACATCGCCCGCTCCGTCGCCCGGTTCCGGTTTCAGGTGGAGAAGTGCTGCCACGGACCGGAGTACGTGCGGGCCCGCCGGGCGCTCCTCCAGCAGGGAGCGCACCACCACCTCACGGCACTCTCGGACGAGTTGTGGGCGCCGCTGGAGCTGAGCGCCCCGCGGGTCCAGGTGGTTCCGCACGGCGCCCTGCACGCCGTTCCGTTCGCGGCCCTCCCGTGCGGACCGTCGGAGTCGGTCCTGGACCGGCACGTGGTCTCGTTCCTCCCGAGCGCAAGCTGCCGACGCTACGGTTCTCCGTCCCCGCCGGCGGGGCTGCGGACGATCCTGGCGGTGGACGCCGGCGTGGAGGACCTTCCGGCGACACGGCGCGAGGTCGAGCGCGTGCGACGACAGTTCCGGCGAGGGCGCACGCTGCGCGGATCGTCGGCCACGCGCGACCGGTTCCGGGCGGCGGCGCCCAACGCGGACGTGATCCACCTGGCGACCCACGGCCTGTTCCGCGAGGACGACGCAGCCTTCTCCGCCGTCCTCCTCTCGGACGGCTGGATGGGAGTGCACGACGTCTATGGACTTCGGCTGCGGGCGGAACTGGTCTGCCTGAGCGCGTGCCAGACGGGCCGGAGCTGGGTCGCCTCGGGCCAGGAAATGGTCGGGCTGACCCGCGGCTTCCTGCACGCAGGCGCGAGGTCGCTGCTGGTGAGCCTGTGGCCGGTGGACGACGAGGCCACGGCGGATCTCATGGAGCCGTTTTACGAGTCGCTGAAAGCCGGCCAGCCCCGGGACGAGGCCCTGGCGCAGGCCATGCGGCGGGCCCGCGCCCTGCGGCCTCATCCGTTCTACTGGGCCCCCTTCGTGCTGATCGGCCCGTCCGGATCGGACGATCTCGGCGCCCGATCCGGGCGGCGAGGGACGAAATCGTGAGAAGATGTATCCGGGCGGCCCGGGACCCGTCCGTGGTAAGAAGCCGCCATTCCCGCCGGAGGTTCCCAGTGAAGCGCATCCTGCACCTAGCCCTTCCGGCCGTCCTGGCCCCGCTCGCGCTGGGCGCCTGCCTGGACGATCGCTCGGGACTGCTCGCCCCGGACACGCCCGATCCCCCGGCCCGGGCCCGCATCCCCGAGATCTCCATCGGAGGCGGCCCTCCGGCCATCGATCGGTATCAGTTCGGCCCGAATCCAGCGGTCCCGAAGCAGGCCGTCATCACCCTGGCTCCGGGGAACAACATCGGAGCTTTCAATCTCCGTTTCGGCACCACCACGGTCGAGCCGGTCCCGGGCACCACCAGCACGGTCGTCAAGCTCCCGAACGGCGTCGACTTCGGCGAACTGAGCGTCGAGATGATCGAGACGGAGGAGTGCGACGCCGCCGAGCCGAACTGGTACTCGGAGACGCCGGAGGGCACGCAGGGGACCATTCCGTTCTACGAGGGGAACCACAACTTCGACGACGTGCGCGGTCAGGGGGCGATGATGCGCGTCGACGCTCCGGCCGTCCCGACGACGATCACCGGCTCCGGCATCGTCGTGGCGGTCCTGGATACCGGAATCGACGCCACGCATCCCGATCTGGCGGGCGCCGTGCTGCACGCGGGATACGACTTCATCGACGATGACGCGGATCCCTCCGAGGAGCGCATCGGTCTGGATCTCGACGGGGACGGGAACTTCGACGAGGGCGCCGGGCACGGGACGCACATCGCCGGGATCATCCACGCGATCGCCCCCGGAGCCGCGCTGCTGCCGGTGCGAGTCCTGGACACCGAGGGGTGGGGAACCGCCGCCACGGTCGCACGGGGGATTCTGTTCGCCCACCAGGCCGGCGCCGACGTCATCAACCTGAGCCTGGGCATGTACGTCAAATCGGAGATCATCAAGCAGGCGATCGAGCAAGCCGCGGATGCGGGGGTCATCGTCGTGAACGCGGCCGGCAATCGCGGCGAGGACGACCGTGACCACTTCCCCGCCCGCATGAACGACGTGATCAGCGTCGCCGCCACCGACGAGAACGATGCCCGCGCCGGATTCTCCAACTACGGACCCCACATCACGATCGCGGCCCCGGGCACCGAGGTCCTTTCGACCGTGTCCGAGCAGGAGGGCTACGCCCTGTGGAACGGCACGTCGATGGCCGCGCCCATCGTGACGGGTGCCGTCGCCCTGCGGCTGGAGCATCGGCCGGCCACGACCTTCTCGGACCTGGAAGCAGGTTTCGAGGCGACGTCGTCCCCGATTGCGGGAGAGACGGGCTCACCCTGGGAAGGAAAGATGGGAGCCGGCCTCCTCGACGTGGACGGCCTCGTGCTCGGCACGTACTAGCCCGAGTTCCCTCCGGATCGCATCTGAAGCCCGCCCCGTCCCCCGGTGGCGGGCTTTCTCGCGCACGGCGTATCGGACAGGTGAAGCGGCCCCTTTGCCCGATCGATCCCCGATCCCGGAGAACGCCATGATCCGCCGATGCCTGACCCCTGTCGCCCTGGCGGCCGTGCTGGCCGCCGGAGCCGCCGGAGCCGATGTCCCCGAGCCGGACCACCCGATGCTGGGGCAGCCCGCCCCGGACTTCCGCCTCTCCACGCTCACCGGCGACGAGCTGGGCCTGGAGGACTTCCGGGGCCGCTACCTGGTCCTGCACTTCGGGGCGAGCTGGTGACCCTTCTGTAGTGCGGAGGCTCCGCACCTGGAAGCGCTGTACCTGGACGAGGAGTACCGGAAGGCGGGCGTCACCGCCGCCGTCATCGATGTCCTGGAGGCGAAGGAGGTGGCCGGCGGCTGGGCCGAGCGCGTGGGCTTCACGCTGCCCGTACTGCTGGATGCGGACGGAACGGTTTCCGAGGCGTTCGCCCCCGACGGCGTGCTGCCGGAACTGCCCCGCAACCAGATCCCCATCGCCTCGAACCTGATCCTGGACCGTGAGGGGAACATCCGGTTCTACGAGCTGCTGGACTCGCGCAACTTCGACTCGAAGCTGGAACGACTCACCGCGCACCTCGATGCGCTGCTGGAGGCCGAGAAATGAGCCGATCGATCCTCGCCGCGGCGCTGCTGTCCGTCGCCGTCCCGCCGGTCTCTGCGCAGACCGATCCCGTGCACGTCATCGTCCCGGAGTTCCGCATCGCCGCCGGGGAGGAAGTGGAGATCTGGGTGGAGATCCGTATCGATCCCGAACTCCGCGTCATGGCGAACCCCGCGTCCGAGGAGTGGCTCCAGCCGCTGCAGCTGACGCTGACCGGTCCGAACGGCTGGTCCGTGGGGCCCGTGAGCTATCCGGACGGGCGCGACTACGCCATCGACGGAATGGACGTCCCTATGCGGACGTACGGGGACTCCGTGCTCCTGACGGTCCGGGTCCGCGCCCCGTTCGGGGCGCGGCCGGAAACCGTCGGGCTGCGCGGCGAGCTCTCCTACCAGGGATGCCGGCGCCACGCGTGTCTCGTGCCGTCGTCCGTGCCGGTGGAGATCCGCGGAGAGGTTCGCGCGGAAGCGGCCAAGGCGACGTTCGCGGCTCGCTAGCCTTCGGTCACGTCGTTGAGCGTCACGATGACGGGATCGCCCTCGATCACCGTGCTCATCGTCAGGACGCCGCCCTCCACCGTGTAGGCGAACGAGGTGGGATCCTCCTCGTCCGGATCGAACGTGATGAAACCGTCGTGGATCTCGACGAGGCCGGTCGGGTTGCAGTCCGAGCCGGTGCCGCCGCCGTCGCAGATGTCCGCCTGGTCGTTCGTGACGATGATGCTGTAGGTGCCGTTGGCGTCCCGCAGCGTGTTCACCGTGAACGTGATCGTCAGGCTCATACCCGCGGCGATGGCGTCCGAGCCGGCGATTGTGAAGCTGGCGGCCGACCAGGTGCCGGCGACCTCGGAGCCGGATCCGGGACCGGACGGATTGTCATCGTCGTCGTCGCTGCAGCCGACGAAGGCGAATACGGCCAGCGCAAGAGCCGTCACGAGGCGGGCGGTACGGCGCGGGAACGCGCGGTGCAGATCCAGCATGGTCTTGATCCTCCGGGTTGGGGCCACGAGGCCGGATTCGATTGCAAACGGAGAATACACGCTTCCCCGGCGGCGCGCCCCTACGGATCGACGCCGGGCCGCGCGACGGCGGACACAGCCGGCGGCCCCCGGCCCCTTTTACCCGGCGCCCCGACGTGGCATCCTGAGAAGGTCTTCTTCCCGGAGCTCCTCATGCCGATCCGCCCCCTCCTGTTCCTGGCCCTGGCCGCCGTCCTGCTCCCCGACGCGGCTTCGGCGCAGCCCTCCGTCGCCCGTCGCTGGAACGAGGAGCTCCTGGAAGCGATCCGCGGCGACCTGGCCCGGCCGACGGTCCACGCCCGCAACCTGTTCCACGCCTCCGCCGCGATGTACGACGCCTGGGCCGCCTACGACGCGACCGCGTCGCCGTGGCTCCTGGGCCGGACGGTCGGTTCGTTCACGGCTCCGTTCTACGGAATGAACACGCCGGCCGACGTGCGCGCCGCGCGCGACGAGGCGATCAGCTACGCCGCGTACCGCCTGTTGCGGCACCGCTTCGAGCACTCGGAGACGGCGGAGGAGACGCTGGCCCGCTTCGACCTGCTCTTCCAGGACGAGCTCGGCTACGACCCGGCGGTGACGTCGACGGATTACCGCAACGGTTCCGCCGCGGCGCTCGGCAACTTCATCGCCCGGAGCTACATCGACTTGGGGATGCGAGACGGCGCCAACGAGACCGCCGAGTACGCGAACCGCCACTACGAGCCGATCAATCCCCCGCTGCTCCCGATCCTCCCCGGCAACCCGGACCTCGTGGATCCCAACCGGTGGCAGCCGCTGGAACTCGTGGAGTTCATCGGGCAGTCGGGCTTCATCAGCAGCCCGGACTTCCTGGGTCCGGAGTGGGGCGACGTGATCCCGTTCTCGCTGGACGATGATCACCTCGACGTGTACGGGCGCGACGACGGCCGCTACCTCGTCTACCACGATCCGGGCGCGCCGCCGTACCTGGATCCCGCCGGCGCCGACCCGCTGTCGGCGGAGTACCAGTGGGGCTTCGCGCTGGTGGCCGTGTGGTCCGGTCACCTGGATCCCACCGACGGCGTGATGTGGGACATCTCGCCGGGAGCGTCGGGCAACTTCGAGCTGGAGAACCTGCCGGGTTCCATCCCGGAGTACCGCTCCTTCTACGACCTCACCGAGGGCGGCGATCCGGGAACCGGCCGGCCGACGAACCCGGCCACCGGCCTTCCCTACCCGCCGAACGTCGTCCCGCGCGGCGACTACACGCGCGTGCTGGCGGAGTTCTGGGCGGACGGCCCCGACTCCGAGACACCGCCGGGCCACTGGTTCACGATCCTCAACGGCGTGCACGACCACCCCGACTTCGAGCGTCGCTACCGGGGAACCGGTCCCGAGGTGGACGATCTGGAGTGGGACGTGAAGGCGTACTTCGCGCTGGGCGGCGCCATGCACGACGTCGCCGTCTGCGCATGGGGCATGAAGGGCTGGTACGACTACATCCGTCCCATCTCGGCGATCCGCTACATGGCGGACCGCGGCCAGAGCTCCGATCCGGACGGCCCGTCCTACCACCCGGAAGGGCTTCCGCTCGTGCCGGGGCGCATCGAGGTGGTGGAGGCCGGCGACCCCATGCAGGGGCCCGGCGGGGTCCACGTCGGCAAGATCAAGATCTGGGGCTGGCTCGGACCGACGGAGATCGTGGATCCGGAGGAGGACGAGGCGGGCGTCGGCTGGATCCTCGCCGAGCGGTGGTGGCCGTACCAGCGGCCGACGTTCGTGACGCCCCCGTTCGCGGGCTACGTGTCGGGCCACTCCACGTTCTCCCGCGCGGCCGCCGAGCTCATCACGCTGCTCACCGGCGACGAGTACTTCCCCGGCGGCGTCGGCGAGTTCCATGCCCCGGCCGGAGAGTTCCTGGTGTTCGAGGATGGTCCGTCCGTCGACGTGACGCTGCAGTGGGCGACCTACCGGGACGCCTCGGATCAGACCAGCCTGTCCCGCATCTGGGGCGGCATCCACCCGCCGGCCGATGACATCCCCGGGCGGCTCATCGGGGCGCAGGTGGGCGTGAAGGCGTTCGAGTACGCGGAGCGGTTCTTCGAGGGCGCGCCGACCGCGCCGGTGGAGATCGCAGCGATGCGCGCGTTCCCGAACCCCGCGGCCCCCGGCGGCCTCGTCACGCTGGAGATCGCCCGGAGCGCGCCGTCCGTGGACGTGTCGCTCTACGACCTGCAGGGCCGTCGACTCCGCAGCGACTCGTTCGCGTCGCCGGGGCGCTTCCTGCCGTGGGACGTCGGGCGACTGAACGCGGGCGTCTACTTCCTGCGCGTCGCGGGTGACGGCTTCGAGGCGTCGCGGAAGATCGTCGTGGCGGACCGGCGCTAGCGCCTCACGCCGCCGGCGAAGTCACCATCCCCAGCACGACGGCCTCCGACAGGATTCCGCGCGCGGTCAGCTCTTCCTTGAGCCGCTCCAGGATGTCGCTCGCCAGTACACGTTCCAGGCGAACGTCCAGCACGTAGCACTTGATGGAGAAGCGCGTGAGGAACGTCCGGTCGAACGCGTCCGCCACGACGACGGCCACCGGCTTCTTCAGGTAGATGTACGGCGAGGCCGCCGCCGCTTCCGACGCCAGCTCCTTCACCCCCTTCACGTCCACCGACGCGGGCAGCGTGAAGTCGATCACGACCATCTCGTCCAGGGAGCCGGAGTTGGAGTTCACCACGGCCTGGCTCATCATCAGCGAGTTGGGGACGCTCACGGTGCTGTCGTCGAAGGTCTGCAGGCGCGTGGAGCGCATTCCGATGTTCGTCACCTCCCCGTAGTGCTCGCCCACCTTCACCATGTCGCCGACGCGGAACGGCTCGTCGAAGAGGATCATGATACCGGCCAGGAGATTGCGGACGACCTCCTGGGCCGCGAGGCCGACGGCCAGACCCGCCGAGGCGGTGACGGCCAGCACCGCGTTGGCCTGCGGCCGGAAGATCCCGACGATGATGAGATAGATCGCCCCGATCCAGACGATGAGGCGCGTCACCGGGAACAGCCGCCCGATCTGCAGCCGGTAGCGCGAGAAGCGTCGGCTGAGCAGCTGCAGACCCCACGAGAGGATCTTCAGCAGGAGCCAGGCGGTGGCCAGCGTGACGAGCGCCGCCACGATCCTCCCGAACGAGAACAGCTCGGCCAGCGATTGAACGGCTTCGGGCTGCATGACCGCTTCTCCTAGTAAAGGACCCGCATCGTCTCGAGCGTGGACGAGACGAGATGCCAGAAGACGGGGTTCACCGTGTAACGCGGCGTGCGATCGACATCGTCCTCGGACGTCGCGACGATCTTGATCAGGTGGAGCTGGTGCAGGTAGTTCATGATGACTCGGCTGCGCAGCTCGGACCCGGAAGATGGACGCGTGCTCGGCCACGGTCAGCGTGCCGTGGTTCAGGATCTCGGCCAGCGTGAAGAGGTAGCTACGCTCGAAGCGCGAGAGGAACGCGGCGTCCGGCCGGCGCAGCGGCGTCACGACGAGACGCTCCCCGCCCTGATCGGCGGAGAGGGAGCCCAGCCAGTAGAACAGCGCCGAGTCCATGTTCCCGCCGGTCGCTCCGAACAGCGACTCGAAGTACTTCTGCGCCAGCGCCTCCTGCACGGCCTCCGCATCGGGCGACTGGGAGAGGAGAAGCTTGCGAATCTTCCGGTCCGTCACGCCGTCCGCGGAGAAGAACAGCCGAAGCCCCGTGCTCCGGTGCCGCAGGAGGATGGCCTCCCGCAGCTCCGACGTGGAGTGGAACGGCGTCTCCACCGTGTGCGTGAAGTACTGCGCCACCTGCAGCCGCTCGTCCATGCGGCGCCATGGGTACTTCCGCATGGTAAGGATCCAAAGCACGCGCGAGCGCGTGGCGAGCACGAGCGACATGAAGGCCTCGGGAACGCGTCGGCCGCCGATGACGCGGCGCATGAGATGGTGTCCGCCCTCCACCACCACGATCACGGGCGACCGCTCCACGAGATGTTCGGCCAGCGCCTCCAGCGACGCGGCCGGCTCTTCGAGTTCGAACCAACGGGAGGCCATCTCCACGAGCTCTTCCTCGGTCCGGACCCGACCGGCGATCTCCTGCCGGATCACGGGAATCGATCCGTCCAGGTCCGCCTCGAAGCAGTTGAGCAGCGTCGTCTTGCCGCTCCCCTCCGGCCCGACCACCGCGACGCTCGACGGTCGCCCGCCGCTCCACCGCTTGACGATGTCGCCGAGCGTCGTGAGCGCCTCCTCTCGCCCCACCAGCATCTCGCGCGTCCGCAGCGGATCCGAGGAGAAGAGGCGCCGACAGATGGGCGGGAGCTGCGTCGTGCGCTCCTGCACCTCCTGCTCGTTGGGCAGATCGGCGAACGCGAGGAGCGTCTCCTGGGAGCGCACGTTGACGCCCACCGATCGCGCGAGCCGCAGCGTCACGTCCTCCGCGCGGAAGTAGACGCGGCGCGCGGCGCGCGAGATCCATCGGCCGAGCAGGCGGGCGCGATGCGCGAGGCCGCTGCCCCAGCCGGCCAGGCGATTGCGCGCACGTCGACGTTCCCAGCGCATCCGCACCGAGAGCTTCTCGGACTCCTCCAGGTCGTGGCGAAGCTGCTCCAGGACGGCGTCCTGCTCCTCCCGGAGGCGATCGTCCACGGACGCCACGAAGGCCTCGTACGGGGGCAGAATCCCGGCCAGCCGCTCGCGCGCGCGGGCCATCGATCCGGTGACCATCTCCCGCGCCTCGGACACGTCCAGCGTCGGCGACTCCGTCTCGGTCTCGCCGACCACCGGCGTCACGGTTCGCCCGGAGAGATCGTCGATGGCGACGTCCAGGCCGGACCGGACAATGCGCCAGGCCTCCTCCAGATCCTCACGCGCCTTCTCGTGCACGGCGACGTGCTCGTCCACCAGCGTCCCCGAACCGACGAGGCCGGTGCCGAGCGTCTGCTCCCGGACGATGTCGCGCGCGGGAACCTCGAGGACCTCGTAGGAAGTCCAGATCCGGAACTTGCGGGCCGCGCGACGCACCGCGCCGATCACCGGCAGGCCGCCGGCCACTGCATCCAGCGCCTCGGCGTGCACGTCGCACGGGCGCTGCCCGGCCGGAACCTGAGGAGCGCTTCGCCGCGCCTTGAGGATGACGGCCGACGCGGGCAGCTTCTCCACCTGCCCGGCGTAGCGGCTGCGCGTCTCGTCCAGTACATCGCGGAGGAGGCGGCGTGCGCCGGTGCGCTCCATCGCCCGCCCCGGCCCCAGTCGGACCTGGCGGTACAGCATCGTCTGGCGGGTCTCGAGCTCCCGGACCGCCCGACGCTGCTGGGCGGGATCGGCCTCGGCGCGCGCGAGGGCCTCGGCGAGGCGGGTCTCCGCATCCTCCAGGGCGGCCGACGCCGCCGCGATGCGCTCCGCCAGCGGCCCCGTGACCGCCTCCAGCCGCTCCCGGATCCGGACGCGCTCGGAATCGAAGACCCGGCGCAGCCCCCCCAGCCCCTCCTCCAGGACCGGACGCTGGTCCCTCAGCCCGAGGAAGCGATCCTGGTCGGCCCAGTTCGCCGGTTCTTCCTGCTGCGGGCGGTCGTTCATCGACTCTCCGGGTTGCGCCGGGGCGGGGCCCCGGGGGGCCGGGCCCGTCGGCGGAGTCCCGGAGGATAGTCCCAGGAGGCGCCGGGGCGCGACGTCGAAAGGGGGGGCGCCGGCCGGAACGCTTCAGCGCGCGTCACCGGCGGCCGATCCACGGGGCAGCCCGCGTTCCCCTGCCCGACGAGGTCCGCCATGTCCCAGCTCGAACTGCCGAACGAAGTCCGGGAGCTGATCCACGCCGGACGCAAGATTGACGCGATCAAGCAGCTGCGCGAAGCCCGCTCCCTGGGGCTCAAGGACGCGAAGCAGGCCGTGGACGCGTACGTCGCGGCACACCCCGAGTCGATCCGGCCGCGGCCGACCGGCCAGGCATCGCCGGGGGCGAGGCTGCTACCCCTGGCCCTGCTGGCCGCCGCCGTCTGGGTCGCCTGGAGATTCCTCGCCTCCTAGGCTACGGTTCGCCACCGGAAGCGGCTCCTTCGCCACGAAATCGAAGAACCTTCGGCCAACGAGCTGATCTCCCGCACTTCCCCGAAGACCATTCGATTCTGGTCGGCCCCCCGTTCGCGGTACAGATTGGGGAACATCCGAAAGCCCTGCCCCCAGCGCCCGGAGGAGCCCCATGGATCCGTTCGATCCCATCGAATCCCTTGCCGACCTGCGCCACGAGTTCGGGGAGCACGGCGGCGTGAACATGAGCGTGGAGACCAGCACGACGTTCACCGTGCTGAACGCCTCGACGATGCCGGAGATCTTCCAGGGGCAGCGCGGCCCCGAGCAGGGCGGATGCTATCTCTACGGTCGGCACTTCAACCCGACCGTGTACGTGCTGGGCCGGCAGATCGCCTCCCTGGAGGGGGCCGAGACCGGGTACTGCTCGGCCAGCGGACTCAGCGCCATCTCCTCCACGCTGCTCCAGCTCTGTGACAGCGGCGACCACATCGTCTCGGCGCGGACGGTCTACGGCGGAACGTTCGCGTTGCTGCACGACTACCTTCCGGCCAAGGCCAACCTGCAGACGACGTTCGTCGACATGACGAACTTCGACGAGGTGGCCGCCGCGTTCACGGATCGCACGCGCGTGCTGTACGTGGAGACGCTCTCGAACCCGACGCTTCGCGTGGCGGACATCCCGCGCCTCGCGAAGATCGCGCACGAGCGCGGCGCCAAGCTGGTCGTGGACAACACGTTCACACCGCTGATCGTCTCGCCGATCCGTCTCGGCGCGGACATCGTCGTGCACAGCCTCACGAAGTTCATCAACGGCGCATCCGACATCGTGGGCGGCGCGGTCTGCGGATCGACGGAGTTCGTGACGAGCCTCATGGATCTGCATCGCGGCTCGCTGATGCTGCTGGGTCCCAGCATGGATCCCCGCCAGGCGTTCAGCATCAGCACACGGCTCCCGCACCTGGGGCTTCGGATGAAGGAGCACGGTCGTCGAGCGGCGGTGTTCGCGGAGCGACTGCACGAGCGGGGCCTCCCGGTGACGTACCCCGGGCTGCCGGACCACCCGGACCACGAGCTGCTGAAGAGCCTGTCCCACGAGGGCTACGGCGCCGGCGGCCTCTTCACTCTGGACCTGGGCACGCGCGAGAGGGCGCACCGGTTCCTGGAGTTCCTGCAGAACCACCGGCGGTTCGGGTTCATGGCGGTGAGCCTCGGCTACTTCGACACGCTGATGTCGTGCTCGGCCAGCTCCACGTCCAGCGAGATGCCCGAGGAGGAACAGCGTCGCGCCGGGATCCAGCCGGGCCTGGTACGCATCAGCATCGGCTTCACGGGCGGGCTGGAGCAACGATGGTCGCAGTTCGAGGACGCACTGCGCGAGGTCGGCGCGCTCGGACCGGCCGTCCACGCGAACGGGGAAGCGTAGCGTGGCGGGACGGCTGGAGACGTTCCGCCGCGAGCGGGAGCGCCAGAACGAGCGGATCCTGGAGGAGAAGAACCGCAACATCCAGCGCTTCTTCCGGCTGGACGGCGCCGCCTACGAGGACGGCGCGCTCGATCCGCTGACGAAGGAACTGTGCGGACTCTCCGCGTCGATGGTGCTGCGCTGCGACGACTGCATCGCCTACCACGTCATCCGCTGCAAGGAACTGGGCGCCTCGAACGAGCAGATCTTCGAGGTCTTCAACGTGGGCCTCATCGTCGGCGGCAGCATCGTCATTCCGCACCTGCGCCGCGCGGTGGACCTGCTGGACGAGATCGATGCGGAGGGCGAGGCCTAACGTGGCGCCAGCCGGATGACCTTCCGCGCTTCCGTGACGTCGTCGGCCTGCATCCGCACGAAGTAGACTCCGGACGCCACGCGTGATCCGTCGGCGTCTCGGCCGTCCCAGACCACGGACGCCGGTCCCGGCGCGGCCGGCCCGTGCCGCAGCGCGCGGACCCGGCGCCCCGTGACGTCGTACACGGTGAGCGTCACGGACTGCGGCCGCGACACCGCGTAGCGGATCGTCGTCTCTCCCGTGAACGGATTGGGGAAGACCTCGTTCAGGCCGATGCGCATCGGGGCGGCGAGGGCGACGTCCGTACCGTCGCCCGCCTCCGGACCCATCTCGATCTGGTTGATGCAGCCCGTGCCCGTGCTGCACGGAGCTCCACCGGCCGTGTTCACGCCCGTGAACGAGACGCGTTCCGGCCAGGGAACCAACCCGCCGGAGCAGTCCACGACCACCAGCGGAGGACCGTCGGGCGCCGACGCGTCCACGCAGAGCGTTCCACCCGACGGGTCCACGACGAGGAACGATCCGAGCCGGACGTTCGCGAAGCTGCAGGTCCCGAGCGTCGCCCGCACGTCCTCGACCCCGCTGGCCACAACTCCGGGAGCCGGGATGAAGGCAAGGGGCTGGAGGGACCCGGCGACCCGCAGCCGGACCTCCTGTACCCGTCTTCCCCCCGTGCAGGTGACCCAGACATGGACCTCCCCCACTCCCAGCGGCGATCCCACCTGAACGTGCGGACTCGTCCCGCTAAGCGAGAGCTTCACGTCAAAGCGGACCGGCTTGAAGATCGCCACCTGCTTCATCGGTCCGTCCATCGTGATCGTCACCGGGTTGGCCCGCCCCGTGTACGAACCTTCACCGAATCCGAGCCACTCCACGAAGTACTCGCCCCGGTCCGCGCGGCCGCGCAGCACGAGGGGCGCGAACGCGGGGAACGGTCCGCCCGACGGGACCACGCGCCCCCCTCCCACGGCCTCGGTCTCCAGCAAGAACTCCCCCACGTCGAAGTACGCGACCTGAGTGAACGGGCCGCGCGGGACCACGATCGCCGGATTCTCTTCCCCTCGGTAGTAACCCGATCCCGCCCCGTCCCACCGAACGAAGCGCTGGCCGTAGCCCGGGAGCGCCTCGATCTCGAACGGGACCTGAGCACGATGCCAGCCGGACTCAGGCTGGACCGCTCCGTCGCCCTCGACCACCATCGTGACGAAGAACTCCTCCTGGAAACTCGCAAGAAACCGGGTGGACCGGGCCGGGCCGATGACCTCGTGGATCCGAGCCCCCCCGTCACTCCAGGACTCGAACGAGAAGCGGCGCTCGCTGCCTGCAGACGCCGCTTCCACGGTGCCGATCGTGTGGGGAGCGCCCTGTTGCCAGGCGACGACGGCGGGCGACGAGACCTCGACGCCGTCGATGATCACGGGGAAGTCGGCCGGCCCCGTGGCAATCTGGTGCACGGAGGATCCCGTCGAGGGGCAACCCGATCCGAAGGGGCCGATCCTCTGGAAGCATGGAAGGAACTGATTCTCAGGAAGACAGGGCGAGGACGAGGCGACGCGGAAGTCCCCCGAGAGCGGGTCGCAGAACTCCGGATCGAGTTGCAGATCGGATCCGGAGGGCTCGGTCCCGGGTTCGCTCTCGTTGCTCCAGTACAGATTGCAGTATCGGTCCATCGTCGGCCACACATCGAGAAGATCTCCCCCGCTGTTCTCGGAGAAGACGTTCGAACGGAACTCGACCTCCTCGAGGGACCACAGACGGATCATCACCGCATCCTGCGGGACGACGTTGCCGAAGAACAGATTGGAGTACAGCCTTCCGTCCATCGAGAGGTTGTCCTCGAACTCCAGGACACGTCCCGCGTTCCCGATGAACGAGCAATGATGAATGTCGAACCACGGCTGCAGCGAAGCGTAGCCCCGAAACACAACCGCCCCGACGTTGTCCTCGAAGCGACAACGATCCAGATAGAGTTCCGCGTCACTCTCGACCACGCCGCTGTACCCGCCCGACTCGGACTCGTTGCCCCGGAACGTCGAAGTCCTCGCTCGCAGGAATCCGAAGCCTCCGTGCCGGACCGCGGCACCACAGTTCTCCACGACACAGTCCACGAGGGTCACGGAACCGACCAGGCTCAGCTTCGTCACGCCCACGACCGAGGGCGAGGAACCCCCGTCCAGGGTCAGCCCGCGCAGGGCACAGGGATCGTTCGTTCCCTCGAGCACGACGACGATCGCGTTCGTCACGCCCATGACCGGAGCGTCGGCCAGCAGGCGCGTCGACTCGGCTCCCCCGGTTCCCACGATCACGACTCCCGCCGCAACGAACGCGTTCGCCCGACGGAGTGAAGCCCCGACCTGCCGGGTCTCGCGCTCCGGATACGTGCCCGGGGCGACGAACAGAGTGTCCCCGGGGACCGCCGCATCAGCCGCGGCGAGCAGCGTCGGGAAGTCCGCGGGAACCTGGTAGTTCGTGGCCCGCGCGGCCGACGCAAGGACGACCAGGAAGAGCGCCGTGAGACCGACCCCGATGCATCGCCGCTCCGCCGTCATCGCACCGTCCCGATCCGCACGACCTTGCGTGCCTGGACGACTTCGTCCGAGAGAATGCGGACGAAGTAGACACCGGCCGACACGACGCGCCCCCGACCGTCCCGGCCGTCCCAGACCACGGACGCCGGTCCCGGCGCGGCCGGCCCGTGCCACAGCGCGCGGACCCGGCGGCCGGTGACGTCGTAGACGGTGAGCGTCGCGGACTGCGGCCGCGACACTGCGTACCGGATCGTCGTCTCTCCCGTGAACGGATTGGGGAAGACCTCGTTCAGGCCGATGCGCATCGGGGCGGCGAGGGCGACGTCCGTACCTTCGCCCGCCTCCGGACCCATCTCGATCTGGTTGATGCAGCCCGTGCCCGTGCTGCACGGAGCTCCACCGGCCGTGTTCACGCCCGTGAACGAGACGCGTTCCGGCCAGGGAACCAACCCGCCGGAGCAGTCCGTCACCGTCAGCGGTGCCCCGCCGCCGACGGCGTCCACGCAGAGCGAGCCGCCGTCCGGATCCAGGACCAGGAAGTGCCCCAGGCGCACAGACGCCCACTGGCAGGTGCCCGTGCTCACGCGGACCGGATCGGTCCCCACCGCCACCATGCCGGGGGCCGGGACGAAGGCGAGGACATCCATGTCCCCGCTCACGTTCAGCTCCAGTTCCTGAACGCGTCGCCCGCCCGCGCACGTCACCCAGACGTGCACCTCCCCGAACCCGATCGGTGGACCGGTCCGGATTCGGGAGTTCGTGGCGCTGAGGGACAACGACACGTCGAAGCGGACGGGCGCGAACTCCGCCACCTGAGTCAGCGGCTCGTTGAAGGTGATCAGAGCGGGGTTGGATCGGCCGGTGTAGGAGCCGTCGCCCTCGCCCTTCCACTCCACGAAGTGGTAGCCCCTCTCCGGACGTGCGCGCAGGACGATCGAGCTGAATGCCTCGAACGGGCCTTCCTCCGGGACGATGCGGCCGAGGCCACCGGTGATGGCGGTGGTGAGGTCGAACGCGTCGAGTTCGAAACGCGCGACCTGGGTGAACGGCGAATCGACGAACGCGAGCGCCGGGTTGTCCGTTCCCCGGTAGACCCCCGCGCCTTCCCCCGCCCACTCGACGAACCGGTGACCCGGCGCCGGGATCGCCTCGATCGTCAGCTCCGTCCCCTCCGGATACCAGCCGCCCTCCTCCGGGAGGGTCGCCCCGGAGCCCTCCACGACGATCGAGATGTCGAACTCCCGACTCATCGTCGCGACGAACTCGGCCGCCGTGTCGGACGCGGCGACCTCGTGACTTGCCGCGCCGCCGTCGCTCCAGGACTCGAAGAGGTATCTCTCCGAGCCGGCCGGTTGCACTTCGGGGCACTCGATCGTGTGAGAGCTCCCGGCCGGCCACACGACGAGCTCCGGAGTGGACGCAGTGACCCCGTCGATGACGACGTTGCGTCCATCAGGGTCGCTGCCGATCCGATGAACGACGAGTCCGCCGGACGCGCACCCCTCTCCGTAGGCGCCGAGGGGTCCACACGCCCCGAAGTTGTTCGCAGCGAGGCAGGGGGACGAGGCCGTGACGGAAAAGTCCCCGGCAACCGGATCGCAGAACTGCGGGTCCAGGTGGAGGTCCGTGCCATTGTCGAGCGGCACGCTCCCAGAGTTGTCCCAGAAGAGGTTGCAGGAGGAGATCCGATCGTAGCGCGGTCCGCTGTACAAACTGGACGACGAGTTTCTTGCGATCACGTTGGAGGCGATCCACCGGTCATAGGAGTCGCGGGTACTGCCCCCGAGCAAGATGACGGGATCTTCGCACTCGTTCCCATAGAATGTGTTGGACGAGATCTCCAGGTCACTGCGCGACGACGCGCTCACGATCGAGTGCCCTGATCGGTTCCTCGCAAGGAGCGTGCCCCGCAGTATCCAGTCGCAGTTGATGAGATCGATGCAGGCATGGGAGGTCTCAGCGACATTGTCCTCAAAGCGGCTGTCCAGGACCTGGACGGGAGTCGTACTCGATGCCTGCAGGACGACGTCCCCCGAGTTCCGAGCGAATCGGCATCGAGCCATCGTGAGGAGATCCGTGTCGGAAACCCGCACTGTGATGCCCTCGTTATCCTCGAAGACGGAGTCCTGCACGACGACGTCATCACCGGAGACGATGAAGAGGACGCCGTGGTTCGGTTGATTGTTCCGGAACGTCGTACGCCAGACTCGAACGTCCCGCGCTTCCGAGACGATTCCGTCCCCGCATTGCTCGACGACGCAGTCGCGAATCCCGAGGTTCACAGGAGCTCCTTCCGTGGACACGCCGACAACTCCCGAGCTTCCTCCCCGGAGAGTCAGCCCTTCGATCTCCAGACCGGCGCCAACACTCGGGGGCACGGAGACGATGACGGCGTTCAGCGCACCCGCCTCCGGAGCGTCGGCGACGAGGAGCGTGATGTCCGCCCCGCCCGTCCCGAGAATCGTGACGCCCGCCGGCACGAAGGCGCTGGCTCGGATCGAGGCGCCTCCGATCGATCGGGTCTCGCGGTCCGTGTACGTGCCGGGAGCCACAAGAACGGAATCCCCGGACACGGCGGCATCGGCCGCCTCCAGCAGGGTGCCGAAGTCTCCCGGAACGTGGATCTGCGTCGCCCGAACGGGCGATGCGACGAGTGCCATCAGGATCAGAGTCGCCGCGACACGGCCGGTCCGGGTCATCGCCCGCCTCCGATCCGGACGACCTTTCGCGCTTCGGTCACTTCATCCGAACGGAGCCGCACGAAGTAGACCCCCGACGCCACCCGCGCTCCCGCGAAGTCCCGCCCGTCCCAGACCATCGACGACACGCCGGGATCCACCGGAGCGTTCCGGAGCACGCGAACGCGCCGCCCCGTCACGTCGTACACGGCGATGCGAACCGGCTGCGGCCGCGACACTGCGTAGCGGATCGTGGTCTCTCCCGTGAACGGATTCGGGAAGACCTCGTTCAGGCCGATGCGCATCGGGGCGGCCAGGGCGATGTCCGAGCCGCCCACCGCCTCGGGCCCCGTCTCGATCTGGTTGTTGCATCCGGTGCCGGTGCTGCACGGAGCCCCGCCGGCCGTGTTCACCCCGACGATGGAGACCTGCTCCGGCCAAGGAATCCTGGCTCCGGAGCAGTCCGTCACGACAAGCGGGGAGCCGCCGCTCGAGGCGTTCACGCAGAGCGTCCCTCCCTCAGGATCCAGGACCAGGAAGTGCCCGAGGCGGACCGATGCCCATCGGCAGGTGCCGGTGTTCACGACGACCGGGTTCATTCCCTGACTGACCATTCCCGGGGCAGGCACGAAGGTCAGGACGTCCATGGTTCCCCCGACCACCAGCTCCACTTCCTGGATGCGACGTCCTCCGGCACAGGTGGCAAAGAGGTGCACCTCACCGAACTCCAGGGGAACGCCCTCGTGGACATTCGGGTTGGATCCGCTCAGCGACAGTGCCAGATCGAACCGCACGGGCTCGAACCGAGCCACCTGGGTGATCGGTTCGTCGAAGGTCACCGTGATCGGATTGGCGCGCCCGGTGTACGATCCATCGCCGCTCCCCCTCCACTCCACGAAGCGGAAGCCGCGTTCCGGCCGCGCCCGAAGAACGAGGTCGCTGAACGCCTCGAAGGAGCCGCCGGCCGGCACGATTCGCCCTTCCCCGGATGCGACGGAAGTCCGGAGCTCGAACTCTCCGAGTTCGAAGTGGGCCTGCTGCCAGATCGGGCCATTGACGAGCAACGGGACCGGGTTCTCATCGCCGCGGTAAGAGCCGTTGCCGCTGCCGTCCCACTCCGTGAAGCGGTAGCCGTGATCCGGGATCGCCTCGATGGTCACAGGCCCGCCGGCCGGCACCCACATCGTCCCGTTGGGGGTCGTCGTGCCGGGCCCCGAGGCTCCCACCTCCAGCAAGAACTCCTCGGACATGTGGAACGAGAGCTGTCCGTAGGAATCGGGCGCGACGACATCATGCGTGGCGGCACCGCCGTCGCTCCATGAGTCGAAGGTCCATCGAGCACCGCCCTCCATCTGAATCTCGGGGACGCTCAGCGAGTGGACCGTTCCCGGCTCCCACACCACGAGCTCGGGCGAGAGAACCTCCTGCCCGTCGAGGATCAATGTCCTGCCCGCAGGATCACTCGAAATCCAGGTGGGGACGAGCCCGCTCCCGGGGCAGCCCTCCCCGAAGGCCCCGATCTGCACGCATCCGACCGGACCGTTGCCGATGAGGCAGGGGGACGACGCTCTGACGGTGAAGCTTCCGGAAGCCGGATCGCAGAACTCCGGGTCGAGCTCCATGTCCAGCGCGAGGTCTCCGATGCCGGTCCCACCCGCGTTGTCCCAGAAGACGTTGCAGCCAGACGAGAAAGTGACGGCCGCACCGCCGAGAGTCCCCGCTACGACGTTGGCGCGGAGTGAGGACGGCCCATCGGTGAAGACGCCGATGACCTGACGGCCGGGAGGGACCTCGTTGGCGTAGAGTGTGTTGCCTTCGAACGTGACTCGCCCGAGAACGAATCGATTCACGTAGCCGTTGTCGAGATGACGGTTCCCTACGAACACGTTGCCCGTCACGCCGGCAGCGCTCTCTCCGAAGGCCAGGCAAATGCCTTCCGATCCGGAGTTACTCACATTGTCCTCGAAGCGGCAGTTGCGAACGACGACGCCGGTCACATCCTCCACACGAATCATCGGACCCTGCTCGTTTCGTCGGAACACGCTCCCGATCACGGAAAGTCCGGCCGCCCCGATCGACCGCCGGCCGATGCCGACCAGCGGGCCCACGTTGTCCTCGAACACACAGTTCCGGATCCTGAGTTCACCGACGTCGGTTTCGACGATGAACCGGAATCCACCCGGCGCCGTGTTGTTCCGGAACACGCACCGCTCAAGTTCGTATCGACCACCTTCGACGATCGTCCACCCCCCGACGGCCGTAGAACAGTCTTCCAACACGCAATCGACAAGTCGAATCGTCTCGACTCCACTGGCCGTGACCTCGGGCTGAACACCGGTCAGCCCCGCTTCCCCGCCGCGGATCGACAGACCGATGATCTCGATCGGAGAGGCGGAACCGGTGAGCACGTGGATCACCGCATTGGAGACGTCCGGCTCCGGCGTGTCCCCTGCGACGATGGTCGAGGCGGCCCCACCCGTCCCGAGAATGGTCACCCCTGGCTCCACGAACGCGCTGGCGCGGATCGTCCCCCGAGTCTCACGCCGCGTGTACACTCCCGGCGCCACGAGGATGGAGTCTCCGTTGACGGCCACGTCGGCCGCTTCGAGGAGCGTCGGGAAGTCCGCAGGAACTTGATAGGTGGCCGCCTCCGCGCCGACGGTCAGCAGCACCGCCATCAGGCAACCCGGTAGGAATCGTCTCATGATTCATCCCCCTAGCGAGGCGCGAGCCGAATGACCTTACGTGCCTCCGTGATCTCATCCGCTTGCAACCGCACGAAGTAGACCCCCGACGCCACCCGCGCTCCCGCGAAGTCCCGCCCGTCCCAGACCATCGACGACACGCCGGGATCCACCGGAGCATTCCGGAGCACGCGAACGCGCCGCCCCGTCACGTCGTACACGGCGATGCGAACCGGCTGCGGCCGCGACACTCCGTACCGGATCGTGGTCTCTCCCGTGAACGGATTCGGGAAGACCTCGTTCAGGCCGATGCGCATCGGGGCGGCCAGGGCGATGCCCGTCCCGCCGACCGCCTCCGGACCCGTCTCGATCTGGTTGTTGCATCCGGTGCCGGTGCTGCAGGGCGTGCCGCCCGCGGTGTTCACGCCGACGAACGACACGCGGCCCGGCCAGGGGGATGGCGATCCCGAACAGTCCGTCACGACTAGCGGCTGGGCGTTCCCCGCAATGTCGATGCACAGCGTCCCCCCCCCGGGATCATTCACGAGGAAGTGACCGAGCCTCGCCGACGACCATCGGCAGACGCCCGTGTTCACCGTCACCGGATTCGTGCCCTGACTCACCATGCCCGGAGCCGGGACGAACGTGAGCACGTCCATCGTGCCGGCGACCTGGATCTCAACCTCCTGAAGCCGACGACCCTCAGCGCAGGTCAGCCAGAGGTGGACCTCGCCGAATCCGACCGGCGATCCTTCGTGGACATTCGAGCTGAAGCGGCTGAGCGAGAGCCCCACGTCGAATCGCACGGGTTCGAAGACCGCCAGCTGCGTGACGTTGTCGTCCATCGTGATGGTCACGGGGTTCTGCCGTCCGGTGTACGACCCGTCCCCCTCTCCCCTCCACTCCACGAAGCGCCAGCCCTTCTCCGCGCGGGCGCGGAGCCTCTGATCCTGGAACGCCGGCTTCAGGCCGGCCTCCGGAACGATTCGTCCCTCACCCACGACCTCCGTGCTGAGTTCGAACTCGCCGACCTCGAAGACGGCCGTCTCCGTCATGTTGGCCAGCGGGATGATGCTCACGGGATTGAGGGGACCGTCGTAGTGGTTGCGCCCGCTGCCGATCCACTCCGTGAATCCGTAGCCCGGATCGGGCACGCCCTCGATCTGAAGCACTTCCCCTTGCGGGTAGTAGCCGGACGAGGGAGAGACGGTCCCCCTCCCCTGCGCGATCAGCTCGACGTACACCTCAGGGCGGTAGGACGCCGTGTAGAAGCGAACCGCCGCGTCGGCGGTCACCTCATTCGTGCGGTCGGCCGAGTGCGACCACTGCGAAAAGACCCACCGGACCCCGCTGATCGTCTCCTGCTCCGGGCAACTCAGCGTGTGCGAGGTGCCCACCGGCCAGACGAAAAGCTGGGGGGAAGCATAGGGCTCGCCGTCCACCTCCACGGCGATTCCCTCGGGGTCGGCCCGGACGACGTGCGGCACATTCCCGGTCGTGGAGCAACCCCGTCCGAACGGCCCGATCTGACCGCAATCCGCGTAGTTGTTCTCGGAACGGCAGGGCGACGAGGCCGCCAGCTCGAAGTTGTCGGCCAGCGGATCACAGAACTGCGGATCGAAGAAGAGGTCCCACGGGCCGGGGTCCACGCCGGAATCCCCCTCGTTGTTCCAGTAGAGATTGCAGTTTCCGCTGCGCGCGCCATCGAAGAGCGGCACGCCGCCGTTCTCCGCGTAGATGGTCGCGTAGCTCGACAGGCTGGCCGCGTAGATCAACGGCTCGTCCGCCGGCGGTTGATTGTCGTAGAAGAGGCAGGTCCGGATGGTTCCGGCCAGGGCGGAGATGACCGAAGCCCCCTGGTTGCGCAGGAACACGCCGTCGTCCACGTACGCACAGCATCCGTCGTGACGGACGACGACTCCGACGTTCTCGACGAACCGGCAGCCGTCGAGCCACAGGTAGCCGTCGGTCGCGTGGATCACGCCCGACGACGGAGCTCCCTGGGTGTCGTTGTTCCGGAAGAAGGAATCGTCCACGTACAGCTCGCCTTCATCGTCCTTGCGGATGGCCGTGCGGAATCCCTCGAACACACAGTCCGAAACGCGCGTGCGCGCCCGCTCCGTCAGCTCCGTCGAGAAGCCGGTTGTGGAACCGTCGTTCCCCTGGAACGTGAAACCCTCAATGCTCACCCACGAGTAGCTGGTGACGGTGGCGGCGATCAGGAGGTTGATCGCGGCTTCGTCGTCGCCGTCGGCCGAGAGGAAGGTTGCGTCCGGGCCTCCGGTTGCGAGGACCGTGACACCCGGCTCCAGGAAGGCGGCCGCCCGGACCGTCTCGGTGCCGATCACGCGCGTGTCGCGGTCCGTGTACGTGCCCGGCGCCACCAGGATCGTGTCCCCGTACGCGGCCTCATCCGCAGCGGCGAGCAGCGTGGCGAAGTCGCCCGGCACGTCGATCGTCGCGGCGGAGGCAGGGTCCAGAAGGAGCCCGAGGCCGAGGAAGCACCCGCTCCCGACGGCGCGCCGGGCGCTCCGCTTCATCGCCCACCTCCGATCCGGACGACCTTTCGCGCTTCGGTCACTTCATCCGCTTGCAACCGCACGAAGTAGACCCCCGACGCCACCCGCGCCCCTGCAAAGTCCCGCCCGTCCCAGACCATCGACGACACGCCGGGCTCCACCGGAGCGTCCCGGAGCAAGCGCACCCGCCGCCCCGTCACGTCGTACACGGCGATGCGAACCTGCTGCGGCCGCGACAGTGCGTACCGGATCGTCGTCTCTCCCGTGAACGGATTCGGGAAGACCTCGTTCAGGCCGATGCGCATCGGGGCGGCGAGGGCGACGTCCGTCCCGCCGCCCGCCTCCGGACCCGTCTCGATCTGGTTGCTGCAGCCGGTGCCGGTGCTGCAGGCCGCGCCGCCCGCGGTGTTCACCCCGACGAACGACACGCGGCCCGGCCACGGCGACGGAGATCCCGAACAGTCCGTCACCACTAGCGGCTGGGCGTTCCCCGCAATGTCGATGCACAGCGTCCCCCCCCCGGGATCATTCACGAGGAAGTGACCGAGCCTCGCCGACGACCATCGGCAGATGCCCGTGTTCACCGTCACTGGATTCGTGCCCTGGCTGATCATTCCGGGGGCCGGAACGAAGGCCAGCACGTCCATCGTGCCGCTGACCTCAAGGTCCAGTTCCTGCACGCGGCGGCCGCCCGCGCAGGTCACCCAGACGTGCACCTCGCCGAAGTCCAGCGGAGGCCCCTCGTGGACGTTCGGACTGAACGCGCTGAGGGACATCTCGACGTTGAACCGAACCGGCTCGAAGTACGCGGTCTGAGCAATATCCTCATCCATCGTGATCACTGTGGGATTCGCACGACCGGTGTAGGAACCCTCCCCCGATCCGCGCCACTCCACGAAGCGCCAGCCCTTCTCGGGGCGCGCCCGGAGCAACCGATCCTCGAACGCCGGGAAGGGACCAGGGTCCGGAACGATCCGCCCTTCCCCGACGACGTCGGTCGAAAGCTGGAACGTCCCCAACCGGAACACGGCCGTCTCGGTGGTCGGCCAACGGGGCCGGAGGGTCACCGGATTCCGTGGCCCGCTGTAGGAGTTGACGCCGCCCTCTCCGATCCACTCGACGAACTCCCAGCCCACGTCAGGAAACGCCTGGATCTCGAGTGGCTCATCGACTTCGTACCAACCGGTCTCCGGCGTGACGGACCCGCTGCCGTCAACCTGCATCGTGACGGAAACCTCGAGCTTCAGGACCGCGGTGAAGGACTGCGGCGCCGGCGGCGCGATCACTTCTTGGACGCGATCCCCACCATGAACCCAGTAGTCAAATCCCTGGCGCCGCCCCCCGTTCTCCAGTTGCCCCTCCGGACACTCGATCGTCCGGGTCGATCCCGTTTCCCAGGCGACAAGAGCGGGCGATGACAACATCACGCCGTCTACGACGATATCGGCGTCAGGATCGGTCCGCACAACGTGCGTCACGACGCCGGTCGACGGACATCCCTCACCGCGAGATCCGATGAGGCCGCACCCGAAGTTGTTCTCGGGAAGGCAGGGCGATGAGGCGGCCACTCGAAAGTCCCCGTGGAGGGGGTCGCAGAACTGGGGATCCAGAAAGACATCTCGGTTGTGCGGATCCCCGGGATCCCCCTCGTTGTTCCAAAAGAGGTTGCAACTGGACGATTCCGATCCGCCGTCCAGGACTTGCGACCCGGCGTTTTCGACGAAGAGGCAGCGGCGGACCGAGCCGTTGAACGCGTAGACCAGGGACGAATCCTCGGGCGACGTGTTGCCGTAGAATAGGTTCCCTTCGAGCAGGCTCTCCCTCGCCCGCACGGCGACCCCTTCATTGCGCAGAAAGCGACACCCGAGAATGGAAACTCCCCCCGCCCCACGACGCACCAACGTCCCAACGTTGTCCACAACCTCGCACGCGATCAGCGACAGCGAGGCGCCCCGGGTGTAGACGACGGCGGGCGCCGCCGCGAGGCGAGCATCATTGTTCCGAATCTGACTCTCTTCGACTCGGACGACGCACTGGGGGTTCTCGTTCCAAATCGCAGCCCCGAAGCCTTCCACGACACAATCGCGGATCTCGATTTGAGCCCGCTGAACCGTCCCGGTCACCACGGCCGACGTCCAACTGCCGGCGCCGACCATCGTGAGCCCCTGGAGCGCAATCGAGTCGGGCGCGTCCGTCGTCGGCGCGATGATCGTGTTCAGCACCGAGAGATCCGGGGCGTCGGACACGACGAACGTCGTCTCCGCGGTTCCCAGGATCGTGACGCCCGGCGCCACGAACGCGCTCGCCCGGACCATCGTTCCGTTCACGTCGCGCGTCTCGCGCTCCGTGTACGTTCCGGGCGACAGGGAGATGGAGTCCCCGGACACCGCAGCGTCGGCCGCGGCGAGGAGCGTCGGGTAGTCGCCGGGGACGGTCAGAACCGCTGCGAACGCGGGTCGAACGAGGAGCACGACGAGAAGGAGCAGAGTCGAAACGCGGACCATGGCAACGTCCTCCCAATGGTCTGACTTCCAGGATAGGTCGCCCGGCCGGCGGGGTTCCAGCCGGGCGGCATCGCCCTCCTAACGGCCCGAGAGCCGAATGATCTTGCGCGCCTCCGTGGCTTCCTCGGACTGCATCCGCACGAAATAGACTCCGGATGCCACCCGCGATCCGGCGGCGTCTCGGCCGTTCCACCGGATCGACGAGACGCCCGGCTCCGCCGGCGCGTCCCGCAGGACGCTCACGCGGCGCCCACTCACATCATACACGACGACCCTCACGACCTGCGGCCGGGACACCGCGTACCGGATCGTCGTCTCCCCCGTGAACGGATTCGGGAAGACCTCGTTCAGGCCGATGCGCATCGAACCGGCCAGGACGATCGTCCCGTCGCCGCCTTCCGGTCCCACCTCGATCTGGTTGATGCAGCCTGTCCCGGTGCTGCAGGCGTCGCCACCGGCGGTGTTGATCCCGATGAAGGAAACCTGCTGCGGCCAGGGAATCGGGGCGTTCGAGCAATCCCTGACCTGCAGCGTCACGTCATCGCCCGACGTGTCCAGACACAGGATCCCGCCCTCCGGGTCATCGACGATGAAATGGCCCAGCCTCGTCGCGGCCCACCGGCAGAACCCGGTGTTCACCGTCACCGGATTCGTTCCCTGACTCACCATGCCCGGCGCCGGCACGAACGCCAGGACGTCCATGGTTCCCTGCACACGGACCTCCACCTCCTGCACGCGTCGGCCGCTGGCGCACGTGAGCCACAGGTGCACGTCGCCGAACCCGATCGGCCCGCCCTCGTGGGCGTTCGCATTGAACCGACTCAGCGAAAGGCCCAGGTCGAAGCGGACCGGCTCGAAGTACGCCGCCTGTTCCACGTCGCCTTCCAGCGTGATCGTCACCGGGTTGTCACGGCCCGTATAGGAGCCCTCTCCCTGCCCCTTCCACTCCACGAAGCGCCAGCCCTTTTCGGCTCGGGCACGAAGCGTCAGATCGCTGAAGATCGGATAGGTGCCCTGTTCCGGGACGACGCGCCCCTCGCCGCCCCCGACGAACGACCGGACGGTGGCGGCTCCCTCGAAGTGGGCCACCTGAGTGATGGGCCCGATCATCTGCAGCGTCGGCGTGGGATCCGGACCCGCGTAGTGCCCGGCACCCGACCCGGTCCACTCGACGAAGACGCACGGAGGATGGGCGGTGGCCACCATGCCGAGGAACGAATCCTCCGCGAGCCACCGCGTCCCCGGCCAGACCTCTCCGATGGGACAACCCTCCAGCTCCATCGTCAGCAGGTGCTCGCGCTGGACGGCGGCCACGTAGTTCGTGGTCAGGATCTGCGCCGTGACCTCGTGAACGACATCGCCGCCGTCGCTCCAGGAATCCAGGCCCCATCGCGTTCCGGGGGCGATGATCGGCTGCGTGATGCCGATTGTGTGGGTCGTTCCCGGCGTCCACTGCACCTCCACGAACGGGGGAAACGCCTCCCCGTCCACGAGAACCTCGACCTGCGGATCCGACTGGACCAGGTGCACCACGCGACCGGTCGACGGACACCCCTCCCCGAAGCGGCCGATCGGTCCGCAGAGCGTGTAGGGCGTCCCCTCCAGGCATGGAGACGATGCCGCCACACGGAAATCCCCGTTCAGCGGATCGCAGAACTCGGGATCGAGCCGGATGTCGCCGTCCAGGGAGTAGTCCGGGCTGGCGTCGGTGTTCCAGAAGACGTTGCAGCCGCGGGAGGCGCCGGGGTTCCGATAGGCGGCGCCGCTCGTCTCGGCGAACACGTTCTGCCCGACGCTGAGGGCAGTGCTCGTGTGCAGCACCTCGGTGCATTCGTTCCCGTAGAACGTGTTCCGGGAGAACTCATGATGCCCGCCCGGGGCGTAGACACCCCAGCTGGATGCCGTGTTGCCCACGAAGAGGCTCCGGGTGAACTCGACGTTGCAGCCCGGGACCGACACGATCGAGTGCGCAAGAGTCGTCGCATCGTTCCCCTCGAAGTGGGACTCCGTGATCTGGACCTCCGTCCCGCTCGTGCGCAGGACGCTGCCGGTTCCGTTCCGAAGGAAGGAACTCTGCAGGATCTCGATCCGGTTCGTGAGGAGATCCGCCACGTCGATCACGCGACCGACGTTGTCCTCGAAGGAACAGTCGGTCACGAGGAACTCGCCCTCCGCGAACCGGCACACTCCGAGACCGGGGGCGTCCGTGTTGTTCCGGACGATCGTGGAAACGAGCTCGACGTTCCCGGCCGCGGCCTGGCGGATCGCGATCCCGCACTCCTCCAGGACGCAATCGAGGATGGAGAGAGCGGCCTGATCCCCGGCGCGGGTCGACAGTCCCGAGAGACCGGCATCCCCGCCACGAAGCGTCAGGCCGTCCAGGGCGATCGTCTCCGGCCCGCTCGCGCCCGGAACGATCAGCGCATTGATGGCCCCCGCCTCCGGAGCATCGCCGAGGACGATGGTGGCCTCGGCCCCGCCCGTCCCGACGATCGTGACTCCGGGCGCCAGGAAGGCGCTCGCCCGGATCCTCTCGCCGTTGATCTCCCGGGTCTCCCGGTCCGTGTACGTTCCGGGGGCGACCAGAATGGAGTCTCCCTCCACGGCGGCATCGGCCGCGGCGAGCAGCGTGGAGTGATCTCCCGGAACCTGGAAAACCGCGGCCTGGGCCCCGCCGACGACGCACGGCAGAGCCAGTGCGAGGAAGAGAACATGCTTCATCCTGGACCTCCGAAACTTGAAGGACTCCTAACGGCCCGAGAGCCGAATGATCTTGCGCGCCTCCGTGGTCTCCTCGGACTGCATCCGCACGAAGTAGACTCCGGATCCCACCCGAGACCCCGCCGAGTCACGTCCGTTCCATCGGATCGACGAGACGCCCGGATCCGCCGGCGCGTCCCGCAGGACGCTCACTCGACGCCCGGCGATGTCGTACACGACGACCTGCACCCTCTGCGGCCGGGACACCGCGTACCGGATCGTCGTCTCCCCCGTGAACGGATTCGGGAAGACCTCGTTCAGGCCGATGCGCATCGGACCGGCCAGGACGATCGTCCCGTCGCCCGCCTCCGGCCCGGTCTCGATCTGGTTGATGCAACCCGTACCCGTGCTGCAGGCGTCACCGCCCGCCGTGCTGATCCCGATGAAGGAGACCTGCTGCGGCCAGGGGATCGCCGATCCGGAGCAGTCCGTCACCTGCAGGGAGACGTCGTCCCCCGCCGTGTCCAGGCATAGAGTCCCGCCGTCGGGATCGTTCACGATGAAGTAGCCCAGCCGCGCCGCGGACCACCGGCAGAAGCCGGTGTTCACGATCACCGGGTTCGTCCCCTGCGCGATCATTCCCGGCGCGGGCACGAACGCGAGAACGTCCATCGTGCCGTGCAGGCGGATCTCCACCTCCTGCACGCGTCGGCCGCTGGCACACGTCAGCCACAGGTACACCTCACCGAAGCCGACCGGGCCGCCCTCGTGGACGTTCGCGCTGAACCGGCTGAGCGACAGCCCCAGGTCGAAGCGCACCGGCTCGAAATGGGCGACCTGCTCGACATCGTCCACCATCTCGATGGTGATCGGGTTCTGGCGGCCCGTGTAGGAGCCCTCACCCTGGCCCTTCCACTCCACGAAGCGCCAGCCCTTCTCCGCCCGCGCGCGCAGGGTGACCGGCGTGAAGACCTCATAGGTCCCCGCTTCCGGCACCACGCGACCGGCGCCACTGCCGACGGAACCGGCCAAGTCGTAATAGGCGGTATCGAAGTGCGCGGTCTGGAAACGCGGGCGCGACATCGTGATGGGGACGGGATTCTCAGTCCCCGAGTACGCTGACCCCGTCCACTCGATGAACTCGTTGCCGAAATCGGGGATCGCCTCGATCGGAACGATGGCCCCCGCCGGATGCCAGCCCGTCTCCGGGATCACGCTTCCCGCACCCCTCGTCAGGGTCTGAAGCAGGTACTCCAGGTCAAACGACGCGACGTAGTACGTCATCGACAGTGGCGCGACGACGTCGTGGGCAATGGCCCCCCCGTCGCTCCAGGAATGGAAGACCTCCCGTTCCCACGACGAAAGGTGTCGAACCTCGTCCACCTGGATCGAGTGAGCGGTTCCCGGCACCCACGCCACCATGGCCGGCGACTCCTCGGTAACGCCGTCCACCGTGACCTCCCCCCCCATCGCATCGATCACGTGGATCGGCACGCCAGTTCCCTCGCAGTCCCCAACGCCGAACGCGCCGATGTCCTCGCAGTCGAAGAAGTTGTTCTCGTCGAGACAGGGAGACGTGGGGGCGACCCTAAAGTCGTCCGCGAGGGGTTCACAGAACTCCGGGTCGATGGAGACGATGTCGGACCCATGAAGGATCCGGTCCTGGTAGGGTGCACTGTTCCAGTAGAGATTGCAGCCACGGGAGGTCCGATCCGCGCCCCGAAGTGCCGGGCGCGTCGACTCGGCAAAGACGTTCCCCTCCACGCTGTCCGACTCCGGGCACCACACGATCCCATCATCCCCGTGGTTCCCGTAGAACGTGTTCCGTGCAATGTCGTGAGACGGGCTTCGGTTCGCGGCGAGAACGTAGTAGGTCGACGAGTTCCTGAGAAAGAGGTTCCCGTGGATCCGTGTCGTCGAGCCCCCGACCTGCAGGATCGCCGCGCCCGGGCCCTCGACGACGTTGTCCACGAAGCGGCAGCCCTCGACGGTCACCGGCTGATCGACGGCGTGCAAGGTCTCCCCCTCCGAGTTTCGAAGGAAACTGCACCCGATCACCGTCGTGGTGTTGGACGCGATGGTCGAGTTCACGTAGAGGAGGCGGCCTCGGTTGTCCCGGAACGTGCAGTCCTCCGCTTCGAACCTCGCAAATCTCGCATGGACGACCGCAATCGTCGGATCCGCCGTTCCGTCATGGTCGCGGACCAGGGTGGACTCCAAGCGGAATCCGCCCTGCGCCGTGTGGTGGGCCGCCGCGCCGCACTCTTCCAACACGCAGTCTCGGACCAGGAGAGCGAACCGGTCCCACGTGCGCGTGTCGATTCCGTTCACGCCCGGATCTCCACCTCGAAGCGTCAGACCCTGAACGCCGGCCGCGGCCCAGCCGCTCCCGTTCGGAACGATCAGCGCATTGATGGCCCCCGCCTCCGGAGCATCGCCGAGGACGATGGTGGCCTCGGCCCCGCCCGTCCCGACGATCGTGACTCCGGGCGCCAGGAACGCGCTCGCCCGGATCCTCTCGCCGTTGATCTCCCGGGTCTCCCGGTCCGTGTACGTTCCGGGGGCGACCAGAATGGAGTCTCCCTCCACGGCGGCATCGGCCGCGGCGAGCAGCGTGGAGTGATCTCCCGGAACCTGGAAAACCGCGGCCCGGGAGGAGACGAAACCGCCCAACAGAAGAAGAGTCGCGAACGCAAAGCGATTCATTCGACCTGCCTCCGAATTGTCAGAACACGTCCGCACCGACGAAAGAATGGCGGGACCCGGCGACGTCCCGGGGCAATCCCGGTCGGCCGCCCGGCGTCGGGGCGATCGCTTCCGGCCAGGATAGCCCGCGCGGCCCTTCACATCCAGGGGCGTGAAATGGGCCGCCGCAGACGGCCGTCCGGGGGCCTTGAGAGGACTGCGGCACCACGTCGCCCGCGGCACGTTCGTCCGGCCCGGCCCGCCGCCGCGGGGCGGGTCCAGACCTAGCGGTCGACGCGGACCAGCTTCCGCGTCGCGGAATCCTGCGGAGTCTGCAGGCGGACGAAGTACACGCCGGCCGCGGCCCGTCGGCCACCGGAGTCGCGGCCGTCCCACGCAACGCGGTTCGCGCCCGCCGACGCCGTCCCGCTTCGCAGGACCCGCACCACGCGACCCGCCACATCGTGTACGGACACGCGGACGGGCTGCGGCGCGCCCAGCTCGAAGTCGATCGTCGCCTGGCCGGAGGCGAAGCGCGCCGCGAACGACCGGAGCCCGTCAGACATGGCCAGCGACGTCCGCGGCAGCGGAAGGGCGGACGACACGGCTAGCTCCAGGGAGACGCCGGGCTCCCGCCGGCAGCCGTGACCGCTGCGACACGGCGCGCCGCCGTCGGTCCGGACACCGGTGAACTTCACGTCGTGCGGCCACTCGTACACGGCTCCCCGCAGGTCCTTGACCGTCAGAGGAGTTCCCGCCGCCTCGTCCAGACAGAGTCCTCCCTCGTCCGGCGCGGCCACGAGGAAACGGCCGAGCCGGGCCGGGGCGGAGTTCACCGGGCCGGCCGGAGCGATCAGCACCGGATCCACGCCGGAGGAGAAGAAGCCGGGCGCCACGTCGAAGGCCAGGATGTCCAGACTGCCCTCCAGCGCCACCTCGATCTCGGAGAACGGATGGCCGCCGGTCCCGCACGCCAGCCAGAGGTGGACCGGAGTCACGCCGGTGACTTGACCGCGGTGCACCCCGGGATCCGTCTCGCTGAGGGACAGCGTCAGCTCGTAGTCCACCGGCTCGAAGACGGCCACCTGCCGGACGCCGTCCTGCGCCATCAGGACCGGCACGGGGTTCTCCGCCCCCGAGTAGGAACCCTCGCCCGATCCCACCCACTGCACGAAGCGATGCCCGGGATCGGGCTGCGCGTGGGTCCAGACGGTGTCCCCGCCCAGTTGCGGTCCGGGCGCCGGGGTCACGGCCCCGTGCCCCCGATGGGCCGTTTCCAGGTCCCAGATCTCACGCTCGTAGTGGAGGGTCAGCACGTAGGACCGGTCGATCACCAGCGTGAGCGGGTTCTCGGTGGACTCCCCGGGATCCGGCCCCCACCACGACCAGTGGTCGAATCGCCAGCCGAGGTCGGGCTCCGCCTGCAGCACAACGACGGTGCCATCGACGTACCACTCTCCGGAGCCCCATTGCAGAACGCCCTCGGGAAGCTCGGGAACCGCGATCCTGTACGGCTCGACGTAGAGGTACACATTCCAGAGATGCTCATACTGAACCGTGTAGGTAGTGGGCTGTGCCGGCACCGCGATGGTTCGCACCCGCGGCGCGCCATCCGTCCATCTCGAGTAGATCGCCCGGTGCCGATCATCCCAGTAGTGTGTCCCGAACTCCATCGCCTCGACGACGTACTCTTCCCCGGACACCCACTCGACCGTCCCGGGCACTTCCAGCCAGGTCCACGTCGTGCCACCGTCCCCGGAGAAGCGCAGGTAGACCTCCAGCGCCGAATCCGCGGGAGTGCGCTCGAACGTGATCGAAACGGCGCCGGCCACGCCCGGACCGATCGCCGCCATCAGCATCGCGGCCGCGATCGCGCCGCCTCTTTGCAACCTCTTCCGGTTCATGGCTCCACTCCCGTATCGGGCCGTCCCATTTCGTCGACCTCGTCTTCCCCTACCCTGAGCAAGTTCCCGTCCAGGTGAGGAGTCCGGATCCTGAGCACCCCCGGTTGCCTCGTCCGGCCGATGCTCGCGGCGCGTTGCGTTCCCTGAGATCCGGGGAGCCGGATCAGACGGAGCGCGCCGCGGAATGCGAATCCGCCGCCGCCGATCCTGCGAAACGGAAGGCCGTTCCCAACGCCCCCGTCGGCGGTCTACCCTCCGGACTCACGCTCGGCCGCCACCGGGAGAGACGATGCTGCTCCGAAGGATCCGGCGCTACCGGTTCGCCTGGCTGTTCTGCTCCCTCCTCATCCTGATCGCGTCCTATCCCCTGTTCCGGGACACCGCCACCGGGACGGCCCTCGGCGCCATCTGCTCACTCCTCGTGCTGGGTACCGGGGTTCGCGCCATCGGGCCGCGGCGCAAGACCCAGGTCGTGGGGACCCTGCTGGCCCTCGCCGCCGCCGCCACCGTGGTCTACCCGCTCGTCCGGGCCAGCGCCGGCAGCCTTCCGGGCGAGATCGCCTTCACGATCTACTACGCCTTCCTGACCGTCGCCGTGTTCGTGGAGGTGCTGCGAACCTGGGACTTCGACGAGGACTCCATCCTGGGGATCGTCTCGGTCTACCTGCTCATCGGCGTGGCGTTCGGCTCCGGCTTCGACCTGCTGGAGACGATCGAGCCGGGATCGTTCCTCCTGAACGTGGAACGGACCGCCCACGACTCCGTCGGGTTCCGGCAGCTCCTTTACTTCAGCTTCATGACGCTGACGTCGGTGGGATACGGAGACCTGACGCCGGTCACGGATCGGGCCCAGTCGCTCGTCATCCTGGAGGGCGTGGCCGGCGTGATCTACGTCGCCGTGCTGGTGGGCGGCGTGGTCAGCGCGTACCGGGGCTCGCGGGCAGATGACGTCTAGGCGCCGCGCGGCGACGGCCCCGGGGTCGTGGTAAGCTCCCTTCCTCTCGCCCTGCCGCCTGGAGGCCAGCTTGCGCGCATCCGCTCCCCTGAAGGTCCTCGCCGTGCTTGCGGCGGCGATGATCCCCGTGGCCGCCCGCGCCGACGTGTTCCTTTCCGAGCTGTGCGATCCGCGGCTCAACTACCAGAGCGATCGCTTCCTCGAGATCTACAACCCGGGCCCGTCGGCCGTGGATCTCACGGGATGGTCCGTGGTCGCCGTGGGCAACGGTGCGGACATCTTCACCTGGAACCTCTCGGGCAGCATCGCGGCGGAGGAGGCGCTCGTCCTCGGTGACGCCACGACCGTGGACACGTTCCCCGTGGACTTTGCGGACGAGGCCTGGTCCGGCGCGAACGGGACCTGGAACGGCAAGGTGGGCGACGGCGCCAAGCTGCTGAACGCATCGGCCGTGGTCGTGGACAACGTGGTGGTGGACGCCACGCGCTTCGAGAACAAGGCCTACTACCGGATCCCTACCGTGGTCACGCCCAACCCCGTGTACGACCCGAACGAGTGGCTCTGGACCGCCGTCGACTTCCCGTCGCAGGGCACGCCGGGCACGCACAACGCCGACCCGATGCTCCCGCCGCCGGCGATCTCCTCCGTGACCATCGATCCGGCCGCTCCGCTGGCCGGCGAGGCGGTGGACGTGGAGGCGATCGTGATCGACGACAACGCGACGATCACGTCGGTCGCGCTGCGATGGGGCTTCTCGGCGGCGTCGCTTCCCAACTCGATCCCGATGTCCAACCTGTTCGGCAACGTGTTCGGCACGGACTCGCCGATCCCGGGACAGGCCGAGGGTGTGACGGTCCACTACCGCGTGGAGGCGTCGAACGACGTCCCGGCCACGTCGGAGACGATCGTCTACGACTACACGACGCCGGTGACGGTGAGCATCGCCCAGATCCAGGGCATGACGTCCCTCTCGCCCTACGACGGGCAGCCGGTGGTGACGCACGGGGTCGTGGCGGGAATCGTGGGATCGTTCGCGGTGCTGCAGGACGGCGCGGGAGCCTGGAACGGCCTCTGGCTGGGGAGCGCAACGTCGCTGGCGCTCGCCGATTCCGTCGTGGTCCAGGGCACCGTGACCGAGAACTTTGGCGTGGGACTGGACGCCACGACGGTCCTGGCGTTCCCGGTGGTCCTGAGTTCCGTGCCGGGCGCCTCGGTCCCGGCAGCGACGCCGGTGACGACGGCGGCGGCGGGCGCGGAGGCGTACGAGGGCGTGACGCTCTCGATGTCGAGCGCGACGTGCACCGACGCGGACAACGGCGAGACGTGGGAAGTGAACGACGGGAGCGGACCCGTCGGCCTGGGTGAGATCGGCGTGGATCCGGGTGAGGTGCTCGGCACGATCTACGACGTGACCGGCGTCGGCATGCAGGACGGCGTGACGTTCCGCGTCCAGCCGCGCACGCCGGCCGACGTGGTGTTCGTGTCGGATCCCGCCCCTCCCGGCATCGCCCGCCTGGTGCAGGCGGACAGCGTGACGGTGGCCGTGACGTTCTCGGAGGCGGTGGAAGCCACGTCGGCCTCGGATCCCGTGAACTACACCATCCCCGGCCTTTCGATCTCGTCGGCCGATCCCGCCGTCGATCCGCGGCAGGTGGCGCTGACCGTCTCCCCGATGACGGAGACGACGTATACGCTGACCGTCGACGGCGTGGAGGACCTGTTCGGGAACGTGGCGGCGGGCGTGAGCGCACCCTTCACGTACACGGACTACGGCGAGCCGGCCGGCTACTACGCCTCGGCCGAGGGTCTCACCGGCGATGCTCTGCGGCTCGCGCTGCACGAGATCATCGACGGCCACACGGCGCAGAGCTACGACTTCGCGTGGACCGCGTTCGTGACGGCGGACGACAAGGCGAACGGCAAGGTGTGGGACATCTACTCCGACGTTCCCGGCGGCACGCCTCCCTACGAGTACCGCTTCGGCGTGGACGAGGGCGGCATCGGCGGCGCGGAGGGCAACGGCTACTCGCGCGAGCACTCGTGGCCGCGCAGCTGGTTCGGGGGCGAGATCTCCCCGATGAACAGCGACCTGTTCGCGCTCTACCCGTGTGACGCCCACGTCAACGGCAACCGCGGCTCCTACCCCTACGGCGAGGTGACGTCGCCGGTGTGGACGTCGCTGAACGGCGGCCAACGCGGCAACTGTTCCTACCCCGGCTACTCCGGCCTCGTCTTCGAACCCATCGACGGCTACAAAGGCGATCTCGCCCGCACCTACTTCTATATGGCCACGCGCTACCACACCGAGGACGCCGGCTGGCCCGGCAGCGACATGACCGACGGCGCGGACCTCCTTCCGTGGGCGGTCAACCTGCTGCTCGAGTGGCACGAGGCCGATCCGGTCAGCGCGAAGGAGATCGAGCGCAACGGCACGCTCTACGGCTTCCAGGGGAACCGGAACCCCTTCATCGACCGACCGGAGTGGGCACCCCTGGTGTTCAGCCCGGCCCTGGACGCCCCGGAGATCGCCGGCCTGCGCTGGGAGCTCTCCGCCGCCGCGCCGAGCCCGTTCCGCGGCGCCACGACACTCCGGTTCAGCGTTCCGAGGGCCGGCCGGGTCCGTCTCGACGTCTACGACGTGCGAGGGCGCCGGGTCCGCACGCTGGCGGACGGGATCTATCCGGCGGGGAGCCACGAGGTCCGCTGGGCGGGAGACGACGACCAGGGCCGGCGCGCGGCCTCGGGCGTCTACTTCTCCACGCTCCGGGCGAACGACTTCGAGGCGACGCGGCGGCTGATCCACCTGCGCTAGCGGGACTCCCTTCGGGCAGCGCTGTCCGGATTCCGCCTCCGAATCCGGTACAATGGGAACAGGTCCGCCCTGCCCCAACCCGCCGCCGGAGACTTCTCACCATGCTGCCTCGTCCCTTGCTTGCGCTCTCTCTCCTCGCCCTCGCCCTGGCCGCACCGGCGGCCGCCCAGGTCTCCACCACCTTCGACGCCGACCTGGAGGGGTGGATCGTCAGCGGCGACAACGTCGTCCTGTGGAACGGCGCGGACGGCAATCCGGGTGGCTGCCTGGAGGTCCAGGACGCCGCGGCCGGGCCGTGGAGCATCGCGACGGCCCCGGCCGGCTACCTGGGCGACTGGTCCGGGATGACGTCGGCGGACTCGCTCTCCTACGATGCGATCCATCTTCCGGCCGCGGGGCAGAACGGGAACCCTCCGTACCTCTTCGAGATCGAGGGGCCAGGCGGCCGCGCGCGGTACTCGCAGTCCGGGTTCCCGGCCGACACGTGGAACCACTTCGCCGTGCCCATCGAGGAGAGCGCGTGGAACGTCGTCTCGGGCACCTGGGCCGACCTTGTCGTCAATGTCCTGGAACTGCGGGTGGCGGTCGAGATGATCAGCGGCGACGAGGTCGTCCGCGTCGACAACATCGTGCTGTCGCAGTCGCCCGGAGACGTCTTCTACGACTGCGTGGTGCAGGACTTCGAACTGAACTTGCTCGGCTGGACGGGTGAGTCCACGAATCTCGCGATCGTCTCGAACGACGGCGACCTGGGCGACTACCTGCGCGCGCTCGAGAACGGCGCCGCCTCCCGCACGGTCCTGCCGTCGTGGTACGGCGGGGACTGGTCGGGCTTCGACGGCGCAGGTTCCATCGGCTTCTCCCTCACGTTCCTCAACGAACCGAATCCGGGGCAGGAACTCCGCCTCGATCTGTCCGGGCCGGGTGGAGCGGCGCACGTGGCCGTGTCCACCGACGGCTTCGTCCCGCTGCAGCGCACGTGGACGGTGCTCTCCTGGCCGATCGACTCCGGAACCTGGACCGTGGACTCCGGCACCTGGGCGGGTCTCCTGGCCGACGTGCAGGAGATCGCGATCTCGGTAGACGCCACCAGCAACTCGGATCGCTTCGGCCTGGACAACTTCGTCCGGGGCGGCGCGTCGTGCATGGGGCCGGCGGATCCCCTCCAAATCCAGGCGCCCGGATACTCCGTGTGCGGGGTCACGCGCTTCCGCGACGGGTCGGCGCTGGCGACGAACCCCGCCGACGGAGAGCTGTACGCCCTCGTGAACGGAACCGGATCCGACGGCGGCATCTACGCCGTCACGGGACCGATGGCCGGGGAGAAACTCCACACGTTCAGCGCGCCCGCCGGACTCGTCTTCACGGACGACGGCGACGGCTTCGTCACGGAGAACAACTCCGGACTGCTCTTCCGCTTCGTGGGCACGGACTCGCTCTCCACCTGGGGCTCGGCGTTCCACTCGGGGGACGACGACATCGCCGGCCTGATCGTAGCGCCGCGCTGGTTCGACGGTCCCAACGTGAACCCGGGCGACCTGATCATCACGGACCACGGCAACGGCGGCCCGGACGAGATCTGGGTGGCGTCGCCGGACACGGCCGACGTGGAGCGGCTCCTGGTGCCGGATCCCGGCAGCGTCGACTGGTACGACGTGGCGACCGACGGATTCACGGTGTGGGCGTGCGACTCGATCGACGACGACGTTCTGACGGTGATCCGACCGGACGGGACCACGTCGGGATTCGCGCTGTCCGAGAACGTCTTCAACATGCGGGCACTCGCCTTCGATCCGGGGCAGCGCGCTCTGTACACCGTGAGCACGAGCAACCCGATCGGCCTCTACCGGATCGACGTGGCCACGGGACAGGTCACGCTGGTGGCCGACGGGTTCGCCGGCGTGGGACTCGGCAACCTGGAGATCGACCCGGACGCGAGGAGGCTGTGGGTCTCGGACTCGCAGAACAGCCGCATCTACGAGATCTGCCTGCCCGCGGCCGATGCCGTCGCTGCGGGCGAGCCCGAGGTGACGGCCGGCTCGCTCCGGCTCTCGCTCTGGCCCCACCCCGTGCGATCCTCCACGGACGTCCGCCTCGTGCTGCCGCGCGAGGGTTCCGCAGTGGTCGACATCCTGGACGCCGCGGGACGGCGGGTGCGCCGTCTGGAGAGCGATCGACTGCCGGCGGGACCGTCCACGCTGCGCTGGGACGGCCGCAACGAGGGCGGCCGCCCCGTGGCGGCGGGGGTCTACTTCCTGCGGGCCCGCGCGTCCGGAGCCTCGGCCATCGGCAAGGCCGTCGTGGTGCGGTAGCGCTAGAAGCTGAGCGTGGCCGCGCCGTCCTTCACGGTCTCCAGCATCGCCGGCGCACCCGCGATGGTGACGCCGTCCACCAGGTCGCCCTCCTCGTAGCCGCGCACCTTGGCGCAGGGGGGGCAGACCAGGATCCGGCAGCCGGCCGAGATCACGTTGCCGATGAGGTCGCCCATCGACGGATCGAGCGGGTTCAGGTGCGCCACGCCGGCGGCGCCCTTCCGCACCCAGTCGACGCCGGACGCGACGAGGAAGACGGTGAGCTCCATGCCGGTGCCGACGGCCGCGTTGGCGATGCTCCACGCGACGGACGACCGCTCGTCGTCCAGGCCGCGGCTGATCACGATGGTGAGCTTCTGGGACATTTCGGGGCCTCCGTTCGGGACGACGCGTCGTCGCCTTTCCGTTCGATGACGTAGACGGGGTGATCCCAGGAGATGAGACGGTGTCCGGTGATCCGGCACCAAGCGGGAAGATCGGTTGCGGCTCCGGGGCTGCGGGCGATGATCTCGAGCCGTTCGCCGGGGGCCAGCCGCTCCAACCGCCCCTTCAACTCGAAGGCCAGCTGGCCGCAGCCGATGTCGCCGATGTCCCACCGCTCCATGGGTCGCTCCGCGGATGGGGCGCGTCTGCGCCGTCATCCTGGAGTACGCAGGGGCGGCGGAATCCCGCCACGGGGGTCAGGAAATCTTCAATCCCGTAGCCGGGTTCCCCACCGCAGCGGAGCCTCGCGCCCTGCAAGGGGGAGGCGACGGTCCGGGGCCATGAAGATCCTGAGGCAGGGCCTCGACGTCCCCAGAGCCCCATTGCAGCCGTGCAATCGACCCGTTTACAACGGACGTCAGGATCCATACTCTGACGCCGGAATGGGCCGGACTCGCGCCCGCTCCAGTTCCTTCTCACCGTTCCAGTCTGGGAGGTCGCACATGCCACCGAGGACCCGCCACAAGTCCTGGATCCCGTTCGCACTCCTTGGTCTCACGTGGATGCTAGGCACTCCGGTTTCCGCCGAGAGCACGCTCCCCAAGCTGGAGGCGGCTCCGGCCGGTCCGGAGGCGGTTATCCTGCGCTGGGACGCATTGGAGGATAGCGCCACGATCGAGTGGCGACCGATCTCGGCAGACTGGGCCAGCAAGGCGTCCAAGACGGTGTCCAGCGGGACCGGCGTGCTGCGAGTGGAAGATCTCTCGCCCGACTCGCAGTACGTGTTCCGCCTGGTGAAGGGCGACAAGGCGTCGAAGAGCACGGAGGTCACAACTCCATCGCGCGCGGCCGCGCTGTTGCAGTCCGAGTGCTATCGCGCCGTCCAGAATGACGAGAAGCTGGCCGATTGCAGCCATGTGATGATCTCAGCCATCAAGACGATCACCAGCCCGGACTCGGTCAGCAATGACGACGACTGGTTCAGCGTCCAGCTCAAGTTCGGAGGGAACGAGGACACGGGCCGGAGCCTTCGGGACCGCACCTTCGGTCTCTACTTCCTCGATCTCAACGTGGCACCGGATGATGGTGAACCGCTGGTCGACGACTTCATGGCATCAACGAACCTGCTCTTCTCCCTGAACGATCCGCACCGGGGGACCTTCTTCAGTGTGGCACACCGGGTCGTCGATGGCGTCGGTTTCTCCGGGCTGGGTCTCGGCGGGATCGAGCGAGTCAGCTCGGACTTCTTCGGGTCGTACGTCACGGCGGGACTCTTCCTCCCGCATGGAGCGGAGCACTGGAACGACGAGAGTGGAGGCTGGCTCAAGGATGCTGTCCTACTTTTCGATTTCTCCCTGCGATCCGACCGCGGCCCGGCCTTCTTTCGGGCGCTCGCCGTCCGGGGCACGGTGATCGTCCCGACCCACCCGGATACGATGACACATCTGTTCGAGGATCGTGCGTCGGACCCGGAGAGTCCGAACGACCCGGACGACATGTCGCCCGTCGCCAGCATTTCCCTCCTCGTGCCGATCGGCGGTGTTCACGGGTTCCGGTAGGTCCTACTCCGGAACGATCTCCCTGGAGGAGTTCCTTGCCGTCCTGTCGGCGGAAGCCGGCGACGAGTACGCCGACGTGCTGACCACGGTCTGCCGCGAGGTGTTCGACGGACGCAACGAGTCGTTTGGCGACAGCGTGCAGCAGGCGCTGGGACGCGCCCGCCGCCGCTTCGCCGACTACTGCCGACGCACCGCCGCCACCGGAGTGTGGAACGTGCCCGTGGGAACGTCGGCCTAGGCTGCCTTGAACCGAAAGGGGAAGAGACGATGGAACTCGCGAGTTTCGAAGCACTTCCTCGTCCAGTCCGGCGCCGTGGCGGCGAGGTTCGGGCGTGTGAGTGTGCGTTGCGGGGGGGGCGCTACCCGCGTGTGGCGCGGGTTTCCCCCGCCGCCCGGCGGAACATCCACGCGGACGCGGCAAAGAGGACGATGAAGAACGCGTTGCCGGCCAGCGTCACGAGGAGCGAGTGGAAGGAGAGCGTCGGCTTCCAGAACGCGAACCAGGCGAGGGGGATCATCGTCTGCGCGAGGGCGACCATCGCCAGCGTGACCGCCAGGCCGCGCGATCGGAATCGGGTGACGACGGCTCCGACGCCCGCGGCGGCCAGCAAACCGAAGTACAGGAGATTCGCCGGGTGGCCCGCCGCCCCGATGAGGCCGACGGCCAGGTTCACCCACACGAGGAGCAACGCACCGACGAGCGCCAGGAGGGACGCGGCCCGACGCGCCGCTCCTCCGCCCCGACGCGCGATGAACTCGCACCCGAGGCCCGCGGCAAGGAGCAGGACACCGGCCATGAGGAAATCCGCGGGGCTCCACGCCACGTCCTCCGTGAACTGCATCGCCAGCAGTGGCACGGCCAGGACGCCCACGACGAAAAGCGCGGGGCGCGCTACCGGAAGCGACTCGAGCCTCCACGCGCGAACCCTCTCCCGCATCGCCCCGAGGAACGTCTCGGCGAACGTTCGCAGCAGGAAGACGATCGTCGGCCGCCCGGCGCGTTCCCGCTCGCGGCGGAGGTCGCGGAACGTCTGCGCCATCCCCTCCTCGAACCGGTTCCGGAACGATCGGGGGTAGAGACGCAGCAAGACTGCGTAGAGCCGGCCCCAGGGATCACGAGCCATGCGCACCTCCGGGGCGAAGCGTCCCCGCCACCGACACGACGTCGCGGTAGCGTTCCAGTTCCGCCTCCAGCGCCCTGCGCCCGTCGCCGGTGATGCGGTAGTAGACGCGGCGCTCGTCGTCCATCTCGGGGTCCGCGCGGCGCGTGCTCTCGCGGATGAGACCGGCGTCCATCATCCGACCGAGCGACCCGTAGAGCGTGCCCGGGCCCATGCCGACCTTGCCGCGCGAGTCCTCCTCCACCTGCTTCATGATGCCGTAGCCGTGCCGCTCCCTCGCGGCCAGCGCGAGGAGAATGTGAAGCACGGCGGGGGTGAGGGGCTTGCGGGTCCGGTTCGACATGGGGAGATATTATATCCGCTGCGGATATATGTCAAGCGGCCGCGTCGTCCGACCCGGCCCCGCACGGGACCCTTGCGCCTCCCCACCCAGGCCGATAGCTTTCGAGAGTTCCCTCCATCGTCCCGAGGTCCGGATGAGTTCCGAGCGCGACGCCCACGCGGTCCGAGATCCCCACGCCGGGGCGGCTTCCGCCTTCCCCGCCGCCGACGAGGATGCCGCGCGGTCCGAGGTGCTGGAGCTGATGGAGTCGCTCCCGGACGGAATCCTCATCAAGACCAATGAGGAACGGATCGTCTTCGCGAACGTCGCAATGGGGCGGATCTTCGGCATGCCGCCCGAGGACGTCTGCCGGATGCACCCGGCGGACCTTCTCCATCCCGACGAACGCAACCGCGCGTCCGAACGCACGCGGCAGATCCTGCACGAGGGCACGGCACCCACCACGATTTACCTGGCGGCGCGACCGGACGGCGCCCCGATCCCGGTGGAAGTGCACTCCCAGCGGATTCACTTCCGCGGTCAGACAGCCGCGCTCAGCGTGGTCCGGGACGTGTCCGAACGGGAGCGGGCGGTCCGGCTGATCCAGCACCTGGAGCGGAACTACCGTGATCTCTACCAGAACGCGCCGGTGATGTACCTGTCCGCCAGCCTGGACGGCACGATCTTCGAGTGCAACGGGGCCGTCTCTCGGGAGCTCGGCTGGGCGCGGAAGGAACTGATCGGTCGACCGCTGGAGGTCCTGCTGCCGGAGGACGATGTCGCGATCCACCGCGCCGACCTCGACAAGCTGCTCCGGCGGGGAGCGTTCCACCAGGAACGCGAACTGCTCCGCAAGGACGGTCGACGCGTTCCCGTGCTCGTGAGCGCGGTGATCCAGCGCGACGAGGACGGACGGCCGGTCCGTGCCCTCGTGACGTTCGAGGACATCTCCCGGCAGAGGCGCGAGCGACAGAAACTCCAGGCGGACCACGACGAGCTGGAGGTCCTGGTGGCGCAGCGGACCGCCGAGCTGGAGGCCAGCAACGCGGCCCTCCGGGAGGAGAACGCGGAGCGACGCCGAACGGAGCAGGAACTGCGCGACTCACAGGAGCGTCTGGAGCGGGCGCGGCGAATGGAAACGGTCGGAACGCTGGCGGGCGGGGTCGCCCACGACTTCAACAACCTGCTGACCGTGATGCTCGGGCACTCGGACCTCGCCCTCGCGCACGGCGATCTTCCCGACGGCGTTCGCGACGCGATCTCGGAGGTGCGCCGCGCCACGCTGCGGGCCGCCGAGCTCACCCGTCGACTGCTGGCATTCGGTCAGCGCCAGCCCACGCAGCGTCGCCTGATCGACCTGAATGAGGAGATCCGGGAGGCGATGAAGATGCTGCGCCGCGTGCTGGACGAGAACATCGACCTGCAGGTGGAGCTGGCGGACGACCTTCCCCCGGTGTTCGGCGATTCGACGCAGATGGAGCAGGTCCTCCTGAACGCGGTGACCAACGCGCGGGACGCACTGCCGAACGGCGGGACGGTCCGGATCCGTACGAGCGTCCTGGCCCCCGGAGACGATACGCCGCGATCCGGCGCCCTGGGGCAGGCGAAGGAGATCGTCCGGCTGCTCATCGCCGACGACGGGCAGGGCATCGACACGAAGCTGATTCCTCACGTCTTCGATCCGTTCCTGACCACGAAGGGGCCGCACCGCGGCACCGGACTCGGACTGTCGGTCGTGTACGGGATCGTCGCGAAGCACGACGGGCACGTCGAGATCCGGAGCGAGAGCGGAGCCGGCACCGAGCTCGACATCCTCCTGCCCGGCCTCGAGCGGAGCGCGATGTCGGCGGAGGGCGATGCGCCTCCCGCCGTGGCCGCGGGACGCGGCGAGGTCATCCTCGTCCTGGACGACGACGCCGGTGTTCGCGCCGCCACGGCCGTCATCCTGGAACGGCTGGGGTACGAACCCGCTACGGCGGGCACCGCCGACGAGGCGCTGGAAGTGCTGCGAAGGGACCGCGATCGCGTGTCCGCTGCGATCCTCGACGTCGTGATGCCGCAGAAGAGCGGCCCCGACGTGGCCGACGACCTGCACGCGGTGGCGCCCGACCTGCCCGTGCTCTTCGTCACGGGCTACGACGCTGGATCCCGTCTGGAGGACCTCCGCGCGAAGGGCGTCGACCCGGACGTCCTCCAGAAGCCCTTCACGGCCGACGCCCTCGGCCGGACGATGCGGGATCTGCTGACGCGCTGAGACGGGCCCTCCACGCCGACGCCTATCGCCCGATCTCCCGTCGCAACACATCCAGCCGGGCGAGGCTCGCCTCGATGCGCGCCTCTCCCCCCTCGAGGCGGCCGCCTGCCACGGCCTCCTCCAGCGCCCGCACGAGCACGGGCGCGGGATGCTCGTCGCGCTCATCGAGGTTGAAGCCGTCGATCACGAGATCGACGCCCGCGTCGATCGCGCGGACCGCCGCGGCACCGGGCGCGTGATGGTCGGCGATCGCCCGCATATCGATGGCGTCCGTCACGACGACACCATCGAAGCCGAGTTCCTCACGCAGGAGGCCGGTGACCACGCGGCGCGACAGCGACGCCGGAAGATCGGGATCCAGTCCGCGGTGCATCACGTGCGCCACCATCACGGCGACGCCGGGAAGTGCGGCGAGCGCACGGTAGGGCTCCAGCTCCGCGTCGCGCTGCCAGCTCCGCGTGACCTCCACCGCGCCCCGATGCGTGTCGCCGCGACTGGATCCGTGGCCGGGGAAGTGTTTGAGGCACGCCGCCACGCCGGCCGCGCGATGCGCACCCAGAACGTCGCGCGCGCACTCGACGACCTGCCTCGGATCGGCGCCGAAGGAACGGCCCAGACCGCCGATGACGGGGTTGTCCGGCTCCACATCGACGTCCACGCACGGCGCGAAGTTCAGGTCGAAGCCGAGGTCCGCCAGCTGTGTCGCCTGCGCCTCCGCGCAGCGTCGGCGTTCGGAAGCCGGGAGCGCGGCCAGTTCGGCGGCCGACGGCTCCTCGGGGAAGCCGCGGGCCGGCGACAGGCGGGCGACGCGTCCCCCTTCCTGATCCACCGAGACGAAGGTCTCCGGCCCGAGCACCTCACGCACGCGACGGATCAGGGCGGCGAGCTGCGCGCGGTCCAGCACGTTGCGCACCGCTTGCGCCCGGGCCTCGGAAACGCCTTCCGCCTCCAGGCGGCGCATCGTCGGGACGTCGACGTCGAAGAGGATCACCGCCCCGATGCCGGCGCGGCGGCACGCCTCCAGGTCCGCCTCCAGCGGATCCTCTCCCGGCACGGCGCCGCGGATGCCCACGCAGAGGAGTCGGCCGAGGCGGCTCATTGGGCAACGACCCTTCGTACCGCGACCTCATGGCCCCCGGACGAACGCCTGATAGATTCGAATGATGAGGTCATCGACGCGATTCCAGTTGAAGTCGCTTCCTTCCCGCCCGTCGAACAGATCGACCATCCTCGACTCGTCCGATGTCTGGTGCCCCCCTCCCGCCAAGTACTCGGAGTACCCTTGGAACGGGTCCGGGTGCCAGGCGGGAGACAGGTCCGGATCGATTCGCGCGTAGACGCTGCTGAAGCGGCTCCAGTAGTCGACCCAGACGTCCTCGTCAACCTCCTCCGACTCGGACAGCTCCGCCCACTCCCGGATCGTGTCGTCGTTGAGGCTGTCATACTCGAACTCCCGCACCATCCTGATGAGGTCTCGGGAGTAGTACGTATCCGCGACGCGAACGACATCGGGCGACATCAGCCATAGCGTCGGCGTTCCGGAGAGCGCCAGATCCATCTGGGCGACCATCGTGTCTCCCGACAAGCCGCCGGTCCGGGTATGCAACATCGATGGACGCAGATCAAAGTGTCTCTTGTCGGCCATCCATGAGAACAGACGATCCATGAACGCCTGACTCCTGGAGTGATACACCATCTCCATGGTGAGATCGATCGGAGAGTCGCGAACCCGGCGGATCTTGTTCGCCTCCGGGTCGTACGCGAAGACTTTCAGGCCCGACCGGAGCGCGTAGTCCCGCTCGAACTCCACCCAGAACGAGTGCTGCGATGCACCGCCCTCGAGGTAGATCAATCCGGAGCAACCGAGGATCCGCGGGATCACGTCATCGCTGACGGCGCGCTCCGGATCCGGCTCGACCCGCGGAAACGTGACCGCTTCCATTCGCTTGGGCATCCGATCCAGGAGATCCGCCAGGACCTCGGAGTCGCGGTACGAGTGTGAGACGAAGCTACGACTCGGAACGGAACGAAACATCCGCCACCTTCCTGGAACGAAACCGTTCGCCGGCTTCCGTCGTGGACCTCACACCGGCACAGCACCCCTCAGGACCTCATCATCGTGCAGATACTCCCAATCCAGCGGCAGCACGAGTTCCGGATTCTCGTTGGTCACAAGATGCAGGTACTCACAGAACAGAGGGTGGAGCACGAACGTCAGACCGGGATAGTCCTCGCGACTGAGCTTCTCGGCGAGGAGGCGCGATTCGTTGAAGACGAATGCGTGCCGATAGGATGACAAGCGGTTGACGTCCTCCACACCGAGACTGACGCCGAGCACGCCGATCTCGTAGAGCAGCGAGACCTTCGACTCCAGGTCGGTACACTCCCGGAGGCCGTCCGAACCGAACGACACCCGCCCCACCCTGGCGGCGACCTCCTCCCACGCCAGGAACTGCGGGCCCCTCCGGAACCTCATCAGGACCTCCCGCAGGTTCGGGAAGGAGGCCCGGAACTCCGCCAGGAACTCGTCTTCGATGATCGCCCGCGTCCCGTTGGCGATCACCTGCCGGACGAACTCCGAGGGCATGACCTTCCGCTTCTTCGTGAAGGCCTCTGAGGCGGCCAGGATGCACGAATAGAAGTACAGAACGTCCCGCGGGCGCCAGAACGTGTGCCGGAGGACGTAGAGAAACAGCGGCATTCGATGCCGGGCGGCGCCGAAGGTGAACGCGATCTCGTCCGGGAGCTCCGGATACCCCTTCTTCATGACGGCCGCCAGGCGCTCCTCCAGAGCCGGACCGGAGGGATCCGGGACACTCCTCCACAGCGCGAGCCTCTTTCGGATCAGCGCAGACAGCTCGATCCCGGTCCAGGCGATGTCCGACAACCGATGCCGGAACTCGTAGCGATCTCGATCACTCTCCCGAACGCCGTAGAACCGATCGTAGGGGAGGGCCACGCAGAAGTCCGCAGCCCGATAGAAGTTGTCCTCACCCACTGGCCCCTTGTCGAGGATCACCCGGCAAAGCGCGCGCAGAACGTCCCGCTCGAAGGCGCTCGCCTCGCCCGGCTTGTCACTCTCGCTGATAAAGTAGCCCGCCTTCGTGTCAAAGCCGTCCGCTGTGACCGCGATCCGGCGTCGATCCGTGACGCAGTCCTGGAGATACTCGGAAAGCGTGGTCCAACCGGCCTTGCCGAACACGTGCGTGCGAAGCCGGCTGGACGTAAAGCCCCCAACCGCCGTGGAGATCCCGCTCTTCCTCGCCGCCGACTCGGTGAGCCGCGTGACGAACTCCAGCACCTGCTCGAACGCGAAGACGAACAGAACCCTCGTCGCGATGGTTCGACGCTCTTCCTCGTCCGTGACACCCTGCATGTCCTCGGCCAGCAGATCCGAGACGCGCTTCCGGAGCTTGGTCCGGACCCCGAACCGAGTCCTCGCTTCCCAGGCGAAGAACAGATGCAGGAACAGGTCCCACAGGAGTTCGTAGCTCTGGATGGTCGAGTGGATATGCTTCAGATCCGACGCCGCCCCTCCGTTCTCGCGGAGGATGTTGAAGCAGGACGTAAAGGGCAGCTGCTCGAAGTCGATTCCAAGGAAGTGGGAAGGGAAGGGCTTGGCAAGCATCGGCAGGACGTGCGTGATCGTCGACTTGCCGGACCCCTTCCGACCGACGACGAAGCTCGTTCCCCTCGCCCGGATCCGGTTGAATGTCGCGGTCTTGACGAACGCAGAGTCCACATACCGTCGGTTCTCCGGACGATTCCACCGAGACTTCGTGTCGTCGAACAGAAACTCCCGGAACAGCGTCTCCTGGCGCTCCAGATAGTCCTGGGTCTTGGTCTCGTGAATCGCTGCGATCCGGTCCGTGATCTTCCGGACAATCTTTCGAAATCGCGCCTGGAGCGGCCGCGCGACGTAGGGCCGCTGCTTCCCGCGCGTCACGTGCAGCCAGGAGAGGTCCTCCCCGATCACGTCCTCAAGCTCTTCCGGGCAACACTGAGCGCGCTCCCCGACGAATGCGATGGGCACGAGGAGGAACGTGGGTTCCTTCCTCCGCTGCTCCAGCGCCTGGAGGTAACGATCGTAGATCGCCTTGAACTCCACGTAGACGCCCGTGTCGGAACGGATCGAGACGCGCCGCTTGTATTCCGGCCCAAGCAACAGCAACACGGCGTCCGCGGTCTCGATCTGGGAAATGTAGGCCGACAGGCTGGTCCCGACTCCGGCCGTGGGGTGCTCGTAGTCCGCAAGGACGTCGTACAGCCCCTTACTCGCTCCCTTTAGCTCGTCGACCAGCGCGACAAGACGTTCGCTGTCCGGACGGACATCGTCGTGGCAGTAGGAAATGAAGATTCGAATGTCCAGGGAGCCCCCCTTCGCCTCTGCATCGATCGGTTGCAGTGTTGCAGCGGCATCAACGAAAGTCGATGAGCGACCGGATCGAAGCACCCGGATGTTTCGTGATCTTGAGATCCACGGGGCAGATGGCCCACGAAGGGCGTTCCGGAAAGGCTTCGTGTTCGCGTCGCCGGACCGACTCGGACTGGCGCACCAGCGGTGGTGGGCAGCGCGGCTTGAGATGTGATCGAAAGGGTGGTAGACCAGGAGTCGTCGAGCGGAATCCGGAGCGACCCTCGAGGGGCCCCGCTGCCGCGCCGGCCGGATCGGCAAACGACGAAATGAAGGAGAGTCCCGTGCCTGCCCCGGCTGCCCGAAGCATGGATGAGCTCCGACGGATCTGTTTCGTGATCATGCCGTTCGGCATCAAGCAGATTCGACGAAACGACATCGAAGAAGAGATCGACTTCGATGCAATCTACACACAACTCTTCGAGCCGGCGATTGCAGCCGTGCCTCTCCCGAAGGAGGAGGGCGGCGGCCATCTGCATCCCGTCCGGACGGATCGGGAGTTCCACGCCTCGGTGATCAGCCAGGAGATGTTCGAGTTGATCGAGTACTCCCGGTTCGCCGTCGTGGACATCAGCTCGATCAACCCCAATGTCTTCTACGAGCTTGGAGCCCGTCACCGGGCGCACGCGTGCGGCACGGCGATCTTCCGCCACGCGGACGTGGCGATCCCTTTCGACATCAATCAGGTGAAGGCATTCCCCTACACCGTCGACCCGGAGCATCACCTGGCGGAGTCACGCACGCTCGTCACGAAGGTCCTGACCGAGTCACTCCACCGGAACGCCTGGGACAGCCCGATCATGTTGGCGCTTCGGCAACAGAAGGAAGGGCCCCGGGAGCTTCAGGACATTCTGCTCGCGGCGGAGCGCACCCTGGCCGAAGAAGGGCGCCGGGGGCTGAAGCGGGCCTACTCGCTCTGGCTCGAGGCTGCGGAACTCGATCCCGGCAATCCTCGCCACGACATCAAGGCCAGTGCGTACCCGAAGAGCCTGGGCGACTGGAACGCGACCATCGGTCTCCTGAACTCCGCTCTGGCCAAGGAGTCCAGGATCGGGGCGACCGCCGAACCGACGTACAGCGACGCGTATCGGGAACTCGGCATCGCACAGAACAAGCGGGACCAAGGAGAGTTCCCCCGAGCCGGAGAGGAATCCCTGCGCCGGGCGGTCCGCCTGGCTCCCGACGACTTCGACGCTTGGGCGAGCCTCGGCGGAGTCCTTCGGCGAGCCGGGGACGACGCCGGTGCGGTGGAGGCGTACGAGAAGGCGGTCGAAGTCTCCGACGGCCATCCCTACCCGCTCCTCATGGCCATCAAGCTGCGCGCGAAGGCGTCGGGAAGGTGGGATCTCGGCCCGGAGAGCATGCTGATGCTCGGCCGGGCGATGGGCATCCGCGCCGCCCAGGTGCAAAACGATCCGCCCATGGACTCCCCCTGGTCCTTCTTCGATCTCGCCGAGATCCACCTCTATCTCGGACAGGGCGAGAAGGCGCTGCAGCTCGCGAAGCAGGGCCTCGACGACAGCACGCACGATTGGATGCCGGGCACGTTCCATTCGGCCCTGCAGATGTTGCCCGAGTCTCCTTCACTCCCGAGACTCGGCGAACTCAAGGAGCTGGTTCTCGCCCGCAAGAAGGAGCTGGAAGGTGAGTGAAACTCCGCCGATCCTGAACTGGTGTCGCAAAGGGGACGCGAGCAAGACCGCGATCGTCTTCATTCACGGATTCACGGGCGACCACAACACGTGGGGCAAGTTTCCGGACCTGATCAAGAAGGAGACAGCGCTGGATGGGTGGGACGTCGCCACGCTGGCCTACCGAACGAGCCTTGCGCCGGGTTTGCTGGAGGGGATCTGGAAGGGGGATCCCTCTCTCCGGACGCTCGCCGGCCTCCTCGACGAGATTGCGCGTACCGGCGGACTCCGGGACTACGGCGGGCTGGCCCTGGTGGCCCACAGCATGGGTGGGCTCGTGGTGCAACGCGCCGTCCTGGACTCCCCGCAGCTCCGGGAGCGCGCCACCCACGTGTTCCTCTACGGGACGCCCAGCGCCGGATTGAAGAAGGCGTCGTGGTTCCGACGGTGGAAGCGCCAGATCAAGGACATGGCGGAGGACGGTGACTTCATCCGGAGCCTGAGAAGGGACTGGGACGCCGCGTTCGCGAAGCTCCGGTTCGTGTTCCGAACGGTCGCAGGTGACGAGGATCAGTTCGTCCCACCCCGATCCGCGCTTGGCCCCTTCTCCAAGGAGCACACCTCCGTGGTGCCGGGAACCCACCTCACGATGGTGAAGCCGCATGCACCGGACGACCTGTCGGTGCGGGTCCTCGTGGACGGCCTGCAGGGCAAGGCGGCCCCCAGCGGGCCGTGGAACTCCGCGAGACTCGCCCTCGAGCTGCAGGACTTCCAGAGCGCCGTCGATCAGCTGATGCCGCAGCGGTCCGAACTGGACGATCGCAACCTCGTGACCCTTGCGCTGGCCCTGGACGGGCTGGGGCGGACGGACGACGCCCTCAGCGTTCTCGAGCAGGCGGGGCGACGGGGGACGGACGCCCAGGGCGTCCTCGGCGGACGAGTGAAGCGGCTGTGGCTCAGCGAGGGCCGGAAGGCCGACGCGGAGCGAGCCCTGAACCTGTACACGAACGCCTACGAGACCTCGGTGGCGGCTGAGGACTGGGCCCAGGCCTACTACCATGGGATCAACGTCGCGTTCCTGACGGCCCTCTTCCTCGAGCGGGGCCCGGACGCTGCGGAGATCGCTCGCCGCGTTCTGGAACACTGCGAGAGAGCAGAGCGCAGTCACTGGTCGTTGGCCACGGAGGCCGAAGCCCGCTTCTACCTGGGCGAGTGGAACGCCGGACTCGACAAGTACGCGGACGCCATTCGCGCGGACGCCCAGCCGCGCGAGATCGAGTCCATGTACCAACAGGCCGTGGCCGTCCTCGCCCGGCTCGCCCCACGGGGCGAGCGGGAGTCGCTGCAGAAGCGGCTGGACGGCGTGTTCGGCTGGTAGCTCCGGGGCCGTGCGGAGGGATGGTTCTCCGCCCTCCGCGCGGCAGATTGTCGCAGCGACATCGACTTGCCCGGTCCGTACCGGCGCCCCTGAACCGTTCCGGGTCTTCCTCTCCTCCATCGCCACGTGCGCCGGCATCTACGCCAAGTCGTTCTGCGATCAGCGCGAGCTGCCGCCGCCGCTGGGTCTGGACCTGGATCTGGATCTGGATCTGGAGCGGGGCGAAGGCGCCGCCGCGCCGGGTGGGAAGAGCTCCCAAGTCAACCGTCAGGCCGGCTCGCGCATCCGGATCAGCCGCACCCCCGCTTCCTCGGGCCGCAGGGTGTCGATCCAGCGCTCCCCTTCGTAGACGTATCGGAGCTGGACCCCGCGTCCCGCGCGGATCTCGTCCGCGACGCGAGCGAGACTCGACGCACGCGCGTTCCCCCTTGCCCCATCCCGGACGATCACGCGCACCTCGTCGGCGCACGCCTCCAGATCGGAGCAGAGCTCCGCGAGCTGCTCCATCGGCAGGTTCACGGCAGAGGGCGGCGTCACGTCACGATCCGGAGCGCACGAACGCGGGGCGCAGCAGGATCGCCTTCGCGGGCGCGGGACAGACGTGGAAGCAGATCCCGCAGCCGGTGCACCTCTCCGCATCGACGCGGGGTTTGCCCCGCTCGTTCACGATGGCACCGGGCTCGGGACATCGCTCGATGCAGACACTGCAGAACGTCCCCTGGTGCGCCAGACAGGCCGGTTCGTCGACGGCGGCGACTCCCATGCCGAAGCCCCGTTCCGGGAGGAGCGCTCCGGTGTCGCACGCCGTCACGCACGGGCGATCGGGGCACGCCAGGCAGGGGCGCGTCCCGGGGTCGTAGACGGGGGTCCCGGCCGCGCCGAGGCTTCGCGGCCCCGCGGGAACGCGGTGGAGGACGTTGTGGGGACAGGCGTCGATGCAGCGATCGCAGGCCGTGCACTTCTCCAGGAACTCGGCCTCGCTCACCGCGCCCGGAGGCCGGAAGCGCGGCACGGGCGTGACCGGGTGAGCGCGCCCCGCCCCCGACGGATCGGACGACGTCCCCCCTGCGAACCTTCCCCGCAGGAAACCCCGGCGCGAGATGGCGGAGGACATGTCCCTACTCCGGCGCGGACGACAGGAATCGCACCGGCCCCACGGCCACCTGGTCGAGCTCGGCGGACGGGGCGTGGCACTGCAGGCAGTTCACGCGCTCGGGATGGCTCGTGCGCATCCCCACCTTCCCCGTGGGGCCGTGGCAGCTCAGGCACTCGGTGCGCATCCACGTGGCGTGCGGAATCGTGGGGGGCGCGCCCGTCCACGCCCGATCCCCCTCGAAGGGGGCTTCCAGTCCGAGGAAGCGAGACTCCGCGAGGACCTGGGGCTCCAGGAGCGGCGACGCCGCGACGTGGCACTGCTGACAGTTCGTGAGGTGCGGGTGCGGCACGCCGGCGGCCGTGGCATCGCCCAGCCGGACAGACTCCTCGTGGCAGGAGAGACAGGCGTCGCTGGCCACCGGCTCCACCTCGTGCGGAATGACCGGCGGCGCACCGTTGTACGCCCGTCGCTCCGCGCGGCGCTCCAGCGCGCCTCGCTTGGCTTCGGGCGCCTCCGGCTCCTCGGGTGGCTCCGCCGCCGCGCGAAGATCCCCGGTGACGTTCACGAAGTCGGCGTTCGCCCCGACCCGGACGCCGCGCAAACCGCGGTAATCGACGGCGGTCAAGACGTTCGCATCGCCTTCCGCCTCCGCCGGCACCGGCCGCGCCGCATCCGCGTGGGCCGTGAGCACGGAACCGGCGGCGTCCGGCTGCGGCACTCCGTCGTCGATGCCGACGACGAACCCGACGCCGGCCAGCGCCATGACCGCGACGAGCAGGATCCGCGGTCCGCGCGATCCGGGGCCGGCCGGCGGCGCGCTCACGACTCGACCTTGGCGGCCTTCCGGACCTGGACCGCGCACTTCTTGTAGTCCGGCTGCTTCGAGAACGGATCGTGCGCCTCGAGCGTGACGCGGTTGATCTGCCTCGTCTCGTCGAAGAACGGGACGAAGACCGTCCCCGGCGGCGGCTCACCGCGCCCCCCGATCCAGGCCGGCAGCTCCACGCTCCCCCGCCTCGACTCCACGACGACCGTGTCGCCGCTGGCGACGTCGAGGCGACGCGCGTCCTCGCGATTCATCTCCACGTACCCTCCGGGCATGGCCCGAGAGAGCTGGGGGATGCGACGCGTCATCGTCCCCGTGTGCCAGTGCTCCAGCACGCGGCCGGTCCCCAGCCAGAAGGGATAGTCGGCGTCCGGGACCTCCGGCGGTGACGCCCACTCGTGGAACCAGATCTGCGCCCGGTCGTCTCCCGACGTGGAGTGGTAGAACTGGATGCCGCGCCCTTCGGCTACGTACGGATCGTCGAACTCGGAGAATCGGAAACGCGTCTCACGCCAGCTTCCGTCGTCCTGCTGCACGACCGGCCAGCGCATTCCCCGTGCCTTGACGTACTCGTCGTAGGGAGCCAGGTCCTTGTGCTTGAGGCGCGTGAACGCCCGGTACTCCTCGAACAGCGCACGATCCACGTTGACGTCGTAGTAGTGCTTCCAGTCCCAGATCGGCACCGGCCGCCCCCGATCGTCCTCGACGTGGAACAGGAACCGGCCGTCGCGGTCCTTCATCCCGGGGTGACCCAGCTCCATCAGCCGATGCGCGACCGCGATCGTCATCCAGCAGTCGTCGCGGGCCTGACCGGGTGGGTTCACCATCCGGAACCACTGCTGCGTGCGCCGCTCCGAGTTGCCGAAGATCCCGTTCTTCTCCACCCACATCGCGGCCGGAAGCACCAGATCCGCCAGCTGCGTGGTGGCGGTCGGGTAGACCTCGGAGACGATGAGGAACTTGTCCTCCCGCCGCTCCTTCCGGAGGAAGAGCTCGTGCAGGTTGGGCAGCGTCTGCCCCGGGTTCGTGACCTGAACCCAAAGCGTGGAGATGTCCCCGCCGTCCTCGGTGGGCGTGCAGAAGCGATCCCACATCTTCACGGTGTGGTAGCCCGGCGTGGCGCTGATCCGTCCTTCCGGCAGGTTCCAGAGCTCCTCCGCCTGACGACGATGCTCCTCCTTGGCGACGACGCGGCCGCCGGGCAGCGCGTGGGCGAGGGTTCCCACCTCCCGGACCGTGCCGCACGCGGAGGGCTGTCCGGTCAGGCTCGTCGGCGCGTCGCCGGGTCGGCCGAAGTGGCCGCTCAGCAGGTGCACGCCGTGCACGAGCGAGTTCACCGCCGTTCCCATCGTGTGCTGGTTCATGCCCATGCACCAGAGGCTGGTGATCCGCAGGTCGCGGCGGGCGAAGAGGTCCGCGAGCATGTGGATCTTCTCCACGGGCAGTCCCGACAGCTCCGACACGCGCTCCGGCGTGTACGCCGCGATGCGGCGGCGATACTCGTCGAAGGGGATGGCCTCCCCCAGCAGCGTGGGCTCGTCGCCATGGGCGCGGAACGCGCAGTGCTTCTCCACGAACTCCCGGTCCCACGTGCCCTTCGCGATCAGCAGGTTGCAGATGCCGAGCGCGATGGCCACGTCGCCGTGCGGCTTCATCTCCAGGTACTCCTGGCACTGGTCGCTCGTTCGGGTCCGCCGCGTGGAGATGTCGATGAGGAGGACGTCCTCCCCGCGGGCGCGACGATCGACCACGCGGGAGAACAGCACCGGATGCATCTCCGCGGGATTGTTGCCCCACGTGATGAGCACGTCGCAGGCGTCCAGGTCGTCGTAGCAGCCGGCCGGCTCGTCCACCCCGTACGTGGCGAGGAACCCGGTCACGGCCGAGGCCATGCAGAGCCGCGCGTTGGGATCGATGTGGTTGTTCCCGAGGCCGCCCTTCATCAGCTTCTGGCCGGCGTACCCCTCGGGGACCGTCCACTGTCCGGATCCGTAGAGCGCGAAGCGTTCCGGAGCGTCCAGGATGCGGCGCGCCACGGTGTCGATGGCCTCGTTCCAGGTGATGGGCTCCAGCCGTCCGTTGCGCCGGAGCATCGGCCGGGTGAGTCGATCCTCCCCGTACATCGCCAGGCCGACGTGGTAACCCTTCACGCACAGGAGCCCCCGGTTGACGTCGGCCTGCTGGTCTCCGGCGATCGACACGACGCGGTCGTCCTTCACGCCGACCATCACGTGGCATCCCGTGCCGCAGAAGCGGCAGGGCGCCTTCTGCCACTGGACGTCGTCCTCCGCCGCCGTCGCGAACGCGTTGCCGGGGCGGCCGAGGACGACCGCCGCCGCGGCGGCCATCGCCGAGCTCCGAATGAAGTCGCGCCGGTCCAGGGTTCCGATCATGATCCGACCTCCACGAAGACGACGTTCGCACTCCGAACTCCGGGCAGATCCCCGATGCGATCGAGCAGGTCCCGGTCCTCCCGGACCGAGCCGGTCTCCGCCACGACGGCCACGCGAGCGCCGTTCCGGACCCCGACCTTGAGCTGCGGGAGTCCCCGCAGGTCCTGCAGTGCTTCTTCCGCCGCGCCTGGATCCGGCGCGAGGGTGACGACGAGCCCGCTGATCGACACGGCATTCCTCCCCGAACTTGGTTCCACCCTTCTATTTACGACCGCCCTCCCGAGACTTCAAGAGTTTTGGATCGGAAACTCTTGAATTTATCCGAAGACCGATGCACCTTGTCTGCGAGGCCACCAGGAGGCGCCGATGAGAGGGCTCGCACGAGGACCCCGCCCGGTCCCGCTCGTCGCATTGCTGACGGGAATCAGTTTTTCGGTCCTGCTCGCGGGAGCGAGCCAGCCCCCGGACGCGGCTCCGGAGAGGCAGCCGACCCACCCCGTCCGGATCCACGTTCCCCCCGAGGTCGGCCAGGCCCACACCGCCGAGCGCGATGCGCTGGGGCGGCCGGCCCGCGTGACCTGCGTCTCCTGCCACTCCGAGCGCGAGGAGCCGGCCGTCGCCCCGCTGGCCGCAGAGATCGACTCCGTGCACACCGGCATGAAGTTCACGCACGGGGACCTGAGCTGCTTCTCCTGCCATGAGCCCCAGGGCGACTACGCGCAGCTTCGCCTCGCGGACGGACGCCGCGTCGACTACGCCGACGTGATGACGCTCTGCTCGCAATGCCACGGACCGCAGCGCCGGGACTTCGACCACGGGGCGCACGGCGGCATGACCGGCCACTGGGACCTCACGCGCGGCCCGCGGGATCGCAACTCCTGCATCGTCTGCCACGACGCGCACGCTCCCGCGTTCCCCCGGATGATGCCCACGTTCAAGCCGATCGACCGCTTCCTCACTCCGGACGCCGGGAAGGAGCCCGCGGATGAGCACTGAAGACCGTGAACGGCCGGAGGTGGACCCGAAGCGTCGACGGACCCTGAAGGGACTCGGGGCCACGCTCGGCGCGGCCGCCTTCCTGACCGCGATCGCGCCGCTGCGGCGCCTCGGGGCGGAGCTGACGCCGCAGGAGTTCATGCAGCGCCACTACAAGGAGCTGGACGACGACGGGAAGCAGGACGTGTTGCGCCGGCTGGAGGAGGAAGCGCGGGAGGAGTACGGCGCCGGCGTGCAGATCCGGGACGATCGCCCGCAGCCGAACACCAAGTTCGTCTACGCAATCAATCTCAGCCTGTGCAACGGCAACGGGAAGTGCGTGGAAGCGTGCCACCGCGAGAACAACCACGACCGCGCGACGAACCAGTCCTACATCCGCGTTCTGGAGATGCCCCAGGGGACGATGGACATGGGCCGCGGCAACACGACGTACAACCACGCGGTGCCGGCGAAGGACAAGTTCTACCTGCCGGTCCAGTGCCAGCAGTGCGATGCGCCGCCGTGCGTGGACGTCTGTCCGGTGGAGGCCACCTGGAAGGAAGACGACGGCATCGTGGTGGTGGACTACAACTGGTGCATCGGATGCCGCTACTGCGAGGCCGCGTGCCCCTACCATGCGCGCCGCTTCAACTGGAAGAAGCCCGAGATCCCGGCCGGGGAGGTCAACGCGGACCAGGGCTACCTCTCCAACCGCATCCGCCCCCAGGGCGTCGTGGAGAAATGCCACTTCTGCCTGCACCGCACGCGGAAGGGTCGTCTTCCGGCCTGCCTGGAGGCGTGTCCCACCGGCGCGCGCGTCTTCGGGAACATCCTGGATCCGGACTCCGAGATCCGCTGGATCCTGGAGAACAAGCGCGTCTTCGTGCTGAAGGAGGACCTCGGCACGAAGCCCAGCTTCTTCTACTTCTTCGATCGGTAGGGATCATGTCCACGGAACCCGTCCTGCGCTCCGGCGCCCACGAGTCGCATTTCCTCAGCTACCGAAGGTTCCTGCTCCGTTGCCTGGAAGTGGCCACGGACGGCAACCTGACGTTCTACGCGTGGATGACGTTCCTGACCGCGGTGGCGCTGGTGGGGGCCAACGCGTGGGCCAACCAGGTGGCGCAGGGCATGATCCTGACCCACATGACGGACCACGTGAGCTGGGGCCTCTACATCGCGAACTTCACGTTCATGGTCGGAGTGGCGGCCGGCGGCGTCATGATGGTGATCCCGGCGTACCTCTACCACGATCGCCGGATGCACGACGTCGTCATCCTGGGAGAGCTCCTCGCGATCGCGGCCATCGTCATGTGCCTGATGTTCGTCACGGTGGACCTGGGACGACCCGACCGCTTCTGGCACCTGATCCCCGGCATCGGCCGGTTCAACTTCCCCATCTCGATGCTGACGTGGGACGTCATCGTCCTGAACGGCTACCTCCTCATCAACCTGCACGTGTGCGGATACCTGCTCTACATGCGGTTCCTGGGGCGCGCCCCCAACGCGCGCTGGTACGTGCCGTTCGTGTTCCTTTCGATCGTCTGGGCCATCTCGATCCACACCGTCACGGCCTTCCTGTACGCCGGCCTCGGCGGTCGACCGCTCTGGAACTCGGCCCTCCTCGCGCCGCGCTTCCTCGCGTCGGCGTTCGTCTCCGGTCCGGCGTTCATCATCGTGACGATGCTGGTGCTCCGGCGTTTCGGCGGGGTGAACCTGCCGGACCGGCCGGTCCACACGCTCGTGAGCATCATCCGCATCACCATCCTCATCAACCTGCTCATGATCATCTCCGAAGTGTTCACGGAGTTCTACGCGGGCGGCTCCCACACCGAGTCCGCGCGCTACCTCTTCTTCGGCCTCCACGGCCACAACGGGCTGGTCCCCTGGGCCTGGACGGCGGTGACGCTGAACGTGGCGGCGGCCGCCATCCTCCTGCTGCCGGGCACGGCAGCGAGGCCGAGGTTCCTCGTGGCGGCGTGCGCGATGGCGTTCGTCGGGATCTGGATCGAGAAGGGGATGGGACTCATCGTGCCCGGGTTCATCCCCAGCACGCTGCACGAGATCGTGGAGTACTCCCCCAGCCTCGTGGAGTGGAAGGTGACGGCGGGGATCTGGGCCTTCGGTCTCATAATCTACACAGTGGCCCTCAAGATCGCGACGCCGGTCCTGGCCGACTCCCGGGAGCCCGACGGCGAGCGGGCACCCCGGTAGCGGATCAGCGCGGCGGGACGGATCATCCGGCCCGGCCCGACCGCGAGAGGCGACGATCCACGGACCATCGCCCCCCGCCCTTCACGAGCAGGGCCAGCACGATCCCGAGCACGAGGAGGTGGAATTCGAAGCCCTCGCCGCGAGGCTGCGAGTACCAGTTCATGAAGAAGCCCCAGCGGCCGGTCACCAGGACGATCGCGCCCAGCATGACGAGGCCCAGCGCGCCCGCGGCGAACCGCGTCGCGAATCCCGCGATCAGGCACAGCGACCCGATCGACTCGGACGCGATCACCAGATACGTGAGGAACGGCGGCATCCCGAAGTACTCCTGGAAGGACGCGGCCGTGCCGGCGATTCCGTGGCCTCCGAACCAGCCGAACAGCTTCTGGAGCCCGTGCGGCAGCATGACCGCGCCCACGGTGACGCGGATGACGAGTAGCGCAAGCTCGTCCGTCGTGGAAAGAAAGGAACGCAGTCCGGACATCGCGACACCTCCCGCGCGTGGAATGAGGACGGCGAGAGCCTCACACATCGGGCGGCGCCCCTCACCACCGAAGGGACCGGATGCGACCGGAACGGGCCGGACTGGACGGGAGGGGCCAGTGTCAGGCCAGCGTGCGAGAAAGGAGGCGGCCCCGACGGCTCCCGGGCGGGAGCGGTCGGGGCTCGGAGGACCGGGCGCGCCTACTCGGATCGGTACAGGGCCTTGATCTCGCCCCAGGAGGATTCCTCCACGGAGATCGGGCCGCACCCCTGCCCGAACGCGCCGATCTGAACGGCACAGGAATTCCCGACCGGCAGCATCGGCGAGTTCGCGGCGAGAGTGAAGTTGCCTCCCGCGGCGTCACAGTAACGCGGCGACTCCGAGAAGTTCCCGGCCGTCCCGGTCGGATCCGGGAGGCCTTCCCAGTTCCCGTCGGCGTTGCCCCACACGTTGTTGCACTCCACCACGAAGCCGGTTCCCGTCACGGGCAACAACACGCCGCCACCGTTTCCGGTGATTGCGTTCCGCTCGATCCGGGTGCCATCCGGAAGCGGAACCGATGTCCACCCGATCGCTCGCCCCACCGTTCGCGCGATCGTGTTGCCGACGATCTGAAGATCCACAACTCCGTCGAACCTCGGCGTGCCCGTCACCCCGAACAGGATCGGCCCGATCGCGGTGCCGAAGACCTCGTTGCGAGCGAACAGATTGTCCTCCACGAGAAGCGTCAGATCGATGACCCGGATGGGGTCGTACGTCACCATGGCGGACGCGACGCAATCCACGAACTCACAGCCCCGAACCGTCGCCTCGATCCGGAACGAACCCACGCCCGTCTGCCGGGCCACGACGGCCGCCCCTCCTGAGATGCCGTCGAAGCGACAGCCTTCGACCACGAGGCTGCCGTCGGCTTCTTCCTGCTGCTCCAGGTGAACGGACGCGAAGCCCTTCGTCGTGAACGTGGTTCCGAACACGGACAACTCGTCCTCGGCGATGATCCCGGCCACCTCCACATCGAAGACGCAGTCGCGGATCTCGCTGACGCCCGTCGTCCGGACGGCGTACTGGTAGCCGTACCCCGTCTCCTGCAGGCCGATGAACGTCAACCCCTCCAGGGCCAGGTCCTCTCCACGGAGAAGGCGATAGTCCGTTCCGCCGTCCAGCACCGTGGAGGCCGCCCCCGCCACTCCGACGACGGAGACCCCGGGGCCAAAGCGCAGGCTCGATTCCTGGTACGTGCCCGGTTCCACGGCAACCGAGTCCCCGGCCATCGCCGAGTCCGCGGCGGCCACGAGGTTCGGCACATCGCCCGACCCGTCCGCCTTGACGACCCAGGTCCGCGCACCGGCGCCCGTCGAATGAACCCCGAAGCAGAGGATCGTGAACAACAGAAGTCCTGAAACTCGCATGAAACTCCCCCATTTCCCGGCGCCGCCGAGTGGGGGAAAACGTGGGACGGTCCACGCTCCGCGCCATCCAGCCAGCGCCGACTCGCGCGACTCCACTCCGATCGTGAATGCTTCCGATCCGTCGCTCCCGCAAGTGTTGCAAACGGCCACCCCGGCATCAACGAAACTCCCCGGGCCCGGCCTGATCTTCGTCAGCTCGCGGGAAGCGGAGGCGGATTCCGGCGGACTGGTCCGAGGGGCCGCAGGAGTCTCGGCCCAGGAGAGGACTGCGTGGGAACGGGTTCACCGCACGGAGGAGAGGGCCCGGGCGCCAACTACGCCCGGATCCGGAAGCGGCCGCCTTCCGGCGGCCGCTTCGCATCGGGAGACCCGCTACGTCATGGCGTTCTGGACGGTGACGTAGAGCGCGTCGACAAGCGGCCCGATCGCGCGCACGGAGAGAACCGCAACGACCGAGATGAACGAGGCCAGAAGGCCGTACTCGATCATGTCCTGGCCGTCCTCTTCACGGAGAAACTGCAACAGGATGTTCATGGGGACAACCTTTCCATGACGGGGGGCGATGGCGCGAACCCACAGGGTGCGGACATCGTGTCGATGAGCCACTCGCTTTCCCGAGTTCTCATCCGAAGCCCTCTCATTCTACGCAATCCGCCTCACGATCCTCAAGGTGTCCCAGATTTCCAGAATTGCACATCCTGTTGCATGGTTGCCGTTCGCGTGGATGTGTCGCCGGCCACGCCACGACCCGCTACTTCTCCCCACCGATGAACCTGTAGATCGTCGCACCGAGGACCGCGCCGACGATCGGGGCCACCCAGAAGAGCCACAGCTGACCGACCCACTCGCCGCCCGCGAACAGCGCCACGCCCGTGCTGCGCGCGGGATTGACCGACGTGTTCGTGACGGGAATGCTGATCAGGTGGATCAGCGTGAGACCCAGTCCGATCGCGATCGGGGCCAGGCCCGCCGGCGCACGATGGTCGGTCGCGCCCAAGATCACGATGAGGAAGAACGCCGTCATCACGATCTCGCAGACGAGCGCCGCGGTCAGCGAGTAGCCGCCGGGCGAGAGGGCGCCGTAGCCGTTGGAGGCGAAACCCGCCGACACGTCGAATCCGGTCGCCCCACTCGCGATGACGAACAGGACGCCGGCCGCCGCCAGGGCCCCGGCCACCTGAGCGATGACGTAGGGCAGGAGCTGCCCGCCGCTGAATCGCCCGCCCGCCCACAGGCCGATGGAGACGGCGGGGTTCAGGTGGCACCCCGAGATGTGGCCGATGGCGTAGGCCATCGTGAGCACCGTGAGCCCGAAGGCCAGGGAAACGCCGAGCAGGCCGATCCCGACGTCCGGGAAAGCGGCGGCGAGCACGGCGGCACCGCAGCCACCGAGGACGAGCCAGAACGTGCCGAAGAACTCCGCTGCGTAGGCTTTCATGCCATCAGCTCCTTTGGAAGAGTGCGCCCGGGTCGGGCGGAACGGGCCGGATCGGGTGTCGTGTGGGTAGACCCGTCGCGGAGGGAGAAAGTCACATCCGTGGACTTGGCCGGCGCTGCGGGCCGATCCGGCGGCCCGTGGCCAGGCCTCAGAGGTTCAGCGAGCAGGAGAGCGAGCCTCCCGCCGGGTTCGCTCCACGGACTGCGGGAAACACCCTTCCGCCCCCTGTGCAAGCCTCGAGAACGCCTTCGAGGCGATGGAACTCGTTGACGCGCACCCTATCCGCCCGGAGGCCCGCCGAGAGGTACTGATGAGCCACTCAGGACCGATCGGGTGGCACGCCCCACACTGGGAACGCTTCGTCACTGAGGGGATACCACGGTCCCGCTAGCCCGAGGACGTCCTTGAGCATCTGACTGCGGCGAGTGAGTTGCTCATACATCGCGCTCCCCACGGTGCGCCGGGTCGGGCTTTCGCCTACTGACAGACCCAGGTCCAACCCGCTGCGCATGAGAGCGACGGAATCCCTCGGGGGCCCCTCAACGATCAAGACCAAACTGGCCGCGGCCGTTGCGATCCAACGCTGCTCCGTGCGAAGTCTCACCGGATGACCTGGTACCAGCTGCAGCTCCGCAAGCGCGGACGCCAGCTCCGGCATCGCCCCCTCTCCTCCCAGACCGAACCTGACTGTGTAGTCCTCCGCCCGCTCAGGAGCCAACGGCCGGAGCGCCACATGATCCGAGTAGAGCTGTGCTTCCAGGAGCTTCACGACGAACTCGAGCTCGAGCTCCCCGTCTTCGACCCAGATGGTGAAGAGGCGCTGCACGTTCATACAGTAGTGCTCCAAGCTCCACCACTCGCCCTCGAACTTCTGCCGAACTCCGATCACGGGCCAAATTCCGCTCAAGAACGGGCGGCCCGGATCGAGTTGCTCCTGGAGGAACTGCGCCACCGCATTACCAGACGCCTGCTCGGCACCCTCAACCAGAATCCCCGTCCCATCCTCCGACACAACGACCCAGTGCCCGCGAACCTTCCCAGAGAGCACGGAACCGCCTTCCACCAAGGAATGCGCTGCCACGAAGGACTCGTCCCGGCGCGGAGGGCTCGGAAGATCCGGAAACCGAAAGAACAGGCGGTCGAACTGCTCGCCGTCCTCCGTTCGGACACGTTCCGGCGAGTACCGGACGAGGGCCGAGATCGGCCCCACGTTGGTCTGCCAGCGAAGACTGACTCCACCCAGAGCGGCGCCCAGAACCTCAACGCTTCCTTTCGGGACGATCGGACCCGGGGGCGCACCGCCCGACCCGCACGACCAGACTCCTAGAAGGGACACGCCGAGCCCAAGCCGCAAGAAGCGGCTCATCGAGTCACCACCACTTGCGCTCGCAGAACGGGTCCACTCCGGAGCCGCTGCAGCCCGCATCCCATGACGTCCGTCACCATCTCCGCTCATCCGGAGCCACCGACCCGCCTCCCGAACAGCGCCGGAACCCGTAGCTCACGGATCCGGTAGCCTCCCCTCACCGAGACCACGCGGAATACGAAGCGCGAATCCGACGAGGCTCCCGTGCTCCCCGCCCCCCGCATCGTGGTGACGTCGAACGTCGCCTCGATTTCCTGCGCCGCGACCTCCCGCTCGCCGGTCTGCACGACCTCCATCGCCAGGAGGCGTCCTCCGCAGATCTCTGGGGGAGAATCCGACCAGTACGCCGGATCCAGCCAATCCAGACACTCGCCCGCCTCGTTCACGACGGAGAAGTCCTCCGCGAGCACGGACTCGTAGACGTCTCGGCGGCGCTCCGTGATCCCCACCGCCATCGTCTCGACGGTCCGGCTCACCGTGGCCTCCACCGGGCGTTCGCCCCCGGACGGGCCCGTTCCGGAGTCGCCGCAACCGGCCGGCAGCAGAAGGCAGAAGAGGGCGGGGAAGAGACGAGCCTTCATCGGCCCGAACACCCGAGGGAGAACAGAACTGCGAACAGCAGGACGACCGTCCGCGGCACAATGGGGGGACGGGGCCACGCGAAGGACATGTTCGCCTCGACGAGGGGAGCGGGGCTCGACGTCCATTCTACGCCCCGAGACCAGTTCGGGTCGAGGGGCGCACGCCCTCACCACCGTCACCTTCTCCGTCTGCTCCACGCCGTCCGCCGGACGAAAGCAGCCTGATGTGGTGGCGACCTGCCCACCCGGCTGGCCAGTGGTCACGGTCTGCGAGGTCGGCACAAGGTTTGCCCGCGTTGAAATCTCTCCGGGGGGAGCGTAGACTCGGCAGCGTCGCCGGGGCCGCTCCATTCATGCCGACAACGGATACGGCCCGTTTTCACGTGTTCGAGGGGATCCCGTGGGCCTATTCCGTCCCACTCCGATAGAACATGTCGGTCTCGCGGCGGCTCTCATCGCTCTTGCCGCGGGCTCGGCCTCTGCCCTCGAGCACGCGGTGTCGCCTCCCCTTCGCGAGGATCTTTGGCGGTCCTCTTCATCGGAAGTGACCGTTTCGTACTACAACCTCTGCAACGGCTGGGTCTGGACCTGGCCGGGCGACTACCATCGCCGTGGGTTCGGGGTCACGTTTGAGAAGCCGGAGGAGACGAACATCATCGAGGGACTCTGGACGTTTCACGTGGATGCAGCGCCCGGATGGGGGTTCGAGGGGACTCTCTACCTCCTGGAACTCGACTCTGCAGGAACGCCGGACCCCACACCCATCACCTGGATCCCGTACTACCCGGTCACCGGCTGGAGCTACCTGGCGCTGGATGCCCCCGTCACCGGCGACGTGTTTGCCTACGCCTACGTCAGAAGGAACCGGCCCGACCTCTTCACCGGGCTCACGACCGATCACCCCGCGGCCGGACCGACCGGCTCGGCGGGCTGCGGCGTCTGCTACCCGCCGGATCGGGAGAGCCGCTCCCGTCTCTTGGATCCGCCGGTCAGCGGGAACTGGCCCGGATCTCCGCTGAACGACGGCGTGTGCGACGCGGAGTTGGTGTGGGAAGCGGTCTTCGGCGTGGGCCCGACGTCGGCGGCTCAGGGAATCGAGACGCGCACCTGGGGACGTCTGAAGGCACTCTATCGCTAGGGATCACCGCAAGACCCGGACCTTGGTGGACGCCACGAGATCACCGATGCTTGCCCGGACGAAGTAGATCCCCGCTGCGACCTCGGCGCCCGATTCACTGCGCCGGTCCCAGGAAACACGGCGCCCCCCGTCGTCGACAGCCGGAACCTCGAGACGACGAACCCGGCGACCGAGCACGTCGAAGATTTCCACGATCGCGACTCCGTCGGCGTGTCCGAGGAGCGAGAGTTCAACCGTCGTGCCTCGAGCTTCCGCCCGCAGCCGGACCGGCGAAGCGAGGGGGACTCTCGGCCGGCCCGGCCCAGGCTTCAGGGCCACGTCCGCCGGGGAGCGCTGCCACGATGTGAGCCCGTAGGCGGCGTACGGCCCGGCCCCGGAGAAGTCCCCTCCCACCCAGAGCCGATCGTCCACCGTTTCGAGCGACAGGGGCGTGCCCAACACGGAGCCGATGGAGACCCACCCGTCGCCGTTCCAGCGGCTCACACGACCGGGACCCGAGGCGTAAAGGTCGCCCTGGTACTCGTGGAAGTCTCGAGCCCGGAATCCGGGCGAGGGGAGCGGCTGCCACTCGTCTCCGTTCCAGCGCGCGATCCCGTCCGACGCATGCCGTCCGGCCCGGGTGAACGCCCCCGCCGCCCAGAGATCGCCGTCCCATACGTGAAACGTCTGGATCTCATAATTGACCCCCCGGCCGAGTTCGGACCACGACGTTCCATCCCAGGCCGCCACATTGCTGACGATCTCCCCCCCTGCCAGCCCGAACCTGCCCGACACTATGAGCCTGTCCCGGTACTTGGCCAGAGAGTTGACGACCGGGCGACCGCCGTTGCCCCCAAGGCCCAATCCGAGGGGGTGCCACGTGCCGTCTCGCCAGTGCGCGACGGACAGGGCCTCCACGCCGTCGATGGAGGTGAAGCGGCCGCCGGCGTACAGGTCGTTCCCGTCGGCAAGCAGGGTGAGAATGTAGTGGCCCGGCGCTCTCTCCGAGTCCAGGATCTTCCACCGCTTGCCGTCCCAGGACCCGACGCTCGGGACGGTGGAAGCGGCCGAGAAGTCCCCGCTGATCACAAGCTCCTTCTGGAACAGAGCCATGGCGTACACGCCACCGACGATCGTTCCCCCCACGACCCCTTCGATGCCGTGGAACTTGTTCTCCTTCACGATGGCGAGGTCCCGAATGGGATGACCACTCCCGTACTGGAAGGTCCCTCCCACCGCGAGGCCTCCGTCCCACGGAACCATGGCTCGCACGATCCCGATCGCGCCATCGCCGTAGTTGCGCCCCGGATCGAGCAGACCTCGATCGACTCCCAGCCGGTCCCATCCCTCGCCGTCCTGCACGATGACGTGGCCGGCACTCGAGGATTCCGCGCCGGGGTCCGACGGAGGGATCCACCAGAAGGTTCCCCCGACCACCAGTCGGTCGTTCCAGGAGAACACCCGCCGGACGTACAGATCTTCCGTGCCCGGCACCGGCTCCCAATCCGATCCGCTCCATCGGTGGACACCGAAGGTCCAGCTCGCGAAGAGCTCGTCCCCCTTCACGAAGAGAGCGGTCAAACTCTCCGTCCTGGGCGCGGCCCCGAGAGGGCGCCAGGCCTGGCCGTCCCACGTGGCAAGCCGGTCGACCGCCACTCCGTCCACGAGACCGAAACCGCCGGCGAGGATCAACTTCCCGTCATGGGTGGTGGCGACGGTGACCCACCCATCCGTTCCGGTGCCGAACGCCTTCCAGACCCCGTCCCGCCACCACGCGACGTTCTGAGCGGGAACACCGTTGACCTGATCGAAGTAGCCGGCCGCGACGAGCCCTCCGTCGTACTCGGTCATGGTCAGGCAGGCCGGCCGGCCCTTCTTCGACTTGAGACCCTCGTCCAGCGGAACCCAGACGCTGTCCTTCCAGCGGGCGAGCCCCGAGATTCGCGTATCACCTGAGAGCCGGAAGCGACCTCCGGCGTACAGTTCTCCCTGGAAGACGAAGAGGTCGTCGACCGGGAAATCGAATCCGTCGCCCATGGGGTACCAGCGGGAACCGTCCCAGCGCGCCACGTAGAGAGCCTCTTCACCTCCCGCCGCCCGAAACGTCCCGGCCGCGATCAGATCGCCATTGAACACAACCAGGTCATGGCAGTCCCGATCGAGACCGTCACCGAGCGGGTGCCATCCCTGACCATCCCATCGCGCAATGTTCGACACGACTCTCTTGCCGGCAAGCTGGTGCTTCCCCGCGACAACCAGGTCGCCGCGAAACTCGGCGAAGGCTCGGACCGTTGCGCTCCTGCCGCTGAAGACGCCGGGAAGACTGAACTGATCGCTCCACACCCCCTGCGTACCGGCCGGCGCCGCATCCTTCGCAGAACCCGTGGACCCCAGGAGCAGAGCGCCCAGGAGCGCCGGAACGATCGACGTTGAATTGCCGAGCCGAGACATGAGCACCTCCAATGATCTCGTTCCTGTCGCCACCGACTCGGACCGATCCGAGCCAGCGACCACGCCCGCACAGTACGTCAACCCGCATCGAGCGCGGGCCCTCTAGGCCCGCTCACCCAGGACTCCACCACCACCAGCCCCTGGGAATCACGGCTGGCCCCCGTCCCGGTACGCCGCCTTGATCCGCCCGAAGGTCGTGGGGGTCACGGAGACGGTGCCGCAGCCGACACCGTAGACGCCGATCTGGCCGCATCCCGCTGAGTTCTCCGGAAGACACGGCGATCCTGCGCGCAGCGTGAAATCACCCGTCACTTCATCACAGAACATCGGGTCGGCGACGCGATCCGTCTCCTGTAGGGTGGCACCCATGACATCTCCCTCGGTGTTCGCCCAAAACACGTCGCAACCCGTGGAGATCGTGGCGCTCAACGCAACCTGTGCGAACAGCGCCTCACTCCCAGTGGACGCTGCCACAACGCTTTCTTCCACGAATGTTGAGGCTTCCAAGGTCGTATAGAGAGCGCCACCCTCTGTATGCCCCCGATTTCCCCAGAACGTACACTCCGAGACCCAAAACGTCCCGAACGTGAGCGTCAGTGCCCCCCCCCTCCCAGCCTCATTCCGGGAGAACACACATCGATCGAAAGACGCGGTCGCGGCTTCGGCTGTCTCCAGTGACACAGCGCCCCCGATTGCAGCGGTGTTTCCCACAAACAAGCAGTCCACAAAGCTGAACGATGCGTAGGCCCGGGTTGCTCCATGGACGAACGCGCCGCCCTTCCCGCCGCCATCGTTGCCCACGAAAGAGCACCCGCTGATCTCAACGTGATTCACAAGTGGTGCACGCGACGTCCCGGAGACAGAAATCGCACCGCCCCCACCGCTACTGAAGTTCTCCTCGAAAAGGGTGTCGATGACGACCAGATCCGAGTTGAGGAGACTCACGGCTCCCGTGCCCTCCCCGCCACACTCTACGATCTCCGACCGCTCGATCCTCAACGTGTGCCCCGGCCCCGCCAGGACCACGCCCCCCCCAACCAGAGGTCTCGCGTCGAATCCCTGGATTCTGCACTCGCGAATCGTCAGATCCGTGCTTTCCGAATCCAGCGCGACGCCCCACGCAGGAGCGTGGGGTCCACTCAGGATCGTGAATCCCTCGATGACGGTTTCGCTACTGGGACCGGATCCGACGACCGCGACGGGGGCGCCCGACGGCACAACCGGCCCCATGTCCAGGACAGTCAAGCCGGGCCCTGCTTCGGACTTCAGGAGGACACCATCGCGCAGGAACACGATCGACGTCGTCGTCCATGTACCGAACCCGTCCCACGGGATTGTTCTCGTCTCCACGTCACTGTACGTGCCCGGGGCCACGAGAACCGTGTCTCCGAACACCGCCGCACCGAACGCGGCCTGGATGGTGGGGTACTCACTGGGCACCGGCAGCGTTGTGGCGTGCGTGGATCCCGCAGCGGCGATCAGAAGGGAGGACCCAAGAACCCAAGCAAGGCGCATCGGAAGACTCCAAGATGGACGTCTCCCATAGTACCAGCCGCCCGCCCCGAAGACCTCAGGCGGGCGGCCCAACGCCCTGCGGGGCCTCCGGCGGCCCGGATGGCCTCACAAGATCCGCCGGAGCGGCTGTCGGACCGGGCTTCCGTGTCCGTTGATGAGGCCTGTGCTCCGGGCTAGAATCGGGTTGTCCGCCTCCGACCTTTCGAAGGCGGGTCCGGCCTTCATCTATTCGACGGAGGATTTCATGCTCCCATTTCGCATCGTCGCCTCTGTTGCCATCCTCTCGTGGGTCGCGCCGTCCCTGGCACTCGAGCGCACTCCGATCCGTGCGGACGACCTTGAATCCTCGGAGGCATGGGCCGCCGGAGCGACCTGCACTGTCAGCTACTACAACATCTGCACGGGGTGGTATTGGGTCTGGAGAATCGAAGTCCTGGCCTCTGATGGCTACTCCGTCGGCTGCGTGTTTGAGCCCCCGTGCGGTGACGGTACCGCAACGCTCGAAGCAACGAATCTGTTCGCTCTCGAAGGTTTTCCGCCGTCTTACTGGCGCCCTGTCGATGGGACCATCGCGATTCACGAAGCTGATGAGCACGGATGCCCCACGACCCTCCTCTCGGAGATTCCCTTTACTCCCAACGACGGCGACAACATCACCCTCTGGAATCTCCCGGTCTCAGGACCGATCGTGTTGTCGTTCCGACGCCCCGACGAAGGCTTCTTTGGCTTGTTCTATCGATGGGCCTCCGACCATCCGGCGGCCGGGCCCACCGGGCCGCAAGCCTGCGGGTACTGCTTTCCAATCGACCGGGTCTCACACTCCTACTACCACCCCACGAACGACCCCACACCCTGCCCGGTGACCCCTCTCTTCGATGGAACCTGCAACGCCGAGTGGTATGGCTGGGCCGCAGCCTTCTCGACTCCGGTAAGGGTCGAGACGACGCACTGGTCGCGGATCAAGGGGATGTACCGATGAGAATCCCGTTGTCGGCGGATCCCATGAGACTGCTTCGAGCCTCCGCCTTTCTCGTCCTCTTTCTTGCCTGGCTCTCTGGCCCCTCCGCGGCACTGGAGAGGACCGCGGTCCCTCTGGACGGCCCAGGGCCCGATGGGGACTGGGCGGCCGGAACCACATGCACGGTGAGCTACTTCAACCGCTGCACCGGCTGGTTGTGGCTCTGGGACGGATGGTCGGATGGCGACGTAATCGGCATGACCGTGGATCCGTGCTGTGGACCGAGCCACTCGACGACCTTGATCGCCACGAATCAGTACGCATGGACGGGGAGTTGCGTTCCGGGGCGGGGCTTCACCGGCCTGATCAGCATCCAACAGATCGACCAGAACGGATGCCCCACGGCAGTCCTCGCGGAACAGCCGTTCATTCCGTGCAGCGGCGACAACGTGGTCCCTTGGAACCTCTCCATCTCAGAACCGTTCGCCGTGACGGTGGAACATCGAACGGACATCACGCCTCTACCCACTCGCTGGGCCACGGATCATCCATCCGCCGGACCCACGGGACCTCAGGCATGCGGACTCTGCTACCCCGTCGACAGGGTCACTCACTCATTCTACTTTGGGCGCCCTCAAACCCCGCTCTGCCCGGGCTCCCCGTTCTTCGACCCCACGTGCAACGCGGAGCTGTTGGGCTGGTCGGCGGCGTTCGCCTGTCCGGCGAACGCGGAGTCCAGGAGTTGGGGCACAATCAAGGCACTGTATCGCTAGGCGAGCCATGTCGGGCTCATCGGATGTGCCCGTTCATCACGGTTACCTTTTTGGCGAGGACGGTCTCCTCGGCCGCTAGGCGAACGAAGTAGACTCCCGGAGCAACCCGCCGCCCCTCTTGGTCCCGTCCGTCCCACCGCGCCTCCCACCCACCGGGCGGATAGCCTCCCTCCGCCAGGAGGTTGACGCGACGGCCGGCCACATCAAAGACCGCGATCTGCAATGTCGTTCGGCGCGGCACCTGAAAGTGAATCGTCGTCGAATCCGAGAAGGGGTTGGGCTGGGGGCGGCCGAGGGCCAGTCCGCGCACGCCATCCGGCGCCGGCCCACCTGCGGAGACCGCTTCCGACGTGCAGGCCAGCGGCACCAAGTGAAGTGCAGGAGCAAGCAAGGCTGGCACATAGAGGACGCCCTCGTAGAGGCAGATGTCTGCGGGTATGTCCAGAGGCAGGTTCGGCGGGATCGTCCGGCTTCCCGCAGGCACCGGTGCGGTCGGATCGGATACGTCGAAGATGGCGATGATGGAACCGACGATAATGTAGAGCGTGTCGCCGTCGATCTCCAGACGATCCGCCGCCCCCGGAGTCTCCGCATGGCCGATCAAAACCGGCGCCGACGGCTCCGCAAGGTTGTACACGAAGAGTCCGTCGCCGCGTGCAGCGAAGAGATGATCTCCGGACACCAGGACATCGTCAACCCGGGACGAAGGGGACACGACGGTCCGCAGCACCGGGGCAGACGGTACGGTGACGTCCATGACCCCGAGCCCGCTGGGCCCGGCAACGTACACGTACCCGTCGCGGACCGCCAACCTTCCCGCATCGAAATCCGTGAGATAGATGGAGCCGACGACCGCGGGCGCCGTCGGAACTGAGATGTCGACCACCCAGAATGGATTGTTCAGAAAGCCGTTGGCCACGTAGACAAACGCCCCGTCTCGCGCCAAACCGAGCCCGCCGTTGGGATGCAGAACACTCGCCAGCAACTGCGGTGCCATCGGGTCCGTAACATCCACGAGATGAAGACCATTTCCAGCGCCCAGGCAGGCCAGCCCCCCCCGAACATCGATCTGGTACGAACGCCCCCCCACGGTCAAGTGAGACACCAGAGCAGGTGGATCGGCCGTCGTTGAGACGAGCTGGATCCCGTCGTGGCCGCCCAGCACCGCCAAGCCATCGTTCACGTCCAGAGCGAGAACCTGCGCGGGAAGGGGCACGGTGGCGCAAACCTCATCCGCGGAGTCCAAGTGTGAGATGTCGAACACCTGGAGACCGCCGGCGACGGTATACAGAAAGTCTCCGCGTCTCCCAGCCACACCCCCCACCCCCGGGACCCCGCGTGGCTGCGGATGCGCCGGATCCGTCCGGTCGAAGAGGAGCAGCTGGCCGCGCCGGAACCTCACGGCGAGGACATCGTCGAGATCGAAGATTGAACCCAACGGCTCGGGGTCGGACTCGAAGGAGGACGCCAACACGGGATCGCCCGGGTCCGACAAGTCCAGCGTATGAAGGCCGGTACTCGACGATACGTAGGCGTATCCGTCCCGGACGAGTACGTCGGAGGCCGCTCCCAGGTCCATCGACCTCACGAGCGTCGGCGCGGTGGGATCTGTCACATCCACGATGTGGAGGAGCGAAGACAGGTCCATCGCGTACACGTGCTGCGAATAGGCATCCACCTTTCGGACGTTGATGCCCTCCAGGGCTCCGACCTCTACGGGAGTGTCCGGATCCAGTACATTCACGACTCGGATCCCGGACTGCCGACCCGCGATGCAGACGTGCGCAGGGTCCGAGGCAGCTACGTCGAGTGCGGGCCCCGGCGTGTCCAACGTCCCCACGACCGCAGGCGCCATCGGGTCTGCTACATCCACGATGATCAGACCGGCCCCGTCGGCAACGTAGATCCGATCGCCATTGAGCTGCATGGCGGATCCCCCGAAAGCGCCTACGCTGATCCAGTCGCTACTCGTGGTGCCGGCCAGCACCGTCCGGTACAGAGATCCGGGTGTGAGGATGAACGTGAAGGGCTCGACGTTCGCGAATGAGATCGGTCCTTGAGGAACATCGATCCGTCCCAACCAATGCAGCCGCGACAAGTAATCCAGGCAGGGCGGCCGAGCCTGCGCAATCGGGGGCATCAGACAAACCGACAAGATCAAAGTCGCAAAGAGCGAGCGTACCGAACGTGCTCTCATGATTCTGCCTCGGGCAAGAGGTAGCACCTCGGCCTCGCCTATGACATTGGACAACGGTAGGCGAGGACTTGACGCAACGCTACCGAGCCAGGCCCCATGGGTCAACGAACACTATCAGACCCACAGGACGGATCCGTGAAGGCGGCTACCCATTGCTAATCCACGTCCCGGTACGCCGCCTTGATCCGCCCGAAGGTCGTGGGAGTCACGGAAACAGTGCCGCAACCCACTCCCAGCGCTCCGACGAGTCCACACGCGGGGGGAGAAGTCTCTGGCGCGCATGGAGAGCCGGCCAGGAGAGAGAAGTCACCGCGGAGCGGAATGCAGAACTCGGGATCCGCCGAGAAGTTCCCGTTCGAACCCTCCCTGCCGGCCGTGCAATCGCCCCAGTCACCGCCCTCGTTTCCCCACATGTCCACACACCCCACCTCGAGGTCCAATCCCTCGGAGCAGTCGATGGCGGGAACCAGGCCGCTCTCCGCGATGATCGTCCTAGAGAGCGTCAGGTGCCCGCCGCTGCGGCAGCGAATGGCCGAGCCGCGCTCGACAGCCTCGTTTCCGAACAGCGTGCAGTTCACAACCGAGGCCGTACCCGACTGCCGCATGTAGATCGCGCCGCCCTCGCGATCTGCCCGATTACGGTGAAGGATCGACTCGCGGAGCACGAGCTCCGTCAAGCTTAGGAACCAGATGGCACCGCCGTCACGCACGGCATGATTCGCGTCGAAAAGGCAGCCCTCGGCTTCCAGGGAGCCCTGAGTCACGAAGACAGCAGCGCCACCGACCCCAGCCGAGTTCTCGAGAAGCGACACGCTACGGCGCGGAGCTCCCCAGAACTCACATGGACCGCCCCACCATCCCCGCCCCCGTTGGCCCTAAGCATACAGTCGCCGGCCTCCAGCTCCGCGCCATCGCCAATCCAGAGCGCCCCTCCGGGTCCGGCCTGATTCCCGCGAAACAGGCAGCCAGATGCGGTGGCCACAACCTGACCGTTCAGATGAACCGCACCACCCCGCGGGGCGAGGCCGTTTCCGAGAGCCGTATTGTCCAGGAAGGAGGTCTCCTCCACGGCCAGGATGGACGAGTCCCCGGTGAGAAAGAGCGCACCCCCGGCTCCTGCCCCGTTGCCCTCGAACTCACACTCAACGAGAACCAGGCTCGCGGCGGACTCCGTGCAAGCGATAGCACCTCCCAGACGTCCCGGATTCAGGCGGAAAGTGCAATCCTCCACGTGCGCTGCCACGCCGAACGAGGCAAGGTACCGGAACAGCGCCAGCGCACCGCCCAGGTTGCCGGCCGAGTTCGATTCGAAGGAGCAACCCGTGACCACGAGAGGCTCCGCCGACGCTGAGTGAATGGCGCCGCCATTCCCGGACTCGGTGATCGAGCCGTTCCCGACGAACTCGCAGTCCTCTACAATGACCGACGCGGCCCAGTCCACCGCCAACCCGCCTCCGATGTCGCCCCGACTGTCCGACACCTTGCAATTCCGCATCTCGATCTGTCCGGACATCGCTCGAACTGCCCCACCACGACTATCAGGGGCGACGCCTTCGGTCAGGGTCAGTCCAGACAGCCGGACGTTTCCCTGAAGAGTGAAGATCCGATCGGCACCGCCGGCCGTCACCACGACGCCAGATGGATCGCCGTCCTCGCTTCTCACTTCGATGTTCTTTGCAATCGCGAGTCCGGCTTCCGAGTACGTTCCACGAGCGATGACGACCTCGTCGCCGGCCAGTGCCGCGTCGACCGCAGCGCTGATAGTGCCATACTCCGCAGGGACGCGGAGTGTTGCGGAGTCGGATGGCCCGGCGAACACAAGAATAGAGGCGGACAACACGAACAACATACGGTGCATCAAAGCCTCCGAAGAATGGACATCATGCTACCATGGGCCCGGGCCCGATTCAGCGAATCTCTGCTTGAGCCACCATTGCCCGCACCACGGCCGAATCCCATCTGTGTGCGCGGGTTCGGCGAGCTACGGCCCCCTCAGCACTGTCACCTTCTCCGTCTGGTCCACTCCGTCCCCCGTCAACCGGACGAAGTACATGCCGCCCGCGACGGCCCTGCCGCTGGAGTCCCGGCCATCCCAGCCAACAGAGTGCCGCCCCACCGCTACGCTGCCGTGCCACACGGCCCGAACCTGACGACCGGCCACGTCGAAGACCTCCACCTGGACATCCATGGATCGGGCTACATCAAAGTGGATCGTGGTGCCGGAGCCAGACGGATTCGGAAAGACACCAGCGAGCCCGGTGGCCGAAGGTTCTCGACCCGTCTCCGGCATCCCCACCGGAACTGCGAGCGGATCGATCTCCTCGCATCCGGTACCGTCGCCGCAAGGGAGATCTCCACCCGTGTGGACTCCGACAAAGCCGACGTTCGCGGGCCAGGAGTAGGGAGTCCCCTGACAGTCGATGATCGTGAGTCCTGTGGCCGGGTCACTGCCGTCCAGGCACAGCGATCCCTCACCGGGTGTGTTCACGAGGAACTTGCCAAGCCTCACCGGACCGGAAGGACAGCCGTCAATGCCGGCAACCAGGAAGGTGGTGCCCGCGGCCGACACCCCCGGAGCCGGGAGGAACGCGAGCGGCTGGAGACTCCCCGATACCGTCAAGCTCACGGCCTGAAGACCGTGCTCGGTGGACCCGCAAGTCACCCAGAGGTGGACATCCCCCAGCCCCACGGGACCGCCGGTGTGGACGTAGGGATCCGTGTCGCTGAGGGAGAGCGCGACGTTGAATGCCGCCGGTGCGAAGTGGGCCACCTGAGTGATGGGGCCACTCAGAGTCACGGTGGCGGGATTGTCCGAGCCGGTGTAGGCCCCATCGCCTGTCCCCGTCCACTCGACGAAACGGTGTCCCGGGTCTGGAGTGGCCCTGATCTCCACGTCGGTGAACGACGTACGAAGCCCGCTCTCCGGCGTGACGGTGCCGCCTCCTTTCGCCAGCATCGTAAGGGGTAACTCCCCAACGACAAACGTGGCGGTCTGCGTGATGGGTTCGTTCATCGTCACCGTGGCTGGGTTGTTGCCCCCCGAGTACGAGCCGCTCCCGAGACCACTCCAACCGAAGAAGTCCCAGCCAAGGTCGGGCATCGCCGCGATCTCCACATCCTCAAAGATTCCCTGGGGTCCCGTCTCGGGCGTGGCAGTTCCCCCTCCTTCCACCTGAACGGTCAGCAGCGGCGTGGCGCTGACAAACACCGCAAGCTGGGACAGCGGCTCCTCCATCGCCACCTGCGCCGGGTTGTCCGCGCCGTTGTAGGACCCCAACCCCTCTCCGATCCACTCCAGAAACGTCCATCCCTCGTTCGGGATGGCCTCGATCGGGACGAGAGTTCGGAACGTTTGCCGGCTCGTCGCCGGAATCGCCGACCCTCCTCCCTGCACGTTCATGGTCAGGAGTGGAGCTTCGTTGAAGAAGATGGCCTTCTGCACGATGGGGGATGTCGGCGTCACCAGGGCGGGATTGTCGGTCCCGGAATACGAGCCCTCTCCTTCACCTTCCCATGCGACGAAAGACCATCCGGAATCCGGCAAGGCCGTCACTTCCACCGTCTGACCCCGCGGGACCCACCCAGAAGGCACGGCTGTTCCGCCCGAGTCGACGACACCCGAAACGAAGTACTCCGCGTTGAAGACAGCCGTGTACTCGACGAACTTATCCAGGGCGACGACGACATGCGTCTCCGCCCCGGCGTCGCTCCAGGAATCGAACGTATACCGAGCCTCCGCGGCGGGCTGGATCGACCGGGGAGCGGAGAGGGCGTGCATCCCGCCGACCGGCCATGTGCCCATCCAGGGGGATCCTCGCTCCACGCCGTCGACGAGCACAGGAAGGTCATCCGGCATCGTGCGGACGCCCACGGGAAAGAATCCTCGAGACTCGCAACCCTGCCCAAAGGCACCGATCTGCCCACACTCGTTCCAGTTGTTCTCCGGAAGACACGGTGACGAAGCCGTGACCTGAAGGTCCCCCCGGGACACATTGCAGAACTGAGGCGCGATCTCCTCGTCGGTCGGACCGAGGAAATAGGTTCCCCCGGCGTTTCCCGCCGCGTTGTCCAGGAAGATGTTGCAGGACGACAGGTTGGGGGCAGCGCCCAGGTCGCCGTAGACCGCAACGGCACCCGAGCTGGCCCCGAAGACGTTGCTCTCCAGCACTGTGGTAGCACCGAACAACAGGTGAACTGCGGCTCCACGCTCGGCGAGTTCGGTTCCATTCCGCCAGAACGTGCACCGGCGAACCGTCCGGGTAACGCCACCGCGCAGAGTCAGGGCGCCACCGTGCCCTGTCTCCGTGACTTCGTTGTCCAAGAAAACGGAATCCTCGATGAGGACGACACCGGGCTGCCAGAATTCAACAGCCCCACCCGATTCGGAAGCCCGATTGGACTGGAACGTGCATCGACGAATCGTGCTGCCCGCTGGCCGAGCCGCCGCTTTGATTGCACCCCCAGTCGCAGCCTCGCAGTCGATGAAGATGCAGTCCTCGATGAGCATCGGATGATCTACGTCGCCGGGCTGGGCCAACACTCCTCGGTTGGCGCATCGCTCAAAGCGGCAGTCGCGGACGACAAGGTGACCCGCATCGTGGCGCAGGGCCGCGTCCGAACCGCAGTTGAAGAACTGACATTGCTCGACGAGAAGATCGCCGGAGTGCACCCTCAAACCGGCATTTGGATCTTCGACCAGGCTCATGAACACGCAATCCCGAACGGTGATCTTCCCCACGTTGGCGACGTAGAAAGCGGTGCTGGGCAGAGGCACGCTGGTGAACGTGAAGCCCTCCACGGCCGTCTCGACGGAGGGCAGACTCCGCCCTTCGACGATCCTGTAGGCATCGGGATCGGCTACGTGCACGGTCGTCACCTTGGAGCCGCCCTCGGAGAGGACCTTGACCCCGTCCTTCAGAAAGAAGGCCACGGTCGTACCCTCCCGTGTGACAACGTCCTCATAGCGCCCCGGAGCAACGAGCACCGTGTCGCCCAGCGCCGCTGCATCGATGCCAGCCTGAATGGTGGGGAAGACCCCGGGGACCTTGAACGTGTCGGCGGAGGCCACGGCGGCCACGCCCTGGCCCAGGACCACGCCGACGACGAACCCGACGATTCCGCTGCGTATCATTCCGACACCTCCCCCGCGATGCGTAGTCGATCCGTCTCACAGCCCTCGAAGAGACGGCCCCGAATCTTCAGATCCAGATTCGCAGCAGTCGGTTATCCCTTGGTTCACTTCCGTCTGCTGGCCACCGTCCACAGCGTCTGACAACTGTGCTGCCACGCCAAACGGCAGGCAGCCTTCACGGCCACCTTGGCGATGCCTTCGAGTTCCGGCGGGTAGTCCGACATGGCCGTTCCTAGCTGCGCGAACAAGGCCAGGGCGCGATTGTAAAACCGGCCTCCCGCTACGGCCGCCCCCTCACCACCGTCACCTTCTCCGCCTGCTCCACGCCGTCTCCTATCAGCCGGACGAAGTACACGCCCGCCGCGACGGCCTGGCCGTTTGAGTCCCGGCCGTCCCACCCGGTCGCATGCCGACCCGCCGGGACGCTGCCGTGTCTGAGGACCTTCACCTGCCGCCCGGAGACGTCGAACACCGTCAGCCGAACGTCCATCGGACGCTCCACGTCGAAGTGGATGGTGGTCCCGGAGCCGAACGGGGTCGGGAAGATGCCGGCCAGCCGGGTGGCCGACGGAGGCGCCGCGACATCCGGCGCGCCCACCGGAGCCGCGAACGCATCGATCGCCTCACAGCCCGATCCCCCGCCGCAGGGTTGCCCGCCGCCTGTATGCACCCCCACGAACCCGACGTTCTCCGGCCAGGAGTACGTGGCCCCCTCGCAGTCCGTGATCGTCAGCCCGCTGACGGCCCCGGAGGCATCCAGGCAGAGCGAACCCCCGCCCGGTGAGTTCACCAGGAAGCGACCGAGCCGCACGGGACCGTCCGGGCAGCCGTCGATGCCGGCGAGGACCGTCCCTGTGCCGGTGGCCGCAACGCCGGGCGCCGGGAGGAACGCAAGCGGCCGGAGGGATCCGGCCGTCTTCAGGGCGATGGACTGCAGGCCGCGCTCGGTGGATCCGCAGGTCACCCACAGGTGTACGTTGCCCAGGCCGATGGGGCCGCCGGTGTGGACGTAGGGATCCGTGTCGCTGAGGGAGAGCGTGACGCTGAAGGCCGCCGGCTCGAAGTGGGCCACCTGGGTGATGGGACCGCTGAGGGTTACGGTGGCGGGGTTGTCCGTGCCGGTGTAGGAGCCGTCGCCTTGCCCCTTCCACTGGACGAAGCGGTAGCCGGGATCCGGGGTCGCTTCGATCTCCACGTCGACGAAGGACGTCACGTCACCGCTCTCCGGCGTCACCGCCCCGCCCTCCTCCGCCAGCATCGTCAGCGGAAGCTCTCCCACGACGAAGTTTGCCGTCTGAGTGAGCGGCTCGTTCATTGTGACGGTCGCCGGGTTGTTGATCCCGGAGTACGAGCCGCTGCCCGTACCGGTCCAGCTCTGGAACTCCCATCCGAGATCCGGAGTCGCCAGGATCTGCAAGGGCTGGAACACGCTCTGGGGACCCGTCGGCGGAGCGGTGGAACCCCCGCCCACCACGTTCATCGTGAGGAGCGGCGTCGCGCCCACGAACACGGCGGTCTGAGTGATGGGACCGTTCATCGTCACGGAGGCCGGGTTGCTCGAGCCCGAGTACGAGCCCTGACCTACCCCGACCCAGTGGGAGAACGCCCAGCCTGCGTCCGGGAACCCCTCGATGGGAACCGTGGAATACAGGGTCCTACGCGCGGACTCGGGGGTGACCGATCCGCCGCCTTGCGCCTGCATCGTCAGCAGCGGCGCATCGTTGCGGAAGATCGCCCGCTGGACGATGGGGTTCAGCAGCGTGACCGTGATCGGGTTATCGGGACCGGTGTAGGAGCCACTGCCCTCGCCCTGCCAGCTCATGAACGTCCAGGCCGAATCGGGAACGGCCAGCAACTCTCGCGAGTCTCCCCGGGCAACCCATTCGGACGGGGCGGACGTTCCTCCGGGCTCCGCGACGATCGTGAGCCAGTACTCCGCGTTGAAGTTGGCGGCGTACTCGACGTAGGAGTCTACCCCGACGACGGTATGGGTCTCGGATCCTCCATCGCTCCAGGAATCGAACGTGTACCGAGCATCGGAACTGGGCTGAATCGGCGACGGTGGAACTGCAACCTCGTGGCTGGAACCAGTCGGCCAGGTCTCCAGCCAAGGGGAAGCTCGATCGACGCCGTCCACCACCAACGCCAGATCGTCGGGCAACGTCCGCAATCCGACGGGCCAGGTCCCGGTGGACGGGCACCCCACGCCGAACGCGCCGATCTGTCCGGCACACTCTTCGAGATGGTTCCCTGGAAGACAGGGCGACGACTCCGCGACGGCAAGGACACCCGCTTCCGGATCGCAGAGTTGCGGATCCACGACCCGATCCACTGGCCCGAGCGAGTACCCGATCCCCTCCTCCCCGAACTCATTGTTCCAGAATATGTTGCAGCTGGACCGGATCTCGGTGTCCGCTCCACCGCGCACGGCCGCGCTCCCCCGACACGCGGCGATCACGTTGCCCGTGAGTTCCCCCACTCCGTCGTGAAGGAAGGCGACGGCAGTTCCTCCGGCCCCGAGATTCTCCTGCGAGTTCTCGTAGAACGTGCTCTGCCGAACGGTCCGCAGTCCGTCCCCCGCGAGATAGAGTGCCCCCGCGATCCTGGATTCCGTGACGCGGTTACCGACAAACACGCAGTCCTCGATGACGGACGAACCCGAGCCGCTGACGATCAGCGCCCCTGCATGGGAGCCACTGAAGCACTCCTGGAACGTGCAACTGCGAACCGTCAGGCCGCCGGGGCGAGCATCCAGGGCGGCCGCCCCTCCAAAGCTCGACGACGAGCAGCGAACGAACGTGGTGTTCTCGATCAACACCGGCCGCGTCGTCCCGAAGGCCTCGATCCGAAGAGGCCTGGGGTTGCAGTCCACGAAGTCGCACCCAAGGATCGCGATCTCGCCGTTCCCGTAGTGATACAAGCAGGACGCGAACACCGACTGCGCCTCGCAATTCACGAAGTCGCAGTTCTCCATCCGCAGATCAACGGTGTGCGACTGAATCACCTGGACGATCGAATCCTGGAACAGACAGTCCCGTACGGTCACCCGGCCGGACTCAGCGAAGTACAGGAGGAAGCCTCTGTCGGCGGCCGTGGAGACACGGAAGCCCTCGATCGTCGTTTCCTGGCCCGCCAGAGACTCCCCAATCACGACGAAGGAGGTCGCACTCGCGTCCGGCATACGGATCTCCGTCACTGCGGCTCCACCCTTGGAGCGAAGGAACACGTCGCTTCGAAGGAAGACGCTGGCTTTTCGCGGGCCGCGGGGCGAATCCCGAACATCCGCGTCCTCGTACAGACCGGGTGCAACGAGGACCGTGTCGCCGGCCGCGGCGAGGTCGATGGCGGACTGGATCGTCGCGTACTCGGACGGCACCAGGAGCGTAGCTGCAGGAACGGAGCCGGCGAGGGACAAGAGAGCGGCGGCAACGATCAGGGGGCGCATGAGGCATCCTCCAAGTACTGCCTTCGAAGGTAGCACGCCGCGGCCGGCAACCTTGCAGGGGGCCGCAGGATGGCTCCCAGGACCGCCTCAGAGGGCTCAAGACACTGGTCACGGAGCAGATAGTCCTCGCATCAGTTCCAACCGTGACCTCCTGACGGCTAAGGCCTTCCCCTCACCACCGTCACCTTCTCCGTCTGCTCCATTCGGTCTCCCGTGAGCCGGACGAAGTACACGCCGCCCGCGACCGCCCGGCCGCTTGAGTCCCGGCCGTCCCAGTCGACGGAGTGCCGGCCCGCCGGGACGCTGCCGTGCCTGAGGACCCTCACCTGCCGCCCGGAGACGTCGAACACCGTCAGCCGAACGTCCATCGCCCGCTCCACGTCGAAGTGGATGGTGGTCCCCGAGCCGAACGGGTTCGGGAAGATGCCGGCCAGTCGGGTGGCCGACGGAGGCGCCGCGATGTCCGGAGCGCCCACTGGAGACGCGAACGGATCGATCTCCTCACAGCCCGTGCCGCCGCCGCAGGGTGAGCCGCCGCCCGTGTGGACGCCCACGAAGCCGACGTTCTCCGGCCAGGAGTACGTGGCCCCCTCGCAGTCCGTGATGGTCAGGCCCGTGACGGTCCCAGAGGCATCCAGGCAGAGCGAGCCCGCGCCCGGCGAGTTGACCAGGAAGGAGCCCAGCCGCACGGGACCGTCCGGGCAGCCGTCGATGCTGGCGAGCACCGTCCCGACGCCGGTGGCCGCAACGCCGGGCGCCGGGAGGAACGCAAGCGGCCGGAGGGATCCGGCCGTCTTCAGAGCGATGGACTGCAGGCCGCGCTCGGTGGATCCGCAGGTCACCCAGAGGTGTACGTTGCCCAGGCCGATCGGGCTGCCGGTGTGGACGTAGGGATCCGTGTCGCTGAGGGACAGCGTAGCACTGAAGGCCGCCGGCTCGAAGTGGGCCACCTGCGTGATCGGGCCGTTCAGCGTCACCGTGGCCGGGTTGCTCGTGCCGGTGTAGGAGCCGTCGCCTTGCCCCTTCCACTGGACGAATCTATGGCCGGGATCCGGGACGGCCTCGATCTCCACGTCCGTGAAGGACGCGTGCGCATCATCCCCAGGAGTGACGCTTCCACCGCCGGCGGCCACCATCGTAAGGGCGTAGATCGCGTTCGTGAACGTGGCCGTCTGTGAGAGGGGCTCTCCCATCGTGACCATCGCCGGGTTGTCCGTCCCCGTGTAGGAGCCACTGCCGGACCCCTCCCAGCCCACCAGCACATAGCCGGGGTCCGGAACTGCCAAGATCTGTACCTGCGACAGCCGCGCGAATGAGCCTGTCTCGGGTGTCACAGACCCGTTGTCGCCAGCGATCATCGTCAGCTGCGGTGTCAGGTCGTGAAAGTAGGCGATCTGCTGAATCGGTGTGTGGACCGTGACCGCAGCGGGATTCTCCGTGCCTGAGTAGGCTCCGACGCCGGTTCCTTCCCAGCGGTTGAAGCCGAAGCCTTCGGCTGCCACAGCCTCGATCTGACGCACAGCGCTCTGAGGTACCCACTCGTCGGGCGTCGTGGTTCCGGCGCTGTCCGCTGACACCTCAAGGAAGTGCTCCGTCGAAAATGACGCAACGAAGCTTGAGAACTCGGTCGAGGCCTCAACGTCATGAGAGATCGTGCCCCCATCGCTCCATTCAGAAAAGAGGTGGCGGGTCAGGGGCCCTCCGCTTTGAAGCGCCTCCGTCGCAATGGAGTGGGTGCTCCCCGCCTCCCACACTGCCAGATGTTCGGAAGGGTGCTCCTCGCCGTCCACTTCAACAGCGAGTCCCTCCGGAACCGTCGCGATCAGATGCGGGACATCGGCTGCCGGCCCGCAGGCCACACCAAACGCCCCGACCGGCCCGCAGCTCGAGAAGTTGTTCTCGTCCGCACACGGAGACGTAGATCGCAGCTCGAAGTTTCCTCCTCCGGGATCACAGAACTGCGGATCGGCCAGAAGGTCCGTCGATTGCCAGTCATAGCCCGGCAGCCCATCCCCATCGTTGTTCCAGAAGACGTTGCACCCTTGGCCTGGGCCAGTTCCAAAGAGCGGCGGCGACGCCCCGACCGTTTCAGCGATGATGTTCTGCTTGAAGACCCCCGGCACTTCGCGGCGGGCGACGACCGCAAGGGCATCATCGCCAACGATGCATCCGTATACGATGTTCCGCCTGAAGTCCATGGCCGCTGAGGTGCTCGCGCTCTGCATCTCGACGATCGAGCTGCCGGCCCCAGAGAGGTCGTTTCGAAGGAAAACGTTTCGCCGGATGACTCCTCGGCATCTCCATGACCGAACACATAGACCCCGGAGTGCGCCCGAGTTGCCCTCGAACCAGCAGTCCTCGACCGTCAGGAGTGGGGTCGCGTGCGTGTCTCCATCTGGCCCAACCAGCGGCCCGCCTGTGTTATCAACGAACCGGCACCGCGAAACCCTGAGATGAAGCACACTGCCTATCGCGTCCCAACGCAGGACGTGCCCTTGATTCTGCTCGAAAGTGCAGTCTTCCAGAATCACGCTGTTGAGCTCTGCATGAAGTGCACTCGCTAGACCGGGACTCCCCACGTTAAGCTGAAACGTCACCCGTCGCACTTCTGTGTCTCCATTCGTGAACAACGCGCTGCGGCACTTCTCGATCACGCAGTCTTCAAGCCGGACCCGTCCTCTAGTGCTATTGCTCACACCAACGGTTGCCGAATCGCCTCTGAGCGTGAACCCTTGAATCACCGTACCATTGGCCCGTGGTTGATCGGGTCGAACGACCAGGCGACTCGCAACGCCCTCGTCGATCCCGTCGCTCTCAAGGACAGTGAGCGTCGCACCCTGAGCGCCGAGAAGCGAGACACCGTCCTTGAGGAACACGTTCGCCCGCACAACGAACGGCAGCCCGTTGACGGAAATGGTGCGCGTCTCTCGATGCGACCAGACCCCGGGGCCGACAACGACCGAGTCCCCGGCCACGGCAGCGTCCATTGCCTCCAGGACACTCCCGTACTCCTCCGGCACAAGCAGCGTGGCCGCCTCCCCCACCGAAGCCGGCCCGACCCACAACGCCAGCGCCAACACGCTCCCCCGGACGCAGCTCGCTCGCATCAAGCCTCCCCGCCCTCAACCGTCCCACCGTACAGGTCCTCCGCCAGGGACGCGGGCAGCATCGGCCGATGGTCTCCCGTCGCGACGTCCAGGATCCAGAGCTCGTACCGGTTCTCCGCCTCGTTGAGGTGCTCGTACACCAGACAAGTCCCGTCCGGACTCCACGCCGGGCCGCTTCCGTGCTCCACCAGCAGCCGTCGCTCCGTGCCGTCGGAGCGGACGATCCAGAGCCCCGTCGGCATTCCTCCGCCGAACTGGTGGAACGCGATTCGGTCTCCATCCGGCGACCAGGCGGGATGCCGTGCGCGAGCCGGGGACACTTCCAGAAGGAGCCGGTCCGTCCCCGCTGGATCCACGAGATCGAAGACGCGGAGCTCCGCCTCATCCGTCCGGGCCGAGTAAACGACCGATTCCCCGTCCGGCGACCAGCTCACGGTTCCCCCGAGGACGCCGAGGTCCGTCGCTGCGGATCCATCGGCGGGCACGAGCCAGAGTGACTCCGCCTCGTCCCCCCTCGCGCCCCGGGCCAGGACGTGCTGGCCGGTCGGCGACCACCGAACAACGGGAGCGGAGAGCCCCGCCCCGATCGAGCGACTGGACTCGTCCACCAAGCTATAGACTCGCAGCCCCCCCGACCCCGGCACGACAATCTCCGCTCCGGACGGCGCCCAGTCGAATGCCAACCCCGAGGTGAGAACCTGGACCTCGCTCTCACCCTCGGTCCACTGGACGATGGAGAACGACGCGCCCGTGTTGACGAACCCGATGCGGTCGCCGTCCGGTGACCAGGCCGGTCGCACCAGGATCTGCGCCGGCAGTTCCGCGCCGGGACTCTCGTCCAGGCCGGTGGTCCCGCACCCCAGGATCGCAGCGACGAGCAGGACGGGGAGCGCGCTCATGGCGCACCTGGGAATCACGGCTGGCCCCCGTCCCGGTACGCCGCCTTGATCCGCCCGAAGGTCGTGGGGGTCACGGAGACCGTGCCGCAGCCGACGGGGAACGCGCCGATCAAACCGCAGACCGGCGAACCCGGTAGGGCCACGGGCGATCCGGATTGGAGCGTGAATCGTCCGCCCTGGGGGTCGCAGAACTGAGGATCGACCGAGAGGTTCTCGGCCTCGTTCGCCTGGCCGGAGATGCATCCGACCCAGTCCCCTGAGGCATTCCCCCAGATGTCCACGCAAGCCAGTTCGACTCCGTGGGAGGATTCCTCGCACTCGATCGCCGGCGCGCCAACGTTTCCCGCAAGAATCGTCGTCTCGATCCGGAGCTTCCCCGTCGTGTCGACCAGGAACGCCGCGCCCTGCCCAGGACATTCATTGCCGTAGAACGTGCAGTTGGTGAAACGGCTCTGCGGGGCTCCGGACACAGCCCCGCCCGCGGCCTCGGCCCGGTTTCCGACGAACAAGGACCCCTGAACAAGTCCTCCGTGAGCCACCCCCCAGTCCAGGGCTCCTCCGTTGTACTCGGCGTGGTTGCTCAGGAACTCGGAGTCCCGGATGGTGACCCGGTCCCGCGCGCCTTCGTGAGGACTGGGGCTCTGCGCGTAGAAAGCCCCACCGGAGCTCGCTGCGGTGTTCGACTCGAAGCGACAGGACGTAATGTCGATGGTAGCGAGGTATCCATGGACCGCTCCGCCACGGTGGCCATGGTTGGAGGCAAAGACGCAGTCTCCGAGGGCCACTCGCGCGTGGAGCCCCGCGTAGATTGCTCCCCCCTCCGCTGGCGACTCATTCCCCTCGAATCGACACTCGATGGCGGAAAACGCCGCTTGATCGTACACGACGACGGCTCCTCCCGTGGAGGCGGATCGTCCTCCCACCACATCGCAGTTCCTCAGGACCGTGCTGGCCGACGCGGACCTGGTGTAGATCGCCGATGCGAAGTGTGCCTCGTTGTCCACGAACGAACAGGACTCGAACGTCACCGATGCTCCCGGCTCGCGACAGCCGAACGCCCCTCCGCGGGGCGCGTAGTTGCCGCGAAACGTGCTCTCCCGGATCCGAGCGGACAGATCGTAGGTTCCAAGGTAACGCACGAGCGAGATCGCACCGCCGTGTTCCCCAACGACATTCCCAAGGAACTCGCAATCCTCTACGACGAGAACCTGACTCGAAGCGGAGTGAATCGCCCCGCCGTTCCCGCGGTAGTTGATGTCGGAGTTGAATCGAAAGTCGCACCCCCAAAGCTCGGCGCTGGCACTCTGATCGATGGCGACTCCACCGCCGACGTTCCCACGACAGTGGCTGACGCGGCAGCTCCGCAGGATCGTGTGACCAGAGATGACGCGTACGGCTCCCCCGCGCGTGTCGGGCGCAACTCCGTTCGTAAGGGTGAGGTTCTCGACGATGGCGTCAGCCCAGATCGTGAAGACGCGCCCCGCCTCCCCCGCATCAATTACGACACACCGCTCCTCGCCGACACCGCGGACGACGACCTCCGTGGTCACATCGATCGAGTGCTCATGGTAGGTCCCGCAGGAGATGAGGACCGTGTCCCCGGGAGCGGCGATGTCGATCGCGGATTGAATGGAGGTGTGCTCGTCCGGCACCCGCAGCGTAGCCGCCCGGGGAGATGACGCAGAGGCGATCAGAAGGAAGGGCCCAAGAACCCAAGCAAGACGCATCGGAAGGCTCCAAAATGGACGTCTCCCATAGTACCAGCCGGCCGCCCCGAAGACCTCAGCCCGGCGGCTCCACGCCCTGCGGCGCCTCCGGCGGCCCGGACGGCAGCCTCACGAAATCCGTCCAATCCGCCACCCAACCGAGTCGGACTCCTTCGTTAACCACAGCCCCTCTATCCGAGAGAGCGAGAGGTCGGGCGGCCGATTCCGAGAGGCCCGGTTAACAGGAGACCGACGGCCTAGCAGCCCACTCGCTCAGAGCGCCCCACACAGCCCCTACACGCCGCCTGCTCCGCCACCCCTAACAGGAAAACGGCCGCCCTAGAGCGACCGTTCCGTTACTGGCTCCCCGGGTTGGACGGATTACAGGAAACTCTCTCCTGTCTCTAGAACTGGGCATGTGCCTCCACCATCCCTGGAGCCGCTCCGACCTGACCCGTAACACGGGTTCTAGAACGGGGAGCCCGTCCAGCGGTCGCCGCTGCAACCCCCCTCTGCGGGATGTCCAGGGCGTTCCCCGAGGCTCAGTCCCAGCAAGGTTGCAGAGTCAGCGCTGATTTGACGACGCAAGGATATCGACATATCCTGCGCTGGAGCGACAATCCTCTGTTAATCCCCGCGTTGAGAGTGAGGCGCAATCACATGTCGAACGTTCGATCGATGCTCCGCCGTCTCGTGGGTTCTGCCGCCGAGACGGAGCCGGTGAAGCCCGGGGGCGTCTCCCCGCCCGAGCCAGCGCCGAAGCACACCGATCTGAACGATGAGATCGCGTTCGTTCGGGGGGACGAGGGGGACTTCCTCACGCTTCGGAACGACACAGGCGTATCGCAGACAATACGGGAGACCGGGGGATGGGCACAGAGAGACATCGGCCTCCTCAAGGGCCTCCTTCGGCCCGGCATGTGTGTAGCCGACATCGGCGCCAACCTCGGGTACCACTCCGTTGTGTTCTCCCTCTGCGTTGGGAAGAAGGGTGCGGTGGCCTCCTTTGAGCCGCAGGGCCTTCTGTACAATCTTCTTCACGGGAATCTCGCGCTGAACGGATGTACCAATGTCACGGTTCACAGGTGTGCCCTCGGCGAGACCACACAGTCAGTTCGGATGTGGCCCACAGACTATGAAAGCGCCGATAACTTCGGGGCACTCTCAATCGCAAAGCACCTGGGAGCTTTCCATCTTGACCACGACGGCGAGACCGTGCCCCTTGTGAAGGCCGATGAGTTGCTCCTCCCCTTTGCGTCAAGGCTAGCTCGCCTGGATCTCATCAAACTTGATATCCAGGCTTACGAATTGTTCTGCCTACGGGGTGCTTCTGAGACGATCCGGGAGTTCCGCCCTACGCTCTTCTTGGAGATTTCCCCACACTGGATGAAGCGCATGGGATACGACTTCGTTGAGATCTACGATCTCCTGGCGAGTCACGACTACTCCGTCTTTGATCCAGATGAGTCTCTACTGGAGCCCGCGCGCCCCCGCCATTGGGATGGCGGTACGAGCGCGGGCTGGGACATCCTCGCGGTTCCGAAGGAGAAGGGACCACCAACGCTGCTCGGGCATTCTCCACCCCCGTCACCGTAGGCTCCTCCTCTCACGTTCCATTCCTCGAACGCTATGCACTCGCGTGTAGAGAATAGTCTAAGCGCGTCTGCATACCACCTGACACGGAACGACCAAGCATGCGACTGTGCGGCCCCCGCAGCTCAGTCCCGCGTCCCATTTGCCCGTGCATTCCGGTCCCTACTGGAGCGTCACAAGAGCCAGCACGAAACCCGTCCCTTCGTCGAGTCTCGACATTGCCTTCCCGATCACGGCACCTGGGGACTGAGCGAAATCGCACACTCGCATGGCGTGCCCTGGCGTCCCAGATGTTGTCAGGAGGTCACCAGGCTCGATTGCTCCGTAGCTCGCGTCCGCTCGAACATAGACGCGTCCAGCCACGGCTACTTGAACCTCATGGCTGCCGGAGAGCTCATCCTGCGCAAGGGTCAAGCCCGGCCGCACTCCTCCAGCACCACTGACGATTCCGGCGACCCGTCTATCATAGGGCGTCGCTGCCAGCGTTACTTTACCAGGAACCTCAGCGTCGATACGCACAACGGACCCGGCAGCAATTCGCTCTCCATCATTGACCACAAACGGTTCCGCAATGTCGCTCCCGCCCGTGATCTCCAGGACCTTCACTCTTGTATGCTTTTGCGGAGTCACAACAAGCCCCGGATCCGGGTCGCCCTTCTTGTGGATACGAAAGTCCCCAGAAGACTCGTCTGCCAAGACCCGCCAGCTTGTTGTGGACGAGCTTTCTAACAAGATGTCGGCGTTGGCATCCCACCGAGGATAGATCGCCAGCTCGACATTCGTAGCCTCGGGCCCGTTGAGCGAAGCCTGCCCTGTTGCGATTTCCAGACAGACTTCATTGTTCGTCACATCCTTGATCTGAAAGCGACCCGAAGGAACAGTAGCGAGCTCGTAGTGGCGGGCGCTGGACTGAATGCCGATCGCACACTCACTCGCCTGATCCCTCACGTGAAGGGCGCTGCTGGGGACCTGTGATGAACTCCGGTCCATCCCGACTCCGACCTTCGCATCGTCGATCACGAACGTGTCTTCGGCATCCCCCTCAGCTCCGACCACGATTCTCTTCGAGCCGCTCAGCAACGCCCGACTCCATATCCTCGTATCTCCCGTCGAGGCGTTGACACCGACCGCTAGACCCTGATTCGTGTTCGTGAGCGCGAAGTCTCCCCATCCGTTCCCCACCGACGGGTCGTACTGGTTCCCGCTCTTTGTGGTAAACGGCGCCACGGCGTCACCAGCGCTATTCCCTCCGGCGACGAAGCGACCGCTCACAATGAGCCCAACCGCATTTCCCGGCGGAATGTTCAGAATCGACACGGGATCCCCATCCTGCACGATCAGCGCGCCACCGTCATAGGCGTCGTCCAATCCCCCAAGCGTCCTTTCGTCCATCTGGCCCGACCGGCCGTCTTCCGCGTAGCTCGTGAACGTCGTCGCTCGAACGAGGAGGTCTCCCGCCTCGACGCCCCTGACCACCCCTTCTTCCACATCACCAACGGCGATCTGGAATCGACCATCTACGATCGGCACCGCATCGAAAGCGGCCTGCCACAGAACCTGACCACTCCCGTTCTCGACGATCAGCCTAATGCCGCCAACCGTAGTCAGCTCTGAACCCGTCTCAGAAATGCGACCTTCGTAGATCCAGTCCTCCGCTAGCGCCAACGTCGGCAGAGCTCCCAGCATCACACCGATAAGAGCAAGTCGCGATGACCACATGACGCGTCTCCCTTTTCTTAGGTTCCTCAACACTCTCGTTACGCGCTCCTACGAGCACGAGAGGCCCGACTGAAGGCCTGAACGACTAGCGGATCCAGATGACCTTTTCGATCGCCTGACGGGCCTCGTTCCTCAACCGCACGAAGTACACCCCCGACGCCGCAGCTGCCCCACTCTTGGTGCGTCCGTCCCAGCGCAGGACCGCGCTCCCTCCCGGTAGTAGCCCCTCGTGGAGAGTAGCCACGCGGCGACCGGCCACGTTGAACACGTCGACGGTGGCCACCGATCCGACTGGTACGGTCACTTGGAGGCGGACTTCGTGCGCGCTCTGCAAAACGGACAGAACCACTTCCCGACTCGCGAACTCCCCCTCTCCCAAGACCGCCGGCCGCAGAGAACTGGACAACGAGAGGAATCTGCCGCCCGACACCATCAAAGCAGCCGTGGGCGCACTGCCGACCTGAATGAAACGTCCAGCATCCCAATCCGCGCCCACAGCCACAGGCGTAGTCACGGTCGTGGTGAATCCTAGTATGACTGCGCTAGCGACCCGCATTTCACTCCCCCTTTCAGCCATCTGTGGCGCCTCGGGGCTCGTTCAGCCCAACGAGCATCTCGACCCGAGAGCACGAACCGCGAACGCGATCCCCTCGGGACCCTCTCGGCTCAAGCTCGCGTTCCTCGCCAATAACGTTCTCATCGGTTCCCCCGTCGAGCGCGTCTAGGAGCGCTTGTTAGTTCACGGAGGCGCCTGGCCTCCAATTGGATGCATGCGGCGCGTGCTACGGCTGCCCGATCACAGCTGCCCCGCCCTCGCTCACGAGTGTGGATGCCTTGTGAATCACGACGGCCTCCGGCGTACTACCTGACCTGATCCTGATGAGCCCCTGCACCGCAACCTCCTGTACTGCCTCCTCGATACTGTTGAACGGCTCTGCCTCAGTTCCGACTTCGTTCCCGGTGTAGCCAAAGTCCACCCAGACCTCCGTAGGGCTAGGAGGAGGGGGCGGAGGAGGCCCCCACTGTCCGTCCAGTACCGAGACCCCAGTGGCCAAGGGATCCAGCCAATCCTTGAGCCGCTCCGCAGCACTCACGCCATCCCATGCCTCGGAGAGGCGGCCAAACCAGTCACTACCGCTCGGTTGCTCGCAGCAGGCATTGCCGCCGGTCAACCAGCCACAGAGTCTCTCCGTGGACATCCAAAGACCAGCTCCAGACGAGCCCGGTTCCGTGGAGCCGGAATCCCATGCGCCCACCCTCCAGTGGGAGGACAGATACCCAGCACCCCAGACGCCAGGGGGCGGCTTGTCCGCGACTAGAGTATCGTTATCGATCGAGATCGCCTTCTCCGTAGCATACGGATGGTGCAGCGTCACAGCCCCAACAACAGCAGAACCCGTTCTATCCCACCCTGAGTAGTAGGGTAGGTATCCAGTCACGGAAGGAGGCGACTCGGACAGCTCAACCAGGCAGAAGTCTACGTCCGCTCGCTTGGCGAGGAGGGTCGAGCCACTCGTGGACAGTGACAGCGTCCCACCTGCACGCTCCCCGCAGATTTCGGACTCGAATCTCCAGTAGCATACGACTGACGCATCGGTCGTCTCGTCGATCTGCATGTGGGACGCCGTGAGCAGAAGCGGACGCACGGAGCTGTCGTCAGTGTCCCTAATCAAGGTTCCCGTCCCATAGAAGGAGCCACTCACCGTGAGCATCGCAACGGCTGCCGCTTCTTCCTGCCAAGACAACTCACACGAAACATCGATCTCACATGACCCCGGAAACACACAGTCCTGGCTACGAAGTGCGCTATCCGCCCTGCCACTCGCCCCTTGAAAGAGTCCGCGAATGCCGTACCCTACCTGGACGATCGTAAGGTGGGTCGAGCCCCTCATGCCGGCCGGGGATTCAACATGAACGACGCAGAGACTTCCTGGCGTTACTGGCAACCACAGAGAGTTACCGCCGTCAACCGGCCCATAGAAGCCCTCGACGTAATCGTCCTCACCGATCACATAGAGCCTCGTTCCTGGCGCGCCCGCGAACTCGCCAAGGGCCAAGTTTAGGTCCGTCGCACCGGGAGCACTGATCGCCACGGTCCAGGTCCACCTGCCATCCGCCTCACGTTGCCACACTCCATCAGCATCGGAGTCAATGCTCGTCTCGATTGGGATTGCGAAGACATTAGGCGCCACCTCATTGACCTCTTGTTCCGACGGACGCTGGAGTGCAACCGTCGGGACTCGATCACGTCGCTCCGCGTTGTACTCTAGATACGTCGGTTCCCCAAGCCGGCGCCCCTCGGTTGGGGCCGGGAGCGTGAGCCCCATGACGGTGACCAGGATCGCCGTGGGCATGACGAACTTCGAGATACACCTCTGGAACGAGGCCCATGACCGCGATCGGCGGCGGAAGTCCATGCCTCCCCCCTCCGGGGGCTCCAAACCCAAGAAGCCCTCGTGCCGATGCACTGCACAAAACGCCGACCGACTGTGGCTCATGGCCGCTGCCCTCCTATCAAGCTATCAAGTCACCTGGGGAGTGATTCCCAATGGACTGCGGTGCGGCAAGCGCATCCTCGGTGGTCCCAGCCTCGGATTTGCCGCGCGGGCTTGCGGCGACGACGCCCTCCGCGGGAAAGCAACCGCGGGCTCGGTCCCCGAGTGACCTCTCATGGGCGTGCGCAACTCGGGCGATCCTCATCTGTGCCTCCATTTCAGAGTGCTCCGCCACTGCTGCGCGCCGCAACGTCATCAGGTCCGACGGATTCTTGACGCCAGCCCATCATCGCGCCGACTCCCTTCGCGCCTACCCAACGACCCAACCCAAGCTCCATTTCCAGCGTGCAAAGCGCGCCGGAACCTCCTCTCCCAGCTTCGCCAAAGCGAGAATTGGTCTTCCAAACGACCGCTAACGATCCGGTGACGTCACCGTGCTCGCTACCGAACCACAGGCGCCTCTAGCTGACGCGACAGTGAGAGACCGAAGGGTACGGCCCTTCGTCGCGGGGGTCGGCTCGATCGAGAGCCCCGCGCTTGGGGGGGGGGGAGGAGAAAGCGAGGGGCGACCATCACAGCTACAAGGCGCCACCTGACGGGAAAGTCGCGGGCCCCGCGCTCGACTCACAATACAGCCTTGTGAGACCGTCGCGTTGGCTCGAAACAATGGCCCTTCAGCTGTCACATCGTACTCAGGCGGGTGCATGAACTCAAGAGTTCAGTGTCCTCTTTGTCATGCTCAATTGTAAAACTCAGCTACCACCGGGAGGGTTCCCAGGCGCCACGTGCAGCGCGAGTTGCGGAGAGCGTCGTGCGGAGTCTCCCGGCCGGAGTGTTCGCCACAACCCAGTGACAACGGGCCGGTTGGCGACGACACCGCGCATGCAGTACGCTTCCCGAATGTCCCGCCAGATCTCCGAACGCTTCAAGCGCCTAGCGCGGCTACGCGCCCGCCTACTCAAGGAAGTGGCATTCCTTGAAGCCGAGATGAAGGGCCTGGAGGCAGATCTCAAGGAAACAGGCTTCAAGCCACGCAAGGACCCACCACGTCCGAATGCGGCCAGTTTCAACGAACGCACAGCCGGAGACGCGGCAGCGATCGTCCTGCGCAATGCAAAGCGCCCCATGCGCTTAGTGGAGATCCAGCGGGGCAACGAGCGGCACGGTCGTAAGCTTCCCCTCTAGGTGGACACCCGCAGCGTAGAGCTTTCTGGCAGAATGACCCCGACCAGGAGGCTGGGCATGAAGCGGTCCCGATTCACCGAGGAGCAGGTCCTCGCGATCCTGAAGGAGGCCGAGGCCGGCGTGACCGTGAAGGAGCTGACGCGCCGTCACGGCATCGCGGCAGCGACCTTCTACCAGTGGAAGTCGAAGTACAGCGGCCTGGAGGCGTCGGATCTGAAGCGCCTCAAGGAGCTCGAGCACGAGAACAACCGGCTGAAGAAGATGTACGCCGATCTCTCGCTCGAGAACAACGCGCTGAAGGACCTGATCCACCGAAAGCTCTGAGGCCACCAGAGAAGAAGGAAGCGGCGGAGTTTCTGGTGGCGGAGCACGGTCTGAGCGTCCGCCGAGCATGCACCGCGATGAACCTGTCGCGTTCGACGTTCTACAAGCCGACACGCGACCGAGCCGGCGAGGACACGGCGGTGATCGCGGCGCTGAACTCGATCGTCGAGGCGCATCCCAGGTGGGGCTTCTGGAAGTGCTTCCATCGTCTCCGCCTGGACGGTCACCGGTGGAATCACAAGCGGGCGCTGCGGATCTACCGCCAGATGGGGCTGAACCTGCCGCGGCGCACGAAGCGGCGCGTGCCGACACGGGCACGGCAGTCACTGGAGATCGAGATGATCCCGAACGCGATCTGGTCCGTGGACTTCATGTCCGACTCGCTCTTCCACGGGACCCGCTTCCGGACATTCAACGTGCTCGACGAGGGAGTGCGGGAGGCGCTCGACATCGTCCCGGACACGTCGATCCCTTCGAAGCGCGTGGTGCGGATCCTCGACCAGCTGCGCGAGACGCGCGGACTCCCGGAAGCGATCCGATGCGACAACGCTCCCGAGCTGATCGGGGAGCCCTTCGTGGAATGGTGCGACACGCACGGCGTCGAGATCCGGTACATCCAGCCGGGCAAGCCGGATCAGAACGCGTTCATCGAACGCTTCAACCGCTCGTATCGGGAGGAGGTGCTGAACGCTCACATCTTCGAGACGCTGGACCAGGTCCGGTCGGTGACGCGCGACTGGATCCGGAGCTACAACGAGGAGCGTCCGCACGACTCGCTGGGGAGCATCCCGCCGGTCATGTTCCGGAGGCGGTGCACCTCGAATCAGATGAGGGTCTCTACCTAAAGAGTGGTCCACTTGACGGGGAAGCTTACGCGGTACCTCCGGGAGCTAGTGGAAGCGGCACTTCTCAACTAGCAACCGACAGGTCCAGGGGTCCAGCCGTTCCATCATTGTCTAACCACCCCCCTCTATCCGAGAGAGGGAGAGAGTTCCGAGAGGTCGGAGAGCCGGATCCGAGAGGTTCGGTGAAACGGGGGATCGGGGGCCTAGCAGCCCGCGCGCTCAGAACGCCGCACACCGCCCCTACACGCTGCCTGTCCCCCCACCCCCAACAGGAAAACGGCCGCCCTCAGGCGACCGTTCCGTTACTGGCTCCCCGGGTTGGACGGATTACAGGAAACTCACTCTCCGCCTTGGACCGACCCACGTTGCGACGCCGAGCCCTGCACTAGTGCCTGTCCACCCCCTGGAAGGGGCTATGCAGGTCGACCCTCAGAGTCGCCCCGTCGAACGCCGCCGCAATCGACTGGGCCAGCCCGGCGTCCAACGTCCCGAGGGCCGATTGTGGCCGTACAAGCCAGACCGACTCGACCTGCGCCCCATCGGCGATGCAGTGCAGGAGATTCGTGATGTCGCACGCGATTTCATCGGGACCGAACGAAACCTGGGTGCGACCTGTCACGTCGAACGCTGGTTCCTGGTTCGCATCGGCCCCAACCGCCCAGACCTCCACGGGATCCCGCGTTCCTTCTGTGGAGTTCGCCACCGCCAGCACGCCGCGCTCAATCACGTAGCCCTGCAGGTCCGGCAAGTCCAGCTCGACGAGGACTCCCATACCCCTCGCCCCCAGATCACGGATCTCCGCGTTGGACACCGAGATGCGCGCTTGCTCCGCACTCGCTACAGCGCTTGTTAGGACTGCTCCCAGCACAGTGACAGCCAAAGATCTCTTCATTGCCTCATCTCCCTAGCGAAACAGAGACTTCAAGCGACCCCAGCTCTGACGGTCGACGGAGACCGTTCCACACCCGACCCCGAGGGCCCCGATCTGACCGCAATCCGGAGAGTTCGCCTCCGCACACGGGGAGGCCGATCGCAGAGAATAGTCGTCGTTGGGCACGTCGCAGAACTGCGGGTCCTCGAACAGGTCCGACACACCCTGCGTGTAACCGGCGAAGTTCGCGTCGTTGGCCCAGAATAGGTTGCACCCTCCTACTCGTTGGACGAAGAGCGACTCGTACGTCGCACCGCCGCGACTCAGCGCAAACACGTTGTTCCTGACGTTGACGCTACCTCCATTGTGACGGTCAAGGACAGCTGCGCCGTGGACCGCTTCGTTCCCAACGAAAGTGTTCTCCTCGACGAGCGCTGTGCCGGCCAAACGGACCGCTCCGCCCCCATCCACACCATCCGCGATGTTGCGGATGAAGACGTTGCCCCGGATCTCCGGATTCTGTAGCGCACTGCTCACGAGCGCGCCCCCCGACAACGAACGATTCCCAACGAACATGCATCCGACCACGGTGGCTCGCGTCACATCGAGCAGAGTCAGCCCCCCGGCAGACCCCGCCCCGAAGTTGTCAAGGAACACGCACGATTCGACATCGCACTCCATCCAGGCTCGGGCCATGACGGCCGTTGGACCGCACTGCGCGAAGAGGCAGGCGCGAAGCGTCGTGTAGGTGTTGAACCCCCCCACCACGTTGATCGCGGCCCCAACACCCGCCCCCGTACACCGGACGAACTCGCAGTCCACGATCTCAACCGATCCTCCCAACTGCGCGAGCCCTCCGCCCGCATCGATGCCGGTTCCATCCAGATCCATGAGCTTGCAGTCCTCGATCCGGACGTTCTCACAGCCGAGCAACAAGACACCTCGCGTTGGGACGATCGACGACGCAATCGAGAAGCCAACGATGGACGTCCCCGCAACGCCAATCGCTTCGCCGCGAACGACCGTCGGAATTGAACCGCCGCCGCCTGGGAGCAACTCCAGCACCGTTGCGCTCGGCCCTCCTTCGGACACAAGCGCCACGCCCTCCCGAAGGACGACGACATTGTCGCGATAGACGCCCTGGTACCAGTTGGAGTAGGTCCCGGCCGCCACGAGCACGGTGTCGCCCATACTCGCACTGTCCAGCGCCAGCTGGATGTCTTCGTACTGGCTGGGGACGCGCAGAGTCCCCCCGAAGGCTGCGCCCGTCCAGACATGCAGCACCACCGCTGCAATGAGCCCACCGCTTCGCAGACCCGTCATGGCTGCAACCTCACGAGCTTCGTGGTGAATCGACTCACGGGCAGTCGTGCATGAACGAAGTACACCCCCGCCGCTACCCGGATCCCGTCCGACGCCCGTCCGTCCCATTCGAACGTCGTCCAGCCAGCGTCCAGCTTACCACTATAGAGCTGCTTCACGCGCTGCCCGCGGAGGTTGTAGATGGCCACCGCGCCATCCCCGGCATCCGGAGCCGCGACTCCCAGCGCTATCGCCACGTTCTCAGAGCTCGGATTCGGTCGAACTTGTCTGAACTGACTTGCGCTCGGTAGACCACTTAACGACCGAATGGAATCCTCACCCTGGCCGGAACTTTCAAACTGTTGCGGATCTTCGCCGGCCGTGGCAACTTGTTGCAGCGCCGGACCGGGCGCTGCCGTTGATCCGACGCCCCCCGGATAGAGAGGCGGCTCAGCGGGCCAGCACACGGCGATTGCCCCTCCGATCAAGGGCGTAGCTGCGATCGCACTCGTGTTGCCGAGGCTCTTGAGCCAGACATCGCCTTGGCTACTCTCGTTCACGGGGGGCACAGCCGACTCGTCACGCCACTGGTTGTTCTGTGCGTTCAGCGTCCCGGTCGGACTACCCTGCGCGACATAGTACGAGCTTCCTTCCTGCCGGACGCAACGATTGCGCCCACGATCTGCGGGAAGAGGATCTGGGGCCCCGAGCCCCAAGGCATCGATGTCCGCCACGGAGGTCAACCCCGCCGTCGCGTTCCCCTCCATCTGATTCTCTCGAAGGGCTACATCGGGATCCAGGCTGGGCATTCGATACCAGTTTAGGCCAACATCGTTGTCCTTCATGAGGTTGCAGCTTAGGGTCAACTCCCGACACTCATCGAGCCTAACTCCGGTCTTCCACTGGATCATCGCGTTGCCCTCGACCACGAACGGCCTCGATGACTCACCACATGCCCAGAACAGGGAGATACCTGTCCTTTCACCGTCGAAGTCCTCGCTCGGCCCCACGATTGAGTTGCCCTTCACGAGGATTGAGTCGGCATACCCCCCGGACGATGCGCAATGTGTCTTTCCTCCGACGACCGCGACGCCGCCGCCGCCGGGAGGCGGATCACTCGATTGCGAATCCGCCTTATCGTACACCTCGTTATTGAGAACGCGGAGTGAGTAGACGCCAGTGGCATTGATGCCCCAAAGCCCCAGAGTGCCACCGATTCCTGCCCCGCGCACGATGGAACACCCCTCCACGCGAACGCCTGGACCATCGTTGCTCCCCACGACGTGAACCCCTTGCGTCGCATAGTGGTGAAGAGACGAGTCTTCGACTATGCAAGAGTCTGGGTTCTGGAAGTAGACGAGCGTAGAGGCATGTCCGACATCAGCCCTTGAAAGGTGGACCAGCGCGTCTGGCGCCACGCGAATCCCACCCCAGCCGTCAGCGGTCGCGTTGACCCGCGTCAACGGACGGAACTCAACGAAATCCGTGCCCTCAGTGTCTCCGGTGCGAAGTACGCCATCCACGAACAGGTCGACCTTAGTTGCGTTTCCGGGAACATAAGTCCTATCCACAGTCGCGCTGTCTCCTGCCACCACGATCGTCGGCGCCTCCAATGCCCACTCCATTGGAGTCGACGCATAGACCGTATCCGGCGGGTTCCCAGCGACGATGTTGTCGATATAGCCCCACGGGATAGCGACATCAACGCTGTCCAGAAAGACATGCTTATTCACTCCACTCGCGTCGTCGACGTTGATGAACGACACGTTCTGAATCGACGGCGGAATGAGGTTGTGCACCTCTACCCCAACCTCCGCGTTCTCGACCTTGGCGTCCCTCAGACTACTGTACGGCCCTGCAGCAGCGAAGCCGTACGCCGTCTCCACTCCCTCCAAATCGAATCGCATCCCTCGCCACTCGCCCGCCAGGCCCGCTCCGCCGAAGCTCCCGAACAGGACTTCGCTCCCTACGGATCCTTCAGCGACAAGCCGCCCCTTCACCAGCAGCTCGCACAGTGTTGACTCGCCGAACGTGCTCGAGGCGCTCTGCCCGTTCGCCAGGAAGCCCACCTTGAAGCCGGCGGGGACCGTTACCGCGGCACCGTCATCGATGAGGCGATCGCGGTCGAACCCAACGTCTGCCACGTTGTCACTGAACTCGACGTTCTGATCGAGCGCGATGAGGTCCGGCCAATCCGATAGATTGGGACTCTCATCGGCCACTGCTGCGGATGCGTGCCGGATCGAAACCGTTCCGGATGACGGAAGAAGCAGGTCAATGTCCGGAGCGTCCGTTCGGACGCCGTACCAATCTCCGGCGGCCGGCGCCGAGGAGATCTTGGCTGACTGCAACGTGCTCCCGGCCGCGCTCAGGTCGAGAGTGCCGTTCACGATGAGCTCAATTCGCTCGAGGTCGACGCCGCCGTCCGCGACGTCGTCGTCCGAGAACCCGATCGTCCAGCCGGCCGGCACCACAGCGGTGGTGCTGGAAGGAACTTCCACGTCCTGATTGAGGAAAGCCACGTCCACATCGCAGCTGAGGAACTCGAAGCGCCCGACGCCATCGCCGGTCAGATCGGGCCACTGACCAACGTCATAGGCAACACCCTGCTGCGCGTATCGAACCTCGACCGCTCCAGCCGAAGCCCCGACCTCTGTATCCAGGACCCCAGTGGCTCCCATCGTGAGTCCGCCCCAGTCCTGCGTGCCAGGCCCCGGCGTCTCGTACTCACCAGGAAAACTGAGAACCTCCCCGTCCCGGGAGGACGTCAGCACCACGGAACCGGGAGCCGTGCCCTCGAACACGACGGTTCCGTTGATGACCATCTCGATCTTGTCGTCGAAGCGACCCGTTCCCCGGTAATCGCTGGATGCGAACCGGACCTTCGTGCCCTCCGCGATGGTCAGCGTCGCCCCCGCGGGCACCTCGATGTCCGTCGCGATGACAAGCTCTCCCGTCCAGCGGGTACCATCGGCTACCGGAATCGGGCCGCTGGGCTCGGTCGGGCCGTCGTAGCGGATCGTGCACTTGAGCTTCCTGCCTGCCGTTCCGGGAGTACCCTCCCACCGGATGTTATAGACAGACAAGCCGGAGTAATCGGGCTGTGTCTGCCGAAACTCGCAGTGAGACACGTGGTCGTAGTCGGGATTCGACTGCGGCGGCGGCGCGTAGTAGAGGTTTGTCGAGGGGTCTGTGTACGGAGCGAATACGTTCGTCCTCGACGGCCCCTCTCCGAACAAGTCGTTCTCGGTCTGACCCCTGGCGAAGTGGTCGTTGAACGATGAGCCGTCCCACCCCGAGACCGGATCCGGCGCCCACGAGAGCGTGTCCATCATCCCGCTCGCCATCTCCGGGTCAAGGTTCGGTGGATACCGCTCGTTCACACACCCGCCTTCGATGGGATTGCAGTCACAAGTCGGCGGGTCACACGGCCACTCGCGGTGGAACAGATCCTGGTCAATGACCTCATAGTCCCACCAACTATCGACGTCACTCGGAATGGGACCCGGGCCGCACGGCTCTCGCCACTCGCGGGACCAGTGTACGGCGAGCAGGCCCGAATAGGCCTCAGCACCTCTACACCCGTCCTCGGATGAGAAGGAAGTGGCCAAGCTGTCTCTGCACTCCAGCAAGAACGACTGAGCTGGGCTCGGAGTATCGACCCGAACGAAGCCATCTGCTCCGTACTTGCCCGCATCTCGCATCTCGATGTCCAGGCTCTGCCCTGGTGACCACACTGATAGATCAACGGAGACTTGAGGAGCTATCCATCCAAGGCCACTCCTCACAAAGGAGGACACGAGCTCCCCCCCCTTGCCAGAGGCACTGGACGTGCCGTCCATGAGCGCATACGGCCCCATTGAGGACAAGTGCCCTCCCCTTCCGTCGATCCCGTGCGGAAACAGGTCCATGAGATCGTGCACATACTCGTGCGCCATGATGAACCGGTACATCCGACGACTGCGATCCACAGGCCGGACCGTAACGGTCGCTCCATTCTGGTCTGGGACAGTCAAGGTTCCGGAGTTCCCGACGGTGAGCGGGAACGGCGTTCCAGTGCCAAGATTGGATTCTCCGGAGTACCCCGGGATGAAGATCGCGCCCGGTCCGCTCGGCGCAAACTGATCCCTGAAGCAGACGAATACGAAGTCCATCTCTCCGTCACCGTTCGCATCGAACCTAGGATCCCCGAGGTCGAAACTGCCATCGCTGTCTGCGGCCAAGATCGCGGACGCGCACGCTGCCGCCTGAAAATCCGCTCCTGGGTACGCAGCAGCCACTGAGCCCATCGTCCCTAGGTTCACAACAGATGGATACACCTCTCCGAACAGACTGTGAACCGGCGACGAGTTTTCATCATTGCGCGACATCAGCTCGAAGTAGTGGGTCAGGCTACCATCGGTTGACGGGTACGCAGAGTCGATGATCCCCACTGAGAGCGGTGGCGCTGTTGTGGCCGTCCTGGGCCACGGGTCGGGGCAGCCGGGAGGTGGACCATCCTCCCCAGCGTCGGAGAAGCGCGCGTAGATCACGAGCGCATAGACTGTGTCCTGTGCTGCGATGCCGCTCGCCACGGAGGACGTTGCCCCCTCAGCGCAGTACTCGCTCAGGGACTGGGCGGCAGACTGTGGGGCAGACCACACGAGGGCGAGGAACGACACCAGGAGCGCGAACGCCACTGTGGACGCAGCTCCGATGCGCGCACCGGGGAGGATGGGGTCGCAAGAAGAATGACGGGGTCCGCCAATTGGCGAGGATACTAGGCGCATCGTCGATGCCCTCCACTGAGGCTCACCCACTCGTACGGGAGACTGAGCGCGAGCGACTCCGTTTGCTTCCGCCCTGGAGCCAGCGGAGATTCCGCCCGCAGGTGAACTCCGAACCGCATATATCAAGGCGTCTCTTGGGGGAAGGACGCCAGCCACACACCTGGCCCCGATTGCCAGGGCCTACTCGCGCAGCGAAGGACTAAGCGCTGTGACGGTCATGGCTCTGAAGCCACCGGCACCGCGCGAACCGGCTGCCACGAATCGAGTCTCGCTTGCCGCGCCCCCCGAATAGCACACCGGACGCAACGTTCGACTCACTGATGCGAGAATTGTACTGCTCTCGATCATGCGAAGCAAGACTCTTGGCTCTCATTTCTCAGATGTAGGATTGTAAAGATCGTAGCGCCGGGACCGTGTCGCCTGCCACTCGTTTACTAGGAGTCGGCTACTGCGCTAGTCCGCACGTATGTTCCGCCAGCTCTCCGAACGCCTCAAGCGCCTAGCGCGGCTACGCGCCCGCCTACTCAAGGAAATGGCGTTCCCTGAAGCCGGGATGGAGGGCCCGGAGGCCGATCTCAAGGAACTTGGCTTCAAGCCACGCAAGGGCCCACCACGCCCGAATGCGGCCAGAAGCAACGAACGGACGGCCGGAGACGCGGCAGCGATCGTCCCTGCGCAATGCAAAGCGCGCCATGCGCTTGGTGGAGATTCAGCGGGGCATCGAGCGGCACGACCTCTACCGGACAGAGAGCCGCAACTTGAAGTCTACGATTGCGACGGCCCTCAGGAGAGAGGCGCGGTTCCGTCGCGTTGGGAAGGGTTTGTACGAACTCACCGAGTAGGTCGGCGCCGCGCTGGTGTAGGTGCCGTGACCACGACAAGGTGCCCCTGATCTCCGGGCCCAACCGAGTCGGACTCCTCCGTTAACCAAGACCCTCTATCCGAGAGAGGGAGAGACTTCCGAGAGGTCGGAGAGCCGGATCCGAGAGGTTCGGTGAACGGGAGTTCCGGGGCCTGGCAGCCCACTCGCCCAGAACGCCGCACACGGCCCTCACACCCCGCTCAGCCACCCGCCCCCAAAACGAAAACGGCCGCCCTCAGGCGACCGTTCCGATACTGGCTCCCCGGGTTGGACTCGAACCAACAACCCTGCGGTTAACAGCCGCATGCTCTACCATTGAGCTACCGAGGAGCGAATCTGTGGGTCCCGGGCCTGGGCCCGTTTCCGGACGACGGAGAGTACGGAAGCGCGGGTCACCTGTCAAGGCGACCGCCGGCTCCCCGCTGCCTGGGAATCGTCGCCCGCCGCCGACGGCTTGAGGCCGATCAGGGGGCCCCGTCGAAGGGGATCTCGCCGGACGCCGCCGCCGGCCGATCCGCCTCGGGGCGGTCCTCCCCGGCCTCCTCCTCCAGGAGCGTCGCCAGGGCCGACCGCAGGTCCGCCACGCGGTAGGGCTTCTCCAGGACCAGCGCCCCGTGGCCCCGTGCCGTCTCCTTCTCCTCCTCCCCGGCGTAGCCGGTGGTCACCAGCACCGGGAGATCCTCCGAGAAGCGACGCAACTCGGCCAGCAGCCCCAGCCCATCCAGGCCGGGCATCCGCAGATCCATGATCGCCAGCGCCAGCTCCTGCCAGCCGTCCCGCAGCATCCGCAGCGCCTCCATGCCATCGGAGGCCATCTGCACGCGGTACCCGTCCTCCTCCAGGATGAGCTGGATCATCTCGCGGAAGGCGAGCTCGTCATCGACCACGAGGATCTTCCGCCCCACCCGGGGCTCCTCGGGAGCCGCGGCGGCGGGAAGCAAGATCTCGAACGTGGTCCCCAGACCGGGCCGACTCTGCACGTCGATGATGCCGCCGTGCCGGCGGACGATGCCGTAGACCATCGCCAGCCCCAGCCCGGTCCCCTTCTGCCCGTCCTCCTTCGTGGTGTAGAACGGCTCGAAGATCCGCTCCAGCACCTCGGGCGGCATGCCCTCGCCCGTGTCGCGCACGCGCAGGCACACGCCGTCCGTCGTCTCCTCGCCCGCCTGCAGCGCGGCGCGCTGCGCGTCGGTCAGTGGTCGGGTCTCCACGACCAGCCGGCCGCCGTTGGGCATCGCGTCCCGGGAGTTGAGACAGAGGTTCAGGACGAGCTGCTGGATCTCCACCTCGTCAGCCTGGATTTCGGGCGCACCCGCCTCCAGGCGCAGCTCCAGGTCGATGCGCTTGCCGATGCTCGTGCGGATGAGCGCACCCACCTCCTCGATGAGCTGGTTCACGTTGAGCCGCTCCACGCGACTCCGTCCGCCGCGGGCGAACTTCATCAGCTCCTGCGCCAGATGCTGCGCGCGCTTCGCCGCCGTCTCGATGTCCTCCAGGTCCCGCACGATGTGCGGATCGTCCGGCAGCTTCACGCGCAGCACGCCGGCCTTCCCGAGGATGACGGAGACGAAGTTGCCGAAGTCGTGCGCCAGGCCGCTGGCGAAGTTGCCGATGGACTCCATCTTCTGCGCGCGCATGAGCTGGCGCTCCACGTCCGTCCCGCCCGTGCGGCTGACCAGCGTGACCATGTATCCGGAAACCGTGCCGCCCTCGGCGGTCAGCGCGGTGCCGCGCAGTTGCACCGGAACACGCGACCGGTCGCCGGCCGCCAGGTGCACGTCGGTGGCCTCCACGCTGCCCGCGGCGGTCAGCTCGTCCAGCGCGGACTGTGCGGTGCGCGTCTGGAACGCCTCCAGCGACCGCACGTCCAGGCCGGCCGGGCGATCAGGCAGGCGCGCCTCGCCGAAGATCGTGGCCAGCTCGGCGTTCGTCTCCTGCACGCGCAACTGCTCGTCGAGGAGAAGGACGCCGACGGGAATCCGATCGATGACGTCGCGGGCGCTCGCCTGCGCGGCCGGTCGCCGGAGACCGAGAATGGAATCCAGCCGATCGTCCTCGGTGCGCACCGCATGCAGCGCCACGTCGATCGGCGTACCGCGCACGGTGAACGCGCCGCGCCACCGGCCGTGGCGGGCCGTGGTCCGCAACGCGGCCAGCACCTCGGTGCGGTCGGCCTCCAGCAGTTCGGCGAAGGATCGTCCGATGAGATCCGCTTCGGGTCCGGAGTCGCCCAGCCAGCCGGCGCCCAGCGCGCGCACGCGACCGCCCGGATCCAGCACGACGGCGGACACGCCCAGCGTGTCCAGCAGCGTGCGGGCCCATCGATTCGGATCGTCGGCCGACGGGGCGGGATGCGAAGCGCCGGACGATGCGGACGGAGCCTCGGCGGGCAGGGCCGCGCCGCGCAGCCAGCCGGCGAACCCGGACACGACGGCCTCCACCGGAGAGCGCACGTCCTCTGGGAACGCCTCCTCGGTGTTCGACAGCAGCACGACGACCCCGATCGCCTGGGCGCCGACCGCCAGCGGCAGGACCCACTGCGTGCGCACGCCCAGCATCTTCAGCTCGGGATCGATGAGGCCGTCCGCAGAGCCGAGGGACTCGCGGACGAGGCTGCCGGCGAAGCGCGCGTCGACGGAGGACGACGGGGCCGAGCGCCATCCCTCGACCCACGGAGCCGGAACGTCGTGCCCGGCGAGGACGTTGACCCCCGCCTCCGAACGCACCGCCACCATTCCGCCGCGGGCGCCCAGCACGGAGCGCAGCCCCGCGAGCAGGCGCTCGGCGGCCTCTTCGACCGAGCCTCCGCGCAGGGCGGAACTCAGCACCGACAGGCAGTCGTGGTCCATTCGATCCAATGGGAATCCGTCCCCAGCTTCCATGGCTGCGTCGTTCCGGTTGACGATTCTGGGCGGACCCGTACCCCGGGGCGGGCGGGCCTCCCTCGCCTTATCGGCCCGCCTCCATCGCCGTATGAGCCCGTAGAATCGTCGGTTCGCTCTTGAAACAGGGTGCTCGCGTCCGGGACACTGGGAACATGATTCCCTCCAGATCGCTGCGCGACCGGGTCGTGCTTTTCGGGGCCCTCGGGGCCATGTGGACCGCCTCTCCGACCGCCGCCGGCCCACTGGCCGATCGGCTGGACTTCGCCCTTTCTGACATGAGCCCGCCGGCCCCGCTGCTGGACCGTGGAGCTCCGTTCGCCGTCCGGGACCGCCTGGACGGGTCTCCGGAGGCGCCCGCCCTTCCGCCTGCGGAGTGGCGATCCTTGGCCTCGGAACTGCGCCGGGCCGGCGTGGAGGCCGCGGACGCCCGCTGGGAGGCTCTCCTGGATCGCTCCATTCAGGCGGCGAAGGGACCGGTGCCGCTGGGGCTCGTGGACGTGGAGGTGGCCCGGATCCGCCCCGATGCGGCGGAGCGCGGGCTGCTCCGGGCCGAGGGGGATCGACTGGCGGTCACCTCGGACGATGCGTATCGGCTCGGCCGGATCGCGGCCGCGGCGCCGCTGGCCGGGACCGCCTGGCGCGGCACGGTGCGGTTCGTGCTGGATCCGGACCGGGTCCTCACCGACGGCGCGCGCCCGGTCCTCGTCCAGGCCGACTTCGGCGACGGGCGAGGACTGGTCGCGCTCGCGCCGGGGGTGCCGGTGGACGTCCGCTGGACCGACGCCGGGGAGAAGTCCCTGCGGCTGCGCTGGACCTACGCCGACGGCACCGTCCGCCACGCCGCTTCGTCCTTCCGCGTGGCGGCGCTCGGCACGCCGCTCCCGGACGACACGCTCTTCGTCTCGGGCCCGGCCTGGGAAGGCGTGTCCGCCGGCGGCGAGGCCTACGTCTACCTGGCGCCGGGACACGCCGTCCTCACGCGACCGGTCGTCGTCTTCGAGGGCTTCGACCTGGAGGACACCTACGACTGGGAACAGCTTTACGAACTGCTGAACGCGCAGAACCTGGTGGAGACGCTCCGCGCCGAGGGACGGGACCTCGTGGTCCTGAACTTCGACGACGCCACCGAGCCCATCCAGCGCAACGCGCTGCTGGCCGCGCAGGTGATCCAGGACGTCAACGCGCTGACCGGCGCGCCGGAGGAAATCGCGGTGATCGGGGCCAGCATGGGCGGGCTCGTCGGCCGCTACGCATTGGCCTGGATGGAGCAGCAGGCGATCCCGCACCACACCGGCACGTACATCACGTTCGACACTCCGCACGCCGGCGCCAACATCCCGCTGGGCATCCAGTACTGGCTGGACTTCTTCTCGGACCTGTCCGCGGACGCGGAGTTCCTGCTGAGCCGGCTGGACACGCCGGCCGCGCGGCAGATGCTGGTGTACCACCACACCACGCCGCCCAGCGGCGCGGCCGTGGCCGATCCGCTGCGCGCGGACTTCCTGTCGGACCTGGCGGCGGTCGGGGGCTGGCCGACGGGGCCGAGGCTCGTCGGCTTCGCGAACGGCAGCGCCCAGGGAACGTCGCAGGGCTTCGCGCCCGGCCAGCAGGTGATCCTCTACGAGTACCGGAGCTTCCTGGTGGACGTGGACGGCGACGTCTACGCGGTGCCGGACGGCGGATCGCAGCTCGTGCTGGACGCGCGCGTGGCCATCATCCTGCTGCCGACGGACGCGCTGCAGGTGACGGTCTCCGGCACGGACCCGTACGACAGCGCGCCGGGCGGCTTCCGCGATTCCATGGCGCAGATGGACTCCGTGACGGCGCCGTACGGCGACATCGTCGCGCTGCACCCGAACCACGGCTTCATCCCGACGGTGTCGGCGCTGGCCATCCCGGGCGCGCCGCTGGACTTCGACGTGGACGGGACGGCGGATCTGGCCGCGCTCACGCCGTTCGATGCGGTGTACTTCCCAAGCACGTCGCCCAACCAGGAGCACGTGGAGATCACGGCGGAGACCGCGCAACGGCTCCTGGACGAGGTGCTGGCCGGAAACGCGGTCGATGCTCCGGACGTGGCGACCGCCGTGACGGATCGCCTGCGTCTGACGCGGGCCGCGCCCAACCCCTTCCAGGCGGCGGTGGAGATCGGCTTCACGCTGCCGCGGGGCGGCACGGTGGACGTGGACGTGTACGACGTCGCCGGCCGGCGCATCGCCACTCCGCTGCGCGACGCATCGCGGCCGGCCGGCGAGAACACGGTCCGGTGGGATGCGGCCGACGTTCCGGCCGGCGTCTACTTCGTACGGGTGCGGGCGGGCGATGCCGCCTCGGCCGTGCGGGTAGTGCGCCTGGACTGAGGCGAGTCCGACGACGACGAGACGCACCTCCACAACCGGTTGCCGCGGTTCCGGCCGCCACGCCTAGGCCCGCCGGCGCGGCCCGCCCCGCCCCCAGCAAGAAGCCCCCGACGCGCAAGCGCCGGGGGCTCTTTCTTGCTGCCGTTCCTGCGGGCATGACCCGCGGCAGGCTACTTCTTCTTCTTGCCCTTCTTCTCCTCCACCTCTTCCTCGTCCTTGGCTCCCGGCGGGGGAGCATCGACGAGCTCGAGGATGGACATGGGCGCGTTGTCGCCGGCGCGGAAGCCGGTCTTCATGATGCGCGTGTAGCCGCCCGGACGCTCCGCGTAGCGCGGACCGATCTCGTCGAACAGCTTCTGGATGACGTCGTTGTCACGGACCACGCGCGCCACCTGACGCCGGGCGTGCAGGTCCCCGCGCTTGGCGAAGGTGATCATGCGCTCGGCGACGCGCCGGCACTCCTTCGCCTTGGTCACGGTGGTCTCCACCCGCTCCTCGCGGAGAAGCGAGGTGACCATGTTGCGGAACATGGCCTTGCGGTGGGAGGAGGTCCGGCTCAGCCGGACCAGGCGCTTGCGGTGTCTCATTTCCTCACTCCGGATGCGACGTGACGTCTACGCGGACGTTTCCGCCGGTTCTTCGCTCTTGCCGTACCACTTGCTGACGTCCATGCCGAAGTGGAGGTTCATCCCCTGGAGAATCTCCTGGATCTCCTTCAGCGACTTCCGTCCGAAGTTCCGCTGCTTCAGCATCTCCGCCTCGGTCTTCTGCACCAGCTCGCCGATGGTCCGCAGGTTGGCGGACGTGAGGCAGTTGCTGGAACGGACGCTCAGCTCCAGCTCGTCCACGGAGCGGTTCAGCAGCTCCCGCATCCGCTCGAACTCCTCATCGTACTCCTCTTCCTCGACGATCTCGGGCTCCTCGTCGAAGTTGATGAAGATCATGAGGTGATCCTTCAGGATCTTGGCGGCGTGGCCCACGGCGTCCACCGGGGTCACGGAGCCGTCCGTCCAGATCTCCATGATGAGGCTGTCGTAGTCCGTGCGCTGGCCGACGCGCGTGGCCTCGATCTCGTAGCGCACCTTGGTCACCGGGCTGAACACGGAGTCCAGCATGATGGTGCCGATGGGCTGTTCGTCCATCTTGTGCTGCTCGGCCTGCACGTAGCCGCGGCCGCAGAGGATGCCGACCTCCATGGACAGCTTGGCGCCCTTGTTCACGGTGGCGATGTACTGGTCCGGGTTCAGCAGCTCCACGTCCGGCTCGAACACGAAGTCCGCCGCCGTGACCTGCTTCTCGCCGTCCACTTCCAGGCGACCCTTGCGGATCTCCTCGCCGTCGTAGCGGAACTCCAGGCTCTTGAGGTTCAGCACGACCTCCGTGACGTCTTCGCGGACGCCGGCGACCGTGGAAAACTCGTGCTCCACACCCTCGATGCGCGTGAACACCGGCGCGGCGCCCTGCAGACTGGAGAGCAGCACCCGACGGAGGGAGTTGCCGAGCGTGGTGCCGAACCCCTTCTCCAGGGGTTGCACCGTCATCTTCCCGTAGCTTTCGGTGAGGGTCGACTCGTCGAACTCGACGCCTCGCGGCATGGTCAGGGGTCTCCACTTCATGGGAGCGCTCCTTTCCTTGGGGTTCGAGAACCCGGTTCCTCGGTCCGACGTGACCTTCTTCCGGGCTCCCCGGACGAGTGTCTCGCCCGCGGAAGACGGCCGTCCACGCGGGAGCGGCCGCCGGGAAAACGATTACTTCGAGTAGAGTTCCACGATGAGTTGCTCGTTCAGCGGCACCGGAATCTCCTGCCGCGACGGCAGCGAGAGGACGGAGCCCGCCAGGTTGTCCTTGTCCAGGCTGAGCCAGCTCACGAGCGCGTTGGGATCCCGGCTCTCGATGGCCGCCTTGAACGCATCCACCTTGCGGCTCTTCTCGCGGACCTGGATCTTGTCCCCCGCCTTGCACTGGTACGACGGGATGGTGACCGTGCGGCCGTTCACCGAGAAGTGGCGATGCAGCACGAGCTGCCGCGCCTGGGCCCGCGACGCCGCGAGGCCGAGACGGTAGACCACGTTGTCCAGGCGGAGCTCCAGGATGCGGAGCAGGTTCTCGCCCGTGACGCCGGTCTGGCGCGCGGCCTTGGCGTAGTAGCCGCGGAACTGCCGCTCCAGCACGCCGTAGGTGCGACGCGCCTTCTGCTTCTCGCGGAGCTGCAGGCCGTAGTCCGTGACCTTGCGGCGGAAGTTCTGTCCGTGGACGCCGGGCGCGTAGTTGCGCCGCTCGATGGCGCACTTCAGCGTCAGGCAGCGCTCACCCTTGAGGAAGAGCTTCACGCCCTCGCGCCGGCACTGCTTGCACTTGGGATCCGTATTCCGTGCCATGTTCCTCTTCCCCTAGTTCCGGCGCCGCTTCTTGGGGCGGCAACCGTTGTGCGGGATCGGGGTCACGTCGCGGATGGCGGAGATGTCCAGGCCGGCGATGGTCAGCGACCGGATGGCCGCCTCCCGCCCCGAACCGGGACCCTTCACCCGCACCTCGACCCGCCGCAGACCGAGCTCCAGGGCCTCCTTGGCCGCCTTCTCGGCGGCGAGCTGCGCCGCGAAGGGAGTGCTCTTGCGGGAACCCTTGAAACCGACCTTGCCGGCTGAAGCCCAGCTGACGACCTCGCCCTTGCTGTCCGTCAGGGTGATGATCGTGTTGTTGAACGTGGACTGGACGTGGGCGACCCCGACGGCCTCGACCTTCTTGTCTTTCTTCTTGCGCGGGCGCTTGCCCTTGCCCTTCGCGTCGGCCAACTCCGTGCCTCCTGGTTACTTCTTCTTCTTCATGACGCCGGAGCCCTTCTTCGGGCCCTTCCGCGTGCGGGCGTTCGTGCTGGTGCGCTGCCCGCGAACCGGAAGGGAACGACGATGCCGAAGTCCCCGGTAGCAACCGATGTCCATCAGGCGCTTGATGTTCATCGACACCTCGCTCCTGAGGGCTCCTTCCACCTTGTAGTTGTTCTCCAGCTCGGTCCGGATCCGGGCCGTGTCCGACTCCGGCAGGTCCTTCGCCGGAAGCGCCGGGTCCACGCCGGTCTTGGCGCAGATCTCCTTGGCGACCGAGGGACCGATCCCGTAGATGTACGTGAGGGCCACGTCCATCCTCTTCGCGGGAGGCAGATCCACTCCGGCAATACGCGGCATCCTAAGGCTCCTTACTTCCGCACCATCTGGCGCTGCTTGTGCCGCGGGTTCGCGCTGCAGATCACGCGGACCACGCGGTGTCGCTTCACGATCTTGCAAGAGTTGCAGATCTTCTTGACCGAAGTCCGAGACTTCATGAGATCCCTCCGGTTCCTACTTGTACCGGTAGACGATCCGCCCACGAGTGAGATCGTAGGGAGACAGTTCCACCGTCACCTTGTCGCCGGGCAGGATCTTGATGAAGTTCATCCTCATCTTGCCCGAGATGTGCGCGAGGACCTTGTGACCGTTCTCCAGCTCCACGCGGAAGCTGGCGTTCGGAAGCGGTTCGATCACCGTGCCCTCGACCTGAATTCCCTGTTCCTTCGCCATCCTTGGCCCTGCCTTCCGCGCGGTCGTCACGCGACCGGGACCGCGCCCTCCGTCAGGACCACCGGACCTTCGTCCGTGATCGCGACGGTGTGTTCGAAGTGTGCCGACAGCGACCCGTCCGTGGTGACCACGGTCCAGGCGTCGTCCAGCACCTCCACCTCGTGACGGCCGATGTTCACCATCGGCTCGATGGCCAGCGCCATGCCGGCCTTCAGCTCCGGACCCTTTCCCGCAGGTCCGAAGTTGGGCACCTGCGGGTCCTCGTGCATGGACCGGCCGATCCCGTGACCGACCAGCGAACGCACGATGGAGAAACCCGCCTTCTCCACGTACGACTGGATGGCGTTGGAAACGTCGCCCATCCGGTTGCCCGCCCGCGCCTGCTCGATGCCCAGGAGCAGGGCCTCGCGGGTCACTCGGAGGAGTTCCTCCGCCTCCCGGGAGACGCTTCCCACCGGAATGGTCTGGGCGGCATCCCCGTAGAATCCCCCAGCCTGGACCCCGATGTCCACCCCTACGATGTCCCCGTCCTCGAGGCGGCGGGAGCCCGGAATCCCGTGGACCACCTCCTCGTTGACCGAGATGCAGGCTGACGCCGGGAAACCGCGGTAGCCCTTGAATGCGGGGGTTCCGCCCTGCTCCCGGATGTAGTCCTCCACCAGGTCATCCAGCTCCCGGGTGGTCACGCCCGGCCGGATGGCCTGGCGGACCCTCTCGTGGGCCCCGCCGACGATCTCGCCGGGCAGGCGCATCTGCTCCACCTCGCTGGGCGATTTGAGCAGGATCACGAGCCGGCTCCCCTCTCCGCCACGATCTCGCGGATCCGGGCCTGAATGTCCTCCACGGTGCCCTCGCCCTGCACGTCCAGGAGCACGCCCCGATCCCGGTAGTAGTCCACCAGGGGGGCCGTCTGCTCCTCGTACACCTTCAGGCGGTTGCGCACCGTGTCCTCCGTGTCGTCCGCGCGGCCCTCGGCCGCCCGTCCGGCGATTCTCTGCACCAGGACGCCCACGGAGACCTCCAGCCGGATCACGCCGGCCAGCGACAGCCCGATCTCCTCGAGCATCTCCCCCAGGGCGTCGGCCTGGGCGGTGTTCCGAGGGAAGCCGTCCAGGATGCAGCCGGACTTCCCTTCCAGCGCCTCCCGGACCATGTCCAGGATCAGCGCGTCGGGGACCAGGTCCCCGGCCTCCATGTACGACCGGGCCTTCCTCCCCAGCTCCGTGCCGTCCTTGACGGCCCTCCGGAGCAGGTCCCCGGTGGAGAGATGGGGCACCGCGAGGTGCTCCGCCAGGAGAACCGCCTGGGTTCCCTTTCCCGCTCCCGGGGGTCCGACGAAGATCCAGACCATCCGTTCCTACCGGCGCCCGCGCAGACGGCCCTTCCGCAGGAAACCGTCGTAGTGGCGCATGAGCAGGTGCGACTCGATCTGCTGGAGTGTATCCAGCGCCACACCCACCACGATGAGAAGTCCCGTACCGCCGAAGAAGAACGGAACGGCCAGCTCGTTGATCAGCACGAACGGCAGGATCGCGATCAGCGCCAGGAAGATGGCTCCCGGCAGCGTGATGTGGGTCAGGATCCGGTCGATGTACTCCGCCGTGCGCTTGCCCGGACGGATGCCCGGGATGAAGCCGCCGTGCTTCTTCATGTTGTCCGCGAGATCCGTCGGGTTGAACATGATCGCGGTGTAGAAGTACGCGAAGAAGATGATGATCCCTCCGTAGATGATGGAGTGGATCGGCGTACCGAAGCGCAGGTTGGCCGCGATGCCCTGGATGATCTCGTTGTTCGGGAAGTAGAGCGCCAGCGTGCTGGGGAACATGATGAACGACTGGGCGAAGATGATGGGAATCACGCCCGCCGTGTTCACCCGCAGCGGAATGTGCGTGCTCTGCCCGCCGTAGACCTTCCGTCCCACCACGCGTCTTGCGTATTGCACCGGGATCCTTCTTTGCCCCTGGGTGACCAGGATGACCGCCGCCGTGATGGCGATCATCGCCGCCAGGACCAGCAGCAGCGTGGCGATGTGCATGCCGCCCGAGGCCACCGAACGGATGGTGTTGGCCGCATCCGCGGGGTAGCTGGCCACGATCCCGATGAAGATGATGAGCGAGATGCCGTTCCCGATGCCGCGCTCCGTGATCTGCTCGCCCAGCCACATCGTGAAGATGGTTCCGGCGATCAGCGTGATCACGGTGGTGATCTCGAACATGAAGCCCGGCGTGGGCACGACCGGCGTGCCGGACGGCGAGGCCAATCCCTCGAGGAACTTGGCGACACCGAAGCCCTGGACGAGGCCGAGCAGCACCGTTCCGTAGCGCGTGTACTGCGTGATCTTCTTGCGCCCGGACTCCCCTTCCTTCTGGAGCTTCTCGAAGAAGGGCACCACCGCCGTCAGCATCTGGAAGATGATGGACGCGGAGATGTAGGGCATGATGCCGAGCGCGAAGATCGTGGCCTGGGACAGGTTCCCTCCGACGAACATGTCGTAGAGACCGAACAGGGAGTCCTGCTGCGCGGCGAAGAACTCGCCGAGCGCCGGCCCGTCCACTCCCGGCGTGGGCACGTGCCCGCCCAGCCGGTAGATGCAGAGCATCCCGATGGTGAACAGCACCCGGCGCTTCAGCTCCGGGATCTTGAAGATGGCCGCGATCTTCTCGAAGATCATCCCTGGTCCTTCCCGGCGCTCTTGGCGCTGGAGTGCTCGACGATCTCGATGCTGCCGCCGGCCGCCTCGATCTTCTCGCGGGCCGTCTTGGACACGGCGTGCACCTTCACGGTGAACGCGCCGGCGATCTCGCCGTTGCCCAGGATCTTGACGCGCGGATCCCGGCCGGAGATCTGGCCCTTCGACTTGAGGTAGTCCACGTCGATGGTGGACCCCGCCTCGAAGCGCTCGAACTGGCTCAGGTTCACGACCTGGTTCTCCACGCGGTTCCGGCTGAAGAATCCCTTCTTCGGGAGCCGGCGGTAGAGCGGCATCTGCCCGCCCTCGAACCAGGGGTGCGTGCTGCCGCCCGAGCGGGAGCCCTGACCCTTCTGGCCGCGCGAAGCCGTGGTCCCACGGCCCGAACCCTGGCCGCGACCGACACGCTTTGCCTTCTTCTTGGCGCCCGGAGCGGGCTTCAGGTTGTTCAACTGGTACATCGCATTTTCCTCACGCCCGGTGGGGCGGATGAACTAGGCCTCGACTTCCTCGACGCGAACCAGATGCTTCACGGTCTCGATCATGCCCCGGATGGCCGGGGTGTCGTCGTGCTCCACGGTCTGGTGGAGGCGACGGATCCCGAGCGACCGGATGGTGTCCTTCTGGTTCTGGCGCCGGCTGATGGCGCTCCGGTACTGGGTGATCTTCAGCCGCTTGCTCATGACTCGGCCTCGTCCTCTTCATTGCCCATCAGATGGGCGACGCTGACGCCCCGGCGACGCGCCACGTCCTGGAGCGTCTGGAGCTGCTTGAGCCCGTCCACCGTGGCCTTGACCACGTTGTGCGGGTTGTTGGTGCCGAGGCACTTGGTGAGCACGTCCTTGAAGCCCGCGGCCTCCAGGATGGGACGAACCGCGCCGCCGGCGATCACGCCGGTACCCGGGCTGGCCGGGATCAGCAGCACCCGTCCCGCACCCGCGCGGCCGAGCACCTTGTGCGGGAGCGTTCCGTTCACCATGGCGACGCGGAACATCGACTTCTTGGCATTTTCCGTGGCCTTGCGAACGGCCTCGGACACCTCGTTGGCCTTGCCGAGACCGGCTCCCACGCGCCCCTTCTCGTCGCCCAGGGCGACCAGCGCGTTGAAGCTGAACCGGCGTCCGCCCTTCACCACCTTGGCGACGCGGTTGATCCCGATGACCTTCTCGGTGAACTCCTTCTTCTCTTCCGGACGATCCCGGCGAGGCCCGCGGCCTCGACCGCGCCCGCGGCCGCCCTGACCGCCCCGGCCGCCCGGTCCGCCGCCGCGTCCGCGACCGCCCCGGCCTCCGCCCGGGCCACCGCCCGGCGCCGGTCCTGCGCTATGAGTCTCGCTCAAAACTCCAGGCCTCCCTTCCGGGCCGCATCGGCCACCGCCTTGACCCGACCGTGGTAGAGACGTCCGCCGCGGTCGAAGGCGACCGAAGAGATCCCCTTCTCCTTGGCGAGCCGCGCCACCTCGGCACCGACGGCCTCGGAACGCTTCATCTTGACGGAACCATCACCCTGCGAACCGGCGAGGTTCTTGGAGGTGCTGGAAACCTGCACGATGGTGCGATGCGCATCGTCGTCGACGAGCACCGCCGTCACGTGCTTGAGGGTCCGACGAACGGCGAGACGAGGCCGCTCGGCCGTACCGCGGATCTTCTTCCGGACGCGACGGTGACGCCGCTTCAGTCCTTCCCGCTTGATTCGGCTCATGTCCTTCATCTTGCCGTTCCTATCCCGCCGCGGCCTTGCCGGCCTTGCGTCGGATGTGCTCGCCCGCGTACTTCACGCCCTTGCCCTTGTAGGGCTCCGGCGGACGGAGCGAACGGATGTTCGCGGCCACCTGGCCGACCACCTGCTTGTCCGGACCCTTGATCACGACCTTCACCGGCTCCGGAACCTCGAACGTGATTCCCTCGGGCGCCTCGACCGTGTGCGGATGCGAGTAGCCCAGATGCATCACCAGATTCTTACCCTTCATCTCCGCGCGGTAACCCACACCGACGATCTCCAGCTCCTTCTGGAAGCCCTCGGAGACCCCGACCACCGCCGAGTTGATCAGCGTGCGCGTCAGCCCGTGCAGCGCGCGGTGGTTCTTCTGGTCCGTGGGCCGCGTGACCTTGACCTCCGAACCGTCGATCTCCACCGCGATGTCCCGCGGAACGTTGACGGAGAGCTCGCCGAGCTTGCCCTTGGCCCGGAAGACCCCGTCGTCCAGCTTCACGTCCACGCCGGACGGCACGGGAACGGGAAGCCTGCCGATTCGCGACATCTCTTCCTCCCTACCAGACCGAGCAGAGGATCTCGCCGCCGACGCCGACCGCCTTGGCCTCGCGTCCGGTCATGATCCCCCGCGACGTGGAAAGAATGGAAACGCCCATTCCGCCGAGCACCCGCGGCACGTCGCCGGCGCGGCAGTAGCGGCGAAGACCCGGCTTGGAGACGCGCTCCAGGCCCGTGATCACCGGCTCGTCGGACGGGGTGTACTTCAGGTACACGCGAATCAGGCCCTGCGGACCATCGTCCTCCAGGAACTTGTAGTTCGCGATGAAACGCTCCTTCAGCAGGATCCGCGCGATCTCCAGCTTCATCTTGGAGGCCGGGATGTCCACCTTCCGGTGGGACGCCGTCCCGGCGTTGCGGATCCTCGTCAGCATGTCCGCGATCGGATCGGACATCGCCATTTACGAACTCCTTCCGGCCGAAGGTCTCGCAGGTCCCGCCGGGGCGGCACCGCGACTCGTCGACTCGAGGTGTTGTGTTCCTACCAGCTCGATTTCACGATGCCCGGGATCTGACCTTCGTGGGCCAGGTTCCGGAAGCAGATGCGACAGAGACCGAAGTCGCGCATGAAGGCCCGCGGACGACCGCAGCGACGGCAGCGGTTGTACGCGCGCACCTTGAACTTCGGCTTGCGCTTTGCCTTCTCGATCAGCGCCTTCTTCGCCAAAGGTCTCCCCTAGTTCTTCCGGAAGGGGAAGTTCATGAGCCGGAGCAGCTCGCGACCTTCCTCGTCCGTCCTGGCGGTCGTGACGATGGAGATGTTCATTCCCCGGATCTTCGCGACCTTGTCGATGTTGATCTCCGGAAACACGATCTGCTCACGCAGGCCGATGGTGTAGTTCCCGCGACCGTCGAAATTGTTGGTGGGCATGCCTCGGAAGTCTCGGATCTGAGGGATCGCCGCGTTGATCAGGCGATCCAGGAACTCCCACATCCGCGCGCGACGCAGCGTGCACGCGCAACCCACCGGCATCCCCTCGCGGAGCTTGAAGTTGGCGATCGACTTCCGCGCGTTCCGCACGGACGGCTGCTGGCCGGTGACCTGCCGCAGCGTCTTGACCGCGTCCTCCATGAGGTTGGGGCTCTGGTTGGCCTCCCCCACCCCGATGTTCAGCGAGATCTTCGAGATCCGCGGAACCTCCATGGGATTTCTGTAGCCGAACTTCTCCGTGAGGGCCGGCCGGACTTCCTTTTCGTAGTGCTCCTGAAGCGTCGGCGTCATGCTCAACCCTCGTTCTGCGGCAACGCTTCGCCGCTCTTGCGCGCCACCCGCTGGCGCGTGCCGTCCGAAAGGACGTGGTGACCGACCCGGCTGGGCTCACCGGACGCGGGATCGATCACCATCACGTTGGACACGTGGATGGGAGCCTCCCGCTCGATGATGCCGGCCTGCTGGCCCGGCCGCGCACGCGTGTGGCGCTTGATGAAGTTCACGCCCTCCACGATGATCCGGTCCGAATCCCTGAAGACGCGCAGCACCTTGCCCGTCTTGCCGCGATCCTCCCCGGCGATCACCCTGACCTGGTCGTAACGTCGGATCTTCATCGGACCTCTCCTAGACCACTTCCGGCGCGAGGGAGATGATCTTCATGAACCGGCGCTCGCGCAGCTCGCGCGCCACCGGTCCGAAGATACGAGTCCCGCGCGGCTCCTTCTGGTCGTTCACGATCACCGCGGCGTTCGTGTCGAACCGGATGTACGAGCCGTCCTTGCGACGGATCTCCTTGTTCGTACGGACGATCACCGCCTTCACGACATCGCCCTTCTTCACGTTGCCCCCCGGGATCGCGCTCTTGACCGCGAGCACGACCATGTCTCCGATGGAGGCGTAGCGTCGGCCGGTTCCACCGAGAACGCGGATCACCAGGGCGCTCTTGGCGCCGGAGTTGTCGGCGATCTCGACAATCGATTCCTGCTGGACCATGACGTGCTCCCTCGGCTACTTCGCCTTGCGGATGGTCTCCGTGTAGCGCCACCGCTTGCGCTTCGAGAGCGGTCGCGTCTCCATGACCCGGATGACGTCTCCGACCTCGCACTCGTTGTTCTCGTCGTGCGCCATGATCTTGACCGTGGTGTTGATGATCTTGCCGTACAGCGGATGCCGCACCCGGTCCTTCACGGCGATCACCACGGTCTTGTTCGGCGCGGTGCTCACCACCTCGCCCGTCCGCGTCTTGCGATTGCCTCGCGTCGTCTCCATGGTCCGCTCCCCGGCCGGCGTCAAGAGACGCCTCCGGCCGTCGTCGCCTCGGCCTCCTTCTCGCGGATCAGGGTCTTCACGCGAGCGATGTCGCGTCGGACCTTGCGGATCCGGAGAGGATCGTCCAGAGGCTGAGTCTGCAGCCGGAACTTGAGGTTGAACTGATCCTCCAGGAGCTCGTCCAGCTTGGCACGAAGCTCGTCGAGGGTCATCGCCCGCATATCGTTGATCTTCATTGGTCGACCGTTACTCCGTGATGAAATCCGAACGCTGGATGAAGCGCGTCTTGATGGGCAGCTTGTGCCGCGCCAGTTCCATGGCCTCGCGGGCCAGTCCCGGCTCCACGCCTTCCAGCTCGAACAGGATCCGCCCCGGCTTCACGATGGCCACCCAGTACTCCGGCGACCCCTTGCCCTTTCCCATGCGGGTTTCCTGCGGCTTCCTCGTGATGGGCTTGTGCGGGAACATCCGGATCCAGATCTTCCCGCCTCGCTTCACGCGTCGGGTGAGCGCCACACGGGCCGCCTCGATCTGGCGGCTCGTGATGCGTCCGGGCTCCAGCGCCTGGAGCGCGTACTCCCCGAAGTCGATGTTCGATCCGCGGATGGCCTTGCCACGCATGCGGCCCTTCTGCTGCTTGCGGTGCTTGGTCCGCTTGGGCATCAGCATGGCTAGCGTCCTCCGCCGCCGGCCGCCGGAGACGTCATCGCGTGCTCCTTCTCGTGGCCGACCTTGGTCAGGATCTCACCCTTGAAGATCCAGACCTTCACGCCGATGGTCCCGTACGTGGTGCGGCACGTGACCTGCGCGTAGTCGATGTCCGCGCGCAGCGTGTGCAGGGGAACGCGCCCCTCGCGGTACGTCTCCCGGCGCGCCATCTCGGCGCCGCCGAGGCGGCCGCCGCACTCCACGCGGATGCCCAGCGCCCCGCGACGGACGGCCGACGAGACCGCCTTCTTCATCGCCCGCCGGAAGCCGACGCGCTGCGAAAGCTGGCGGGAGATGTGATCCGCCACCAGCTTGGCGTCCACCTCGGGCTTGTCCACTTCCTGGATCTCGATGTAGACGTCCCGACCGGTGATGGTCTGCAGCTCGTCCCGGATCTGGTCCACCTGCGCGCCCTTGCGGCCGATGACGATGCCCGGGCGGGCGGTGTGGATCACGATGGTGACCTTCTTGGCCTTCCGCTCGATGATCACCTTGGAGACGCCGGCCTGCGAGAGGCGGCGATCCAGGTAACGGCGGATCATCAGATCCTCTTCCAGCAGGTCCGGGTAGTCGTGCCCGGCGTACCAGCGGGAGTCCCAGGTCTTCACGATCCCGAGACGAAGCCCGACCGGATGGGTTTTCTGTCCCATGGTTCCTCCTCGTCCTTAAGACCGCTTGGTCCCGACCACGATGGTCAGGTGACTGGTGCGCTTCCGGATCCGGTTGGCGCGCCCCATGGAGCGCGGCCGGAACCGCTTCATGACCGGACCGCCGTCCACGAACGCCTTCTTCACGAAGAGCTCATCGACGCTGACTCGCGGCCCCGCATCGTCCTCGTCCTCTCCGACGAAGAGCGCGTTGGCCACCGCGGAGCGCAGCAGCTTCTCCACCATGGGCGACGCCTTCTTCTGCGTGCCCTGGAGGATGACCAGGGCATCCTCCACGTTCCGACCGCGGATGAGATCGACCACGAGGCGCATCTTCCGCGGGCTGATTCGCATGTGCTTGGCTTTCGCCGTCGCTTCCATTTCGCCCTCGCCTCTACTTCTTGCCCTTGGCCTTGTCCGCCTTGCCCGCGTGACCCCGGAAGGTGCGCGTGGGAGCGAATTCGCCAAGCTTGTGGCCGACCATGTTCTCCGTCACGTAGATCGGAATGAACTTGTTCCCGTTGTGGACCGCCATCGTGTGACCCACGAACTCCGGGGTGATGGTGGAACGACGGGCCCACGTCTTGATCACGCGCTTGTCTCCCGCCTTGTTCATCGCCTCGACCTTCTGCTCGAGGCTGTCCACCACGTAAGGCCCCTTCTTCAGAGAGCGGCCCATCCTACTTCCTCCTCTTGACGATCATCTTGTCGGACGCCTTCTTCGCGCGCCGGGTCTTGTACCCCTTGGTGGGCTTGCCCCACGGGGTGCAGGGATGGCGACCGCCGGAGGAGCGGCCTTCGCCGCCGCCCATCGGGTGATCGATGGGGTTCATGGCGACGCCGCGCACCTTCGGGCGACGGCCCAGCCAGCGCGAGCGGCCGGCCTTCCCGATGACGATGTTCTGCGCGTCCTCGTTCCCGACCTGCCCCACCGTGGCGTAGCAGGCGGCCTGGACGCGACGAACCTCGCCGCTGGGCAGACGCAGCAGGACCAGGTTGCCCTCCTTGGCCATCACCTGGGCGAACGTGCCGGCGCCGCGCGCGAACTTGGCGCCCTGTCCCGGGCGAAGCTCGATGGCGTGGACCAGCGTACCCAGCTGGATCTTGGAGAGCGGCAGGGCGTTGCCCGTGCGGAGATCCGCGTCGGGGCCCGACATCAGCGCGTCGCCCACCTTCAGGCCGAGCGGCGCGATGATGTACCGCTTCTCCCCGTCCGCGTACGTCACCAGCGCGATCCGGGCGTTGCGGTTCGGATCGTACTCGATGGTGGAAACGCGCGCGGGGATCCCGTGCTTGTCCCGCCGGAAGTCGATGCGCCGGTAGGCGCGCTTGTGGCCGCCTCCCCGGTGCCGCGCCGTGACGTGACCGTGGTGGTTCCGTCCGCCCTTCTTCCGCAGCGGCTCCAGCAGCGACTTCTCCGGCTTGGAGGTGGTCACGTCGCTGAAGTCCGACGTCGTCAGGTAGCGACGCGACGGGGTGTACGGCTTGTACTTCTTGATCGCCATGGTTTCCTTCCTCGTGTCCGCTGAAACACGGACGCACCCTTCGGCCTCATTCAGTTCCGGCGCCTGCAGGCCGAACGCGACCGGCACCCCGAAGGGTCCCGACGGCGGCCGACCTCTGTGAAACCCCATGCGGGCGCTTCAAAACCGGTCCGGGTCACTCCCCCCGGGTCGGGGGTGATACCCGGCTGCGGCACGGACACTGCCACGGGTGCGGCGTGCCGATTTCTCGACGAGCAGCTTACATCTGCTCGTAAAGGTCGATCGTACTGCCTTCCTCGAGCGTGACGTAGGCCTTCTTCCAGCTGGGCCGACGTCCCTCGAAGAGTCCCATGCGCTTGTTCTTGCCCCGCACCTTGATGGTGCGGACGCCCTTCACCTTCACGTCGAAGCGGCTCTCCACCGCCTCCTTGATCTCGATCCGGTTCGCGTCGAGTGCCACCTCGAAGTGATACTCGTTGGCCACCTCACGCTGGATGGTGGCCTTCTCCGTCAGCAGCGGCCGCTTGAGAATGAGCCGGAAGTCCCTCATCCGAGCACCTCCTCGAGCGACGCGAGGCCGTCCTTCGTGATCAGCACGTGCTCCGCGGACACCACCGTGTAGGTGTTGGCCTCGCGGGCCGGCATCGCGATCACGTTGGGGATGTTCCGGGTGGAGAGCGCGACGTTCTCGTCGAGCTCCTTCACCAGGATGAGCACCTTGGCCATCCCCAGCTCCATCGCGTCCAGGAGCGACTGAACCGCCTTGGTCTTGATCTCCGTCAGGCCCAGGTCGTCGATGACGGACACGCGACCCTCGGCCGCCCGGTCCGACAGGGCGGATTTGAGCGCGAGTCGACGGACCTTCTTGGGCATCTTGTACGAGTAGTCCCGCGGAGTGGGGCCGTGCATGATGCCGCCGCCCACCCAGAGGGGGCTCCGCCAGGTGCCGGCACGGGCCCGTCCGGTGCCCTTCTGCCGCCACGGCTTGGAGTTGGACCGGTTCACCTCGCCGCGGGACTTCACCTTGGCCGTTCCCTGGCGCTGGTTGGCCTGGAAGTTCACCACAGCCTCCCACACGGCGTGCTCGTTCGGCTCGATGCCGAACAGCGCGTCGGGGAGATCCACCGATCCCGTCTTGGCTCCACCGGAATTGAACGTCGTTGCAGTTGCCATGATCTCCGTCGCCCCCCTAGCCCGTCTGGTACTTCGGGACGCGAACGCCCTTCTTGGTCTTGCGGATCTCGATCTCACCGTTCACCGGACCGGGAACGGCGCCCTTGATGAGCAGGTAGCCGTTCTCCGCATCGATGCGCACGAGCTCCAGGTTCCGCACCGTGAGCTTGCGATGGCCCATGTGGCCGGCCATCCGCTTGCCCTTGAACACTCGAGACGGCCAGGCGCACTGGCCGATGGCGCCCGGGCGGCGCTTGTTCATGCCGCCGTGGGTCATGTCGCCGCGGGCGAAGTTGTGACGCTTGATGGTTCCCGCGAAGCCGCGGCCCTTGGACGTGCCGCGAACGTCGACGCGCTCGCCCTCGGCGAACACCTCTTCCACCTTGATGTCCTGCCCGGCCTCGAATCCGTCCACGGAATCGATCCGGAACTCCACGAGGCGCCGCATGGGATCCAGGCCCGCCTTCTTCAGGTGGCCCGTCCGCGGCTTGCCCGCGCGCTTCTCGGTGGTGGCGTCGAAGCCGAGCTGGAGGGCACAGTAGCCGTCCTTTTCCTCGCTGCGCACCTGCACGACCTTGAGGGGGGTGGCCTCCACGACGGTGACCGGGATGCAGATCCCGTCCTCCGTGAAGACCTGGGTCATCCCCTTCTTCTTGCCGACGATGCCGTTCAGCATCTCTCTTCTTCCTCCGGGACCCCTTCACCCGCCTTCCGGCAGGGGGTCATCCCCGATCCTCCCCGAAGCCCGGCGGGCGCCGGGCCGCGGATCAGACCTTGATCTCGATGTCCACGCCCGCGGGCAGGTCCAGGCGCTGGAGCGCATCGACCGTCTGCGGGGTGGAGTTCAGGATGTCGATCAGCCGCTTGTGGATGCGTCGCTCGAACTGCTCGCGCGACTTCTTGTCCACGTGCGGCGAACGGTTCACGGTGTAGATCGTCTTCTTGGTCGGCAGCGGGACCGGACCGGAAATCCGGGCACCGGTGCGCTCCGCCGTCCGGACGATCTCCGCCGCGGACTTGTCCAGGATGATGTGATCGTACGCCTTGAGGCGGATCCGGATCTTCTGGGTCATGGTGGCTGCCATTTCTACTCGATGATCTCCGTCACGACGCCGGCGCCCACGGTGCGGCCGCCCTCACGGATGGCGAACCGCAGCTCCTTCTCCATGGCGATCGGCTGAACCAGGTTCACCGCCATCGTCACGTTGTCGCCCGGCATCACCATCTCCGTCCCCTCCGGAAGCTCGATCGAGCCCGTCACGTCCGTGGTCCGGAAGTAGAACTGGGGACGGTAGTTGTTGAAGAACGGCGTGTGACGGCCGCCCTCCTCCTTCGTCAGGATGTACACCTCACCCTTGAACTTCGTGTGAGGCTTCACCGAACCCGGAGCCGCCAGAACCATCCCGCGCTCCAGCTCCTCCTTGTCAATCCCGCGGAGAAGCAGGCCCACGTTGTCCCCCGCCTCGCCCGAGTCCAGAAGCTTCCGGAACATCTCCACGCCCGTGACCACCGTCTCGCGCGTCTCCTTGATCCCGATCCGCTCCACCTTGTCCCCGACCTTCACGATCCCGCGCTCGATCCGGCCCGTGCCCACCGTCCCGCGACCCGTGATGGAGAACACGTCCTCCACCGGCATCAGGAACGGCTTGTCCTTCGGGCGGTCCGGAAGCGGAACGTAGTCGTCCAGAGCCTGGATGAGCTCCATGATGGGAGCCGCCGCCGACTCGTCCGTGGGGTTCTCGTTGGCCTTCAGAGCCGAACCGCGGATCACCGGAATGTCGTCCCCCGGGAAGTCGTACTTCGAAAGAAGCTCACGAACCTCCAGCTCCACCAGGTCCAGAAGCTCCGGATCGTCCACCATGTCCACCTTGTTCATGAACACGACGATGTACGGAACGCCCACCTGACGCGCCAGAAGGATGTGCTCCCGAGTCTGAGGCATCGGACCGTCCGAAGCCGAAACCACCAGAACCGCGCCGTCCATCTGCGCCGCTCCGGTGATCATGTTCTTCACGTAGTCCGCGTGACCCGGGCAATCCACATGAGCGTAGTGACGGCTCTCCGACTGGTACTCCACGTGGGCCGTCGCGATGGTAATCCCGCGCTCACGCTCTTCCGGAGCCTTGTCGATCGAGGCGAAGTCCGAATAGTCCGCCAGACCCTTGTGCGACAGAACGTTCGTCATCGCAGCCGTCAGCGTGGTCTTCCCGTGATCCACGTGGCCGATCGTCCCCACGTTCACGTGGGGCTTCGTGCGCTCGAACTTCTCCTTCGCCATCTCTACCTTTCCTTCGCCCCGTCTGCGGGTCTTTCGCGAGTTGACCGGTGCGGGGCTCCCCGCCGTCCGGATTCCGGTTCCGGCTCACCTGGAGCCGGTTGCAAAAGGGTGTGCAGTCTACGCGACCTTGACCCCCCCTGTCACCTTGGCAATGACCTCCTCGGCGATTTTCTTGGGGACCTCCTGGTACCGGGCGAACTGCATGGAGTAGATCGCCCGCCCCTGGGTGGCCGACCGGAGCGCCGTGGCGTAGCCGAACATGTTAGAGAGGGGCACCGTGGCCGCCACGACCTGGGCATCGGCCCTCAGGACCGTCCCGGCGATCTGGCCCCGGCGGCTGTTCAGGTCGCCGATCACGTCCCCGACGTACTCCCCGGGAACCACGACCTCCACGTCCATGTAGGGCTCCAGGAGGGCCGGATTCCCCTTCTTGAAGGCCTCCTTGAAGGCCATCGAGGCGCAGGCCCGGAAGGCCATCTCCGAGGAGTCCACCTCGTGGAAACCGCCGTCCTTCAGGGTCACCTTGATGTCCACGACCGGGTAGCCGGCCAGGACACCGTTGTCCATGGCGTCCCGGACGCCGCGCTCCACCGCCGGAATGTACTCCGTGGGGATGGAGCCGCCCTTGATCTGGTTGATGAACTCGAAGCCGGCGCCCTCGTTGGGCTCCACGTCCATGATGACGTGGGCGAACTGGCCCTTTCCGCCGGTCTGCTTCGAGAAGCGGTGGTTGACGGGAGTGGCCTTGCGCATGGTCTCCCGGTAGGCCACCTGCGGGCGTCCCACGCGGGCCTCCACCTTGAACTCCCGGATGAGCCGGTCCACGATGATCTCCAGGTGCAACTCGCCCATGCCGGAGATGATGGTCTGGCCGGTCTCCTCGTCCGTGCGGACCTGGAAGGTGGGATCCTCCTCGGCCAGCTTGGTCAGCGAGAGGCCCAGCTTGTCGCTGTCGGCCTTGGAGTTGGGCTCGATGGCCACCGCGATCACCGGATCCGGGAAGTCCATGGACTCCAGGAGCAGCGGGTGATCCTTGTCGCAGAGCGTGTGGCCGGTCTTGGTGTGCTTGAGCCCCACCACCGCGGCGATGTCGCCCGCGTGGACCTCCGTGAGCTCCTCCCGCTTGTTGGCGTGCATCTCCAGCAGGCGGCCGATGCGCTCCTTCTTCTCGGCCGTGGAGTTGTACACGGAGTCGCCCTGCTTCACCGTTCCGGAATAAACCCGGAAGTAGGTGAGTCGACCGACGTACGGGTCGGTCATGATCTTGAACGCCAGCGCCGCCAGCGGCTCCGAGTCCTCGGGCTTGCGGAGCACCTTGCCCTCGCCCTCGGCGCCGAGCTCGTGGCCCTGCACCGGCGGAACGTCCAGCGGCGACGGCAGGTAGTCGCAGACGCCGTCCAACATGCGCTGCACGCCCTTGTTCTTGAAGGCGGAGCCGCAGAACACCGGGACGATGGAGAGATCCGTCGTGGCGGAGCGGATGACCTTCTTGAGCTCGTCCACCTCGATCTCGTCGCCGTTGAGGTAGCGCTCCATGAGGTCGTCGCTGTGGTCCGCGACCGCCTCGATGAGCTCCGTGCGGGCGGTCTGCGCCTCGTCGAGCATGTCCTCCGGGATGTCCATGTCGTCGAACGTCATCCCGTGGGACTCCTCGTGGTACACGTACGCGCGCATGGCCAGCAGGTCGATGATGCCGTTGAACATCTCGCCGGCACCCATCGGCAGGTAGAGCGGCACCGGCGTGGCGCCCAGGCGCTCCCGGAGGGCCGTGACCACCGCGCCGAAGTCCGCGCCCATGCGGTCCATCTTGTTCACGAACGCGATGCGGGGGACGCCGTACTTGTCCGCCTGCCGCCAGACCGTCTCCGACTGAGGCTCCACGCCGCCGACCGCACAGAACACGGCCACCGCACCGTCCAGCACGCGGAGGCTGCGCTCCACCTCGACCGTGAAGTCCACGTGGCCCGGCGTATCGATGATGTTGATCTTGTGGTCGTTCCACTCGGCGGAGATGGCCGCGGAGGTGATAGTGATCCCCCGCTCCTTCTCCTGGTCCATCCAGTCCATGGTGGCGGCGCCGTCGTGCACCTCGCCCATGCGGTGGACGCGTCCCGTGTAGAACAGGATGCGCTCGGTCGTGGTGGTCTTGCCGGCATCGATGTGCGCCATGATGCCGATATTGCGGACCTTCTTCAGCGGGTGGCTGCGTGCCATGGTATCCCTCGACTGCGTCGCGGCTTGGGCGTACCCCACCGACGACGGGTGTCGTGTTCGATTTTCGAGGACTTCGCCGGATCCGCCTGGGGATCAGGGGATCCGGGGCCCCGACGAGCGAGCCAGATGCGTCGCGACGGAGGAACGATGCCGCGAGACCTTCTCGCCGGGGCTCCGGGCGGCGCCGCGAGGGCGCCGCGGAGGAGCTTGCCGTGCCGGTCGCGACGGGAACCGTCGCGCGCCGGCCGACCGCGGAGACGAACTACCAGCGGTAGTGCGAGAACGCCTTGTTGGCATCGGCCATCCGATGCGTTTCGTCCTTCTTGCGAATCGCAGCTCCCTCGTTCTTGGAAGCGGCAGTCAACTCCGCAGCGAGCTTCTCAGAGAAGGACTTCTCGCTGCGGGCCTTGGAAAACGAGATCAGCCACCGGAAGGCCAGGGCCTGCCGGCGCTCCGGTCGGACCTCGACCGGAACCTGGTACGTGGCGCCACCGACGCGCCGGGACTTTACTTCCAGCACCGGCTTCACGTTGGCGACCGCCTGCTTGAAGACGGTCAGCCCGGACTGCCCGGTGCGCTCCTCGATCGAATCCATGGCCGCGTAGAACACGCCCTCGGCGGTACTCTTCTTGCCGTCCCGCATGATGGCATTGATGAACTTCGCGGCGATCTGGGAGCCGTGGCGGGGATCCGGCTGGATCTCCCTCTTCGGTACCTCTCGACGTCTCGGCATGCTCTCTCCGGACAAAGCCTCCCGGGAACTTCCCCCGCGAGGCGGTTCAGCCGGTTCGCCGCGTGCGGCGGACCCGGAACATCACGCGGCCCTTGCGGACCGGATTCCCTCCGACGCGCCTAGCCCTTCGGGCGCTTGGCGCCGTACTTGGAACGTCCCTGGCGACGGGCGTCCACTCCCGAGGAGTCCAGCGCACCACGGATGATGTGGTAACGGACACCGGGAAGATCCTTCACTCTTCCTCCGCGGATCAGCACGATGCTGTGCTCCTGGAGGTTGTGCCCCTCGCCGGGAACGTAGGCGGTGACCTCGATCCCGTTGGTCAGACGGACGCGCGCCACCTTCCGGAGCGCCGAGTTCGGCTTCTTCGGCGTGGTGGTGTACACGCGCGTGCAGACGCCCCGCTTCTGAGGACAGGCCTTCAGGGCGGGCGAGGACGTCTTCACCTTCTGCGGCCGCCGGCCCTTTCGGACCAGCTGGTTGATCGTCGGCAATGCGTTCCTCCGTGGGTCTGGCCCCGAAATCCGGGACGCGACCAAACCGGCCGGCTATACTACTGGCGGCCCGGGGGCATGTCAAGACTGCCCCCAAAGCCCCGGGGTCCTCGGCGCAGCGGCTCCGTCACGCGAGATCGCGGCGGACCGGAAGCGGCCGCAGTCAGGTGCCCTGACTCTCGACCTTCTCCATCGGGAGTCCGGAGTCGTCGGCTCCGTCCCCGTCCTGCACCCCCAGTTCTTCCTCATCACGGTGAATCTCGATGTCCTTCAGGCGGCCGACGCCGGTGCCCGCCGGGATGAGATTCCCCATGATCACGTTCTCCTTGAGGCCAGCCAGCCGATCCGTCGCTCCGTTGATGGCCGCCTCGGTGAGCACCCGCGTGGTCTCCTGGAAGGAGGCCGCCGAGATGAAGCTCTCCGTGGAGAGGCTGGCCTTCGTGATGCCGAGCAGCAGCGGCTGGTAGGTGCAGGGGACGCCGCCCTCGGCCTCGACGCGTTCGTTCTCGTCGCGGACCTGGGACTTGTCCACCATGTCGCCCTCAAGGAAGTTCGTGTCGCCCGGATCCTCGATGCGCACCTTCTGCAGCATCTGCCGGACGATGACCTCGATGTGCTTGTCGTTGATCTGCACGCCCTGCAGTCGGTAGACCTCCTGGATCTCGTTCAGGAGGTACTCCTGCACGGCGTTGATGCCCTTGATCTTCAGGATGTCGTGCGGGTTGACGCGGCCCTCGCAGAGGCGATCGCCGGCGCGCACCACGTCCGTCTCGTGGACGAGCAGGTGCTTGCCCTGGGGCACCAGGTACTCGTGCTCGATCCCGTCGCCCTTGACCAGGACCTTCCGGAATCCGCGGGAGACCCCGCCGAACTCGATGGATCCGTCGATCTCGGAGACGACGGCCACGTCCTTCGGCTTGCGGGCCTCGAAGAGCTCCGCCACCCGCGGCAGACCGCCGGTGATGTCGCGGGTCTTCGAGATCTCGCGCGGGATCTTGGCCAGCACCGAGGCGCCCGCCACGTGATCCCCCTCGGAGACGAGGATCCGCGCTCCGGTCGGGATCGGGTACTTGACCATCGCCCGCCCCGCCTTGTCCAGGATGTGGATGTGCGGGTGGAGCGACTTCTCCTTGTGCTCGATGATCACGCGCTGGCGCAGGCCGGTCTTCTCGTCCAGCTCGTCGCGGACCGTCACCTCGTCGACGATGTCGACGAACTGCACCGTTCCGCTCCGGTCCGAGAGGATGGGCGAGGCGTAGGGATCCCACTCGAACAGGGCGCCGGCCGCGTCCACGTCATCCCCGTCGGCCACGCGCATCTTGGCGCCGTAGGGCACCGCGTAGTGCGCGCGCACGCGATCCTTGTCGTCCCGGACCTCCACCTCGCCGTGGTGGCCGATGGCGATGAGGTCGTTGTTCTCGTCCTTCACGGTCCGCATCGACACGAAGTTGATCTTGCCGCCCGTCTTCGTGGAGACGATGGACTGCTCGGCCAGACGCATGGCCGTTCCGCCGATGTGGAAGGTCCGCAGGGTGAGCTGCGTCCCCGGCTCGCCGATGGACTGGGCCGCGATGACGCCCACGGCCTCCCCGACGTTCACCATGTTGGACGTGGCCAGATTGCGGCCGTAGCACATGGCGCACACGCCTCGCTTGGACTCGCAAGTGAGCACCGAGCGGATGACCACGGACTCCAGTCCGCGCTCGTCGTGGAGCTGCTGGATCCGGGCCGCTTCCTCCTCGAGGATGAGCTGCCCGGCCTCGAAGACCAGGTCGTCGTTGAGCGGGTCCACCACGTCCTCGGCCAGCACGCGACCCAGCACACGATCGCCGATGGGCTCGATGATCTCCTCCGCATCCTTCAGCGGATGCGTGTCGATCCCCATGATGGTGCCGCAGTCCCACTCCGTGATGATGGCGTCCTGGGCGATGTCCACAAGACGTCGGGTCAGGTAGCCGGCGTCCGCGGTCTTGAGCGCCGTGTCCGCCAGTCCCTTCCGCGCGCCGTGCGTGGAGATGAAGTACTCCAGCACCGTCAGCCCCTCGCGGAAGTTCGAGATGATGGGCTGCTCGATGATCTCGCCGATGGAGCCGGTGAGCTTCTTCTGCGGCTTGGCCATCAGGCCGCGCATTCCGGCCAGCTGGCGGATCTGCTCGCGGGAGCCTCGCGCGCCGGAAATGGCCATCATGTAGACGGGGTTGAACCCGTTCTGGTCTCCGGCCATTCCGTTGAACATCACCTCGGACACGGAGTTGGTGGTCTGCGTCCAGGTATCGATGATCTTGTTGTAGCGCTCGGTCGCGGTGATGGTCCCCTTCGAGTAGTCGTTGAGGATCTTCCGCACCTTGCCGCGCGTGCTCTCGATGAGATCGGCCTTCTCGTCCGGGATGCGGACGTCGTCGATCCCGACCGTGATCCCCGCGACCGTGGCGTAGTGGAATCCGGTCTTCTTCATCTGGTCCAGGAACAGGCCGCTGGCGTGGCGCCCCTTGCGTCGGTACACGTCGTGGACCAGCGCCTCCAGCTTCTTCTTGTCCATGGGGTGGTTCTGGTACGGCACGCCCTCGGGCACGATCTCGTTGAAGAGGACGCGGCCCGGCGTGGTGAGGAGGATCTCGCCGTCGATCCGGCACTTCACCTGCTCATGCAGGCGGACCGTGCCGGCCTCCAGCGCCATCAGCACCTCTTCCCGCCCCGTGAACGCCAGCGGATGCTCTCGCTCGTCCTTCTCCAGGAGCCCCATCGTCACGTAGAAGCAGCCCAGCACCATGTCCTGCGACGCGGTCATGATGGGTCGGCCGTTCGCGGTGGACAGGATGTTGTTGGACGCGAGCATGAGCACGCGCGCCTCCAGCTGCGCCTCGAACGAAAGCGGCAGGTGGACCGCCATCTGGTCACCGTCGAAGTCCGCGTTAAACGCGGTGCAGACAAGCGGGTGCAGGCGGATCGCCTTGCCTTCCACCAGCACGGGCTGGAACGCCTGGATGCCGAGACGGTGCAGCGTGGGCGCGCGGTTCAGCATCACCGGGTGGTCCTGGATGATCTCCTCCAGGATGTCCCACACCTCGGGTCGCTCACGCTCCACAAGCTTCTTGGCGGACTTGACCGTCTGGACGTAGCCCTTGTCCTCCAGCCGCTTGATGATGAACGGCTTGAAGAGCTCCAGGGCCATGCTCTTGGGCAGGCCGCACTCGTGGACCTTGAGGTCCGGACCGACCACGATGACCGAGCGGCCGGAGTAGTCCACGCGCTTTCCGAGCAGGTTCTGGCGGAAGCGGCCCTGCTTACCCTTCAGCATGTCCGACAGCGACTTCAGCGGACGGTTGCCCGGACCGCGGACGGCGCGGCTGCGTCGGCCGTTGTCGAACAGGGCGTCCACCGCCTCCTGGAGCATCCGCTTCTCGTTCCGGAGGATGACCTCCGGAGCCTTGATGTCCATGAGCTTCTTGAGACGGTTCGTCCGGTTGATGACGCGACGGTACAGGTCGTTCAGGTCGGACGTGGCGAAGCGACCGCCCTCCAGCGGCACCAGCGGCCGCAGGTCCGGCGGCAGCACCGGGATGACCTCGAGGATCATCCACTCCGGGCGGTTCTTGCTGTGGCGGAACGCCTCCACGACCTTGAGCCGCTTGAGGATCTCCTTCTTCCGCTGCACCGACGTCTCCACCTTGGCGTGCGCGCGAAGCTCCGCGGAGAGCTCCTCCACGTCGATGGCGGCGAGCAGCTTCTTCACCGCGCCCGCACCCATCTCCGCCACGAAGGCGTCGCCGTACTCCTCCTGCAGCTCGAGGAACTCGTCCTCGGTGATGAGCTGCTTCTGCTTCAGCGGCGTGTCGCCCGGATCGATGACGACGTACGACTCGTAGTAGAGCACGCGCTCCAGGTCGCGGACGGACATGTCCAGCATGTAGCCGATCCGCGTGGGCACGCCCTTGAAGTACCAGATGTGCGAGACGGGCACGGCCAGCTCGATGTGGCCCATCCGCTCACGACGCACCTTGGCCTGCGTGACCTCCACGCCGCAGCGGTCGCAGATCACGCCGCGATAGCGGATCCGCTTGTACTTCCCGCAGTTGCACTCCCAGTCCTTCACCGGACCGAAGATCTTCTCGCAGAAGAGCCCGTCCTTCTCCGGCTTGAACGTGCGGTAGTTGATGGTCTCCGGCTTGGTGACCTCTCCGTGGGACATCCCGCGGATGGTCTCCGGCGACGAGAGCTGCACGCGCATGGCGTTGTAGCTGACCTGCTTCTTCTCGCGCGGTTCCGCGAATCCGAACACTCGGTCCCTCCTCGGTCAGGGGATCGAACGGATTTTCAGGCCCCCGCCCGCGCCTCGGACGGCCGGGCGGGGGTGCGTTCTTTCGGGCGCTCGGCTACTCGTTTTCCTCGAGCTGCACGTCGAGCGCGAGCGCCTGCAGCTCCTTCACGAGAACGTTGAACGACTCGGGGATGCCCGGCTTCGGCGGGTTCTCCCCCTTCACGATGGCCTCGTACACACGCGAGCGTCCGGCCACGTCGTCCGACTTGACCGTCAGCAGCTCCTGCAGCGTGTGCGCCGCGCCGTACGCCTCGAGCGCCCAGACCTCCATCTCCCCGAAGCGCTGGCCGCCGAACTGGGCCTTCCCGCCCAGCGGCTGCTGCGTGACGAGGGAGTACGGGCCGATGGAACGCGCATGGATCTTGTCATCCACCAGGTGCGACAGCTTCAGCATGTAGATGTAGCCGACCGTCACCTCGTGGTGGAACTTCTCGCCGGTGCGACCGTCGAACACGGGGGTCTTCCCGGACTCCGGAAGCCCCGCGTCGCGCAGCTTCTCCTTGATCTCGTCGATGGACGCGCCGTCGAACACCGGCGTGGCCATAGGCTGGCCGAGATGCTTGGCCGCCCAGCCGAGATGCGTCTCCAGGATCTGTCCCAGGTTCATTCGGGACGGCACGCCGAGCGGGTTCAGGATGATCTCGATGGGAGTCCCGTCCGGGAGGTACGGCATGTCCTCCTCGGCCATGATCTTGGCCACCACGCCCTTGTTTCCGTGGCGTCCGGCCATCTTGTCTCCCACGGAGAGCTTCCGCTTCCGCGCGATGTACACCTTCACGAGCTTCACGACACCCGGCGGCAGCTCGTCGCCGCGGGTGAGCCGCTCGATCTCCTTCTCCGCCTGGAGGTGGAGATCCTCGATCACGCGACGCGCCGCCTCGTAGATCCGGAAGACGCGCTTGTTCAGCTCCTCGTCGTCCGTGATGCCGTCGGACCAGGGAATGGTGTCCCAGTCCACGTCCTCGAAGAGCTTCGCGTTGATCTTGCGGCCGGCACGGAAGATCATGGCGCCCGACATCGGATCGTCGACGCGCTTCGTGGACGCGTCCTCCAGCAGGCCGAGCACGCGCTCCATCCGCAGCTCCTCCACGGACTTCACCTGCTTGCGCTCCTCGCGCTTGATCCGGTCGACCTTCTTCTTCTCTTCCTTCTTGCCGCGATCGTCGCGCTCGCGGCGCGAGAACACCTTCACGTCGATGACGACGCCGTCCATGCCCGGAGGCGCCTTCAGCGAGGCGTCGCGGACGTCACCCGCCTTCTCGCCGAAGATGGCCCGCAGCAGGCGCTCCTCCGGGGACAGCTCCGTCTCGCCCTTGGGCGTGACCTTCCCCACCAGGATGTCGCCGGCGCGCACGCGGGCGCCGATCCGGATGATCCCGTCCTCGTCGAGGTTCTTGAGCGCCTCCTCCGAGACGTTCGGGATCTCCTTCGTGATCTCCTCCGGGCCGCGCTTGGTGTCGCGAACCTGGATCTCCAGCTCCTCGATGTGGATGCTGGTGAAGCGATCCTCGCGGATCAGCTTTTCGGAGATGAGGATGGCGTCCTCGAAGTTGTAGCCTTCCCACGGCATGAACGCGACGAGCGTGTTCACGCCGAGCGCCAGCTCGCCGTTGGCGGTGGCGGGGCCGTCGGCGATGATCTGCCCCGGACCCACGCGCTCGCCCGGATAAACCAGCGGGCGCTGGTTCACGCACGTGTCCTGGTTGGACCGGCGGAACTTGGTGAGCCGATAGACGTCCATGCCGCCGAACCCGGTGAAGTCCTCCTCCTCGACCTTCTTGCCGAAGTGGCGGACGTAGATGGCGTTGGCCGACACCGAGTCCACGATGCCGCCCCGACGCGCCACGACGACGGCGCCGGAGTCCCGCGCCACCTTCTCCTCCAGGCCGGTCCCCACCAGCGGGGCTTCGGTGCGGAGCAGCGGAACGCTCTGGCGCTGCATGTTGGAGCCCATCAGCGCGCGGTTGGCGTCGTCGTGCTCCAGGAACGGGATGAGCGCGGCGGCCGCCGAGACGATCTGCTTGGGGGACACGTCCATGTACTCGATCTTGCCCGGCTCCACCACGGGGAAGTCGCCGCGCTGACGACCGACGACGCGGTCGTTCTTGATCTTGGACTTGGTGTCCAGCTCCTCGTTGGCCTGGGCCATGATCCGCCGGTCCTCGGTGTCGGCGGCCAGGTAGACGATGTCCTCCGTCACCTTGCCGGCCTTCACCTCCCGGTAGGGAGTCTCCAGGAAGCCGTACTCGTTCACACGGGCGAACGTGGCCAGGCTGGAGATAAGGCCGATGTTCGGGCCTTCCGGCGTCTCGATCGGGCAAATGCGCCCGTAGTGCGTGTAGTGGACGTCCCGCACCTCGAAGCCGGCGCGCTCACGCGTGAGACCGCCCGGACCCAGCGCGGAGAGGCGACGCTTGTGCGTCAGCTCCGCCAGCGGGTTGGTCTGGTCCATGAACTGCGAGAGCTGACTGGAGCCGAAGAACGTCTTGATCACGGCGCTGATCGTGCGCGCGTTGATCAGGTCGTACGGCGTGATCTGATCCGCGTCCTGGAGGCTCATCCGCTCGCGGATGATCCGCGCCATGCGGGAAAGTCCCACCGAGAACTGGTTCGCCAGCAGCTCACCCACCGAGCGGATGCGACGGTTCCCGAGATGGTCGATGTCGTCCGTGAAACCGTCCCCGGCGCGCAGGCCGACGAGGTACCGGATGATGGCCAGGAAGTCCTCGTGGGTCAGCGTGACCGTCTCGATGGGGACTTCCAGCTCCAGACGCTGGTTCAGCTTGTACCGGCCGACGTTGGCCAGGTCGTAGCGGCGCGCGGTGAAGAAGAGCTTGTCCAGCAGGCCCTTCGTGGTCTCCGCCGACGGCGGATCACCCGGGCGCAGCAGGTTGTAGATCTTGGCCAGCGCCTCTTCCTGGCTCTTCGCCCGGTCCTTGCGCAGCGTCTTGATCATGACGTCCGTGTCCGAGACGCCCTTGGCCATCGGCTTGGACAGGAACTCGATCTGGCGGATGCCCGCGTCCCGCGCCTCGGAAAGCATGTCCTCGGTGAAGTCCGCGTTGGCCTCGCCGATGATCTCGCCCGTGCCCTCGTGCACCAGGTCCGACACCAGGATGCGGCCGATGAGGGCATCGTCCTTCTGCGACGCCGTCTTCGTGAGCTTGAGCTTCTCCGTCTCGTAGAAGAGCTTCAGGATCTCCGTGTCCGAGACGTAGCCGAGCGCGCGCAGCAGGATGGTCACCGGGATCTTCCGGCGCCGATCGATGTGCACGTACATGATGTCGTTGATGTCGAGCGAGAACTCCACCCACGAACCGCGGTACGGAATGATCCGCGCGGAGAACAGGCGCTTCCCGTTGGGATGGATCTCCTCGTCGAAGAACACGCCCGGCGAACGGTGGAGCTGGCTGACGATGACGCGCTCCGCACCGTTGATGATGAAGGTTCCGCCGTCGGTGATGAACGGGAGCTCGCCGAGGTAGACCTCCTGCTCGATCACGTTCTTCATCTTCTTCTCATCGCCCGTGTTGTCCCAGACGATCAGGCGCAGCGTGGCCTTCAGCGGCACGGCGAACGTGAGGTCCCGCTCCTGGCACTCCTCGGTGGAGTACTTGGGGTTGCCGATCTTGTAGTCCACGAACTCCAGCGAGAAGTTCCCCCTCGCATCGGAGATGGGGAAGATGTCCTGGAAGACGGCCTGAAGGCCCTTCTTGTCGCGCTTGTCCGGCACGACGTCGAGCTGCAGGAAATCCCGGAACGAGTCGAGCTGGACGGCCAGGAGATTCGGGATCTCCATCACCGATTCCAGCTTCGAGAAATCGAACCGATTCCCGTTGGTGTTCGCCGGCTCTTTCGTCTTGATCACGAAGCCCAACTCCTTCGAGGGGGTGGGTCCCACACTCTTTTCCGAACGGCGTTCGGGCCGGGCGGCCGGGGGTGCGGCCGACCGTCGGGCCCGAGGGACGGCGCGGGGGAACGGCCCCCGCGCCGCGAACTCTCTCGAGCTACTTCAGCTCGACGCTGCCGCCGGCTTCCTCGATCTGCTTCTTGACGTCCTCGGCCTCGTCCTTGGGGGCGCCTTCCTTGACCGGCTTGGGCGCACCGTCGACGAGCTCCTTGGCCTCCTTCAGACCGAGACCGGTGATCGCGCGGACCACCTTGATCACGTTGATCTTCTTGTCTCCGGCGGCCGTGAGGATGACGTCGAACTCCGTCTTCTCCTCCGCCGCGCCGGCGTCGCCGCCCGCGACGGCCATTCCGGCCGGCATGGCCGCCATCGGGGCGGCCGCGGTGACACCGAACTTCTCTTCCATCTCCTTCACGAGGTCAGCGACCTCGAGGACCGTCATCGAGCCGATGAGATCGACGACCTTGGTCACGTTCTCACTCGCCATGGTTCGTACTCCTCCGACGAAAACCGTCTCTTTGTTTTGCTGGCGCGGGCGCCCGCCCGTCGCCGAACGTCTCCGGGCCGGCTCACTCCGGCCCTTCGTCTTCGGAACCTGCCCGGCTCCGTGCTCCCCCTACTTCTCCCCGTCTCCCTCCGAGGCCTCGCCCTCGGCGGGCGTCTCCTCGGCGGCGGCATCGCCCGCGGGCTCCTCCGCCTCGGCTTCCGGTGCCGCCGGAGCTTCCTCCGCCGCTTCCGCAGCGGGGGCCGACTCCGAGGCGCCCTGGATGGTGCCCTTCTCCATGCCGTCGCGCACCGCATCCACCGTGCGGACCAGCTTCGACATGCTGTCGTTCAGGGCGTAGACGAGGTTCTGGGCGGGAGCCATCGCCAACTGCATCACCTGCGAGAGCAGCTGCTCCCGGGTGGGCAGGCTCGCCAGTGCCTTCACCTCTTCCGGGCTCAGGACCGAACCGTCCACGAATCCGAGCTTCACCTCGGGCTTGTCGTCGTTCTCCTTGCGGAAGTCGACGAGCACGCGCGCGGGTGCCACCGGATCGTCCACGGCCACGGCCATGGCCGTGGGTCCCTTCAGGTGCGGTTCCAGCTCGCCCAGATCCAGCTCGCGAGTGGCCTTGATCGCCAGCGTGTTCTTCACGACGGCGAACTCCACACCGTTCTCCCGGAACTTCCTTCTCAGGCTCGTCATCTTCTCCACGTTCAGACCGGTGAAGTCCGCGAGGAAGATGGCGGTGGCCTTCTCGAAGGTCCCGCGCAGCTGCTCGATGGCAGCCGTCTTCTCTGCCGTAGGCATTCTCTTCCTCCTAGTTCAGGCTGATGAGTTCGGCCTGAACATCGACTTTCACACCGGGCCCCATCGTGGAGGCGACGGTGACGTTCTTGAAGTAGGTGCCCTTGGCGGCGGCCGGCTTCACCCTCTGCAGCTCCGAGATCAGGGTCCGGATGTTCTCGGCCAGCTCGGTCTCACCGAACGAGGCCTTCCCGACGGGAACGTGCACGTTGCCCGTCTTGTCCACCCGGTACTCGATCTTTCCGGCCTTCACCTCCGCGACGGCCTTGGCGACATCCTTCGTCACCGTGCCCGCCTTCGGATTCGGCATCAGGCCGCGGGGCCCGAGGATGCGTCCGAGCCGTCCCACCTTCCCCATCATGTCCGGGGTGGTGATGATCACGTCGACATCGGTCCAGCCACCTTCGATCTGCTTGATGATGTCGTCGGATCCGACGTGGTCGGCGCCCGCCTCCTTGGCTTCCTTCTCCTGGTCTCCCTGCGCGATCACGCACACGCGGACGGTCTGTCCGGTGCCGTGGGGAAGAACCACCGTTCCGCGGACCTGCTGGTCGGCGTGTCGGGGATCCACTCCCAGCGCAGCGGCGACTTCGACGGTCTCGTCGAACTTCGCGGTGGCGTTCTGTTTCACGATGCCCACCGCATCCGCGACCGAATACCTCGTGAGGCGGTCACGCTGCGCGGCGATCGTGCTGTAACGCCGGCTGTGCTTCATACGGCTCTCCTGTCTGACGAAGGGCCTTTCGGCCTTCTCCCACGTTGACGGGCGTGGTCACCCGGGATGCCCGGCGGCATCCGAAGTCCGGCGCGAGGGGCGCGGGAAGCCTAGGGCTCCACCTCGATTCCCATGCTGCGCGCGGTCCCGGCCACCATGAGCATGGCCGCGTCGATGTCGTTCGCGTTGAGGTCCGGCATCTTGGTCTCTGCGATCTCGCGGACCTGCGCCTTCGTCACGCGCCCGATCTTGTTCCGGTTGGGCTCGCCCGAGCCCTTGGGCTTCTTCAGCGCCTTGAGCAGCAGCACCGCGGCCGGCGGGGTCTTGGTGATGAACGTGAACGACCGGTCCGCGTAGACCGTGATCACCACCGGAATGATGAGGCCGGACTGCTGCTTCGTCCTGTCGTTGAACTGCTTGCAGAAATCCATGATGTTGACGCCGTGCTGCCCCAGCGCCGGCCCCACGGGGGGCGACGGATTGGCGGATCCCGCCGGGATCTGCAGCTTGATCTGCGTCATCACTTTCTTGGGAGGCGCCATCTGCCGTTCCTTCCGTGTTCTGACGAACGCTGTGCCCGGAGCGCGTCCGGACGGGTTTTTTGGAGCTAGACCGACTGGACCTGCAGGAAGTCCAGCTCGACGGGAGTGGCCCGACCGAAGATCGAGACCATCACCTTGAGCTTGCCCCGCTCCGCATTCACCTCGTCCACCACCCCGGTGAAGTCGCTGAAGGGACCGTCCACCACCTTGACGTGCTCGCCGGCGTGGAACGGAACCTCCGGAATCGCCTTGTCCTTCGTGCCCTCGATCTGCCCGAGGATCCGGTCCACTTCCGCGTCGCGGAGCGGATCCGGGTGCGAGGCGTTGGTGCCGACGAACCGGCTCACGCCCGGACAGTCGCGGACGACGTGCCACGTCTCGTCGTTCAGGTCCATCTCGACGAGGATGTAGGAGGGGAAGAACTTCCGCGTGCTCTGCGTCTTCTTCCCGTTCTTCATCTCCGTCACGACCTGCGTGGGCACGAGGATCCGGCCGAAGCTGTCCTCCATCCCGGACGTGGCGATGGCCCGCTCCAGGTTGGAGCGCACCTTGTTCTCGTGTCCCGAGTACGTGTGGATCGCGTACCACTTCATGGCGAGACTTCCCTTCTCGGTCACCGGCGAGTCCGTCACTAGCTGAGCACCCGCTCGAGGCCCATGCTCAGAATCCGGTCCACGATCCCGATGAAGATGGCGATGATGATCACGGTCACGATCACCACCATCGTCGAGCCGCGGAGCTCCGCCCGCGTCGGCCAGCTGACCTTCTTCATCTCGGCGACCACGTCCTCGACGAACTTCCGGGCTTTCTCGATCATTTCCCTGCTTCCCGCCCCCTCGGGCGTTCCATCCGGCTTCCGGCGCGGCGCAAAGGGTTGGCAGGCGTGGCAGGACTTGAACCCGCAGCCCTCGGTTTTGGAGACCGATGCTCTACCAATTGAGCTACACGCCTCCACCCATCGCACCCGTGCCGCTCGCGCGGCGACCGGGAGCCGTCAACGCGTCTCCCGGTGGGTCGTATGGACCCGGCAGTGGGGGCAGAACTTCTTCCGTTCCAACCGTTCCGGCTGCCGGGCCTTGTCCTTCGAAGCGGTGTAGTTCCGGCTCCCGCACTCCGAGCAGGCCAACACCACCTTGATGCGCAATGTTTCCTGACGTCCTTCCGGCTACTCGATGATCTCCGTCACGACGCCGGCGCCCACGGTGCGGCCGCCCTCACGGATGGCGAACCGCAGCTCCTTCTCCATGGCGATCGGCTGAACCAGGTTCACCGCCATCGTCACGTTGTCGCCCGGCATCACCATCTCCGTCCCCTCCGGAAGCTCAATGGAGCCCGTCACGTCCGTGGTCCGGAAGTAGAACTGGGGACGGTAGTTGTTGAAGAACGGCGTGTGACGGCCGCCCTCCTCCTTCGTCAGGATGTACACCTCACCCTTGAACTTCGTGTGAGGCTTCACCGAACCCGGAGCCGCCAGAACCATCCCGCGCTCCAGCTCCTCCTTGTCAATCCCGCGGAGAAGCAGGCCCACGTTGTCCCCCGCCTCGCCCGAGTCCAGAAGCTTCCGGAACATCTCCACGCCCGTGACCACCGTCTCGCGCGTCTCCTTGATCCCGATCCGCTCCACCTTGTCCCCGACCTTCACGATCCCGCGCTCGATCCGGCCCGTGCCCACCGTCCCGCGACCCGTGATGGAGAACACGTCCTCCACCGGCATCAGGAACGGCTTGTCCTTCGGGCGGTCCGGAAGCGGAACGTAGTCGTCCAGAGCCTGGATGAGCTCCATGATGGGAGCCGCCGCCGACTCGTCCGTGGGGTTCTCGTTGGCCTTCAGAGCCGAACCGCGGATCACCGGAATGTCGTCCCCCGGGAAGTCGTACTTCGAAAGAAGCTCACGAACCTCCAGCTCCACCAGATCCAGAAGCTCCGGATCGTCCACCATGTCCACCTTGTTCATGAACACGACGATGTACGGAACGCCCACCTGACGCGCCAGAAGGATGTGCTCCCGAGTCTGAGGCATCGGTCCGTCCGAAGCCGAAACCACCAGAACCGCGCCGTCCATCTGCGCCGCTCCGGTGATCATGTTCTTCACGTAGTCCGCGTGACCCGGGCAATCCACGTGAGCGTAGTGACGGCTCTCCGACTGGTACTCCACGTGGGCCGTCGCGATCGTGATCCCGCGCTCACGCTCTTCCGGAGCCTTGTCGATCGAGGCGAAGTCCGAATAGTCCGCCAGACCCTTGTGCGACAGAACGTTCGTCATCGCAGCCGTCAGCGTGGTCTTCCCGTGATCCACGTGGCCGATCGTCCCCACGTTCACGTGGGGCTTCGTGCGCTCGAACTTCTCCTTCGCCATGACCTGTCTTCCTTCCCGTGCACACCGGGCGGGTTCGCGAGACCACCCGGGGAAGAGGGGCGCGACGCGTCGGCGTTCGCTCCTGGGGCGTGAACACCCTTCCTCCTGGGGGATCGCTTCCGGGGGCGGAGACGACCGCTTCCGCGGGGGGAAGGGCTGCTTCTACCTGACGTTTCCGCGTTCCGATGCCCGGCGGAGCCGGGCGTTCTTTCCGCGTCTGGGATGTGGAGGCCACGAGCGGGATCGAACCGCTGACCTATTGCTTACCATGCAATTGCTCTACCTACTGAGCTACGTGGCCCCTCACGCTTCTGCTTCCGAGGTCCCGGGCGCATCGGCCCGAGAACCCGGGAACCGGGCGGTGCCCGATGGAATGGAGCGGGAAACGGGATTCGAACCCGCGACCCTCAGCTTGGAAGGCTGATGCTCTAGCCAACTGAGCTATTCCCGCTCTTGATCCTCGGATTCGTGCGCGATCCGCTCCGCACGTTCCCGTGCGACCGCGGACCGACGCAAAGCTGGTGGCGAGGGAAGGATTCGAACCTTCGAAGGCGTACGCCAACAGATTTACAGTCTGCCCCCTTTGGCCACTCGGGAACCTCGCCACGACGTTCGCAGACACCCCGCCGCCAGGATCTCCGCGATCGACCTTCCCCTCACCGAACGACGCGAGCTGGCGAAGGGACTTGAACCCCCAACCGCCTCATTACAAGTGAGGTGCTCTACCAATTGAGCTACGCCAGCAAATCCGCACGGCGTGAACCGAGGAATCTAGCGGACCGGTTCGTCAAGTGTCAAGCATGACGAACGGCGAACAGGGAAACCCCCGTTCGCGCGGACCCTGCTCGATTTCTCTGCTCTTCGGGTGAACCCAGCCCGCCACGTCACCCATCCCCCGAAAGCGGAGAGAAATCTACGCGGAGCCTCGTGAAGCGTCAAGCAAGACCGTCGAAATCAGCGGGGAGATAGCTGATCCAGCATGGAGCTTGGCCGGCTCAGCGCGCGAGCCCCGGCCCCGAGGAGGGCCGCCGCTTATCCATCGACCGCCTTCACGAGCGGGCCCGCCTGGCGATCCTCCACGACGTATCCCTTTGCCCGGATCTCGTCGCGGTAACGGTCGGCGGCCGCCCAGTCCTTCGTGCGGCGGGCCTCCTCCCGGGCGGAGACCAGCTCCAGCACGTCGGCCGGGACGTCTCCGCCGCCGGAGGCGCCGGCCCCCACGTCCAGGCCGAGGAGCGACGTGGTGTCGCGGACGGCCTCGGCGGCCCGGGCCAGCAGCGCGCCGTGGTGGGGCGACGTGGCCCCGTCCTTCACGTACTGGTTCCCGGAGCGCACCAGCTCGAACACCTTGCCCAGCGCTCCCGCCGAGTTGAAGTCGTCGTCCAGGGCGGCCTGAAATCCGTCGACCGCCTGCTGCACGGCGGTCGCGAAGTCGGCGTCGGCACCCTCCAGGTCCTCGGCGGCCGGCGCGGAGCCGTTGCCGCCGGCGGCGGCATGGGCGGCGGCGGTCAGGAAGTTCCGGATCCGCTCCAGCGCGCCGCGCGCCTCCTCCAGGCGATCCTTCCCGTACTCGATCGGGCTGCGGTAGTGCGTGGAGAGGAGATAGAGGCGCAGCGTCTGCGGATCCACCTCCTTCATCAGATCGGCCATGGCGAAGAGGATGCCCGTGGACTTGGACATCTTCTGTCCGCCCAGGTTCACGAGGCCGTTCTCCGTCCAGTGGTTGCAGAACGCGCAGCCGGTGGCCGCCTCCGACTGGGCCAGCTCGTTCTCGTGGTGCGGGAACACGAGGTCGCGACCGCCGCCGTGCACGTCCAGCGTGCTGCCGAGGTACTTCATCGCCATCGCGGAGCACTCGATGTGCCAGCCCGGGCGGCCGGGACCCCACGGCGAGTCCCAGGCCGGTTCGCCCGGCTTGGCCGCCTTCCACAGCACGAAGTCCACCGGATGGCGCTTGTCCTCGTCCACCTCGATGCGCACGCCGCTGCGCAGATCCTCCAGCTTCCGCCGCGAGAGCTTGCCGTAATCGTCCTTGGAGGTGACGTCGAAGAAGACGTCGCCGCCCGACGCGTAGGCGTGCCCCTTCTCGATGAGCGTGCCGATCATCTCGAGGATCTCGTCGATGTGCTCCGTCGCGCGCGGATACACCTCGGCGCGCTCGATGCCGAGCCAGTCCGCGGCCTCGAAGAAGCGCTCGATGTTCTCCTCCGCGAACTCCTTCGTGTCGCGGCCGGCCTCGTTCGCCTTCTCGATGATCTTGTCGTCGATGTCCGTGAAGTTCTGCACGTGCGTGACGTCGTAGCCGCGGGAACGGAAGATGCGGCGCATGAGGTCCGCCACGACGTACGCCCGCATGTGCCCGACGTGCGGGGCGCCCTGGACCGTCATGCCGCAGACGTACATCCCCACCTGGCCGGGGTTCACGGGTTCGAAGGGCACCTTCTTTCCGCGCAGGGTGTCGTAGACGTGCAGCGCCATCACTCGCTCCGACTGGTTTCCGGCACACGACGCAGCCGCGACGCCGCCGCGACGATCTCCCGCGCGAGCTCCGGATCGACGGGCTGCCGGGGATCGCCGTTCACTTTCATCGACGAGCCGACGATCATACCATCCGCGTGTCGCCAGAAATCCTCGAGGTTCCCGCGCGTGATCCCGGAGCCGACGAGGAGCGGCGTGTTGGGGAGCGCGGCCTTCACCGTGCGGAACTCCGAGGGGTCCGCGGAGACGCCGGTGGCCGATCCCGACAGGATCAGCGCGTCGGCCCGGCCCCGACCGCGCGCCTCGCGCGCCTCCGAGGTCAAGTCTCCTGCGCGTCCGAGCGGCTGCGCGTGCTTCACGCGCACGTCCGCGAACAGGAGCGCCGAGGATCCCAGCGTCCGCCGCAGCAGCAGCGTGTCCCGCGCCTTCCCCTCGATCACGCCCTGGTCCGCCACGACCGCCCCGATGTGGACGTTCACGCGGAAGAAGTCCGCGCCGGTGGCGTGGGCGACGGAGAGCGCCGCCTCCGCGTCGTTGCGCAGCACGTTCACGCCGAGCGCCAGGTTGTGGTCGCGGCGCAGCTCGCGGCAGATCACCGCCATGGCGGCCACCGTGACCGGAGGAACGCGATCCTTGGCGAAGGGCGCATCGCCGAAGTTCTCGACGATGAGGCCGTCGGCGCCGGCCGCGGCCAGCGTCTCGGCGTCCTGTCGCGCCGCGTCCACGACGTCGTCGATGCGGCCGTCCTCCGGGCTGCCGGGAAGCGGCCTCAGGTGGATCATGCCGAGGATCGGCTTGACCCCACCGAACAGCGCGGCGAACGCGCTCACCCCTCCACCCCGCTCTCGGCGGGTCGGCGGCCGCGCCGCGTGCCGCGAGCGAGACCCATCTCCAGGATCTGCTCGATCAGCTCTCCAAAGCCGACGCCCGCGGCCTTGGCCGCCATCGGAACGAGTGAGAGCGGCGTCATGCCCGGGATGGTGTTGGCCTCCAGGCAGTGGAAGCGGCCGTCCTCGCGCAGGCGATAGTCCACGCGGGCGAACCCCTCGCAGCCCAGCGCGTGGTAGGTGGCGACGGCCGATTCGGAGAGACGCGCGGCCAGGTCTCCCGGCAGGTCGGCCGGGACCTCGTAGCGGCTCTTCCCCTTGGTGTACTTGGCCTCGTACGTGTAGAGCCCGCCCTCCGGGACGATCTCCACGACCGGGAGCGCGCGGCCGGCCAGGACCGCCACCGTGAGCTCCCGCCCCGGGATGAAGTCCTCCACGAGGACCCGCTCGCCGAAGCGCGCGGCCGACATCACGGCCTCCCGGAGCGGCGCCCCCGCGTCCAGGATGGAGAGGCCCACCGTGGAGCCCTCGGCGTTGGGCTTCACGACGACGCGGCCGGGGAAGCGCGCTCGGACCCGTTCCAGGACCTCCGCTTCCGGCTCCCGCCCGGCCGGGCAGACGACGAGTTCTCCGTCCGGGACCGGGATGCCGTTCGCGCGCATCACCTGCTTGGCGCGCTCCTTGTCCATCGCCAGGGCGGACGCGAGGACGCCGGACCCCGTGTAGGGCATCCCCAGCATCTCGAAGAACGCCTGGATGGTGCCGTCCTCGCCCCAGCCGCCGTGCAGCGCGATGAAGACGATGTCGGCGCTATCCAGCGAGCGGGCCAGATGGGACACGGCCTGCGGTCCCGTGGGAACCGGCGCCTTTACCTCCGAAGACGGCGGCTCCGCCCCGATCCGGGGATCGTCGGACTCCTCGATCTCGCGCAGCCCCTCTCCGGTGTCCAGCAGGGCGACGTCCCAGCCGCGCTCGGCCAGCGCCTTGGCGACCGCCGTTCCGGTGACGCGGGACACCTCCCGCTCCTGGCTCTCTCCCCCCATCAGCACGACGACCTTGCGCATGTCCCTACCCCTCCTCCACCACGGCCGCGCCCTTCAGCGACGCCTCGTCCGACGGGAGATCGATCCAGCCTTCCACCAGGAACGGCTCCGCCCCGATCTTCTTCCAGAATCCCTGCGCCGCCTCGCTCCGGGAGGCGATGTGCAACCGCACCACCGACACGCCGAGCCCGCGGAACCAGAGCGAGACGCGATTCCAGAGCGCGGTGCCCACCCCGCGGCGTCGCGCATCCGGCAGGACCACCAGGTCCGACACGTAGCCGAACCGGCGCGTCTCGAAGAACGCCTCCTGGATGCGGATGGAGCCGATCGCCGCGCCCAGGATCTCCGCGCCGGGGCCCTCCGCCACGAAGACCGAGGAGTCGATCTCGCGCAGACGCTTGTGGAGGTAGACGGCGTACCGGGAGGATGCGTCCTCCCGCAGCCGGAAGCGCGGGTCCGATCGCGCGTGCTGGAGCATCTCCTGCTTCGCCAGCTCCACGATCTCGGGCTCGTCCGTCGGCTTGGCCGCCCGGATCAGGAAGTCGCTCATTCGCTCTCCGCAACGAGGGGCAGTCGCCCCACCTGGGCCACGGCGGACGCCGAGATGCCCTCTTCTCGGCCCTCGAAGCCGAGACGTTCGGTGGTGGTGAACTTCACGGAGACGCGCGATTCCGGCAGGCGAAGCGCCCGGGCCAGGTTCGCGACCATCGCCGGGCGATGGGGCGACAGCTTCGGAGCCTGGGCGCTCACCGTGGCGTCCACGTTGACCGGAACGTACCCGGAATCTCGGAGGATCGCTAGCGTCCGCGCGAGCAGGTCCGCGCCGGTGGCGTCCTTCCACTCGGCGTCGGTGTCCGGGAAGTGCTGGCCCAGATCGCCCAGGGCGGCCGCGCCGAACAGCGCGTCGCACACCGCATGGGAGAGCACGTCGGCGTCGGAGTGGCCGAGCAGTCCCTTCGCGTGGCCGACGGTGACGCCGCCGAGCACGAGCGCCCGCCCCTCCTCCAGTCGATGCACGTCGAAGCCGAACCCGATGCGCACCTGCTGCGGCGGCGTGCGGCCGGCCAGCAGCGCCTCGGCCATCTGGAGATCCTCGGGGACGGTCACCTTTAGGTTGCGGCGCTCGCCCTCGACGAGACGGACCGGCTCGCCGAGTCGCTCCACCAGCGACGCCTCGTCGGTGCCGGACACGCGATCGCGCATGGCGGCCGCGAACGCCCGCGACAGCCGCTTCCGCGCGAAGCCCTGCGGCGTCTGCGCCTCGCGCAGCGTGGCGCGGTCCACCGTCTCCGCACAGAGACCGTCCTCCTCGCGCTTGATCGTGGCCACGGGGGGCACGCCGGGCAGCGCGGCGCCGTGCTCGCGCGCCGCGTCCAGCACGCGGTCGATCACGTCGGCCGAGACGAGCGGCCGGGCGGCGTCGTGTACCAGCACCACGTCGACGTCGCGGGAGAGCGCGCTCAGCCCGTGCCGCGACGACTCGGCGCGCGTGGCCCCGCCTTCCACCACGCGGGTGACCTTGTCCAGACCCATCGCCAGACAGCGTTCGTGGAGGGGCTCCAGCAGTTCGCCGCGCGTGACGATCACGATCTCCGCGATGCCGTCGACGGCCTGGAACGCGCGGACCGAGTGCAGGACGAGCGGCAGCCCGGCCAGCGGCACCATGACCTTGTCGATGCCGCCCATCCGCTCCGAAGAGCCCGCGGCCACGATCACCGCGCCCGCCCGGACGTCGGCCGTCAAGGCGACTCCTGGACGCGCGCCAGGTTCTCGAAGCGCGTGATCGACTTCTGGAACATCAGCTCGTGCACGCCGATGGGACCGTTGCGCTGCTTGCCGATGATGAGCTCCGCGATGCCTTCCTTCTCCGCGACGCCGTAGACTTCGGGGCGATGGATGAACACGACGACATCCGCGTCCTGCTCGATGGCGCCGGACTCGCGCAGGTCCGAGAGGACCGGACGGCGATGCCCCTCCTTGATGTCCGTGGGGCGCTTGAGCTGCGAGAGCGCCACCACCGGCACCGACAGCTCCTTGGCCAGCGCCTTCAGCGAGCGCGAGATGTGCGAGATCTCCTGCTGCCGGTTCTCGTTGCGACCGTGACCGCGGATGAGCTGCAGGTAGTCGATGACGACGAGGCCGAGGCGACCCTTCGTCTCCACCATGAGGCGCCTCGACTTGGCGCGGATCTCCAGCGCGGAGATGCCCGCCGTGTCGTCGATGTAGAGCTCCGCATCGGCCAGCTTCCCGGCCGCCGTGGTGAGCCTCGGCCAGTCGCGCTCGCCCAGGAAACCGGTGCGCAGCCGGTTGCCGTCCACGCGCGCCTGGCTGGAGAGGAGCCGCTGCACGAGCGACTCCTTCGACATCTCCAGCGAGAAGAACGCCACCGGAATGCGATGCTCCACCGCCACGTTCTCCGCGACGTTCAGCGTGAACGCGGTCTTTCCCATGGAGGGTCGGGCGGCGATGACGATGAAGTCCGACTTCTGGAACCCGGCCGTCGCGATGTCGAGGTCCTTGAACCCCGTCGGGATGCCGGTGACGAGCCGCTTCTCCTTGGACAGCCGCTCGATCTGCTCGAACGACTCGTTCAGCAGGTCCTTCACCGCGACGAACCCCTTGCGCGGGCCGCCCTCGGAGATCTCGAACATCGTGTGCTCGGCCCGGTCGATGAACGACTCCACGTCGTCCGGCGGGCGATACGCCTCCTCGGCGATCTCCCCCGCCGCGCGGATCATCTGCCGCAGCAGGGACTTCTCCCGGACGATGCGCGAGTAGAACTCCACGTTGGCCGCGGTGATGGCGCCGTCCAGCAGCTCCGCCAGGGCGACGGCCCCGCCCACCTTGTCCAGCTCGTTCGAGGTGCGCAGCTCGTCGCTGAGCGTCACCAGATCCACCGCCTCGTTCTTCTCGAACATGCGGTAGATGGCCGCGGCGATCATGCGATGCGCGGGCCGGTAGAAGTCGCTCTCCTGGACGATCTGCACCGCAGTGGTGATGGCGGTCTCGTCCAGCATCATTGCGGCGAGGACGGCCCGCTCCGCGTCGAGGGAGTGCGGGGGAACTCGACCGGGGGGAACCCGGTCCTCTCCGCGGACGCGCGCGGCGCGCGGCGGACGATCCTCGCCGCCCGGCGAGGAGCCGGGCACGTAGGTTTCGGTCATGTCGACTCCTTCGCCCCGCCCGGAGCGAGGCGATCATACTCCGCCCGCAGCAACTGGACGTCCTCCCAGGTGGGTCGCTTCCACGACGGATTCCGCAGGAGGGCGGCCGGATGATACGTGGGGATCAACGGAATGCCCCGGTAGTCATGCACGCGTCCGCGCAGCCGGGAGATCCCGGCGGACACGCCCAGCATGGTGCGGGCGGCGAAGGCGCCGAGCGTGCACAGGACGACGGGGCGGATGATCTCGATCTGCCGCCGGAGGATCGGCTCGCAGCTGGCGATCTCCGTCGGCTGAGGGTCGCGGTTTCCCGGCGGCCGGCACTTCAGGATGTTGGCGATGTAGACGTCGCCCCGCTCGAATCCGATGGCGCCCAGGATCTTGTTCAGCAGCTGGCCCGCAGCGCCCACGAACGGCTCGCCCTGCAAGTCCTCGTCGCGGCCGGGCGCCTCCCCGATGAACATCACCTTCGCGTCGGACGCTCCCACGCCGAAGACGAAGTTCTTGCGGCTGGCGCCCAGCTCGCAGCGCCGGCACTCCGCGTAGGCGTCGTGCAGCTCGCCCAGCGAACCGTAGCGGGCCGGATCCTGCTGCCACGGGGCGATGATAGGAGCGGCGGGAGCCGGGGCCCCGGGTGCGGGCACGGACGGCGCCTCCCGCACCGTCGCGGCGGGAGCGGGCCGGGCCGGCGCGATCGGGGCCGCGGACGTCGAGGGACGGCGCGCGGCGGTCAGCGCGGTCGGCGCGCGGAGCCCGTGCTCCTCCCGGAGGATCGACTGGATCTCCATCGCCGCCTTGAGGCGCTTCGTGATGTCGGCGAGCTCATCGCCCGGAACCCGGCCTTCGGGGGCGGTGCCTTCGGGGGGAGACATGTTCACGGCGGACTCCGGGTCGTGCGGCGATCGTTCGCGGGAGACGCAGACTAGGCGCCGCCCCGTCACGGGTCAAGCGCGGCTCAGGACGGCAGCGGAGACCTCGATCCGGGGCCGCGCAACTCCACGATCCGATCCAGAATGCGCACCGCCACCTCGCGCTTGGGAAGGAGCGGCAGTTCCTCGGTGGCGCCGTCGCGGAAGAGCAGCGAAACGCGGTTCGTGTCCACGGCGAATCCGGCCCCTTCCTCCGTGGCGTCGTTCACGACGAGGAGATCCAGGTCCTTCGCCTCACGCTTCCGGCGGCCGTTGGCCAGCGCGTCGCCGGTCTCCAGCGCGAAGCCCACGCGGAACACGTCGGGCGCCTCGCGGGCCAGGGCGGCCAGCACGTCCTCCGTGGGCTCCAGCTCCACAGCGGGACGGCCGTCGGCCTTCTTCAGCTTGTGGTCGGCGGGCGACGCGGGGCGCCAGTCGGCGACGGCCGCCGCCATCAGCAGTACGTCGGCGGAGGACACCTCGCGGCGCAGCGCGGCGGCGAGATCGGCCGCCGTCATCGCCCGGACGATGCGCACGCCGCCCGGCAGCGGCACCGAGACTCCGGCCGCCACGACGGTGACGTCGGCGCCGCGATCCCTCGCCTCCTCGGCCAGGGCGACGCCCATGCGGCCGGTGGAGCGGTTGGAGATCACGCGCACCGCATCGATGGGCTCCTCCGTCCCGCCCACCGAGACCACCACGCGTACGCCTCGCAGGTCCGTGCGCGTCCGCATCCACGCGGCGATCGAGTCGGCCAGCGGGCCCGGCTCCGGCAGGCGGCCGGCCCCGACCCCTTCCGTGTCCCACGCCATCTTCCCGCTCTCCGGCGCGATGACGCGCACGCCGCGCTCGGCCAGGAGGCGGACGTTCTCGCGGGTGGCGGGATGCTCCCACATGCGGGTGTTCATCGCCGGGGCGACGGCCACCGGCCGCGAAGTTCCGAGGAGGACGGTGCCCAGGAGGTCGGCGGCGATGCCGTGGACCATGCGCCCCAGGAAGGACGCGGTGGCGGGCGCCACCACGACGGCGTCGGCGCACTCTCCCAGGGCCAGATGGTAGGGCTGGCGGCTCTCCGGCGTGCCGGCCATCCAGTGGGGCAGGACGGCCTTCCCGCGCGGATCGAAGAGGTCCGTGCCGACCGGGTTGCCGCTCATCGTTTCCAGCGACGTGACCCCGATGAAACGGGTCGCGGCGGTCGTCATGACCACCGCGACCTCCATTCCCCGGTCCCGGAGCTCCCGACAGAGCTCCGGCGCCTTGTACGCCGCGATCGATCCGGTCACGCCGAGCAGGATCCGCGGGGCGCTCATGCGGTTACGACGCGGACGCGTCGCTCTCCTTCTCCTCTTCTTCCGGATACAGAGGGAAGTCGATCTCGCCTTCGTAGTAGCTGGGAGCCCCCACGGTCTTCTCTCCGATCTGGTACTCCACGAGTCCCAGCGCGAGACGCTCCAGCGCCTCGTTCGTCGGCTTGACCTCCGGCTCCTCGTCCTCCACGGGGCGTGGCACGAACGGCACTTCGGGCACCAGCTCGTCCACCTGGTCCACCGCCTGGTGCAGGATGCTGCGCGCCTTCAGGCGGTTCTCGTTCAGCCGGCGCGCCTCCTGCGCCGCCACGATCACCGCCTCGTAGGGGTTCTTCACGTCCTGCAGCATCCGGTCCACGGCCCCCTGGATCTTGCGATCCACGTCGGCCCCGCGCTCGTGCGGCTTGGGCACCTGCGGTCCCTTGTCGACGATCACGACGTTCTCGTTCGTGGTGTCCAGGTTCTCTTGGTCCTGGGAGTTGTTCTCGGTCATTTCCGCTCCACGTTCTCCGCGCCGGGGTTGCCTCCTCTCGCCTCCGCGAGGATCGGCTCCCGTTCCACCAGATTCGATCCGAGCACCCGCGATGCCCGGCACCTCTCCGCCTCCACGATGGCCCGCACCGCGCGGCGCGTGGCCTCCAGCTCATGGTTCACGATCACGTAGTCGTACGCGTTCGCGTGTTCCATCTCCCGTCTCGCCGCGGCCAGCCGCCGCGCGATGACGTCGTCCGCATCCGTCGACCGCCCACGCAGTCGATCCTCCAGCGCCGCCAGGCTGGGCGGCAGGAGGAAGATCAGCACGGCGTCCGACATCGAGTCCCGGATCTGCATCCCGCCCTGGACGTCGATGTCCATCAGCACGATGCGTCCCGACCGCGTCTGCTTGTCCAGGAAGCTCTTCGGCGTGCCGTAGAGATTCCCGTGCACCAGCGCCCACTCCGCGAACTCCGACCGGTCGCGGCGGGCGAGGAACTCCGACTCCCCGATGAAGAAGTAGTCGATGCCCTCCACTTCCTGCCCGCGCCGCTCGCGCGTGGTGCAGGACACCGAACTCACGATCTGGGGGTCGCCCTCCAGCAGCCAGGTGGCCACGGACGTCTTCCCCGCTCCGGACGGCCCGGAGAGAACCATGGGAAAGGCGGGCGCGGCATCCGGACTCATTCGATGTTCTGCACCTGCTCGCGGAGACGCTCGATCTCCTCCTTCATCTCCACCACGAGATGCGCGAGCCGCGCATCCGACGACTTGGAGCCGATGGTATTGGCCTCGCGGTTCATTTCCTGGAGGAGGAAGTCCAGCCGCTTCCCGACCGGCTCTTCCTTCTCCAGGAACGCGAGGAAGGCCGCGTTGTGCGCCCGGAAGCGCACCAGCTCCTCCGTCACATCCGCGCGCTCGGCCAGCATCGCCAGCTCCTGCTCCAGCCGGTCCTCCTGCACGTCCACGCCGTCCGGCACCAGCCGCGCCACGCGCTCGCGCAGGCGATCGCGCACCGTCTCCGCCGCGTCGGCGCCGACCTCGGCCACCGAGTCCAGCAGCTCGCCGAGCCGCTTCACGCGTCCGGAGAGATCGCGGTGCAGCGCCTCTCCCTCGCGAACCCGCATGGCGGACATCTGGTCCGCGGCCGCCCCGAGCGCCTCGCCGAGCGCGCGCTCCACGATCCCGTCGGGGAGTTCGCGCGCCTCCTTGCGCACCAGATCCGGAAGCTGTGAGAACGCCACCGCGTCCGACGCCACCGGCAATCCGTGCTTCTCCTCGAGGACCCGCAGCAGCGTTCGGTACTCCTCCGCGAGCTTCTCGTCCAGCACCAGGTGCGTGCCGCCGCTCTCCCACGACACGTCCACCGAAGCGGAGATGCGGCCGCGGGAGAAGCGCGACTTCAGCGCGTCCTTGACGTGCGATTCCAACCCCTGGAAGTCGCGCGAGATCCGGATCGACGGATCGAAATAGCGATGGTTGACCGCGCGCAACTCGACCTTCACGAGGACGCCCTCGTGGGTCGACTCGCCCGCCCCGTAACCGGTCATGCTACGGACCACGCTTGCCCCCGAATCCAGGAATGTACGCGAATCCAGCACCTTACCGGGGGCATCCGGCATCGGTCAAGGCCGCCGACGTGGGGGCGCCGTACCTCGCCAGTCGGAGCCGCCTCGCCTATACTCCGGCCGCCGTCGGGCGATCCCTCCCCGGACACGGCCAGCCCACTTCACCCGAATGGAGCAGAATTCAACATGGACGCCTTCCTCCTCCGCGCGGTCCTGCCCGAGCTCCAGGCGGAGTTCGAGGGTCGGCCGGTGACCAAGGTGGAGCTGGCCGGGAAGTACGGCGTCCTGCTCCGGTTCGGGGGGACCCGACGCCTCCTCTGGATCTCGGCCCACCCCGAGCTCTCCCGCATCGGCTGGGTGGATCGGCCGATCGCCGGCGCCGAGCCGCGCCCCGCGCCCGACAACCTCTCCGAGCCGCTGGTGCGCGCTCGGTGGACGGCCGCGGATCACCAGGCGGGCGATCGCGTGGCCCGGATCCGCTTCGAGAATCCCGAGGCCCGGCACAAGACGCCGGACGTCGTGGTGGAGCTGATCCCCCGGTTCGCCAACGTCATCCTCGTGGGGAACGACGGCCGGATCCTGTGGTCACGGCGGGAGTTCACGGGCGATCGCCCGCGGCAGATCGCACCCGGCCGGACCTACGAGACCCCGGAAGCCGATCCGGGTGTGCCCCTGGACCGGCTGGACGAGGAAACACTGCGCCGACGTATCGAGGCGGGCGACGGCCCGCTGCACCGGCGGGTCCCCCGCGGCTGGGGCGGCGGAGCCTCCGGGTTCGCGCGGCCGCTGGAGGAGGCGTCGGACGGCCCGGACGACTTCGTCCGCCGGCTGCTGGCCGCGGCGGCCCCGGCCGACGCGAAGCCCCATCTCGGCCGGGCCGGTTCGGGCGACGGCGCGCCCGTGCTCTTCCCCGCCGATCCCGGCACGCTGCCCGGGTGGACCACGGAGACCTCGGACTCGGCGAACGTCCTGGCCGACGCGTTCTACCGCCCGCGCGAGGAGGGCGAGGCCTCGGACACGCTGCAGGCCGATCTGCGTCGCGTGCTGGTGAAGCGACGCAACCGTGCCGCCAAGGCGCTGCGCCAGATCGAGCGTCGGCTCGAGGAGGCGGAGCGGGAGGGCGAGCTGCGCGAGCGCGCGGAGCTGCTGGCCGCGCACGTGGGAACGCTGCGGCGCGGGATGAAGTCCGCGCGCCTCCCCGCCTTCGACGGCAGCGGCGACGTGGAGATCCCGCTCGACCCGAAGCTGGACCCCGCCGCCAACGTGGAGGCGATGTTCAAGAAGGCGAGGCGCGTCGCGCGCGGCCGGGTGGAGATGGAGAGCCAGCACTCCATCCAGACCGCGGAGTGGGAGGACGCCGAGCAGGCGATCGCCGCCCTGGAGGAGGCCAGACCGGAGGAGCTGGCCGCCCTCGCGAAGACGCACGCGCCGTCGCTGCTGGACCGTCGCCCGGGAGGAACGGCCCCGACCCGCTCCGCGGCGCGCGAACCGGAGAAGCGTCGCGGCTCCGCGCCCGAAGGCTTCCAGCCGCGCATCTACTTCCTGCCGGGCGAATGGGAGGTGTGGGTGGGGCGCAACGCGAAGCAGAACGACGAGCTCACCCACCACCGCGCGTCGCAGAAGGACCTCTGGTTCCACGCGCGCGGTTGCCAGGGAAGCCACACGGTGCTGCGGGCGTCGTCCGGGAAGGGCGAACCGCCGCGCGAGATCATCGAGGCGGCGGCGTCCATCGCCGCGTTCCACTCCAAGGCGCGAAACTCCCAGCTCGTGCCCGTGGCCTACACGGAGAAGCGGTACGTGCGCCGGCCGCGCGGCGCGAAGGCCGGCACCGCGGTGATGATGCGCGAGAAGGTGCTGATGGTGGAGCCGCGCCTTCCCGAGGGCGCGGACGAGTAGCCTACTCCGGCCACTCCGGCTGCAGCTGGACGATCCACTGCGCCGCACTGAGCAGATGCTGCTCGCCGATGCGGGCCGTGCGCGAGTCGAACGGCACCACGCCGTCCCACACGACGCTACCCTCCCGGTCCCAGGCCTCCACGCGGGTCCGGAAGTCGCCGTGGGTCAGGACGATGAGCTCCCCGCGCGGCGCGACCGACAGGCATCGGCCGCCGGTGCGGCGCGGGGTCGTGCGGCGCCAGAGCCGCTCGCCGGTGCCCATGTCCCACGCCTGCACGACGATCTCCCGCGCGTCGGCGTGGAACGTGGCCAGCGTGCTGCCGTCGGGCGCCAGCGCGCACGAGAGCTGGAACCACAGCGATTCGTCGTCCGGCTGGTCGACGGACCAGACCGGGGTGCCGTCGTCCTGGAAGACGCGGATCGACCCGCGGCGCAGCGCGCGGAACGTGCCGCGCCCGGGCACCTCACCGGTGCCGCACACGACGACGTAGCCGCCGGCCGCCTCCAGCTGCGATCGGCCCTCGCGGCGGATCAGCGCGTCCACCGGCACCGGCACGTTCCACTCCAGGCGGCCGTCCGCGCCCAGCACCACCAGCTCCTTCAGGTGCAGCAGCGCGACGCGCCGGGCATCCTGCGTGAGCGCGGCGTACGTGGGATGGAACGGAAGCTCGCCGCGCACCTCGCCCTCCGATCCGACGATCTGCACGCTGCCGCCCTCGTCCGTGACGAGACGGTCGAAGCCGTCGAACTCGGGATCGGGCGCCGCGATCACGAAGTAGGACCCGTCCGGCGCGAACAGCACCGGCTCCCCGGGGGCGTTCGCCTCCCAGTCCGGCTCCGGGTTGCCCTGGCGGTAGTAGCGGAAGTGGGACTGCGTCCGGCTCACCGGATCGGCGCTCCAGATCAGGTGCGCGCTTCCGTCCTCCGAGGCGACGGCCCGCTCGCCCGGCTGGAGCCGGAGTTCGCCGTCCATGAACCCGTCGCGGTCGAAGAAGACGAGGCGATCCTCGTTCACGCGATGGATCGCGCGGGCGCGGATGGGGAACTCCACGTCGGGGCCGACGAGCTCGCGGAAGCGGTTCACATCGTCCGCCAGGCTGGCACGCCGCCAGAGCAACGTCCACTCCCCGACGACTCCCTGCCCCGCCTCCTGCGCGACGGACGGCAGCGCGACGAGGACGGCTGCCGCCAGCAGGACGATGCGACGAACGACTCCCACGAAACCCTCCCGGCGGCGCGTCATCGTACGCGGGCCGTGCGCGATTTTCCACCCGGACTTGTTGCGGGCGTCCCGGGCCCGTCCTACGTTCCGGACATGTCTCTCCGCTTCGTGCTGGGCACGGCCTCCATCATCCTCGTCCTCAACCAGGCCGGCCTGGCGCTGATGCTGGTGAGCGGCGCGCCGCCCCGGGCGGCCCTCGTGGTCGCGTCGCTCCTGCTCCTCCTCTGGCCGACCCTCCAGGTGCTCCGCGCCGCCGGGGTGTCGCGGCGCGAGGGGCTGCGCCTGCGGACCGCCGGCGTGCCCGCCACGCTGCTCGGCACGCTGACCGTCGTCTCCATCCTGCCGGCGATGGCCGCGGCCGCCGAACGCTGGATCGAGCACCCGCCGCAGCTCCAGGAGTTCCTCATGGGGCTCGCGTCGGCGGACTCCATGCCGGAGTGGATCGCCGTCTTCCTCTCGCTGGCCATCGTGCCCGCCGTGTGCGAGGAGATCTTCTTCCGCGGCTTCCTGCAGCGCTCGCTGGAGACGCGGCTGGGGCGGTTCGCGGGAATCGCGCTGGCCACCCTCGTCTTCGGGCTGATGCACGGCGTCTCCCGCGCCCCGACGTCCATCGTCCTCGGCGGACTGCTCGGCATCCTCGCCTGGCGGACCGACTCGATCCTGCCCGGCATGGCGGCCCACGCCGCGGTCAACGGACTGCTGCTGATTCCGGTGGCGATGGGACAGGCGGTGGAGCCGGGCGACGTCTCCGTGCCGGTCGGGGTGGCGGCGGTGAGCTTGCTGGCGACCGCCACGTTCCTGTCGGCGTTCCTGACCGTCACCCGCGGAAGTGATCCCATCCCGAGTCCGACAGCGGACGGAGCTTTCCCTTCTCGTCCACGAGATGGCGACCCTCCCGGGGCGTCGTGATCGTTCCGATGGGCGTGATCGCCAGCTTCGCGCGCCGGGCCGTCTCCAGCAGGAGTTCCACGTCGGCCGGGGCCATCGTGAAGAGCAGCTCGAAGTCCTCGCCGCCCGACAGCGCCAGATCGAACTCCGAGCCTCCGTCCGCCCGGCCCACGCGACGCGCGGACGGATGAACGGGCAGGTACTTCAGGTCCACACGGCAGCCGACGCGGCTGGCCTCGCACAGCCGACCCAGGTCGATCCCGAGGCCGTCGCTCAGGTCCATCGCCGCCGTGGCGCGCACCGGCTCGATCGTCTCCGTCTCCAGCTCCACGTCCACCGTGCGACGTTCCAGCGAGCTGAGGACCCGGGCCACGTCGAAGCGGGGACGCGGCAGACGATGCGCGGTCTCGGCCGCCTCGCGAAGCGCGCCGGGCAGCGGCTCCTTCAGCTCGCGCGCCAGCGATCGACGACCCGCCTCGGCCGCGCCCAGCTCTCCCGTCACGCAGAGGACGTCGCCGGGCCGCGCGCCGTCGCGGCGCAGTGCCCGTCCCCGGGGGACGGTTCCCAGCACGGTCACGCCGAACGCCAGCTCGCCGCGCGTGGTGTCGCCGCCGGCGATGATCGCCCCGGACGGTCCAGCCACGCGCTCCATGCCCTGGTAGACGCGCCGCAGGAACTCCACTTCCGTGCTGCCCGGAGCGTGCACGTTGACGAACGCGGCGATCGCCTCGGCGCCCATCGCGGCCAGGTCGGAGAGCGATCCGGCCATCACGCGGTGGCCGATCTCGTCCGGCTTCAGGTAGTCCGTGGAGAAGTGGACGCCGTGCACCCAGGCGTCCGTGGAGACGACGAGCTCGCGGTCGCGCGGCAGATCGAGGATGGCGGCGTCGTCCCCGATGCCGAGGCGAACCGCATCGGAGGCGCCGCCCGTCCAGTCCCGGAAGAGATCGAGGAGCCCGCTCTCACCGAGTTCGTCCAGGATCATACGGCGTCTTCTTCGTCCTCGTCGGAGGCGTTGTCGTCGCGAAGGCGCTCCAGCGACTTCCGCAGCGTGTCGTCCAGCGGCGACTCCAGCTCGCGCCACGCGTAGGGCAGGCAGCGGAGCAGATCGCCGGCCAGCATGCCGCGCTTGCCGATCTCCGAGCGACAGATGTCGCCGGCGCGGCTGTGCACCATGACACCCACGCGCGCCGCCGGCGACAGGTCGAGTTTCTGGGCCAGCAGCCCGGCCAGCAACCCCGCGAGCACGTCGCCGCTGCCGGCGGTCGCCATGCCGTCGTTGCCGAGCGAGCACAGGTCCGTGCTCCCGTCCGGCGACGCCACGACCGACGGCGATCCCTTCAGGAGGATTTCGCAGCCGAAGTTGCGGGCCGCGTCGCGGGCGGCCGCCACCGCGTCCTCCGCGATCACCGCCGTGCTCCGGTCCGTGAGCCGCGACAGCTCGCCCGGATGCGGGGTGAGCAGGGCGGGCGATTCGCGCAGTCGGCGGAACGCGTCGGAGTCCGCTCCGGCCAGCGCGTTGAGTCCGTCGGCATCGATGACGAGCGGCTTCGCGATTCGGGGGATCAGCGCGGCCGCGAACTCGTGCGCCGGTCCGACGCCCAGCCCGGGGCCCAGCAGGACCGCATCGGCCTCCCCGATGAACGGGGCCACGATGTCCAGCGACTCCGGCGAGAACGTGCCGGTGTCGCTGCCGCGCACGCCGAACACCATCACCTCGGTCAGCTTCGTGGCACAGACGTCGGCGATGGCCTCCGGCACCAGCAGCTTGACCAGTCCCGCGCCGGACCGCAGCGCGGCCTCGGCGGCCAGGCAGGCCGCTCCCGCCATTCCGCGGCTGCCCGCGATGACCGCCACGGAGCCGAACGTCCCCTTGTGTCCGCGCGGATTGCGCCACGGCAGCAGCGAGCGCATCTCCTGCCAGAGCAGCACGCCGGTGGAGACGTCGACGGACTCCGGCGGGTAGCCGAGGTCGATCACGGTGATGTCGCCGCAGAGATCGCGCGCGGGCATCGCGTAGAGGCCGCGCTTCGGGAAGCCGAAGGTGATCGTCATCGCGGTCTTCACGCAGTCGGGATCGACCTCGCCGGAGTCGGCGTCCATGCCGGTGGGCATGTCGAGGGCGAAGATCCGGGCCGGGGAGTCGTTCATGAGCCGGGTGAGCGAGCGGATCGGATCGCGCAGGCGGCCCTTGGCGCCGGTGCCCAGCAGCGCATCGACCGCCCAGGCGGCCTCCGCCAGCTCCGCCGCCAGCTCCGGCTCCGACTCGTCGATGCGGAACGGCCGGACCGGCACGCCCGAGTCCTCGGCCTGGATGAGGTTGCGGAGGGCGTCGGCGCTGAGCTCGTCGCGCTCGCCGATGACCCAGCACTGGGCGTTGGCCCCCCAGTCGGTCAGGTAGCGCGCCGCGACGAACCCGTCCCCGCCATTGTTCCCCTTGCCGCAGACCACGACGACGCGATCGTCGCGCTGGATTCCCAGCGAGGCGATCACGTGGGCCGCGCCGGCTCCGGCGCGCTCCATCAGATCCAGGCTGGGGATGCCGCACTCCTCGATCGCCCGGCGATCGATCTCGCGCATCTCCGATGCGGTGACGACCCGCAAGGGCCGACCTCCTTGAGCCGGATTGCCTTCCCAGCCCACATGGCGGGGCATCCCGCCGGGTTCGCTCACGCCTGCCTCTCCTCCTTCGTCGGCCCCGCTTCGGAGTTCCTTGACCCATGGCGGGGTATTCTTGTCAAACCCTTGGAGACGAAGGCCTTACGGGCCTCCTCACCCGGTGGCCGGGACGCGCGCGACTCGGGTGTCGGCCCCGGTCCGGAGGACGCGCGGCGGACCGATCGGAGCGGGCACGGTCGGGGGGAAAGGACCGTGGCCGACCGGAGCGCCGGCGGGATCCGGCGCGGGGACGGCGGGAAACCGCCGTCTACTTCTTGCTGGACTTGTTGACGTGATCGCCGGTGCTGATCTCGCCGTTGTCGATGCGAAGATGGAACCCGCAGTCCGGATTTGTGCAGACCCAAGCCTTGTACCGGATGGGCGCTCCCTCCCGGCCGTAATCGCTCAGGGGGATCAGGATGCCCCCCCGGCAAGCCTGGCAGGATGGAAGCTGCATGCCGTCGACTCCAACCATCGAACCCCCCTCTCGGCCCTGCCCCTGGATCCGGACCCGGACATTCCGAGCCCGCGGAGCCCATTGACCTCCCGTCGCGGCCGCGCCGCAGCAACGTCCGGAGACGCGACGCCGGCGGTCCTTCGGGAGCCGGTGCGGAGCGCGGACCGCGCACCCGCTGCCGAAGCGATCTCCGGCTCGAGCCTCCCGCCCGGCCGATGCCCCCTTACCCGACGGTGGGAAGGCAAGATAGCGACGTTGGTAGAGGACCCGGGCGAGATGGTCAAGCAGGAAAGCGGGAACGCGGCGTCCAGGATCTTCTCGTAAAATTCGCTAGATTCAGGATTGCCTGAACTCTCTGAACTCCGTACGTTGCCCCATCCACGCTCGACGGAGGAGCTTCATGACTCAGCTTTCCCCGCCCCTGCAGCAGTTCGTGGAGGACATGGGCCTCTGCTACGAGGAGGAGGGCCTTCCGCCGATGGCGGGCCGGCTGGCCGGGTGGCTGCTCGTCTGCGATCCGCCCAACCAGACCGCCGCGGAGCTGGCCGCCGGACTCGGGGCCAGCGCGGGCTCCATCTCCTCCATGACCCGGATGCTGATCCAGTGCGGGCTGGTGGAGAAGGTCGCGCTTCCCGGCCAGCGCGTCGCGGCCTACCGGATCCGGTCCCGGGTGCCGGTGGAGATGATGCGGCGCTGGCTGGAAAACCAGGGGCGGAAGCAGCGCGTCCTGGAGAACGGGCTGGAGGCGCTCCGGGACTTCGGGCCCGAGCGATCGGCGCGCCTGAACGACCAGCTGCGGTTCCAGCGATTCCTGGAGCGGGAGGTTCCGCTTCTCATCCAACGCTACGAAAGGGAGTCGTCCTCATGATGTGGCGAGCGATCCCGGCCGCCGCGGCGCTCCTTCTGCTTCCGGCCGCGCCGGGAGCCGCGGAGCTCCTGGAGGTCCTGCCGGGTGGTTCCGCGCCGGAGACGTTGACGGACTGCGTCCGCGCCGCGCGCGACGGCAACTCCGACTTGGTTCGGCAGCGGCTCACCGGGGAGGAACTGCGCGGCCAGGGCTGGCAGGCCGTCTCCACCGGGATGCCGAGCGTGGACCTCACGGGCAACTGGAGCCGGTCCCGAGACCCCAGCTTCCTGCTGGACGAGTCGTTCTCCGGCGGCGATGCGGAACTGGATCTCTCGCCGGACGCCGCCGCGATCCTGGACGAGCTGGCCCCCATCTTCGAGTTCCCGTCCCCGGACGAGCTCTCGGCGCAGACGTTCTGGCGCACGTCGCTGTCGGCGGAGTGGGAGCTGAACCCGTTCCGCGTCACGAACGCCCTCAAGGGCGTGGGCGTGCGGCTGCGCCAGCAGGAAGCCGACCTCGTCGACGCGGACCACCGCGTCGTGGAGGAGACGCTCCGCACCTTCCACGAGGTGGCGCTGCACCACGAGCGGGTGCAGGCGATGGACAAGGAGATCGAGGCGCGCCGCGAGTTCCTGGACATCACGCGGCGCCGGTTCGAGCTGGAGCTGGCCACGGAGCTGGACACGCTGGAGGCGGCGGTCTCGCTGGCGAACCTCCTGCCCGAGGCGCGCCGGGCCCGGACGGACCTGCGCACCACGGCGTCGCGGCTGAACGTGGTGATGGGCCGCGATCCGCTCTCCCCGCTCACCATCGTCCCGGTGGAGGACGTGGAGACGGACCCCGTGCTCTCCGAGGAGGCGTTCGCGTTGCTGGACGATCGTCCGGACCTGAAGAGCCTGGAACTCCAGGCGGACTTCCTCCGCAAGCGACGCGGCGTGGAGCAGTCCGACCTGCGGCCGTTCCTGGTGGCGTCCGGCGCGTACGGCTACATCGCCCGGGACCTGGACGGCATCGGCGACACGGACTACTGGCGCGCCGACGTCTCCCTCGTGGTGCCGCTGTTCAACGGTTTCTCCACCAAGGGTCGCGTGCAGGAGATGAACGCCAGCATCGCCATCGCCGAGCGCAACCTGTGGGAGGCCCGTCGCGTGGCGCGCCTGGACGTGGTCAACACGCTCCAGGAGCGGGAGGCCGCGCGCGAGAGCTGGGACGCCGCGCGCCTCACGCTGGCGTCGGCCGAACGCGCGCTGGAACAGACGATGATGCGCTTCGATCTCGGCCAGGACGACTTCATCGATGTGCTGAACGCGCAGTCGCAGCGCTTCGACGCGCGGCGCAACCTCATCCAGGCGCGGTTCGACCTGCTCGTGCAGACGGCCGCGCTCAAGCGGAGCCTCGGCTCCGACCCCACCCTTCCGCTCTCGCTGGCGCGGGAGCCCCGAACGGAGGACGCACGATGACTCACTCCAGGACCGCGCCCTGGCTCCTGCTGATCGCGGGGCTCGTCGCCGGTTGCGGCGGGCAGGCCGCGGAGGAGGACACGGGCGGCCCCGTCGAGCTCCCCGTCAACGTCCGCACCCTGACGCTCGAGCCGGGCGATCTGGCCGAGTCCGTGACCGTGAGCGGGCCGCTCCGCCCCATCCGCGGCGCCGACATCTCCGCGGAAGAGTCCGGCGTGGTGGAGTCCATCCGCGCCGACAAGGGCGCGCGCATCTCCGCGGGTCATCCGCTGGTGATGCTGGAACGCGAGGTGCTCGCCTCGGAGATGCAGGCGGCGGCGTCCGCCCACGAGCTCGCCGAGTACCGGGAGACGCGGAGCCGGAAGCTGTTCGAGGCGAAGCAGATCAGCCGCCAGGAAATGCTGACGATCGAGGCGGAGGCGGCCGAGGCGAAGTCGCGCGCGGAGGTGTCGCGGCTGCGGTGGGAGCGCGCGGCCGTGAAGGCCCCGTTCACCGGCGTGGTCGTCGACCGGTTCGTCGAGATCGGGCAGTTCGTCGCCGCCGGCATGCCAGTGGCCCGCGTCGTGGATCCGTACACACTGGAGGTGCGCGGCGCCGTGTCCGAGCGCGAGGCCGCGGCGATCCGGACCGGCGCTCCGGCGATCGTCCGCCTGGACGACCTCGGAACGTCGCTGGACGGTCGCGTGCACTGGATCTCCCTGGAGGCGTCGCCCTCCACCGGCAAGTTCCCGGTGGAGGTGCGCGTGGACAACGCGGATCTGCAGTTCCGGCCGGGCGTCGTCGCCCGTGCGCGCATCCTGAAGACGGTCCACGAGGACGTGCTCACCATCCCGCGGGACGCGGTGCTGCCGCAGCCCGGCGGCCCCATCGCCTACGTGGTGGAGGAGAACCGCGCCCGGCCGCGCTCGCTCACGCTGGGCGCGGACCAGGGACTCATGGTGGTGGTGGAGAGCGGTCTGCAGGCGGGCGACCGCCTGATCGTCCGCGGCCAGCGCCAGGTGCACGACGGCACCCTCGTGGAGGTCCGCGAGGAGGCCACGGCGCCGGACGGTTCCACGGACCGCGATCCCGCGGCGGTTCGTTCCGACCACTCCGAGCGGCCGCCGGGCGACGTGCCCGCGCTGCGCGCGGAGCCGGACGCCGAGGAGGGCACGTCGTGAAGCTGACCGACGTCTCCATCGACAAGTCGCTGACCGTCTTCGCGCTGATGGTCATCGTGGCGTTCATGGGCATCGCGTCGTACGTGCAGCTCCCGCGGGAATCCTCGCCCGACATCAAGATTCCGTTCGTGATGGTCTACGCGCCGTACTACGGGACCAGCCCGGAGGACATGGAGAAGCTCGTCACGCGCAAGCTGGAGACGCAGCTGAAGGGCCTGGCCGACATGAAGGAGATGACCAGCACGTCGTCGGAGGGCGTCTCCACGGTCGTGCTGGAGTTCACGCCCGACGTCGTCATGTCCGACGCGCTGCAGAGCGTGCGCGACGCGGTGGAACTGGCCAAGCCGGAGCTTCCGGACGACGTGAAGGAGGACCTGATCGTCCAGGAGATCAGCTCGTCCGACTGGCCGATCCTGCAGATCGTCCTCTCCGGCGACTACGATCCGGCCCTGCTGAAGCAGGTGGGCGAGGATCTCCAGGAGCAGCTGGAGCAGGTCAAGGGCGTGCTGGGCGTGGATCTCGCGGGCGGCATCGAGCGCGAGGTCCGCATCGACGTGGATCCGGACCGCCTGCGCTTCTACCGCCTCGGCCTCCCCGACGTGCTGGACGCGGTCTCCCTGGAGAACGTGACGATCCCGGGCGGCGGGCTGGAACTCGGCACGTACGACTACCAGGTGCGCGTCCCCGGGGAGTTCGAGAGCATCGAGCAGATCGCCGGCGTGGTGATCAACCACGGCGAGGGCACACCCGTCTACCTGCGCGACGTGGCCGAGGTCACGTTCGGCCTGAAGGACCGAGATACCATCTCGCGCCTCGGCGGCGACGACGCGGTGACGCTGTCCGTGACGAAGCGCTCCGGCGAGAACATCGTGGAGATCGCGGACGACATCCGCGAGGTCATCGCGCGGGAGCAGGCCTCGTTCCCGCCGGGCACGGACCTCCAGCTCCTGAGCGACCAGTCGGTGATGATCCGCGACATGGTCAACGAGCTGGAGAACAACATTCTCAGCGGGCTCATCCTGGTCGTGGCGTGCCTCTTCGCCTTCCTGGGGCTGCGGAACTCGTTCTTCGTGGGCGCGGCCATTCCCTTCTCGATGCTGATCTCCTTCGTGATCCTGCGCTTCCTCGGGATCACGCTGAACATGATCGTCCTGTTCTCCCTGATCCTCGCGCTCGGCATGCTCGTCGACAACGCGATCGTCGTGGTGGAGAACATCTACCGGAACCGCCAGAAGGGGATGTCCGGACCGGAGGCGGCGCGGTTCGGGACGAACCAGGTGGCCACGCCGGTCATCGCCTCCACGCTGACGACGGTGTGCGCGTTCGGTCCGCTCGTGTTCTGGCCCGGCATCATGGGCGAGTTCATGAGCTACCTGCCGATCACGGTGATCATCACGCTGGTGGCCTCGCTGATCGTGGCGCTGGTCTTCAACCCGGTGCTTTGCGCGAGCTTCCTGAAGGTCCCGCCGGCCGGACAGGAGAGGGTCCGGATCGGAGACCGGATGCTGGCGTTCGGGCTCCGCACCTACGAGCCGACGCTGCGCTGGGCGCTCGCGCATCGCACGCGCGTGCTGACGGGAGCCGTGGCGGTGTTCATCGCCGTGTTCTTCCTGTTCGGGGCGTTCAACGCGGGCGTGGAGCTCTTCCCCGACACGGATCCGCAGTTCGCCTTCGCGTCGCTGACGGCGCCGTCCGGCACGCGCATCGAGCTGAGCGACTCCTACGCCCGCCAGGTGGAGGGCGCCGTGGACGCACTGCCGGACCTCAAGGCGTACGTCACGGAGGTGGGAACGGCGGGCACCGGGGACTTTGGCGAACCCGGAGGCTCGGGGCCGGCCAACCAGAGCCGCGTGACGCTGGAGTTCATCAAGCGCGAGTACCGCGAGCAGTCGTCGCGCCAGACCCTGGTGGACCTGCGTCACGCGCTGGAGGCGTTCACCGGCGCCAAGCTGAACATCGACAAGATGGAGGAGGGCCCGCCCACGGGCGCTCCGGTGAACATCGAGATCAGCGGGGACGACTTCGACGTGCTGGGCCGGATCTCCGGCGAGGTGCAGGATCTCATCCGCGACATCCCGGGCCTCGTGGACCTGGACGACAACTACGACGAGGGACGACCCGAGATCCGCGTTCGGCCGAACCTGGACAAGGCGGCGCGCCTGGGGCTCCGCACGTACGACGTGGCCAGCACCGTTCGCACGGCCATCCACGGCAACGACGTCTCAAAGTACCGCGTGGGCGAGGACGAGTACGACATCGTCGTCCGCTTCGACGCTCCGGCGCGCTCCAGCGTGGAGGACGTGGAGGCGATGACGGTGTTCTACGAGGGCGAGGACATCCCGCTCACCGCGTTCGCCGACGTTTCCTACACCACGGGCGTCGCCACGATCCACCGCATCGACGCGAAGCGCGTGGTGACCGTCACGGGCGAGGCCGCCACCGGCTACAACGGCAACGCGATCCTGCAGGAGGTCCAGCGTCGTCTGGCCGAGAAGCCGATGCCGTCCGGCTACCGCATCGAGTTCACGGGCGAGAGCGAGGACCAGGAGGAGGCGATGGCGTTCCTGTTCTCGCCGAGCGGCGCGTTCATGACGGCGTTGCTCCTCATCCTCGTGGTGCTCATCACACAGTTCAACTCCGTCACGAACCCGTTCGTCATCATGTCGAGCGTGGTCCTCTCCCTCATCGGCGTGTTCTTCGGGCTGATGGTCACGCGCACGCCGTTCGGCATCATCATGACCGGCGTCGGGGTGATCTCGCTGGCGGGGATCGTGGTGAACAACGCGATCGTCCTCGTCCACTACGTCAACCTCCTGCGCGCCGAGGGGATGGACAAGTTCGATGCGATCGTGGAGGCGGGACGGACGCGCTTCCGTCCGGTGATCTTGACGGCCATCACCACGATCCTGGGACTCGTGCCGCTGACCACGGGGCTCTCGGTGGACTTCGGCCGACTGTTCACCGGCGACTTCCGCTACGCGCTCGTGGTGGGCGGCGAGTCGAGCCAGTGGTGGGGGCCGATGGGCGTCGCCGTCATCTGGGGCCTGGCCGTCGCCACGTTCCTGACGCTGGTGATCGTGCCGGTGATGTACTCGTCCATCGACCCGATCCTGCGCGCGATCGCGTGGCTCCCGCGACGCATCGCCGGGCGTCGGCCGCGGAGCAGCATGCCGTCCGAGGGCTGACGCGGGGAAACGGCGAGGTCAGGAGATGCGGACGGATGCCGTCTCGGAGGCGGTCGGCGACGGAGCGCGGACCGGGAGTCTCCACACGATGGAGAAGACGAAGACGCCGACGCCGGCCAAGAGGATCTGGAGCGGCCAGCGCGGCGACAGGAAGACGATCGTGGCGGCGAACGTCAGGACGATGACCGTGAGCGCGGTGATCCGCGCGCGCCGCGGAACGCTCCGGTGCGTGCGCCACTCCCGGAGGATCGGGCCGCAGAGCCGGTTCGACATCAGCCCGGTGTAGAACCGCTCGGAGGCGCGCGCGTAGCACGCGGCCCCGCCCAGCAGGAAGATCGTCGTGGGCAGCAGCGGGAGGAAGATCCCCAGGATCCCGACCCCGACCGACAGCGTCCCGAGCCCGATCAGCAGCGCGCGCACGACCGGACTGCGGTGCGGGCGCACCTCATCCTCACGCATCGGCTCCGGGCGGGACTCTGACATGAGCGGGCCTCCTCTTCCGGCTCCCGGACCCGGCGCGGGTCGCGGGCCGGAACGGGTCCGGGACGAAACAGGATACCCTAGAAGCCGCCGGAGAGTTGCACCAGCACGTGGGTGCGATCCAGCTCCTCGGCTTCGGGCCAGCGGTTCGCCTGCACGACGCCCTTCAGCGTGATCCGTCGTCCGGCCCGGAAGCCCACTCCGGCCTCGACGCGGCGCTGGCCGTAGTCCCAGGCCCGCTCCCCGCCCGTGGGGAACGGGACCTCCGTCGGCTCCAGAAAACCGAAGCGGGCCGCCGCGTACCAGCGCGTCAGGATCTTGTACTTCGCCTCCACGTAGCCGCCCGTGGCCCCGAGCCGCGGAAGATCGGGATGCTCCCACACCGAGTGCATCACCTCGCCGTGGACCTCCAGGTGGCGATGCGTCCACGCCAGGTCCACTCCGGCGCCGGCGGTCAGGTGGTCCTCCGGATCGCCCGAGGTCAGGCCGGCCGAATCGTCCTGAAAGTACGGCCCCACGAACCCGGAGACGCCCACCACCATCTCGGGGTTCTCCGCCCAGGCCAGGCGCGCCGTCCCGGTGGGCACGTCGCGCACGCGCTCGCGCGCGGGGGACGAGGGCGATCCGTGCAGCGCCGCGACGGACCAGTCGAACGGTCCGGCCTGTCCCCACAGCTCCAGTCCGGCGTTCCAGCAGTTGTCGTAGAGGATCGGGAGCCCGAACCGGTCGCGCTCCGTCGTGCGCAGCGCCTCCACGGATGTCTGCTCCCGACCCGGGTTCAGCGTCGTGTGCGCGTTCCAGATCAGCGGCACGCCCACGAGCGGGTTCCGGTCCGAGTAGGTGCGCGGCCCCCAGTTCCCGATCGGACTGGGGATCACGCCGACGTGGACGTTCACGGGGCTGCCGGCCACCTCCTCGAACCGCGCGTACAGTCCGTAGAGGAAGAAGTCTCCGTAGGACGAGATCATCACCTGCGTGAAGAGCTGGACGTTCTCCTCGACCTCGGCGTCGAGGAAGAGGCGAACCCGCGCATCGTCCAGGTTCGACGTGCCGCGGAACGTGACGTTGGAGATGTCGTCCTCGCCGTTGCGCGCGACGAAGTCGGCCAGTCCGCTGATCGCGACGTCCGCCGATGCCGTCCGGGCCGCAAGCAGCGCGACCGCGATGAGGATCGTCCTCGCCCTCATGACGGGGTTCCTTCCGGCTGGGCCGACGGCTGGGACACGAGCTTGGCCGGCAGGGTGACGGTGAAATCCGTCCCGCTCCCCGGGGCGGAGCGCGCGCGGATCGAGGCTCCGTGGTCCTCGACGATCTTCCGTGCGATCGCGAGCCCGAGTCCCGATCCGCCCTCCTTGCCGGAGGTCACGAACGGGTCGAACACCTTGTCGACGAGTTCGGCGGGGATGCCCGGCCCGACGTCGCTCACCTGCAGGTGCACTCCTCTTTCGTCCCGCCACCAAGAGACGGTCACGATGTCGCCCACGTGGGAGAACTCGCGCGCGTTCGTGATCAGGTTGTCCACGACCCGCTGCATCCGGCTCGGATCCATGAGGACCCCCACCGCGTCGCCCGGCTCCACGGACAGGCGGACCCCGCTGCGCCGGAACGCCTCCTCGTGCAGGGTCCGGATCGCCGCGATCCATTCGGCCAGGTCCACGACCTCCGGTTCCAGCCGCGAGTCGCCGCGGGCGTACTCGAGGACGTCACGCGTCAGCGCCACCATGCGCTCCACCTGCCGGTGGATCACGCCGCACTGGCGGGCGAGCTTGGGGTTGTCGGGATCGCGCGCGTGGATCAGGTCCACGGTCCCCTGCACCACGGCCATGGGGTTCTTGAGATCGTGGACGATCCCCGTCGCCATCTGGCCGACGACGGCCATCCGCTCTCCGTCGATGCGGGCGGCGTGCGCGTCCTCCACCTCGCGGCGGCTCCGCAGCAGCTCCGCGCGCATCTTCTCCAGCTCCCCGGACAGGTAGCCGAGCTCGTCGGACGATTCGGCCCGGATCTCGAAGTCCAGGTCCCCGCGGGCGATGCGCTCCGCATGCCGCACGAGACGGCCGACCTGCTTGCCCACGCGACGATGCGTGAACACCGCGATCACCGTCATCGCAATCACGCCGGCCACCACGGACAGCGTCAGCATCGACCGGCGCACGCCCGACATCACGGGCGCGATCGCTTCGTCCAGCGACCCCAGAAACAAGACGGTGACGTTCGTCGTGGGATCGTCCTGCCGGAGCGCCAGCGTCCGGTGGCCGGCGACGTCGCGGCGGAGCACCTGCGCCACGGGAAGCGCGGCCAGGTCCGCCAGCTCGCCCGCATCGGCGTGGGCCAGGACGACGTCTCCCGTGCAGTCGACGACCTGACCGTCCAGGACGATCGCGACCTCGAACCCGGTCAGGCGACGCAGCTCGCCGGCGAGCGTCAGACCCAGATCCTCGCCGACCTCGAGCCGGCCGAGCCAGGTTCCGTTGTTGGCCCGGACGTCCATCGTGAGGATCTCGTAGATGGAGGAGCCGGCCACCACGCGGCGACGTTCGGCCTCGGGATCCGCGGCGCGGGACTCGTCCATCCGGATGCGCAGCGAGGCGGGGATCCCGGGCGTCTGGAACAGCGTCGCGCCGGCCGCGTTCGTGATGCGCAGGACTTCCGCGTCCTGGAGGAGAGGATGGCTCGGGAGGATTCCCTCCAGCGTGGCGGGATCGCCCGTCTCCAGGGCGGCGAGGAACCGCGGCGATCGCAGCACGCTCTCCAGCTCCGTCCATCGCGTGAGGCTCCGCGCGATCGCGTGCTCCTGCAGCACCTGACCCGCCTGCACGAAGCGCTGCCGGAAGAGGTTCTCCAGACCGTGGCGCGTCGTCTCGGTCGTGCGGATGAACGTCGCGAGCGAGAGCGCCGCCACGACGAGGGCCAGGAACGCGACGTACTGCCCCAGGAGGGAGCGGAAGGGCTTCATCGGATGCGCAGGTCCAGCGGCTGTGCGCCGACCTGGATCGGGCGAGCCAGCTCGGGAAGGTTCTCCTGCCAGACGTGCAGGATGTACTCGCCCGGACGGACCCCCCCGATCTCGAACGTCCGCTGGTCGTCGCTCACCGCGAAGTACGGCGTCTCCAGCACGTGGACGTACGCCCGCATCGAGTAGTGGATCTCGCAGAAGATCGGCACGATCCCGGGCTCCGGGAAGGTCACGCTCTCGCTCTCGCCGGCCGGATATCGACCCAGGTCGAAGGGGCGGACCGAGGAGTACGAGAAGACGTTGTGGAAGAACGGATCCAGGTTCGGGAAGTCCACGGTGGCTCCCACCGGGATCGCCAGGACGGACGGCTCGAACCGGGTCTCCCTCTGGGTCATGCGCGGCGGCTCGGGAGGCGGCACCACGGGAGGCAGATCGTCGCCGGTGAGGTAGACGACGGCGAAGCGTCCCGGATCGCAGCCGCAATCCGCGGACGGAACGTCGGCGTCCGCACCCCGGGCCCGGCGCGACCGGTACCGCGGCGGCGGCGGCTCGGAGGCCGTCGCGGCGGGCGCGCGCTCCACGACTCCGCGAACCACGACGCCGACGTCGGCCCCCTCCTCGGCGCGGGCCGGGCACGGAACGGCGGCGGCGCCCAGGATCAGGGCGACAAGCACGATGGAAGTCCGGGCGGGCATGGGTCTTCCTCCCCTCCCGGAAATCGGCCCGTGCCGCCGGGCCCTTGAGAGATGGGAAGGCAGGCCCCTGTAGCGGAGAGACGGGAATCCTGCGCAAGGAAGCTCAGGGGACGCGGGGCTCACGGCGCTCGTCCGCGCCCGTCCCGCCCGAGGGATCGCGCTTCGGCTCCGCCCCGACCGGCGCCGGACGAAGGGCCGGGGCGGATCGACTAGGTCTTCTGCGGCTTCTTCTTGGCGGCCGGGAAGAGGATGTTGTTGAGGATCAGGCGATAGCCCGGCGAGTTCGGGTGCCGCTCCAGGTCCGTCGGGGGATCGCCCACCGCGTGCTGGTAGTCCTCCGGATCGTGTCCGCCGAAGAACGTCCAGGTTCCCCGGCCCAGCTTTCCGTGGATGTACTTGGCCTCGTTGGACCCCTCCACCTCCGCCAGCACGGTGACGCCGGACTTCACCATCGCCTTGTCGAACCCGGTCGTCTGACCGAGGAACCCGTTCACCACGCCGACGTGGCACTGCGTGAGCATCGTCGGGATGGGATCGTACTTGGCCGAGAACTCGAACAGCGTGAAGTAGTCGGCCAGCGCGCCGCGCGCCAGCGAGTAGTTCGACGTGTCGAGGTTGGAGAACTCGTAGACCATCGGGTCCGTGATCACGGAGAAGTCACGGAACGCGAGCGTCCGGTCGAAGTTCAGCGCTTCCTGGCAGCCTGCATCGGGCGGGTCGCCGTCGTAGACGGTGCCCACGATGTCCACTCCGCGCGCCGCCAGCGCGATGTCGAACGTGTCGGTGGCGGAACACATCGCAAAGAGGAATCCGCCCTCGCGGATGTACTCGCGGATCACCTCCACCACCGCGCCCTTGTGCTCGCTCACCTTCCGGAACCCGGCCGAGCGGGCGAGCTGCTCGTAGAGCGTCTGTTGCCGCTGGTACCAGGCCGCGGAGTGGAAGCTGGCGTAGAACTTTCCGTACTGGCCCGTGAAGTCCTCGTGGTGCAGGTGCAGCCAGTCGTAGTCCGAGATGCGGCCGTCCAGGACCTGCTCGTCCCAGATGGTCTCGTACGGGACTTCCGCGTACTGGAGCGCCAGCGTCACGGCATCGTCCCACGGCTGCTTGTCCGGCGGCGTGTAGATGGCGACCTTCGGCGGCTTCTCCAGCAGCACGGACTCCATGTTCTCCGCCTCGATCGTCCGGCGGATGCGCGACTCGTCGCCGGGCGACACCTCCTCCAGCGTCACGCCCATCAGCACCGCGCGGCGGCGCAGGATCTCCAGGTCCTCCATGAGGAACGATCCGCCGCGGTAGTTCAGCAGCCACTCCACGTTGGAGCCTTGCGTCAGACTCCAGTAGGCGAGGCCGTACGCCTTGAGGTGGTTCTTCTGACCGAGGTCCATCGGGACCAGGATCTTGGCCGGAGCGGCGGCGGCGGCCAGCGCCACGAACAGGCAGGCCAGCGCGATTCTTCGAGTCATGGCAGCATCCTCGTCAGCTCGGCGGACCGGTCCCTTGCGCGATCGGCCGACAGGGTCTCGGGGTAAGCGACCATCAGCTCCTCGTACTCTGCCAGCGCGGCGGCGGAATCGCCAAGATCGTCGGCGTAGATTTCCGCGCGAAGGAGACGAGCCTCCGCCGCCAGGTCCTGCACCTGTGCCTCCGCGACCGCCCGCTTCAGCGCGGCCAGGGCCGCCTGCGGAGCGGCGTCGGCGCGGTGGGCGACGCCGAGCAGCAGCAGCGCCTCGTCCGCGATGGCGGCGTCGGAGTGCGCACGCAGCAGCTCCTCCAGCGTGGTCACGGCCTCGCCCGGCCGCCCCACGCGCACGAGCAGGCGCGACGTGGCGTACGGGCCCAGGACCTCCTCGGGATCCGGATTCGTGTTCACGAGGATGGAGAAGCCGAGCGCGTCGTTCACGTGATCGCCCTTGGGGAACTCCTGCGCCACCTGCTTGAAGAGGCTGTCGGCGGCCGGGAAGTCGTGCGCGTAGTAGAGCGTGCGCGCCTCCTCGAACAGCGCCCGCTCCCGGGTGGGCTCGGAGAAGTCGCGCGCGCGGATGGCGCCGTAGATGCCGCCCGCCCGCTCCAGATCCCGCTGCCAGACGGCGCACTCCGCCACCTCGAACTGGGGATCGGCCTCGCCCCACGGGCCGCGGCGCATCGGAACGAGCTCCCGGAACACGGCCTCGGCCGCCTCCGGCTGTCCCTTGCCCTCCCGCAGCAGGCGACCCGTCTCGAAGCGCGCCGCGTGCGCGAAGTCCGTCTCCGGATACGCCTCCACGATGCGGGCCTGCGTGGCCAGCGCGTCGTCGTAGCGCTCCAGGTCGGCCTGGCAGCGGGCGATCTCGGCCAGCGCGCTGGGCACCGCGCGCGCGTCCGGAAACTCGTCCACGATCCGCTCGAAGACGCGGATGGCCACGTCGTACCGGCCGTCAGTCTGGCATCGCTTGCCGAAGACGAGGAGCGACGCGTACTGGTTGGGCGCCTCGTCCACGAGCTTGAAGTAGTGCTGCCGCGCGCTCTCGTGATCGCCCGCCTCCAGGTGGAGGTCGCCCAGCAGCTTGCGGTAGGTCACGTCCATCGTGCCCACCTCACCGCCGCGGTCGCGCTCCGCCTGCCGTCGACGCTCCACGCGCTCGATCACGGCGCCCAGCCCCTCCTCCGCCTCCCCGATGCGGAGCAGCCGGCCCTCCACGTAGGAGAGCCCGGTGGGCGATCGCTCCAGGTAGTCCAGGTAGCCGTCCGTCGCCTCGTCGAACTCGAAGCGCTGCTCGTGCAGGCTGGCCTTCTGCCGCGTGAAGCGTCCGGGATGCACGGAGTCCGCCTCGGCGAAGACGCTCAGCGCCTCGTCGAGCATGCGGTTGCGCGCCATCAGGTCCGCGACGAACGTGTAGGCTGCGCGCGAGCCCTGCTGCACGTCCAGGATGCGGCGCCACCACTCCGCGGCCGCGGCACGGTCGCCCTTGCGCGCCGCCACGGTGCCCAGCTCCTCCAGGAGCGCGGGCTGGTCCGGGGTCTCGCGGAGCTCCTGCTGGAGGATCTCCGTGAGCTCGTCGTAGCGCTTCAGCTCCAGCAGGCACGTCTTCGCGCCGCGGCGCGCGCGGCCGTCGTCCGGGTGGGTGGCGCGCACCTCCTCGAACAGCGCCAGCGCCTCCTCGAACCGTCCCTCCCGCTGGTACTCCTGCGCGAGGTGCAGTCGGGAGCGGATCAGTCGATCCTCCTCCTGCGGGTCCTGCGCCCGCGCGGGCAGGACCGCCGACGTCGTCAGGACGAGAATCCCGAGCAGCAGGCGGAAGGCGGCGAGCTTGCCGACGGTCACGATCTTCCTCCGTTCTCCGAGCCCAGTTGGCGGAGGCGAGCCTCCAGGTCCGCCACCCACGGACCGGCCGGGGACCGGTCCGCGGCCCGCCGGAACCACTCGCGGGCCTCGTCGGGTCGGCCGAGCGCGAGCAGCGTCGACCCGATGTGGTACTCGTTCTCCGCTCGCGTCGCCTCATCGTCCTCGGGAAGCGTTTCCGACGCCGTGCGGAGCACCTCCAGCGCTCCCTCGTACTTGCCGGCCCGGTAGCGCACCCAGCCCAGCGTGTCGTTCCAGTAGGCCGCCAGGTCCGGGTTCAACTCCAAGGCCTCGCCGGCCAGGCGCTCGGCGGTCTCCAGGCTGTCCCCGGTCTGCGCGAACAGGTACGCCAGCGCGTTGCGGCCGTCGGCGCTCTCCGGATCGATCTCCAGCACGTCCCGGAAGGCATCGGCGGCCGCGTCCCACTTTCCCGCCTGGAGCAGGCCGTAGCCCAGCCCGTACGCCGCCTCGATGCTGCCCGGCGTCTGCGCGGCGGCGGCCCGGTAGAGCTGCGTCGCCCGCTCGTAGTCTCCTCTCTCCAGGTACCTCTCCGCGAGCTGCAGGGTTCCCGCCGCGTTCAGCGAGCCCAGCATCCGCTGCGCCTCCAGGATGCCCGCCTCGCCGCCCGTCTCCAGCCCGCGCGCGGCGGCGACCAGGAGTTCGTCCGCGGCGGGCAGGTCCGGCGCCAGCTCCTTCGCGCGGCGAGCGCGCACCTGCGCCTCGGCCAGACGGCCGAGGCGCACCAGCACGACCCCGTGACCCAGCGGAACCTCCGCGTACTCCGTGCCCAGCGCCTCCAGTCGCTCGTACCAGGCCAGCGCCTCGCTCAGGCGATCCGTGTGCGTGCAGAGGACGGCGAGATTGTAGAGCGCGTCCTCGTTCCCGGGCTCCAGCTCCACGGAGCGAAGGAAGTGCCGCTCCGCTGCCTCGAAGTCGCCGAGCTCCAGCCGTTCCAGCCCGACGTTCCGGAGGATGCCGGGGATGTCGTGGGCCAGCGATGCCGCCTGCTCGAACCGGAGGACGGCCTCGTCGCGCCGGTTTGAGCGGGCGAGCCACCTTCCCTCACGGTAGAGCGCGACCGCCGCGAAGTGCACCTCCAGGAAGTCGTCCTGATCCACGGCCGGCAGCGGCACCGGCGACCACGACAGCACCCGCAGACGTTCCCCGGGGCGAAGCACCTGCTCCAGCGGCCCGTTCGGCTCCGGACGACAGCCCTCCAGCCCGGCCGCCTGCAGTCCTTCCGTGTAGAAGACGGCACGGCCCGGATCCTCGAAGACGAGCTTCCGCTCCCGCTCGTCGCGCAGGCGACGCCGCTCCACGCGGGACATCGGCGGGAAGTCCGCGCCCCAGCCGGCGACGTTCAGGTTGAGCGTGCGGTCGAGCAGCCGGACGTCCCGCCGCACGCCCAGCACGTCCTGCGCGTACTTCATGGAGAACATCGCGTTGTCGCCGGTGGCGAACAGGAGCGATTCCTCCGGCAGCGCCTGCAGGGCACGCACCGCCCAGTCGCGGGCCAGCGTGGAGGCGCCCCGGTCCGAGCCGGCGAGGTTCCGCGCGCCGAAGTACGCGGGAAGCGCGAGCGCGAGGATCACGGACGCCACGACGGCGCCCCGCGGCGTCCGCCCCACGCGACCGTGCAGCCACGTCTCCAGCGCGACGGCGCCCAGCCCCACGGCGAGGAACGTCGCCGCAACGGCGGGCAGGAAGAACGGCGTCACGACGGAGCGATCCAGGAACGAGTCCTCGAAGCGGATCGCGAACGCGGTCAGCGGTCCCGCCAGCGCGAGGAAGCCGGCGACGAGCATCGCCCGCCGCGGATGGCCGTGGCGCGCGGCCGCGAACAGGCCGACGGCGCCCAGGATCCACAGTCCGGCCGGCACGCTCTTCGCCAGCACGACGGCCAGCACGCGAAGTCGCGTGGCGAAGGATGCCTGGGCCGACAGGTCGCCGAGCCCGCCGTACTGGGCACGCGTCACGTGGCTCCAGACGTCGCCCAGGTTGCGCAGCTCGCCCCAGTTCATCGCCGGGGACGCGCCGATCCGGATCGGCAGGTAGAGGTAGGCCGACAGCCCCAGGACGAAGAAGGCGACCAGCATCGGCAGGCGACGGAGCCCGTCCGCAACGCTGCGCGGGCCGTCACCGCCGGGCACCAGCGTCAGCGCCAGGACGGGCGGACCCGCCAGCAGCGCGAAGGGATGGTTAGCGGTCCCGAGCCCGAGCGCGAACGCCGCGAGTCCGAGCAGGCGAGGCGCGCCGCGGCGCGACGCGACCGCCGCGGTCAGCGCGACCATCGTGAAGAGCAGGTTCAGCGCGTAGACCTCGGTGACGGTGGCCGTGGCCCAGACGCCGCGACTCAGCGCGAAGGCGAGAGCCACGCCGGCCGACACGAGGACGCGGCCGGTCCACATCGTCAGGAGCGAGGCCAGCAGACCCGCGGCGCCCGCGGCGCAAAGCGCGGAGAACAGGTTCAGCGCGTACGCGGGCTCGCCCGGCAGTCGCGTGAACGCATTGCCCATCAGCGTCCAGAGGGGATAGCCCGGCGGATGCGCGATGCCCAGCGTCACCGCGGCGGTGGCCAGCTCGCCGGCATCCCCCGCGAAGATCGTCGGGCAGAGCGTGGCGACGTAGGCCAGGAAGGCGATCAGGGCGACGGCCAGGCCGGCGCCGCGGGGTCCGGTCATCTTCTCCTCGGTCGAGGTCCGCGCCGTGTCAGGGGAGGTCCGGGCTCGGCACCTCGTCCGAAAGCGATCGGAAGTAGCGGCGGATCAGTTCCTCGTACTTCGGAGGATAGCGGCGCTCCAGGGCCTTGAGAAGGTCCTCGCGCAGATCGCGGTCCAGCTCCTCCAGGCCTTCCGGCAGCGCGTCCGGCGAGAGCAGATCCGCCAGGTCCTCGCCGGGGTTGGACTGCCGCTCCTTGCCCAGATCCCGCTCGCGCATGGAGCGCTGCGAATCGAGCAGGCGCGTCAGCGCCCACGCCTGGTCCTTCAGCAGATCCTCGTCGATGTCGCCCTCCGCGAGCCGCTTGCCCGCCTCGTCCAGCTTCTTCGAGACGTCGTCCAGGCGACCCAGCAGGCCCTGCGCGCTGCCCATCTCCTCGAGCATTTGCTGGAGCTGCTCGGCGATGCGCTGCTGCTCCTGCGCCATCCGGTCGAGCTGCGCCTGCAGGCGCTGATCCATCGACTGGCCGCCCTGCTCCATCAGCTGCTTCAGCGCATCGTTGAGCTTCTGCTGATCGCCGGACATCTCCTGGAGCTGCTGCAGCAGATCCGACATCGGCATGCCCGACGGACACGACGACATGGACTGCGACGTCTGAAGCAGCGAGATGACGACGGCGTTCAGCTCGTCGACGGCTTCCTCGCCGTCGTCCCGGGCGATGTGGACCGCCCCGTTCTCCAGGCCGTGCGCGGCGTCCTTCATCGACTCCAGGCCGCGATCCAGCGCGCGGCCCACCTGCGAGTCCATCAGCGGCGTGTCCTTCGCCACCTCGTGCAGCATGTCCTCCACCCGCTCGGCGCCCTCGATGAGGAGGAACTGCTCGTCGGCGAAGGATCGCGTGGACGACGCGCTGTTGCGCGGCAGCGTGGCCAGAGCGTCCGCCAGGCTCTCCTCGTCCCCGGAGAGCGACAGGAGATCCCGCACGGCGCGATTGATGGCCGCCTGGCTGATGGCGATCTGCTGCGACTGCATGCCCTGCTGCTGCTGCTGGAGCGAGCTCAGGATGTCGCGGAGTTCCGTGAGCGCCTTCTCGCCCTCCTCCTGGGCCTGCTGCCGCTGCCCCTGTTCCATCTGCTCCGAGGCCTCGTCCATCGTCTCGGGGACGTCGCTGGAGTCCATCTGCTCGGACAGCTCCTGCATGCCCTGCGCGGACTGCGAGTCCCGGAGTTCCTGCGTCATCTCCGCCAGCTCGCGGAGCTGCTCCTCCATGCGCCGCGCCTCCTCGGCCAGCGACTCCTGCTCCTGCGCGAGCTGGTCCAGGCGCTCCTGCCGCTCCTCCGGCGAGGAGGGCGAGTCCCCGTCCTGCGACTCGGACGACTCCGGAGACTCCCCGGACCGGCTCTCCGAAGACTCGGGAGACTCGCTCGACTCGGAGGACGAGGGGGACTCCTCCCCTTCCGAGGCGTCGTCCGCGGACTCCGACTCCGAACCGTCGGCCGACTCGGAGTCCGAGTCCGACGGATCCCCGTCGCGGTTCTCGGAGTCCTGACCGTCCGACTCCGAACCGTCGGCGTCCTGACCCTCCTCCCAGTCCGAGGCGTCATCCTCCCCGGCCTCGGAAGCGTCGTCCGCCTCGTTCGACTCCTCCGTCTCCGACGGCTCCCGGTCGAGCTGCGCCAGCTCGTCGTTCACTCGCTCCTGCCGCGCGGCCAGCTCCTCCATCTCCCGGACGGCCGCCCGCATCTTCTCCTCCAGGCGGACCTGCTCCAGGTTCTTCTGGATCCGGTCCAGTTGCTTCATCAGCTCTTCCTGATCCATCTGGAAGTCGGCCAGCTCGTCCTGCTGGCGACGCGGGTTCGCCTCCTCCAGCGCGCGCTGCAGCTTCTCCAGCGTCTCGCGCATCTCGGTGTTCATCACCTCGTCCAGGAGCTGCCGGATGCGGTCCATCTTCTGGACGGCCTCCAGCGTGGCGAACTCCGACTCCTGGAGATCCTGGAGGCCCTGCTCCACCTCCTCCTGCACGCGCTGCAGTTCCTGCGAGAGCTGCTGCTGCTGCTCCAGCGCGCGCTCCAGCTCCTTGCGGTTCTCCCAGGACGAATCCCCCTGCTTGAGCATCTCTCGGGAGATCTCCTGGACCTTCTCCTCGACCTTGCGCGCCTCCTCGACGACGCGGCCCAGATCGTCGACGGACGACTCCTGCTGATCGTCCATCTCCGCGAAGATCTCGGCCATCGTCGGGAAGCGGAAGACGTAGTCGCGCGTGCGCGCGGTGCGCGGACCGTCGAGGGTGTTGTTGTCCGACACCTCGAGGTGGTACGTCACCGTGTCGCCGGGCAGCAGATCCATATCTCCCAGGTCCCACTCCACCCGGTCCGCGGCCTCCGTGCGGGGCGCGTCGGCGGGCGGCGTCCAGACCACGCGCCGCGACGCCTCGCCCTCGCGCCGGCTGACCTCCCACACCAGCTTCACCGGGCCGAGACCGTAGTCATCCACCGCGGAGAAGCGAAGCGTGGCCTGCATGCTCTCGTCCAGGTCACGGTCCTCGCCGGGCTCCAGGAGGCGGATGAACGGCGCCTCGTCGGCGAGGGCGCGCACGCGGTACTCCAGCGGATTGGGGTTCGTGAGTCCCAGCGTGTCCTCGACGTGGAGGCGGTACGTCCTCTCCCCCTCGACGAGGAGCTCCCCGGCCAGGCGACGTTCCCCGGCGACGGCCAGCTCGGTGACCTCGCCGTCGTCGAACTCCATCGTCCCGCTCACCGGATCGTTCGTGCAGCGCACCACGATCTCCGCGACGCTGCCGCGCAGGGCGGCCAGGTCGCCGCTGCCGTCCTGCACCTCGCGGTCCGGCAGCCCGGTGTACTCGGGGTAACGGTACGTCACGGACTCGATGGTCAGGCTGGGGCGCGGCACCGCCGTCACGCCGAACTCCTCGGAGACGGCCTCCGCGTGCACGAAGCGGTAGCGGACGTCCTCGCGCAGATCCGTCAGCTCGTGCTCGAAGCGCGCGCGAACGTCCTCGCCCGCCCGCTCCGCCGGGGAGAGCAGTTCCACCCGGCGCCACGGCTGATCCTCGCCGGTCCGCCACTCGAAGGCCCCGGCCACGCCGTCCGCGTCCGGTCGCGCGTGCTCCACTCGCGCCGCCACGTTCACGGACTCCCCGCGCGGAACGGAGACGTTCCCCGGCTCCACCGCGATGACGATGGCGGGCTGCGGGCCCAGTTCCCCGGCCGCCGACGCCAGCTGCGCGAGTCCCCGGCCGAAGCCGTCGGCGCCCAGGAAGACGCCGACGCCCGCGAGCGCCGCGGCCCCGGCCGCCGCCCAGCGCAGCGACTTCCTCAGGTCCACGTTGTACGGAAGCGCCTGGGGCTGCACCGCCTCCACGTCCCCGGCCGTGCGATCCACGACGGCGTCGACGAGGTCGGGCGAGTAGCCAGTGCGCTCCTCGTCGCGCGTGCGAAGCACCTGGAGCGCCGGGACGATCCGATCCTTCAGGCCCTCATCCTGCGACTCCGTCCGGCGCGCCGCCTCCTCCAGATTCCGGAGGGCGGGCAGGCGCGAGAACACGGCCCGACCCAGCCACACCAGCGGCAGCACGACGACCGCCAGGAGGCCGGCCGCGCGCACGGCCAGCGGCAGCCACGCGACGCCGCGAGGAGCGCCGGCACCCGGAGCGAACCGGTCGAAGAGGAGCAGCGCCGCGAGGAGCAGCATCGCCAGCCCCAGCCCGGTGGCCAGAGCGGTCAGGATCACGCGCTTCGTGTGGTGTCCGCTGAGTCGTTGCGCGGCGTGCTGAAGCCGGCGTCCTCCGTCGGTCATCGCTCCCCCTAGTGCGTCATCGCGTAGGCGACGACGTTGATGGCCATGCGCATCGCCTGCTCGCGGACCGGTGCGGGGTCACCGTGTACGTCCGCGTCCTCGAGGCCGTCGCCGATGTCGGTGTTGTACGAGTAGAAGACCACCATGCGGCCTTCGTGGAACAAACCGAAGCCTTTCGGGGGACCGCCGTCGTGCTCGTGGATCTTCGGCAGGCCCTTCGGGAACTCGTAGACGGAGTGGAAGATGTCGTGATCGAACGGGATCTCCGTGAACTCCGCCTCCGGCAGCACCTTGCGCATCTCGCGCCGGAACGAGTCGTCCATCCCGTAGTTGTCATCGGCAAAGAGGAAGCCGCCGTGGATGAGATACCACCGCAGCCGCTCCACTTCCTCGTCCGTGAACCGGATGTTCCCGTGTCCGGTCAGGTGGAGGAAGGGATAGTCGAAGAGTTCGTCGTCCGTGGGCGCCACGCGCCCTTCCTCGACCTCCACGTCCATGTCCAGGCGGTCGCGGAGCGCCTCCACGAGGTTGGGCAGGGACGTGGGATTGGCGTACCAGTCGCCGCCGCCGCCGTAGTGGAGGCGCCCCAGCCGGACCGAGCCGTCCACGGCGCCCGGCGGGGCCGCCGAGGCGGCCGTCGCGGCCAGCAGGACGACGCCCAGCGCGAGGATCCTGACGGGAAGCGGGTTCGGGCGCACAAGGCCTCCAGGGCGGGGGATGAGGTCGATTCTAGCACCCCCCGGCGTCGGGGCGGTTCCCGCCCCGGGGACGGATCGGCCCGCGCGGCCGGAATTTCATCCCTCGTCGGGGTCGGCGGCCGAAGATTCGTCCACGGGGAAGGCCAGAGTCACGGTGGTGCCTTCGCCCGTCCGGCTGTCGATGCGGATGGACCCGCCGTAGTCCTCCATGATCGCCCGGCAGATCGGGAGCCCCAGCCCCGCGCCCCCGGTCTTCGTGGAGAAGCTCGGCTCGAAGATCCGCTTGAGGTTGTCCGGCGAGATCCCGACCCCGGTGTCGCGAATCGTGACGAGCGCTGCGCCGTTCTCCCGCTGGGCACGGACGTCCAGATCGCCGCCCTCGGGCATCGCCTGGATGGAGTTCTCGATGAGGTTGATGAACAGGCGCATCACCTCGTCCCGGTCCACGCGGGTGAACATCTCGGCCTCCGGCGCGGACAGTGTAAAATCCACACGCCTCTCCTCGGTCTCGCCGTAGAGACGACGCGCCTCGTTGAGGAGGCGACCCAGATCCTCGCGGCGGATGCGACGGCCCGGCATGCGCGCGTAGTCCGAGAACTCGATGGCGATGCGGCGGAGCGCCTCGCAGCGATCCACGATCGTCTCCGTGGATTCCTCCAGGATGCGGTCGAACTTGGGATGACGGTCGCGCCAGGCCTGCTGCAGGTGCTGCGCGGAGAGCTTCATCGGGGTCAGGGGGTTCTTGATCTCGTGCGCGACCTGGCGAGCCATCTCCGCCCATGCGGTGATCTTCTTCGACTTGATGAGGTCCGTGAGGTCCTCGAACACGGCCACGGCTCCCTGGGCGCGCCCTTCGCTGTCGGCGAGCGGCGTGGCCACGAGCCGGAACGACCTCAGCTCCTCGTCCTTCTCCCCCTCCACGTCGATCTCACGGACCACTTCGTCCTGCCGCCCGTCGAGCAGCGGCTGCACGGATCGCAGCACCACCTCGGCCGCGTCACCCTCCGGAATCGACCGGCACGCCTCCGGCACGGATCGACCGACGAGGGAGTCCGGCCGCATCGCCAGGATTCGGGCGGCCGCCTCGTTGACCGTGGCGATGCGTCCCTGCGCGTCGAAGGAGACGACTCCCGAGCCGACGTGGCGAATGATCGCCTCGATGTACTCGCGGCGCTCGCGGTCGCGCGCCTCGGAGGCCGCGAGCTGCACGGACATCCGGTTGAACGAATCCACGAGCCGGCCGATCTCGCCGGTGGCGCGCGTGCGGATCCGCTCGCCCAGCCGCCCCGCCCCGATGCGCTCGGCGCCGATCGTCAGCTCGGAGATGGGACGGGTGAGACGGCCGGCCAGCACGAACGCCGCGAAGATGGCGGCGGCCAGCACCAGCAGGCAGAGGAAGTAGATGAGCGAGAGAACCCGCGACGCGTCGGCATCCAGGCCGGTCCCGCGGTACGGCGCCAGCGTGGCGACGATCCCGGCCGGCTCGCCGCGGATGTCCGTGAGCGGAGCGAAGGCGCTCAGGAACGACGTTTGTCCCACGCGATGCTCCAGCATCGACTCGCGCGCGCCCTCCAGCTCGATCTTGCGGTACGCCACCGGCTCCACGAGATCGCTCAGGATCTCCGACTGGTAGAGCTCCGGCTTGGACGTGGCGGCCAGACGACCGCCCGCGAAGAAGCTGATGGACGAGCCGAGCCGGCGCTCGAGCTCCGCCGCCAGCACCGGGTCGATGTCCCGGAACGCCAGCACCGCGCCCCGAGGCTTCCCGGTGTCCGGCGAGATCACCGGGACGAGCGCACACGCCGACAGCGACGTGCCGCGGCGCCGGAAGAACTCCACCGGACGATCGAGGGCCGTGATCACCGACGGAAGCAGCGTGATGTCCAGGTCCGCGTCGCGGCTGGCGCCGAGCAGCTGCCCGATCGCGGAGACGACCACGACGCCGTCGACGGACGCCGGCGTGGACAGCGTCCGGTATCCGGATCGCGTGTCGAAGAGCGCCTTCACCTCGTCGGAGCCGGCCGCGTTGTGCGCGGCGTCCGACAGGCGTCGCCCGAGCAGCTCGCGCGACACGCGAAGGTCGTCCTGGAGCGTCTGCTCGAACTCCTGCCGCTTCTCCTGCACGAAGAGGCTCCGCCCCGCGAGGCCGAGGAAGACCGTCGGCAGCAGCGACACCACGAGGAAGCCGCCGATCACGCGCTCCCGGAACCCGATGCGGGGCACCTCCAGGCGCGGTGCCACGGCCTCGCGCGGCATCGCCCAGCCGGCCGCGGTCAGCACGAGGAGCAGGCCCGTGACGAGGACCAGCGTCACCAGCATCGACCGCCCGAGCAACCCGACGAGCGCGGCCGGACCCGCCCGCTCGATGCCGAACGTGAGGTAGCCGACGGTGACGTCGCCGTCGCGCTCGCGGATGCAGTACAGGTCCCAGAGCCGGCCCCGGATCCGTCGCTCCACCCATCGCCCTTCCACGCCGGGCCCCTCGAGCGTCTCGACGATGACGGACGGAACGCGCTTGCCGAGCCCGCCCTCCGGATCCGTCGATGCCACGAGCGCGTCGCCCCGGTAGCGGTCGATGCGATCCGGCACCTCGCGCTTGAAGCGGAGGAACGCCTCCGTGGCCGTGAAGTTGGAGAACACGCCGCCCATGCCGATGTCGTCGCCGCCCGGGAGTCCCAGGTCGTCGCGGTAGACCATCGCCAGCTCGAGCGATCCGAGCGTCCGCTCGCCGCGCTTCACAGGAACGACGCCGTTGTACACGTCCAGCCGGGACGGCCCCACCTCGCGCCGCTCGAAGTCGACCTCCGGCTCCGTGGGAGCGTTGTCCGTGCCGAACGAGCGCGGGGGCAGCTCCGCGGGGAAGCTGAGGCTGAAGCTGGAGAACACGCGGGCCGCGGCGTCGCGGAGGATGAGGCGGCTGCCGGCGAGCTGGCTGGCCAGCGGACTGCGCGCCCACAGGATGAACGCCAGGTTCGCGTGCTCCGGCGACGGTCCGTCCTCCAGCGTCTCCAGCAGCGGTTCCGACGACGCCAGGTAGTCGATCATGCTGTCCATCAGGAAGTGGCGCGAGTTGGACGGGCTCTCCGTGTGCTCCAGCGCGAACAGCTCCACGAGCTCGCGGCGCCGGTCCTCCACTCCCTCGAACAGCGGCGCCACGTTCGTCACGACGGACAGCAGCGACGTGACCACGATGGCCGCGCCGCCGGGGCGCCCCCAGCGCCGGGACACGGCGTGGAACGCCACGAGGGCGAGCAGCGCGGGAAGCGGACGCAGGAGGTCGGTGAACGCCGGCTGATCGGGGACGCCCATCTTCGAGGCCGACGCCAGCCAGGCCAGCGCCAGCGTCACCGCAACGGCGAGGATCGTCCGCCAGCGCGAAAGGAGACGCAGCGCAAGCGTGGCCAGCGCATCGCCCGCCAGGAGGAACGCGGTGCCCAGGAAGAGGAGAGCCAGCTCCAGCGCCGCAACCGGCGCGGACGTGAACGGGTCCAGTCCGGAGTAGAGCGGCACGTTGGCGTTGCGCGCCACGTCGAGGACGCGCGTCCAGTGCAGTCCGGTGAGCGAGCCGATGAGGAGCGCCGCCACGAGCCCCGGGAGCGCGGTGAGGAACGGATGCCGGCGCGCGAAGCCGGCGATCGGCCCCGATGCCGCGAGCAGGACGCGACGAACCTCGCGCACCGCCAGGAGCGCGACGGCCGACGTCAGGAGCACGTCGCCGGGCGATCGCAGGAGGCCGCCGAAGTGCAGCGACGCGAACCAGGACGGATCGAACAGGCCCAGCGGATCCAGGTCGTCCCGCGGCGCCACCACGATGAGGATCCAGCGGATCGCCGCCAGCAGCGACAGCCGCACGACCATCGTGACGGGCAGCGGCGCTCGCCCCGCCAGCGACCAGCCGCGCGCGGCGAGCACCACCAGTAGCGCCACGAGGAGAAACGTGCGAAGCCGGTACGGGAACGCGACGCGGTCCAGGAACGTCGCCCGGCGGGACAGCCCCGACAGCGACACGCGCCCGCACGCCTCCCCCGTCTCGGTGAGGATGGCGGCGCTGGCCGACGCCTCGTCCGCCTGCACGTGCCGCTTCAGCGGTCCGGCGTGGATGCCGCGCAGCGCATCGACCGATCCCACGCGCAGCTCCAGGGCGACGTCGGCGCGCACGCCGTTCCCGCCCTCCAGTCGCTGCAGGACGTCCTCCACCTGCAGGAGCCGGTTCTCCAGCGGGAACTGCACGCGCAGCGGCTCCTGGTACGCCACGAAGCCGAGCGACTTCCCGTCCGCGTCGCGAATCGGATGCACGACCTCCAGCAGCGTGTAGATGTTCCCCTCCCGGATCGCCACGGACTCGAGGTCGCGGCGCGGCTCCCGGTTCAGCGAGGTCGTGGCGGTGGGCGACCAGCCCGACCACGCGCGCGGCGCGCCGCGCGAGTCGTAGACGGTGACGCCGCTGGTGCCGTCGGGCGGGAAGCGATCGTGGAGGTCCAGGAAGACGGGACGGCGGGCGGTTCGCGACAGCGCGGTGTCCGTCTGCAGGAGGGAATGCGTGTCCGGGTCCTCGCCGATGGCTCGCAGCTCCACGAGCGCCGCATCGCCCTTGCTCCGCAGGAAGTCGACGATGCGGATCGTGCGCGCGACGAGCTCCCGACGGGAGATCTCGTTCCAAGCGGAGTCGAAGCGGATCTCGCGGTAGGCGATGGCGCCCTCCAGGGACGCCACGGAGATTGCCAGCGCGAGCAGGAGGACGTCGGCCGGCTCGCGGCGCCGGCGCAGGCGCATCGTCGCCGCGGCCGTGACGACCAGCATCAGGGCCAGGATCCCGAGATGGACCGTCACCGGGAGGCCCCCCTCAGCGTTCGATCGAGCGGATCTCTCCCACCCACCACGCGCCGTCCCGCAGGCGCAGCGAGAGGTAGACTCGGTCCTCGTGCGCGGCCCCGTCGTTCATCCGGAACTCCCGCACCGCGACGGCGTAGGGCGACCGGCCCTCGGAATCCAGGTTCCAGTACTTCTCGAACTCGAACCGGTCCGTCGTCGCGAAGTCGAACATGTCCTTGAGGAGGAAGTACGCCTGGTCGCGGTTGAAGTAGCCGCCCCGCGGTCCGCCGCGCGTGAACGAGAGGCGGACCTTCTCGCGCGGATCCAGCAGCTCCACGAGAGCGTCGACGTCCTGTTCGATCCATGCCGACTCCACCTTGGCGAAGACGGCGATGGGGCCGTCGGCGGGTACGGACTCGGGGAGGTCGTCCCGGGCGATCCCCGGATCCAGCGAGGATTCCCGGGCCGCGACCGAAGAGACGGCCACGAGCGACAAGCCGATCAGCCAACCGGTGAGGCGAGGGAGCTGGACACGCATGCAGTCTCCTCGGGCGGACCCAGGGGAGGTCGGGCGGATCGGGCGGCGACGACCTCCTCCATGATAGGCCCAACGATTCCGGTCGGTCAACGCGCTGGGCCGCAACCCCCTGCCGGACGGCCAGTTAGCCGAAGAGCCGCCCGCGGACGGACGGCTCTCCAGGACTCCGAAACGGCACGGCCGACGCCTCTACGACGAGACGGCCGCCTTGGCCTTGCGGGCGCCGCCCTTGCCGCCCTTCTTCTTCGTCCGCCGGGGAGCGCGCTTCTCCCACTCCACCAGGATCGGCGTGGCCACGAAGATGGACGAGTAGGTACCGACCAGCACGCCCGCCGTCAGGGCGAAGGCGAAGTCGCGCAGCACCTCGCCGCCGAAGACCAGCAGCACCAGCACCACCACGAGCGTGGTCCCGGACGTGATGATGGTCCGGGAGAGCGACTGGTTCACGCTGCGGTTCAGGATCACCTCGTGGGGGTCGCGGCTGGGGACCCGGAGGTTCTCCCGGATCCGGTCGAACACGACGATGGTGTCGTTCAGCGAGTAACCCACGATGGTGAGGAACGCCGCCACGACCGCGAGCGACACCTCGTGGTCGGCGATGCTGAACGCCCCGAGCGTGATGAGCACGTCGTGGACGAGCGCGACGATGGCCGCCACCGCGAACCGGAACTGGAAGCGCACGGTGATGTAGATGAGGATGAGGCTGAGCGCCAGGATGATGGCCTGGGCCGCGGCGCTCCGCAGCTCTCCGCCGATCTTCGGGCCCACCTTCTCCTCGCGGCGAAGCTCCAGGTCCGGCCACGCGGACCGGAGCGCGTCCTTCACCTTGGACATCGCCTCGTCGTCACCCGTGTCCTGGATGCGGACCAGCATCTCGTTCGGCGCGCCGAACTGCTGGAGTTCCGCGGCCCCGAAGCCGACGTCCTGCAGCGTCTCGCGCACGGTCTCCACCGGCACCGGCTCGGCGAACCGGACCTGCACCAGGGAGCCGCCCGTGAAGTCGATGGAGTAGCGCGGGCCGCCGTGCATCACCAGCGACGCGATCCCGGCCCCGATGAGCAGAAGCGACAGGACCGCCGCGATGCGGCGCTTGCCGACGAAATCGATGTTCGTGTTCGTGAGGAACTGCATGGTCTCTCCCCTCCCCTAGACCGCGACCCGACCCACGCGGGCTCCGCGGGTCAGCAGGTCGAAGACCACGCGCGTCACGAACAGGGCGGTGAACATGCTGACGACGACCCCGATGGACAGGGTCACCGCGAAGCCCTTGATGGGTCCGGTCCCGAACCACAGCAGCGCGAGCGCGGCGAAGAGCGTCGTCAGGTTGGCGTCGAAGATGGTGCGGAAGGCGCGGTCGTAGCCGCGGCTGACGGCGTTGCGGAACGTCTGCCCCTGCCGCAGCTCCTCGCGGATCCGCTCGAAGATGAGGACGTTCGCGTCCACCGCCATGCCGACGGTCAGCACGAAGCCGGCGATGCCCGGCAGCGTCAGCACCGCCCCGATGGAGACGAGGGCGGCGAGCATCAGCACCAGGTTGAGCAGCAGCGCGAACGCCGCGATGCCGCCCGCCGCGCGGTAGTAGATGATCATGAAGATGAGCACGCCGACGAAGCCGAAGAGGATGGCGCGCCGTCCCATGTCGATGGAGTCGTGGCCCAGCGACGGCCCGATGGCGCGCTGCTCCTCCACGCGGATCTCCGCCGGGAGGGCGCCGGCCCGCAGCACGATCGAGAGCTTGGCGGCCTCCTCGGCCGTGAACCGGCCGGTGATGCTGGCCGTGCCGGCGCGGATCTTGGACTCGATCTCCGGGGCGGACTGGACGCGGTTGTCCAGGACGATGGCCATCAGCCGTCCGACGTTCTCTCCCGTGGTGCGGCTGAACATCCGGCGGCCGCGGCGGTCCAGATCGAACTCCACCATGAAGTTGCCGGAGATGTTCGAGCTCATGTCGGGCTGGGCGCGTGCCGTCTCCAGGCGCTCGCCGGTCAGCTCCGCCCGGCGGTTCAGCAGGTAGAGGTAGCGGATCGGGCTGCCGGTGGCGTCCGTAAGGACGTCCGATCCCCAGAGCCACTCCACGTCCTCCGGCAGGATGGAGCGTCGTCCGCCGCCGGGATCGGCCAGGTACTCCAGGTAGCCGTTCACCTTCTCGAAGTCGGCCTCGCGCACGAAGCAGATCTCGTTGATGGCGACGCGGCCCTGCCGCTGCGTCAGCGTGATCCGCGACGCGAGGGGACGTCCCTGCATCTCGCGGGCATCGTCCTCCAGGAAGCGCGCGAGCTGCCCGTCCGAAGTGGCCTGCTGCGAGGCATCGTCCTCGACGGCGGCGTCCGCGGTCTCGGAGCCGTCGTCGATGTCCTGCGTCACGTCGGCGGAGTCGGCGTCGACCGCCGGCTCTTCCGTTTCCGTCTCCTCCGCCGCCGCCGTCTCCACTCCGACGATGCGCGAGATCTCGCGGTCCATGCGCTCCACGAGCCGGCGCACCTCGCTGCCGGGGCGGACCATCTTGAACTCCAGGACCGCCGCGCGATTGATGAGGTCGGTGGCGTCCGCGATGTCGACGCCGGCCAGCTCTACGATGATGCGGTTCTCCCCGGCCCGCTGGACCACCGGCTCCGAAACGCCGAACTGGTCGACGCGGTTGCGGATGATCTCCAGCGCGCGGTCCATGAGGTCGTCGGTGGGCTCCTCCGCCTCGGAGTCGTCGAGCTCGAGCACCATGTGCGTTCCGCCCTGCAGGTCCAGGCCCAGGCGCAGTGCCTGCGACTTCATCTCCGCCACCTCGGCCGGATCCATGCCGGCGAGCTGCTCGGGCGAAAGGCGGTAGTACTGCCACGTCGGCCAGAGGAGAAAGAGCGAGACCGCCAGCGTTGCGACGACCGCGAGCACCCTCCAGCGCATGTTCAGGTTCATCGGATCAGAGACCTCGGAAGCGAGATTCGGGGGTACACGACAAGGGCATTGAGGGTAGGGACCCGGAAGGCCGGTGTCAATGGCCGCGAGATCGGCAGCCGGCGGGGGTCAGACCCGGTGCATCGCGTCCAGCATCTCCCGGACGGCGGTCAGCATCCCCACCGCGACCGCCCGGGACACGATGGAGTGGCCGATGTTCAGCTCCGCCAGACCCGGAATCCGGGCGATGGGGCCCACGTTCCGCACCGTCAGGCCGTGCCCGGCCAGCGCCTCCAGACCGATCTTCCCGGCCAGCGAGACGGCGTCGGTGATCCGGTCCAGCTCGGCCCGGAACTCGTCGGGCGTCCCGGCGCCCGCGTAGCGGCCGGTGTGAATCTCCACCGCCTGGGCGCCCACGCGGAGCGACTCCTTGACCTGGTCCAGGTCCGGATCGATGAAGAGGCTCACGCGGATACCGGCGTCGGCCAGGCGGCCGACGGCTCCCGCCAGCCGGTCCCCGCCCGCGGTCACGTCCAGCCCGCCCTCCGTGGTCAGCTCCTCGCGACGCTCCGGCACGAGCGTCACCACGTCGGGGCGGACGGAGAGCGCCACGCCCACCATCTCGTCGGTAGCGGCCATCTCCAGGTTCAGGCGCGTCTTCACCAGCTCCCGGAGCAGGCGGACATCCCGGTCCTGGATGTGACGACGGTCCTCGCGCAGGTGCACGGTGATCTGGTGGCAGCCGGCCTCCTCGGCCAGCATCGCCAGCGTGACCGGATCGGGCTCCCGGCCGCGACGGGCTTCCCGCAGCGTGGCGACGTGATCGACGTTGACTCCGAGTCGCAACCCCACCCTCCGGCGATCGAGGAACCGCGCCCGCGTTCCGGGCGACGAGCCCTAACGATGCATCAGATCGGAGAGCGGGACCAGTCGAATTCCGGCCCGGCGCCACTCGGGGAGGGCGGCGCGGACGGCCTCGACGGTTTCCGGACGGACGTGGCCGATGGCGATCGCGCTGCCGTGGCGGCGGGCGATGGCCGCGACGCGCGCGGTCTGGTCCGTCGCCACCACTCCGTCCTCGTCGTTCGTGTCGAGGAAGACGTTGTTGGCCGCGGTGGGGACGCCCTGCCGGCGCGCGCGCTTCGTCACGACGGAGTACGGGCTGGTGCGACTGTCGAAGAAGAACAGCGAACGGTCGCGCTGCCGGAGCTCCCCGAGTACGAGGTCCACGAGCTCGGGGTTCGCCGTGGCGCGCGAGCCCATGTGGTTGGAGATACCCTTGAAGTGGGGGAGCTGGTCGAGCTGGCGGAGGAGGCGCTCGCGGTTCTCCTCCGCGGACAGCGACGTGAGCAGCGCATCGCGGCCCGGATCGTGGCGATGCGCGTCCGAGGGCTCCATCGGCAGATGGAGGATGACGTCGTGCCCGCGCCGATCGGCCTCCCGGGCGAAGTCGGCCGAGTGGGCCAGCCCCGGCAGCACCGCGAACGTCAGGGGAACGTCGAGCGCGAGGAGCTCGGCGGCAAGACCGTCCATCCGGTAGCCGAGATCATCGAACACGAGTGCGATCCGGGGCTCGCCGGGATGGTCCCGGCGGGACTCCGGCCGAACCTCGACGCGGTGGGTCACCTGCCCGCCGCGTCCCAGCTGAACCTCCAGCGACGCGGGGCGCTCCGGATGCGGTCCCTGCTCCACGGCGTCCAGCACCGTTCCGCCCGCCTCCTCCACCGCCCGGGCGATGTCGGCGTTCAGTGTGGAGTAGCTCTCGCCGTCGGGAAGCGGGATCGACACCTCGCGGACCGGATCGTCCTGCCCGCCGCCGGTGGAAGCCACGCGGGCTCGATCGACGCCGCGCTCCAGCATCACCGAGTCCAGCGCCCGGTCCAGCCCGCCCGCCTCCGTATCGCCCGGGGCCAGCGCCTTCGCCGCCGCCACGATCCCCAGCGCGGTCAGCGCCAGGACCGCGAGGCGCAGCGTGAGGCGCCGGCGTGCGGCGGGGGATTCGGCCGATCGCTTGCGGGGGGTCATCGCCGTCCGGGGAAAGGGGTCCTTGGGCGCCGGGAAAATCGGGGCCGCAGATTATCAGGCACGCGCCGTCGCGTCATCGGGTTATCGGCTTCGCCCGTCCGGGGATGAAGCCCCGCACGAGAAACGGGGCGAGGGCCCCGAAGGTCCCCCGCCCCGCGTCAGCGTGCGGTCTGCGCGCCTAGAAGAGCGGCAGCTCCTGCTGCTTCAGGATCTGGAACAGGCCCGGCTCGTCCGGATCCGGCACGACCGTGAACACGAAGCGCACGTCCGACGTGGCCCCCGTGTTCTCCGCCCAGAGCACGGTGATATCGGCCGACGTGGTGACTTCCACGCCCTCCGTCACCGATCGCTCGTTCAGCGTGGCCAGCTCCATCTGGATGAGATCGACCGAGTTGCCGGTCTCGTCCGAGACGAACGCGTCGTCGAACATGTTGGACGCCATCCCGAGCTCTTCCGTCCGGCCCCAGGAGTCCTCCGTGATCCACGGGAAGTCATCCAGGTCGTCGGACTGCGGAAAGTACTCGAAGCTGTCGTGCAGCAGGTCCTCGTACAGATCCAGGCGCTGATTGGCCCAGGCGAACGAGAACAGATCCACGGCGCCCTGCACGGACTTCCGCTCGGGGACGCGATCATCGATGGGACCGTCATCGTCGTCGCCTCCGCTCTCGGGACTCAGCGGACAGCCCGAAAACGCGACGAGAGCTGCAACCAGCCCCAGAAGTGCCGGCATGCGCCGGAAAGACTTGAAGTGCATCACGGGACCCAACCTCCGAAGGAACATGGGGTACTGAAGCTAGGGGCTGTGGGGAAACGTCGGGCCGAAGCCCAGGTGGTAGCCAGGTGCTCGGTGCGCTCCTCCGCGCCCATGCTCTTCCGCACGCTTCCCGGCGGGCGCCGGCTCGGGCGGAAGATTCCCGGGACCCGTAGAGTTTACGGATTCGGTCCCGCCCGTGTCAATGGGCGCCCCCTGGATCGGCGAGGCGGTCCCTGGTCTCAAGTCATTTTCTGGCAAGGTCTTGCCGACGCGGACAGTTCACCCTGATCCGGATCAGAGAATGCGGAACTGCCCCTTCAGGAGGCCCCAGGTCGACAGCGTCGGCTCGGTCTTCACGTCCTCCCAGGACTCGATCAGCCATTCCCCGCCCGGCTGCTCGGCGATGGTGAACCAGGCCTGCCCCTCGTATTCGGCGGAGCCGCCCTCCCGGACCAGGCGGAGCACGTAGTCGTACTTGCGCAGGCGACCGTCCGGGAGCAGTTCCTCCGGCTCCAGGAACGTGAACTCCAGCTCGATGGAGTCGGCCGATCCCGAGATCTCCTGCGCGGTCTCCGTGTCCACTTCGGCGTCCCAGTCCTCGAAGACGGCTTCGCCCGGGCGCTCGGTCTGCAGCGTGGCCACGTCGGACTCGTCCGGCACGAACGTGAACGTCTCCGTGAGCGCACGCTGGTAGTCGGTGAACACGCCGCCCTCCAGCGCTCGCTCCAGGTTCTCCACGACGATGAACGCCTGCGTGGGCGGAATCCAGATCTCGTCCCCGAAGTCCGGCGACGTGGCCTCCCGCGTCTCGAAGAAGCCACAGCCCCCGACGAGGATCAGGAGCGGGAGGACGAACCCTGCGCTGCGTCTCATTCGTCGACCCCCTTGTTCTTCTTGGGCTTGAACGGACGGTACTCCAGCGTGGCGCGGATCACGAAGTACTTCCGGTCCACCTCCGTCACCCGGTCGCCCGTCTTCTGCGTGTGCGAGAAGTCCAGGTCCAGCTCGATCGACTTCATGAGGCGCCGCTTGATGGCGATGCCGCCGGAGATCTCCTGCGTTCGGGAGTCCGACGTCAGCGACTTCTCGTCGCCGGACACGGAGTACTGATCGTCTCCGTCGCGGCGGTAGAGGAACCGCCCGCGGATCCCCTGCACCGGCTGGTAGAGCAGCTTGGTCTCCACCCGGAACCGGCGAAGCTCGCGGTTGCGGACAAAGCGTCGCACGCCGTCCCGCTCCCGGCTGTAGCTGCCCTCGTCCGAGAGGTCGTACGTGAAGAGCACGTCGGTGGAGAGCCGTTCCGTGAACGCGTGCTGCCAGCGCTGGCGCGTGCCGAACGTCCGCGTGAGGAAGTTCTCGTCCTCGTCGAAGTCGAACACCGAGTAGCGGGCGTCCGCCGAGAACTCGCCCTGGAAGCTGGCCGGCCCCAGCGTGTAGTTGAAGCGCGGCGTGATCAGGTACGTGTAGTCCGTCTTGTTCTGACCCGAGTTGACGCGGTTGATGTTGATCGAGTGCTGCTCGCGCGTCTCGAACTTCACGGAGGCATCCAGGTCCTCGACGGGCGTGTGACGCACGGTGAAAGTGGCGCGCTGCTGGAAGAGGTCGCGTTCGCCGGGGTTCTCCACGTCGAACGTGTAGGAGTCCAGGCTGATGAAGTAGCCGGCGTTGAAGTCGATGGAGAGGATCTTCTGCTTGTAGTCGACGGAGGCGCTCTGCTTGTCCACCTGCCCCGCGCGATCGGTCTCGAAGTCGCGGTCCTCGTTCTGGCGGTCCAGCTTCACCGTGAAGCGTCCCTCCGCCCACGGGTCGTAGCGGACCTCCGCGTCGGCCGACTTCGTCGTCGTGCGGTTGTTCTTGATCGACTCCAGATCGTAGGTGGTTTCCCGCAGGGACGTGTTCACCCCGCCTCGCAGTTCCAGCGTGTCCCACGGCTTGGACTCCAGGCGCACGCGAGCCGAGGCGTTGTCGCCCTGACGGGTCTCCTGCTGGCCCACGAGGGAATCCACCTGGGAGAGGTACTGCGTCTGCTCGCGGGACAGATCGGCCGTCGTCTTCAGCGTCCAGCTGTCCCGGAGCTTCGTCGTCGAGGCGAAGTTCAGCCGGTCGTTGCGATCGGAGTCCTCGGAACTGGTCCGCAGCGTGTCCTGGACGACGGTGCTGTCCTCCTGCACGACGACGGTGGGTCGCGTCTCGTCCGTAGTGCCGCGTCCGAGGCTTCCTTGGTAGTCCAGCGACACGTTGCCGACGGGGATGGGACGGTCGAACTTGATGCCCCACTGCGGAGCCAGCGACGTCCGCTTGCCCTCGGTGGCCGGCGTGACGTAGTCGCGACGCGTGAACGATCCGCCCGCGCGCACCTGCACGTTGCCGAGCAGTCCCGTCAGGTGATCCCACTGGACGCGGCCGTTCACCGTCGTGGTTCCGCTGTCGTTCTCCAGCGTGCTGTCGCGACGCTGCTCGCTGGCGCTCCGCTTGAGGCCGAACGTGGACGTCAGCCCGTCGCGCACCCGGTACGTGAGGTTGGTGGAAAGGTCCTGCGTGTCGATGACCTTCCGCGTCGACTCGTTGAAGGTGCTCTTGTCCTTGAGCTGCGTGTTGAGCGTGGCCTGGCCCGAGATCGGGATCGGCGACTGGAACTCGTTCGTCAGCTCGAACTGATCCTTCCTCTCCACGTAGATGCTCTTCATCCTGGGATCGAAGGAACTCTCCAGGTCGATCCGGCTGGCCAGGATGGAGTCGGCCACCGCGGTCACGGAGTCGCGAAGCGCGCGGATCGTGTCCGGGATGACCAGCTCGAATCCGAACGGATCGCGCAGCGGCTCCAGCGGTTCCGCGCGCAGGTCCTTGTCCAGGAGCCGGACCAGGTCCGCGTCGGCGTTGTACTCCCACCAGAACCCCTCGATGCCCTCGCCCGGGCGCGCCTCCTCGAACACGGAGACCGCGCCGTCGGTGGAGATCATCGTCCGGACGACCGTGGCGTCGGCGGCGGCGCTCTCCGTCTCGATGACGGGAACCGCGGTGGAGTCGGACCCCGCGCCCAGCAGCTCCAGGTCGGTCGTGCTGTCCGGGGGCGCGCCCCCGTTCTGCGCCGACGCGACCGTCGCGAGCAGCAGGACGCCCAGGAGGGCCGTCAGCGTCCGCCTCACGAGGCGTCCCTCGCGCGCTCGAGGAACGTCGGCCACCGGTCCGGGGCCAGGTCCTCGGGCCGCGCGGACTCGGGGAGATCCAGCGACCGCAGCGCGTCGATCAGCGCCGCCTCCGGCGCCACGACGCCGGCCAGCGTCTTGCGCAGCGTCTTCCGTCGCTGGCGGTAGGCGACGTTCACCGCGTCACGCAGGCCCTCCGGCAGCGCGGCCCCCGCGCGGCGCGTGAGCCGGACCACCGTGGACACGACGTCCGGGGCGGGCAGGAACGCGCCCTTGCCCACGTCGAAGCGCTTCTCCACCGAGTAGAGCAGGCGCAGCAGGACCGCCGGCGCTCCCAGCTCGCGTCCGCCCGCCGCCGTCAGGCGCGCGGCAACCTCCCGCTGCACCATCAGCACGCAGCGGTCGAAGCGACCAGGATCGTCGATGAGGAGTGAGAGCACGGGTCCGGTGATCGAGTAGGGGAGATTGGCGACGAGGCAGCGCGCGTCCGGCGCCACGACGGCGAGATCGGCTTCCAGGACGTCCCCGCGGTGCAGACGAAAGCCGTCTTCGCCGCGGAAAGCGTCCTCCAGGTAATCGGCAATCCGGCGATCCACCTCGACCGCCGTCACCCGCACCCCCGCCTCCAGCATCGGCCGGGTCAGCGCGCCCAGTCCGGGGCCGATCTCCAGGGCCGCGTCGCCCGCACAGAGGCCGGCCTCCCCCACGATGCGTCGGCAGACGGCCGGGTCGTGGAGGAAGTTCTGCCCGAACCGCTTGCGGGGGACGATCTCGTAGCGCGCGAGAACCTCGCGCACGGACAGCTTCGCGGCGGGAATGACCGAGACCTCGTCGGGAAGAGGGGCAGGGATGGATTCTAGCACGCGGGCGGGCCCTCGTCAGGCGGCCTCCCCGGGGAGGGCCGGGTCAGGCTCGGGCGGAAAGCCGTACAGGTCGGCGGCCGCCCGGCTCGTCATCTCGTGGACTCGGCGGAGCGGCAGGTCCAGCTTCTCGGAGAGCGCCTCGGCCACCCAGGGCACGAATCCGGGCTCGTTCCGCTTTCCCCGGTGCGGGGTGGGCGTCATGTAGGGCGCGTCCGTCTCCAGCAGCAGGCGCTCCGGCGGAACCCGCTTCAACACGCGGTCCGCCTTGCCCTTGCCGTAGGTCAGCGTGCCCGTGAAGGAGAGATGGAAGCCCATCCCGACCGCCCGCTCCGCCTCGGCCGGCCCGCCGGAGAAGCAGTGGAGCTGCCCGCGCAGCCCCGGAACCTTCTCCAGGCCGGCCAGCACCTCGTCGTGGGCGTCGCGGTCGTGGATGATGACGGGCAGGTCCAGCTCCCGGGCGAGGCGAAGCTGGGCGGCGTAGGCCCTCCGCTGGGACTCCACCGGGGACCAGTCCCGGTAGTAGTCCAGGCCGATCTCCCCGATGGCGACGACCTGGGGCAGGCTCGCCCATTCGCGCAGCCGCTCCTCGGCGACGTCGCCCCACTGCTCGGATTCGTGCGGGTGGATCCCCACCGCGGCGCGCACCTGCGGGTACTTCCCGGCGATCTCCACCGCCCGCCGGCACTCCTCCAGCCCGATGCCGGGCACGAGGATCCCGTGGACGCCGGCGTCCTCCGCCCGGGCCAGGACCTCGTCCAGGTCGTCGGCGTAGTCGGTCAGGTTGAGATGGCAGTGCGAGTCGATCATCAGGAGACCCGGGCACCCGGCGGCTGATCGCCGGGCGAGACCAGCGTCAGCTTCCCCCCGGCCTGGGCGGCCAGGATCATGCCCTGCGAGTCCACGCCGCGGATGCGGGCCGGCGCGAGGTTGGCCACCAGGACCACCTTGCGCCCGGGCAGGTCCTCGGGGGAGAAGTGCTCCGCGATGCCGGAGACGACCTGGCGACGCTCCCCGCCCACGTCGAGCTGCAGCTTGAGCAGCCGGTCCGCGCCCTCCACGGGCTCCGCCTCCACGATCTCCGCCACGCGCAGGTCCACGTCCTGGAAGTGCGAGAAGTCGATGCTCTCCGCGGGGCCGCCCTTCTGCTTCCCGCCGCCTTTCTTCGCCGCGGCCTTCCCCGGCTTCGGCTTCGCCTCGGACTTCTTCTCCGCCCGCTCCTCCTTGCGGTCGATGCGCGGGAACACCGGATCGCCCGGCGCCACGTTCCACTCCGGTCGATCCCGCCAGGCCGCCGACGTCGACCAGGGCCCCGCCGACTCCGTGGGCAGCCCCAGCCGCTCGCGCAGCACGGGCGCCTTCCCGGGGATCGCGGGTTCCGCCAGCTCCGACACGATGCGCAGCGTCTCCAGCAGATCGGACAGAACTCCGACGAGCTCCTCCCGGCGCGACTCGTCGCGGGCCAGCTCCCAGGGCTTCGTTTCCTGGATCACCTGGTTGCCGCGGCGCACCAGCGCCCACACTTCGGACAGCGCGCGCGACAGGTCGAACGCCTCGAACGCGGCCGACGCCTCGGCCACCGCGGCCTCGGTGGCAGCGCGCAGCCCGGTGTCCGCCCGTCCGGCCCCCGCCTCGATCCGGCCGTCCAGGAACTTCGCCACCATGTCCGTCGTCCGCTTGGCCAGGTTGCCGAGGTCGTTCGCGAGATCCGCGTTGTACCGCGCGATGAACGCGTCCCAGGAGAAGTCGCCGTCCTTGCCGTACGTCATCTCACGGGTGAGGAAGTAGCGGAGCGCGTCCGGCCCCGTGACCTCGATCACGTCCAGCGGATTGACGATGTTGCCGAGCGACTTCGACATCTTGGTGCCGGACTGGTAGATGAAGCCGTGCCCGAACACGGACTTCGGCAGCTCCACGCCCGCGGCCATGAGCATCGCCGGCCAGATCACGCAGTGGAAGCGGGTGATGTCCTTCCCCACGATGTGCACGTCGCACGGCCACCACTTGCGGAACGTCTCCTCATCCGTGCCGAATCCGATGCCCGAGGCGTAGTTGGTCAGCGCGTCGAACCAGACGTACACGACGCTGGACGGATCGTCCGGGAAGGGGATGCCCCACTTCACGCCCTGGCGCGAGATGGAGAGGTCCTCCAGGCCGGACTCCAGGAACGCGACCACCTCGTTGCGGCGCGGCGCCGGCCGGATGAACTCCGGGTTCCCGCGGATGTGCTCCAGCAGACGCTCGCGGAAGTCCGAGAGGCGGAAGAACCAGTTCTCCTCCTCCACCCAGCGCGGCTCCGTGCCGTGGTTGGGACACTTCCCGTCCGTCAGGTCCTTCTCGGTGTAGAACGCCTCGCACCCCTCGCAGTACCAGCCCTCGTACTTGGAGCGATGGATGTAGCCGGCCTCCCGCACGCGGCGGATCATCTCCTTCACGGCGGCGTGGTGCCGCGCCTCCGACGTGCGGATGAAGATGTCCGGCTCCACGAGCAGCTTGTCGTACGTGGAGCGGAAGATCTCCGCCATCCGGTCGACGTACTCCTGCGGCGTGACGCCCTCGGCGGCGGCGCTCTTTTCCATCTTCCCGCCGTGCTCGTCGTTCCCGATCAGGAAGCAGACGTCCTGGCCCATCGCCCGCCGTGACCGGGCGATGCAGTCCGCCGTGACCTTCTCGTACGCGTGGCCGAGATGGGGCACGCCGTTCACGTAGTCGATGGCGGTGGTGAGGTAGAACTTGCCGGCCAAGGCGACGCTCTCCGCAGGGGTTCGAGGGGACGGAGCATCTTCCCCGCCCCGCGCCGTACGGTCAAGGGGCGCCGGCCGGGAGGTCCGCGGCCGATCGGCCGCCGAGCGCCGGAGCTAGCGGAGCTTCGTGGAGCGGAGCCAGGGGGCCGGGTTGATCGGCTCCGCGTCCTTACGGATCTCGAAGTGGAGGACGTTGCCGAGGAGGGAACCGGTCTCCCCCACCGTGGCGATGACGTCGCCCGCCTTCACGGCATCGCCCGGAGAGACGAACACCTTCGACGTGTGGGCGTAGAGCGTGTAGTAGCCGTCGCCGTGGTTCACGATGATGCACTGGCCGTAGCCCGGAAGCCAGTTCACGTAGTCGGCGCGTCCCATGTGCACGGCCATCACGTCGGTCTCGGACTGCGCCTCGATGTCGATGCCGCCGTTGAACGTCGAGGTGCCGAAACGCTTGTCCTTCTGGACGCCGAACCAGCGAGACACGCGACCGGCGGCCGGCCAGGGGAGGTTCCCCTTCATCTGCGCGAAGCCCGTGCCCTCGGGCGGCAGGCCGCCCTCCAGCGCCATCTTGGCCCGGGCCTCCAGCTCCTCCAGCAGCGTCTGGAGCTGGCGCTCCGCCTGCTGCAGCTCCGCGATCAGCCCCTCGCGGCGCTGCTTCTCCGAACGCACGGACGTGAGGAGGCTGTTGCGCTCCTCGCGCGTGTTCACGAGCTTGGACTTCTCCTGCTCGGACTCGGCACGGATCTTCACGACCTCGCTCTGCTTGCGGGCCAGCTCCGACTCCGTCTCGCGCACGCGCGCCACGGAAGCCTGGATGTCCTCGTAGAGGCGACGGTCCTGGTCGGCCACGAGGAGCAGGTACTCCAGCCGTCGCACCAGATCCACCGCGGACGACGCGCCGAGGAGCACCTGCAGCCCAGGCTTCTCGCCGAACTTGTAGATGTTGCGCATGCGGCGTCCCAGCACGCTGCGCCGGTCCTCCAGTCGCTCTCGCTCGCGGGCCAAGCGCGCCCGCGTCCGCACGAGATCGGCGGACAGGCGATCCTCCTTGCGGCGGAGCCCCGTGACCAGGCGCTCCTTCAGGCTGAGCTCGGAGTCCAGGTCGTTGAGCTGGGAGAGGATCTTCGTCTCGCGGGCGGCGTAGGACTGCTTCTCCTGCCGCGCCTTCTCCAGGTCCTGGCGGACCTTCTCCAGCTCCGCGCTCTCCTTGGCGATCTCCTCGCGGAACGGCGCGGAGGTCTCGGTGGGCGACGGCGCGGCGGCGGCGAACGCCGGGGCCAGGAGCAGGACGGCGGCGATGCGGAGGGCCGGGTGCAGCGCGCGGATCACCATCGCCGGAGGAAGCCCTGCAGCGACATCACGCTGCCGAGACCGCCGAGGAACGCCCCGAAGACCACGAACAGGAGGAGGGACGGAAGCGTGAGGGCCACGAGCTCCTGGACGCGCCCCTGCAGGAAGCCCGTGAGGCCCAGCAGCAGCCCCGTGGCCAGCACTGCCGCCAGTGCTCCCTGCAGCACGCCCTCGATCACGAACGGGCGGCGGATCACGCCGACCGTGGCGCCGACCATCTTCATCAGCTCGATCATGTCCTTGCGCGCGATGAGCGTGAGCTTGACCGTGTTCGCGACGACGACCATCGACGAGAGCGCGACGATGACGCCCAGGAACAGGTCCACCATCACCAGGACGACGATGACGCGATTGAGCCGGCCGACCCACTCCTTGCCCCACTTCACCTCGTCCACGCCGGCCATGCCCTCGATCTGGGTGGCCATCTCGGCAATGCGCTCCGTCGTCTTCCAGTCGTCGAAGAGCTCCACCTCGAACGTGTCGGGCAGCGGGTTGGCCTCCAGCGCTTCCAGCAGGTACTCGCGGTCGTCCAGCTCCTCGCGGAAGCTGGCCAGGGCCTCGTCGCGCGTGAGGTAGCGCACGGCCGACACGCCGGGATGCTCGCGCAGGAACCGATCCAGCGACTGGAGTTCCAGGTCGCGGACGTCCTCCTGCACGAAGACGGCCACCTCCACCTGCGACTGCACGGCCGTGATGGCGGCGCGCAGGTTGACCGTGATCAGCAGGAAGATCCCGAGGACGAAGAGCGAGAGCCCCATCACCGCGACGGACGACACCGTCAGCAGCGGAGCGCGGCGGAGGTTGAGCAGCCCCTCCTTCAGCGTGAACAGGAACGTGGTGCTCACGGCGTCGAGGCCTCCCGGACGATCGGGCGCGGCGGGGCGACGTTCACCGCGCGCAGCGCGGCTTCGCCCTCCGGACCGGCCGGCGCGTCCGTCACGAGTCTGCCCTTGTCCAGGATCAGCGTGCGGGCGCGGAACTCGCGCGCCACCTGCAGATCGTGCGTGGCGACGAGCACCGCGGTGCCGGCCGCCGAGATCTTCTTCAGGAGCTGGAAGACCTCGCGCTTGTTGGTGTCGTCGAGGTTGCCGGTGGGCTCGTCGGCGAGCACGGCGAACGGATCGTTCACGATCGCCCGCGCCAGCCCGATGCGCTGCTGCTCGCCGCCGGAGAGCTCGTTCGGCATGGCGTCGCCGCGGCCCGAGAGCCCGACGGCGGCCAGCGCCCGGACGACGCGCCGGTGCATCCCGCTCCCCGCGTTTCCCGTGGCCTTCAGCACGAACGCGATGTTCTCGTACGCGCTCCGGTCGGGCAGGAGGCGGAAGTCCTGGAAGACCAGGCCGATCCTCCGCCGCAGGTGCGGCATCTCGCGCTTCTTGATGCGTCCGTTGACGTGCCCCTCGAGGACGAGCTCGCCCGTGGTGGGCCGCTGCTCGAACGACAGCAGCTTCATGAGCGTGCTCTTCCCCGCTCCCGAGGGCCCGGTCAGGATGACGAACTCCCCCTTCTGCATGGAGAAGGTGACGTCCTTCACGCCCCACCGGTCCTGGCGGTATTCCCTGCCTACGTTGCTGAGAGAAATCATGGCATTCCTCGAATCGGCAAAAGTCGCCGAGGAATTGAGCCTGGAAGCGTCCGGAAAACCGATGCGTCAAGGAGGGGTCGGGAACCCTTCGTCGTCGTCCTCACGTCCCGTCCGGAGCCCCTGGGCTCCGGATTCCCCGGACCGAACCCTAGGCTCGGGACCGGCCCGGGTCAAGGGAGGAGCCGGAGGAGCGCCTCAGGAGCCCCGTGGGGCCCACTCCGCGGCCAGGGCGGCGGCCGCCACCAGGCTGTCGGCGGAGGCGATGCGCTGCCCGGCGATGTCGAACGCGGTCCCGTGATCGGGGCTGGTCCGGACGAACGGGAGGCCCAGCGTCACGTTCACCGCCTGCCCGCCGGAGAGCAGCTTCACCGGGAGCAGGCCCTGGTCGTGGTACATGGCGATGACGGCGTCGTGAGCGCCGATGCGGCGGGCGAAGAACGAGTCCGCCGGGAAGGGACCCTCCACGCTCCACCCGCAGCCCCGGGCCGCCTCCACGGCGGGGGTGATCACGCGGATCTCCTCGTCCCCGAAGCGTCCCTCCTCCCCCGCGTGCGGGTTGAGGCCCAGCACCGCCAGCGACGGCTCAACGTCCCGCGACGCCGCGGCAGGATGCCGGAGCAGGGCGTCGCGCGTGAGGCGCATCGTCTCCAGGAGTCCGTCCACCGTCAGGAGGCCCGGCACGTCGGCCAGCGCGACGTGGATCGTGGCCAGGGTCACGCGCAGGTTCCCCGCCGCGAACATCATGGCGACCGACTCCGCCCCCGCCAGCGAGGCCAGGTACTCCGTGTGTCCGGGAAACGGAACGCCGGCCCGGGCGAGCGAGGTCTTGGAAAGGGGGGCGGTAACGATGGCGTCGATCGATCCGGCCAGCGCCGCGCCCGCGGCGGCCTCCACCGCGGCCGCCGACGCCCGTCCGCCGAACGCCGACGGAGCGCCCGGAGCGAAGTCCGCCGGAACGGGACCCGCCTCCACCACCGTCAGCGTGACCGGCGCGTCCGGCTCGTCCCCGGAACGCGGAAGCGGGGCCTTGCCCGCGGCGCGCATCGCGGCGTCGAAGACGGTCGCCTCGCCGAACACGACCACGCGACCGAGCGCCGGCAGGCGGCCGTCCGCGATCGCGGCCGCCACGATCTCCGGGCCGATGCCGGCCGGATCCCCGAGCGTCACGCCGAACGTCGGGGTCACGACGTCTCCCGCGCGTAGCGCTCGGACTCACTCTTGGGAACGTTGCCCGCGGGAATCTCCAGGATCTCCCAGCGCGTCACGCCGCGCGGTCCGGAGATCTTCAGTCGCTGCCCGGGACGGACCTCCGCGGCGGGCTTGGCCGGACGATCATCTACGAGGATGCGGCCCTCCTTCAGCAGGCGCGCCGCCTCCGTTCGTCGCTTGATGATGCCGACCTTGCGCAGGAAGAGATCGAGTCGCACGCCGACCTCCGGTGTCAGCCGTCCGACTCGTTGAGCCGGACCTCGACGTAGGTGCGGTCCCGCGCGGTCTCCAGGAGCTCGTCGTAGAGGACTTGCCCCTTCTCCTGCTCGAGCATCGTGGCGATGCGCGGGCGGACCTCGTCGAACGTGGGATCGCGTTCGCCCTCCCGGCCGTCGACGCGGAAGATGGAGAAGCCCTCGTCGTCCTCGACGAGTTCCGAGACGGCCCCGGCGTCCAGGCCCTCCAGCGCGGTGCGGTAGCGCTCGTCCAGGGCCTCCAGCGGGATCTCGCCGAGCTCGCCTCCGACGGCCGCCGTGGCGGGATCGTCGGATTCCGCGCGGGCGACCTCCTGGAAGTCCTCGCCCGCCAGCAGCCGGGCCCGGAGTTCCTCGGCCCGGCGACGGGCCTGCGCGCGCGCGGCGTCCTCGTCCCGCAGGAAGACGATCTGGCGCAGCCGACGGTCGCCGTCGTCCCGAATCTCGTCGACGCGCAGGAGGTGGGCGCCGCGCCCGGTGAGCACGACGTCCGAGTGCTGACCCTCCCCGAGCGGCTCCAGGGCCTCCCGCAACCGCGGGTCCAGGTCCTCCAGCGCAAACCACCCGAGTTCCCCGCCGCGCTCGGCGGCCGGACCCTCGCTGAACACGCGCGCCAGCGTCCCGAACTCCTCGCCCTGGTCCAGGCGCTCCTTCACGATACCCGCCCGGGCGACCGCCGCGGAGTCCACCTGCGACTCCGCGTCCAGGCTCACCAGGATCCGGCGAAGCTGGAGTCGGGCCGGAACCGGAGGCAGATCGGCCTGGTGCGTCTCCCAGTACTCGCGCACGTCGGCATCGGCAACCTGCACGCGGGAGCGGACCGTCCGGTCCACAAGCTGCCGGACGACGAGCTGCTCCTCCACCTTGTCGCGGTAGGTCCGGCGCAGGTCCGACACCGAGGTTCCCTCCGCCGCGAGCTGGTCCTCGAAGGCCTGCTCCGACGGGAAGCGCGACCGGACGTCCTGGACCATGGACTCCACCGCGCGGTCGATCTCGTCGCGCGTGGCCCGGATTCCCTGCCGGCGTGCCTCCTCGATGAGGAGCTTGGCCTCCACCAGCGCGTCGAGCACCTCGCGCCGGTACGCCTGCACCTTGGCGTCGTCCTCGAGCTGCAGATCCCCGCGGAGGTGGGCGAGGTAGACCTCTTCATCGAGCTCCGAGAGCAGGATGATCTCCGATCCGACGACCGCGACGATGCGGTCGATGAGCTCGGGCTCCGCGGACACGCGCCCCGGCGCCGCCAGAGCGACGCCGAGGGCGATGAGAACCAGTGCAGGGCGCAGCTTCATGCTCCCGCCTTCCTAGGAGATGGGCTGATCGTACAGCTCCAGGACCTCGTCGAAGATCTCGATGTTCATCTCGTCGCGCTTGTTCTGAAGCCACTCCTCGAAGGCCACCTCGCCGCGGGCGTTGGCCATCTGCCGCGTCATCGCGTCGCGCATCTCGTCGAAGGTGGCGGTCCGGGGCTGCTCGTGCTTGAGGACCTTGATCGCGGCGATGCCGGTGGCCGACTCGATGGGACCCAGCCAGCCCTGCCCGACGACGCCGGAGAACGCGACGTCCTCGATCTTGGGCGCCCACGTGCCGCGCGGGACGAGGCCCGTGTTTCCGCTGCGCGCGCGCGTGATCGGATCCAGGGAGAACTGCTGGACGACTTCCTCCTCCGGAACGCCGGAGCGGAGCAGGGCCAGCGCATCCTCCACGGGCTTGTGGCTGGCCTGCGGGATGATGACCATCTCCACGCGCTCGGGGATCATGAACGCGTCGGGATCCTGGACGAGCGTGGAGTCGTAGACGGCCTGCACGTCCTCGGGCGGAACGTCGGCCTCCTGCAGGAAGCGCGCGTGGAACAGCTCCACGAGGATCTGCTCCTCGAGGCGGCGCACCTTCTCCACGATCTCGGGACGCTCGTAGTAGCCGCGACGCTCGCACTCGCGCTTGAGGAGCTCGGTCTGGATCTGGGAGGTCCGGATCAACTCCTTCATGCCGTTCAACGGGATCCGGCGAAGCGGACGCTGCGACGGCGGCTGCTGCCGGAGCCACGCCACGTGGCGATCCATCGTCCACGACTCGTCGCCGAACGTGGCGAGGACCGTGGACTCCATCTCCTCCTGCGGAACGACGGGGATGAAGTGCTCCGGCTCCGGGATCGTGTCGATCTCCATCGTGGCGAACTCCTCCATCGCCGTGAGCAGCTTCTCCAGCCCGTCCTCGTTCCAGGTCAGGTTCTCGCGCGCCTCCAGCTCGGCCACGAACTCGTTCATGCGCTCGCGCTCGAGGTAGTTCCGGACCTCGTTGCGCAGGGGAACCCTCATGTCCTCGATGGGCGCCTGCTCCACGTCGACGATCTCGTCGACGCGCACGAGGTGAACGCCGAACGACGTCTCCAGCGGCTCGGAGATCTGGCCCGGCTCCTGCTCGAACGCCTTGGCCTGGAAGGCGGGAATCGTGCGGTTCCACATGATCTCGCCCAGGCTGCCGTCCGTGCGGCGCGTGCCCTGGTCCATGGAGTACTTCGCGACCGCGTCCTCGAACGAGATCGCGCCGGACACGATCTCCTCGCGGATCCGCGCCGCGTCCTCCACCGTGTCCACCAGGATGTGCGAGGCCTTCACGTTCTTCGCGCGCTTGTCGTAGAGCTCCTGCACGTCGGCGCCCAGAACGTCCACCTTGCGCTCCACTTCCTCGCGGTAGAGGAGCTTCAGGACTTCCTGGTCCCGGTTCCGCTCGAGCTGCACCGCGACGTTGGGGTCCGTGATGCCGCCCGTACGCTCCGCCTCGGTGACGAGGATGCGCTGGTTGACGAGATCGTTGGCGAAGCCCCGCCGGCCCTCGAGCGTGCTGATGTCGGGACGATTCCCGACGGTGATCTTCGTGTAGGCGTCGTGAAACTCGGACAGCGTGATCTCGAGGTCACCGGCGCGGGCGACGACCTTGCCGTCGTTGCCTCCGCCGCCGCCGCAACCGACGAGCAGCGCGCCCGCCACGGCGAGGACGATCGCCCCTCGGAAAGCGTTCACCAAGACAGGAACCCCCTTCTGGGTTTCGTGGACGGTATGCGAAACGGTGAGGGTATCAAAGGGCCTCCGGACCCGCAAGACCGGGCGGGTGCGCCGTTTGGCGCCACGACCCTCTGCGGGAACGGTACCCGTCGGACGGCCCGGAAGTTCCGTCAGGCGCCCGCGGACGGGGCGCCCTCCGGCAGCTCCGCCACGTCCGGGGCTGCCTCCCCCCCGACGGCCTCCAGGAGCCGCGCAGCGCCCGCCAGCGCGTCCTCCCCGGCCGGAGCCTCCAGCTTGAGCCGGAGACCGTCGCGCCCGTCGGCCTGGAAGGACATCTCGCCCGGCACCTCGTGCACGATGCGCTTCATCACGTCGGGACCGGGCTCCCGGCCGGCCACGAAGCGGAGCGTCGCCGTCCGCCCCCGCACCTTCACCTCCTCGATGCCGCCGATCTCGGCCAGCAGGCGCAGTTCCTTGAGGTGGAGCAGGTGAAGCGCCGGAGCCGGCAGGCGACCGTAACGATCGCGCAGCTCGTCCTGTAGCGACCGGAGCGCGGACAGCTCGGCCAGATCGGCCAGGCGCTTGTAGAACAGGATGCGCTGGTCGGGATCCTCCACGAACTCCTCGGGCAGGTACGCGTCGATCTCCACGTCCAGGCGGACCGGGATCCGCTCCTCGGGCCGCTCCTCGCCCCGCATCTCGGCGATGGTCTCCCGCAGCATCTGGCAGTAGAGGTCGTAGCCGACGGCGTTCATGTGCCCCGACTGCTCCGGCCCCAGGAAATTGCCCGCCCCCCGGATCTCCATGTCCCGCATGGCGAGGCGAAAGCCCGCCCCCAGATCCGAGAACTCCTCGATGGCGCGGAGCCGCTTGCGGGCGATGTCCGAAAGCTTCGCGCCGACGGGCGTGAGCAGGTAGGCGAACGCCCGGTGGTTCGACCGGCCGACGCGGCCGCGGAGCTGATAGAGCTGCGCCAGTCCCAGCGCGTCGGCGCGGTGGATCAGGATCGTGTTCACGTTGGGCAGATCCAGCCCCGACTCGATGATCATCGTGGAGACGAGGACATCGCTCTTCTTCTCCAGGAAGTCGCGCATGACCTTCTCCAGCTCCCGCTCCGGCATCTGCCCGTGGGCCACATCGAAGCGAAGCTCCGGCAGCAGTTCCCGCAGTCGCGCGCTCACCTTCTCGATCGACTGGACGCGGTTGTGCACGAAGAAGACCTGCCCTCCCCGCTGGATCTCCCGGACGATGGCCTGCTTCACGAGGGCGTCGGAGTCCTCCACCACCTCGGTGACGATGGGCAGCTTGTTGGGCGGCGGCGTGTTGATCACGGACATCTCGCGCAGCCCCATGAGCGCCATGTTCAGCGTGCGCGGGATGGGCGTGGCGGTGAGGGTGAGCACGTCGACGAGCTTGCGGAGTTCCTTCAGCCGCTCCTTGTGCTTCACGCCGAAGCGCTGCTCCTCGTCGATGATGACGAGGCCGAGATCCTTGAACTCGACGTCCTTCGACAGGATGCGGTGCGTGCCGATCAGGATGTCCACCTCGCCGGACGCCGCCTTGCGCACGGTCTCCTTCTGCTCCTTCGGGCCTCGGAAGCGGGACAGCATGTCGACCGTCACGGGGTACGCGGCGAGGCGCTCCCCGAACGTCTCCAGGTGCTGCTGCGCGAGGATCGTCGTGGGGACGAGCACCGCCACCTGTTTGCCGTCGCCGACCGCCTTGAACGCGGCGCGGATCGCCACCTCGGTCTTGCCGTAGCCGACGTCGCCGCAGACGAGGCGATCCATCGGCCGGAGGTCCTCCATGTCGCGCTTCACGGCGTCCGTGGCGGTCCGCTGGTCCGGTGTCTCCTCGTAGATGAACGACAGCTCCATCTCGCGCTGCATCTCACCGTCCTTCGTGTACGCGAAGCCGCGCTTCGCCGCGCGGGCCGCATGCACCTCCAGCAGCTGGGCCGCCATCTTCTCGACGGCCTTCCGGGCACGCGCCTTCGCCTTCTCCCACTGCGCGCTGCCCAGCTTGGCGACGGCCGGCGCATCGCCCGCCTCCCCACCGATGTACTTCTGCACGAGGTTGATCTGCTCGATCGGGACGAAGATGGAGTCCCCGTCCTGGTAGCGGAGCCGCAGGCACTCGGACTCGATCCCGCCGGTGGAGATGAGCTCGATGCCGTCGTAGCGGCCGACCCCGTGGTCCACGTGCACCACGAAGTCGCCCTTCTTCAGCGACGCGTAGTCGTGGATCGGGGCGCCGCCGCCGTGCCGGAACGCGCGGTAGCGGCGGGCGGTCCGGGCGAAGAGCTCGTGGTCGGTGAGGACGACGAGCCCCCGCGACGGTTGCGAGAAGCCGTTGCGCAGCGGCGCGATCGCCAGCTCGATCTCGCTGGCCAGGTCCTCCAGCATCTCCTCCAGGCGGGAGAGCTGCCCCTGGTTGTCGCAGAGCAGGTGGACCTCGTTGCCGGCGTCCAGGAGTCCGCGCAACCGCTCGCGCAGCACGGCGAAGTTGCCGCGGAACGTCTCCTGCGACGTGATCCGGACCCGGTGCACGGGCGGCATCGCCGGCATCGGCCCGTCGCGCAGCGCGGACGCCGTGCCCTCGGCCGGGAACAGGGAGAGTCGCAGCGTCGGGCGACCGGACAGGTCGCGAGCCAGCGCCTCGTCGTCCAGCCACAACTCCGCGGGCCGCGGCGGACGATGCCCCCGCTGCGCCAGCTCGTCGAAGGCGGCGTTGGCCGCCTCCCACTGCTCCCCGGCGCGGTCGCGGATCCGCTCCGGCTCGTCCAGGACGATCAGCGTCCCCGCGGGCAGGTGCGCCGCCAGGCCGACGGGGTCCGGATGGAAGCGCGGCAGCCACCACTCCACGCCGTCGACGAACGGATTCGTCCCCTCGTCGAATGGAAGATCCCCGCGCCGTCGCGCCGCGGCCTGGACGTCGTCCGGGAGGAAGACCTCGCGCTGCGGCAGCAGGTTCACGCTCTTCACGCTGTCGACCGTTCGCTGCGTCGCCGGATCGAAGCGACGGATCGACTCGATCTCGTCGCCGAAGAACTCGACGCGCAGCGGATGCGGCGAGCCGAACGGGAACAGGTCCACCAGCCCGCCGCGCACGGCGTAGGTCCCCACCTCCTCGACGAGGCGCTCCGCATGGAAGCCGCGCGAGGAGAGCGCCTCCGCCAGATCGTCTCGGTCCAGCTCCTGCCCGACCTCGATCATCAACCGGGACGCCGCGAAGGTCGCCGGATCCGGGAGGCGGGCCGCGATGGCTCGCGCCGTGGTGACCACGATCACGGGCTCGCCGCCGGACAGGACGCCGAGCGTGGGAATGCGCTCTCCCAGCAGGCCCACGTGCGGAGCGCGGTGGTCGTACGGAACCACCTCCGTCTCCGGGAAGAAGAAGACGCGCTCCTCGCCGAGGCACGTCTCCAGGTCGCCGAGCAGTGCCTCGGCGTCGGACTGCTTCTCCACGACGATCAGCATCGGAACGGCGCGGTCGCGGTGCAGTCGCGCCAGCGCCATCGCCTTCGCCGAACAGGTCAGTCCGTGGAGGACGCAGTCCTCCTGACGGGCGAGGTCCGCGAACGCCCCGCGGATCGCATCGTCCTCCGTGACGGACCGGAGGATCCGTTCGACGGGACCCGGGTTCACGCGGCGGCGGCCTCCGGCGCCCGGAAACGGGACGCCACCATCATCTCGGCCAGGAGGAGGAGCGCGGCCGCCCACAGGAACCATCGCCCGATCTCACGCCCCACGCGCGCCTCTTTCACCTCGCGGGAGAGGCCGGCCTCCTCGCCCAGGACGACGCCCCGCTCGGGGCCCAGCCGGTCCTGCAGCTCGTCCACCGGCACGCGATCCAGGTCGGACTCGCGCACGTCGATGCCGGCGGCGAGCGCCGCCAGGGTGTCGCCCGCCTGCGACTCGAACACCCAGAAGCCCGGCGCATCGGCCTGCGTGAGCTCAAGCGCGTACCCGCCCGGGCCCGGCTCCGGGCCCACCGCCCGGGTCTCGCCGGACGGGGTGCGCAGCGTGACCGCGCCGCCCTCCGGAACGGCCGGCAGCCAGACCGTGGCGCCGTCGCCCACCACGAGTCGATGCGCCGCGCGCTCGCCCGTCTCCGAGAGATAGCGCACGCACTCGTGCAGCAGCGGCAGGTACGTGCCGGTGAGCGGCAGGTCGCTCCACTGCGGATCCAGCGCGGACGTGAAGTGCAGCACGCGCCCCGGGAGGAGCGAGCTCTCCAGCAGCGCCGGGAGTCCGTTGGAGTAGGTGGCCAGCACGGCGCTGCCCGCCTGCGGCCGCAGCGACAGGGAGCGCGTGAAGCGGACGTCCGCCAGCGCCTCGTCGTCGCGGAACAGCTCGAACAGCGGATGCGACGCATCCGTCTGCGCGATGCGGAACGGCTCCTCCGCCTGCACGACGTCGGCGAGAGTGCCGGGGAGGAACTTCGGCAGGAACGATCGGCTCCAGGCGGCGGCGTCCGTGCGCGCGCCCGGGAACACCAGCAGCCCCCCGCCGTCCGAGAGGAACGTCTTGATACCGGCCAGCTCCGCCTCCGTCAGTCGCTCCAGCCCCGCCAGCACGATGACGGACTCCCGCCCGCGCGACGCGCTCTCCAGCTCGCGCGCCTCCGCGACCCGCACGCCGAAGCTGCCGGTGACGCCGCCCTCGGGCGCCAGCGCCGCCTGGAGATAGCGGCGCGACCGCTCGTCCGGACAGACGACGAGCACCGGCACCTCGCGCGCGGTCCGCAGCGTGAACGCGCGACGATCGTCCTCCAGCAGCCCGACGCCGCTGCGCATCACGACGGTCCCGAGGTGGATGCCGTCCTCGGCGAACGTCTCCTGGAAGGTCATCGCCACGCGGGACGACGGGCCCAGGTCGATGCGGCGACGGTCCACGACGCGCCCGTCGATCTCCATCTCCACGTCCACTTCCTTCGGATCGAAGCCGGGCCCCGACGCCACGACGACGCGGAACTCGATCGGGTTGCCCTTCTCCAGGATCTGTCCCGAGAAGTCCACGTCGTCGACCCAGGCGTTGGGCGGCGCCGCCTCGCCGACCGGATGCAGGAACAGCCCCACGCCGGGCGGCAGCCCCTCGTCGTCGACCTCGGGCCAGCCGCCACGCTGGAAGTCGCTCACCACGTGGATCTCGCGGTTCGGATGCCGCGCGGACTCCAGGGCGGCCAGGGCACGCTCGACCTCCGCGCCGCCGTCCACGGCCTGCAGTCCGGGTTCCGCGAGGGAGACGCGCTCCCCCGCCATCCCCAGGTCGCGGAGGGGCTCCGCGCGCGACGCCTCGGGCGCGCCCGGCACGACGACGATGACCTCGTCCCCGTCCTCGAACGTGTCCAGGATCTCCCGGGCGCGCTCCCGCGCCAGATCGAAGAGCGTGCCGTCCTCCGTCGGCGCCCGCATGGAATAGCTCCCGTCCAGCAGGATCACCGCGCTGGTGGAGCCGCCGCCGCTGCCGGCCGCGGTCCCGGTGAGCGTGGGGCGGGCCATCGCCAGCGCGACGGCCGCGATGGCCGCCATCCGGAGGAGGAGCAGCAGCAGCTGCCGGACGCGCAGCCGGCGCATGCTCTTCTTCTCCAGGTCGCGCAGGAACGTGAGCGTGGAGAACTCCACGCGTCGCGCGGTCCGCCGGCTGAGCAGGTGGATGACGAGCGGAATGCCGGCGCCGAGGACGCCGAGCAGAAGCCACGGATTCAGGAACGTCACGCCGTCGCCCCCCTACCCGAGCCGACGCCGCTTGTCGAGATACGCGAGCAGCGCGGTGTCGAACGGCGTCTCCGTGTGCATCGGGACGTAGTCGACGCCGATCTCGCGGCAGGTTCGCCGGTACCGGTCCACCCACTTCTGCACCGCGTCCTGGTACTCGCGCTGGATCTCCCACGGTCGCACGAGCATCTCTTCCTTGTTCTCCATGTCCTCGAAGATTGCCTCGCGCTGGAAGCCGAACTTCCGCTCGGCCGCGTCCAGCACGTGGAACACCACCACCTCGTTGCGCTTGTGCTTGAAGTGGCGCAGCGCGAACAGGACGTCGTCCGGATCGTCGAAGAGGTCCGACATCAGCACGACGAGGCCGCGTCGCTTGAGACGATCGGCCAGGCGATGCAGCGTCTCGGCCAGCTTGGTGCCCGCCGAGGGGCGCGCCTTCTCCAGCTCCGTGAGGATCACGTGCAGGTGTTTGCCCGCGGAGCGCGGCGGGATGAAGCGGCGGATCTCCTCGTCGAAGAGGAGCACGCCGACGGAGTCCTGCTGTCGGATCATCAGGTACGCCAGCGCCGCCGACAGGTAGCGCGAGTAGTCGAACTTGGAGACCTCGCCCGTGGTGAACCCCATGGACGCCGATCCATCGATCACCAGGTAGGTGCGGAGGTTCGTCTCCTCCTCGAACTCCTTCACGTAGAAACGGTCACTCTTGCCGTAGACCTTCCAATCGACGGTCTTGAGGGGATCGCCCGGCATGTACTGCCGGTGCTCGGCGAACTCCACACTGAACCCCTTGTAGGGGCTCTTGTGCAGACCCGAGACGAACCCCTCCACGACCGTCCGCGCGCGGACGTCCATCGCCCCGAGGCGGGCGATGGTGGCGGCGTCGAGGAGCTTCACGACGCGACGGCCTGGGCCGGCGACACCTCACGGACGAGCCGGTCGACGATGTCCACGTCCGTGATGCCCTCGGCCTCGGCGTTGAAGTTGGTCACGATGCGGTGGCGCAGGGTGGCCAGCGCGACGGAGCGGACGTCGTCGGTGGTGGGCGTGTAGCGACCGTCCAGGATGGCGCGCGTCTTCGCCCCGAGAACCAGGAACTGGCTGGCCCGCGGACCGGCACCCCATGACACCCACTCCTTCACGAACGAGGGAGCGCTGTCCGAGCGGGGCCGCGTGGCCCGCACCAGCCCGACGGCGTACTTCACGATGTCTTCGGCCACCGGTACGCGACGCACCAGGCCCTGGAGCCGCAGGATGTCCTCCGCGCTGAGCACCCGCTCCAGGTCCGCCTCGTAGGCGGAGGTGGTCTCCTCCACGATCCGCGCCTCGTCGACCTCCGACGGGTAGTCCACGTGGATGTTGAACATGAAGCGGTCGAGCTGCGCCTCGGGCAGCGGGTACGTCCCCTCCTGCTCGATGGGGTTCTGCGTGGCCAGCACGAAGAACGGGGCCGGCAGCGGGTACGTGGTGCCGCCCGCGGTCACCTCGTGCTCCTGCATCGCCTGCAGGAGGGCCGCCTGCGTCTTGGGCGGCGTGCGGTTGATCTCGTCGGCCAGGACGATGTTGGCGAACACCGGTCCCTTGATGAAGCGGAAGCTCCGCTGTCCGGTCTCCGAATGCGTCTCCAGGACGTCCGTGCCGGTGATGTCCGACGGCATGAGATCCGGCGTGAACTGCACGCGGCGGAAGTCCAGGTCCAGGACGCGAGCGAGCGTGCTGACGAGCAGTGTCTTGGCCAGGCCCGGCACGCCGACGAGCAGGCAGTGGCCGTTCGCCAGGATGCCGATGAGCAGGTCCTCGATCACGTCGGTCTGGCCGATCACGACCTTCCCGATCTCCGACATGATGCGGTCGTGGGCCACCTTCAGCTCGTCCACCGCCTGGACGTCGTTTCTCTCCTCGGGGGTCAACGCGGGCTCCTTCCGGGATATCCCGGGGGTTGGGACGGCAGGGAATGACGGACGCACGCGCCCCCGGCCGGGGCACTCACTGGGTACCCCCGCCGAGGCCGCGAGTTCGCCGCACCGGGCCGATCCGCCCCGCACGGCACGCGAAGAGCCCGGAGGGCGCTTCGGCCCGTCCGGGTTCCTCGGTGGACGTTAGGTTAGGGCGCGGGATCGGGGTTGTCCATCCCCGGCCGCACAATCCACCCGACCCGGGCGCCGGCAGCGGAAGCCACCGCGGCGAGTCCGCGGATCCCCCGGCGCCGCCACCGGTGAGCCACGGGTCAGGGACTTCGGTGGAACGCCTTCAGCGAGGAGTCGGATTCCCGGACGAACCAGCCTCCGGACATCTCGGACCTCCGCAGCAGGCGATCGGGCGCGTGGCGTCGCGCCGTCACCTCCCCTTCCGGAATCCGCGCCCGGAACCGGACAGCCCGGACCGATGTTTTTTTGGGGCGGCGTCAGGCCTTCAGGCCGGCCCGAGCGAGGTACCCCTCCAGGAGGCCCGCAAAGAGTCGGGGCACCTTGGCCATGTTCTCCGGCGTATCCACGTAGGCGATCCGCATCTGCGTGCGGCCGGGATTCGTCTCCGGCGGCTGGTCGTAGAAGCCGTCCATCGGGGCCACCAGCAACGTGGTGGGCGTCCCGTCGATGTGCACCTTCCCCTCCGTGGCACACCACAGCACGAAGTCCAGCGCGTCGAAGTCCGGCGCGATCCTCCGCACGTCCACGACCGAGTAGAGCGACGCATCCGGACTGGAGACGATGACGTCCGGCACGAGGCTTCGGGTCTCCGACGTGAACGACTCCAGCATCCCCTGGTAGTACTTCCGCTGCCGCTCGAACCACTGACGCAGCTCGTCGGCCGGGACGTCGTTCAGCGCGGCGAACAGCCACTGGCCGATGGCGCTGGCGCACAGCGTGGCGGTGTGCTCGGCCAGGCAGCGACGATGGAACTCCGCGCTGTCCGTGATCATCGCCCCGATGCGCAGCCCGCACCCGTTCCAGACCTTCGACGCGGAGTCGATGCCGATCCGCCGGCCCTCGATGCCGGGCACGACATCGTCGGTGATCGCCCAGAGGCTGCTGGCGAGGTCTCCCGTGTAGAACAGCTCCCGGTACGCCTCGTCCGAGACCATCCAGAGGTCGTGCTTCACGCAGAGGCGCGCCAGCTCCTCCATGGAAGCCCGGTCGAAGAACTGGCCGGTGGGATTGTCGTAGGGAATGACGACGAGCGCGCCCGGCCGCTCCCGCTCGATCACCGCCTCGATCTCGGCGAGGTCCGGCAGCGAGAACACGCCGTCCTCGCCCAGCGTCCGCGTGATGGAGACGGTGGCGCGCCCCAGCCGCTCCGCGAACGCGACGTAGTTGGTGTACGCCGCGTCGATCAGCATCAGCGGGCGTTCCTCGGTGCCGGCCGGACCGCAGACGCCGGCCACCAGCAGCTCCATCGCCTCGCTGCCGCCCTGCGTGATCTGGCAGTGCAGCCCGGACGGATCGAAGCCCGAGGCGGCGATCACGTGCAGGAACGCCGCGTTGGCCTCCGCCGTGCCCCCGGTGCCCGTGTACGCCACGACCCCGTCCGCGAACGGACTCCCGGGCGCGCGCAGGTTGCCCAGCCGCTCGCGCATCACGGGATGCATCGGCAGGGAGACGTTGCCGATGGCGACGTTAATCGCCTTCGTGTCGTCGCCGCGCTCGGCGAACTGCAGCCCCGCCACGCGGATCGCCGACGGTTCGCGGCTCCGGAAGTGCTCGGACAGGAACGGACTCATGCGGATTCCTCCCGGCGCAGGCCGTACTTCTCGATCTTCTTGTAGAGGTTGCTGCGCTGCATCGACAGCGACTTGGCCGTCTGCTGCACGTTCCACTGGTTGTTCTCCAGCGCGCGCAGCAGGAACGCGCGCTCCGACGCCTCCTTGAACGCCTCGAACGTGGGCGCATCCAGGAAGGAAGGCAGCTCCTTCTCCGCCGCGGCCGGCACGCGCACGCGGCCCGACACCGCGAAAGGCACGTCGTCCGTGGTCAGTCGATCGCCGTCGGCGAGGATCACCATGCGCTCCAGCGTGTTCCGCAGCTCGCGCACGTTGCCGGGCCACTCGTGCCGCTGGAGCAGCTCCAGCACGTCCTCGTCCACAGCCACGGCCGGCGTGTCCTCCCGCTCGCAGTAGAGCGCGAGGAAGTGCTCCACCAGCGCCGGCACGTCCTCGGGACGATCCCGCAGCGGCGGCACCTCCACCGGGACGACGTTGAGGCGGAAGAACAGGTCCTCTCGGAAGTCGCCGGCCTCCACGGCCGCGCGGAGATCCTTGTTGGTGGCGGCGAGGATCCGCACGTCCACCTCCAGCGTCTTCGACCCGCCGACGCGCTCGAAGCGCCCTTCCTCCAGCACGCGCAGCACCTTCGCCTGCACGGTGGCGCTCATGTCCCCGATCTCGTCGAGCAGGAGCGTGCCGCCGTCGGCCAGCTCGAACTTGCCCTCCCGCCGCGACGAAGCGCCGGTGAACGCGCCCTTCTCGTGCCCGAACAGCTCGGACTCGATGAGCTCCTCGGGAATGGCGGCGCAGTTGATCTGCACGAAGCGGGCATCCGCCCGCGGACTGGCGCGGTGCACGGCGTGCGCCACCAGTTCCTTGCCCGTGCCGTTCTCGCCGGTGATCAACACCGTGGCGTTGGTGCGCGCCACCTTCTCCACCTGCTTCAGCACGGACGCGATGGCCAGTGAGTCGCCGACGATCTCGAAGCTCTTGCCGAGGCGCCGGTGGACGGTCTCGGTCTCCGAGACCATGACCGCCTGCTGCAGGCCGTTGCGGATGGTGACGAGCAGCCGGTCCCGGTCGGGCGGCTTCTCCAGGAAGTCGAACGCGCCGAGCTTGGTGGCCTCCACCGCGGTCTGCACGGTCCCGTGCCCCGAGACCATGATGCAGACGAGGTCGGCGTGTAGCTTCTTCGCCCGCTCCAGCACCTCCAAGCCGTCCATCCCGGGCATCTTGATGTCCAGCAGAGCCAGGTCGAAGCGTCGCTCGGCGAGCAGTTCCAGCGCCTTGGGACCGTCGGCAGCCGTGGTCACCGCGTAGTCCTCGTAGTCGAGGACGCGTTCCAGGGCTTCCCGGATGGTCGCGTCGTCGTCCACGATGAGGATGCGAGCCTTGCTCAAGTTCTTCTCCGGCCGGGGATGGGGACGCTTCAGGTTACGGGAAACGGGCCCCTCGCGCCACGACGATGGAGTTCCATCCGCGGTGACGGACGTCCCGTTCCACGCGCTCGAACCGCGGATGCAACGCCTCCTCCAACGGAAGGCCGGGCGTCACGCCGAATCCGCGGAACCACGCGCGCGCCAGCGGGTCCAGCGGCGCGGCGGCGCCGCGCAATCGATCGAAGTCCAGCAGGACAAGCGTGCCGCCCGGGCGCAGCCAGCGGTGCAGGTTGGCGATCGCCTCGCGCCACTCCGGAAGCAGCGAGAGTCCGTACGAGACGATCGCCGCGTCGAAGCGCGACGGCGGATCCTTCCGCACGACGTCGCCGCGGAGCAGCACGGCCGACGGATCCCGGCGCGCGGCCCGCTTCAGCATCGCCTCCGTGAGGTCCACGCCCGTGATCTCCGCCGCTCCCGCGCCACGGAGGTGCGGGAAGTTCAACCCCGTACCGCAGCAGAAATCCACGACGCGCTCGCCGCCGCCCAGCCGCATCGCCCGGACGGCCTCGGCCCGGTCGGGAAGGAAGAAGCGACGGGTGGCGTCGTAGAAGGGGGCGTGAAGCCCGTAGAGCCGCTCGACGCGACTCACCGTGCGGCATCCGGAGCGGTCACGTCGCCGAAGACCTTCTCCCCGTCGAAGCGGCCGTTCTCGATGAAGATCTCGGAGACGCGGTTCCCGCCCACGATGCTGCCCACCAGGTGCACGCCCGGCACGTTCGACTCCAGCGTCGCCGGATCGATCGCCGGGCGCATCGTCTCCGGATCCAGTTCCACGCCGATGCGGCGGAACAGGTCGAAGTCCGGACGGTAGCCGGTGAGCAGGTACACGCGATGCGCGCGAACGCGGTCCTCGCGTCCTGCGTCGTCCGCCACGTGCACGAACTCCTCGTCGATCCGCGTCACGCGCGTGCGGAACCGCGCCGCGATCTCGCCCGCCTTCACGCGGTTCAGCAGGTCGGGGCGGATCCAGTACTTCACGGTGGGGCCGAGATCGTCGCCGCGATGGATCAGCGTGACGCGCGCGCCGGACCGGAACAGGTCCAGCGCAGCCTCCACCGCCGAGTTCTTCCCGCCCACCACCACGGCGTCGCGACCGAAGGAGAGGTGTCCCTCGTCGTAGACGTGGTTCACGTGCGGGAGATCCTCACCGGGCACGTCCAGAAGCCGCGGATGATCGAAGTAGCCGGTGGCCAGCACGAGCTTCCCGCACCGCACCTCCTGCCGGCCGTCCGCGGACTCCAGCTCGCAGACGACGTCCGCGCCGTCGCGGCGGGCGCCGATCAGCCGCGTGTACGTCCGCACGCGCAGGTCCTCCGTGCGCACGATCCCGCGGTAGTAGCGAAGCGCCTCCTCCCGCGTCGGCTTCTCCGCGGCGCACGGGAACGGATGGCTCCCGATCTCCAGCAGCTCCGGCGTGGTGAAGAAGGTCATCCCCACCGGGTACCGGAAGATGGAGTGCACCACGCAGCCGGCATCGACGATCAGCGGATCGAGACCGCGACGGCGGGCGGAGAGCGCGCACGCCAGCCCGATCGGCCCGGCGCCGACGATGACGGCGTCCTCGCGCGGGGCACTCATGATCTAGAGCAGATGGGTGTCGAGCTCGACGCGCCGGCGCGGTGCGGCGGCCGGACGTTTCGGCGAGGCGGGAGCGGGAGGCGACGACGGCGGCAGCGACCCCGGCCGGGGCGGGCCCACGGCGAGTCCCGCCTCCAGACGATCCAGCCAGCGAACGGCTTCGGCCGGCCAGGCGCGCCGGCGGGTGACGGCGTAGGTGACGTTTCGCCCCTCGCGCCGGTCCGTGACGAGCCCGGCCTCGCGCAACACCTTGAGATGCCGCGACACCTTCGGCTGCGGACAGCCGAGCGCGTCCACCAGCTCGCCGACGGTGCGCGGTTCGCGCGACAGCTCCTCCAGCAGACGAAGCCGCGTGGCGTCGCCCAGCGTCTGGAAGAACCGCACCGCGTCGCCCGCCGACATCAGGAGACCCCGCCCGGCGCGGCGCCTTGGATGCCGGGTACCAGGTAGTCGTCCAGCGCGCTGTCCAGATCGTAGAGCGGCTCCCAGTCCCAGTCCTCGCGCGCCGCGTCGTCGTTGACGTCGGCGGGCCAGCTGTCCACGATCGCCTGGCGCTTCTCGTCGACGCGAAAGTCCACGTGCGCGTCCGGCCAGCGACGTCGCAGCTCCTGCAGGAACTCGTCGGCGCTGGGATTGAAGCTGGTGACGTTGTAGGTGCGCCAGCTCAGGCGCGACTCGTCGGCCTCCTCCAGCCGCACGAGCGCGCGGATGGCGTCGGGCATCGCCATGAAGGGAATCCGCGTGTCCGGGCGGACGAAGCAGGAGTACTCCTCGCCTCGCGCAACCTTGTGCAGCATCTCCGGCACGAAGTCCGACGTCCCCCCCGATGGGATCGTCGCGGCCGAGATCAGCCCCGGATAGCGCAGCGCCCGGAAGTCCACTCCCGACGGCCCCTCCGCCGCGCCGAGCTGCTTGTAGTGGCCCGCGAAGTAACGGCCCAGGTGCTCGCAGTAGGCCTTGTTGCACCCGTACATCGTGGTGGGGAGGTTCCAGGCCTTCTCCCGGATCCTTCCCGCCTCGTTCTTGGTGTCCAGGTCCGGCAGGCCGTACACCGCGATGGAGCTGGGGAACATGAACTTCACGCGGCGCCCCGACCACTCCGTCTGCTCCGCGGCCAGCGCGAGCAGGTTCAGCGTGCCCTGCACGTTGACCTCGTGGGCGGCGGCGGGCGTGAACTCCGCGCGCGTGGAGAGCAGCGCGGCCAGGTGGTAGATGGTCCGGAACTCGTAGCCCGAGACCAGGCGATCCAGGAGCGCGCGATCGAGGATCGATCCCTGGATCACCTCGTGACACCTGGACGTCAGCTCCGCGTCCAGCGGCGACAGGTCCAGCGCCACGACGAGATCGCCCCGCTCCGCGAGTCGATCCACGAGACCGTGACCGATCTCCCCGTTGGCTCCCGTGACCAGGACGACGCTCTTGCGCATGATCGGATCGTAGCGGATCGACGCAGGGGTCGCACGCGGATTGCGCCCGCTTGCCGCGCGCCCGGAAATCGCGGACGATGACGACCGCCCCGCGGCCCCTGGGCCGCCACTCCGGAGGATCGTCATTCCCCGCTTCCGTCGGCTGGAATCCCGTCTCCTGGCCAGCCACCTCGTCCTGCTGGCGGTGCCCGCGCTGCTGCTGACCGCGGTCGGCACGCTGGTCGTGCGTTCGGCGCTGTCGGACCTGCAGAGCCCGACGATCGAGCGCGCGTACGAGCGATCGGCCACGCTGGCCCACGAAGTGCAGGATCGTCTGCGCGTGGAGGCGGAGCGGCTCCTCGCGGAGCTCCCCGCCGACGTCCCGGCGCCGGAGGAGGAGATCTGGGTGCGCGAGCGCCTCGCGGACCGCGCGTTCGACTTCGCCGTCTGGTCGGACGACGACACCGTCGTGGAGATGGGCGAGGCCTACCGTGACGCCCTGCCGACGCCGGCCGAGTGGGATCAGCTGGCGGCCGGCGAGTCGCCGGCGACGCGGCGGGGCGGAGCGCTGCGCTTCTTCCACCCGGAGGGACGCGCGGTCGGCGTCTTCCTGGAGCCCGAGGCGCTCGCCGCCATCGAGACGGTGGGCGAGGACTACAGCCGCTACCGCCAGCTCCTGCGCGTCGAGGCGGTGAAGAAGAACCTGCTGGCCGGCTTTCTGGCCGTCGTCTTCCTGCTCTCGATCGGCGGGGCGTTCTGGGTGGCCCGGCGCACCGCGCGACGCATCAGCCGACCGGTCACGCTCCTGGCCGGCGCGGCGGACCGCCTGGCGGCGGGCGATCTTTCCCACCGCGCGGACGTGCGCGCCGAGGGCGAGATCGGCGAGCTGGTGACCGCGTTCAACCGGATGGGCGATCAGCTGGAGCGATCGCGGGACGAGCTCGTGCGGATGGAGCGCGTGGCCGCCTGGCGCGACGTCGCCCGGCGCGTCGCCCACGAGATCCGCAACCCCCTCACCCCGATCCGGCTGGCGGTGCATCGCCTTCGCCCCCGCCTCCCGGACGACGCCGGTACGCGCGAGTGCCTGGACTCCATCGGCGAGGAAATCGAGAACCTCACGCGCATCTCGGAGACGTTCTCGGAGTTCGCGAAGATGCCGGAGGCGCAGTTCGCCCCCCTGGACCTGGCCCGCCTCGTCCAGGGCGTCGCCGAGCTCTACCGCGACGCGGTGAAGGAAGTCACCCTGGAGGTTGACGCCCCGTCGATGTTGAGGATGGTGGGGGACCGGGACCTGCTCCGGCGCGCCGTCGGCAATCTCCTGAAGAACGCCGGCGAGGCCCTGACCGAGACCGGCGGCACCATCCGGGTGATCGTCCGGGCGGACGGCCCCACGGCCCGCATCGAGGTCCGGGACGACGGCCCCGGCGTCCCCGAGGAGATCCGTCGCACGCTCTTCCGTCCGGGCGTCTCGGGGCGGACCGGCGGATCGGGGCTGGGGCTCGCCATGGTCCAGCGTATCGCGATGGACCACCGAGGTGCGCTAGAGTGGGAATCGGGCGATCCCGGCTCGGTGTTCCGTCTCACCGTTCGGCTGGATCTCCAGGAGGATTCTTGATCCGCATCCCGCTGCCGCTCTCCATCCTCGGCGCCGTCGCGCTCCTGCTGGCTCCGGCCGCGGACGCCACGGAATCCCAGGACTCCCGCCGCACTCTCAACCGGCGCGCCGCCACGCGCGCGCTGGACGAGATCCGGCACGCCATGCCGACCGGCTGGGAGAACCGCTCCGTGAAGTGGGACCAGGTGCCCGCCGGCTGGCGCGGGGAGCCGGAGTGCGTCCGCATCGAGGTGGCGCCGGGATGGAGCACGCCCGCCGACGCTCTGGAGATCGTGTTCTGGATCCTGCCGCCCTGCTGGGAGGGGCGCATGGAGGTGGCCGACCTCGGGGCCGTGCCCTCGGCGCTCTATCTCGGGGAGAACTCCTCGTTCCGCGTTCTCTACGAGACCGGCCGCCACGGCAACCTCTGGCCCGATGCCCCGCAGGTCCTCGGGGAGCTGCTCGCGCTGACCACCTATCCGCTCACGCCGCGCCCGGAGCATCGCCTGGACGTGGAGGCGATGCAGACCCTCTTCGTCCAGCTCACCGCCCGCTCGGATCAGGCGCACGAGCGGTGGATGCGGCAGATCTACGGGATCGAGGAGCTGGACCGCCTCCTCTACCTGGAGCTCCTGACCTGGGACCAGCGGGACGGCGCCGACGACCCCACCTGGCTGGGCGATCTGGCCGAGCGCGAAACGGACTACCTCAGCCGCGAGGCCCTGGCCGCGTTCCCCGACAAGCACGGCCTCTACCTGCGCCGCGTCACCGCGGACTCCTTCAGCGACGTCATCGTGATAAACCCCGCCAAGAACGGACCCTGAGCGCCGGACGAGCCGTCGCCGGTCGGCGACCCCGGCCTTTACGGATGACCGCGGATCGCCGAACCTCCCGCCAAAGCGAGGGGTGACGTGCAGCAGATCCTGATCGTCGACGACGAGAAGAACATCCGGTCGCAGCTCTCCGGCCTCCTGGTCGACGAGGGCTACCACGCGGTCACGGCGCCGGACGCCGAGGAGGCGCTCCGGATGCTGGAGGACCTGTCCCCGGACCTCGTCATCCTGGACGTGATGCTGCCCGGGCTCTCCGGCATCGAGGCGCTGGAGAAGCTGCGGGAGGACGGCAGCGAGCTCCCGGTCATCGTCATGTCGGGGCAGGCCACGGTGGAGACGGCGGTGCGCGCCACGAAGCTCGGCGCGTTCGACTACCTGGAGAAGCCGCTGGAACCGGAGCGTCTTCTGCTCACGGTGCGCAACGCGCTGGAGTCCGGGCGCCTGCGCCGCGACAACCGCGAGCTGAACGCGCGCCTGGGCGATGGGGCGGGCGGGCTCGTCGGATCGTCGGAGGCGATGCGGAAGCTGCGCGACCAGATCGACCGCGCGGCCGACGCCGGCGCGCGCGTGCTCATCACCGGCGAGAACGGCACCGGGAAGGAGTTGGTGGCGCGCGCCCTCCACGAGGGCAGCCCGCGCACGGACGGCCCGTTCGTGAAGGTGAACTGCGCCGCCATCCCCAAGGACCTCATTGAATCGGAGCTCTTCGGACACGAGAAGGGGGCGTTCACCGGCGCCACCGCCCGGAAGATCGGGAAGATCGAGGCGGCGGACTCCGGGACGCTCCTGCTCGACGAGGTGGGCGACATGGCGCTGGAGGCGCAGGCGAAACTGCTGCGGGTCCTGGAGGAGAACGAGGTGGAGCGCGTGGGCGGGAACCGGAGCCTGCCGGTGGACGTGCGCGTGCTCGCCGCCACCAACAAGGACCTGCCGGAGGCCATCTCGGCGGGCGACTTCCGCGAGGACCTGTACTACCGCCTGAACGTCGTCCCCGTGCGCGTGCCGCCGCTGCGCGAGCGGCGCGAGGACATCCCGGAGCTGGTGGAGCACTTCCGGGCGCGGTTCCAGGGCGAGACCGGTCGGGCGCTGCACGCCTTCGACGACTCGGCCTACGAGGCGCTGCGCGCCTGGCCGTGGCCCGGCAACGTGCGCGAGTTGCGGAACGTCGTCGAGCGCCTGGAGATCATGACGGACGGCGACCGGATCGAGGCGGCCGACGTGAAGCGGATCCTCGCCCAGTCGCGTCGCCCGGACGGTCCCGCGGACGAGGCCGCGGTGCCGGAGCCCGACGGCGAGCTGACGCTGCGGGAGATCCTGGACCGGACGGAGCGGTCCGTGATCCGTCGCGCGCTGGATACGGCCGACGGGGTCATCAGCGAGGCGGCCCGGCTCCTGGGCATGGACCGGGCGAACCTCCACCGGAAGATGCGGCGCCTGGAGATCGAGCGGGACGAAGAGGGTGCCTCCGACGCGGAGGGCGTGTCGCAGTGACCCGCGCCCGGGCCGCAAGGGGCCGCATCGCCCGCCTCCGGCGCCTCGGCGGCTGGCACGTGCTTTGCGTTGTTTCCGGGCAACCCGCCCCGCCGCAGGAGTCCCGACCATGATCCGCGCTCTCATCGCCGCCTCCGCCCTGTGCCTCCTGGCGCTCGGTACGCCCGTCCGGGCGGCGCTGGCTCCCATCCCGCGCGGCCCCGCCCTCCCGCACGATCCCGCCACCACGTGGACCCTCCCGGCTGACGAGGAGGAGTCCGGCTTCGTGGATCCGCGCGGCCTGGACGGACTCCGCGGCGGTCGCCTCGCCCCCATCATGATCAGCGAGGGCGTCCTGTTCCGCCTGGAGGCGGGGGACGCCCGGCAGGTCTCCGTGATCGGCCGCTTCAACGACTGGGACCCGGAGGCGCACCCGCTGAAGCGCCAGCGGAGCGGCGTGTGGGAGGCCACCGTGGAGCTGGAGCCCGGCCGCTGGCCCTACCTCTTCTCCGTCGACGGACAGTGGCGGCGCGATCCGGACAACCCGGTGCTGACGGTGCTCCCCGAGGACGAGGTGGAGGGCGTCACCGAGGCGTCGATGCTGCAGGTGAAGCGCGACGAGGTGTTCCTGCCCCGACCGCACGGACTGCACGAGGGCGACGTGGAGATGTTCGCGTCCTACGACCGCGTCAACCAGATCACCTTCGGCGCGGAGCTTCGCTACCGCAACCGCGTGGAGCTGCACCCGGACCTCAGCGCCTTCGTCGGCCGATCGTTCGGGCGGGATCGCTGGCTCTACGACGTGGGGATGGCGCAGCCGCTCATCGGCTCGGAGGTGCTGGACCTCGGCGCCGCGGCGTACCGTCGCAACGCCACGCCCGACGACTTCCGGATCGGCACCACGGAGAACTCGCTGGCCGCGCTCTTCTTCCGCCAGGACTGGCGCGACTACCACGAGGCCGAGGGGCTGGAAGCCTTCGCCCGGGGGTATCTGGGCGAGCACCAGGAAGTGCAGGTGACCTGGCGCCGCGAGGAGCATCGCTCCGTGGCCAAGACGACGGACTGGGGCCTGTTCGAGGGGGATCGCCGGATGCGGATCAATCGCCCGGTGGACGAGGGACGGCTGCGGTCGCTGGCCGTGACCTGGAAGGTCGACACGCGGAACCACGTCCGGAATCCGTCGCGCGGCTGGCTGGCCGAGGCCGGCTGGGAGTGGGCCGGCAACGACCTCGGCGGGGATTTCGAGTTCCAGCGCGGCCTTGCCACGGTGCGCCGCTACGTCAAGCTGTCGCCCGACCACTCCCTGGACCTCCGCATCGTCGGCGGCGCCATCCAGGACGCGCGCCGGGACACGGAGACCGGAGAGAACGTGGAGGGCTTCGAGGCCGTTCCGCTCCAGGAGCGCTTCTACCTGGGCGGCATCGGCACGATGCGCGCGACGCGGTTCAAGTCGCTCGGCGGGGACCGCCTGTTCCTGGCCAACGTGGAGACGCGCGTGGAGATCTTCCGCGACTTCCAGGTGGCCGTGTTCGCGGACCTGGGCGATGCCTGGGTGGAGGACGCCGCGGACTTCGATCTGAAGGCCGACGCCGGCATCGGCTTCCAGGACTCGGACGCCAACTTCCGCCTGAACGTGGCGCGCAAGGTGGACGATCGCGACGGGGACGACGGCCTGTTCGTCTCGGCGCGGATCAACCGGATGTTCTAGGGTTCGACGAGTAGGGGAGATCTTCCCCGTCGTTTCGACCCCGTGCTTCAAACAGGGAAAACGGCCGGGGTGAGCCGCTCATCGTTGCTTCTCATCCGGCTCGGCCGCTTTCCAACTGCGCGCGGGGTCGAAACGACGGAGATGACCTCCCCTACTCGTCGTACCCCGCCTCATGCCTCGGCCCGCTGTCCCAGTGGCCGTGCCGGACGACCTCTCCCTCCACCGTGAAGATCACGTCCTCGGCGATGTTCGTGGAGAGATCCGCGATGCGTTCCAGGTAGCGCGAGATCGACAGGATGCCGACCCAGTCCTTCACGCGCTGGGGATCCTCGATCATCCGCGCCTGCATCTCTCGGTACATCTTGCCGTGCAGGTCGTCGACCTGCTCGTCGTCCGTCAGGACTCCGCGCGCGGCGTCCGGATCCAGACGCACCAGCGAGTCCAGGCTGCGCGACACCATCGACCGGACGCGGTCCATCATCCGGTGCAGGTCGGGCGGGAACCCGGCCTCGTCCGACTCCATCAGCACGACGACGCGCTTGGCGATGTTCTGGGCGAGGTCGCCGATCCGCTCGAGGTCGTTGTTGACCTTCAGCGTCGCCACGATGAACCGAAGGTCCTGGGCGACCGGCTGGTGGAGGGCGAGCACCTTGAGGCACTCCTCCTCCACCTCGACTTCCTTTTCATCGATCTCCCGGTCCCCTTCGACGACCTTGCGGGCCAGGTCCTGATCCCGCCGCTTCACGGCGTCCATCGCGGACGTGGTGGCCTGCTCCACGAGGGCACCCATGGAGAGGATCTCGCGCTTCAGTCGCTCGAGATCGCGCTTCAGATGTTGCACGTGAGCCTCCCTAGCCGAATCGGCCCGTCACGTACTCTTCCGTCCGCTTCTCCTTGGGGCGAGTGAACACCCGCTCGGTTTCGTCGAACTCGACGAGCAGACCGGCTTCCAGGAATGCGGTCTGATCGGAGACACGCGCGGCTTGCTGCATATTATGCGTCACGATGATGATCGTGTAACGCGACTTCAGCTCGAAGAGCAGATCCTCGATGCGCGCGGTGGACACCGGATCCAGGGCCGAGCAGGGCTCGTCCAGCAGGATCACGTCCGGCTCCATCGCCAGCGCGCGCGCGATGCAGAGGCGCTGCTGCTGCCCGCCGGACAGCGAGAATCCGTTGTCGTCCAGACGATCCTTCACCTCGTCCCAGAGTCCCGCCATCCGCAGCGCGGACTCCACGCGGCCCGGCATCTCGGCCGGCGTCGCGAGCTTGTTGATCGTCGGACCCCACGCGACGTTCTGGAAGATCGACCGGGGGAACGGGTTCGGCTTCTGGAACACCATCCCGATGAGTCGGCGGACCTCCACGGGATCCACGTCGTCCCCGTAGAGATCCTCCCCGCGGTAGAGGAAGCCTCCGTCGATGTGAACGTTCTGCTGGAGCTCGTGCATCCGGTTGAACGCCCGCAGCAGCGTGCTCTTCCCGCAGCCGGACGGACCGATGATGGCGGTGATCTTGTTCTCGAGAAAGCGGAGCGAGACGCCGCGGATGGCCTGCGTTTCCCCGTAGGCGATGGTGACGTCCCGCGCCTCCAGCACGGGCGGCGCTCCGGACATGATTCGGGCAGCCTCCTGTGGACGTTCGGAGTCGTCCTTCTCCCGCAGGGCCACGCCTCGCGGCGCGGCCGGCTCCCGCTCTCCACTCACCACGGTCGATTCCTCCGGGCACGATGTCGGATCAGCACGGCGGTGGCGTTCATGAGCAGCAGCACCGCCAGCAGGACGATGATTCCCGCGGCGGCCAGTTCATGAAACTCCGCCTGGGGCCGAGCGGTCCAGTTGAAGATCTGGATGGGCAACACCGTGAAGTCGTCCATGGGTCCTTCGGGAACGAAGGCAACGTACCCGAAAGCCCCGATCACCACCAGCGGAGCCGTCTCCCCGATGGCGCGGGACAGGGACAGGATGACGCCCGTGAGAATGCCGGGAATGGCGGCCGGCAGGACGTGGTGGCGCACCGTCTGCCACTTCGTCGCGCCCAGGGCGAATGCGGCATGCCGGAAGGTCAGCGGAACGGATCGGATCGCCTCCCGGGAGGCCACGATGATCACCGGCAGTACCAGCAGGCTCATGGTGAGGGAGCCGGCGAGCAGACTTCTCTCCAGTCCGAAGAAGCGGACGAAGACGGCCAGGCCCAGGATGCCGTAGATGATGGACGGGACTCCCGCCAGGTTCGCCAGGTTCACTTCCAGGAAGCGCGTCAGCCGGTTCTTCCTCGCGTACTCCTCCAGGTAGACCGCCGCGCCGATCCCGAGCGGGACCGCGATGAGGGCGGTCATCGTGACCATCCACAGCGTCCCGGCGATCGCCGAGAGGATTCCGGCCTTCTCCGGATGGCGGCTGGGGAAGCTCGTGAGGAACTGCCAGTCCAGCCATCCGAGGCCTTCCCGGCCGATCCGCACCAGCAGCACGACGAGGAGCACCACGCCGACCGCCGTCATCGCGGCGCAGAACCGGCGGAAGAGGTCGGCCTTGCGGCGGCGCGCCGCCAGCCGCTCGTCGCCGCCCTTCAGCACGGCGTTCATTCCCCGATCTCCTGGAAGCGGCGGAGGATCCGGTGGGCCACGACGTTCATGCCCAGCGTGATCACGAAGAGCAGCGCGCCGACGGCGAAGATCGTCCGGTACTCCACGGTTCCGGCCGGGATGTCGCCCTGGCTGATCTGCACGATGTAGGCCGTCATCGTCTGGATGCTCTCGAGGGGATTCAGCGTCAGCTTCGGCGTCGAGCCGGCCGCCAGCGTGACCGCCATCGTCTCGCCGATGGCGCGCGAGAGCGCCAGCACGAAGGACGCCATGACCCCGGACATCGCCGCGGGGACGACGACCTGCGTGGCCACCTCGCCGCGGGTGGCGCCCAGCGCGAAGCCGCCCTGCCGCAGCGAATCCGGCACGGCCGAGAGCGCGTCCTCACAGAGCGAGGCGACCATGGGGAGGATCATGATCCCCACCACGATGGCCCCGCTGGCCGCGTTGTACACCTCGGTGCTCGGCAGGATCATGCGCAGGACGGGCGTGACGGCGGTGAGCGCGAAGTAGCCGTAGACGACGGTCGGGATCCCCGCGAGGACCTCGAGGACCGGCTTGACGATGGAGCGGAAGCGGGGCGATGCGTACTCGCTGAGGTAGACCGCGGTGGCGAGCCCGGTGGGCAGAGCGACGACGGCCGATCCGGCCACGATCAGCAGCGTTCCCGCCACGAGCGGCAGCACACCGAAGGATCGCGGCTCCAGCAGGGGAGTCCACCGCGTCCCGAAGAGGAACTCGGTGATCGGCACGCTGGCGAAGAAGCCGGCGGACTCCATGGCCAGGACGACGATGATGCCGATCGTGGTGAGGACCGACACCCCGGCACAGAGGAGCAGGCACAGGCGGATCGCCCCTTCTCCCCATCCGGTCCGCCGCCGCGTGAGGCAGGGAGGGGAAATCCCCCCCCCGCTCACGGGAGTTTCCAGCGTGGTCACGTCCGATCCGTCACGTGGAAGAGGTCCTCCAGGCTCTTGCCCTTCGACCCCTCGACGTACACGGTGCCCGTGACGCCCTTCGCCATCCGGTCCTTGCCGGCGGTGTAGAGCGCATCCGGCAGGGGCACGTAACCCACCTCGGCCACGAGGGCCGGAGCGTTGGTCAGGTAGAAGTCCACGAAGTTCCGGACCTCGGCCCGCTCGGCCGCGCTCTTGGCGACGTAGATGAAGACCGCCCGCGACAGCGGAGCGTACGTTCCGCCGTTGATCGACTCCATGGACGGGGCCACCGGCCCGTCGCCGTTGTCGATCGGCACGACCTTGAGCTGGTCCTTGTTCTCCAGGTAGTACGCGAACCCGAAGAAGCCGAGCGCGTTCTTGTCGCCGGCGACGCCGAGCACGAGGACGTTGTCGTCCTCACTCGCGGTGAAGTCCGCGCGGCAGACCTGCGACTTGCCGTTGATCGCCTCGGTGAAGTAGTCGAACGTGCCCGAGTCCACGCCGGGGCCGTAGAGCTTGATCTCCTCGGCCGGCCACTCCGGACGGAGGTCCTGCCAGGTTTTGACCGTGCTCTCGGGCATCCACAGCCGATGGAGCTCGTCCGGCGTCAGCGAGTCGACCCAGTCGTTCTCCGGATTCACGACGACGGAGATCCCGTCGAACGCGACCGGCAGCTCGATGAAGTCGATGCCGTTCTCGGCCGCCTTGTCGATCTCCTTCGACTTGATGGGACGGGACGCGTCGTTGATGTCCGTCTCGCCCGCGTAGAACTTCTTGAAGCCGCCGCCGGTTCCGGAGATCCCGATGGTCACCCGGACCTTGGGCTGGGCCGCCCGGTACTCCTCCGCCACGGCCTCCGTGATCGGGAACACCGTGGAGGAACCGTCGATCCGGACGTTGCCCTTCAGCTTGTCCTTCGCCTCGCAGGCGGTCCCGCTCGACAGGGCCACAACGGCCGCCGCCACGATCATGAACGTTCTCATTCGCTTCTCCCTCTTGGGGTTCGAGAGAATCTCGAACCGGAACGAATCCTTCAAGAAGTACCGCACCCGTTTGAAGACCGGGTGAAGGACGCGTGAATCACCAGTCCGCCGCCACCCGGGTGACCAGCGCGTGGGAAATGCCGACGCCGTCCAGGTCGGCCCGCACGAAGTTCGCCATCCAGCGGATGTTGGGGTTCGGATACCAGTTCAGCCCGATGGTCAGGTCGTCCAGCGTGCCGCCGCTGACGTTCTCGTCGTCGAGATCGAGCTTGGAGAACCGGGCGGCCACCTCCCACGCTCCCGTCCCCCCGTCGCCGTCGTAGACGGACGCGGGCTTCACCCGGGAGAACGAGCCCTGGGACGCCTTGTAGTTTCGATTCTCGCCCGTGAGGAACCAGGAGCCGGAGACGTACCATCCCGAGAGGATCGGGTCCGTCCCGTCCTTGGCGTCGATCACGGCGGCCAGGTACTCGCTCTGGAGGCTGGCCGCCCCCGCCACGAGCGCCATCTCGCCGCCGATCACCTGGGCGGTCTCGGCCGCGAAGTTGGCCGCCACCAGCTTGGGCGCCAGGTGGTTCTCGGGGCGCGCCGAGACGTCGAACTCGTCGCCCGGCAGCGCGCGGTGCGAGCCGGAGACTCCGAGGTGAAGAACGCGATCGGACTCGGGATTCCACGGCGCGGCCGCCAGCCGGGCGATCACGTTGTACTCGCCCGACTCCTGCGACTCACCGAAGGAGTCCGAGTTCCGGGAGACCATCGCCGACCAGTGCACGGGTCCGGCCTGGTTGGTCGCCAGGATACCCGTGTTCCGGGATCCGACGAGGGCCATCGGGAGCGCCCGCTCGACGAACGTGATGTACTTGGAGGACGTCAGCTCGTTCAGACCCTGCGGCTCGAACTGCTGCCCGATCCGCACGGTCCCGACGGTGGGGATCCGCGTGAAGCCGACGTACATGTCCTTCAGCGTCGCCTCGCCGCCGGCAAAATCGAACTGCGCCTTGAATTCGGTCGCGCGATACAGCGTTCCCGACGCGTACAGGCGGACGCGTCGGAACTCCGTGCCGTCCTCGAACTCCGCGAGATCCTCGAGGTCGCTGTCGGGATCCTGAAAGACCCAGTCGTTCATCAGGCGTCCGCCGATCTTGAGCTTGACGGTGCCGTCGCCCGCGTTGAGCCGAAGGCCGTCGCTCCAGCTCGCATCGAGGGAGGTGGAGGCCGCCACGTCGCCCGCGGCCAGGAGCACGGCCGCCAGACCGAGCCCTCCCCACTTCGTCCATCGCATCAAGTCGCACATCTCCGGTCAGGGGAACCCGCAATGTCCATCGCGCATGAATGTCTCGCCAGCAACGGAGGAAGTTCCGATGAAGGCGACCGCATGATGCCCCTGGAATGTGAAGGAATCGTGAAGACCAGATGAACGGTCCGGTCCGGCCGTCGGCCGGGACGCCCGCGGAGGCCGCGGGCGCGCGGGGCGGTCTAGAGGCCCGGAGGGGGGCCCGAAGCGCGGGGCAGTCGCACGGAGAACCGGGTCCCCGCGCCGATCGAGCTGTCGTACGAGACCTCTCCGTCGTGGGCCAGGGCGACGTGCTTCACGATCGCCAGCCCGAGACCGGTCCCTCCCAGCTCCCGGGAACGGGCCTTGTCGACGCGGTAGAAGCGCTCGAACACGCGATCGCCGTGCTTCGCGTCGATACCGATCCCGGTGTCGTCCACCTCGACAATCACCCGGTCCCCCTCGACGAGCAGCCGCACTCGCACCCTCCCCCCGCGCGGCGTGTACTTCACGGCGTTGTCCACGAGGTTGTCGAACAGGAGGCGCAGCGATTGCCGGTCGCCCAGCACGAGGACCGGGTCCGGGCTCTCCTCGAACCGCAGCTCCACCCCGCGATCGGCCGCCGAGCCCTCCAGGGCGCGGAGGGTCTCCCGCACCGGGAGGCGCAGGTCCATCGCCTCCCGCTCCAGGTCCTCGGGTCGCGACTCCACGCGGGCGAGGCTCAGGAGATCCGACACGAGGTGGGAAAGGCGGTGGGACTGGGCGTCCATGCGACGGAGGAAGCGCGTGCGGACGTCTTCCGGCATTCCCGGATCGTCGAGGACGGTCTCCAGCATGCCGCGGATGGCGGTCAGCGGAGTCTTGAGCTCGTGGGAGACGTTCGCCACGAAGTCCCGGCGGACGGCTTCCAGACGCCGCAGCTCCGTGACGTCGTGCAGGATGACGACGGCCCCGAGCACCCCGCCCTCCGGGCCGAACGGGCCGGCGTGGATCTCCAGGATCCGGTCTCCGCCGCGAGCCGGGATCAGGATCTCGCGCCGCCGATCCACCTCGGAGCGGAGGGCTTCCGTGAGCACGTCGGCGATCTCGCGCACGCGGGAGACGTTGCGGATGGGCTCGCCGACGGCGGCATCCTCGGTGGTCCCCAGGACCCGCCCCGCCACCTCGTTCAGCAGCAGCACCCGCTCCTCCGCATCGACGGCGACGACCCCCTCGATCATCCCGGAGAGGATCGTCTGCAGGCGATCGCGGTCGGCGGTGATGCGCTGGATCCGCTGCTGGACCTCGCCGGCCATCAGGTTGATCGAGTGGCCGAGCGCCTCCACCTCGTCGGAACGGTCCAGCGCGATCCGGCGATCGAAGTTGCCCCCGGCGATGGAGCGGGCGGCCTCGGAGAGCGTCTCCAGGCGCCGGGCGAAGCGACGGGCCACGACGAGCCCGAGCACCATCCCGACGACGGCCGCCAGCGCGACGCCCTGGGCGACGGCGGCACGCACGGCGCCTTCCCTCTCCTGCAGGTGGCTCAGCGGAAACGCGGCCCGCAGCGTGAACGCGTCCTCGTGGATCGCCACGTACATCATCTCGATGCCGAGCGTGGCGCTGCGCCGCACCGAGGAGCCGGGCCCGCCGGCGCGAGCCTGGATCACCTCGGGCCGGTCCCCGTGGTTGTCCATGGAGGCCGGGTCCCGTTCGGTATCGACGAGGACGGCGCCGTCCGGGGCGATGTGCGTGAACCGGATCCCCGTTTCGCCCGCCACCCGGTCCAGGGAGGCGCCCAGCGTCGGGGCGTCGGGTCCCACCGCCCGGACGAGCTCGCGCGCGGAGATGACGCTCTCGTGGAGGCGCTCCCGCAGACCGTCGCGGGCGGAACGCTCGGCCGATCGGCCGACCTGGATTCCGACGAACAGCGCCGTCACGAGGATCACGACGACGTAGCCGGGGTAGATCTTCCAGAACAGTCGCGAGCGGAACAAGGTCTCCTGCTATCCGTCCCGGAAGCGGTAGCCCACGCCGCGCACCGTCTCGATGAGATCCCGGTGCTCGCCCAGCTTCTTGCGGATCGTCCGGACGTGGACGTCGATGTTGCGATCCGTGACGGTCGCGTGCTCGCCGATGACGCGACTGAGAAGCTGATCCCGCGTGAACGCTCTTCCCTCGTTGGAGGCCAGCACGTGCAGAAGCCGGAACTGGGTGGCGGTGAAGCTGACCGGGTCGCCGTCCACGAGGACCTCGTGGCGGATGGCGTCCACCACGACGCCGTTGCGGACCACCCGGTCCTGCCTCGACTCCTCTCCCCGGACCCGGCCGCGTCGCAGCACGGCCCGCACGCGCGCCAGCAGCTCGCGCGGGGAGAACGGCTTCGAGATGTAATCGTCGGCGCCGAGCCCCAGTCCCAGGACCACGTCGCTCTCCTCGCCCTTCGCCGTCACCATGATCACGGGGATCTCGCGGGTGACGGGATCTTCCTTCACCCGGCGGCAGATCTCCAGGCCGTCCATCCCCGGGAGCATCAGATCCAGCAGCACCAGGTCGGGAGCGTCCGCGACGATCCGGTCCAGGGCCTCGTCGCCCTCGGACGCGACCTCGACGCGGTAGCCGTCGCGGGTGAGATTGTAATCCAGCACGTGGGCGATGTCGGGCTCGTCCTCGACCACCAGGATGCGTTCACGTCCCATCGGCTTGACTTTCTCCTCCGAAGTTGGAGGAAAGATGTCGGGCGTGACGCAGCAACTGCGTGAACGTGTCATGAAGAGATCATGAACGGCCTTCCGGGCAGTTTCCAGGGCCGATTTCTCCGGGTGCGTGTATTCTGCCGCCACCCCTCCGGAGGCCGGGACGCGACGCGATGAAGATCCTGAGGACGGTCCACGCCGGGCTGATGCTTCTGGGCGCCCTTTCCGGGGTCGCCGCTGCCGGCGAGCTCGTCGTGGAGGAGATCGGTCTGGAGCGCGGGCTCGTGGCGGCCCGGGTCCGGCTGGAGGACGCCTTTGACGCGGAAACCCGGGCTTCCCTGGCCAGCGGCCTCCCCATCACCGTCCGGTTCTCCACGGAACTCTGGCGGGAACGGAAGCGATGGTGGGACGCGCAGGTGGACGCCCGGGTGCTCAGTTACCGCATCCGCTGGGATCCCGGCGAGCGGGCCTACACGCTGACCCACCCCGGCCCGCCGCGGCGGGACACCTACGAGGATCTGGATCCGCTCCTGGCGGACCTGACCCGGCGCGTCCTCCCCGCCCACCCGCGCTGGGGCCTCGAGGAGCGTCACCGCTACTACCTCGATCTGGAAGCGGCCATCCGCCCCCTGACTCTCGAGGAGTTCCGCGAGCTGGACGGCTGGATCGGCGGGCAGATCCGCGGGCGGACCGACGAGGAGGAGGCCCAGGGAGCCTCCGGGGGGATCGCGCAGACGTTCTTCGACCTCCTCGTCGACTTCTCGGGGTTCGGCGACGTCATCTTCGAGGCCCGCACACCCGCCTTCCGGCCGTCCGAGCTCCTCCCCCTCGGCGAACGCTAATCGTCAAGTTTCGCCCTTCATCACCCGATTCCTACGGGCAACGAGGAGGAAGTGCGCTCGCCCGTGGGGCTCGAGCGCCGGGTCTAGGGGCTCGTCGGAGCCGGGACGGAGCGGAACGCGATGGACGACAAGCTCTACTACGTGGAAGGGCCCGAGGGACAGGTTCTCGGCCCGATGAACATGATCCACATCCTGGAGGGCATCGCGGCCGGAGCCATCGGCGACGACGCCCGGATCTGCGAGGTCGGAAGCCAGGAGTGGATCGAGCTGGCGGACGTCGCCCACACGCGTCAGGACGATGACGACGTACTGGCCGCCGCCGCCGCCATCGAGGCGCAGCCTGAGCCGGTGGTCGACCACACGCCGCTCGAGGATCCGGCGATCGCCGGGGAGACGCCGGAGACGGTGACCCGGGAGACCGAGCCCGTGACCGAATCGCTGGCCGAGGCTTCGGAGGACGACTCGCTGGACCTGATGCCGTCGATGCCGATGGCGGACACCGAGCCCGCCTCTCCCGCCGGGTCCGCGCCCGTCGTCGATGAGACCCCCGTGGCCGACCACGATCCGTGGGCGCCCGCGAAAGAGGCGCCGGCCGAGCCGGTGGGCGCGTCGGGGGCCGAGTTCCTGTCCGAGCCCGTGGCGGACGCCGAGCCGTTCGCCGCGCCGGTCGAGGAGTCGGCGGCGGCGGAGATCCCGCACGACGACCTGCCCGCGTCCGCGCGTCCGTACGATCCCGACGAGCTTCCGGCCTCCTCCCGTTCCTACGACGCGGAGGAGCTGCCCGAGTCGGCCCGGCCGTACGAAGGCGAGGAGCTGCCGGCCTCGGCGATGCCCTACGAGGAGGCGACGGCCGGCGCGGACGACTTCGCGCTGCAGATGCCCGGCGACGACGAGCCGGACGCGTACGGCGAGCCCGAGTCCGAGGCGCCGCGCAAGAGCCGCGCGTGGGTCGCGCCGGTCGTGGTGCTTGCCACGCTGCCCGTCATCGCCGGCGTCTACCTTCTGACCGGCGGGACGATCCCGATCGTGAACTACAAGCTGGACCTCGGCGGCGACGAGTCGGTGGCCACCGCCGAGCTCACGCCGGTGGAGGCCGCGTGGCGGAAGCTTCGCAGCGCCGATCCGGCCGCCGCGATTCCCGCGTTCGACGCGATCATCGAGGCCGAGCCGGAGAACGCTTCCGCCCACCATGGCAAGGGCCTGGCCCAGCTCGCGCTGGGGAACACGGCCTCCGCCGCCAAGAGCCTGCAGCAGGCGGCCGGCCTGGCCCCCGAGGACACCGACGTCCTGGTCGACCTGGGGCGTGCGCGCGCCGCCATGGATGACTTCGCCGGCGCACTCGAGGCGGCGAACGCCGTGCTCGAGGCCGAGCCCGCCCACAAGGCGGCCCAGCGTCTGGCCGGCGTCTCCCACTTCGGGCAGGGCAACTGGTCCGATGCGGTCCAGCGGCTGACGCCGTTCGTCGCGGACCACCCGGCCGACATCGAGGCGCGGCACCTGTTGGCGCAGGCGATGGCCTCCGACGGACGCCTGGAAGCGGCCGTCGCGGAGATCGACGGCTACCTGGCCGCGGCGCCGGAGGACTTCGACGCGCAGCGCGAGCGCATGGACTGGATGAATCGTCTCGGTCAGCAAGCCGAGGCGCGCAAGCTCTACGCCACGTTCGCGGCCGATCGTCCGGAGTCCGCGCCCGCTCAGCTGCTGGCCGGGCTGGCGCACGGCCGGTCCGAGGAGGCCGCCGACCACTTCCGCCGCGCCCTGGAGCTCGATCCGTCGCTCACCGAGGCGCGCACGCAGCTCGACGCCACGCTGGCGGTCCTGCAGCCGAAGAAGCCGGCGCCCAAGCCGCGTGCAACGAAACCGGCGGTCACGCCTCAGCCGGATCGCAGCGCGCTGATGGCCCGCGTCGGCGAGATCCGTTCCGCGCTCCACCGGGAGAGCTTCTCGACGGCCCGGACCGCGATCCAGTCCGCGCGCCAGGAGTTCTCGGGCGATGCCGTCGCGCGCCGGAACCTCGACCTGTGGGACGCCATCTGCACGTTCCAGGAAGGCGATCTCTCCGGCGCACTCCAGCGCTTCGAGAAGCTGAACCCCACCGCGTCCTACGCCGCCTCCGGGTACGGCAAGGGGGCGGTGGAGAACTGGATCGCGGCGGTGCACGTCTCGGGCGGCAACGCGCGAGCCGCGGTCGCGGTGCTGGACGCCGTCGGACCGGAAAGCCCCGACCAGTACGCCATCGCGCGCGTCTGGGAGGGAGTCGCCCTGGCCAGCCTCGGCATGGACGACCTGGCCCAGCGGATGTGGGCACGGGTGTCCACGGACGTGGGATCGCGCGTGTCGAACGACGGCCGGGCCGCGGTCAAGACGGCAGAGTTCCTCGCCGGCGCCCTGTCGGAGAAGGACTACCGCGGTGCGGTGTCGAGCGCGGCGGACTGGGAGAACGACATGTACTACTTCCTCGGATTCCAGGCGCGACGCGCCAACGACGTGCAGGGCGCGCAGGACGCGTTCCGGCGCTCGCTGGAGCTGTCGCGCGGGCAGGAGTTCCCCTACCACCTCTCGCGCGCCGAGATGGAGGGCGCCGGGCTGACCGGCACCTGGTAGGAACTCCGCCGCAGCGGATCGAAGGGCGTCGGGGGCCGGGCCTCCGACGCCCTTCGTGCGTTCGCCGGGAGCCGGCTGACACGCCGGAGAGTCGCATCGACACGCCTCGCGCCCCCTTTTCGCGCAGGCCGGGTGGTCTCCAAGCCATTGATTTTCATGTTCTTAAGTGAACTCGGGCAGGATTGGCCCGCGGGTTGCAGTACTCCGGGGCACAGACACGGACACCCCGGAGGCACCCGATGCGAGCCACGACCTGGACTCTGACCCTGCTGACCGTCGCGATGACCGCGACCTCGGCTTCCGCCCGACCCGGATGTCCTCCGTACTCGGGCGGGTCGCTCCCGACCGGCTACTCGACGTTCAAGATCGGCGGCTACGGGATGGACGCCCCGGGCGTCACGGACGATCTGGACAGCGGACTGTTCGTGGGCGCCGAGGTCGGCGTGTCGCCGACGCCGTACGTGGATGTCGGCTTCACCATGGACTGGTACCGGCGAAGCCATGACGACGGGAACGTGATCCTCATCGAGGGTCCGTACGAGATCCCGGTGCAGGGCCGTATCGAAGGCAGCGGTGCGTCGACGAACCTGATCCCGCTGGGCGGTGTGGTGCGGCTGCGGATGCCGGTCGGGGACGGGCGCATCGCTCCCTTCCTGTCCGCGGGCGTGACGTGGGACATCCTGCGGCTGCACTACCGGGACGTGGAGATCGTGGGCGACACCGCCACGATCACGGAGACGACGGACTACTTCCACGGACCGGGCGCCACGTTCGCGCTGGGCGTGGAGGCCAGCCCGGCCCCGGGGTTCGGGGTGGTGCTGGAGATCGGAGGACACGCCTCCGAGCCGACGAAGGACCTGGAAGTGAACGGGATCCCGGTGCAGGCCACGGCGAACGCCGACGGGGAGTTCGCGAGGATCGGGCTGAAGCTGAGTTTCCCGTAGGAGCTTCGAAGGGACTCGCGGAAGGCGGGTCCCCTCGAAAGGGAGGCGAACTCCGGGCGGAAATCCACTCCCGCCGGACGACGCCCGGAGCCTCCCTCCATCACCCGGGGGACCGGAACTCGAGTCGAGTCGCGGAGGGGTCGACAAGAGGGAAGGTCCCCCGATCCATCGGAAGGCCGCCGGTTCCGCACCGGCGGCTTTTCTGCGTCGCGGCTTCGGAGTACGGTCCAGTGTCACGGGGAGGGTCCGTTTGTCGCGCGCTTCGCTTCTCATCGTCTCGGCCCTCGCCGGGCTCCTCGGGCTGGCCGGATGCGGCGGACCGGAGTCCCCCTCGGGCGACGGTCGGCTGGAGCCGCAGGGAGAGGCCGGACTTCACGTCACGCTCCCGTCCGTCGTGCTTCTCGGCTCGCCCGTCAACCTGCGGGTCTCACCTCTCTCGGATCTCGGCACGCCCAGCCGCGAGTGGCAGGGTCGGCTGGAGCTGGAGTCCACGGACTCCGCCCTGATCGCCTCCGCGGGGTTCAGCCCGGGCGATCCCGGCCAGCTCGTCGCCCGCGGGCTCATCTTCCGCACGCCGGGAATGCATCGCGTGACGGTCCGCTCAGACACGGGAGAGGAAACGGAGTCCAACCCCGTCCTCGTGGTCCGCACGGAGGAGGAACTCCGACCTCGGGCCGGCGCCGCCGCCCGGCATCTCTACTGGGGCGATGCGCACGGTCACTCCGACGTGGGCGACGGCACGAATCCGCCGGAGTCGTACTACTTCTATGGCCGCGACATCGCGCACCTGGATTACCTCTGCCTCTCCGAGCACGACTTCCAGCAGTTCCTGGAGGTCGGCTACGACGTCGCGGAGCAGTCGTGGGAACAGGTGGCCGAGGAGGCTCGCCGGTGGCGGCGCCCCGGCTTCGCGGTGCTGCTCGGCTGGGAGTGGTCCTCGCGGGAGCACGGCCACCGCGTCGTGCTGTTCCCGGACGATGCGTTCCGCTACGTCTCGTTTCGGGAGGCGCCCACTCCCGCGCGACTCGCCGCATCGCTGGAAGGGACCGGCGCGCTGTGCGTCATCGCGCACCCGGCCGGCTCGCGGCTCACCCCCGTGATCCGGTGGGACAGCGTGGTCCCGGGCTTCGACCGGGCCATCGAGATCTATTCCGGACATGGCACACAGGACGGGGAGACCGGCTTCCGTCCGACGTCGGAAATCAACCCGGGCTACTCGGCGCTGGAAGCGTGGAAGCACGGCCTCGAGCCGGCCATCGTCGCGTTCAGCGACACGCACCTGAGCACGCCGGGCAACCCGTGGCCTCCGGTGCTGCGCGACGCCCCCTACCGCGGCGGGCTCACGGGCGTGTGGGCCACCGGCCCCACGGAACGCGAGATCCTGGAGGCGATCGCGGCCGGCCACTGCTACGCCACGTCCGGCGAACGCTTCCTCGTGCAGTTCACGATCGACGGCCACCTTCCCGGAGAGACGCTCGTCGCGCCGTCCGGCGCGCGGCCGCGCCTGCAGGCGAGGATCGCCGGCGAGGGAATCGTGGAGCAGGTGGAGCTCGTGCGCGACGTGGAGGTCGTGCAGCGGTTCGCCGGCGGGGGCCCGCACCTCGAACTGGATCTCACGCTCGACCTCCCGGACGACGCCGCACGCTACTGGCTGCGCGGCCGATCTGCCGAGGGGGAACGTTTCTGGACCACGCCCGTCCGGGTGCGACGCAGCTAGCCATGGAGACACGCACGACGTCATAATGCGCGCGACCTCCATCTTGTTTCCTTCTCACCGACGAGGTTCGTCTTGTTCCGCTCCCTCGTTCCCTTCGTCCTCGGGCTCGTCGCCGCCGCTGTCATCGGCTCGCCGGCCCGAGCGGGCGAAGTACCCGGCACGGCGCGCTCCGACGCGTCCCTGGTCCCGCCGGAGCTGCTCGACACGCCGGCGCTGGTCGCCCTGCATCCGCAGCGTTCCGTCCTCGTCCCCACGCAGATCTCGTCACTGGCGAACACGGATCGCACGATCGGCCACGTGTTCGGCCTCGCGAGTTCCGACCGGCACGCCGTGTTCGGGTTCGGGCAGACGATCCGTTTCTCCGGATCGCATTCGATCCCGGTCCTGCAGGCCGGATGGGCCCTCCGCCTCGGAGAGTTCCGGTTCGGGGCCGCGCTGCGGGGAGCACGCGACCGGAGCTACCAGGCGTCCGCGCAGGGGGTCTTCTTGCAGGAGGAGCAGGAGGAGAACCTGTCGCGGCTCCGCGAGACGACGGTGGGGGTCGGCTTCGGCACGGGCCGCACGTTCGTGGACGTGACCGCCGAAGTCACTCAGCGGGAGGGGGAGAGTTCGGAGTCGGTGCGCGAGGGACCGGAGATCCGGCTCGCCAGCGTTCGTGGTGAGAGCGAGTCGCGCGTCGGTGGGTGGGTCCGGATCGGGTTCCCGCTGGGCGAACGCCTCTCCGTGCGCGTGGCCGGCGGGTACGCGGATCGCGATTCCGAGGTGCAGCTGCGGCTGCTGGAAGAGGTGCCCACGGAGACGTCCCTCTCCCGCGACGATCCCGCCGGTCACTCCTGGCTGGCCCGGCTCGCGGTGTCCGGCCCCCTGGACGACGGTTCCTGGATCGTTTGGACGGGCTACGAGAGCCTGCGCGGGCGGCTGGGATTCGGAGCATCGGCCTTCAGTCCCCGCGTCACGATCGCTTCCGACGAGGTGGACCTCTGGGCGGCGGGACTCTCGATGCAGCACGCGTGGTGGTGGGAGCTGGAAGCGACGGCCGGCCTGAGGGGTTCCTACGGGCGAACGGCCCGCAACGAGAGATGGACGGAAGCTTCCGGGGCGGCTCCGCGCACCAACGACCGCGTGGACGAAGAGTTCGACCACGACTTCGGCTGGGGACTCACGCGGGAGTTCGGACGCGTCTCCCTGAGCGGAGCTCTCTCCACGTCGCTCTCCCTCTCGGATCCCTTCGCGTCGCTCGATGTCACGTTCCTGTTCTAGGGCCGGGGCCTGGCTCCCGATTCCGGCGATCCTGCTGGGCGCAGCGTGCGCGACGGCGGGCCCGAGGATTCCAGAGTCCGCGCTGCAGAACACCACGGCGATGCCGGGTCTACTGGCGGCCGGTCCGGAACTGACGTTCGTGCTGCCGCAGTGGTCCGCCCCCCTCGACGGCCCGATCCGCCTCGCCTCCTACAACGGACTCGATGCGGTCGGGTTGCAGATCGGCCGGCAGCGTCGCGTGACCGTCATGCTGCAGGACGACGACCTGACGGGATTGCTGGCGGTGGCGGGCGACGTGGGCGCCTGGCGTTTCGGGGCGGGCGTCCTGCACGGAGAGGATCGGCAGCGTTGGGAGGACGACACCAGCGGCAGCCTTTCCTTAATCCTCGACCTGTCGACGGTGCAGACCGCCGCCTCGATCGGCGTGGGACACGGGGGGCCATCGACGCGGATCGACGTGGCCGCAGGAGTCCAGCGGAGACGGGCCGCCAGCCGGCGGCAGATCTTCAACTCGGAGACTCACGAGAGGCGGTACCGCACCGACTGGGAGCCCTGGATCGTCGCGCTGACCGAGGTCCCGGTCTCGGGGAGCTGGACACTACGGGCGAGCGGATCCTGGGAGGATCGCGCCCACCGGCAACAACGAGCGATCGCCGAGGAGCCCTCGGAGCTGCTGCTCCTGGAGGAGGCCTTCTCCAGGAACGGCGTCGCCTGGGAGGCCGGCACGGCGGCCACCCGGACTCTGGGCCCGGACCGGTCCTGGACCGCCTGGACCCGGTTCCGCCGGGAGGAGGACGCGTCATCTTCTTCGTCCGGTCGCTTGCAGCCGCCTTTCCGCGAGGACCGGATCCAGCTCGGCCTCGCCGCGCGGACTCCCGCCCCGGGCGGGCTGACGCTGCGCGGCGGCATCCGCTGGGAGTCCCGGGACTTCGTCTCCTACGCCACGCCCACCGACTCCCGCTTCGAGTCCTACGACCTGACCTGGGCCTTCCGATGGGGCGTCTCCCGGGCGTTCGGTGCCGTTCGCCTGGATCTGGCGCTACTACCCGGACTGACGAACGGCTTCGGGGACTACGGCACGATTGACGTCGTCTACGCGCCGAACTAACGAGCGTTCAAGAACTTCCCACCGAACGACCGTTCGTCTCCCCCGCGTCCCGACCAGGCCTTTCCCCCTTTCCGAGCGTCCGGTAGACTGCCCCACGGATTTTCCGATCGGCCCGTGGCGCGGGCCCCCCAGGAACAGGAAGAGGGAGTGGACGTGAGCAACCTCAAGAAGGATCTCGTCGTCATCGGCAGCGGCCCCGGCGGATACGTGGGGGCGGTCCGGGCCGCCCAGCTCGGGCTGAAGGTGGCCATCGTCGAGAAGGACGTGAAGCTCGGCGGGACGTGCCTGCTGCGGGGCTGCATTCCGACGAAGGCGCTGCTCCACTCCGCCGACCTCCTCGAGGAGGCCCGGCACGCGGACAAGCACGGGATCCGGATCGAGGGCGTGTCCGTGGACTTTCCCGCGGTGATGAAGCGCAAGCAGACCATCGTGGACAAGTCGGCCGCCGGCGTGAACTACCTCATGAAGAAGAACAAGATCGAGGTCGTGAAGGGACTCGGCCGCATCGACGGACCGGGACGGGTCACCGTCCAGGGCGACGACGGCGCCACCACGATCGAGACGAAGAACATCCTCATCGCCACCGGTTCCGTGCCGCGCCGGATTCCCGGCGTCGACATCGACGGCAAGAAGGTGGTCACGTCCGACGAGCTCCTGGACATCCAGGAGATCCCGGAGAGCCTCATCGTCCTGGGCGCGGGCGCGGTCGGCGTGGAGTTCGCCTCCGTGTTCTCCCGCATGGGTTCCAAGACGACGGTGGTGGAGCTGCTCCCCCGCATGCTGCCCATCGAGGACGAGGAGATCTCCGCGGAGTTCCAGAAGTCATTCCGCAAGCGCGGCATCGACTGCCTCGTGGACACGCGCATGACCAAGGTGGAGACCACGGAGAGCGGCGTCCGCTGCTCGCTGCAGTCCAAGCAGGGCGAGGAGTCGGCGCTGGAGGCCGCCATGTTGCTGGTCGCGGTCGGCCGGGCCCCGTACCTGGAGAAGCTGGGCGCGAAGGAGGCGGGCGTGAACGTGGACGACCGCGGCTTCGTGCCGGTGGATTCGTTCTACCGGACCAACGTGGAGGGCATCTACGCCATCGGCGATGTCATTCCCACGGCCCAGCTCGCCCACGTGGCCTCGGCGGAGGCCATCGTGGCGGCGGAGACCATGGCCGGCGCGGAAACGCGGCCGGTGAACTACATCACCACGCCCTCCTGCACGTACTCGGATCCCGAGGTGGCGTCGGTGGGCCTGTCGGAGGCGGCGGCCAAGGAGGCCGGCTACGACGTGGCGGTGGGCAAGTTCCCGTTCTCGGCCAGCGGCAAGGCGCGGATCCTGGAGGCCACCGACGGGTTCGTGAAGATCGTCTCCGAGAAGCGCTACGACCAGGTGCTCGGCGTCCACATCCTGGGTCCCAAGGCCACGGAGCTGATCGCCGAGGCCGGGCTCATGCTGCAGACGGAGTGCACCACCGAAGAGATCGTCCGCCTGATGCACCCGCACCCGACGCTGTCGGAGACGGTGATGGAGGCGGCGCACGGCGTCCACGGCAGCCCCATTCACATCTAGCCGACGAGGAGACCCTTGTCCGTGACTTCCCAGGATCGCCCCAGCAAGCGGGCCCTCGCCAGCGGCAGCCTGCTGTCCGACCGCACGGTCGGCGGCGAGCGGGGCGCCGAGGCGGCCCGGCTCACGAACGAGCAGAAGCTGGAAATCTGGCAGCACCTCCAGCGGAACCGCATGGTGGAGGATCGTCTGGGCCTGCTCTACCGCACGGGGAAGGTCGTCGGCGGGCTCTACACGTCGCTGGGCCAGGAGGGCATCTCCGTCGGGACGGCGTACGCGCTGCAGCCGCAGGACTGGGTGGGACCGCTCATCCGGAACCTCGGTGTCATGCTGGTGCGCGGCGTCCGCCCGCGCGAGGCCTTCACGCAGTACTGCGCGCGGGGAACGTCGCCCACCGGCGGCCGGGACGGCAACACGCACTTCGGCGACCTGGAGCGGCGCATCGTGGCGCCGATCTCCCACCTCGGGGCCATCATCCCCGTGATGGCGGGCGTGGCGCTCGCATCGAAGATGCGCGGGGAGGACGCGGTGGCCATGACGTACATCGGCGACGGCGGCTCCTCCACCGGGGATTTTCACGAGGGCATGAACCTGGCCGCCGTGCAGAACGTGCCGCTCGTCCTCGTCGTGGAGAACAACGGCTACGCGTACTCCACGCCCACGCGGATGCAGACGCGCGTGGAGCACCTCATCGTGAAGGCCGACGGCTACGGCATCCCCGGAGAGATCGTGGACGGCAACGACGTCCTCGCCGTCTACGACGCCACGAAGCGGGCGGTGGATCGCACGCGGGCGGGCGACGGTCCGGTCATGCTGGAGATGAAGACGTTCCGCATGAAGGGTCACGCGGAGCACGACGACGCCAAGTACGTGCCCGTGGAGCTGTTCGAGGAATGGCGCTCCAAGGATCCCCTCGCCCGCTACGATGCGGTGCTGGAGGAGGCCGGGATCCTCACGCAGCAGGAGCGGGACCGCCGCGTGGCGGAGCTGAAGGCGGAGATCGATGCCGACGCGGACTTCGCGGTGGCGTCGCCGGAGCCGGAGGCGAACTTCGCGTTCGGTCGCGTGTACGCCGACGATGCGGGCCCCGGCGCCCTGGACGGCCCCGCGTACGGCCCGGCCGGGGCGACGCGCCCGGGAAGGAACGCCTGATGGCCGCCGTCACCTACATCGACGCGCTGCGCGACGGCATGGCGGAGGAGATGCGCCGCGACCCGTCCGTGTTCCTCATCGGCGAGGACGTGGGCACGTACGGCGGCGCCTTCCGGGCCAGCGCGGGCTTCCTGGACGAGTTCGGGCCGGAGCGGATCATCGACACGCCGATCGCGGAGTCCGGGCTGGTCGGCATGGCCATCGGCGCCGCGATGAACGGGATGCGCCCCGTCGCGGAGATGCAGTTCATCGACTTCATCTCCTGCGCGTACAACCAGATCGTGAACATGGCGGCCAAGGCGCGCTATCGCTGGAACGCGGGCGTTCCCATCGTGGTGCGCGGCCCGTCGGGCGGCGGCGTGAGCGGCGGCCCCTACCATTCGCAGAACGTGGAGGCGATGTTCCTCTCCGTCCCCGGCCTCAAGATCGTGGAACCGGCCACGGCCTACGACGCCAAGGGACTGATCAAGGCCGCCATCCGCGACGACGATCCGGTGCTCTACTTCGAGCACAAGTTCCTCTACCGCCGCATCAAGGAGGAACTGCCGACGGAAGACTACGTCGTCCCCATCGGGAAGGCCGACGTGAAGCGCGAGGGAACGGACCTCTCGGTGATCACGTTCGGCGCGTGCGTGCACCGGGCGCTGGAAGCCGCCGAGACGCTGGAGAAGGAAGGCCTCTCGATGGAGGTGGTGGACCTGCGCACGCTGCTCCCGGTGGACCGCGAAGCGCTGCTCGCCACCACAAAGAAGACGAACCGGGTGATCCTCTACCACGAGGCGCAGCGGACGGGGGGCATCGGCGCGGAGCTCGCCGCCATCCTGGCCGAAGAGTGCTTCGAGTGGCTGGACGCCCCGCTCACCCGCGTCACCGCGCCGGACTCGCCGGTGCCTTATGCTCCCCCCTTGGAGGCCGCGTTCCTTCCGGGGACCGAAGACCTGATCGCAGCCGCCCGCCGACTGGCGAGCTACTAGGAGAAAGGGATCCCGATGGATGTCATCATGCCCCAGATGGGGGAGAGCATTGCCGAGGGAACGATCGTCAAGTGGCTGAAGAAGCCGGGAGACGCGGTGGAGAAGGACGAGCCGCTCTTCGAGATCTCCACGGACAAGGTCGACGCCGAGATCCCGTCGCCCGCCGACGGCACGCTGTCCGAGATCCTCGTGGACGAGGGCAACACGGTGGAGGTGAACACCGTGGTGGCCAAGATCTCCGAAGGCGGCGCCGCCGCCGGCTCCGACAACGGCAAGCAGGAGGAGGCTCCGGCCGCCGAGGCTCCCAAGGAGGAGCCGCAGCCGGCCGCCGCCGCGGCTCCGGCCCCGGCCCCCTCGGCCCCCCCCTCGGCCCCCGCCTCCGCGCCCGCTCCGGCTCCCGCGCCCGCTCCCGCGGCCGGCGGATCCCCCGGCTCCTTCGAGGAGCGGGTGCAGGTCCGTTCCTCTCCACTGGTCCGCAAGATGGCGGCGGAGCACAACGTCGACCTGACGCAGGTCGAGGGCAGCGGCATCTCCGGTCGCGTGACGAAGACCGACATGGAGGCCTTCCTGGAGAAGGGCGGCGCTCCCGCCGCCGCGCCGGCGTCGGCCCCGGCCGCTCCCGCAACTCCGGCCGCCCCGAAGCCGGCTCCGCAGCTTCCGGTGCTGGCCGGCGACCGCGTCGAGCCGATGTCCGTCATGCGCCTGAAGATCGCGGAGCACATGATCGAGAGCCGGCGCACCTCCGCCCACGTGCAGACGTTCTGGGAGGTGGACGTTTCTCACCTCGCCCGGCTGCGCAAGAGCCACGGCGCGGAGTACCAGCAGCGGAACGGCGTGAAGCTCTCCTTCACGACGTTCTTCGCCAAGGCGGCGTGCGACGCCCTCAAGGCGGTGCCGGTCGTGAACGCGTCGATCTCCGGATCGGACGTGCACTACCACGGCAGCGTGAACCTGGGCATCGCCGTGTCGCTGGACTGGGGCCTCATCGTCCCGGTGATCAAGAACGCCGGCGACATGAACTTGGGCGGCCTCGGCAAGAACATCGCCGACCTGGCCGGCCGCGCGCGCTCCAAGAAGCTGTCTCCGGACGAGGTGACGGGCGGCACGTTCACCATCACGAACCCGGGGATCTACGGCGGACTCTTCGGGGCGCCCATCATCAACCAGCCGCAGTCGGCCATCCTCGGCCTGGGCGCCATCGAGAAGCGTCCGGTCGTGGTGGACGACGCCATCGCGATCCGTGAGATGTGCTACCTCTCCCTCTCCTTCGACCATCGCCTGATCGACGGCGCGGTGGCCGAGGAGTTCATGGGCGAGCTGAAGAAGAGCCTTCTCGCGATCGACGAGTCGAGCCTGTAGCGCCGTGCGCCGCCTGGAGGTCGTGAACCTCGGGACCGTCGACTACGCCGACGGCCTGGACCTCCAGGAGGCCACCCGCGCCTCCGTGGCGAGCGGGAGCATCCCGGAGCGGTTCTACCTGCTGGAGCACTCGCCGGTCGTGACGATCGGGCGCAACTCGGACGGGCGACACCTGCTGTTCGGGCGGGAGGCGCTGGCCGAGCGCGGCATCGAGCTGTGGGAGACGGGACGTGGCGGGGACGTCACGTTCCACGGGCCGGGCCAGATCGTGGGCTATCCCATCCTCAACCTGGATCCGGATCGCCGCGACGTGCGGCGCTATGTGCGCGACCTGGAAGAGGTGCTGATCCGGACGATCGCGGACTTCGACGTGAAGTCCGGACGGATCGCGGGGCTCACCGGTGTCTGGATCGGTGACATGAAGATCGCGGCCATCGGGGTCCGCATCTCGCGATGGATCACGAGCCACGGCTTCGCGTTCAACGTGCAGCCGAACCTGGCCGGCTTCGACACCATCGTCCCGTGCGGCATCGCCGACCGGGGCGTGACGTCACTGGAGAAGCACCTCGGGGAGGCGGTGGAGACGGACACGGTCCGCGAGCGCCTGGCCTTCCACCTGGCCGACGTGTTCGAGCGGCAGGCGACCGAGTGGCCGCTCACCAGCCGTTCGGTGCAGGTGATTCCCTGGCGGCGCACGGAGCGCGGCCTGGAGGTACTGGCCATCCGCCGGGTCCCGCAGGAGGGCGGCTTCTGGCAGCCCGTCACGGGGCGCATCGAGCCGGACGAGGCTCCGGCGGCGACGGCAGTGCGGGAGGCACGCGAGGAGACCGGACTCACCGGCTCCCTCGCGGATCTGGACCACGTCCGGGACTTCTACATCGCTCCCGAGTACCTTGGGGAGGATCAGGGGCGGCCCTGGCTGAACCGCGAGCACGCATTCGCGCTGGAGATCGACGGCGGGACGGTCCGGCTGTCGCACGAGCACGACGAGTGGGCCTGGCTGACGCCGGAGAAGGCCCGGGAGACGTACCGGTGGAACGGAAACCGACGAGCGCTGGAGCGACTGGAACGGCGGGCCGCGACGACGGCGTGAACGGAGACGGCAGCGGGACGCCCTACGTGGTGAAGGGAGTCCCGGCCGAGGCGGTCTCCCCGTTCACGCCGTCGGACAAGCCGAGCCCCTTCCCTCTGTTCCGGGGCGGAGAGATCGGCACGACGCCGCGCAGCCGCGCGCATCGCAAGACGGAGCCGCGTCGGCCCGAGTGGCTCAAGATCCAGCTGGATACCGGGGAGAACTTCCGCTCCGTGCGGAAGATGGTCGACGGGCTGAACCTGCACACGGTCTGTCAGGAAGCGCGCTGCCCCAACATCTACGAGTGCTGGGCGGACCGCACCGCCACCTTCATGATCCTGGGCGACACCTGCACGCGGCACTGCACGTTCTGCGCGATCGCCCGGGCCAAGGAGGGGACGCCGCTGGATCCGGAGGAGCCGCGCCACGTGGCGGAGGCCATCCGGCACCTGGACCTGGCCCACGCGGTGATCACCAGCGTGAACCGCGACGAACTGGACGACGGCGGCGCGGAGCACTTCGCGGAGACCATCCGGGAAACGAAGGCGCTGAACCCGGACTGCCGCGTGGAGGTGCTGATCCCGGACTTCGCCGGCAAGGCCGAGGCGCTGGAGAGCGTGCTCGCCGCGGAGCCGCACGTCCTGAACCACAACACAGAGACGGTGGAGCGCCTCTACCCCCGCGTCCGCCCCGATGCGGACTACCGGCAGTCGATGCGTCTCCTGGAGCGCGCCGCCCGCGACAAAACGAAGCGGAAGATGAAGACCAAGTCCGGGCTCATGCTCGGCCTCGGGGAGACCAAGGGCGAGATCCTGGAGACGCTGCGGGATCTTCGCGCGGTGGACGTGGACATCGTCACGATGGGGCAGTATCTCTCCCCCACCAAGCGGCATCTCGGAGTGGAGAAGTACTACACGCCGCAGGAGTTCGACGACCTGCGGGAGGAGGGCCTGGCCATGGGCTTCCGGTTCGTCGAGTCCGGGCCGCTCGTGCGGTCCAGCTACCACGCTCGCCGCCACGCGGAAGGAGCGGAATCATGAGCCCGCGCCGACGTCGCCCGCAGAACGCGCCGTCCACGGACGCGGCCCCGGCGCCGTCCACCGGCGAGCTTCCGCCCAAACCCTCGGATCCGGCGACGCTGGACGCCATCTTCCGGCCGCGCTCCGTCGCCGTGGTGGGAGCCTCCACGCAGCGCGGCTCCATCGGCCGCGAGATCGTGCACAACCTGATCACGGGCGACTTCCACGGGAAGCTCTTCCCCGTGAATCCCAAGGCCGACTACATCCACTCGATCAAGGCCTATCCCTCCATCCTGGACATCCCCGACCCGGTCGATCTGGCCGTGATCGTCGTGCCGTCGCGCATCGTTGCGACGGTCGTGGAGGAATGCGGGAAGAAGGGCGTGAAAGGACTGGTCATCATCTCCGCCGGCTTCCGCGAGATCGGCGGCGACGGCGTGGAGCGGGAGCGGGAGGTCCTGGCCATCTGCCGCCGGTACGGCATGCGGATGGTGGGCCCCAACTGCCTCGGCGTGTTCAACGCCGAGGAGTCGGTCCAGCTGAACGGCACGTTCGCGCCGGGCGTGCCCCTGTCGGGGCCGGTCGGATTCGTGTCGCAGTCGGGCGCCCTGGGCATCGCCATCTGGTCGGAGATGCAGAAGCGGAACGTCGGTTTCTCGCAGTTCGCGTCCATCGGCAACAAGGCCGACGTCTCGGGCAACGATCTCATCGAGTACTGGGAGAACGATCCCGCCACTCGCATCATCGGGCTGTACATCGAGAGCTTCGGCGATCCCACACGATTCACCACGCTGGCCCGCCGCGTCACGCGCGAGAAGCCGATCCTGATGGTGAAGTCCGGGCGCACCGAGGCCGGTGCGCGGGCCGCGTCGTCGCACACGGGCGCTCTGTCCGGGATGGACGGCGCCACCGACGCGCTCATGCGGCAGACCGGCGTCATCCGCGCGCGCAGCATCGACGACATGATGACGCTCATGCTGGCGTTCTCGCGCTGCCCTCTGCCGAAGGGGCGGCGCGTCGCCGTGCTCACGAACGCGGGCGGCCCGGGCATCATGGTGACGGACGCGCTCATCGGCTACGGCATGAAACTCTCGGATCTCGACGACACCACGAGGGAGCGGCTGTCCGAACGGCTTCCGGCCGAGGCGTCCGTTTCCAACCCCATCGACATGATCGCTTCCGCCGACACGGACAACTTCCGTGCCTGCCTGCGGATCCTCCTGGAGTCCGACGAGGTGGACTCGGTGATCGTGGCGTTCGTGCCGCCGATCATGGTCAACCCGATGGACGTGGTCCGCGGCGTCACCGAGTCCATGCAGGGCGCCGACAAGCCGGTGCTGATGGTCCTGATGGCGGAGGAGGAGTTCTACACGCGCATCCCGCAGGAGATTCCGGACTCGCCGCCGATCTACCGCTACCCGGAGGCCGCGGCCTACGCGGCGGCCGAGATGTCCAACTGGGCGGTTTGGCGCGACCGGGACCCGGGTTCGGTCCCGGAACTCGACGCGGACCGGAAGGAGGCGCGCCGGCTGGTGAAGGCGGCCGGCGGGGCCGCGGGCGAATACCTGGACTCCGACACCGCATTCTCCGTGCTCAAAGCGTACGGCTTCCCGGTGGCACCGTGGCGGCGCGTGCAGAACACGGAGGAGGCGCTGGCGGCCGCCGAGTCGCTGGGCTACCCGGCGGTGCTGAAGGTGGGCGGCCGCACCATCGTCCACAAGTCCGACGTGGGCGGCGTGGCCCTGAACCTCAAGAACGCCCTGGAGATGGAGGGAGCGTTCGGCAAGATGAGCCGCGCCATCCGCTCCCTCGGCCACGATCCGGAGCAGGAGAGCTTTCTCGTCCAGCCGATGGCGTCACCGGGCAAGGAGGTCATCCTCGGCATGAACACGGATCCGGTGATCGGCCCCGTTCTGATGTTCGGCCTGGGAGGGAAGTACGTGGAGGTGCTGAAGGACGTGGCGCTGCGCGTCCATCCCATCACCGACGTCGACGCGCGGGAGATGGTGGCCGCGATCCGCGGCTACCCGCTGCTCACCGGCGTGCGCGGCGAGGAGGGCGTGGCGCTGGACGTCCTCTACGATGCGCTGCTCCGGCTTTCCGCCCTGGTGAGGGACTTCCCCGAGTTCGCGGAGATCGATCTGAACCCGGTCCTTCTCTCGCCGGATCCGGCGGACTGCCGGATCGTGGACGTGCGCATCCGGCTCGCCTGATCGGGCCGGGCGTTGCGAAGTCCGGGCTTCAAGGCGCGGACTCGTGGCGGTACTCTCCTCCCTCGCCACGCATCCTTCCGGGGGAGTCCGATGTTCAGAGTCCTGAAGGTCCCGAGTTCCGTGCTGACCGCCCTCGCCGCCGTTCTCGTGGCGGCGGGGGCGTCGCACGCCCAGCACGATCATCACGACGATCACGGCCACGGCGGAGACCCTGACCACGGCGATCACTCCGGCCACGCCCACGATGCCCACGGCCAGGGTCACGACCACGACGATGCCACCGCGACGCACCGCTTCGAGAATCCGGAGGCGTGGGCAAACCGCTTCGAGGATCCGGAGCGCGACGCCTGGCAGCAGCCGGACCGCGTGGTGGAGGCGCTCGTGACGCGCGACGACGTCGTCATCGTCGACATCGGCTCGGCGACGGGGTACTTCCCCGTGCGCTTCGCGCGGGCGGCGAAGGACGGGCAGGTCTACGGCGCGGACGTGGAGCCCGGCATGGTCCACTACCTGAACGACCGCGCGCGACGAGAGAGGATCCACAACCTGGTCAGCATCCTGGCCGCCGCGGACGACCCGCACGTCCCGCAGCCCGTGGACATCGTCTTTCTCTGCAACACGTACCACCACATCAACGACCGTGTGGACTACTTCACGCGGCTGGCCGATCAGCTTCGCCCGGGCGGAAGGGTCGCCGTGGTGGACTACCGGCTGGAGTCGGAGCGCGGGCCGAACCACAAGCTCGCGCCGGAGAAGGTGGAGGCGGAGATGGTGGCCGCGGGGTACGTCGTGGCGGCGCGGCACGACTTCCTGCCGGACCAGTACTTCCTGGTGTTCGAGCGGTCCGAGTCGGAGTAGCACTCCGGACTGGCGCCGCCCCCCGGCGGCCGCCTAGGATCGGGGCATGGGTATCGAGTACGTCGACGGGCGGCGCTACGGGAAGGCCGTCGTCGCCGGCGCCGACTGGGTGCTGCACACCCGCGAGCACCTGAACCGGATCAACGTCTTCCCCGTCGCCGATGGGGACACCGGGACCAATCTCGCGCTCTCCCTGGCCGCGACGGCCTCGGCCGTCCGCCATCTCGACGAGCGGGACCTGGGGCTGGTGGCCGGTCGCGTGGCCGAGGCCGGGATCCTGGGCGCCAAGGGCAACAGCGGCCTCCTCATGGCCCACTGGTTCCTCGGAATCTCCCGACGCGTGGAGAGGAGCGCCCGCGTCGACGCCCGCGGACTGGCGGAGGCGCTGACCGGAGCCGCGCGCGAGGTCCACGCCGCCGTGTCCGATCCGGTGGAAGGGACGATCCTCACCGTCATGCGAGCCGCGTCCGAGACCGCCGACAAGGTGGCGCGGGCCGGCCACGACGTCGAGCGTCTTCTCGACGAGATTCTGCACACCGCCGAGGAGACGCTGGCAAGGACGCCGGATCTCCTTCCCGCGCTCAAGGAAGCGAACGTCGTGGACGCGGGGGCGGCGGGCTGGGTCAACTTCATGCACGGCGTGCGGAGGGCGATCCGCGGCGAGCCTCCGCCGGACTGGTCCGAGGAGGACCTGGGATCGGCGCTGGGCGACGGGCATCCGGAAGATCTGCCGCCGGAGGAAATCACGGAGCGCTACTGCACGGAGCTCATCTGCCGCGGCCGGAACTTCGAGGCGGGCAAGCTGCGTCGCCTCTTCGCGGACGACGGCACGTACCTTCTTGTCGCCACGACCGGGACGGTGTTCAAGCTCCACATCCACACGAACCACCCCGAGCAGGTGTTCCGCAAGGCGGAGAAGCTGGGGCGCGTGGAGGAGCGCAAGGTCGACGACATGCTGCGCCAGCAGGAGGAGCGCAGCGAGGGGCGGGCGCGCGTGAGCCTGTCGGCCCAGCCCGACACCGTCGCGGTCGTCACGGACTCCACCGCGGACCTCCCGCCGGACGTCCGCGAGAAGCACGGCATCGGGATGGTGCCGCTGCAGGTGCTGTTCGGGGACCGCGTGTACCGCGACCAGCTGGACCTCGACACGGACGCGTTCTACCGGCGGCTCGCTGAAGGGGAATCCCCCACCACCAGCCAGCCGCCGCCGCGCGCGTTCGTGGAGGAGCTGGAGGGCATCCGCCCCGATCGATCCGTCGTGGTCCTGACGATCGCGGCGTCCCTGTCCGGCACGCACGGCTCCGCGAAGTCCGGCGCCCGGCTCGCACCCCACCCGAGGGTGGAGGTGATCGATTCACGCTCGGCCTCGGTGGGGCTGGGGCTGATGGCGGTCGGCGCGGCCCGGCTCGCGGAACGCGGCGCCTCCGTCGACGAGATCGTCCGGGCGGTGGAGACGTGGAGGACGCGCACTACCATCGTCTTTCGGCTTGCGTCGCTCGAGTACCTCAAGCGCGGCGGTCGCATCAGCGCGGCCCGGGCGCTGCTGGGGAACGTGCTGGGCCTCCGCCCCATCCTCCACTGGGACGGCGAGGGCATCTCCCCCGTCGCCCGGTCCCGCGGCGATGCCGACGCGTTCCGCAAGGTGATGACGGCCGTGGAGCGCGATGCTCCCCGCGGCTCGCGAATCCGGGTGGGCCTGGTGGCCGCCACCGACGTGGGCGGCCCTTTGGACGCGGCCGAGAGGGAGTTGCGTGAGCACTGGGACGTGGCGGAGGTCCTGCGTGGCGGGATCACGGGCGTCATCGGCACGCACACCGGCCCGGGGACGTGGGCGGTGATGATCCAGCGGGTGGAGGAGGACGACCCGCTGACCTGAGCGAAACACTTTGCCAGCCACCGGCTCCTCCGGGACAATCATCGCATCCGGTCCGCAACAGGTGGAACCCCAGCGGGAGGTCAGGCGTGGGACTGTTTTCATTCGCCCGGGAAGCCGGCGAGAAGCTCCGGGAGAAGGCGGCGAGGCTCTTCTCGGGAAAGGCCGAAGCCGCCGAACTCGAGGATGCGCAGCAGGATGCCGCCCAGCAGATCCGGGAAGCGATCGAGCGCCATGAGCTGGACATCGAGAAGCTCGAGGTGTCGCTCGAGGGCCACCGCGCCACACTGCGCGGTTCGGCCGGAACCCAGGCGGACCGGGAGAAGGCGGTCCTGATCGCCGGCAACATCCAGGGTGTCGCCGAAGTCGACGACCAAATGGAAACCGAGGAGCAGGTGGAGCAGGCCCGCTTCTACGAGGTCCAGCGGGGCGACACGCTCTCCAAGATCGCGAAACAGCACTACGGTGACGCGATGAAGTACCCCGTCATCTTCGAGGCCAACCGCCCGATGCTCAAGGACCCGGACAAGATCTATCCGGGCCAGGTCCTTCGGATCCCGAACCTGTAACGCGAGGAGGTCAGAGCCATGGGTATCGTCATCGGCCTTCTGATCGGGGCACTGGCCGGCTGGGCTGCCGGCAAGATCCTCAGGGGCGGCGGTTTCGGGATCCTCGGCAACATCGTCGTGGGAATCCTGGGCGCCATCGTCGGCCAGTTCGTGGCGGGGCTGCTCGGCCTCCCGTTCGGGGAAGGCATCGTCGGCCAGTTCGTGCTGGCCCTGGGCGGCGCGGTGGTCCTGCTGGCCATCGTGGGGATGTTCAAGAAGGGTTGACCGCTGGCCCCGAAAGAAACGAAGGGAGGGGGCCGGCGCTTCGCCCCCTCCCTGTCTCTTGTCGGTCGGGCCCCGAGGTCCCGGGGCCTTTCCTAGCGGTTCAGCAGGACGACGCGTTCCGTCTCGATGCGCCCGTTCGCCCGCAGCCGCACGAAGTACGTTCCGTCGGCCACGCGCGATCCGCCGTCGTTGCGGCCGTCCCAGGTGACCAGGTGCCGGCCGGCCGGCGAGATTCCGGTCTGGATCGTCCGGATGCGGCGGCCGGTCACGTCGTAGATGGCGAGGTCGGCGTTCGAGCGACGGAACAGCTCGAACCGGATGGCGGTGCTCTCCGAGAACGGATTGGGCGCGCCGGGCGAGAGCGCCGAGCGCTGCGCGTCGGAGGACGCGAAGTCCCCACTCACGCTCCGGCCGAGGCCGTCCGTGCTGGACTCGGTCTCGGGCGGAAGTGCGTCGAGCAGCTCCCGCGCGAGCGCCGAGAACGCGTCGGCGTCGTCTGCCGGGATCTTCTTGCCGCGCTGCGCCCGCACGTGGTTCAGGAACGCGCCGAGCGAACCGCGAGCGTCACGGTAGTGGCCGCGGTCCGCCGCCCGATGCGCCGCGCCCACCTTGGCCAGCAGCGCATTCTCGATACCGTGGTGCAGCGACGCCTCACGCACGAGTTCCGCCAGATCCTCGAACGTCGGCAGGGGCGTCGTCCGGATCCGCAGACGCATGGAGTGGACGATGGAGTCGTCCGTGAAGGCGACGTCGAACGTGCCGTCCGCCAGCAGCTCCAGCACGTTGTAGAAGAAGCCGTCTCCCGCCCGGCCCGGTACGCGGGCCAGGTCCACGTGCACGGTGCTGCGCACGGCGTCCGGTACCGGCGCGATGAGCGCATTGGCGTAACCGAACCCCTCCTCGCCCCACGGACTCAGGTTGTCCGCAAAGCTGATGTTGTCCGTGTCGCTGCCGCTTCCGCCCTTCGTGATCTCCAGCGAAAGCAGCGCGCCGAACACCTCGTCCGGAGCCTCGAACGCGAAGGAGACGCCGACCACCTCGTTGCGTCCGTCGCCCGGGCCCTCGCCGATGTCCGCGCCGTCGAAGCCGACGAGAATGTGGGACTCCGGTCGCACGGAGTCGAGGTACGTCAGCAGCGCCTCCGACTGCGGCGGCGGATTCGTGTCGTGGAGGATGTCGATCTCGTAGGCGGAGACGGCGGTCGCCGCGAGGAAGAATCCCGCGGCGGCGAAAGCGAGCGAGTGAAGCGGGACGAGGGGGATCGTCTTCATGCGGTCCTTCCCGGGTGAGGCGCCAGCGCGGCGAACGAAGCGAACTTGCAGACCGGAACCCCGCAAGTGTAGCGGATGCTTGCCGCGACCGGCAATTCCACGCCTCGGACGATCGTCAGAATGCGCAAGGATCGCCTAGAACGCCGACTCCGTGCCGACGCGTCCAGCATCGGAGATGGTACCTGGCCTCGGTCCCGAACGGCCCTGACTGCGGAACCTGGACGGGTCAGCTTGTCTCAGCACTCTCACTGTCGCAGTTCCTCGTCAGCGAGGTCGGCCTGACGGGTGCATGGCCACCGTGAATCCGATGATCGCAGGGGTCGGTTGGTCCGGAGGCGGCGGCACCTCGCCCGGGAGCCCCATCGGCCGCTTCCCCTGAGCAATGTCATTTGCTACCGTACGCAGGTCTTCGCCAAGGACCCGGCAACAGGATGCAATGGTCGGCTCGAACCTCGGTGAGACCTCTGCCTGGAGCCGGATTCGGATACGGCTTCAAAGCCTGTGACCACAGGGGCACCCCGTGACGACTGCGCCTCTCTCTTGGGGTTCTCGTTCCTGCCACGGCGCGTTCCGAACCGTGGCCGTCGCTTGCGCGCCTCTGATCTTCGCAGTCCTCGCGGACGCCGCCTCCCTGCCCAGTTGGGCCCGGGCCGCCGTCGAGCGCGCGCCCGCTTCGGTCGAGGCGGACCGACGATCACCCGCGACGGTCCTTCTGGACGAGGTCGAGATCAAGTTCCATGAGAAGCGGGATGCCGAGGTCGTGCTTCGGCGGGTCCTTCGCGTCGACCATCGCGACGGAAGATCCCACGCGCGCGTTGCGACCTGGGTGGACGATGATCGCGAGGTCACCAGCGCTCGAGCGTGGCACCTACCGCGGGCCGGCAGGGAAACCGCACGTGACGAGTCCGATGCCCGCGAGGTGGGGGGATCGGACGCCGGGCAGGTCTACGATGAGGCGCGAACCTGGAGCATCTCTTTCCGCGATGTCGACATCGGCTCGATCGTTGCCTACCAGATCACGTTGCGCGCCGGCGGGCTGCCGGTTCACACCCAACGCCACTCGCTCCCGCTGGAGTGTCGGATCGAAGAGGCGAGGCTCCGGGTGGAGGCGCCCGCCGGATGGACCGTTCGCCTGGGCGCTCAGCACCTGGGCGAGCTCGCATCGGCCGAACCGGGAGCGTCGCTGGAGTGTGCGGTGGGGCCCCTCCCGGCCGTTCCGAGGCAGGACTCGGCCGGCGCGCGGGCCACGCGGATCCGCGAGTGGTTCGTGTGCGCCTATCCGGACGACGACTCACAGAGCTGGTCGGCGGTCGCGCGGTGGGCCATGAATCTGTACGCGGATGCGGCGACGGCGGACGAGGTCGTTCGGCAGCGTTGCGAACAGCTGACGGGCCACGGAGACGAAGCCTCCGACCTGATGGAGATCGCACGCTTCGTGCAGCACGACATCCGGTACCTCTCCATCGCCCTGGGGGATGCGGGCTGGGTTCCTGAAAAGGCACCTCGCTCGCTGGACAATCGATTCGCGGACTGCAAGAACAAGACGGTCCTGCTTCAGTCTCTTCTGTCCGTCCACGGAGTCTCGTCGGTCCCGGTGCTGGTTCACACGGAGCGGGATCCGTACGTTGACGTGCCGTCCGCGTTCCAGTTCAACCACATGATCCTGGCGATTCCCGCGGACTCGGTGCCCGACCGTTTCGGGGCCGGATCGGCCGTCGTGAACGGGTGGCTTCTCTTCGATCCCACGAACACCCGGGCCCGCTTCGGAGACCTCCCGGACTATCTGGGCGACACCTACGTCCTTCCCCTCCTCCCGGAGGGAGAGCTCCTGCGAACGCCTCCCGCGGACATGCGCAGCCGACTCCGAAGCATCGCCGAGTCGATCCGCCTCGAAGCGACGGGGGCGTTCCGGGGTCGAATCCACATCCGGGACCACGGAACGGCGGCCGGGCTGACCCGAGCCATCCACCGGGAGCTGGGAACCGACGGTGTCAAGGCGGCCCTGGAGAGTCAACTCCAGCACGGGGTCCGCATCATGTCCGTCTCCGTGGACGACGGCAACGCGGACGTCGCGGACGGAGGCACGTTCGACGTGCGGATCGACGTCTCCGGGCGATTCGTCCGCATGGAAGACGACGACATCCTGGTCTCGCCGAGTCTGACGCGACTCCCCCGGGTCGCAGCTCCCCGTGACGACCCCCGGGCGGACGCCTTTGGCTTCGGTCGGCCTCGCGCGCTCACCGTCCGCAGCCGATGGCAACTGTCGGAGGCGCTCACGGCGGTTCCCGCCACGGTGGCCGATTCGGTCGGCGTTGCCGGCACCAAGTTGAGTTTTCGATTCCACTCCGAGGGTTCAGCACTGGAAGCGGACTGGAAGTACACGAATACGGGCCAGGAGATCCCGGCCGAGGACATCGACACCATGAGGGAGTTCGCCCTCCGTCTCTCCTCCGTGGAGGACATCCTGCTGGTCGCAGAGCGCGCGCCATGAGACTCGACGATCGCGTTCCGGTCCTCGCGGCGGCCGTCGTTGCGAGTGCCCTCGGGGCACCCGCGCTCGCCTCGGAGGCTCCTCGCTTCTTCTGGGATCCGATTCCGTCGAGTCACTGGGTGATGAACGCTCCGGCTTCGTCCCGCGCGGATCCGCCCGCCGTCCGCATCTTCAGCAAATTGCACGTCGATGACTCCGAACTGCGCGAAGACGCGATCGTCACGTTGCGGGAGCGGACACGGATCCTCCGCGATGGCGGCCGAGGGTTTGCGGAGGTCAAGCTCCCCGACGTGGAGCATCAGCTCGAGATTCGCGAGATCCACGCCCGCACGGTCCACGCGGACGGCACGGAGCACGTCGTCCGGGCGGAAGACATCCTGCATCGCCTTGACTATCAGGATTCCGAGTTCGCTTCGGAATCCCGAACGATCCTCATGCCGGCCGTGACCGACGGATGCATCGTCGATCTCTGGGTCCAGTTCGTCGGCACCGCGCCCGCGGTCTGGCCGGTTCAGCAGGACGTTCCCGTCCTCCAGTTCGAACTCGTTTGGCACCCGTGGCACGCAAGCAAGTCGGTCGAGAGATACCTGATGCAAGGCGGCGAGAAGCGCATCCCCCGTCACCTCTGGGTCAATCCCACCGAGACCTGCCAGCCGCGCGTCGAGATGGTGGCGGGCCCGAGTCCCGGTTCCTATCGGTTCGAGGCCAGAAACGTTCCGCCGTTCGACGAGGAGCCGATGTCTCTGCCGTCCACCAGCGAGCGGACCTACCTCTACTTCTACTACGGATCGAGTGGCTACTGGAGTCACCTGACGGAGGTCTTGCGTCGGAACACGGAGTTCTACGATCGCCAGGATCCCCCCATCGACTCGATCCTCGAGATCGTCGAGAGGGGTGACAGCCCCGAGATGACCGCGCGCGCAGCGTATGCCGCACTCTCCGCCCGAGTGAAAGTCAACAACGCCGTGAGAATCGAAGGGAACTACGAGGAGCGCATGTCGGAGATCGTGAAGCGCGGCGAAGGAAGCAGCCTTGACGTGGGTCGACTCTATCGATCGGTCCTGCAGGAGCTGGACGTTCCCTCACACCTTGCATTCCTGCGGGATCGTCGGCAGGGCCCCCTCGACCGCCAGGCGCACTTCTGGCAGTTCACGCGTTCCATCGTCGTCGTGGACTCCGACGCCGGAACGCCGATCTTCCTCTCGCCGGGGGAGGAGGACCTCGCTTTCGGAGAGCTTCCCTGGCACCTCGAAGGCGTTCAGGCTTTCGTGTCGCGTGGAGATCGGGGCGCGTGGCAGGAGACACCGCGGTCGAGCGCGGAGGACAATCGAACCGTCGCACGATTCGTCTGGAGCCTGACCGGAGACCGATCCCCTACCGGCACCCTGGACTATCGTCTTCAAGGCGAGAGCGCCCGGCGCTTCCGAACCTTGACGCGCCATCTCGAAGGAGTCGGGCTCCAGCACGAAGCTCGAGCGTGGATCGAGCGCGAGTTCGATCGAGTGGAGGTGAAGCACGTGGAGGTCGCGGGTCGGGAAGATTCATCGATGCCGATCCGACTGGAAGCCGGGGTCGCCGCTCCGATTCGCGTGGCGGCCCGGGATGGGGTGGCCACACTCCGGCCGTTCCTGATGCTCGGCGAGGCACCCGACGACCTCGTCCCACGACCCCGAACGCAGCCCTTCGACTTCCCTTATGCGTACAGGAGCACCGTGACGACGGAGATCCAGCTTCCTGACGGCTGGACCGTCCTCGCCCTCCCGCGCAAGCACCGGACACGAAACACGACGGGGACCTGCAGCGTCGAAGCGACTCGGGGCGAGCGTGCCGTCTCCCTGACCCTGGACTTCCTGCTCTCCGAGCCGTTCGTCGAAGCGCAGAGGGCGGAGCACGTCTATGATCTCTTCACCGCCCGGGCCGAGAGCGAGAACGTGGCCGTCCGTCTCACGACCGCCCCCTGAGCGCCCGTTCTAGAACGCCGACTCCGCGATCCGGTGCGCGTTCGCCATCAACGTGAACGTGAGGTTCTTGGCCGGCAGGAACGGGAACGTCGTGCCGTCCACGAAGTGGAGGCCGGCGAGGTCGCGGCTGGCGCCGGACGCATCCGTGGTGAACGGCGCGGCCTTCTCCGTCATCGGAAGGGTTCCGGCGTAGTGGACGCTGGCTCCCATCGGCCGGACGTGCTCCATGCCGGGCGGAACCACGCAGCCCAGCTTCCGGAGGGCCCTCCGGTAGCGGGCCAGCGCCGCCGGCAACCTCGACGCCTCATCCGCGGGCGGCCGGTAGTGCACGCGCAGCGGCGCGTCCTCCCCGCCCTCGCCCAGCCCCACCCAGCAGTCGTCCCGCCGATGGTCGGCGAAGTTCACGTTCACGAGCCCCAACGCGGCGTGCAGGTTGCGGAAGAGGAACGTCGACGTCCGCAGATCGAACGGAAGATCCTGCAGGATCGGATGGATGGAGGCCGCCTTCAGCGTGGTGACGAGTCCGTGCACGGCCTCGCGCGGGTCGGCCGCCTCCAGGCGCATCGTGATCTGGTGGTACTGGTACGTCGCGGCCTGATGGGCACGGGGAATCATGCCCAGGTTCACGAACGGCAGGAGCACCTGGCGGTTGTCCATGAGCCCCGGGAGCTTCGGCGCCTCCCCCGTCAGGCGACGCCAGGTCTGCAGGAAGATGCGGGTCGAGCCGAGCGTGCCCGCGCCCAGCGCGACGGCGTCGGCACGGATCTCCTCCTCCGTCCCATCCGGACCCCGGACCGCCACGCCCGTGACCCGTCGATCCTCTCCGTCCACCAGCAGGTGGGTGACGCGCCGCCCCTCCCGGTGGTCGAGGCCGCTCCGGCCGATCAGCTCCCGCACGCCGATCGACGGCGTCCAGAGCGATCCCACGGGACAGCCCAGCAGGCATCGCCCGAGCCGCCGGCAGGCGGAGCGTCCCTCGCGGTCCTGCGTGAGCACGGCCACGCGCGATCGGCCGACGGTGAAGCCGAGCGCGGCCAGCTCCGAGCGCTTCTCCCGCGCGCGCGCCAGGAGTCTTCGCGAGTGCTCGTCCGGCTCCACGGCGGGCTGGAGGTTCTCGTGCCACGGGTAGCGGGACGCGAGATCGTCCTCCTCCCCCGACACACCGATGCGCCGCGCCACCTCGGCGTACGCGGGCCGAAGCTCCTCCCATCCGAACGGGAAGTCCGCGAGCTCGTCGTCGTGGAACGGGAAGCAGCCGGCCGTCCACGTCTCGGCCAGGCCGCCCCGCGCGAACGACTGCAGCGGCGCGAACCCGGCGGACTCCGTCTCCGACCCCGGCACCGGCTCGAACACGTAGAGCTTCTGCGGCGGGAATCCGTAGTACTCGCCGTCCCGTCCCGGATAGGTCACGGACTCGAAGCGCTCACCGAGCAGGTGCGTCACGGGATCGGGCAGACGATGCTTGAGCTGATCGAAGTCGTCCTCGGGGCGGACGGGCGGCGTCTCGTTCGTGCGCCCGACGTCCACCAGGATCACGTCATGGCCGCGGTCCAGGACCGTGGCCGCGAAGTGCACCGCACTGGCCCCCGAGCCGACGACGATCACCCTCATCGGCCGATCCCCGCCCGCTTGCGCGCGCGCCCCACCAGCAGCATCGCGGCCGGGAGCATGACGGCGTAGGCGACGCCCCTCGCCGCGGCGCCCAGCACGAACCCGGCGAAGGACCCGGCGGTGGGGCCGTCGAGGCGATGGTTCGTCTCGCCGATGGACTCCAGCATCGCCAGCAGGAGGACGAGCTTGCGGCGCAGCGGCCCGCTGCGGTCGAAGCGCGACGCATAGACGTCGGCCAGTCGCGCCTGCCACGGTCCGCGTCGCGCGTACGCCACCACCGGATCGTCCGGCGCGTCCGGCGGCACGGGGTGGCAGCGTCCAGCCTCGTGCGCGCGACGGTAGTGTGCGCGCAGCTCGTCGCCGGCGTCGGCGCGGGCGAGGTAGCGAGTGAACACGGAGCACTCCCGGTCCAGGCGGGCGAGTCGCTCCGCTTCCTCCGGCGGTGCGGCGGCCTCCGCGCGTCGCTCCGCCAGACGATCGTCCACGGAGCGGCGCTCCGACGGCGCCGGCGGCACCGAGTCGTCGGGGGCGGCCAGGCCGTCGTGGCGGAATGCGTAGAACTGTCCCGCGGTCACCGGCGGCGGACCCGGAAGCACGCGCTCCAGACCGGCGAGCGCCGCGACGACCGGCGCCAGCGGGACCGGAACGGACGGCCCCTCGCCGCCCGTGAGGGTCCGGCGCACGCGGCGCAAGAGCTCGTCCCAGGTCATCGCCTCGGGGCCGCCGAAGTCGATCGTGGCGCCGCCGAGCTCGGGCCGGGCGGCCAGGTGGGCGACGGCCGCCGCCACGTCGTCCACGTGCACGGGCTGCACGCTGGCCCGTCCCCCGTCGAACCTCGGGAGGACGGGAGCGCACGCCAGCGAGACGATGCCGGCCTCCACGGCGGAGCCGGGGCCCAGCACCACCGTCGGGCGAAGCACGGCGACGTCGAGGCCGCTCTCCCGGACGAGTCGTTCGGCTTCCTGCTTCGCCGCGGCATACGGGTAGTGCTTCTTCTCCGGATACTTCACCGCGATCGTGCTGACGAAGAGGAACCGCCGCACGCCCGCCGTGGACGCGAGGCGCAGGAGCGCCTCCGTGCCGGACACGCTCACCGCCTGATGATCGTCCGCCGTCGCGCGCCCGGTGACGGCCGCAAGGTGGACGACGACATCGCAGCCGGGCAGCGCCTCGTCCGCCGCCGCGAGGTCGTCGGGGAGCGCGCCGCGAACGGCGCGGAGCCGGGGATCGTCTGGGAGACGGGACGGATCCCGCACGAGACAGCGGATCTCCTCGAACGGGCCGGCGAGCATCGCCTCCAACGTCCGTCGCCCGACGAAGCCGGTGGCACCCGTGACGAACGCGATCACGACGTCACGCCGGCGCGCGGACCCGGAACGATCGCACGGAGGTCACGCGCCCTTCCGCCGCGAGCGCTCCGCACCAGCCAACCGGCATCGGGACCTGGGCGAGCGTCCAGTGGCCGGCGTCCGGGCCCGAGAGTTCCAGCGGATGCCCCGACCGCAGGTCGATCACGGCGTCCAGGGACAGCGTGAACATTCCCTCGGCCCGCGTCTTCGTGAGGGCCTCGCGCGCGGTCCAGGCGCGGAAGAACGTGTTGCGCTGCTCGCGCTCGTCGCCCGCCAGGATCTGCGCCACTTCCTCCGGCCGGAAGATGCGGCGCGCCACCGACGGGATGTTCACCTCACGGTCCGTTCGCTCCAGATCCACGCCGACGTCGAACGTGGCGCAGACCGCCAGCAACCATCGCTCGCGGGCGTGCGAGAGGTTGAAGTGCGGACCGCCGGCCGGCACGAGGTGCGGCTTGCCCTCGCCCAGCGAATCGAAGTGGAGCGAGGCGGGCGCCTTGCCCACGTACCCCGACAGCACGGTCCGCAGGAGGCCGCGAGAACGGATCCAGCGCGGCCGCGTGGACGGGGTCATGCTGCGCGCGCGCTCGGCCTCCGCCGCGTCCAGCAGCGCCTCCTGCAGCGGCCCCTGATCCAGGTCGGCGTGCCACAGATGCACGTCGCCCGCGGACAGGGGCGGCGGCCGCAGCGGATCGGCTTCCTTCGGCTCCGGAATGCGCGGGGGCGACGTCATGACGGATCGGGGCGGGCGGCCGCGACGGCCAGCATCGCCCACGCGACGAGCCAAGCCACGCCGCCGAACGGGGTGACGGCCCCGAGCCAACTCATGCCGGTGAGGGCCAGGACGTAGAGCGACCCGGAGAAGAGCACGCTGCCCCACAGGAAGAACTCGCCGGCGACGGCCGCGCCGGGCCCTCGGCGGCGTTCGGCCAGCATTCCCGCCAGGAACAGCGCCACGGCGTGCACGAGGTGGTAGCGGACGCCGGTCTCGAACCAGGCGAGGTTCTCCGCGGGAAGCGATTCCTTCAGGGCGTGAGCGCCGAACGCGCCGGCCGCGACCGCCAGGAAGCCCGAGACCGCGCCGAGCACCAGCAGGCGACGCGCCCGCACGGAGGACGACGCGTTCACGTCACCACTCGCGGACGTGATCGTACAGGGTGGTCCGCTGCACGGCGCGGTAGCCCGCGTCCTTGATGAGCGCCACGCATTCCTCGGTGGTGGTCCGGTTGTGGTGGTTCGCCTCCGCGAGCACGTTCTCCTCGATCAGCGTGCCGCCGAAGTCGTCGCCGCCGGCATGCAGCGCGATCTGCCCCGTCTTCTTCCCCTCGGAGAACCAGCTGGCCTGGATGTGGAGGAAGTTGTCCAGGTAGATGCGGGCCAGCGCGATGATGCGGAGGTACTTCACCGGCCCGGGGCTCTCCGGGATCTTGTTCTCCAGGAGCGTATTCCCCGGCTTGAAGCTCCACGGCACGAAGGCGGTGAAGCCCGACGTGTCGTCCTGGAGCGCGCGCACCTTCCGCAGGTGTTCCACGATCTCCTCGTCCGTCTCGGCGTGGCCGTACATCATGGTCGCGGTGCTCTTGTAGCCGATCTCGTGAGCCGCGCGCATGACGTCCAGCCAGTTGTCCGCGTTCGGCTTCTTGGGGCTGATGCGCTTGCGGACGCGGTCCACGAGGATCTCCGCCCCGCCGCCCGGAATCGTCCGCTGACCCGCGTCCCAGAGCTGCCGAAGCACCTCGGGCACCGACAGCTCCGACACCTCGGACATGGTCCGGATCTCGGACGGGCTCCAGAGATGGATGCACAGGTCCGGGAACTCCGCCTTCAGCGTGCGCACCATCTCCAGGTAGTAGGAGAACGGGATCTCCGGGTTGTGTCCGCCCTGCATCAGCGTGGTGGTGGCGCCCTGGTCCACGGCGCGGCGGACCTTCTCCACCATCGCCTCCACGGGATGCCAGTAGCCCTCGGCGTGTCCGGGCTTGCGGTAGAACGCGCAGAAGAGGCAGTCCGTCGTGCAGACGTTCGTGTAGTTGGGATTCGTGTCGATGACGAACGTCACGGCGTGGCCCGGCACGCGACGCCGACGCATCTCGTCGCCCAGCGCGCACAGGTCCGTGAGGTTCGCGTCGCGCAGCAGGAAGAGGGCGTCCTCCTCGTCGACGCGCTCGTCCGCGAGGACTCTTCCCGCGATCTCTTCGAAGCGGGCGGGATCGCCGGACGGCCGGTGCAGGTTCTGCCAGGCGAACGTGGTGCTCATGCGTCCATCTCCTTCAGCATCGACTCGAACGTCTGCTCGCCCAGCGTCTCCACCGGCCCGATGCGGTAGCGGAACGTGCTCAGGTAGCGCAGCACGCTCTCGCCGTCCAGTCCCAGCTCGTCGCCGCGACGGGCCGCGATCTCCGGCACGCGCAGCTTCCAGCCGTCCAGCGAGGCCGCGATCGCGGCGGAGATCCGCTCACGGTCCTCCGCGGGAACGTCGCGGTGGACGACCCAGCGGGCGAACACGAACGGAAGCGCCTGCCAACCGTGCCACTCCTGCCCGAGGTCCGCGACGAACGGGAACTCGTCGAGGCCTTCGCCCGACGCCACGATGGCCCGGTCCCCGATGAGCAGGCGCGCGTCGTCGTCCTCGGATTCTCCACTCTCGAACGTCACGTCCTTCAGGCCGTAGCGCTGCTCGAGGAGCAGCTGCGCCAGTCGCACGGAGGTGCTGCTCTCCGTGGTCAGCCCGACGTGGGCGCCGTCCAACCGCTTCAGCGGCGCCCGGGAGAACAGCAACACGGAGTGCGCCGCGCCCTCGCAGGCGATGCCGAAGTCTCCCAGCGGCTCGTAGGTCTCCCGCAGGCGGAACAGGTCGGCCACCGCCATGGGGCCGCACGTGGCCGTGCCCGTCTCCGCCAGTTCGCCGAGCTTGCGCGGGACCTCGTGCACGATCTCGTAGTCGAGTTCGGTCAGGCCCGCGTAGAACGGCTCACAGTTGAGATACGGAATGAGCGCCAGCGTGGTCTTCGTCGTGGACTTCGAGGACATCGTAGAGCGCGTTCCTCCGGACGGGCACCTTCCCCGCCTCGCGAATGAGCTTCAGGATGCGATGCTGCGTGAGTCCCACCGGACTGTCGGCGAGGGCGTAGTGCGCGATCTTCTCCTCGACGATGGTCCCGTCCAGGTCGTCCGCGCCGAAGTTCAGCGCCACCGACGCCGTCTCCTCGCCGAGCATGACCCAGTACGCCTTGATGTGGTCGAAGTTGTCGAGGAGGAGCCGGGCCGCCGCGATGGTGCGCAGACCGTCGTCCGCGGACGACGGACGCTCCACCAGCTTGGTGGTCCCGAGTTGGTACTCCAGCGGGATGAAGGAGTAGAACCCGCCCGTCTCGTCCTGGAGCTCCCGCACCTGCAGCATGTGCGAGATGCGCTCCTCCAGCGTCTCGATGTGTCCGTAGAGAAGCGTCACGTTGGACCGGATGCCCAGACCGTGCGCGGCCCGGTGGATCTCGAACCAGCGCTCGTGGCCCATCTTGCTCTTGTAGAGCTCGTCGCGGATGCGATCCGAGAAGACCTCGGCGCCGCCGCCGGGCATCGCCACGACGCCCGCCTCCTTCAGCGTGGCCAGGACCTCTTCCACGGGCTTCTTGGAGATCTTCGCGAACCAGTCGATCTCCACCGCCGTCCACGCCTTGATGGGCAGATCCGGATAGGCGTCCTTCAGCCGCCGGACGATGTCCACGTAGTCCTCGAACTTCCACTTGGGATGAAGCCCGGAGACGATGTGGATCTCGTCGATGTCGTCGGAGCCGTGCGCCAGGATCTCGTCCATCGACATCTCGTACGCGTGGGCATCGCCCTTGCGCGCCGCGAAGTCGCAGAACTTGCAGGTGAGGACGCAGAGATTCGTGGGATTGAGCTGTCGGTTCAGCACGTAGAAGACGCGGTCGCCGGTCTTCTGCCGCTTCACCCGATCGGCGATGCGACCCAGCCCGAACACGTCGTCCGTGGTCAGGCAGACCATTCCGTCCTCGAAACCGAGGCGTTCGCCGGCTTCCAGCTTGGCCGCGATCTCCCGGAGCCTGGGGTCGCGGACGAGTCGATGCGGGTCCTGGATCACGCGTTCCTCCTGCGGGCGCCCCATGATGGTCCGGAAGGGGCGATTTTTCAAGCTCCCGAGAGCCCGTACTCCTTCCAGCGCCGGTCCACGCGGGCCACGATGTCCGGATCCATCTCCAGCGGCTCCGGGTAGCCCTGCTTGAACGTGGCGTCGATGCCCATGCGGCCGCGGTGGATCGGCCAGACGCCGCGGAGCACCGACCGCTCGAAGAACGCGTCCCGCGCCGGGTCGAAGCGGGTGAAGATGCCCCACATCAGCAGGTTGCGGTCGTCCAGCGGGATGTCCGGCGAGACCGCCGCCACGATCTTCGGGAGCGGCGGCGGGCCTTCCGCGGTGTGGGCGCCCGGCAGGGCCTCCAGGACGGTCTCCAGCACGTCGCGCGGGTGGCCGTCGCCCACCTGGACCGCCAGGATCGCCCGCCCCAGCATCCGCTGGCCCAGGATCCGCGAGTCCACGGTGGTGAGATCGGGGATCTCGGGCAGTTCGGCCGGCTGGGCCTCCTTGGGCGTGGCGTCGAGGATCATCTTGCTGCCGAGGTTCATCGTGTAGCTCGTGAAGTCCAGGGTGTCGAACGGCACCTTGGGCAGCAGCAGGAAGTCCTCGGAAGGATCGAAGTGGCGGGCGACCGCCTCCAGCACGGCGTCCAGATCGCGCGGATCCACGGCGCGCCCGACCGTGATCAGCACCTTGGTCAGGCCGAGCTGCCCCTGTCCCAGCAGACCGAACGCGGAGCGCATCGCCTCCTTGGCGAAGCGCTCCTCCACCGACGCCACCAGCAGGTGGTGGAAGCCGGTCTCCTCGTAACTCCAGACGTCGCGGATCTCCGGATGCGGCAGCTTGATCAGCGGTCCCAGCAGCTCTTGGACGGCGTTGCCCATGACGCCGTCTTCCTGCGGCGGCTTGCCCACGACGATGGCCGGGTAGATGGCGTCCTTGCGACGCGTGACCCGCCGGACCTCGAACACGGGGAACGGCGCGGCCGCGGAGTAATGTCCGAAGTGATCGCCGAAGGGTCCCTCCGTGCGACGCGTGCCGGGCGCCACCGTGCCCTCCAGCACGAACTCCGCGGCCGCGGGCACGGGGACTTCCACCGTCTCTCCCTCGGAAAGCTCCATTCCCTTCCCGCGCAGCAACCCTACGAACGCCGCCTCCGACAGACCCTCGGGCAGCGGCATCATCGCGGCCAGCATCAGTGCGGGATCGCCGCCGAACGCGACGGCCACGTCGAGCGGCTTGCCGGCGTCCTCGGCCTCGAAGTGATGGTAGCCGCCTCCCTTGCCGATCTGCCAGTGCATGCCGGTCTCGTGCCGGGAGTAGCGCTGCATCCGGTAGATGCCGACGTTCAGCGAACCGTCGCGCGGGCTGCGCGTGTGCACGAGCGGGAACGTGAAGAACGGTCCTCCGTCGTCCGGCCAGCACGTGAGCACGGGGAGGCGCTCCAGCTCCGGCGCCTCGGAGACCTCGCGAACCGGCCCGCCCCGCCCCATCTTCGGCCGCATGCCGCGCATCTTCAGCAGGTCGCCGCCGCGCTTCGCCAGCGTCCCGATGGACGGCGCCTTCAGATCCTCGGCGATGGACACGAGCCACTCGCCGAGCGCGGCCGGCGGTCGCCCGAGCGCCAGCTCCACGCGCTTCTCGCTGCCGAACAGGTTGATCGCCAGCGGGAAGTCCGCGCCCTCCACGTTCTCGAACAGGAGGGCCGGGCCCTTCTCCCGGACGACGCGCTGGCAGATCTCCGTGATCTCGAGCTTGGGGTCCACCGGCGCCGTCACGCGATGCAGCTCGCCCGCCTCGTCGATGGCCTTCAGGAACTTCCGCAGGTCCGTCACTTCAGCTCCTCCCGCCGCCAGCCCGTGTCCAGCGGCTGCCCGGTGGCCGCCTGCACGACCCGGTCCACGAAGTCCCCCACGAGGCGATCGATGGAATCCGGCTTCAGGTAGAAGAACGGCGACACCGGCATGACGACGGCCCCTTCCCGCGAGACGCGGGCCGCGTTCTCCAGGGCGATGGACGTGAGCGGGCTCTCGCGCAGCCCCACGACCAGCCGGCGACGCTCCTTCAGGGCGATGTGGCAGAGGCGCGTGCCGAGCGAATCGGTGAGCCCGGCGGCCACCTTCGCCACGAACCCGGCGCTGGCCGGCATCGCGACGACGGCGTCGAACGGGTTGGACCCGGACGACAGCGGCGAGGCCAGATCGTCGTCGGAGTGGAGGCCGTCGCAGAGCGCCTCCAGGTCCGAGCCGGACATCCCGAGCTCCTCCCGCAGGACCACACGGCCCCACTTCGTCAGGATGGCGTGCTTCTCGCCGGGCAGGCGCTTCAGCAGCTCCACGCCGAAGACGGAGCCGGAAGCTCCGGTGATGACGACGACGGTTCTCATGGGATGGGCTCCCGGGTGGCCGGCTCCGTGGGGCGAGCGAAGCTAGCAACGGGGGCCCGGGACCGTCAACGTCCGGACGAAGGGACCGGGACGACAGTTTCACCCCGATCCGGTGGATCCGGTCCGAGCGCCCGCTTCGACGCTTCCCGGGACGTTCCGCGGACGACGGGTGGAATCGGCCGCCCGGGATGCATTACACTGGTTGCGCGTTTCCCCATCCGGGATCGCCCCGATTTCGCACTCGCCCCCGGATCCCGGCGGCGAAAGATCGAAGCACCGTGCCCCCAGAGGAGCGGTCCATGAAGCTTGCTACTACCGGTTTGATCCTTCTTGCGCTGGTCGCCGCTCTCCCCGGGGTTGCTGCGGCCGTGGACTACGATCGCACCTGGGACGGCGCGGCGGTCAGTTCGTCGGCGGGCCTGCCGTTCGATCCTTCCCTGGCCGAGATCCAGGCCAACATCTTCACGCCCAGCTGCGCGCTCAGCTTCTGCCACGGCGCCGCCCTGAGCGGCAACCTGGACCTGCGCGACGGCGCCGCCTACTCCAACATCGTCGGCGTGCCCTCGGCCGAGCTCCCGGTCTGGAACCGCATCACGCCGTTCAATCCGGACGAGAGCTTCCTGATCTGCAAGCTCGAGGCCTGCCCCAGCCTGGTCGGCCAGCAGATGCCGCTCATCGGCGGTCCGCTGCCGCAGGAAGTGATCGACGTGATCCGTGCCTGGGTGAACCGCGGCGCGCCGGAGACCGAGGGCGTGGCGGTGGAGCCGGAGACCTGGGGTCGCGTGAAGTCCCAGTACCGCTAGGGAATCGCGAAGAGAAGACGTCTTCCGGACGATGCTCACGAGGGGGAGGCCGATCGGCCTCCCCTTTCCCGTTCCGGCGACGGGTCAGAGCCCGAGCCAGACCAGCCCGAAAACGACGAGTCCCAGCACGGCGTTGATCTGAAAGAACGCGAAGTCCACGCGGTGCGCCTTCCAGTGCTCCAGCGCCAGCATCGCCCCGATGGCGATGAGCATCGCCCAGGCCAGCGGCCCCCGCAGCTCCGTCCAGGTGAGCGCCGCGAGCGCGAGGAACCCCACGGCGTGCACGACGGCCGCCACCGCCAGCGCCCGCTCGCGTCCGAGGGCCGCCGGAAGCGAGTGCAGCCCTTCCTTCCGGTCGAAGTCCTCGTCCAGCGTGGCGTAGATCACGTCGAACCCACCGACCCACAGCAGCGTGAACAGGGCGAGGAGGTGGACGCCCTCCCCCGGGAAGATCTCGTTCGTGATGGCCACGTACGCCCCGATCGGGCCGAAGGCGAGTGCCGCGCCGACGCCGAAGTGCGCCAGCGGCGTGAAGCGCTTCATCAGCGGGTAGATCACGAAGATCGCCAGCGGGATCGGCGCGAGCTTCGCGCAGAGCGGCGGCAGATTCAGCACGGCGACGGCGAACAGCGCCAGGCCGAACGCCGCGACCCCCCACGCGGACGCCGTCGTCATCTTCCCGGAGGGAAGCTCGCGGTTCGCGGTGCGCGGATTCCGCGCGTCGATGCGCCGGTCCAGGATGCGGTTCAGCGCCATCGCCAGCGTGCGCGCGCCCGTCCCCGCCACCAGGATCCACAGCAGGGGAACCAGGGGAGGCGGCCCCTGGGCGCCCAGGAAAGCGCCCGCCACCAGCAGGGGCAGCGAGAACACCGTGTGCTCGAACTTCACGAAATCCAGGATCGCGCGCATGGGCGGGAGTGTGCGTCAGGAGCGCCGCGGCCGCAAGGCGCTGGGCGATCATCGGTTGACCCTGCTATGCTGGAGTCTCCACCGTGGAGAGCCCCCGCATGACCGTTCAACCCGCCGTTCCCGTCCGCGCCGACGCGCTCCGCCTGGAGGGCGTCCGCAAGACGTTCGACGACGTCCCGGCCGTCCGCGGCCTGGACCTGGCCGTGCCGCGCGGCTGCATCTACGGGCTCCTGGGTCCGAACGGCGCCGGCAAGACCACGTCCATCCGCATGATCATGGGGATCCTCCAGCCGGACGAGGGCTCGGTCCGCGTGCTCGGCGAGCCGCTCACCACCGCCACCAAGGACCGCATCGGCTACCTGCCCGAGGAGCGCGGCCTCTATCCGGCGATGAAGGTGTCGGACAACCTGATGTTCTTCGGCGAGCTGCGCGGGCTGTCGCCGGCGCAGGCGCGCGCCGCGGGCAAGGAGTGGCTGGACCGGCTCGGCATGTCGGCCACCGCCAGCCGCCGGCTGCAGGAACTCTCCAAGGGAAACCAGCAGAAGATCCAGTTCGCGGCCACCGTGATGCACGCGCCGGAGCTGCTGGTCCTCGACGAGCCGTTCTCCGGGCTGGACCCGGTAAACCAGGACCTCATGCGCAACACCATCCTCTCGCTCGCCGAGGGCGGCACGACGATCGTCCTCTCCACGCACCTCATGGACGAGGTGGAGCGGCTGTGCACGCACCTGACGCTGATCCACCGGGGACGGGCGGTAGCGGAGGGTCGGCTGGAGGACGTGAAGCGCGCGCACGGCGGGGAGACCGTCGTGGCGGAGGTGGACGGCGATGCCGACGCGCTGGAGTCCCATCCCGCCGTCCTGAACTGCCGGCGCAACGGCCGCGTGCGTGAGCTGACGCTCACAGACGGCGCCGATCCGTCGACGGTGCTGGCGGAGGTGGCGCCGCGTGTGCGGATCCGTCGCTTCGAGGTGCGGTCGGCCAGCCTCCACACCATCTTCGTGCGGCTTGTCTCCGGCGATCCGGAGTCGCCCGCCCCCGCCGACGTTCCCGCCCCCGTGGAGGCGCGCCGATGAATCCCCGCAAGGTGGCGCGCGTCATGAGGCGCGAGTACGTGGAGAGCGTTCGGAAGAAGTCGTTCCTGTTCGGGCTGGTGGCGACGCCGATCATGATGGGCCTGGCGATCGCCCTGCCGCTCCTGGCGGAGAATCTCGTCGGGGAGGGCGACCTGGTCATCGGCGTGCTCGACCGGACCGGCGTCTTCGGCGATCGGCTGGTGGAGGACGACTCCGGCGACGACGCCGTCCGGCTGCTGCGCATCGATCCCGGCGTCTCCGGGGAGGAACTGGATCGCCGCGTGACCGAAGGCGAGCTCACCGGCTGGCTCCTCCTTCCGGAGGACTTCGCCGAGACGGGGCGGATGAACTACCGCGCCGAGTCCATCACGAACCTGACCGTGCTCCAGAATCTGGAGGCACGCGCGCACCGCGTGCTCGGCCGGACGAAGGCCGCGCAGCTGGGGCTGGACGAGGAGCAGGCCGACGCGCTCCTGACCGCGGCCGATCTCGGCACGGCCCGCATCGGGGCGAGCGGCGACCAGGAGCAGGACTTCACGGCGGTCTACCTGCACGCGGTGCTGCTAGTGATGACGCTCTTCTTCGCGCTCATCCCCACCGGGCACATCCTGCTCCGCTCCGTCATCGAGGAAAAGTCCAACCGCGTGATCGAGGTGCTGCTCTCCAGCGTCACGCCGCTGGAGCTCATGGTCGGGAAGATCCTGGGGCTGGGCGCCGTCGGCCTGACGCTGCTGGGCACCTGGGCCGCGGTCGGTACGCTGCTCTCGCTGCGCCTGGGATCGGAGCTGCCGGTCACCGCCGAGGAGATCGGGATCTTCGGACTCTACTTCCTGCCCGGGTACTTCCTCTTCGCCGCGCTGCTGGGAACCATCGGGTCCGTGTGCGCGACGGAGCGCGACGCGCAGCCGTTCCTCACGCCCATCTCCCTGACGCTCGTGCTGCCGGTCATGCTGGGCATGGCCATCGCCCAGGCGCCGGATCACTGGCTGGCGCGCGTGTTTTCGTTCTTCCCACCGCTGACGCCCAGCCTCATGCTCTTCCGCTACGCGATCAAGGAACCGCCGGCGTGGGAGATCGCGGCCACGTGGATCACGCTGGCCCTTTCCACCGGGGCGATGTTCATCGTGGCGTCGCGCGTGTTCCGCGTGGGGATCCTCCTCACCGGGAAGCGAGCGACGCTGCCCGAGATCGCCCGCTGGGTGAAGGTCGGGTGACCGCTTGAGATTCCTCCGCACCGGGCGACTGCCCGCCCCCGAGATCGCCCCCCCCGACTGGGCGGGCGACGCGGCCATGCTGGGTCCGCTGCGCGGCCGCGTGATCCTCCTGGACTTCTTCTCGTACGGCGATCCGGCCGGCGTCCGCTCGCTGGAGCGCGTGCGCGACCTGGGCGACCACTACCGCGAGCACGGGCTCGTGGTGATCGGCGTCCACGTTCCGGCGTGGAGCTTCGAGCAGCGCACGGACGATGCGCGCCGCGAGATCTGGCGACTGGGCGTTCCGTACCCCGTCGCCCTGGACGCGGACCTGAAGCTGTTCCGGGGGTACGGCCTCGGGAACCTCCCAGCCCGCGTCCTGGTGGACGCCACCGGCCGGATCCGCGCCTGGTCCGAGGGCCCCGGCGAGTACGAGACGCTGGAGGGCGCCATCCGCACGCTGCTGCGCGAGGCGAACGACGGCGCCGATCCGGGTCCGCGGCACGAGCCGCTGGACGATCTTCCCCGGGCCGGCGCGCTCCGCTTCCTCCCCACCCCTGAGGTCCGTTTCGGGAGCCGGGGCGTCGGGTTCGGGCCGCCGGAGCCGGACGAGCCGGAGAACGGACAGGACGCGGCCCCGCCGCGGGAGTTCGAGATGCCGGAACTTCGCGCCGAGGGACGCGCCTATCTGGACGGCACCTGGTCGCTCCATCCGGACGGCATCGCCTGCGAGGGCGACGAGGGAGGGGTCGCGGTCGTGTTCGAGGGCGCGTCCGTGCTGGCGGTGGTGAGTCCCGGCGAGGACGACGCGGAGCTGGAGATCACGCTGGACGGCTCGCTTCTGGAGGCCGAGGCGTCGGGCGCCGACGTGGATCGTCGGGGCGACCGGACGGTGGTGGACGTGGACCGCGGACGCCTGTACGAATTGGTCTCCTGCCCGGAATTCGGCATCCACAACCTGGACCTGCGGATCCGGGGGGCGGGCACGACGGTCCACCTCCTCTCGTTCGGAACGCGCGACGTGCCCGAGGCCTCCTGACGCGGCGTCCCGGGAGACGCACATGCTGTCGTTCGTCCGAACCTTCTTCGCCGTCATCGCGGCGATCCTCTTCCTGGTGCTGACCCCGCTGCTGGTCCTGACGGCCGTCGCGTTCTTCGCGGACACCGGTCCGCGTGACGATTCCTGGCTGACGATCCGGCTCTCCGGTCCGCTGCTGGAGCACTACGGCCCGGCCTCGCTCGCCGACCTCGTGGACGGTGCCCCGCCGTGCCTGATGGAGATCACGGAGAACCTGGAGAAGGCGGCGGCGGACGATCGCATTGCGGGCGTCCTCTTCCGCATCGAGGGACCGGCCGCGGGGCTCGGCAAGCTCGACGAGATCCGCGCGGGGATCCGGCACGTGCAGGCCGCAGGCAAGCCGGTCGTGGCCCACGCGTTCGACCTGTCGGACCGCGGGCTCTACCTGGCCAGCGAGTGCGACTCCACGTTCCTGTTCCAGGACGGCACGGTCTTCCTCATGGGCAGCGGCGTCACGCTGCAGCACGTGAAGCGCACGCTCGACCTCCTCGACGTGCATCCGCAGTTCCACGCCATCGACGAATACAAGAGCATGGTGGAGCTGTTCACGCGCGAGGAGGCGTCCAAGGAGGCGATGGAGAACCTCCGCTGGGAGATGGAGGACCTCGCCGCGGCGTATGACTCCGTGCTGACGGAGAACCGGGAGCTGGCCGCGGGAACGCTCCCGGAGCTGCGCCAGCGCGCCATCCTGCGGGCCGGCGAGGCGATGGATGCCGGCCTCGTGGACGGACTGCTGGACTGGTCGGAGCTGACGGACCGGCTGAAGGGACCGCGCGCGGAGCTCCGCGTGGTGTCGTCGATGGACTACGCCGAGGTGCCGCGCGGATCGCTGGGCCTGGCGGGCGATGCGAACGTGGCGGTGATCCACGCGCAGGGGTTCGTGGCGCCGTGGGGCGAGGACCGCTACGACGCCGTCACCGGACTGACGATGGGCGTCGACCGGGTCATCGACGATCTGGATCACGCGCGGACGGACCGCCACGTCGACGCGATCCTGCTGCGGGTGGACAGCCCCGGCGGCGCCACGAGCGGAGCCCTGCGGGTGGCGCGCGCGGTGGAGCGGGCGCGCGCGGACAAGCCGGTGGTCGTCTCCATCGCCGACGTGGCCGCCTCCGGCGGCTACATGATGAGCTCCCCCGGCAACCACGTCGTCTGTCCGGGCAGCGGCATCACGGGATCCATCGGATCCGTGGTCGGCAAGTTCAACGTGCGCGGCGCCTACTCCAAGGTGGGCGTCTCGTTCGACGACCTGCAGCTCTCGCCGCACGCGTTCCTGTTCTCCCCGCTGCACGACTGGACCGACGAGCAGTTCCAGCGCATCGCCGAGGACAACTGGGCCACGTACGACAAGTGGGTGGAGACCATCGCCCGCGACCGGAACCTCTCCCCCGCCGACGTCCACGAGGCGGGGCGCGGCCAGGTGTGGACGGGCAGGCAGGCGAAGGCGCGCGGACTCGTCGACGAGCTGGGCGGATTCCACGAGGCCGTCGCCAACGTGCGTCGCCTGGCCGACCTGGATGAGGACGCCGGCCTGACGTTCCTGCACTACCCGGAGCCGGAGACCGCGATGGACGTCCTGCTCTCCGGCGATCTCTCCCGGTTCGCCCTGGCCGACGGGATGCGGGCGCTCGCCCGGATCTGGAGGGAGTCGCCGGCCCGGTCGCACTCCCTGTCCTGGGATCCAAGAACCCAGCATCTTGCTCAATGAACTAGCGGACCGTTGCGGCCGGACGGCCTGATTCCGGCCGCATCTTGACCCCGGCCCCCGCAGTTCGCTACGCTCGTTGTCCCCTCTCCGGAGGCTTCCCTCCGGTCCGTCCCGCCCAGGAGATCCCATGCTGAAGTCCGCCCGGACCGGCATTTGTGTCGCCTTCCTGTTCACGTCGCTGGCCGCGGCGGGCGGGCTGATCCTGAACCCTCGGTTCGTCGACCACCTGCCGCTGGGCATCGTGTTCCTCTGGGTCCTCCCCATCGTGGGCGGCCTGGTGCTGGGGCTGGGACTCTCGCGTCCGCTGCGCCGTCTCGCGGAGATCGGCTCCAACGAGGATCCCGTCCGGTCGTTCGAGCTGCTGTGGGCCACCCTCACCGGCTTCGCCGTCTTCTTCGTGAGCCTGGCCCTCCTGCCGGCCTATCTCAGCATCTTCTCCCCCTCGGAGACGATCCGGTACGGCGGCGCGCTGCTGCTGGCCGGCGGGCTCTCCGCGCTGGGCGTGGTGACCGCGCGTTACGTGGCCAACCGGTTCCGCTTCTGGATCTGGCCGCTGCTCTTCGCGTTCCCGGTCATCGCCGTGCTGAGCGGCGCCACCGAGTGGGGACGCGGACACGGATCAGGATCCCGCACGCTCATGATCGCCGTCCCGGGCCTCTCGTGGAACGTCGCCGAGGAGCTGATCGAGCGCGGGGAACTACCGAACCTGGCGCAGCTCCGGCGCGCGGGGGCTTCCGGCGAACTGCACTCCATCCCGCAGCCACTCACGCCGATGGTGTGGACCACCGTGGCCTCGGGGAAGACGCCGGACACGCACGGCGTGGAGGGCTTCACCGCCACCGCCGATGACGTGCGGACGATGCGGCTCTGGGACATCCTCCAGGATCGCGGCTGGTCGGTGGGGCTCTTCGGCTGGCCCGTCACCTGGCCGCCGCCGGAGGTGGACGGCTTCGTGGTGCCGTCGGTCTCCGACGTGGGCACCGACGCGCACCCGCGCGAGCTGGCGTTCATCCGCGAGCTGGCGATGAGCGAGAAGACGCAGCGCAAGAGGACGTGGGGCCGCTACTGCCGGTACGCGTTCCTCGGGATCCGCTACGGCGCGCGCCTCTCCACGCTGATCGAGGCGGGCCAGGAGATCGCGCACGACACGCTGCGCGGCGGATCGCTGGATGCGGCGGAGCTGTTCACGAAGCGGAAGCTGCGCGCGAAGCTCAACGCCGACACGTTCGTGGAGCTTCGGCGCCGGGAGCCGGTGGACTTCGCGGCCTTCTACACCAACATCGTCCACGTGGCGCAGACCTACTTCTGGAAGTACCACGAGCCGTCGGCGTTCGAGGGGATCACGCCGGAGGACATCGGCCGGTACGGCGAGAGCGTGCACGACGCCTACCGCATCGTCGATGCGGCGCTCGGGCGGATCCTGGACGAGACCAGCCCGAACGATCTCGTGATCGTGCTCTCGGACCACGGCGCCGAGGCCCAGCGCGATGCGCCGCGCGAGCGGCTGGCCCTGCGCGTGGAACCGATGCTCCGGGCGATGCGCCTGCAGGCGGTGGCCGAGGCCACGAATCTAGGGCCGCGCACGTACGTCCGCATGAAGCCCGGCCACGAGGCCGCCCGCGAGCGCGTGCGGCGCCTCTTCGAGACGGCGCGCCTCAGCGACGGGGATCAGCGAGCGTTCCACGCCCACCTGGACGACTGGGACAACGTCGTCGTCACCGTGAACGACGAGGTCACGGATCATCTGGGCGACATCCTGCTGTTCCAGGGCGGACGATGCGCCGTGGAGGAGGTCATCCGCAGCGTCGACTTCCAGGAGAGCGCCCGCCGCAAGGAGACCGGAGCGCTGGTGTTCTGGGGGGACGGCGTGGCGCCGGGCGCGGACCTGGGCACGGCGCAGCTCGTGGACATCGTCCCGACCGTGCTGATGCTGAACGGACTGGAGCTCGCGGCCGACCTTCCGGGCGACGTGGCCTACGGCGCGCTGCATGAGGATCGCCGACAGGAATTCCCGCGCTTCGTCGCCACGTACGAGCGGTCCCAGGACGGACCGGAGAGCCAGTAGCCCTCCCTAGCGGTACCTCACCTTCGTCCGCCCCCACGTCGACGATTCCACTTCGCCCGCCGCCGTCTCCGGCTGTCCGTTCGTCGCGCCGATGGTGATCGGCCGGACGAGGAGCGTTCCGCCGCCCCCGGACGTCGGGAAGTCGAAGCCGTCATGCGGGCCGGAACCGTCGGGCACGCGCTGGAAGCTGACGCTCGGCGTGGGCAGGTTGGCCGGGTGAACGCCGAACTGGTCCAGACGGCGGCCGTTCGGCTCGAAGAGATAGAGCACGCCGCTCTGCTCGAAGCACCAGGCCGGCGGGAAGTCGCTCACCACGAAGAACCCGCCCGGCGAGATGACGCCGAAGAGCTGCACGACCGTGCGGCCGTCGCTCAACCACCAGTTGTCGAGGTCGACCGGGAGGAGCGGGTTCGCGTTGAAGAGCTCCACGAACTCGCCGGAGCACGGCCCGCCCGCCCGGATCCCCATGCGCCCGCCCTCGTTGAGGAAGACCTCGGACATGCCCAGGTTGGCGGGGAGATGATCGTTCGCGACGGCGAACGTCTCGGAGGGGTCCAGGTTCCAGTCCGCCGCGGCATCGCCGGTGTTGGCCGCGTCGGGCGACCGGCCGCAGGACCAGCCCGGCAGCAGCGGCGGCAGGGGCGCGCCGCCCTGATCGCCGTAGGGCACCGAGTCGTGCGGGTTGGGAATGATGCCGTCGTACAGCTCGATGATGCCGCCCTCGGTGACGACGGCGCCGATCGTCGCGTAGGAACCGTACTCGCCGGGCGCCAGCGTCCCCGAGAGCGCGAACGACGCGCCGGAGTTCGGGTTCTCCACCGTCCAGGTCGAAAGGTCTACCGTGTCGGGGCCCGCGTTGTACAGCTCCACGCGATCGCCGCCCACGCCGGTCCGCTCGAACTCGTTGATGAGGACGTCGGCGCGCGCGGGCGCGGCCGGAACCAGGATCGCGGCGAGGGCGGCGAGAAGCGGAAGCAGGGCGAGAGGCGATCGCATGAGGACGGGCTCCTGGAGGACGGTGCGAACTCGGACCGACGGAGACATTCTAGCGCAGGTGGGCCGGCCGATTCTCGTCGGCCGCGAGAAGTCCGGACGAGAGCCGGAGCGCCCCCGCCACGCGGGAGGGGACCGGGCAGGCCGGCCGCTCCAGCTGCAGGGCGCCGGCCAGGGCCTGGGAGCGGTGGAGAGGCGTTTCGCTTCCGCGGACGGGCTGCGACGCGGACGCCGCGCCCCCGGATGCGAGAGCGACGACGAGCAGCGAACCGACGACGAGGCCGCCCAGGGCCGTCCCCAGCGTTGCGAGGTTTCGACGCCGCCCCAGCTGACCTCGGCCGGGGACCGCGATCCAGGCTTCCTCGTGTCGGGTTCGCCGCTTCATCGTTTCGCCTCTCCGCCGCCGGATCCCCATGACCCGGCATCTGCCCCCCTCTACCGCAACGGGCGTGCCAGTCGGCGGAGACTCGTCGATCCCGACGATCGATGCGCCAAGTAATTGATTTTTTGTTCGTTATGGATCTCATTTCGCGGCGACGACGGCGCGCGAAGAACGGCGGCCATCGACAGGCTCGTCATTTTCGACGAAATCGTCGCTACGGACTCAGAAGTGCTTGAGGAATGGAGCGTTCAGGATTCGGCGGAATTGCCGAAACCGCGGGCGCGGCGGGGGATTCGACGAGCGCCGCGAGGCTTCGTCCGGGAGGGCGGCTGGATGCCGTGCTTCTTCATGCGCTGCCGGATCTTGGACTCGGTGGTGCCCAGGCGGCGCGCCGCCTCCGAGCGGTTCCACTGGGCCTCCTCCAGCGCCTGGACGATCAGGTCGCGCTCCAGCCGGTCCATCTCCGACTGCAGGCTCCCGCCCGAGCGCTCCCCGGATCCGCCGAAGGATCGCACCGGGCGCGGCAGGTCGCCGGGCCGCAGCGTGTCGCCCTCCATCAGGTTGACCGCGTATTGGATCGCGTTCTCCAGCTCGCGGACGTTGCCCGGCCAGGGATAGGCGGTCAGGAGGCGGAGCGCCTCCGGGGTCACGTAGCGCACCGGCCGGTCGGCGATGGCGTAGCGCGCGAGGAAGTGCTCCACCAGCGCCGGCACGTCCTCCGGGCGATCCCGCAGCGACGGCATCACGACCGGCACGACGTTGAGGCGGTAGTACAGGTCCTCCCGGAACCGTCGTTCGGCGACGGCCTGCGCGAGGTCGACGGACGTGGCCGCGAGGATCCTGACGTCCACGCGGAGCGTCTCCAGACCGCCGAGCCGCTCGAACGTCCGCTCCTGGAGCACGCGCAGCAGCTTCGCCTGCGCGGCGAACGGAAGATCGCCCAGCTCGTCCAGGAACAGCGTGCCGCCGTCGGCCAGCTCCAGGCGCCCCTCCTTGGCCTGGTCCGCGCCGGTGAACGCGCCCTTCTCGTAGCCGAAGAGCTCGCTCTCCAGGAGATCGCGCGGAATCGACGGGCAGTTCACCGCCACGAACGCCTTCTCACGGCGCGGCGACATGCGGTGGATGGCGCGGGCAAGGAGCTCCTTGCCGGTGCCGCTCTCGCCGAGGATCAGGATCGTCGCGTTGCCGGGCGCGACCTTGCGCGCCGTCTCGAACACCTCGACCATCCGCTTGGAGTCGCCGACCACGTCATCGAAGGCCGCGGGACGCTCGCGACGCTTGACCGCGATGCGCGCGCGCTCCCCGCCCAGTCCGGCGCCGCCGGCGAGGTGGAGCGCCAGCATCTGGCACGCCGCGAGGACGAACCGGCCGTCGTCCTCGTCGAAGCCGCGGGTACCGGGCGACGTCTCCAGGTTCACGACGCCGCGGATCCCGTCGACGGTGTCCTCCCCGAACGGCACGACGAGCCGCGACCGGGGCGACGAGCGATCGCCGCCGCGGAAGTCACGCAGCAGCTCGCCGGTGGACGCCGCGCGCTCGGCCTCGCGCACCGCGTCGGTGCGGCCGGGATCCTCGAAGCCGGGCGTGGCGATGACGTCGAACGTCTCCTCGCGCGGGGGCCGCAGCAGCAGCACGCCGCGATCGCCGCGCACCTCGTCGAGCAGGAGCTGCAGAAGTCGCGCCGCGAACTCCTTCGGATCCGGACGACGCAGGAGGCGACCGGCGACGTCGGAGAGCGCGCGGAGACGATGGCCGGAATCGTCGCGGCGGCTCCCGACCTGCGCGATGCGCTCCAGCGCGGACCGGAACGACCGCGCTTCGTCCTCGTCACCCAGACGCAGCGCCAGCCGCATCCCCATCTCTCCCAGCTCGCGGCCGTCGCCGGGATGCGTCCGGTCCAGAGTCTCCAGTGCCGCGCGCAGCGGCGCCAGGACGTGGGCCGCCGATCCCAGTTCCTCCAGCGCCTGCTCCGCTCGCGCGAACGGCTCGATGCAGCGGTCGCCGCGTCCCGCGCGCGCCCACGCCCGCCCGCGCGCGAGGTCCACCCACGCGAGGTCATGCGCGCGGCGCAGTCGCTTGAAGGCGCGCGCCGCCTCGTCGAAGACCGGCTCCGCCTCGTCCGGTCGCCCCTCGGCGGCCAGCACTTCCGCGCGGATCCGGCGCACCAGCGCCTCCGTCTCGCGGCTTCGCATGCTGCGCGCCAGCTCCTCCGCCTCGTCCTGCAAGCGGCGCGCGGTCGACGGGTCCCGGTCCTCCAGCGCCGCCAGCACCGCCACGCCCAGCGCTTCCGCCTCGATCTCGCGCGACCCGATTTCCGCGCCGATGGCCCGCGCCGCGGCCGCGTCGCGCTCCGCCTCCTCGCTCTCGCCGAGATGCAGCAGCAGCCGCGCGCGATGGTTCAGGACGATGCCCTGCGTGGCCTTGCTTTCCGCCTTCTCCAGGATCGCCAGCGCCTCGACGTACAGGCGATCCGCCTCCGTCCAGTCGCCCGTCGCCCAGGCCACGTCGCCGAGGTTGCCCAGCGACGCCGCCTCGCCGGCGCGGTCGCCCATCTCGCGCTTCAGCTCGAGGCTGCGGCGATGCAGCGGCGACGCCTGCGCGTAGTGGCCGAAATCCTGCTCGATCACGGCCAGGTTGTTCGCGGCGATCGCCGCGCCCCGCTTGTCGCCGATCGCCTCGAAGAGGGAAAGCGCCTGTCGGAACGACTCCGCGCACTTCCCGTCCCGGCCGAGCGCCCGGTAGATGCCGGCCAGGTTGTTCAGGCACTTGCCCACGCCGCGCCGATCGTCCAGCTCGTCGAAGAGGTCGCGGGCGCGCTCCAGCCGCTCGGCCGCGCCGTTCAGGTCGCCGCGCCGGAGGTGGAGGTTGCCGAGGTTGTTCGTGAGCGACGCCACCTGCTCGCGGTCGTCCAGGCGCTCGAAGATCGCCAGCGCCGCCTCGTAGCGTTCCTCCGCGTCGTCCCAGTGCCCGCGCTCGCCGTGCAGCAAACCGAAGAGCGCGAGCGTGGCGGCCACGCCCGCGTCATCGCCCAGGTCCCGCCGGAGGGTCAGCGCCCGCGCGTAGTGTTCCTCCGCGTCCCCCGGCCGCCCCTGCCCGCGCGCGACGTTCCCGAGGAGATCGTGGCACTCGGCGACGCCGGCGGAGTCGCCCAGCTCCTCGCGCAGCCGCGACGCCTCCTCGGCCAGGGCGGCCGCCTCGTCGACCTCGCCGAGCAGGACGAGCACCTTCGCCAGTTCGGCCCGCGAGTGGGCCAGCTCGGCCGGCTCCGCCAGTCGCTCGCGGATCTCCAGGCTCTTCCGGAAGAACTCCGCGGCGCGGGCGAAGTCGCCTTCCTGGCGGTACGTCGTGCCCGAGGCGTGCAGGACGTCGGCCAGCGCGCGGATCTCGAGCGGATCGCCCGTGGACATTGCGGATTCTCCGTGGACTTTTCCCGTTGGGCTTCGACCGGACCGACGTTACCATCCCCGGTCCGGCCCCCGGAAACGAATCCGGAGGCCTCGACCGGATGCCGCCCCCCCGAATCGTCGCGCATCCCGAAACACAGGAGAGCCGCATGAACCTGGAACTGCTTGCCGAGCTGTGCGCCACTCCCGGCGCCCCCGGCCGGGAAGAGCGCGTCCGCAAGGTCGTCCTCCGCGAGATGGAGGACCTTGTCGACGAGATCGAGATCGATCCGATGGGCAACGTCATCGGGACCCGGAAGCCGCGGGGGCGCTCCGGGTCGAAGAGCGAGCCGCGCCGCGTGATGCTCTCGGCGCACATGGATGAGATCAGCCTCATCGTCACGCACATCGAGGACAACGGCTTCCTGCGCTTCACGACGCTGGGCGGCTTCGATCCGAAGACGCTGTCGGCGCAGCGCGTGTGGGTGCACGGGAAGAAGGACGTACTGGGGCTGATCGGGTCCAAGCCGATCCACATCATGACCGACGACGAGCGCGGCAAGATGCCGAAGATCGAGACCTTCTTCATCGACCTGGGGATGCCCCGATCAAAGGTGGAGAAGATCGTCTCGGTGGGCGATCTCTGCACGCGCGAGCGGGACTTCGTCCAGGTGGGAGACCTGGTCTCCACGAAGTCGATGGACGATCGCGTGGGCGTGTTCGTCATGCTGGAGGCCGTGCGCAAGCTCCGCAACCATGCGTGCGAGGTGCTCGTGGTGGCCAGCACGCAGGAGGAGGTGGGGCTCCGCGGCGCGCAGGTGGCGGCCGAGGCGCTTCGCCCGGACATCGGCATCGCCCTGGACGTGACGCTGGCCAACGACGTTCCCGGTGCCGACGGCGCGGAGCAGGTGACGCGGCTGGGCCAGGGAACCGCCATCAAGGTGATGGACTCCAGCGTGGTCTGCGACGCCCGCATCATCGACGGACTCAAAGCGTCGGCCGTGAAGCGGAAGATCCCCTATCAGATGGAGGTCCTGCCGAAGGGCGGCACCGACACCGCGGCGATCCAGCGGTTCGGCGGCGGACCGCCGGCGGGATGCATCTCCATCCCGTGCCGTTACGTACACTCGGTCATCGAGGCGTGCCACCGCAAGGACGTGCAGGCCTCGATCGACCTGCTGGCCGGCTTCCTCGCGGACGCCCAGTCGCTGAAGCTGTAGCCCCCGCGTCCGGGGCGGCCCCGTGCCGCCCCGGCGCGCGTGCGGCATTGACCGCCCCCCGGGACATCCCTACGCTGGAAGGAGGCCGCGCGCCGCGGCCCCGCCGGGAGTCGCGCCCGTGACCACCGACCACCTGATCCTGGATCCCGAAGCCGTCGCGGTCCACCAGATGGCGACGTTCGTCGTGGAGCCGCGCACGGTGTCCCGCGCGCTCCAGGACAGTCCGCGCTTCACGACGGAGGTCGCGGACTCGGTCGTGCGCGTGGAGTGGACGAGGCTCCCCGACGGCGAGCCGACGAACCTGCCGCCCGGGCGGATCACGGTGCACGCCCAGGGAATCCTGCTGGAAGCGTTCTCGGAGGAACGCCTGCGCGCGCTGCAGCGCGAGGTCGATGCGTTCGGCGCGCAGCGCGCCACGGCCGACGAGGTCCGCGTGCTGCCTCTGGACGAAGCGCTGCGGCGACCGGCGCGCCTGCTCCATCCGCTGGAGGAGGCGGAAGGGACCGTCCCATCCGCGCGGGACCTGGCCGCGTGGTTCCTCCGCTCGGGCTGGCCGGACCTTCCGGATCCGGCGCTGGACGGCCGAACGCCGCGCCGGTTGCTGGAGACCGGGCGCGGTCGCGCCGCCCTGGAACGGCATCTGACCGACGTGCCGGATCGCCTGAAGGATCGCTGGCCCGCGTTCCCCCGCTTCGACCCGGACGAGCTGCGGCACCTCCTGCTTCCCGACGAGTTTCCCACGCCCAGCGACGCGGGAGCCCGAACTCCCGGCGCCCGGAGGGACTGACCGCTGCACGACTCCACGAACGGTCCGGCCCGCACCACGCTCGAAGGACTCCTGGCCGGCGGCGCCCTCGGGGCGTGGCTCCTCGCGCTCGAGCGATCGCCCTCGTTCCACGTCTTCGCGGACCTGCTGAACGCGGCGCGCCGCGTCCTTACGTCGCGGGTGGGCGAGGTTTGGCTGGTCCGGCTGGACACGGAGGCGTTCGCGCTGGCGCTGTACGTCGGCGGCCACGCGGTGCTGGGCGCGCTCCTCGGTTGGATGGTCCGGACGCGCGGTCCGCTGGCCCTGCGCGCCTTGATCGTCGCGGCGATGCTCTTCGCCGCGGACGCGCTCCTGCTCTCCCGGCTCTGGGCCCACCGCGGCCTGCCGTCCGGGACGGGATTCCTCCTGCTGGCGGGGGGAGCGGTGGCGGCGTTCGCGGTCGCGGCCGGACTGGGGCACGCGCTTCGCAACCTGCCGCAGCGCGCGCGCCGGACGATCACCGGCGTCGGGGTGGCCGGCTCCCTCCTCGGCCTCCTGGTCGCGGCGCTCGTGGCCGCGGGCGGTCCCGACCGCCCCGCGGGAGCCATCGTGGAGGAGCCCGACCGGGAGGACACCGGGGTCCGCGTCGCCATCCTGGGCCTCGACGGCCTGGACGGGATCCTGGTGGACGAGGCGATCGAGCGGGGGCGGATGCCGAACCTGCGGGCCCTGATCGAGCGGGGCGTGCGCGGCGACCTCCGGTCGATCCGGCCGCCGAAGTCGCCGGTGGTGTGGACGTCGGTGGCGACCGGGGCGTTGCCCGATCGCCACGGGATCACGGACTTCGTCGTGCGGCGCGAGGGAGAGCGCGTCCCGGTCACCAGCAACCTGCGCCGCGTGCCGGCGCTGTGGAACATCGCCCTGGAGTCCGACTTCACGTGCGCCTTCGTGAACTGGTACGTCACCTGGCCGGCCGAACCCACGCGCGGCGTCATCGTCTCCGATCGCGCGGACTTCGCCGGGCTGGACCGGCGCGTGTTCCCGGAGGAGATGACGGGCGTCGTCGACTCCGTGCGGGCGTCGCTGGACTCGCTCTCCACGCGCGACATCGCCCGCTTCACCGACGTGCCCGGCGCGTTCGGGGAATGGCGCAGCGAGCGATGGGGGCAGGTGCGGCGCGCGATCCGCATCCTGGATGACGTCGTCCGCCACGATCTGGTCACGCTGGAGACGGGCCGCGCCATCCTGGATCGCAGCCAGCCGGATCTCACCGCGCTCTACTTCCGCGGCAACGACAACACGCAGCACCTCTTCTGGAAGTATCGTCTGGCCGCGCGCGGCAACTTCCTGGCCGACGCGCTCTACCCCGGACTGGATCCGGCCGACGTGGACGCACTCTCGCCCGTGGTGGATCGTTACTACGACTTCATCGACCACGTCTTGGGCCAGTGCCTGGCGATGCTGGACGAGGACACCGCCATCCTCGTTCTCTCCGACCACGGCTTCCTGACGAACAACGAGCGGAGCCGCTGGTACCACGCGAACCGCATCCTGGAGGCGAGCGGACTCGCGCGCCTGATTCCGGACACGGGTGGCGAGGCGGACTCCGCGCAGAGCCTCGTGTACGACCCGACGCCGCCGTCCGTCGTGGCCCGGCGGATCCTGCGCGCGGGCGGCCGGGCGGAGGATCCCGTCGGCGCGCTGGAGGACGCGAAGGCCGTGCTGGAGCAGCTTCGTACCGACGCGGGAGCACCGGTGTTCCGGAGCCTTGCCGTCGGCGAGGACGAGCACGGTCCGCGCCTCGCCGTCGTGTTCGCGGGCGAGCTGGCGGGGAGCGCGATCCGGACGGAGGAGGGCGAGCTCTCCGTGGAGGAGTTCCGCAGCCCGGAGGGTCACTCCGGCGACCACCGGATGAACGGATTCCTGCTGGCCGCGGGCGGCCCGTTCCGGCGCGGGACCACGGAAGGTGCGCGGGCGATCGACATCGGCCCGACGGTGCTGCACCTGCTGGGCGCGCCCGCCCCGGTTGTTGCGGAAGGCGTCGTCCTCACCGACCTGATGACGGACGGATGGAACGCGGAGCATCCCGTGCGGTACGCGGACTACGGCGTTCGCGAGGAGGACCCGGACGTCATCGCCACGGACGCCGACGACAAGATCCGCGAGGAGCTGCGCGCGCTGGGCTACCTGCGCTAGTCGTCGATGTCCTCGTCGTCCGGATCGCCCGTTCCGAACCTCTCCAGCTGATCCTCGAACGCGATCCGGGACAGGTCCGGCATGCGCTCGAAGAAGAGGATCCCGTCCAGGTGGTCGGTCTCATGCTGGACCACCGCCGATCCGAACCCCTCCACGTCCAGTTGCAGCGGGCGCCCGTGCCGGTCCAGGGCATCGACGTGCACGCGCCGGAACCGTTCGGTGAGTCCGCGGATTTCCGGAATGGAGAGGCATCCCTCCCACAGCCCGATCCGGTCCTGGTCCGGAAAGGTGAGCTTCGGGTTCACGACGACGACGTCGGGGGCCGCGTCGTCCGACTGCGCGCGGTCCTCGACCGGAGCGCGCATCACGAACAGCCGGAGCGAGCGATGCACCTGGGGGCCGGCCAGCCCCACGCCGCCCTCGTCGTCCATGGTCTCGAGCATGTCGTCGATGAAGGTCTGAAAGGCCGGCGTCGCCAGCTCCTCCGGAGTCACGGGCGATGCCGGCGTCACGAGCACCGGATGGCCCATCCGGGCGACCTTGAGGATGGCCACGGTGCGTCTCTCCTCTCGCGCGGCGACGCGTCAAATGGTTGCGCCGCAAGGCCTTGAGCGGCCCCTGGACATCCCGGGGACCTTTTGCTAAGTGTGTAGGGGTGTGTCCCTTCCGTCAACTCCGTGAAACCGTAGGAGCTACCGTGATCCGTCGCGTTCGCCGGTCGATCGCCCTGCTGTCCGTGCTCGCCCTCGCCGTCGGCCTGGTCGGCTGCGAGGACGATCGAGGGGATCCCGCCGGCCCCGATCTCGGCGGAATCGATGCGGACGACGTCTTCGGGATCTCCCGGGTGTCCGCCTCCGTCCTCCAGGTCATCAACGAGTTCGCGGCGCGGGTCATCGAGGCGCGGGACACGGGCGCCACGCTCCCCATCCAGGTGCCCGGCTGCGTCGGTGACGGACGCGCCGTCATCGGGGCCAACGCGGATACGGACCCCAACACGTTCAGTGTCACGTTCGGCACCAGCGACGGCGCGGAGCAGTACGCCGCGTTCTGCGACGGCCTCCTTCTCCGCTTCACGCAGCGGATGGTCATCACCCTCACGGGGACGGGCAGCAACCTGCGCTACGAGGTCAGCATGCCCTTCAACGACTTCACCGGCGAGACCGACGGGATCAGCGTGCTCCTGCCGCAGGACGCGGGCGGTCTCACACTGCAGGTGAGCACGCCGGGCGGACCGCTGGACTGCGTCCTGGATGCCGCGCGCAGCGCGGACCCGCGCCACGCCGGGTTCGTCCACATGGGCGGCACGCTTCGCCTGGAGGATCGCATCACGCCGATCGTCGTGATTCAGGAGCTGCGCATCGAGTACGCCTACGACGAGGACTCCGATCCTCCGTTCGCGCTGTGGCCGGCGGGGTCGCTGGAGATGGCCACCAACGGTCAGCCCGGGATTCCGGGCGGTCCCTCGGTGCCGGGATTCCCGCTCGAGATCCGCTTCGACGGATTCGGCGGCGCCACGTTCGAGATCAACGACACCGTGTGCGAGACGAACATGGCCACGGGGTCCAACCCGTGCGAGGACCTGGATCTCTGATCCGCGCCGTCAGCCGGACTCCTCCGAAGCCCCCTGGCCGTCGCCGGGGGGCTTCTTCGTTTCCCGACCGCGTCGACGCACGGCCTCCCGGAGCAGGTACTCGATGTGTCCGTTCACGCTCCGCAGCTCGTCATCGGCCCACCGGCGCACGTCCTCCCACAGATCGGGCGGAATTCTCAACACCAGCGCCTTGCGCTTGGGCACGACGGCCTGCCCCCTTCCCCGCTTCCCGAACTAGTTGTAGAGCGTCCCGGCGTTCACGACCGGCTGAGCGTCCTGGTGTCCGCAGAGGACGACCAGCAGGTTCGAGACCATGGCGGCGCGCCGCTCCGGATCCAGCTCCACCACGTCGCGCTCGGCGAGATGGCGCAGCGCATCCTCGACCATGCCGACCGCCCCATCGACGATCTTGGCGCGCGCGGCGATGATGGCGTCGGCCTGCTGGCGCTGCAGCATGGCGCCCGCGATCTCGGGCGCGTAGGCGAGATGGGAAAGCCGCGCCTCGATCACGCGAACTCCCGCGCGCCCGAGACGCTCGCCGAGCTCCCGCTCGAGCTGGTGGGACACGGTGTCGATGTCGCCGCGCAGCGACGGCTCGTTGTCTTCGCCGTGGTCGTACGGGTAGGACGTGGCCAGATGGCGGACGGCGGACTCGCTCTGAACCGTGACGTAGCTGTCGTAGTCGTCGACCTCGAACAACGCCTCGTAGGTGTTGCGCACTTCCCACACCACCACCGCCGCGATCTCGATGGGGTTGCCCGCGCGGTCGTTGACCTTGAGACGATCGCCGTTCAGGTTGCGAGCGCGTAGCGAGATCTTCTTCTTCACGGTGAACGGGTTGACCCAGAAGAACCCGTTCTCCTTCACGCTCCCCACGTACCGCCCGAAGAAGATCAGCACGGCGGCCTCGTTCGGCTGGACGATGAAGAACCCGATGCACAGGAACGTCGTCAGCAGGATCAGGAAAACGCCGGTCAGGACCGGAGCGGCCAACTCGGCCCGGGCCCCGCCGATGAGGAGCGCCAGGCCGGCCGCCCCCAGGACGATCACGAGGAGCAGCATCACCCCGCCCGCGGCGGGCTTGCGGACGAACTCTTTCGCCATGACTGGCCTCCTTCCATGAGTGATACTGATATGATATCACCCTGATGTCATCGGAACAAGAGGCCGGGCCCTGGAGGTCTTTCTCGATTCACCGGATCCGGCGCGAACGGTGGGTGACGGAGCGCAGCCCCGTGATCTAGCGCTCCACGGCCGGGAACACGCGGCTGATGAGCTCGGCCAGCTCTTCCCAGTCGACCGGCTTCGTCAGCGTGGCCACGGCTCCAAGCGAGACGGCCCGCTCCAGCAGGTCGAAGCGGGAGAAGGGTCCCCCCCCCGTCAGCGCGACGACGGGGATCTCCGAACGGGCGCTCTTGATGTGACGGATCGTCTCGAGGCCGTCCATCTCGGGCATGAGCAGGTCGGTGATCACGAGGTGGAACGATTCCCGTTCCAGCGCCGCCAGGCCGTCCTGCCCCGATCCGGCGGACGTGACGCGACAGTTCAGTCGCGTGAGCATTTCGTCCAGCATGTTTCGGACCTGCGCGTCATCGTCGATGACCAGGACGTGGTGCATGCGATCCCCCCGCGAGCCGGCGCGTGGTCGGGGCCGACCTCGGCTTGCCCGGACTATGACGCCGCGGCCGGGCGGGGGTCAAGACGCGCCGGACGCTAATAGCGCGGCATCGACGGATCGACGGTCACCGCCCACTCGTCCACGCCGCCGCGCAGGTTCTTGACCTTCGAGAAGCCGATCCCCCGCAGGAAGTTCACTGCCTGCGCCGAACGCGGACCGGTGTGGCAGTAGACGACCATCTCCCGCGCGGAGTCCAGGCGATGCATTCCCTCGAGGAGCTGCGGCAGCGGGATGAGATCCGATCCCTCGATGCGGCAGATCGCGAACTCGTCCGGGTTGCGCACGTCCAGGAGGTCAACGTCGTCGCCGGCCTGCAGGCGACGGTTCAGCTCGTCGGGGGCGATCTCGAACTGCGCGTCCAGGCGCTGCTGCTCTTCCAGATCGGGGATGCCGCAGAACTGGTCGTAGTCGATGAGTTCCGTGACGGTCCGGTTCTGGCCGCACGCGGGACACTCCGGATCGCGGCGGACCTTCATCTCGCGCACCCGCATCGTCAGGGCGTCGTAGAGCAGGAGCCGGCCGACCAGCGTCTCGCCGACGTCCAGGATCAGCTTCACCACTTCCGTGGCCTGCACCACGCCGACCATCCCCGGCAGGATCCCGAGCACGCCGCCCTCCGCGCAGCTCGGCACGAGTCCGGGCGGCGGCGGTTCCGGATAGAGGCAGCGGTAGCACGGTCCGTCCTCGTGGCAGAACACGGTGGCCTGTCCCTCGAACCGGAAGATGGAGCCGTAGGCGTTCGGCTTGCCCAGCAGGACGCACGCGTCGTTCACGAGGTAGCGCGTGGGGAAGTTGTCGGTGCCGTCGGCGATGACGTCGTAGTCGCGCAGAACATCGAGCGCATTCGCGGAGGAGAGGCGCGTCTCGTGCAGCACGACGTGCACGTGCGGGTTGATCTCGGCCAGCGTCTCCTGCGCGGAGATCACCTTCCGCTTCCCGACGTCCGACGTGCCGTGGATGATCTGTCGATGCAGGTTGGACTCGTCCACCACGTCGAAGTCCACCAGCCCGATCGTGCCGACGCCGGCGGCCGCGAGGTAGAGCGCCAGCGGCGAGCCGAGCCCGCCCGTGCCCACGCACAGCACCTTCGCGTCCTTCAGCTTCTCCTGCCCGGCCAGTCCCACCTCCGGCATGATGAGATGCCGGGAGTAGCGACGGATCTCCTCGTTCGTCAGGCGCGCCATGTCACCGCCCTCCGGCCACCGACGGCACGATTGTGATCACGTCGTCCTCGGACACGGCGGTCTCCATCTTCTGGAGATGCCGGATGTCCTCCTCGTTCAGGTACACGTTCACGAAACTCCGGATCTTGCCGGCGTCGTCCACCAGGTGCTTGCGCAGGCTGCCGTGCCGCCCGAGCAGGTCGTCGACGGCCTCGGCCACCGTGGCACCGCCGACCTCGATGCTGGACTGATTCTCCACGTACTGTCGCAACGGCGTCGGAATCAGGATCTTCGCCATCCTTACGGGCCTTTCTCCTCCGGCGTCGAGGCCGGAGGGCTGATCGCTTCGGGCAGGAGCTCCGTCTCGTCCTCGGTCAGTTGCCAGGACGTCATCTCCCCCGGCACGCCGTCGGCCACCGCGAGGATGACGTACGAGAACCACGGGAACGCGTGCTCCAGGTCGGTGGCCGATGGTCGGGCCGGGTGGTCCGGATGCGAATGATAGAACCCGAGCAGCGTCAGGTCCTCCTGCGCGGCCAGCCGCTCCACCTTCATGTAGTCGCGGTCCGTGACCAGGAAGCGGTTGTAGGCATGGTGATCCGCGGTCCGCGCGTTCGGCAGCGCCTCGATCCGCGTGAGCCACCGATCCTCCCCTTCGAGCCGGCCGAGGAGGGCGCCGCAGCACTCGTCCGGATAGGTGTCGGCGGCGTGGCGCTCGATGGCCCGGCGGAGCATCGGCGGGATCCGGAGGGCCATCAGACGGAGAACGAACTCCCGCAACCGCAGGTGCCCGTGGCGTTCGGATTCGAGATCTTGAATCCGGAACCCTCGATGGTGTCCACGAAGTCCACCTGGGCGCCGCGCAGGTAGTTCATGCTGAACGTGTCGACGAGGACGTCGAAGCCCTCCTTCATGTTCAGCCGGAAGTCCGTCTCCTTGGCATCGTCGAAGGCGAAGCCGTACTGGAAGCCGGAGCAGCCGCCGCCCTCCACGTAGATCCGCACCCCCTTGCCGTCCATCTTCTCCTGCTGGAGGATCTCGTGCATCTTCCCGGACGCGATCTCGGTCACGTCCAGCGTGGGCATGTTGGCCATCGTTCGTTTCATCTCCCCGGGGCCACGGCCCCGAATCGCGCCAGCGTCTCCCGCGTCTCCGACGATCGACTCCGGTAGCACCGGCAGCCCCGGCAAGCCTCCGTCGCCTTCCCGTCGAACGCGCGAACCACGTCGGCGAACATCTCCTCCGGACCCGCAGGGCCGGTGTCGCCCGCCTCCACCCGCTCCCGCACGGCCCAGCAGGGCACGAACCGACGCAGCATCGCCAGTCCGTGCAGGCTGATCCCGGCCCGACGGTTCAGGTCCTGGGCGCAGCCGATCCACGTGAGGTCCTCTTCCGAGAACCGTCGACGGTTGGAGCGACGCTCCGGCTTGACCAGTCCGATGCGCTCGTACGCCATCAGGGTTCGCGGGTGCACGCCCAGCCGATCGGCGGCGGCGGCGATTCCCACGAAATCCGGGCGGGGGGCGGGTTCCCGAGTCATGGAGAGACTCTAGGGATGATAGAAATCCCTGTCAAGACGGCCCGGGGCGTGGCGGCCGGCTATGATATCCTCGCCGGTCGAACTCCCTCCGGGAAAGGAATCCAAGGTGAGCATCCGGTCCCTCACGGCGGGGCTCCTCCTCGTCCTCGCGGCCGCTCCGGGCCACGCGGCCGTCCTGCGCGTCCCGGCCGATCACGCGACCCCCGCGGCCGCCCTGGCCGGGGCTGCGGCCGGCGACACGGTCCTCGTGGCGGCCGGGACGTACACCGTCCGGGAGGCGATCGTCCCCGACGGGGTGACGCTGCGCGCCGAGTCCGGAGCCGAGGTCGTCTTCGACGCGGAGCGGAAGGGGCGCCACCTGACCGTGCCGGGCGCCGCCGTGGTGGAAGGCATCGTCTTCCGGTTCGGGGCCGCCCGCCGCGACCGCGATCCGCACGGCGGATCCATCGACGTCGCGCGCGGAGGGCGGCTGGAGGTCCGGGACTGCCGCTTCGAGGAATGCGACGCGCGGAGGGCGGGCGGCGCCATCCACGGGGCCGAGGAGGCGTCGCTGGTCCTGGAGCGCTGCACGTTCCGGGAGGTCGACGCGATCCTGCCGCGCAAGGTCCGCACGAAGCGGCGGGAATCGCGGCGGCAGAGCTTCGGCGGCGCGGTCCACGTCGCCCGGGACGGAAGCCTCACGGCGACGGACTGCGGGTTCTCCGAGACGACGGCCTCCGACGCGGGCGGCGCGCTGTACTTCGCCCGCGACAGCAAGGGCACGCTGACCCGCTGCCGCTTCGAGAGCGGACGATCCAACAACGGCGGGGCCATCCACGCCGAGCGCGCGGAGCTGGAGATCCTCGACGGCTCGTTCCGGAACCACTCCACATCGAGCGAGTTCGCCGATCCGGGTCTGGGAGCGGCCGTCCGGCTGAACGGCGGATCCCTCCGGCTCGTGGGGTCGGTGCTGCAGGGCAACGTGTCCGCGCGAGGCGCGGCGCTGGGCTCCAACGGCGCGGCGACGATCATCCTGGAGCGGAGTCGATTCCTCGACAACGAGGGCGAGTCCGGCGGCGCCGTCGCGGTGGTGTCCGGGACGCTGGAGATCCGCGACTGCGCCTTCCTCCGCAATCGCGCCACCGACGGCGCCGGCGCGGCGGTGCTCTCCGTCAGCGCGAGCCTGCAGGTGCGCGGCGTGACGTTCCACGGCAACGGGTCGACGCAGGGCGGCAGCGCGATCCACGTCGTGAGCGCGCCGGAGCCGCCCATCGTGGAGGCGTGTCTCTTCTCCGCCGGAGGCGGCGACGCCCCGATGCTCTCGGTCAGCGGACCGCCTCCGGAGCCGCGCTGCTGCCTCGTGTTCGGGCACGACGGCGGCGACTGGATGGGCGACCTGGCAAGGGCGCAGGACCGGAACGGCAACGTGTCGGCCGACCCGCAGCTCGCGGACCCGTCGGCCGATGACGTGACGCCGCGCGAGGGATCGCCGGCGACGGGCGGGGACTGCGAGCGCATCGGCGCGCCCGCGGACGTCGCGCGATGAGTCGCGTTCCGGTCCTCTTCCTCACGCCGCACCTGGAGACGGGCGGCGCGGAGCGGCAGCTCGCGGAGCTGGTCGCGCGGATGAACCCGGAACGCTTCCAGCCCATCGTCGTGTGCCAGAAGCAGGGCGGCCCGTTCTTCGACCAGATCGTGGCGTCCGGCGTGGACGCGCACGCCCTGGAACTGCACGGCCGCTACGATCCGCGCTTCGCGCTGCGGCTCTCGTCGCTCTGCCGCAAGTATCGCGTGCAGGCGATGGTGATCCACGGATTCTCCACGATGGTGGCCGGGCTGCTGGTGGGGAGGCTGCTCCGCATCCGGCCGCTGATCATGGCGGAGCACGCCACGGGCCGCATCGACCTGGATCCCAAGAAGCGGCCGATCGAGCGCCGGCTGGCCCCGCTCATCGACGGCGCGATCGCCGTGGCGAAGGGGCAGATCCCCTTCCTCGTGGAGGACAAGGGCTACCCCGCGGACCGCATCCGCGTCGTCTACAACGGCATCGACCTGACGGACTGGACTCCGCTGCCCCGCGATCCCGGGATCCTCGCGGAGTTCTCGCTCCCCGAAGCCGCGCCGGTCGTGGGCATCCTGGCGATGCTTCGCCCGGAGAAGGATCACGTCACGTTCCTGAACGCGGCCCGCCGCATCGTGGACGCGGTGCCGGAGACGCGCTTCCTCCTCGTGGGCGACGGCCAGGAGCGCCGCAACCTGGAGGCGCTGACGCGCGAGCTCCGCCTGGAAGACCGCGTCATCTTCACCGGGCGTCGCACCGACGTCCGTCGGCTCCTCACCGTGTTCGACGTCTGCGTCCTCTCGAGCTTCACGGTGGAGACGTTCCCCATGTCGTTCCTGGAGGCGATGGCGATGGAGAAGGCGCTCGTGACGACGCGCGTCGGCGGCGTGCCGGAGATGATCGAGGAGGGCGAGAACGGGTACGTCGTCCCGATGCGCGATGCGCCGGCGCTCGCCGACGCCGTGCTCAAGGTCGTAGGCGACCGCGGGACCGCGCGGCGCATGGGCCTCCGCTCCCGCGAACTCGTGGAGGAGCGCTTCACGATGGATCGCATGGTCCGCGACACCGAGGACTATCTGGAGTCGCTGCTCCGGTAGTCGGTGCGCGTCCCTCGCCGGATCCGGCCCCGCTTCCCCGGCCGGGTGACGATGCTCCGTCGGTCACGGTATAGTCGCCGTCCACGCGAAGGGAGCGACGCATGACCGAGATCGCGGCCGCGCAGGCCGCCACCGGGGAACGGAACCTCACCTGGAAGAAGGGAATCTGCGGGATCTGCCCCGCCGGCTGCTGGGTGGAGAACGGCTTCGAGGGCGATCGCCTCGTCGACATCCGCCCCGACACGACCCATCCGCTGGGCATGATCTGCCGCCGCGGCCTGCACGCCCCGGAGATCATCTACTCGGAGCATCGCCTGAAGACGCCGATGCGGCGCAAGGGCCCCAAGGGCTCGCACGAGTTCGAGCCGATCTCCTGGGACGACGCGTACGACGAGATCGTCGCGAACCTCGAGCGGCTGAAGGCGGAGAGCGGACCGGAATCCGTCGCCATCTACACGGGCCGCGGCGCGTTCGAGCACTCGCTCTGCGACATGTACCAGCCGAAGGGCGTGGCGGTTTCGTCGGCGTCCAACGTGCTGTTTCCGTTCGGCTCGCCCAACACGATGGGCGTCGGTGCGCTCTGCTACGTCTCCTTCGCCATGATCGCCCCGCACGTGACGATGGGCCGGATGCTCGTCGACATGTTCACCGACATGGAGAACGCGGAGGTCCTGCTCGTGTGGGGCGCGAATCCCGCGACGGACTCACCCCCGCTCGACATGCATCGTCTGGAGGCCGCGGCGAACCGCGGCGCGAGGATCATCGTCATCGATCCGCGGCGCACCGAGACGGTCACGCGCACCGGCGCGGAGTGGATCCCGATCCGGCCCGGCACGGACGGCGCGCTCGCCCTGTCGATGATCGAGGTGATGATCGACGAGGAGATCCACGACGACGTCTTCGCGAACGAGTGGTGCCACGGCTTCGACGAGCTGCGACGCTACGTGCAGCACTTCCGTCCCGAGGCGGTCGAGACCATCACGGGCGTTCCCGCGGAGCGGATCCGGGGGCTCGCGCGAGAGATCGCGGAGGCCGGCGGCGCGTGCCCGGTGATGTACACGGGCCTGGAGTATTCGGACAGCGGCGTGCAGGCGATCCGCGCCGTGCACACGCTCTTCGCGCTGGCCGGGCAGCTGGACGTGCCGGGCGGCATCGGGCTGGCGATGCGGGACACGCACTTCCCCATCAACCGCTCGTGCAACGTGGAGAATCCGGACCTGGACCGGGCCGTCGCCCGCGACCGGTTCCCCATCTACTCGAACTACCGCGGCGAGTCCCACGCGAGCGGCCTGATCGACGCCGTGACGAAGGGGGACCCCTATCCCATTCGCGGCCTCATCGTGCACGGCGGCTCCATCCTGACGAGCTGGCCGCAGACGTCGGTGTGGCGCGACGCGCTCTCCCGGCTGGACTTCCTCTGCTGCATCGACCGCCAGCTCACCGCGGATTCCGCCTACGCCGACATTGTCCTGCCCGCCACCACGATGTTCGAGATCGAGTCGTACATGGTGTACGGCCCCATCTTTCGCGTGCGCGAGAAGATGCTGGAACCGGTGGGCGAGGCTCGGAACGACTACCTCATCATGGCGGAGCTGGCGAGGCGTCTCGGCTACGGGGATCAGTTTCCCCAGTCGGAGAAGGAGCTGCTGGACTTCGCGCTGCAGGGATCGGGGTACACCAAGGAGGATGTCCGGGAGTCCGGCGGCTGGGTGAAGCTGCCGACGCCGATGATGGAGTACAAGAAGTGGGAGAAGGGCGGGCTGCGTGGGGACGGCAAGCCCGGCTTCGAGACGCCCACCGGCAAGTTCGAGATCGCGTCCACGGTGCTGGAGGAGTACGGCTACGACGCGCTGCCGGTCTACATCGAGCCGAGGGAGGGCCCGCTCGCCAATCCGGATCTCGCGCGGGAGTACCCGCTGGTCTTCAACTCCGGCGCCCGCCCGCACACGGACTTCCGCTCGCAGCACCACGGCATCAAGGGACTCCTGAAGGACAACCCCGAACCGGCGATGGAGATCAACGCGGACGATGCCGCCGAGCGCGGCATCTCCCACGGCGACCTCGTGGAGGTGCGCTCGCCGCGAGGCGCAGTGAGGTTCCGGGCGAACGTGACGCACGGCATCGTGCGTGGCGCCGTGGAGTGCAACATGGGCGGCGGCACGCCGGTCGGCCCGAAGGCCTGGCGCGACAACAACGTGAACGAGCTGACCGACGTGCTCAACTACGACGACGTCTCCGGCTTTCCGGTGTACAAGGCACTCCTCTGCGAGGTGCAGCGCGTGGAGGCCGGGGACGGGGGCCGGCCATCGAACGGCGGGGGCGAGTGCCGCGTTCCGGGGCCGGCGCGCGTGTCGCGCCGCGTCCGTCCGGAACCCACGCGGCGGATCTACCTGGACAACAACGCCACGACGCAGGTGGACGACGCGGTGCGCGAGGCGATGCTCCCGTACCTGGGCAAGGACGCCGGCAACCCGTCCAGCATCCACGGCTCGGGGCGTGACGCGCGCGACGCGATGGAGACGGCGCGACGCGGCGTCGCGCGGCTCCTGGGCACGCGTCCGCGGCGCATCGTGTTCACGGGCAGCGGATCGGAGTCCGACAACCTGGCGCTGAAGGGCATCGCCTGGGCTCGGGCCGAGGCGGGACGCCACCTCGTCACCACGCAGGTGGAGCACCCGGCCGTCCTCGCCACGTGCCGCTTCCTGGAGCGCACGGGCTACCACGTCACGTACCTGCCGGTCGACCGCGACGGCATCGTGTCGCCGGACGATCTTGAGGCGGCGATGACACCGGAGACGACGCTCGTCTCCATCATGACGGCGAACAACGAGGTCGGGACGGTGCAGCCCGTCGCGGAGCTGTGCCGCGTCGCGCACGAGGGTGGCGCGCTGTTCCACACCGACGCCGTCCAGGCGGCGGGCAAGATCCCGGTGGACGTGGAGGGTTGGGACGTCGACCTGCTCTCGCTGTCCGGACACAAGTTCCACGGCCCGAAGGGCGTCGGCGCGCTCTACGTGAAGCCGGGCGTGGAGCTGGAGCCGCTCGTGCACGGCGGGCAGCAGGAGCGCGGACTCCGTGCGGGAACGGAGAACGTCCCGGCCATCGTCGGCATCGGCAAGGCGGCCGAGGTGGCGCTGGCCGGATTGCGCGAGGCCGATCGCGTGCGGGCGGTGCGCGATCGCCTGGAAGCCGGCGTCCGGGAACTGATCCCCGGCGCCGTCCGCAACGGCCACGCCACGGATCGACTGCCGAACACGCTGAACCTGACGCTGCCGGACCTGCGCGGCGAGTCGCTCGTGATCGCGCTGGACCAGAAGGGAATGTCGCTGTCGTCGGGATCGGCGTGCAAGTCCGGAAACCCCGCCCCCACGCACGTGCTGCTGGCGATGGGACGGACCGCGGAGGAGGCTCACTGCTCGGTCCGGTTCTCACTGTCGCCCGCGAATACGGCGGAGGATGCCGACCGGACGATCGCCGCGCTGCGCGAGGTCCTCGAAGAGATCGAGTCCACCGTGCGGTTCCTGCCCTGTAAGTAACCATACAACTATGACTTACGGGGCTCGTCCCGCCGCACGGCCGCCCCAGTCGAAGTCCGAAAACGGCCAGGATCGGGACGGGGCGCGTGGTATACCTGCCCCATGGCCACCGGATCCGACCGCTTCTACGAAGCCCTGCGCAGCCGCGACCCCCGCTTCGACGGGCGATTCTTCGCGGGCGTGACCTCGACCGGCATCTACTGCCGGCCGATCTGCGCCGCCCGCACGCCGCGGCGGGAGAACGTCCGCTTCTTCGAGTGCGCGGCGGCCGCGGAGGCCGCCGGCTTCCGCCCCTGCCGCCGCTGTCGTCCGGAGACCGTGCCCGGCACGCCCGCGTGGCTCGGGACGTCGGTGACGGTCTCGCGCGCGCTGCGGCTCATCTCCCAGGGAGCCCTGGATCACGGCGACGTGGACTCGCTGGCCGACCGACTGGGCGTGGGCGGACGACACCTGCGCCGGCTGTTCGAGCGGCACCTCGGGGCGTCGCCGCTGGCGGTCGCGCAGACGCGTCGCCTTCACTTCGCGCGTCGGCTCCTGGACCAGACCGAGCTGCCGATGCGCGAGGTCGCGTTCGCCTCCGGGTTCCAGAGCGTGAAGCGCTTCAACACGGTCGTGCGCGAGACGTTCGGCATGACGCCGACGGAGCTCCGCCGACGCTCCCGCGACCGCGCCGTTCCCGAGCGGACCGGCACGGTGACGCTGAAGCTCCCCTACCGCGAGCCGTACGACTGGGACGGACTCCTGGACTACCTGCGGCTGCGGGCGGTGCCGGGCGTGGAGCAGGTGGACGGCGACGTCTACCGGCGGACGATCGGTATCGAAGGGGACTCGTCGGTCATCGAGGTGCGGTCGTGCCGCACGCAGCCGTGCGTCGTGCTGGAGGTGGATGCCTCGGCGCGTCGTCATCTGCTGGAGGTGACGGAACGTGTGCGCCGTCTCTTCGACCTCGTCACCGACCCCGTTCCCATCGCGGAGCATCTCGCGCGCGATCCGCAGCTCTCCGCCGCGGTCGAGCGGCGGCCGGGGCTGCGTGTCCCCGGAGCGTGGGATCCGTTCGAACTCGCCGTGCGCGCGATCCTCGGCCAGCAGGTCTCCGTGAAGGGCGCCACGACGATCGCCGGACGCATCGCGAAGCGTTACGGGCGGCCGGTGCCGGGGGCCGATCCGTCGGGGCCGCATCTCCTCTTCCCCGACGCGAGGACGCTGGCCGACGCGGACCTCGGTTCGATCGGGATGCCGGGCAAGCGGGCGCAGGCGGTGAACGAGCTGGCGCGTCGCGTCCGCGACGGCGAACTGCCTCTCTCGTGGGGCGAGTGCGCCGACGACACGCACGACGGCCTCGTGTCGATCCCCGGCGTCGGGGAGTGGACGGCGCGCTACATCGCCATGCGCGGACTCGGTCAGCCCGATGCGTTCCCGGCCGGCGACCTCGGCGTCCGCAAGGCGATGGCCAACGGTGGCGATGCGCTACCGTCCCGGGCCGTGGCACTCGCCCGCTCCGAGAAGTGGCGACCGTGGCGCGCGTACGCCGTGCTGCACCTCTGGACCTCCCCGCGGGAGGAGCCCGCGCTCAAGGAGATCGAAGGATGAAGATTCACACGACCCGGCTGGAGACGCCGGTGGGGGACATCGGCCTTGCGTGGCGCGACGACACGCTGGTCCTGATCGAGATGGACGTCGCCACGAACCGGACGTCCTGGGAGACGGAGTACGCGAAGGGCGACGTGCAGGCGAGACTGGCTGAGCGCCTGCGGCGACGCTTCGGCGCCGTCGACCTGACGGAGGGTGACCCCTCCGACGACGTTCCCGCCGCGCTGCGCCGCTACTTCGGCGGGGACGTGGACGCGATCGACAAGCTGGACGTGGACCCGGGCGGCACGGAGTTCCAGGCGGCGATCTGGGCGGAGCTTCGCCGGATTCCGGCGGGCGAGACCACGACGTACTCGGACCTGGCCGCGCGCGTCGGACACGAGGGCGCCGCGCGAGCGGCCGGCGGCGCGGTGGGCGCCAACCCGATCCCGGTGGTGATCCCGTGCCACCGCATCGTCGGGGCGGACGGACGGCTCACCGGATTCGGCGGCGGACTCACGCGCAAGCGCTGGCTGCTGGAGCACGAGGGTGCGGGCGCGTCGCTGTCCCTGCCGTTCCCCGCCTGATCCCGGCGCTCCCTTCCCGTTTTCCCCTGGCAGGATGCGGCGCCGTCGGCGACGATGACGTCCTGAAGCCGGCGTGCAGTCCGGTGCGGGCCCCGACGCGACGCGTCGGGCAACGGGTGAGGTGGCGGTGCTGCTCGTTCTCTTCCGGCACGGTCCCGCCGTGGACCGCGCCGATCCGGATTGCCCCCCCGATCCGGATCGTCCCCTGACGACCGACGGAACCCGGCGAACCCGACGGGCGGCGGCCGGGCTCGCCCGCCTGGGCGTTCGCGCGGACCGGCTCCTGACCAGCCCCTACGTCCGCGCCGTGCAGACGGCGGAGATCGCGGCCGACGCGCTCGGCTTCGCCGGGGATCTCGAGATCGTGGACGCGCTGCTTCCCGGCGCCGACCCGCGCGAGCTGATCCGACGGGCCACGCTCGAGGCCGGGACGCTCGTGGCCGCGGGCCACGAGCCGCACCTCTCCTCCGTGGCCGCCACGGCGCTCGGCGCGCCGTTCGCCCCGATCGTCCTGAAGAAGGCGGGCGCCCTCCTCCTGGACCTCGACCGGGACCAGGAACCGGTGGGCGTCCTGCGCGGGCTGTACGCGCCGAAGGCGCTGCGCGCGCTCGCCCGGGACGATCGATGACCGCCGGACCGGTCGAGGGCACCTTCCCCGTCGCGGGCAACGGGAAGTCGTCGTACCTCGGCGCGGTCGACCTCGGCTCCAACTCGTTCCACATGATCGTCGCCCGGGAGGACGAGCACGGGCTCACGCTCCTCGACCGGCTGCGCGAACCCGTGCGGCTGGCCAGCGGCCTCCGCAAGGGCGACCTCCTCGATCCGGAGACGGAGGAGCGCGCGCTCGACTGTCTGCGCCGCTTCGGGGAGCGGCTGCTGGGATTCCCGCCGTCGCGCGTCCGGGCCGTCGGCACGAACACGTTCCGGAAGCTCGATCGCTCGAGTCCGTTCCGGCAACGCGCGTCGGAAGCGCTGGGCTACCCGGTGGAGATCATCTCCGGCGCGGAGGAGGCGCGGCTCGTCTACCAGGGCATCTCCTACGCGGTGCCGGACGAGGGACCGCGCCTGGCGGTCGACATCGGCGGCGGCAGCACGGAGATCATCGCGGCGCGCGGGACGGAGATCCGGCGGACGGCGTCACTGTTCATGGGCTGCGTCTCGTTCAGCCAGGAGTTCTTTCCGGGCGGGAAGATCACGCGCGATGCCTTCCGCGCCGCCCAGACCGCGGCCGGCGTGGAACTGCGCACGGTGCGCGAAGCGTTCCGGAGCCTCGGCTGGACGTCGGGGGTCGGCGCGTCCGGGACGATCAACGCCATCGCCGAACTGCTCCGCCGCAACGACATGGGCGGCCCGGGCATCACGTTCCCGCGTCTCAAGCGCCTGCGCGATGCCGTGATCCAGGCCGGCCACGTGGACGCCCTGGCGCTGGACGGCCTCAAGAAGGATCGCGCTCCGGTGCTGCCCGGCGGCCTGGCGATCCTGATCGCGACGTTCCGCTCGCTGGGCCTCGAGACGATGAAGGCGTCGTCCGGGGCGCTCCGCGAGGGCCTGCTGCAGGATCTGCGCGAACGCCTCCATGACGACGACCTTCGCGATCGGACGATCCATCGCTTCGTGGACCGATTCCAGATCGATCCGGAGCACGCGCGCCGCGTGGAGACGACCGCGCTGGAACTGCTGGAGGCGGCCGAACCGATCCCCCAGATCGACGAGGAGACGGCGAACTCCCTCCTCTCGTGGGCGGCGTGGCTGCACGAGATCGGGCTGGTCGTCTCGTACGCGGGCAACCACCGGCACGGCGCGTACCTGGTGGGGAACTCCGACCTGCCCGGCTTCTCCTTCGACGATCAGGCGACGCTGGCCGCGCTGGTCGGGATGCATCGCCGCAAGCTGCGCGACTCCATGCTGGCCGACGTGCCGCGTCATCGCCACGACGGAACGCGTCGCCTGGCGGTCCTGCTCCGCCTGGCCGTCCTCCTCCACCGGAGCCGCGGCCGCGTCGATCCACCGACGCCGTCGTTCTCGTGGCGGAACGGGACGATCGCCCTGGGGTTCGATCCGTCGTGGCTGAAGGAGCACTCGCTGACGCGAGCCGACCTGGAGAACGAGCGGGAGATGCTGAAGACGTGGAACGTGGACCTGCAGATCGACCCGCCGCTGGAGTCGCTCGTCCCCGACGCGGCCGACGACGGAGACGACGTTGAGTCGTGAGTGCGGCGTCTCGTTCGCCGATCTGTTCCGCCGGGTGCACCTCCGCGAGTGGACCGCGGACGAGGAGCTCGCGCTCCGGGCGATGGACCAGGAGGCGCGCAACCGCTGGGTGCGGGACCTGGCGCGGCGTGCCGACGACGTCCGGACGGAGGATCGTCCGGGAACGGACGGCCGCGCGTACACGGCCTTCTGGTTCGAGGGCCCCTGGATCCGTCCCGTCACGGAGGACGACGCTCCGGCCATCGTCCGCCTGCTGAACGATGTCGTCGCGGCCGGACTCACGGCCATGTCGCGCACGTTCACCGTGGAGGACCAGCTCGCATTCCAGCGGGACCTTCCGGCGCGCGCCGTCTACTTCGCAGCGCTCGACGGAGAGACCGGAGAACTTCTCGGGATCCAGGACGTCCTGCCGGACCCGTCGGATCCGGACGAGATGCGGGGAGAGATCAGCACGTTCGTCACGTCGTCCGCGCGCGGGAAGGGTGTCGGCCGACGACTCTGCGAGCAGACGTTCGCGGCGGCGGCGCGACTCGGCTTCCGTCGGCTCTCCGCGGTGGTGCCGGCGCACAACGAGGGCGCCGTGTCCTTCTACCGGGCGATGGGGTTCGGGGAGGGAACGCCGGACGACGTGCCGGACCGCGTCCGGCTGGAACGCTCGCTGGAAGCGTCGGCCGCCTAGAGCGAACGCTGCGCCATTTCCTCCAGCAGGCGATCCTGCGAGGAGACCGGCGGCTCGTCCGGACCGGGTTCACACCGGCGATACGTCCCGTCCGGCTGCATGTCCCACGCGTGCAGGTTGTCGTCGAAGCAGGCGTCGATGCCCTCGCGGATCACGCGGTTGCGGTTCTTCCGACCGCCCAGCGGGAACGCCACCTCCACGCGACGGAAGAAGTTCCGCGGCATCCAGTCGGCGCTGCTGCAGAGCGTGACGTCGTCGCCCGCCGCGTGGAAGTGGAACACGCGGTGATGCTCCAGGAAGCGCCCGACGACGGAGCGCACGCGGATGTTCTCGGACACGCCCGGGATCCCGGGCACGAGGCAGCAGATTCCGCGCACGACCAGGTCCACCTTCACCCCCGCGCACGACGCGCGGTAGAGCGCGCGGATGACCTCCGTCTCGATGAGCGAGTTCATCTTGACCTTGATGTGCGCCGGCCGGCCCGCCTGCGCCTCCGCGATCTCCCCGTCGATGAGCTGCAGGATCTGCGAGTGGAGCCCGAACGGCGTCTGGACGAGCCGCTTCAGCCGCCCGATGCGTCCGAGGCCGGTGAGCTGCTGGAAGACGGCGTGCACGTCCTCGGCGACGTCGTCGTTGCTGGTGAGCAGACCGAAATCCGTGTAGGAGCGCGCGGTCTTCACGTTGTAGTTGCCCGTGCCCAGGTGGACGTAGCGCCGGAGCGAGTCGCCCTCGCGCCGGACGATGAGCAGCATCTTGGCGTGCGCCTTGAACCCCACGATGCCGTACGCCACCTTGGCACCCGCCTCCTGCAGCCGCGACGCCAACTCGATGTTGGCGGCCTCGTCGAAGCGCGCGCGCAGCTCAACGACGGCGGTGACCTCCTTGCCCGCTTCCGCCGCCCGCACGAGCGCTTCGGCCAGCGGCGAGCTGGCGCCGATCCGGTACACCGTCATCTTGATCGCCAGCACGTCCGGATCCTCCGCCGCGCGACTCACCAGGTCCACGATCGGTGTGAAGCTCTGGTACGGGTGGTGCAGCAGCAGGTCGCGGCTGCGGAGCGTGTCCAGCAGATCGCCCTGCTCCGGCAGGTGGCGCGGAAGCCCGGGAATGAATGACGGGTACTTCAGCCGCGGCCGATCGACGACGTCGCAGAGCGCCATCAGCCGGTTCAGGTTCACCGGCCCGTCGACGCGGTAGAGCTCCTCCGGATCCAGGACGAACTGATCCAGGAGGAAGTCCGCGACGTCGTCGGGGCAGGTGTCCGACACCTCCAGCCGCACCGCGTTCCCGTAGTGACGCCGGGGCAGCTCGCCCTTCAGCGCGAGGAGGAGATCCTGCACCTCCTCCTCGTCGATCCAGAGGTCGGAGTTGCGGGTGACCCGGAACTGGTGACAACCGCGCACCTTCATTCCGGGAAAGAGCTCGGCGATGTTGTGGTGGATCACCGCGGTCAGCAGCACGAACCCGTTCGGAACGTCGCTGAGCTCGCGCGGCATCGGGATCAGGCGCGGCAGGATCCGCGGCGCCTGGATGACGGCGGCCCGGCTCTTCCGGCCGAACGCGTCCTTGCCGTCGAGCTGCACCAGGTAGTTGAGACTCTTGTTCAGGATCCTCGGGAAGGGATGCGCGGGATCCAGCCCCACCGGCGTCAGGACCGGACGGACCTCACGCTGGAAGTACTCCCCCATCCACTCGCGCTGGCGGTCGTCCAGATCGCCGCGCGGGTAGATGACGATGCCTTCCTCGCCAAGCGCGGGCAGGATCTCCTCGTTGAGGACGCGGTACTGCTCCTTTACCAGGCGGAGCACGCGCTCGCGGATCCGCTCCCCCGTCTGCTGCGGCCCGAGCCCGTCCGGGCCCGTCCGGGAGAGGCCGAACGCCGCCTGCTCCTTCAGACCGCCGACCCGGATCTCGAAGAACTCGTCCAGGATGGCGCTGGAGATGCAGAGGAAGCGGAGCCGCTCCAGCAGCGGAATCCGGCCGTCACGGGCCAGCTGCATCACCCGCGAATGGAACTCCAGCATGCTGAGCTCGCGGTTGACGTAGTAGGAGGGGTCATCGAAGCGGAGAACGGCCTGGGGGCCCTGGGCAGCGCTCTCCGACCCCGGCGAAGTGCCTGGAAGCGACTGCGGTTCCACGGGTGTCCTCCTGGCCGATGGTGCAGCGGGACGACGATTGAAGGGGATGGCGGGGCCCCAAGTCCAATGAATCCTCCGTCAAGGCCCTGTTCCGCTTTCGACGCCGCGGAGCGGAACCTTGACGCGCGGAGGGCGGCAGGATGTCTCCCGCCCCGCTCGCTTCACCTGCATCGCCGTGATGCTGGGCGCCACGCTGCACGCCGGGGCCCGTGCAGCGCCGATCAACTTGCTTCGGCGGGTCTCTCCCGACGCTGACGGCGCTCCTGCATCCACGCCCAGACGACGGGGATCAGGAAGAGCGAGAGCGTGGAGAACGCCATCCCGCCGAAGGTCGGGATCGCCATCGGCACGAGGATGTCCGACCCCTTGCCGGTGGAGGAGAGCACGGGCAGCAGCGCCAGGATCGTCGTGGCCGTCGTCATCACGCATGGACGAACGCGCATGCGCGCGGCCTCCACCGTCGCCTCGCGGATCTCGTCGGCCCCTTTCGGCCGACGCTCGCCGAACACCCGCGCGAGGTGCGTCGTCATGAGGACGCCGTCGTCCGTGGCGATGCCGAACAGCGCCAGGAATCCCACCCACACGGCGACCGACAGGTTGATCGGGTGCACGGAGAACACGTCGCGCAGCGAGACGCCGAGCGGCGAGAGGTCCAGGAACCAGCCCTGACCGTACAGCCCCAGCAGTACGAAGCCCCCCGCCCAGGCGACGCCGACGCCGGAGAACACGAGGAGGGTGGAGCGGAGATCCCGGAACTGCAGGTGCAACAGGATGAGGATGACGAGGAGCGCGAGCGGGAGCACCAGGCGCAACCGCTGCGCGGCGCGCACCTGGTTCTCGTAGGTTCCGGCGAACGTCCAGCTCACGCCGGGCGGCACGTCCAGCTCGCCCGCCGCCACCTTCTCCGCCAGCCGGGCGCGTGCGGCCTCCACCACGTCGACCTCGGCGAAGCCCGGCTCCTTGTCGAACACGACGTACGAGACGAGGAACAGATCCTCGCTCTTGATCGCCTGGGGCCCGCGCACCGTCGCGACGTCGGTCAGCTGCCCGAGCGGGACCTGGGCGCCACCGGGCGTGGGCACGGCGATCCGCTCGATCTCCTCGAGGGAATCACGCAGCTCCCGCAGGTAGCGGACGCGCACGGCGTAGCGCTCCCGGCCCTCCACCGTCGTGGTCACGGCGCGGCCGCCGACCGCCACCTCGATGACGTCCTGGACGTCGGCCACGTGCAGCCCGTGGCGGGCGATCGCCTCGCGGTCGATCGTGATCTCCAGGTAGGGCTTCCCCACGACGCGGTCCGCGATCACGGTGGCGGGGTTCACGCCCTCGACCTCCTTCAGCGTCCGCTCGATCTCCAGACCGACCGCCTCGATCGTCTCGAGGTCCGGACCGCGGACCTTCACGCCGAGCGGCGCGCGCATCCCGCTCTGCAGCATGACGAGGCGCGCCGCGATCGGCTGCAGGCGCGGTGCCGACGTCGTGCCGGGGAGCTGCGCCACCTTCACGATCTCGTCCCAGACGTCGTCCGCGCTCTCGATGGAGTCGCGCCACTGCCGGTACGGCCGCCCGCGCGGGTCGGGAATCAGTTCCCCGTCCTCGTTCCGCCCAAACTCCCCGGCATCCCGGTCCCACCGGAACCGCAGCACGCGGCCGCGCTCGTCGGTGCGGAACTCGCTCTTCACCTGCACGATCGTCTCCACCATGGAGATCGGCGCGGGATCCAGCGCGCTCTCCACCCGCCCGATCTTTCCGACGGCGAGCTCCACTTCCGGTACGGACTCGATGGCGAGGTCCAGCTTGCGCAGCACGTCCGTCGCCTCGCCGAGGGAGGCGTGCGGCATCGTGGTGGGCATGAAGAGGTAAGAACCCTCCTCCAGCGAAGGCATGAACTCGCGCCCCAGACCGGGGAACGCTCGTGTGAGCCCGGACCAGAGCGGATTCCCGCGGGCGATCCGCTCCGGGACACCCACCGCCTCCAGGCCGCGCGGGACGACGCCGAACACGCGATCCGCGCCGAGCCAGGTCAGTGCGCCGGCCGCGAGGAGCATCGCGGCGGCACCGACGACGAGGCCCGGGCGCCGCAGCGCTCCCCGAAGCATCGCCTCGTAGCGGCGAACCAGCAGCGCGAATGCCCCCAGCCAGAACCCGAACAGGAGAACCACGAACAGCAGGTTCACCGCGTCGCCGCGCGCCGGTCCGAGCGGCCTCCACTGGCCCGCCAGGAGGAGTGCCGCCGCGGCGATGACCGCGACGTTCAGGATCCGCGCCGCCCGCCCGTCGAGACGAAGGCGGCGGGCCGGACGATGCAGGCGATGGGCCAGCGCCGGCAGGACGAGAAGCGCCACCAGCACCGAAGCGATCAGCGTGAACGTCTTCGTGGCGGCCAGCGGACGGAAGAGCTTTCCCTCCGCCCCCTCCATCGTGAAGACGGGCAGGAAGCTCACGACCGTGGTGAGGATCGCGGTGAGCACGGCCGGGGCCACCTCGTGAACGGCGCGGCGGACAACCTCGCGACGAGGATCGTCGGGCGAGGCTCCCCGCAGGTGGCGCAGGACGTTCTCCGAGACGACGACGCCCATGTCCACGATCGTGCCGATGGCGATCGCGATCCCGGAGAGCGCGACGATGTTGGCGTCCACGCCGAAGAGACGCATCGCCAGGAACGCGAGCAGGATCGTGAGCGGCAGCACGGTGGTCACGAGGACCGACGTGGCCAGGTTGGCGACGAGCACCAGGACCACCAGCACGACGACGAGCACCTCGAGGGAGATGGCCGTCTCCAGCGTGCCCAGCGTCTCGCGGATCAGTCCGGTCCGGTCGTAGAACGGCACGACCGTCACCCGCGACACCGTTCCGTCCTCCATCGTGCGCGCGGGCAGGCCGGCGGCGATCTCGTCGATACGGTCCTGCACCGCGCGGATGACCTCCAGCGGGTTCTCGCCGTGGCGCACCACCACGACGCCGCCGACGGCCTCCGCTCCGCCCTTGTCCAGGACGCCCCGGCGCAGCGCGGGCCCGATGCCCACCGTCGCGACGTCGCGGAGGCGCACGGGGACGTCCCGCCGCATCCCCACGACGACGCTCTCCAGGTCGGACACGTCCTCCACGGTGCCCACGCCCCGCACGACGTACTCCGCGCGGCTGATCTCCACGGTGCGCGCGCCCACGTCGACGTTGCTGCGACGGACGGCCGTCAGAACCTCGGTGAGCTTCACGCCGGCGACGCGCATCGCCGCGGGATCCACGTCGACCTGGTACTCGCGCACGAAGCCGCCCACCGACGCGACCTCGGCCACGCCCGGCACGGACGCCAGCGCGTAACGCACGTGGAAGTCCTGGATGGAGCGGAGCTCCTGCGGATCCCAGCCGCCGGCCGGACGGCCGTCCGCGTCGCGCCCCTCCAGCGTGTACCAGTACACCTGCCCCAGCGCGGTGGCGTCCGGCCCCAGCGCCGGGGAGACGCCCGCGGGCAGCGTTCCGCCGGGAAGGCTGTTCAGCTTTTCGAGGATGCGGGAACGCGACCAGTAGAACTCCACGTCCTCCTCGAAGATCACGTAGATCGTCGAGAATCCGAAGTAGGAGAAGCTCCGCACGGTGCGCACGCCGGGCAGACCCTGGAGCTGCACGGTCAGCGGCACCGTGAGCTGGTCCTCCACGTCCTGCGGGGATCGCCCCGGCCAGGTCGTGAAGACGATCTGCTGGTTCTCGCCCAGGTCGGGGATGGCGTCCACGGGCACGGGGTCGCGCGGCAGCCACTCCGAGTCCCACTCGAACGGAGCCACGACGAACCCGGCGATCGTGACGCCGACCACCGCGAGCGCCACCACGAGTCCGTGGTCGAGCGCGCCGGAGACGAGGCGGCGGATCACGGCGTGCTCCCCCCGAGCGCGGGCAGCGGCGTCACGACGTCCCCGCAGCGCAGCATCGCGGCGCCGTAGTAAGGATTGCGCACCTCGGGATCCACCTGCAGCCAGTCGGCGCCGCGATCGTCGAACGCCATCGGGCAGTGGATCCGGTAGAGCGGCGTGTCCAGCGTGTGGCCGAAGCGCATCGCCACGTCGATCACGACCTCGGAGACGACGTCGAAGCCGGTGCGGATCGTCGCCAGGTCGGCGTCGGCGACCCAGGCGGCCGACGCGTCGGCCAGTCGCGCGACGCGCTCCTCCCAGTCCCGGCGATCCCGCGGCGAGGGGTTCACGTCCAGTCCGCCGGCGGCCAGTTCGCGAAGACGGACCATCGCGGTCCGCGCCGACGCGTCATCGTCGGCGGCCAGCGCGACGGCGACGGCGCGATACGCGTCGTACAGCGGACGGAGCGACGCCGCGAACTCCGGATCGTCGGGACGCAGGCCCGGATCCCCCGGGCCGGGCGGCATCGACAGGAGGCTGGGCCGACCCTGGATCTGCAGCGCACTGTCGATCTTGAAGGCGCCGTTCGTCACGACGTTCTCACCCTCCTCCAGCCCGCCCTCCACGACGTAGAACTCGCCCGCGCGCGGGCCGAGCACGACCTCGCGTCCCTCGAACGTCGGGGACGCCGCGGACTCGTCCCGCACGTAGACGACGGCCCGCTTGCCGGTGAGGAGCGCCGCGCTGCGCGGGATCACCAGCGGCGCCGGACCCGAGGGCTCCGCGTACACGAGCCCTTCGACCAGCATCTGCGGCTTGAGGCGGTCGTCCGGGTTGGGGACGACGACCCGCACCTCCGCCGTGCGCGTCACCGGATCCAGCGACGGCGACACGAAGTCGATCTCGCCGCGGAAACCTTCGCCCGGCAGCGCCGGAACCGTGAGGCGCACGTCCTGTCCCTCGGCCACCCAGGCGAGGTCCGACTCGTAGGCATCCAGGCGCGTCCAAACCGTCGACAGGTCGGCGACGCGGAGAAGGACCGCGCCGGCCGCGAGGGTCTCCCCCTCCTGCACGCCGCGCTCCACGACGACGCCGGATCGATCGGCGCGCAGCGTCACGTGCTCCGGAATCGTGGGGCCCGCCGCCAGCGCGTCAATCTGGCGGTCGTCCAGTCCGAGGAGGCGGAGCTTCTCCCGGGCCAGCGCCGACGCGGCAGGCTGGCGAAGCTCGCGGGCCGCGGTGAGCAGTTCCGGGCTGAAGATCTCCGCCAGCGGATCGCCGCGCCGCACGGTCTCGCCGAGCGTGTCGACGTGCAGCCGGTCCAGCCTTCCCGCGACGCGGGAGATGATGGCGGCGGACCGCGTGTCGTCCGGGACCACGACGCCGGACAGTCGTACCTCCACCACGGGCCGATCGCGCGCGACCGGCGTGGTCCGAATGTCGGCGAGCGCGCGCGCCGCCTCGGACATCTCCAGGCGCGGCGCGTCCCCGTCGCCGCCGCCCGTCAGCGGGATCAGGTCCATGTTGCAGATCGGGCAGAGCCCCGGCTCGGGCAGCCGGATCTGCGGATGCATCGAGCAGGTCCAGGGGGTCGTCGCCTCGGCGGGGTCGTGATCGTGGTCGTGCGGGTCCGTCGGCCTGGGCTCGTCGCCGCCGCGTCCCAGCGCGAAGCCGATCACGCCCGCCGCGACGATCGCGACGATCCAGCGGGTGCGCGCGCTCATGGCGTTTCCTCCGTCGGGAACCAGTCCGCGCCGGTCAGCCGCGTCAGGTCGGCGATCGCGGCCGCGCGGTCGCGGCGGGCGTCGGCCTCGGCCAGGCGCAGCTCCAGCGTCGTTCGCTGCACGTCGACGACGTCGGTGATGCCGGCGGCACCGTTCGCATAGGCGGTCCACGTGGTCTCCAGAAGTGCCGCGGTCTCGGGCACGAGTCGATCGCGGTGAAGCGTCAGGCGGCGATCGGCGTCGCGCCAGGCCGCCAGGGCGGCTCCGGCCTGGGCGTGCAGCTCCGCGGACTCGGCGCGGCGGCGCGCCTCCGCAGCCTCCAGGCGGGCGGCCGCCGTGGCCACCGGGCCGTCGTGCTTGCCGCGGAAGATCGGCAGCTCCACGCCGACGCTCACCATCCACGGGTCCCGGCCGCTCCCGTCCAGCGAGGGATCGAGCGCGTCGCCGGTGCGGATCCAGTCGATGCCCACGTCGAGATCCGGCCAGCGGGACCGGGCCGCCAGCGCGCGCGACGCCTCGGCGCGGGCGACCTCGGCCTCCCGGGCGCAGAGCCGCGGCGCGTTCCCGGTCAGCCGCGCGGCCAGGTCCTCCACGGCGGGCGCGGCCGGCAGCTCTTGCGCCACGAGCGAGTCCGGGAGCGAGGCCGACGCCGGACGATCGAGCCAGCCGTTCATCCGGGCGACCAGCGGCGCGCGACGGTCCCTCGCGGCGGCCAGGCGCGTGCGCATGCGCTCGGTCTCCACGCGCAGGCGAACGACGTCGGCGTAGCGGGCGGTGGAGACGCGGTAGCGTTCCTCCACCACCTCCAGCAGCTCCTCCAGCAGCGTCACGTCCTCCGCGAGGCGACGCTCCTCCTCGCGCTGGTGCAGGAGTTCCGCCCATGCCCGCAGCACGCCGGCCCGCAGCGCGAACCGATCCTCGTCGAACCGGCGTCCCGCCGCCTCGGCCTCGCGGCGGGCCACCTCGCCGGCCAGTCCGCGCGTGCCGGACCACGGCAGGCGCTGCCGCACGCCGATCCTCCACTCCTGCGGCCCGACGCGCGTCTCCACCTCTTCCCCGAACCAGCCGAACGTGACGCGCGGATCGGGAAACGAGCCGGCGGTCCGGATCGCCTCGACATCGGCGTCACGGTCGCGCCGGGCGGCGAGGAGTGCGGGGCTCTGGGCCTCGGCGATGCGGAGGAAGTCCGAGAGCGTGGGAGAGGCGGGCAGCGTCCCGGCGGACGCGGACGCCACGGCGAGGCACGCTCCGAGGAGCGCGCAGCGGATTGCGAGCGACATCGAGGAACTCCTTCTTCGCAGGGCGGACGGACGTCCGCGCGACGGCACGATCCGGGCGCACCTCGCCCGGACCCACGGGTCACGAAGAAGAAGAAATCAGCAGCGGATCACGGAGAGCGATCGGAAGAGCGGCACCCGCGGCTGGGCGGGGGGAGTCGGCGAGGGAGCCTCGGGACGGAGGTCGTCGATCCGGGCGACGCTGCGCATCGCCGGCGTCAGCGCGACCGTCGTCGTTCCCGGCAGCTCCAGCGAGACCACGGTCCCCGTCCCCGAGAGCACGACGACCTCGCGGGCCGGGCACTCACAGTCCGCTGCCCCCGACTCGGGCGCCGCTTCCTGCGAGCAGCAGCCCGCGGGCTCGGCCGGAACGCGGTCGCAAGCGGCGTCCGCCGGCCCGAAGAGGCAGCAGCAGAGCCCGCCGGGACCCAGCGGCAGCGCGATCAGCAGCGCCAGGGTGATTCGGATGAGGACGTCGACAGCGTTCACGGTCACCTCGCTCTCCCCATCATCGGCCGCGGATCCGGGTGGGTCAAGGCGGCCGGGCCCCGTCCCCACGGTCGGGGACGAGCCGGCCCGCGGCCGGGACGGGTCCGGTTGACACCTCAGACAAACGGTCTTATGTTGCCCAGACTGGATGTCTGACGAAGGAGGTCGACTTGGCCCGCAGCACCGAGATCCCCGACGCGGAGCTGGCCGTCCTGAAGGTCCTGTGGGACCGCGGCGACGCCACGATCCGCCAGCTCACCGACCAGCTCTACCCCGGCGGAGGGACGTCGCACTACGCCACCGTCCAGAAGCTCCTGGAGCGCCTGGAATCGCGGGGCGCGGTCGCCCGGCGGCGGGACGGGCGCGTGAACGTCTACTGCGCGGAGCGGAGCCGGGAGGAGGTCATCCGCCACCGGCTGCGGGACGCGGCGGACAAGCTGTGCGAAGGCTCGCTGACGCCGCTCCTCACGCAGCTCGTGCACTCGCGGCCGCTGAAGCCGGGGGAGATCGAGGAGCTGCGGCGCCTGGTCGACGGACTGGACCCCGACGCCGGCAAGGAGTCGCCATGACGTCGATGATCCTCGACTGGCTGGGCGGCAACGCCCTCGCCGCGGCGGCTCTGGCCGTCCTCGCGCTGATCGTGCAGCGGGTCGCTCCCTGGCCGTCGCTGCGCCACGCGGCGTGGGCGCTCGTGCTGCTCCGGCTGCTCGTCCCGCCCGTGGTGCCGGTGAGCCTGCCGGATTTCCTCCCGGTCCCGCCGGAGACGATGTCGGCCGCCGGGGTCTCGTCGACGGCGATGGAGACGACGACTCCCTTCGACCGACTTCCCGCTCCCGAACTCCTCGCTCCCCCCGCCGGTTTCCGCGCGGCAGTCTCGCGCGGGACGCCGCCGACCGACGCGTCGGCCCTCGCCTCGCCGGAGTCCGTTGCCGCGACCCGCCCCGCGCTGCCGACGATCCTGCTCGCGCTGGAGATCGCAGGGGCGCTGGCGCTGATCGCGCTCACGACCCACCGGATCCGTCGACTGCGCCGCTGCCTCGCCGACACGATCCCCGCCGAGGAACCCCTGCGCGAGCGGGCCGATCTCCTGGCGCGCCGGCTGGGCCTGAAACGCGCCCCGGAGCTGCGCATCGCCGCGGACCTCGTTCCGCCGATGCTGCTGGCACTCCCGCGCGCCTGCATCGTGCTGCCTCGCGCGCTCGTCCGGCGCCTCTCACCCCCCGAACTGGACGCCGTCCTGGCCCACGAGCTCGTGCACGCGAAGCGCGGGGACCACCGGCTCCGGTGGCTGGAGCTGGCGGCGGGCATCGTCTACTGGTGGCTGCCGTTCGTCCCGTGGGTGCGGACCCGGCTGCGCCTCGCCGAGGAGGCCGCGTGCGACGCCGAGGTGGTTCGCCTCCTGCCCGGCTCGCGGCGCGACTACGCGAACGGCCTCCTCGGCACGCTCGAACTCGTTTCCGCTTCGACCGCGACGCCCGGCCTGGCCACCGGCGCCGCCGATTCCCGAAACCTCCAGGAGAGACTGGTGATGATCCTGCAATCCGGAAGCCAAAGGTCCCTTCCCCGCAAACTGCTCGCGCCGGCGCTTCCCGTGGCGCTCGCCCTGATCTCGTTCTCGCCCACCTGGATCGGGGCGGCCGTGGAGGGCGGGAAGGCACCCGCGCCCCCGGCGGCCGAAGCGCCGCGCCCGCTCACCGTGAGTGCGCCGCGGGCCCCGGTGGTCCTCGTTCCCGCGGCCCCGGCCGTCCCGGCCGCCCGCGCCCCGTACGCCGTGGGCCGCGGCGTGCGCATCGTGGCCACCACGTCCGAGGCTCCCGTGGACGGCGGCGCGCGGGAGCTGGCCGACGTGGCGATGGAGCTGCATCGCCAGCTCATCGAGCTGGAACGCCAGACGGCCGCCGTGCAGGCCCGCCTCCGGGAGGTCGAGCTGGAGCGCGAGGTCGCGGAGCTGGTCCGGATGCGCGCCTTCGGCGAGGGCGAGGACCTGGAACTCCTGGAGGCCGAACGCGCTCGGGCGCTGGAGCGGCTGGAAATCGAGCGGAAGTTCGTCGGGGAGGAGGCGGAACTGCGGCAACGGGAGCTGGAGCTGCGGCTCCTGACCGAGGAGCATCACCTTCAGTACCAGCTGGCCGACCGCGAGGGGAACGAGGAGCGCCAGCGCGAGCTGGCGGTGGAGATGCTCAAGCTGGAGGGCGAGATGGACGAACTGCAGCTCCGCCGTCTGGAGCTGGACGGCGCCCGCCAGAAGGCCGAACTGGACGCGCGCCGCGCGGAGCTGGAGGCCCGGCGCGAGTCCCTCCGGTCCGACGAGGAGCGCTAGCGAGGTTGCACCCGGCCGGGAGCTGCGCTACTGAATCGGAGCGCGCTCCCGGCCGGAGGTTCGTTTGCTCACCGACGCCCGCACCGTCCCCAGCGGTACCACGCTCGCGCGAGACGTCTGCATCGTGGGCGCCGGAGCGGCCGGCATCACGATCGCCCGGGCGCTGAAGGATCGCGGCCTCTCCGTCTGCCTCCTGGAGAGCGGCTCCCTCGAGCCGGACGACGCCACCAACGATCTCAACCGCGGGCGGGTGGAGGCCGGTCAGCTCCCGGGCGACAGCCCCTACCTCACCGAATCCCGACTCCGCTACTTCGGTGGCACGACGAACCACTGGGTGGGCGTCTGCGGCCCGTTCACCGCGATCGATCTGGAGGAGCGCGACTGGGTCCGGAACAGCGGCTGGCCGTTCGGGCTGGAGGAACTGCTCCCCTACTACGACCGCGCGACGTCCGTCGTCCAGATCCGCGACTGGAACTACGACGCGGCCTCGCTGGAGCGGCCGCCGCTCCCGACGGTTCCCGGCACGGACCTGCGCACGGAGGTGCGCCACTTCTCGCCGCCGACGCGCTTCGGCCTCGAGTACCGGCAGGAGCTGGCCGCGGCCGCCGATGTCGAGGTGCTGCTGGGCGCGAACGCCGTGGACGTGAGGACCGACGCCGGCGGACGACGCGTGGACCGGGTGGAAGCCGCGACGCTGAACGGCGGACGCTTCACCGTGCGCGCGCGGCAGGTCGTCCTGGCGACGGGCGGCATCGAGAATGCGCGGCTCCTGCTCAACTGCGTGCGTGACGATCCCCGCGGGCTGGGCAACGCGCTCGACGTGGTGGGCCGCTACTTCATGGACCACGTGTTCCGGCTGGGCGATCCGGGGCGCTTCGCGCTCGACGTCGAGCCCTCGTCCCTGGCGCTGTACGAGGACTTCGCGCGGGACGCGTTCCTCCGACTCTTCACCTGGGGGCGCCTCACGCTGGGCGACGCCGCGCAGCGCCGGCATCGCGTTCCGCACCACGGCATCGGCCTGGGGAGGCCCGCCCGCCCGGAGCCGCGCGACGATCTCGGGCTGGCGGCCGGCCGGCTGGCCGGTCAGCTCCAGGACGTCGACGCTCCCGCGGAGGACCCGCACACGGGAACGCTGGGCCTCGATCTGGAGATGACGCCCGATCCGGACAACCGCGTCGTCCTCGGCGAGGAGCGCGACGCGCTGGGGCTCCGTCGCGCCGCACTCCGCTGGAAGCTCACCGACGACGACCGCGAACAGGCGATCCGCTTCCTGCAGGCGTTCGCGGCCGAGGCCGGACGCGCGCTGCCCGGCCGGTTCCAGCTTCGGCTGCGCCCCGACTTCGACCCGACGAACTTTCAGAGCTCGGCCCACCACGTCGGCACGACGCGCATGCACGTCGACCCGAAGCGTGGCGTGTGCGATGCGGACGGCCGCGTCCACGGCCTCGCCAACCTCTACGTGGCGGGAAGCTCGGTGTTCCCCACGTCGGGCCTGGTGAATCCCACGTTCACGATCGTGGCACTGGCGCTGCGCCTGGCGGATCATCTGCGGAAGGAGGCGGGGCGATGAAGCGGCGCGACGTCATCCTCGGCATCGCGGGCGTGGCCGTGGCGGGCGGCGGCGTGGCGCTGCTGCTGCGCGGCGGTCCGGTGCTGCACGCCGGACCGTGCGGAGATCGAACGCTCACGCTGCGCACCGACGATCTCGGACTGGACCCGCGCTCGATGCGTCGCGTGGGGCGCGCGGTCCTGGCAGCGGAGGGATCGCCGGCGACGGAGACGCTGGCCGCGCGGATCTTCGATGCCGACACGTGGGAGGCCGCGTGCCGTCGCGGCGCGCGGTCGGCGCTGGCGGGGCGGATCGATGCGGATCTCGCGGCGGGCCGCATCGTGACGGTGCGCGGCTGGGTGCTGGCCCGCACCGAGGCCGATCTCTGCGCGCTGGTGGCGAAGGTGGATCCCGCGTGAGTCGCTTCCGGCTGCTCCTGTTCACGACGATCGCGGTCGTCCTCGGGCTCGGGGTCGTCGAGGGACTGAGCGCGCTGGCGCTCCGGATCCTGCAGGCGGACGAGATGCCGGTGGCGGAGCGGCGACACACGCGCTTCGACCGGGAGCTGGGCTGGGTCCACGTGCCGGGGATCCGCATCGACGACCTCTACGGACCCGGGCGATCCCTCACCGTGAACGCGCAGGGCTTCCGCGGGATGCGGGACACCACGCCGTCGCCCGAACCGGGGACGGTGCGCATCCTCTGCAGCGGCGACTCCTTCACGATGGGCTGGGGCGTGGACGACGCGGACACGTGGCCCGCCCACCTCGAGCGTCGGGAAGCCCGACTGGAAACCGTGAATCTGGGACAGGGCGGCTACGGCGTGGACCAGATCTACCTGTGGGCCGGCCGCGAGGCGGCGCGCCTGGAACACCGGGGACACCTGTTCGCGGTGATCTCCGAGGATTTCGTGCGCGCCCGCTACGATCGCTTCCGCGGCTACGCCAAGCCGATGCTGCGTTGGGACGGCGATGCTCCGGCTCCGGACGGCGTGCCGCTCGCCGGCCCGACAGACGATTCGTGGTGGGAGCGCCGCGCGGTGACGCGCCTGCTGCGCCGGGGACTCGGCCGGGAGTCCGCGGGCGACGACGCCCCCGTGCTGCCCCTCTCCACCGCAACGGAGCTGGGCGTACGCGCGATCACCGCGCTGGCGGAGGAGGAAGCGCGGCGCGGCACGGGGTTCGCGGCCGTGTGGCTGCCCACGCTTCCCGAGTATGCGCCGGGCGGCGGCGACGCGCTGCGCACGACCGTGACCGGCCACCTGCGCGCCGCCGGCGTGACCGTGTTCGACCTGGTCCCGGAGTTCCGGCGCCTGCCGCCGCAAGCGGCCGACGGCCTTTTCCTCACGGAGGACGACGTGACGCTGCCGTTCCACGGACGCCACTACTCCGTGCGAGGCAACGAGTGGGTGGCCTCCGCGCTGCTCGACCGGATGCGACGCGCGGACTGGCTGCCGGAGGCGACGGAGTGACCGCGGTCCTGATCGTGACCGCCCTGGTCGGATCGGCCATCTCCGGCGCGATCGGAATGGGCGGCGGCGCGCTCCTGATCGCGGTGATGGCGATGACGCTTCCGCCGGCCGCCGTGGTTCCGGTACACGGCGTCGTGCAGCTCACCAGCAACTTCACGCGGTCGATGGCGCTGTGGCGATCCGTGCGCTGGTCGCTTGTCGCGTACTACTGCCCGGGCATGATCCTGGGAGCCTGGATCGGCCTGCAGCTCTACCGCGGCGCCGGACTTCCCTGGTTCAAGCCCGCCATCGGCGGCTTCGTCGTGGCGTCCCTCCTGTGGCAGCGTTTCAAGCCGAAGCGGCTGGTGCTGCCGACGTGGGTGTTCGCCCCGGCCGGAATCGGCGGCGGGTTCCTCACGATCACCGTCGGGGCGGCGGGGCCGTACCTGGCCGCCTTCTTCCTCCGCGACGACCTCGATCGCCACCAGATCGTGGCCACGAAGGCGATGATCCAGACGTTCGGCCACTTCCTGAAGATCCCCGCGTTCCTCTCGATCGGGTTCCCGTACGTGGACCATCTCCCCCTGATCCTGCCGCTCCTCCTCGCGGTGATCGGGGGGACGTTTCTCGGGACGCACCTGCTGCGGCGCATGCCGGAGCACGTGTTCGGTCGGGTGTTCCGCACGGTGCTGTGGATTCTCGGCGTGCGGTTGCTACTGACGCCGTGGTGGTGAGCGATCGATCGATCGGGCCGGCTCCGGTAGAGTCCGGTCCGGGGGAGTGCGCATGAACCGATCCCAGCTCGAGCTGCGCGCGTTCGCGATCGCGGTCCCGCTGGCCCTGGCCGCGGAGCAGTTCCGTCGCGGCGACGGACCGGCGGCGCAGGTTTCCGCCCTGGTGCTCCTGGGGCTGTGGATCGCCGGCGCCCTGTTCGCCGGGACCCGGCTGGCGGCCGCGGGCGGCGCTCCGGAGGGCGGAGCGGATCGGCTGCGGCGTACCGTCCTTTACGGTTTCGCGTGGACCGTCGCCGTGACGTGCGTGGCGGGCGCGCTCCACCGGCTCTCGCCCGGGTTCCTGACCGCGCTGCAGTGGATCCTGCTCGCGCCGTGGTGCCTCTCGGGCTCCGCCGGCGCGCGGCCCCGGTTCGCGGTCTCCGACGCCGTCGCGGCACTCCGCCGCGATCCGCTGACCGCGATCGTCCTCCTGGCCGGCGCGGGTCTGGCGGCCGCGCACGTCGGTTCCGGCGTCCTGGCGCCGCCGCACAAGCCGGACGACCTCTCCTATCACTACGTATTCCCGGTGGAGTGGACACTCGCGGGCGGGATCGTTCCGAAGATGATCGCGTTCGGCAACGGCACTTCGTCCTACCACCCCAAGTCGATGGAACTCGTGTGGGCCTGGACGGTCCTGCCGCTCGGGAAGCTCGTCGCCGTGCCGCTGGCGCAGGGCGCGCTGCTCCTCGGCCTCGCGCTCACCCCGTTCGCGCGGCTCCGGCACGACGGGGTCTCCCGCGGGGCCGCCGCCCTCACGATGATTCCCGTGCTGCTCAGTCCCGCACTGCTCCTGCAGCTCGGCGGAGGCTCCACCGATCTCGCCGCGGCGTTCTTCCTCGTCTCCGCGCTGGCGGCGATCCGGGACCGCGCGAGCGGTGTCGGGCCGTCGGCCACCCGGGATCTCGTGGTGGCCACGGGCCTGCTGATCGGGACGAAGTCGTTCGGGCTGCTCACGACCCTCGCGCTCGTCGCGCCGGCCGGACTCCTCGCGCTCTTCTTCACGCGCCGCGCGCGCCCCGAGCTGCGCCTCCGCCCCGTTTCGCTGCTGGCGGGACTCGCGGTCCTGCTCGTCCTGGGCGGTCACTGGTACGCGCGCAATCTCCTCGAGACCGGAAACCCGCTGTTCCCGCTGCGCGTGGATGTCGCGGGCGTCCCTCTCTTCGCCGGTCTCTTCGACTCGTCAGTGTTCGGCGCCACCGACCCGATCCGCTTCCTGCAGCTGCTCCCCTGGCCGATGTGGATCCCGATCGGCGTCGCCCTGCTCCTGCTGCCGTGGAGCGCCGGTCCCGGACGGAGGACCGCCGTCGCGTCCCTCGCGGCGGCCGTCGCCCTGGTGCTGGTCTACTGGCGGGCGATCCCCCAGGGCGATCCCCGCTTCGCGGCGGCCGGCGTGCCACTCCTGGCCGTGATACTCGGCCCCGTGGCGCACGGCTCCCGGCCGCGCGCGATCGGCGTCGCGTTCCTGCTGGCGGCGGCGGCGCTGACCTCCGCGCTCGTTCCCGAGCTGCGCGACCGGCTCCTCCCCCGCTCGCGCGGGATGCTGGAGATGGACGCGCTCGTCCGATCCGGACTGGCGGCGGCGATCGTCGCGGGGCTGGCGGCGGCATCCGGGACGATGCTGCGCGGCGCGGTCGGGCGATCGGGCATCGCGGTCGCCGTGCTCGCCGGAGCGGCGATGCTCCTGATCGGGGACGTCACGTCGGATCCGCGGAACGATCACGCCAGCCCGCGCGGCCGCAACCGCTGGGAACCGTGGATCGAGCTGGCGGCGAAGTTCGAGCCGCGGCGCATCGCGGTGGCGGGCACGAACCAGACGCTCCCCGCCTACGGTCCGGACTTCCGGTGGCCGTCGCGCTACGTGAACGTGACGGGAGACCCGGACGATCGTCTGCACGATCACGCCCGCCGCTCCCCGCCGTCGCCGGACGCCCCGGACGATCGGTTCGGGCTGTCGTGCTACCGGGAGGACGGTACGGCGGAAACGTGGATCCGCAACCTGGAGGCCGCGGGCGTGGACGTCGTGGCGGTGCTGCGGATGCCGGTGTGGCTGCAACCCACCCCGGTCCGCCTGGATTCGAGCGGATTCCCGCCGGAGCGCACCTGGGCCGATGCGCACCCGGACCGGTTCCGCCTGCTGCACCAGCGACCGGGGATGCGCGCGTATCAGTTCGTGGGGTCGTCGTCCGCCAAGGCATCCACCTCGGTGTTGCGCGAGATTCAACCGGGGCGGAACGCGGGGACGCTCTCGTCGAACGGCAGCTCCACGTCCGACGATCCGGCGGCGAGGCGGACGGCCTCGTTGAGATCGTCGCGGGAGAACCCTGGCGACATCGTGACGACGGCGCCTTCCGGGTCCACCAGCACGCTGGTGGGCACCGTGGACAGTCCGTACGAGGCGGCCACCGACCAGGGCGACGGCTCCAGCCCGACCGGATAGGTCACGCCGGTCTCGCTCGCGAAGATCCGTTCCGCGTCGGCGTCGTCCTGGGCGACGGCGATCACCCGCAGGCTCTCCGGCGCGGACCTCGCCAGGTCCCGGAAGTACGGCGCCGCCCACCGACAGGTGGGGCAGCTGGACTTCGTGAACAGGATCAGCGTGTGGACTCCGGCCGCCGGTCCCTCCACGGTGCCGCCGTCCAGCGACGGCAGCCGGAAGTGCGGAGCCGGTCCGCTCACGACGCGGCGCCCTGCGCCGCGGGCACCTCGTCCGCCCACGGATCGAAGCGCCGCTCCCCGGCCCATCCCGCGCCCGCCGACACGAGCCTGCCGTCGAAGTCGACGAAGCTGTCGACCTTGTGCACGCGGGCGTCCAGCACGGCGTCGGCGTCCAAGGAGAAAAGCGCCTGGAGGAACTCGCGCGGGCGCGCCAGGTTGCCGCCGCGCCGGCCGATGAGGACCTCGAAGCGCGACGCGTCGTCCTCCGGCGGCGTGAACGCCAGCACGGTCTCCTTGAGGTCGTAGCGGATGATCTTGTCGCCGCGCTTCTTCTTCACGCGCTTTTCCACGGGCCACTCCGCCTGCACCTCGAAGTCTTCGAGCCCGCGCCGGATCTCGTCGGCGGCGATTCCCAGCCTCGACAGGTCCACGCGGTAGCGTGCGGCCTCCACCTTGGACGTGAGCGACGGCGCGTTCAGCGCGACGCGCGTGGCGGCCTGGATCCGCACTCCGGCCGGGCACACGTCGTTCACGGTTCGCACGAACGTCTCCGGATCGATCTCGCCGCGCAGGCGGACGTCACCGTACTCGCCGTCGCTGGAGACGCCGACCGGCAGCGCATCGCCGAACGCCAGACGCATGTGCGGGCTGAATCCGTTGCTGTACGCCGTGGGCACGTTGGCGCGGCGGAGCGTCCGCTGCATGCTGTTCTGGAGCTCCAGGTGGCTGAGCAGGCGGACGTCGTCCCCCTTCGTGAAGCGGAAGCGCATCCGCCCCACGTCGGGCTCCTCCCAGATCGTCTTCGGCGGCGGCTTCGGCTTCCAGTCCTTCTCTTCCTTCTGCCCCGACTTGTACGTCTTGATCATCGTCGCGCAGAGCGCCTTGTCCTCGTGGATGACGCCGCAGACGTGGCAGCCGTTGCGGCAGTCCGCCGTGAGCGCGGCCTCCAGCGCCGCCGTCTTGGCCTTCTCCAGATCCTTCTGGAAGAAGCGCTTCTCGATGAAGATGTCGATGTGGTCCCACGGAAGCGGCTCGTGCACGTCGCGCTCGCGAAGGAGATGCGCCGGATCCCGGCCCCACTTCTCCACCGCGCGTTCCCACTTCCGGAAGTCGAAGTGCTCCGACCAGCCGTCCAGCCGGCAGCCTTCCTTCCATGCCAGCTCGAACAGCTCGCCCACGGAACGATCCCCGCGCGAGACGATGCCCTCCAGCCAGGAGTTCTCGGCCTCGTGGGGACGGAAGCGGATGCCGCGGACGTTCATGCCCTCGCGGAGGATCCGCTGCTTGTGCCGCGTCTCCTCCATGTCGATCTGGCGCTCCCACTGGAACGGCGTGAACGGCTTGGGCACGAACGTGGAAACACCGACGTTCACCATCGCGCCGGGACAGTGCTTTCGCCCGCCCTCCAGCACGCGCCTGGCCAGGTTCGCGATGGCGTGCACGTCCTCGTCCGTCTCCGTCGGGTGGCCGATCATGAAGTAGAGCTTCACCTTGTTCCAGCCGCGCTGGTAGACGGAGCCGGTGGTCTGCAGCAGCTCCTCGTCCGGGATCCACTTGTCGATCAACGCGCGCAGCCGCGGGCTGGCCGCCTCCGGCGCGAACGTGATGCCGGACTTCTTGGCCGTGGCCACCATGTCCGAGAGATCCACGGAGAAGGAGTCCGTCCGGATCGACGGCAGCGTCACGGAGACGCCCTTGGGCGTCAGCGACTGCACCGAGTTCTCCACGAGGTGGTTCACCTTGGAGTAGTCGCAGGTGGAGAGACTGGACAAAGAGATCTCGTCGTAGCCCGTCCTGGCGATGGTCTCCTGCAGGAGATCGTTGACCGTCTCCAGGCTGCGCTCCCGCACCGGGCGATACGTCATGCCCGCCTGGCAGAAGCGGCACCCCTGGGTGCAGCCACGCAGCACCTCCATGGACACGCGATCGTGCACCTGCTGGGTGAACGGAACGATGTAGCCGGTGGGGAACGGCTGGTCGTTCATGCTGCGGACCATCGCCTTCTTGATCTTCGGTCCCGCCGGGTCCGGCAGGATGGTGCCGTCGGCTCCGCGCACGGTCGGGTAGAGCAGCGGCACGTACACGCCCTGCACCTCGGTCAGCGCCTCCAGGCGCTGATCCCGCGGCATCCCGCGCGTCTCCTTCACCGCGGTGGCCACGCCCACCACCGCCTCCTCGCCGTCACCGATGACGAACGCGTCGATGAAGCGGCTGAACGGCTCCGGGTGATACACGCAGGGGCCACCCGCGAAGATGATGGGATCTTCGTCGCGGCGGTCCTCGGCGCGGATCGGGATGCCGGCGAGGTCCAGCATCGTCAGGATGTTCGTGGCGGCCAGCTCGTACTGGATGGAGAAGCCGACGGCATCGAAGTCGCCGAGCGGCGTCTTGCTCTCCCACGAGAAAATGGGCAGCCCGCGGCGACGGAGGTGCGCCTCCAGGTCCACGCCGGGCGCGTAGGAGCGCTCGGCGACCACCCCGTCCATCCCGTTCAGAATGTTGTAGAGGATCAGGATGCCCAGGTTGGAAAGGCCGACGTCGTACAGATCCGGGAACGCCAGCGCGAACCGGAGATCACCGGGGCGGGGTTCCTTGCGCACGGTGTTGAGTTCGTTGCCGAGATAGCGACTCGGCTTCTCCACGCGCGGGAGGATCTCGTCGAGCAGGATGGTTTCGAGAGTCACGCCGCCTCCGGCCGGTGTCCGGGACGCGCGGTGGGACTCACGCGTTTTTCCCGGTGACTGCGACCCACGACGGTAGCGAAGTCAGGACGGAGGGTCAACCGGACCCGGGAAATGTCGAGCGGAGGGTCCGGTTCCGTGCGGCGGTCAGGGCCGCATCGAGGTCCTGCACGGTGAACGGCTTGCGAAGGGACGCGTGGAATCCGTGCCGCTCGGGATCGGAGATGACCGGATCCTCCGAGTAACCGCTCGCCGCGATGAGGACCAGGCCGGCGTCGAGGTCGCGGAGCCGGCGCGCCATCGTCACCCCGTCGGGGCCGCTCGGGGCCGTGAGGTCCAGAACCGCCGCATCGTAGGGATCGCCCTCCTCCCGGGCCTGCCGGAAGAGATCCAGTGCGGCGTCCCCGTCGGCCGCGGCGTCGCTGCGGTGCTCCAGGTGATTCAGCATCGCCGACAGCGCGAGGCGCACCGGAGCCTCGTCGTCCACCACGAGCACGCGCAGCGGCCCCGAGCACTCGACGGAGTCGTCCGGCACGGCCGCCGGCGACAGCGGCAGGTCGATGCGCACGAGGGTTCCGCTCCCCTCCGCGGACTCCAGCTCCAGACGACCGCCGTGCTGAGAGACGATGGAGTGCGTCGTGGCGAGGCCGAGCCCCATCCGCCCCGGACGCGTCGAGAAATAGGCGTCGAGCACGCGGGGCAGATCCGCCGACGCGATGCCGTCGCCGTCATCCCGGACCTCGATGCGCACGGCGGGACGATCGTCGTCCGGCCGATGCGACGCGCGGACCGTCAGAACCCCCCGGTCTTGCATCGCCTGCCGCGCGTTGGCGAGGACCGCGCGGATGGCCTGCTTGAGCTGCGCCTCGTCGGCGGCGACCGTCGGCAGATCGCCGGGCTCCTCCAGCGTCCAGCGCACATCGGTGTCGGCCAGGACCTCCGTGGCCGTCTCGTGCAGGAGCTCCGAAATCCGCACCGGGGCGACCACCGGGGCGCCGCCGTCCGCGAACGTGAGCAGCTTGCCGGTGAGTTCCCTCGCCCGGAGCGAGGCCGCGCGCGCCTCCTCCACCTTGCGCCTCGCGTCGGTCGGAAGGCCGTCCGTCAGTGCCGCCAGGGAGAGGTTGCCGAGGATCACCATCAACTGGTTGTTGAAGTCGTGCGCGATGCCGCCGGCCAGCAGTCCCACCGACTCGAGTCGATGCGATCGTTCCTCCGCCTTTCGACGCTTCCGGACCTCCGTGACGTCGCGGACGGCGCAGACCCATCCGACGCGCCGCTCCCCCTCCCCGATCAGCGGCGCCGCGCTCCACTCCAAGTGGCGGAGGTCAGCGCGGGATCGCTCCAGGGTGGTCTCGCGAACGCTCCCGTCCGCGTCCGGGCCATCGGCGTCGGCGTCGGGCAGCAGCTCGTCCAGCGACCTTCCCACGAGTTCTTCCTGCGAGCGGGCGAAGATCCTCTGCGCGGCGGGATTGGCGATCTCCACGCGCCGCGAGGCATCGAGCGCCAGGATCCCGTCGGACGTTCCGTGCAGCGTCGCGCGCAGCCGGTCCTTCTCCGTGCGCAGCTCGGCCGTGCGCGAGGCGACCTCCTTCTCGAGACGTCGCGAGAGGCGACGGGCCATCGCCCACGCGACCGCGATCCCCAGCGCGACGAGGATGAGGAGCGCCACCGCCGTTCGGAACCACCACTGCGTGTGGGCGGGACCGACGATGCGGATCCAGGGGCCCATGACGGGCGACGTCCACGGCGCCTCGGGGGCGCCGCGCGCCTGCAGGAGAAGGCGAACCCGGCCCGGCGCCAGACCGTGGAAGCGCACGCGCTGCTCGCGGGCGGGAAGGGGATCGCTCCACTCCCTCGTCGCGCCCTCCAGCCGCCACCGGACCTCCACCTGTTCCTCGCCCACCAGCGACACGGCACGGAACGGGAACTCGACGCCCCGTTCGCGCGTGGTCAGGCGGCCGCGTCGATCCGGCGCCAGCGCCAGCCCGCGCGAAACGGGAGGCTCGATCGAGACGACGGGGTGTCCGCTCGTCGCGCGGGTCGCGGATCGGCGGACGACCGTCAGTCCCAGGTCCGTCCCGATCCAGATCGCTCCGTCGGCATCGACGACGCCCGCCGCCCGGTTCGTCTCCCGCCCGGCCAGCCCCTGGCGCACGGAGAGCACGGTCATCTTCTCGCGCGCCGGAGACCAGACGTGCACGCCGTTGTCCGTTCCGATCCAGAGCCGGCCGTCGGGGGTCGGGACCAGGAAGAACACGGGGCGGCCGACGTCGAACTCCTCGACCGGGACGATGCGGCCCCCCTCGATCCGCCCGACGCCGGCCCCGGTTCCGACCCAGAGCGATCCGTCGGGGCGGGGCAGCACGTCGTAGACGCTGCTCCAAGGCTCCGGTCCCGTCGCGAACCGGACGTCGTCGCCGGACAGGAAGAGAACGCCCCCCTGCCCCGACACGGCCAGCCTCCCGTCGGGCAGCCGCTCGATGCGTCGCGTGTAGGCGAAGCGCCGGTCCATCTCCTCGGGGATGCGGATCGGCTCCCACGCGCCGGGTCGCCCTCGGTACAGATCGTCCCCGACGGCGACGTACAGCGTGCCGTCGTCGGAACGGAACACGTTGCCGACCTGCCACGGCGACTCCGGACCGGGCAGCCACTCGATCCGGTCGAGCGTGGGATGCGCCCGACCGAGTCCCATCTGTGTGGCCGCGATCCACACCGATCCATCCGGCTCGGTGTCCAGGTCCAGGACGCGGGCGTTCACGCGCTCGTCGGAGAAGCGCAGGACCCGCGGGGGCGACTCCAGCACGGTCAGCGCGCCGTGGTGTCCGAGCACGGCCGGAAGCCCCGGGCGCAGCGCGAGCGCGGAGACCTCCGCCTCGGCCAGCCCGTGCGCCCGGTCCCAGGTGCGGACGTCCCGGTGGACCAACTTCGAGAGGCCGCGCACGCAGGAGATCCAGAGGCAGCCTTCGCGGTCGAGGCACGCGGCCACGAGCCCCTCGGAGATGAGGCCCTCGCGCCGCCCCAGCCGCATCAGTCCCTCGGCCGGATCGAAGAGGAACACATCCTCGTGCCATCCGAAGACGATGCGCCCGTGCCGGTCGACCAGCGGCACTCCCGGCGTCGCCCCGACGTACGCTCGGCCGACCTCCTTCCAGTGAAGGCCGTCGGCGTCCAGCCGGCCGAACGCGCTCTCCCCGATCACCCAGACCGCGCCGCGGTAGGGATCGGCCGCGAGGGAGCGCAGCGGACCGGTGAACCCCGGTTCGAGACGCACCCGCTCGTCGGTGCTCTCGTCCAGCCGGTGCGCCCCGTCCTGCGTCCAGGTGAACAGCCGGTCCCCGAGAAAGACCACTCCTCCCAGGTCGTAGCGGATGGGGTCCGCTTCCAGCCGGCTCCAGCGGCCGTTGCGGCGAAGGTGGACGACGCCGTGTTCCTCGTACAGCGCGACGCGGCCGCCGTCCGCGGAGACCGCGAACCCGACGAGGCCGGACTGCAGATCCGGCGGAAGCTCCACGTCCTCGAACCGCCCGCCGACCCGCCGGACGAGCGAGCGCGGGGCGCGTCCGCGGAGCGCCCAGAGTTCCCCCGACGCGGTGGACCGGAGGACCCATCCCTCCCGGCGGACGAGTTCGTCCGAGACCCCGTGGAGTTCCCACGAGATGCCGTCGTAGGAGGCGATCCCGCCTCGGGTGGTCACCCAGAGGACGCCGTCGGGCGTCTGGGCGATCGACCCCGGCTCCGACGAGGGCAAACCCTCGGTCTCGCTGTAAGTCCGGACGTGGTAGCGCTGCGCCTCCGCGGGCGGCAACAGGGACAAGCACCCGAGGGCGATGAGGGGCAACAGGGTGAGGATTCGCTTCAAGCAACCGGCTCCGCGACGAACGGGTCGAGGCAGCGTATCAGCCGCTCCCGGCCAGGCCAAGCGGGTGCGCTTGGCGAACCCGGCCTCCGGATGGTCTACTCCCGCCTTGGATCCGTCGTACCCTTTGGCCTCCCCCGGAGAAGGAGTTCCATGGCCCGCCGATACTGGCTCATGAAATCGGAACCCGGCACGTATTCCATCCAGGACCTGGAGAAGGACGGCAGCACCTGCTGGGAGGGAGTCCGCAACTACCAGGCCCGCAATCTCCTGCGCGACGAGATCCGCAAGGGAGACCTCGTCCTCTTCTACCACTCCAACGCCAAGCCTCCGGGGGTCGCCGGCATCGCCCGCGTGTCGCGGGAGGGCTACCCGGACCCGTACCAGTTCGACCGCCGCTCCAAGTACTACGATGCCGCCTCGGACAAGGCGAACCCGCGCTGGTTCCTCGTGGACGTGGAGTTCGTGGAGACGTTCGCGGACGTCGTGTCGCTGGAGGACATCAAGGAAGACGCGGCGCTGGACGGAATGCTCGTGCGGAAGCGCGGCATGCGCCTCTCCGTCCAGCCGGTGGACAAGGCGCACTTCGATCGTGTCCGCAAGCTCGGCCGCGCCCGGTGACATCTCCCCAGGACTCGCTCTTCCCGGCCCGCGTGCGCGCCACGCAGGGCGCATCGCCTTCGGACGTGCTGCACAGCGTCTTCGGGTTTCCGGAATTCCGCGGCGCCCAGGCCGACATCGTCGGGCACGTCGTGGACGGCGGGGACGCACTCGTGCTCATGCCCACGGGCAGCGGCAAGTCGCTGTGCTACCAGATCCCGTCCATCGTGCGTCCCGGCACGGGGATCGTCGTCAGTCCGCTCATCGCGCTGATGCGGGATCAGGTCACGGCGCTGCAGCAACTCGGCGTGCGCGCGGAGTGCTGGAACTCCAGCCTCTCGGAGGAGGAGGCGCGCACCGTCTCGCAGCGGCTGCGCTCCGGCGAGCTGGATCTCCTCTACGTCGCGCCGGAGCGGCTCCTGATGGACTCGTTCCTCTCGCGGCTGGGGGAACTGGAGCTCGCCCTGTTCGCCATCGACGAGGCGCATTGCGTGTCGCAGTGGGGCCACGACTTCCGCCCGGAGTACCTGGAGCTTTCCATCCTGGCGGAGCGGTTCCCGAACGTGCCGCGGATCGCGCTGACCGCCACCGCCGATCCTCCCACCCGGCGAGAGATCGCGGAGAAGCTGCGGCTGCAGGAGGCGCGCGCGTTCATCTCCGGCTTCGACCGGCCGAACCTGCGCTACCGGATTTCCCCCAAGGACGATGCGCGTCGCCAGCTGCTCCGATTCCTCCAGGACGAGCGGCCCGGCGAGTCGGGAATCGTGTACTGCCTCTCGCGCCGACGCGTGGAGGAGGTGGCGGCGCTGCTGCAGGCCGAGGGGCACGACGCCGTGCCCTACCACGCCGGGCTGGATCCGGAGACGCGCCGCAACCACCAGGACCGGTTCGTGGCCGACGAGACGTCCATCGTCGTGGCCACGGTCGCGTTCGGCATGGGCATCGACAAGCCGGACGTGCGCTTCGTCTACCACCTGGATCCGCCGAAGAGCCTGGAGGCCTACGCGCAGGAGACCGGTCGCGCGGGCCGCGACGGACTCCCGGCCGACGCCGTGATGACGTTCGGGCTGCAGGACGTGACGCTGCTGCGCCGCCTCATCGACGACGGGGACAGCGACGCGCGCCGCCGCGTCGAGCACCACAAGCTGGACGCGCTGCTGGGATTCTGCGAGACCGCGCGCTGCCGGCGTCGCGTGCTGCTGGAGTACTTCGGGGAATCGCCGGAGGAGACGTGCGGCAACTGCGACACGTGCCTCCACCCGGTGGACTGCTACGACGGCACCGAGGACGCGCAGAAGGTCCTCTCCGCCGTGGCCCGCACCGAGCAACGCTTCGGCCAGGGCTACGTCATCGACGTGCTCCTCGGCAACGAGACGGACCGGATGCTGCGCTTCGGGCACCATCGGCTGCCCACGTTCGGTGTGGGAAAGGACCGGGACAAGCGCCAGTGGAGATCCATCGTCCGGCAGCTCGTGGCGGGAGGACTCCTGCTGGTCGATGTGGACGGCTACGGGGGACTGCGACTGGGCGAGGAGGCGGCGGCGGTGCTGCGTGGAGAGCGCCGCGTGGAACTCCGCAACGATCCGCTTCCGGCCCGGCGGCGCGGACGACGTTCCTCGGGGACGGCCGTCACGCAGCTGGAGCGCGAGGAGGATCGGGCGCTGTTCGAACGGTTGCGCGCGAAGCGGATGGAACTGGCCCGCGCGCAGGGCGTCCCGCCCTACGTCATCTTCTCGGACCGCACGCTCCTGGAGATGTCGCAGCACCGACCGACGGACTCCGGCGCGCTGCGCGAACTCCACGGCATCGGCGACACCAAGCTGGCCCGCTACGGCGACACGTTCCTGGAAGTCCTGCGCGCGGACGCGGCGGGGACGCCGGAGGAGAGCGCCTAGCCGTCGGCCGACGGCTCGTGCGTGAGGACCGCCTTCCCGAACAGCTCGCCGGCCTCCATCGCGCGATGGGCATCGGCCGCCTGCCGGACCGGAAGCACGCGATCCACCACGGGACGGAGATGGCCCGCTTCCAGCAGCGCCACCACGTCCTTGAGTTCCGCGAAGTCGCCCATGTAGCTGCCGAGCAGCGAGAGCTGCTTCACGAACAGGTGGTGCAGCAGGATCTCCGCCTGCACGCCGGTCGTGGCGCCGCACGTCACCAGCCGGCCGCCGTAGGCCAGCGTGGTCACCGCCCTGGAGAACACGGCTTCCCCGGCGTGCTCCACCACGACGTCCACGCCGCCGGTCTGCTCTCGCACATGCTGCGGCCAGTCCTCGTCGTGGTGATCGACCGCCGTGTGCGCCCCCAGCTCCACCGAGCGGCGCCGCTTCTCCTCGCTGCCGGCCGTGGCCACGACACGGCAGCCGAAGTGCCGGGCGATCTGGATCGCCGACGATCCCACGCCACTCCCGCCCGCGATGACCAGGACGGTCTCCCCCGGACGAACTCGCGCGCGCCCCACGAGCATGTGCCAGGCGGTCAGGAAGACGAGTGGCGTGGCCGCCCATTCCTCGGGCGTCCACCGGTCCGAGACGGGCACGACGTTCTCCGCGCGCGCCGTGACGTACTGCCCGTAGCCGCCCGCGGACTGGTGCCCGATGACGCGGTAGTCCTCGAAGCGCGCATCCCAGCCCGATCGGTCGGCGTGGAAGTCCGAGAGGAAGCCCGGCGCGACGATCACGCGCGTTCCCTCCGGCGGTGAGTTCGCGCCCGGGCCGTGCCCCGCCACGACGCCCACCGGCTCGTTGCCCAGGATGTGCGGCAGCGGCACCGGTCGTGTGGGATGGCCGACGCTTCGCGTGAACAGGTCCAGCCGGTTCAGCCCGCACGCCTCCACGCGCACGAGCACGTCGCCCGGTCCGGGCTCGGGGCGGGGCACCTCCGCCCACTCCAGGACGTCGGGGCCGCCGTGCTCGCGCAGGATGACGGCGCGCATGGTGGACACGGGATTAGCGACCGCCGCGATCTTCGGCGGACTCCCACCGCAGGAACCCGATCGTGGGAGGAGCCGGACTCACCGTGGCCGGGAACTCCCGCTCCTCGACGATGCGGTAGTTGCCTTCCCCGTCCGCGCGCAGCACGTAGGTGACCTCCGACTCGCCGCGGATGAGATCCAGCCCGATCAGGACCGTCAGCTGGACCCGCGCGTCGTACTCCACGGTGCCGTCCGGCAGCTCGCGCTCGTCACGCTTCGAGATCTCCAGGAGGACCTGGTCGATCCAGGTGGCTCTCTCCGGCACGAGGAGCTGATCCAGGATCAGCTTCTCCCGGTCGAACTCCCAGAACGTGTCGCCGGGACCGAGGAACGGGAACACGGAGGGATCGGTGGGATGGAAGCGGTAGCCCGCGTCCAGCAGGGCCAGCGTCTCGTCGGCCTGGCGGAGGCTGTAGAAGTCCTGAAGGGCGCGCAGCGTTCCGGCCGGCGTGCTGAGGTCGGGGCCCGGCGGCTCGTCCGAGGGGGCCGTACCGTCGCTGCAGCCGACGAGGAGCGACATCGCAACGAGCGAGACCACGCGCGCCAAGTGCTTGTGCTTCATTCACTTCCTTCCTTCGCGAGAGGTCTCCCGCAGCCCCGGGAACGGCGCGGAGACCGGACGACCCAATATAGCACCGGCCGTGCGTTTCCGCCGGTTGTCGTGGCGGCGCAGCCCCACCCGGTCAGCGACCTCGCGGAGGGCGCGCGGGGTCACGGACGGCGGCGAGCTCCAGTCCCCAGGACGAGGGGGCAGACCAGCCCGGCGGCGTGGACTCCCAGATCTGGTGGATCCGGTACTGATCCGTCTCGTCGATCCGGACATCGAACGTGAGGAAGGTGGTGAACGCGAGCGTGGAGGCGAGGTCTCGCCTCAGGGTGACGTCGGCCCGAAAAAGAGTCTCCCGACGCCCCTCCTCGATGATCGAGGACGCGACGTGCTCGATGTAGACGTCCAGGAAGACCAGGACACCGTCCGGCGTGGCTGTCCCCGCGAAGAACCGTTCGAGCATCCCCAGTTCCTCGTCCAGGTCCCAGGATCCGTCCGTCACCCAGGGCATCGCGTCCAGGTCCTCGGGCCGGGGATGGAAACGGAACTCCCCGGCCAGCGCCTCGTCCGTGAGCAGCAGCCGGTAACTCTCGACGTCGCGGCGCGCATGAACGGTCCGGAGCGCCCGTCCCAGCTGGGTCGACGACGGCATGTTGGGCAGCGTGTAGTACCCGTCTCGCCGGCTCCATCGTCCTCCGAATCTCCACGTCCGGAGGATCCACCGGCCGCCCGGCTCGACGACGAAGCCCAGGTCCGCCCCCGACAGTGAGCGGCCGGTGCCGTAGTCGAGGATCAGGGTGAGAGAGAGTGTGACGTCGCTGCCGTTCACCTCGATCGAGCGGATCTCCTCATGGTTCACCGCGTGGATCGGGTCCGTGGGACGCACATCGTCCCAGGGGATCCAGCCCGGCTCGAAGAAGTTCTCCATGATGATCCGCTCCTCCGCCTTGCCCCAGGAGTCCCCGTCCGCCCAGGTGATGAACGAACCGGTGAGAAACTCGAAGTCCTCGTGCAGGAGCGCCAGGTACCCCTCGAGGTCCTTCTCCTCGACGGTGCGGCCGAACTCGCCCAGCCACTCGATCAGGCCGGCATCGAGGCTGCGGGGATCGTCCTGCGGATCCAGCGAGGCCAGGTCCGCGCTGTCGCACGCGGGGAGGGCGATCGGGAGCGCGAGGGCCAGGAAGCGAAGCGGGAGCGCGCGCAAGCGGAACCTCCGGAAACGAGGAGGCCCCGGGCGTGCGCCCGGGGCCCCTCGACCTGCGACGGCGATGGTCAGGAGGAAGCGGGTTCGCGCCCCGCCAGCTCCGCGTTGTAGGCCTCCACCGCCTGGGAGATCTTCATGGAGCAGAACTTCGGTCCGCACATCGAACAGAACTCGGCCGTCTTGAAGGCCTCGTGCGGAAGGTCCTCGTCGTGCATGGTCTTGGCGACGTCCGGATCCATCGACAGCCGGAACTGCTCGTTCCAGTCGAACGTGTACCGCGCGTGGGAGATGGCATCGTCCCAGTCGCGCGCCCCCGGCCGCCGGCGGGCGACGTCGGCGGCGTGCGCCGCGATCCGGTAGGCGATGATTCCCTGATGCACGTCCTCCGCCTTCGGCAGACCCAGGTGCTCCTTGGGCGTCACGTAACAGAGCATCGCGGCACCGTGCTGGCCCGCCACCGCCGCGCCGATGGCCGACGTGATGTGATCGTAGCCGGGCGCCACGTCCGTCACGAGCGGACCCAGCACGTAGAACGGCGCCTCGTGGCACACCTCGATCTGCTTCTCGATGTTCATGGGGATCTGGTCCAGCGGGACATGCCCCGGACCCTCCACCATGACCTGCACGTCCTTCTCCCATGCGCGCTGCGTGAGCTCGCCCAGGACGTCGAGCTCCGCGAACTGCGCGCGGTCCGACGCGTCGTGCAGGCAGCCGGGTCGCAGGCTGTCGCCGAGCGAGAGCGACACGTCGTGCTCACGACAGATGTCGAGGATGTCGTCGTAGCGCTCGTAGAGCGGGTTCTCCTTGCGGTGCGCCAGCATCCACATCGCCATGAGCGATCCGCCGCGGCTGACGATGCCGGTGATGCGGCCGTTCACGAGCGGCAGATGCTTGAAGAGAATGCCGCAGTGGACCGTCATGTAATCGACGCCCTGCTCGGCCTGGTGACGGATGATCTCCACGAGGCCGTCGCCGGTGAGGTCCTCCGGGCGCTTCACCTGCTGGATCGCCTGGTAGATGGGAACCGTGCCCACCGGAACCGGACTGTTGCCGATGATCTCCTCGCGGATCTCGTCGATGCCGCCGCCGGTGGAGAGGTCCATGACGGTGTCGGCCTTGTAGCGCACCACGTGGCGGAGCTTCTCCAGCTCGCCGTCCACGTCGGACATCACGGCGCTGTTTCCGATGTTCGCGTTGATCTTGCAGCGGGCGTTGATGCCGATGCCCATCGGCACGAGGTTCACGTGGTTCACGTTGGCCGGGACGATCATCCGGCCGCGCGCCACCTCGTCGCGGACGAACTGGGGATCCAGCCCCTCGCGCTGCGCCACCACCCACATCTCCTCGGTGACGCGGCCCTGGCGGGCGTAGTGCATCTGGGTCCGGACGGGGTGGTCCCGCCGCTTCGCGACCCAGTCCGCGCGAAGCGGCTCGTCCGGGGTCATCTCTCCGAGATCGCCGTACCCGGGACCGACGTCGCGCCGGATGTCGGCGGCGGAGCCGGGGATCTCGCGTTCAATCGTGGCCATGGGGTCCTCCCTCCCGTCCCGATGTCGTTGCTCGCGAATCTAGGGGATCGGGGTCCGAGGGTCCAGACGTCGCCGCGCACAACCCGGAGAACCGCGAACCCGATGGGCCGCCGGGGGTTGGAGAATGGGAGGCGGAACCGGGCCCAGCAGGCCCCGGATCGCCCCTGGAGCTTCCCCCTTGCCACCGTCCGGCGGCCGTGGGAAGCTTCGGTCAGGGAGACAGGGGCCACACCGCCGCCCGATCCCGGGCATCCCCCGGAGCGGACGGCCCCGCGGTCGAATCTTCCAAGTCTTTGATTTCCAATGACTTGGGATCCGGATCGCCGCTCCTGTGGGCCGAAGTCCTCCGGTTCGTCGCCGGTGGAAATCCGGAGCTTCTCCGGGAATCCACCCGCGCCTGAAGGAGGGAGCGGTCGTGCCCGGAACGAAGACCTATCTGAAGCCGGCGGAGCGCGTGGACGCGTTCCTGCAGCAGCCCCTGCCCAAGGACCTCTACCGGATCTCGCGATTCGAGAAGGTCGATCCGCCGTGGGGGCCGCCTCCGCACGGATCGGGGCCGGAGGAGTACGCCGCGGCCTGGGCCGTCGGCTACGACGGGGGGCCCATCCGGGGCGCCTTCCGCTGGCTGGGGCAGCAGGGCGTCGACGAATGCCTGGAGTTCCTGCCCAAGTCCCAGCGCCCCCGCAGCCGCACACCCAAGCGCGCCCCGGTCGAGGAGTTCGAGGAGCTCCCCGAGGTCGATCGCGTCATCGACTTCATCCTGGGCCACGGCGCCGCGATGCACGACATCCAGGAGCTGCTCTTCGGCTTCCGCGACATCTGGACGGACCTGGACCGGAGTCGCCCGGACACCTGGGCGGTCAACGAGCTGATCGAGGTGCTGGGGATGCGGAACCATCGCGGCAAGTCGATGGACGCCATCCCGGCGGTGTTCGCGTTCCTGTGGAACTCGTCGGACGAGGTCTTCCACGAGCGCCAGCTCCACAAGGCCGAGCGGATGCTGGTGCGCGGCCTCAAGGAAGTGATGCCGGGACAGTTCTAGCGGGGCCCGGGCCCGGGGCGTTCCGGCCGGAAGTCGGGCGACGCCCCCCCCCGAGCCGATGCCCCGAAGAGAGGACCAAAGGAAAAGAGGGGGAGCCCGAAGGGCTCCCCCTCTTCGTTCGCCCGGAGGCGAAGCGGAACTAGCGGTACATGTTCTTGACGGCGCCCCAGCTCGTGCCCTCGACCGAGATCGTGGTGCAGCCGGTGCCGCCGTCCACGTCGTACTCGACCGGCGTGGAGCCGTCCGAGGACCAGCCCGTGGTGCCGGACACGTACGGATCGTTGACGACGCAGTCCACCGTCAGGCGCGCGCCGGCCAGCTCCATGTTGCCGCCCGTGTCGACGATGAGGAAGTTGCCGGCGTTGATCGGCGGCATCGGGCAACCCCCCACGGCCAGCAGCAGGTTGATGGCGTCACCGGCGTTCAGGTAGCCGTTCGAGGCGTTGAACGCGAGCGGGGCCAGCGAGCCGGCGACCGAGATGTCCGCGGCGGACATCTGCTGGTTCGTGGCATACGTGTGCCACAAGTAGATGGTCTTCACGCCGAAGGTGGGCGTGCCCTCGGTGACGCACGGATCGGACGGGGACTCGCTGAGGCTCCAGCCATAGTTGTTCTGGGCGCCGGCCACGATCGGCGTGACCATCAGCGCGCACATCGCAAGAAGTAGAACTCGCTTCATTGGGGGTACTCCAGCGTTTCGGTGATTCGATGGACCGGGGTCCGGGAACTCGGGCTGCGGGAATCATAGCGACGTCCGGGGACGCCCTCCACCCCTTATCGGCCCTACCTCCCGGCAAGTTGCGTCCGGACCGGCAGAAATCCGGCGAATCCGGGCGGAAATCCGCGGCTGCGCTCACTCTCCGCCCGCTTCTGTACCCCCATGCTAGTCCGGAGAGGGCGAGCGGTTCGATCGAGCCGGCCGAGCAAAAAAAAAGAGGGGACTCCCGAAGGAGTCCCCTCCGAACCAGGACCGGACTTACCGGTAGAGGTTCTTGACCGAGCCCCAGCTCGAGTCCTCGACGGAGACCGGACCCGGCTCACAGCCGTCGTCCGTACCGAAGGCGGAGAACACCACCGGCGCGGAACCGTCGGACGACCAGCCCGTCGTGGAAGACACGTACGGATCGTTCACGACGCAGTCCACCGTCAGGCGGGCGCCATCGATGGCCATGTTGCCACCGGTGTCGACGATCAGGAAGTTACCGGCGTTCTGCGGAGGCGCCGGGCAACCACCGACGGCCAGCAGCAGGTTGATGGCGTCGCCGGCGTTCAGGTAGCCGTTCGTGGCGTTGAACGCGAGCGGGGCGATGGAGCCGGAGATCGAGAAGTCGGCCGCCGACATGGCGTCGCCCGTGGCGTAGGTGTGCCACAGGTAGACGGTCTTCACGGCGAAGGTCGGGGTACCCGTGTGGACGCAAGGATCGAGGGCGTCCTCAGAAAGGGTCCAGCCGTAGCGGTTCTGCGCGAAGGCCGACGTGGCCGCCAGCAGCAGCGCGGAAACGGACAGAATCGTCACGATACGCTTCATTGAGAGTGCTCCTCCGAATTCGGATTCAGGGTTGCGACGCCGACCCCTACCGCGGCAGGGTTCCGCTCGCAGGAAAGACTCTAGCAAGTTCGGGAATCGGAATCAACCCCCCCCCTCCGGCGCCGCCGGAGTTTCTTTGTGAATTCAGCGCAAGGGAGCGCCCTCCACCCCCTGGGCCGGCTTCATGGGTCCGGCGTCGGCCGGATCGAGAAAATCCGCAACGAATTCCAGCACATGGCTAGGTCTTGGCATCCTCGCGCGCCCACGTCGTGTCCGGCCGATTCCGGGCCGCCGGCACCCCTGTTCCGCCCCCCGCGGCTCTCCCCATCTGGCCGCATCTCCCACCCCCCGGTATCCTCCCCTTGTGAAAAAGAACACTTGCAAGTTCCTCGCAACGGATCTAGCTTCCACAGCCGGTCGTGCGGGGAATGGGAAGTGGCCACGATTCCAGGGCTTCGCCTCGAAGGCGAGTTCGGCTCCCGTTGGGTTCGCCTTCGCGCCTCCGGCGTGACGGTACGGTCCGCGACGCGGGAGGTTCCCATGCGGCAGTCCCGGGAACCCTCCAACATCGTCCGGTACTCACACCTCGGGATCCAGTTCGCTCTGGTCATCCTCTTGGGCATCTGGGCGGGAGCCCAACTGGACAAACGCTTCTCCACCACCTGGTTCACGCTGGTGGGGACGTTCGTCGGAGCGGGAATTGGCTTCTATTTCCTCTACCGCGAAACCCGAGGCGGCGCCGGCGGCTCATCGTCGTCGAATCCCGCTCCTCCTGGGTCTGACCTGGACGATCCTCGTGATCGTCGCGGCGACGGGCACCCTCCTCGTCGCGGGGACGGAGGCGATTAGCTTCCTCCTGGCCGGAGCCGTCACCGCCCTGGTGGCAGTGCTCGGCGGCTGGTACGTTGCGCAGCTCGCCTTTCGCGGTCCGGACGTGTTTGCCACGAAGCTGGTGGTCGGCGGCTTTCTCGTCCGGATGGTCATGCTGGCGCTCACCATGACCGCCCTGGTTCTCGTCACGGGAATGGAGCCGGCGCGCTTCGTCCTCTGGCTCGTCACGTTCTACTTCGTGCTGATCCTGGTCGAGGCGTGGCTCCTCGCCCGGGAATCCCTGACCATGAAGGAAGGTCCAATCCGATGATCCTGGCCGGAGCCTCCCACGACCCCGACCGCATCGACATCCTCCATCACCTGATGGATTCCGAGGTCTACTACCACGTCGCCACGATCGGCGGCGTGAGCCTGGACATCACGAAGCACGTCCTCCTGATGTGGCTGGCGTCGTTCTTCGTGATCGTCATGATGGCCTCGGTGGCGCGGCAGAAGGGCCTGGTCCCGCGCGGCCTGCGGAACTTCATCGAGCCGGTCCTGCTCTTCATCCGTGAGGAGCTGGCCGTCCCGAACTTCCACGACAAGGCGGACAAGTACGTCCCCTTCCTGTGGACGACGTTCTTCTTCATCCTCTTCTGCAACCTCATCGGCCTCGTTCCGGGTTCGGCCACGCCCACCGGAAACCTCTCCATCACGGCCGGTCTGGCGCTCGTCGCCTTCTTCATGATCCACGCCACGGGCATCCGCGAGAACGGACTGGGGCACTACCTCGGCTCCATCGTTCCCGCCGTTCCCTGGTGGCTGTGGCCGCTGCTCCTGGTGGTCGAGATCGTCGGAATCTTCGCCAAGCCCTTCGCGCTGGCCGTCCGACTCTGGGCCAACATGAACGGAGGCCACATCGTGATCCTCGTGATCATGGGCTTCATCTTCCTCTTCAAGAGCTTCGTCGCGGCCGGCATTTCGGTCGTCGCGGCGACGGCCATCTACATGCTGGAAATCTTCGTCGCGCTGCTTCAGGCGTACGTGTTCACGTTCCTCACCGCAGTGTTCATGGGGATGGCAGCCCACCCCGATCACTGATCCTCACCACTCCACTGATCTGGAGGGAGTACCACCAATGGAAGGTCTCGCCATGATGGGCGCCGGCATCGGCGCGGGTATCGCCACGCTCGGTGCCGGTCTCGGAATCGGAAAGATCGCCGGCAGCGCCGTGGAGAGCATCGCCCGGCAGCCGGAAGCCGCCGGAGACATCCGCGGCTCCATGATCCTCACGGCCGCGCTCATCGAGGGTGTCGCGCTGTTCGCGTGCGCCATCTGCTTCATGATCCAGGCGAAGTTCTAGTTCGGTTTCGTTCGCTCACCCGCCACCCGCCCGGTCGTCCGGGAAGGGAGGGCCTGATTTGAGAAGGACCACCTGGGGCGTCGTCGCGTTCCTGGTCGCCGGGCTCTGCGCCCTGCCGGCCTACGCGGAGGACGCCCACGGAGACACGCACGCCGCGACGGACGCGGCTCACGGGGCCGCGGACGCCGCCCACGGAGCCGCCGATGCCGCGCACGCGTCACCGAATCTCTTCAGCGTGGATCCCGGACTGCTCATCTGGACGATCATCACGTTCGTGGTCGTCCTCCTGGTGCTTCGCGCGGTCGCGTGGAAGCCCCTGATGTCGTCGCTGGCCGAGCGTCAGCGGAACATCGAGGGCGCCATTGAGGAAGCGCAGAAGGCGAAGGCCGACGCCGAGGCTCTCCTGGCTCGTCACGAGTCCATGATGAACCAGGCCAAGGACGACGCCCGACACATCCTCGACGAGGCACGCCAGGACGGGAAGCGCCTGCAGGAAGAGATCCGGGCGGCCGCCCAGAAGGAAGCCACGGACTTCAAGGAGCGCGCTCAGAAGGAGATCGAGCTCCAGAAGGACGCGGCGGTCCATGAGATCTGGGATCTGGCCGGAAACCTGTCCACGGAACTCGCCTCCCGGATCCTCGGCCGCACCCTCGACGCGGCGGACCAGGATCGGCTCGTGAAGGAGCTCATCGACGAGATGCGGCGGGAGGGTGCAGGCCGATGATGCTGGCGAACCCGGTGGCGCGCGTCTACTCGGAAGCCCTCTTCGAACTCGCGAAAGAGCGTTCCGTCGTGGACGACGTGGCGCAGGAACTTGAGGAGTTCCGGGCGCTGGTCGACGATCAGCCGGCCATCGCCGAGTTCCTCGCCACTCCGGTCATCGAACCGGAGACGAAGGTCACGCAGCTGAAGGCCGCTCTTTCGGGGCGCGCCTCCGACTTGGTCACGGACTTCCTCTGCCTCCTGGTGGAGAAGCACCGTTTCCTCGCGTTCGGAATGATCGTGGATACCTACCGGGCGATGGCCGACGAGCTGGCCGGCCGGGTCCGGGTGGCCGTTCGCAGCGCGACTCCGATTCCGGATTCGCTGCGCTCGGAGCTGGTGTCCGCTCTCGGAGAGTCCCTGGGCCGCCAGATCCAGGTCGAAGCAGAGACCGATCCGGAGCTGATGGGCGGCGCCGTCGTCACCATCGGCGACAAGGTCTGGGACGGAAGTCTCCGGACCCGCCTGAACCGGTTCCGCAAGCAGCTAGTCAGGAGTTGAGGCCATGAAAATCAGGGCTGAGGAAATCGCCTCGGTCATTCGCAAGGAGATCGAGAGCTACCGCAGCACGCTCGACGTCTCCGACACCGGCACGGTGCTCGAGGTCGGGGACGGCATCGCCCGGATCCACGGCCTCTCCAACGCCGCGGCCGGCGAGATGCTGGAGTTCGAGAACGGGATCTTCGCCCAGGTGATGAACCTGGAAGAGGACTCGATCGGCGCGGTGATCCTGGGCGACTACCTGGAGATTCGCGAGGGCATGTCCGTGAAGTCCACGGGCCGACTCCTGTCGGTGCCGGTGGGTGACGCGGTAATCGGTCGCGTGGTGGATCCGCTGGGTCAGCCGCTGGACGGGCTGGGTCCCATCCAGAGCAACGAGCGCCGGCCGCTGGAGATCATCGCGCCGGGCATCGCCGACCGCCAGCCGGTGAAGGTGCCGATGCAGACCGGCATCAAGGCCATCGACGCGATGACGCCGATCGGTCGCGGTCAGCGCGAGCTCATCATCGGCGACCGCAAGACCGGCAAGACCACGATCGCCATCGACACCATCATCAACCAGAAGGACTCCGGAGTCCTCTGCTTCTACGTCGCCATCGGCCAGAAGGAGTCGACGGTGGCGGGCGTCGTGGACGTGCTGAAAGAGCACGGCGCGATGGACTACACGGTGGTGGTGAACGCGTCGTCCTCGGATCCGGCGCCGCTCCAGTACATCGCCCCCTACGCGGGCTGCGCGATGGCGGAGCACTTCATGCACGAGGGCCGCGACACGCTGGTCATCTACGACGACCTCACCAAGCAGGCGCAGGCGTACCGCCAGCTCTCGCTCCTGCTGCGTCGCCCGCCGGGTCGCGAGGCGTACCCGGGCGACGTGTTCTACCTGCACTCGCGGTTGCTGGAGCGCGCGGTGAAGCTGTCCGACGAGCTCGGCGGCGGATCGCTGACGGCGCTCCCCATCATCGAGACGCAGGAAGGCGAGGTGTCGGCGTACATCCCGACCAACGTCATCTCCATCACCGACGGTCAGATCTACCTGATCCCGGACCTCTTCAACGCCGGCATCCGGCCCGCCATGGACGTGGGAATCTCAGTGTCCCGAGTGGGCGGCAACGCGCAGATCAAGGGCATGAAGAAGGTCGCCGGTACGCTTCGCCTGGACCTCGCGGCGTTCCGCGAGCTGGAGGCGTTCGCGCAGCTGGGCACCGAGCTGGATCCGGCCACGCAGCAGCAGCTGGATCGAGGCGCCCGGATGGTGGAGCTCCTGAAGCAGGACCAGTACAACCCGATGAACGTGACCGACCAGGTCGTCTCGATCTACGCGGGTACGCAGGGCTTCTTCGACAAGGTTCCGGTGCCGCGCGTGCGCGAGGCCGAGGCCAAGGTGCTGAGCGCCCTGAAGGACACGCATCCCGAGATCTGGAAGGCCGTGGACGAGGCCGGCGTCATCGACGGCGACACGGAGCAGCAGCTCCGCAAGCTGCTCGAGGAAGTCGTGAGCTCGTTCCTCTCGGGCCAGTCCCACGACCCGCGCTAGAACGGGCGAAGGGAGACCGAATTGGCGAAGGCAAAAGTCCTCCTCAAGCGGCGCAAGTCGGTCCGGAACACGAAGAAGATCACCCGGACCATGGAGATGGTGTCGACCGCGAAGTACAAGCAGTCGTTCGGCCGGATCCAGGCAAGCGCGCCGTACCAGGAGAAGCTGCGGGAGATGATGTCGGACCTGGCCTCGGCCGGGGCCGAGGTATCGCACCCGCTGCTGGAGAGTCGGCCGGTCAAGCGGTCCCTGGTGCTGCTGATCACGTCGAACCGCGGGCTCTGCGGCGGCTACAACGCCAACCTCAACGGCACGGCGCGACGCTTCCTGGAAGCGGAGAAGGGCGCCGGCGCCGAGGTGGAGCTGCAGGTCGTCGGGAAGAAGGGAATCCAGTACTTCCGGCACCGCAAGCAGGACATGGCGCAGCAGTACGACCACTTCGGGGACAAGGTCACGTTCGCCGAGGTCAACGAGCTGGCGGAGGAGTACATCCGACGCTACTCGAAGGGCGAGATCGATCGCGTGACGGTGGTCTACCAGCGGTTCTTCTCGGCGGGGCGCCAGTCGCCCGTGGCCGAGACGATCCTGCCGCTGGGAGACGTCGCGCTGGGCGGGGACGAGGCCGGCGGTGACGGCGGCTCGGGCGAGAAGAACTACCTGTACTCGCCGGATCCGGATTCGCTCCTGCGGGAGCTGCTGCCGGCGTACTTCAAGACCACGCTCTACAACGACTTCCTGCAGGCGGTCGTCGGGGAGCACCTGGCGCGGATGGTCGCCATGAAGAACGCGACGGACGCCGCGGACAAGCTGATCAAGGCGCTCACCCGGGCGTACAATCGGGCGCGTCAGACGCAGATCACGAACGAGATCGCCGAGCTGATGGGCGGCGTCGAGGCCCTGAAGTAAGGGGCGAACGGAGAGTAGCGATATGGTGGAAGGAAGCATCGTCCAGGTCATCGGTTCGACTCTGGACGCCGAGTTCCCGAAGGGCCAGCTGCCGGAGATCTACGACGCGCTCGAGGTCACCATGGGCACGAACGGGGACGCGACCAAGCTGACCTGCGAGGTGCAGCAGCACCTGGGCGGCAACCGGGTGCGCGCCGTCGCCCTCGGTTCCACGGACGGCCTGGTTCGCGGCATGCAGATCCGCAACACCGGAGCTCCGGTGTCCGTGCCGGTGGGCGAGGCCACGCTGGGCCGCGTCTTCAACCTGCTCGGGGATCCCATCGACAAGAAGGGTCCGGTGCAGGTCAAGGAGCGCCGGCCGATTCACCAGTCCCCGCCCGCCTTCAAGGACCTGGAGCCGAAGACGCAGATCTTCGAGACCGGGATCAAGGTCGTGGACCTGCTCGCGCCGTACGTGAAGGGCGGCAAGACCGGCCTCTTCGGCGGCGCCGGCGTGGGCAAGACGGTCATCATCCAGGAGCTCATCCACAACATCGCGCAGGTGCACGGCGGTTTCTCCGTGTTCGCCGGCGTGGGCGAGCGCACCCGTGAGGGCAACGACCTCTGGCTGGAGATGCAGGAGTCCGGCGTCATCGACAAGACGACGCTGGTGTTCGGCCAGATGAACGAGCCGCCGGGATCGCGTCTCCGCGTGGCGCTCTCCGCGCTGACCATGGCGGAGTTCTTCCGCGATCAGTCGGGCTCGGACGTGCTCCTGTTCATCGACAACATCTTCCGCTTCACGCAGGCGGGTTCCGAGGTGTCCGCGCTCCTGGGCCGGATGCCGTCCGCGGTGGGTTACCAGCCGACGCTGGGCACCGAGATGGGCGACCTCCAGGAGCGGATCACGTCGACGCAGCACGGCTCCGTGACGTCCATCCAGGCCATCTACGTGCCGGCGGACGACTACACGGATCCCGCGCCGGCCGCGGCGTTCACCCACCTGGACTCCACGACCAACCTCTCGCGTCCCATCGCCGAGAAGGGCATCTACCCGGCCGTGGATCCGCTGGACTCCACCAGCCGGATCATGGACCCGCACGTTCTCGGCCAGGAGCACTACGAGGTGGCGCAGCAGGTGAAGACCACGCTTCAGCGCTACAAGGACCTCCAGGACATCATCGCCATTCTCGGAATGGACGAGCTTTCCGAGGAGGACAAGGTGCTGGTGCAGCGGGCGCGGAAGATCGAGCGCTTCCTGTCGCAGCCGTTCCACGTGGCCGAGCAGTTCACCGGCCTCCCGGGCAAGTACGTGAAGCTCGAGGACACCGTCCGCTCGTTCAAGGCGGTGGTGGACGGCGAGCACGACGACCTGCCGGAGAGCGCCTTCATGTACGTCGGCTCCATCGAGGAAGCCGTCGAGAAGGCCGAGAAGGCCAAGGCGAAGGCGTAGGAGGTCGGCATGGCCACGCTGCAGTGCACCGTCGTCACTCCCGAGGGAGCCATCCTGGACGTCGAGGCCGATTCGGTCTCGGTGCCCGCCTGGGATGGTGAGGTCGGGATCCTGCCCGGGCACGCCCGGTTCCTCGCGAAGCTGGGCATCGGCCTGCTGCGCGTGAACCACGGCGGGCGGACGGAGCAGTGGCTGGTGGAGGGCGGCTTCGTCCAGGTGGCGGACAACCGCGTCACCGTGCTGACCGACGACGCCAAGCATCCGGCGGACCTGAACCTGCGCGACGCCGAGTTCCGGGTCGACGAGCTGCGCGGCAAGGGCGACGGCGAGGCGTTCGCGAACGCCAAGAACCGTCACCTGACGATGAAGCGGGTCAAGGAGCAGTTCGACCGCAGCTGATTCGAGCCGTGGGGGCGGTCCCGCGGGATCGGCCGGACGAGCCGGAAAGAGATCGGGGAGCGGCCGCCGGGTCGCTCCCCTTCTTCGTTGTTCGGGCTGCTGTCGGGCCGGAGCCGGGGTGTGTCGCCCTCGTGCCGCGGTCCGACTTCGCGAGCCCGGCCGCGGGCGCGGCTTGCCGCCCCCCGCGCGTCCCCCTAGAATGTCGCCTCGTTGCCACGCTCTCCGGGAGTCTCCAGACTGCGCATCTGCCTTCTCACGAACCAGGACCTCGACGCCGATCCGTTCCCGGCGAACGACTGGCCGTGCGATCCGCGCCCCTTCCTCCCGGAGGCGGAGTGGGACGTCGCCACGCTGTCCGGGAAACACGCGGCGGCGGAGCAGGTGAAGGAGCGCATCCGCGCCGGCTACGACCTCTTCTTCAACCTGTGCGACGGCGCGGAGGACCAAGACACCCCGGGCATCGAGGTGGTGCAGACGCTCGAGGAGGCGAACGTGCCCTTTACCGGGGCCACGTCGATCTACTACGAGCCCACCCGCGAGCAGATGAAGCAGGCCTGCCGCGACGAGAACATCCCGACGCCCGCGTACGTCCTCGCGCGCACCGAGGAGGACGTGGAGCGCGCCGCCAAGACGCTCCGCTTCCCGCTCTTCGTGAAGCACTACAGCAGCTACGCGTCCGTCGACCTCAGCCGGCTCTCCCGCGTGCGCACGCCGGGCGGGCTCCGGCGACAGGCGCGCAAGATCATGCGGAAGCACGGAGCCGCGCTGATCGAGGAGTACGTCGACGGGATCGAGTGCACCGTGCTGGTCGCCGAGAACCCCGACGATGAGCATCGCCCGACAACCTACCTGCCGATGCAGTACCGCTTCCCCCAGGGTGAGGCGTTCAAGCACGAGAAGATGAAGTGGGTCGACTACGACGCTCTGTCCTGCATCCCGGTGGAGGACGAGGCGCTGGCCGCGCGGCTGCGCGACGTTTCCGCGCGCTTCTTCGTCCGACTCTCGGGCGCCAGCTTCGGGCGATGCGACTTGCGCGTGGACCGCGAGGGGATGCCGTTCATGCTCGAGATCAACCCGAACTGCGGCGTGTACTACCCGCCGACCGACCCGGGCTCCGCCGACCTCTGCCTGATGCGGGACCCGGCCGGGCACGAGGGGTTCACGCGGCAACTCGTGGCGGCGGCGCTGCGCCGGCACCGGCGGCGGAACGGAAACGACGGGAGGTGGCCCGAGTCGACCTAGTGCGTCCGCGGATTCCCGGGACTCACGGCGGGCTTCCCCGCCCGCGCCGACGGCCGGAGTCCTTCAGCGGGCACTGGCCATCGGCTCGTAGGCATCGGGGCGTCGCCGACCGAGACCGCGCTCCGCCAGGAGCTCCCGGGAAGGACTCCGCTCCAGGTACGGCGTGGCCACCGCGACCAGGCTCATCCCCAGCGGAAAGCCCACGCGCCCCTCCACGTCCTCGTACCAGCGGTCCAGCACGGCGTCCCACCAGCCCCGCGGCCGCTCCGACGACGGTTCCCCGCCCTGGTCGCGGTGGGCCCGGCCCAGCCAGCGATCCCAGAACACGGCGCAGGGCACGCCCAGGAAGTTCCAGTGCCGCAGGCGCACCGTCCGAAAGCCGCCCTCCTCCAGCAGCGACCGGAGCGTCTCCGGATCATACGGGCGGGGCCCTCCGGGTTCCGTCGGGGTTCCGGCATCGCCGGTCCGGACCCGCACGACCAGGTGCCCTCCCGGCTCAAGCGCCCGGTGCAGCCTCCGCAGAAGACCCAACTCGTCGCGCTCCCGCTCCAGGATGCCCACGCAGAGCACCCCGGCGAAGCTCCGGGGCCGCAGACGGGTCTCCAGGTGCTCCGGGTCCACGCAGACCGGGCGGATCTCCAGGTCCCGCGCGCGGGCGGCCTCCTCCAGCGCGCGCAGCCGCCGCGGATTCCAGTCCAGGACCGTCACCTCGTGGTCCCGGGCGGCGTGGAGGGCCACCTCCCCCGCCCCCACCACCAGCACAGGCCCTGGCCTCAGCTGCGAGCAGAGGAAGGCAGGCAGGCGACGGGCGCCCGAGTCGGTCTCGCCGATGGCGGCCGAGGACGGGAAGGGCTCGTCGGGGCTCCAGGCCAAGGCACCTCTCCGGAGGGGAGGAAACGGACGGCGGAATTCTAGCATGAGGCCGCCCGCGCAGCCCCGGGCGCGCTGAAAAGGCCAAAGAATCGCCCCGATTCGGTCGAAGAACCGGAAAAGCCGCGATCCTTCCCGAACCCGGAGGACTCCGTTGTCCGCTCGTCCGCCTCTGTTCCTGATCGTCCTCGACGCGACCCGCGCCGACCACCTGTCCTGCCTGGGCGGACCGTCGGGGCTCACCCCGAACCTGGACGCCCTGGCGGAGCAGTCCCACCTGTACCGCCACGCCTGGTCCGGGACGACGTGGACGCTGCCGTCCATCGCCACACACTTCACGGGTTGCCTGCCCTCCCGGCACGGCACCAGCCGGGTCCGGCCCAGCCTGGAATCGCCGATGCCCACCCTGGCCGAGCAGCTCAAGGCCGGCGGTTACGAGACGACGGCCATCTCCGGCAACGTCTGGGTCTCCCCCGCCACGCGGTTCCACCGCGGCTTCGAGCGGTTCGACAAGGTGTGGCAGCTGGTCCAGGACTCTCCCGACGTGTTCTCCGAGCGGATGGTGGGCCTCTTCTCCCGCGACGGCTTTCGCGCGGGCGACCTGCTGAAGTCCGTGATGTCCGGCAACCCCGTGAAGAATGCCATCAACACGCTCTACGGGAAGTTCGTCTACCCGCGCGGCGACTCCGGCGCGTCCCGCATCAACCAGCTCGTCCGCAAGCGGCTGGAGATCCGCGACGAGTCCCGGGCCCCGTTCTTCTTCCTGCACTACCTGGAGCCGCACGCCCCGTTCCATCCGCCGCAGCCATGGCGCGGCCGCTTTCTCCCCAAGGGCATGACGGAGGAGCGGGCGATGGAACTGGCCCCCGATCCGTGGGCCGTGGCCGCCGGCGCCGAGACGCTCACCGACGAGCAGCAGACGGCGCACCGCGCGCTCTACAAGGCCGAGATCGCGTACCTGGATCATCGCCTGGGTGAGCTGTTCCGTGTGCTGCGCGAGCAGAACCTCTTCGACGATGCCTCCATCGTGGTGACGGCCGATCACGGCGAGCACCTGGGCGAGCACGGTCTCCTGGACCACCAGTACTCCGTGCACGAGACGCTGCTTCACGTGCCTCTCCTGGTGAAGGAGCCCGCGCAGACCGAGGGCCGCTCCCACGATGCGCTGGTCCAGAGCTTCGACGCGTTCGCGACGTTCATGGAGTTCGCCGGCCGCGAGGACGCCTACGCCGACGAGCGCGATGCGCGTCCCCTGCCGCTCACCCACGATGAAGGTCGGCCGCACGCCTTCGCCGAGTACCCGGAGCCGCAGCCCAAGGTGGAGATCCTCCGCGAGCGCTACCCGGGCTGCTCCGTGGATCACCTGGAGCGCTCCTTCCAGGCCGTCCGCGACCGGCAGTTCAAGCTCACGGAGTCCTCGCGCGGCGAGATCACGCTGCACGACCTCTCCACCGACCCGCAGGAGCGCCACGACCTCTCCGCCGAGATGCCGGAGCGCGTGACCGAACTGCGGCAGGCGCTGGACGGAATCCGCCGCGACACCGGCCGCGGACCCTCCGGCGGCCCCGGCGTGGACGACCTGGACCGCGAGCTCAAGGATCGCCTGGAGGCGCTGGGCTACCTCACCTGATTCCTCCTTCCGGGAAGTCCAGGACGTGTCCCGTCCAGCGACGGCGGAACACGACTTCCGACAGACTCACGGACCCAAGGGCCGGATCGTGGACGGCGATCCGGCCCCCTTCCGTCCGGCCCTCGTACACGAGGAAGTGACCTTCCCGCACGTGCAGGATGGACGGGACCTGCAGACGCTCCGGATCCGTCGCGTCCGGCGACAGGCGACGCAGCCGGGACGGCCGGCCCTTCCGCTCCGCTTCCTCGGCCAGCGCGTCCAGGCGGCAGCCGCGTGACGTGAGCACGACGCCGCCGTCCGGATCCGGATACGGCGCGTCCACACCCAGCCGACGCAGGCAGTGCGCCAGCGCGGCCGGGCCGCAGTCGTTGGCGGCCGTCTGCAGGACCCCTCCCACGCCCTCGAACCTCCCCCCGTGCAGCGCGGCAAGAAGGAAGCGTCCGGGGTGCTCCTCCCGGGCGAGCCGTCCCGCGGCCGCGACGACGGCCATGAGGACCAGCAGTCCCGCCACGAACGGAGCCCCAACGGGTGAGGCCTTCCGGCGTCGGTCCGGCATGTTCCACTCCCCGGCCGCGTTCCTTCCCACCGCGGATCCTTCTCCCTGCAAGTGCCGCGCCGATCCTGCCGGCGCCGGAAACCGCCTCTTCGCGCGCTCTCCGGCCGATCGATCTCCGCCGCGTCCACCCCGGTCGACGTCCACCGTCGCCGGGAGGCGACGATTCGCGTACGATTCCCGCCACGCAAGGAGGACGCATGGAGTTCCAGAACATCCGCCTCGACACCGACGGGCACGTCGCCACGCTCACCGTCGATCGTCCGGAGGCCCGCAACGCGCTCGATGCCGCCACGGTCACGGAGGTCCACGCCGCGCTGGACCGGGTGGAGACCGACGATTCCCTTCGCGCGCTGATCGTCACGGGCGCGGGCGAGAAGGTGTTCGTGGCCGGCGCCGACATCCGCACGCTGCTCGCCCGGACCACGCGTGACGTACTCGCCGCCGGCAACAACCGCCTCTTCGCGCGTCTGGCCGACGTGGCCATCCCGACGATCGCGGCCGTCAACGGCTTTGCGCTCGGCGGTGGCCTGGAGTTCGCGCTGGCCTGCGACCTCCGCGTCGCCTCCACGAACGCGAAGTTGGGACTGCCGGAGACGAGCCTCGGCATCATCCCGGGCGCCGGCGGCACCACGCGCCTCGCGCGTATCGTCGGGATGGGCATCGCCAAGGAGATGGTGCTCCTGGGAACGATCCACGACGCCGACGCGGCGCATCGCATCGGCCTGGTGAACCGGGTGGTGGAGCCGGCGGAGCTGATGGACACCGTCCGCTCCATGGCCGGGCAGATCGCGAAGCGCGCGCCGCTGGCCGTGCGTCTTGGCAAGATGGCGATCGCGGCCGGGCTGGACGGATCGGCGGAGGCGGGCGCCCGCTTCGAGGTGGTGGCGCAGACCGTGCTGAACGGGACCGAGGACATCCGGGAGGGAATGACCGCCTTCCTGGAGAAGCGAAAGGCCGATTTCCGCGGCGAGTAGGCCGTTTCCGGGCGGTTTCGCGGCATCCCGCAACCCTCGCCCGCGCGCGGCCGTACTTTCCCGCGGAGGGAATTCCATGGAAACCGCGATCAGCATCATGGTGGGAATCTCGCTGGCCGCCTCGGCAGGCTTCCGCGTCTTCGTGCCGCTGCTCGTCCTGAGCGCGGCGTCGGCGGCCGGCATCGTGCCGCTGTCGTCCGGCTTCGAGTGGATCGGGACGAGGCCCGCACTCCTCGTCTTCGCAGCGGCCACGCTCGCCGAGATCCTCGCGTTCTACATCCCGTGGGTGGACAACGCCCTCGACGTTGCCGCGCAGCCGATGGCGATGGTCGCCGGACTCGTCGTGACGGCGGCCGTGCTGGCGGACCTGTCGCCTCTCTGGAAGTGGTCGCTGGCCATCGTGGCGGGCGGGGGCGTGGCGGGCGCGCTGCAGGGCAGCACCGTCGTGGCGCGCGGCGCGTCCACGCTCACCACGGCCGGCCTCGGGAACTTCGCCGTCTCCACGATCGAGGTGATCGGCTCCATCGTGACCAGTGTGCTGGCGATCTTCGCGCCGCTGGTCGGAGCGGTGCTGGTGGTGGCGCTGATCGTGATCGCGTTCCGCATCGTCCGGCGCTACCGGGGCCGGAGAGCCGCCGGCTGATCCCGCGGCCCGGCGCCGCGCTCCCTACGAGTACAGGTGCGCCACCAACTCCCCGTATCCGTTGTACGGCTGCGTGGGAACGTACTCGCCCGTGTCGATGAGACGCTCGCGCGCCTGCGACCAGCGCGGATGCGGCACGGTGGGATCGACGTTCGCGTCGAAGGAGTACTCCTCGGGGATCATCAGGTTCCAGAACGTCGGCGGCCGACGCTTCACGAACGAGATCTCCACCATCGCCTTGATGGACTTGAAGCCGTACTTCCAGGGCAGCACCAGCCGCCAGGGCGCGCCGTTCTGCGTGGGCAGTTCGTGGCCGAAGATCCCGGTGGCCAGGAAGGCCAGGTCGCTCAGAGCCTCCTCCACGGAGATCGCCTCGAAGTAGGGCCACGGATACCAGTGCTGCTCCGCCTGCCCCGGCGCGGCCGACGGATCCAGGAAGGTGACGAACCGGACGTACGAGGCGTCCGACGTGGGAGCGACCTTCTCGATCAGCTTCGACAGCGGGAAGCCGGTCCACGGCACGGCCATCGCCCAGGCCTCCACGCAGCGATGCCGGTAGGTGCGCTCCTCCAGCCCGAACTCTCGCACCAGATCATCGACCTGGAAGGTCCCCGGGTTCTCCACGAGCCCCGTGACCTTCACCTCCCACGGACGCGTGACGAAGTCCTTCGCGAGCTGCCACACGCGGCCCTTCTTCGTCGTGAACTCGTAGTAGTTGTTGTAGGTGGCGGTCTCCATCTCCCGCGTCAGCGGGCGATCCAGCCGGTAGGCGGGATTGCGCTCGGCCGGATAGAGATCGCGGTTCGGGTTGCCGCGGGGAATGTTCACTGGTCGCCAGCGCGACGAGTCCGCGCCCACCGCCACCGTGTCGCAGCCGCTCATCCACGCCGCCGCCCCGATGGTTCCGAGGCCGAGCTTCTTGAGCAGCTCGCGGCGGTTCAGGTACGCGGACTCCGGAGTCAGATCGCGCTCGGGCAGATCCCAGGGCCTGGGGACGCGGAAGTTCATCGGGCTCCTCCGGAAGTGCGGTCCGGAAGATCCGGAACCGTCAGTCGATGCGGCCGCGCGCCGCGATACTCCACTCCGCCGTCACGCTCTCGCCGTCCGCCACGACGAACCGCTCGTGCAGGTTCGTGGTGGCGCACGCGTGGTTCGGGACGATGCGAAGCCGATCGCCCACCGAGAGCGGGGAATCCTCCGGCACCGGCAGGATCCCGTGCTCCTCCGACAGCCGCGCCAGGCGAAGCTCCGGCCGGTCCAGGACCCGCCCGAACCCGCCCGCCGCTCCAGCGCCGCCCACGTCCGACGACAGCGTCTTGGAGCCGCAGTCCAGCACGACGCGGTCCCTGGCCGGACGGGCCACCACCGTGGCCAGCACCGTCAGCGCGCAGCGATCGATCCCCACCACGCCCAGGTCCACCTGGATCCCGTCGTGGAAGACGGAGTTCCCGGGGCGGACCTCGGTGACGCCGGGGATCGCCGCGCTGAACTCCGCGGTCGGCGTGGACCCCACGCTGACCTCGTCGCAGGGGATCCCGGGCTCCCGGATCGCCCGCGCGACTCGGACCAGCGTCTCCCCCTCCGATCGGCCGATCGCGGCCCGGTCTTCATACGACGACGCCTGGTAGCCGTGACCCGCGTGCGTCAGGACGCCGGCGAACGCAAGACCCGGCGAGGCGTGGAGCGCGCGGGCGGCCTCCACCGCGTCCGCGGGGAGCACCCCCGTGCGCCCCATCCCGACGTCCACCTCCAGCAGGACCGGCACCGGACGACCCACCCGGGCCGCCGCCGCCGACCACGCCTCCCGCCCGGCCGCGGACTCCACGATCACGGAGAGCGCGGCGTCCCCGCGGGCCGCCAGCAGCCGATCGATCTTGGTGGGGGCGACGACCGTGGTGGCGACGCGGACGTCCCGGAAGCCGGCGGCCAGGAACACCTCGGCCTCGCCCGGCTTGGCGACGGTCCCGCCGACCGCGCCCGCCTCCTCCTGGAGGCGCGCAATCTCGAGGCACTTGTGCGTCTTCCAGTGCGGGCGAAGCGCGATGTCGTGCCGCGCGGCGAGGTCGGCGGCCGCGCGGAGGTTCGTCTCCAGGATCGACCGCTCGATCAGGAGCGCGGGCGTTTCCAGGCTCGAAAGGACACGGCCGCCCGCGGCCGCTTCCCGGACGGACGCGTCGGACACCTAACCGACGGCCGCGCCGGTGGTGAGCACATCGAACGTCTCGGAGCCGTGCTTCTGCACGGCCGGCACGATCCCGCCCGAGGCCATGATCCGCGCGGCGATGCCCTGCACGGGCTCCGCGCGGAAGGATCGCCCGCCCACGGTGACCGCGCCGTCCTCCAGCCGGATGGACAGCTCCGCGCCGTCCGTGGCCAGCGCGTGGAACTCCGGATCCGGCAGGACGAAGTACGGGACCGCCTCGTTGACGAGGTTGCGCTTGTGGATGAACGCGTAGCTCTTGGCGATGACCGCCTTGACCCCGGCGTACTTCAGCGCCCACACCGCGTGCTCGCGGCTGCTGCCGGAGCCCCAGCCCTCGCCCGCCACGATGACGCTCTCGCCGCGCGCGATCCGCGCCTGGAAGTCCGGGCGGACGTAGTGGAACGCCTTCGCCCCGATCTCGTCCGCATCCGTGAGGTGGCAGAACTCGCCGGGGATGATGGCGTCCGTGTCCACGTGATCCTCGAACGTCTGAACCTTCGCCTCGATCATCGTCCCCGCGCCCGAGCCGCCGCCCGCCGCCGCCGCGCCGCCTTGCGCCTCGGCCAAGTCGGCCGACGGCTCCGAGACAGTCACGGACGGACGACTCTCCGCTCGGTCCAGCAGCGAGCGGAACTCGTCCTCCGGGATGCGCGAGAGCATGTCGCGCGGATCCGTCACCTTCATCTCCAGCGCGCTGGCCGCCACCGTGGGGCCGGACGCCAGCCACGCCAGCGACCCCGCCCCCATCCGGTTGCGGAAGTTCCGGTTCTGGCTGGAGAGCCAGTTCTCGCCCTCGCCCGCCTTGTCCGACGCGATGCCCAGGCACATGGAGCAGCCCGGCGGTCCCACCCGGAAGCCGGCCCGCTCGTAGACCTCCAGCAGCCCCTTCTCCTTCAGGTTGGCGGTGATCTCCAGCGAGCCCGGCACCACCAGGCGGTAGTCGCCGTCCACGGGCCTGGGCTTCGCGCCGTCGGCCATCGCCTGCCGCAGCACCAGCGCGCCGAGGATGAGCTCCTCCTCCGTCGTCGTGCAGGCGCCGATGAACATCCCCTGCATCTCCGTCCCGACGAACTCCGTCACGTCGAAGACGTTGTCCGGCGAGAAGGGCTTGGCCACCTGCGGCACCAGCTTCCCCAGGTCGAACGTGTGGCGCGCCGCGTACGTGGCGTCGTCGTCCGCGCGGAAGTAGAGCGCCGTGTCGTTGTGGTCCTTCCGGCGGGCGAGCACGTCGGCGATCTGCTCGTCGGCCGGGAAGATGCCGTTCAGCCCGCCGAACTCCGCGGTCATGTTGGCCACCGTGAATCGGAAGTCCGCGGAGAAGTTCTTCAGGGCATCGCCCACGTACTCCACGCTGCGCTCCATGGCCACCGTGTTGCGCCCCAGCTCGCCCAGCGTCTTCAGGATGACGTCCTTGCCGGTGAGGCCGTAGGGCAGCGCACCGTCGTAGACCACCTGGATGGCCTCCGGAACCTGGATCCACGTCTCGCCCAGCACCATGGCGATGCAGACGTCGGCGCCGCCCAGGCCGATGGCGAACGCGCCGATCCCGCCGTGGCTGGACGTGTGCGAGTCCGCCCCGATGACCGTCTCCCCGGGCTGGACCAGGTCGCGGTAGAACTTGGTGTGCAGGATGGTCTCGTTGGCATCGAAGAACTGGCTGAGCCTCGCCTCCTGCGCGAACTCCCGCGAGAGCTGCACCAGCTTCTGCGTGCGCCGGTCCGTGGCCAGCGTGCCGGGATCCACCGTGTGGTCGATGGCCAGGTAGAACCGGTCCCGGTCGTGGATCTCCGGCCGCCCGATCTTCTCGTAGGTGGTGTTCATCCCGTTCCAGGCCAGCTCGGAGGCGATGGTCCAGTCCGCCTTGATGCGCAGCGTGTCGCCGGCCTGAACCCACGGCCGCGGCAGGCCCACGGCGTGGTGGCAGAGGATCTTCTCGGTGAGGGTCATCGGGCGGCGCGCGGACATGGGACCTCCTCCAGCGGAAACGGAAAGCGCCCGGCCGGGCGCACCGGGCAGTCTACCGCCGGGGAGGCACCTCATCAACCGGGTGGAGAGAGGGGCAAGCCGTTGGGGGAAGGCGATTTGGGCGGGATCACTCCCCGGATCTGAATGAACTCTTGATCCTCGACCAACTCATCTTCTCGACGGAGATCACACCACACCCCTCGCCGAACGCTCCGATCTGTCCGCAATCCGCGATTCCGCCGGGCAGGCAGGGGGAGTCCGGGCGGAGCGTGAAGTCTCGGCCCTCCGCGTTGCAGTAGCGCGGATCAATCTCGACGTCCGTTGGGGCGGGAACATACTCGTTGAAGTTCCCGTCCGCGTTGTCCCAGAAGACGTTGCAGCCCCCGCTTGGGGGATCGCCCTCGCGGGCGCGAATCGCGGGCGCGCCCTCACAACCGGAGAAGACGTTGGCCGCGACCACCGGGCCGCTGTCCAGTGTCAGCGCGGATGCAGATGAACCTGCGCCAACGCGATTGCCGTGCAGTGTGTTCTGGGTGAAGCAGGAGGGCTCCATCAAGATAGACCACCCCACCGCCGAAGTCGTTCCGGTTCTCCACGAACACGTTTCTGCGGATCACGCCATCGCAGTTCAAGGGCGACAGGACTGTTCCGGAACCCGTGTTGGCGAAATGGTTGTCCTCGAACCAGCAGTCCTCCACCACGATGTTCTGGTCCCGGACGAAGAGCACGCGTCCGTTCTGGACGCGCGAGACGCGACACCTTCGGAAGACCAGCTGCGTCCCGCCGTCTCCCCCCTTCCAGAACAAGTGTCCGGTGGGACCGGTGAACGAGATGTCCTCGAACACACAGTCCTCAAACTCCCAGCGAGCCGCGGTGCCCGACGCGATCATCTCCGCGTACACGGAACTGATCAGGTTGCGAACCGTCGTCCGGGTCATCGTGACCGAGCCAACCGGAACTCTAATTCCAATCGTGCAATTCTCGATCACACTGTCTTGCAGTTCGACATTCCAATCCTCTCCTGCATAGACTCCGCGGTAGAACTCTCCGGCGCCCCGAAGGGTGAGCCCCTCGATTCGGAACGGCTCTCCCAGGGGGGAGTCCGGAAGCAGGACCATGTAGCCCAGCGGCACGCCGACCTCCCCCTCGACGACGGTCGAGAGTGCGCCCGCCCCGATCACCGTGATGCCCTGCTTCCCGAAGATGCAGGCGCGCTCCGGGCGCAGGACGCCATTCAGGACGATCGTCCGTGTTTCCATGTGACCCCAGGTGCCTGCGCCTACCAGAACCGTATCGCCAGGCGCCGAGGCGTCCACCGCCCCCTGGATCGTCAGGAAGTCCTCCGGCACGCTCCAACTGACTGCCTCGGAGCTGGGCACCAAGAGTGCAACACTCGCGATGCTCGCGCAGAGTCCTCTGATCCACCGACTCACTTGACGATCACCACCTTCCTGGTCAGGGACTACATTCCGCGCCGTCAGGTCGGACGACGCACGCAGGCGCGAGCTCCCGCGCGCCCTTGAATTGTAGAAGCCGGGACTGCAGCGACTCAACAATCACCGTGAGCCGGCCGACGGCCGGCTTCCTCTGGTTCGTTCCCGGACCCGGCAGCGCGAGGCGGCTTGGGACTGGTCGGGGAAGGCCGCGAGGGGCAGAATGGCCCCTCCCCCTCGCTGAGGATCACCGTGACCACGCCCATCTACCTCGACGCGCACGCCACCACGCCCACGGATCCGCGGGTCGTGGAGGCCATGCTGCCTTACTTCACGGAGAAATTCGGCAACGCGGCCAGCCGCAACCACGCGTTCGGGTGGGAGGCGGAGGAGGCGGTGGACCGGGCGCGCGCGCAGCTCGCGTCGCTCCTCGGGGCATCGGCCAGGGAGATCGTCTGGACCGGCGGCGCCACGGAGTCCAACAACCTGGCGCTGCTGGGCGCGGCGGACTCGCGGCGAGAGACGGGCGATCACGTGGTCACGTGCGTCACGGAGCACCCGGCAGTGCTGGATCCCTGCCGCGAGCTGGAGAAGCGCGGGCTGCGCGTCACGCGTCTCCCGGTGGGCGAGGACGGCCGTCTCTCCCCGGACGATCTGCGCGCCGTCCTGGACGATCGCACGATCCTGGTCTCCGTCATGACCGCCAACAACGAGGTGGGCACGCTGCAGCCCGTCGCGAAGCTGGCCCGGGTCACGCACGACCACTCCCCCGCCCTGTTCCACACGGACGCCACGCAGGCCGTCGGCCGCGTGCCGGTGGACGTGGAGGACGACGGCATCGACCTGCTGTCCGCATCCGCGCACAAGTTCTACGGACCGAAGGGCGTGGGCGCGCTCTACGTGCGGCGTCGCCGGCCCACCGTCCGCCTCGCGCCGCGCGTGTTCGGCGGCGGCCACGAGCGCGGGCTGCGCTCCGGCACGCTGAACGTCCCGGGCATCGTCGGGATGGGAGCGGCGGCCGAGCTGGCGGCGGCGGAGCGGGAATCGGAGGCGGCGCGGGTGCGCGAGCTGCGGGATCGCCTCTGGTCCCGGATCTCTTCGGAGCTGGAGGACGTCGTCCTGAACGGGACGATGGAGAATCGGCTGCCCAACAACCTCAACGTCTCCTTCGGCGGCTTGGAGGCGGAGGACCTGCTCCGCGCGATGCCGGAGGTGGCTTGCTCCACCGGGGCCGCGTGCTCGTCCGCCAGCCTGGAGCCCAGCCACGTCATCACGGCGATGGGCCTGGGCGAGGCGCGGGCGCAATCGTCTCTGCGGTTCGGACTGACGCGCTTCACGACGGCAGAGGAGATCGAGCGGGTGGGAGATCTGCTGACGGAGGCGGTTCGCGGGCTGCGGGGTGTCGCGGGGTGACGAGCACCCTCCCGCCGCAGCGGAAGGGCGCCACGCCCGACTCCGTCGCCTAGAAGTCCCCCTCCTTCACGTAGGGTTCGCTCCACAGGATCACCTGCAGCAGCACCGACTTGACCCACGCCTGGTGCATCCCCTCCACTTCCTCCTCGCTGTGCCCGCCCTTTCCTAGGAACGGCTTGAGCGTGGCCGTCACCGGGTACAGGAGCGCCGGCAGATACCGGTAATGGATGTGGGGCGCCGCGGTCGCGCCGTCGGTGGCGTTCTTGCCGAGGCGGTGGTGGCGACGACCGATCTCATGCTGCCAGTCGAGCCAGTCCTGATCGTACTCGGCCTCCGCGGTGTCCAGAATCCACCGCGCGAACCGCATCCTCACCGCACCCAGGTACTCTCCCTGAGCCTCCCCGGTCTTCGGGTGGGAGAAGTACTGAAGCAGCTGCGGCTGGGACGCGACGAAGCCGTACCAGACGTCCAGCACGTCCTCGACCTGGGGGGCGAGAACGTCGCGCGACATCCGCAGGTACCGGACATCGTCCTCCGTGAAGAGCACGGTCTGCTTGAGCAGCTCGAAGTCCTCGACGGCCAGCGGCGAACTCCCGAGGTCACCGGACCCCATCGCGTAGCCCGGGATGCCCGATCCGGATCCCTCCGCCCGAACGACCGAACCCGTGACGATGAACAGGAACCCCGCCATGACGACGCTTCGGAGTCCTAAGTATATGGACCCACGTGGATCCCGTGCTTGCCGTTTCAAGGTCTCTCCTTTCGATGGGAGGGGTCGGCGTGTCCCCGTCGTCAACCCGTCGGGGAGTCGGCGATCGCCGACCAGTTTCGATCCGCCGCCGTCGAGGTGCCTTCCTCGAACTCGGGGCAGTCGAGCCGCAGATCGGTGTTTCCGATCGGCTCGTCGATGAGTCCGCAGTGGTGGGGCTTCTTCTTGCCGGTGTGCCGGTTCGGTTCGAAGAACCGGCAGGAGACGCACATCCGCGACGTCGGGATCCGTCCCTCCCGCTCGAGGTTGCGCACGATTCCGATGAGACCGCGCAGGAACCCCGCGGCCTCGGACGACGGAAGTCGATCGACAGACGAACGAAGGAAGTCCGGCCAGATGGCCAGTTCCTCCGCCACTCGCTGTCCTCGGCGCGTGAGCGCAAGACAGACGGCCCGCTGATCTTCCGGGTCCGCACCCTTGGCCACCAGCCCCTTGGATACAAGGGTCGAGACGGCGTCACTCGCCGTGGCGTCCGTCACCGCCAGTTCCGAGGAGAGTGCGCCGAGCCGCAGACCCTCGACTCTTCCAACGAGGACTGCCACGGCCTGGGCCTGGAGCGGCGTGAGGCCGTGGCCACGAGCAACACTCTGAGCGTGGTGTCGCATCACGAGTCCCACCCGCGAGAGGCCGGCCGCGATCCTGTGATGGAGCTCCTGGTCCACTTCGGCACCTTCCGCAGCTTCGGCTAGTCGAGGTCGGAGAGATCCGCCCCGTGGTTGATGTGGAACACCTGCTCACCGATCACGAGCGCGGGGACGCTCTTCACGCCGATCCGCCTCGCCTCAGCCAGATCATCCTTCGATTCGCCCAGGTGGACCACCGAGATGTCGAACCGGTTCGGGTCGATGGCAGCCGCCAGGCCGCCCTCCGCATCAACACAGACGGGGCATCCGGCGTGATAGAAACTGGCCTTGGTCTTCATGGTTCCGTCTCCGTTCCCGCTCCCTAGGGGGAGCAAGGTTGTCGTGGTTCTGCTCGATCGTGGCGTCCTATACTTCGGACTCCTAAGTAATATCTTCGAGCGACGCCGACGTCAAGGGGTTGAGCCTCCCTTCGTCCTCGCCCCTCACCGCTCGGGTCTCCGCCGCCACGTGTTGGGCCCGCCGGGCCGACCTCTTTCGCCCGACGCCCTTGCACGCTGCAAACTCTGCGAGGGTCCCCGTCGGTCTCACATTGGCGCCGCCGCCAACCGATTCACCGGATGAGCAAGCCCTTCCAAGTCCTGCTCGGGTCGCGCGGTCCGGAACTTGCGCAGCCGTACGGTCCGGCAATTGCTCCGTGTGTGAGGGCAGCCAGGGATCCCACGCCGAAGGCCGGCGCGCTCCCGGTCGACCGGAGGAGTCACCATGAGCCGCACGATCGCCATCACGTTGCTGACGTCCCTCCTGGCGGCCCCGGTCGCCTCGGCGGAGACGGTCCTGGTCACCCTGACCCGGGATCCCCTCGAGTGGCGGGACCTGCTGGAGATCTGCGTCGATGACTCCGTGTGCTACAACGACTTTCCGGTGACTGTGGAGTGGGAGGTGGGAAGCGCCCACAAGCTCTCCGCCTACGGAGGGTCGTGGGCGTACCTCGATTTCGGATGGGCGTTCAATCCGCGCTGGAGCGACGGCGGTGATGTGGAGCACGTGGTCGTGGCCCCGGTGGAGCCTACGACGTTCACCGTGACGTACGATGTGATCTGGACCGTCGACGTCCAGGAACCCTACTGGAACGGAGATGGAGATGTGGTCCTTCCTCCCGGCGTCAGCAGCCCGCTCGGCTGGGGGAACTGGTACCCCGACGGTTCGGCGATCGAAGTCGAAGCCATCCCCGATGTCGGGTGGCGACTCGATCGATGGTGGGTCTACGACGGGGACTCCACGTGGGCCGCACTTGAGAACCCACTCCCTCTTGCGATGGATCAGGGATACGCGATCACTCCTGAGTTCGCGCGGGAGACGTGGACACTCGAGACGATCGCCCGGGGGCTGGGGACCATCTCTCCGGCGACCGGACCCCACCCCGGCGCGGACACCGTGTGGGTAGAAGCGACACCGGAGCCGGGATACCGATTCGTCGAGTGGATCGGCACCGGGGAGGGCTCCTACTCCGGATCGGAGAACCCCGTCCCCGTTCACGTCAACGAAGAGGTCGTCCGGCAGGTGGCGGTCTTCGAGCCCGCGTACTACGAGATCGCCCTGTCACTCAGCGACTCCGATCCCGACGTCCACCGCGGAGGGCCGCTGGGCGTGGCCCCGGTCTACCTCTGGCTCGTGTGCGGAACGGGCGGCAACCCGTTCGACCGGGTGGCCATTCAGGTCGCGGGGAGCCTCCCGCCGCTCGCGTTCATTCCGGAGCCCGGAGTTGTGGCCACCGGCCTGTCCTCCCTGGATCTGGCGACGACCGGACCCCGATCCGGCCCGATGCTCCTGGGCCGATTCCTGATCGGGACACCGGGAGAGGGGACGCTGTGTCTCGACGAGTTCGCCGCCGGCGTGGCCGCGCGCGTCTGGGACCTCAATGGCGTTCCGTTCGACTGGCCCCACCACGTTCGCTTCACCGGCATCAGCACCGACGGGAGCACGCCCTGCCGGAGCGGACACGGGTGCGGCGACGCACCAGATGGCGGCATCGGAAGCGAACCCACCGATGCGCCGGCCACGACGCCGGGCTTCGTCGGCCTGCAGCGGATCCAGCCGAACCCCTTCCGACACACGACCACGATCGACTTCGGAACGGCGCCGGGAGCGTCGGCGCGCCTGTCCGTCTACGACATCTCCGGCCGGCTCGTCCGCACGCTCTCGAGCGGGGCCGCGGACGAAAGATCCACGGTCACCTGGGACGGCCGCGATGCCATGGGTCGATCGACCGCGGCGGGCGTCTATTTCGTCCGGCTGGAGACGGATCGGCGCGTGGAGACGCGGAAGATCGTGCGGGTCGTGAGGTAGAGATCGGTCGGCCCCCACCCCCGCCGCCGACGTTTACGGAACCGCCCCCTCCCGCTACCCTGCCCCCATGCTGACCCGACGCACCTTCCTCTCCCGCACCGCCCGGGCCTCCGCCGCCGCCTGCTTGCTGCCGCTGGGCTGCGCGCGACGGCCGGCGGACGACGCTCCCGCCCCCGGCGTCGTCGTCAACGACATCCACTCGCAGCTCAACGAGACGACGGTCTCCGCCATCGAGCGCCCGGCCACGGCCGACGAGCTGGCCGAACTCGTCCGTCGCGTCGCGTCGCAGGGGCAGTCGATGGCGGTGTGCGGCGGACGACATGCCATGGGCGGCCAGCAGTTCGCGCAGGACCGGCTCCTGGTGGACACCGCGGCGCTTGCCGGCACGCTGGACCTGGACGACGAGCTGGGCCAGGTGGAGGCCGGCGCGGGACTGCGCTGGCCGGAGCTGCACGCGCGGCTCCAGGAGCTCCAGGCCGACGATCCTCCCGGGCCGCGCTGGGGCATCCGGCAGAAGCAGTCGGGCGCGGACCGGCTCTCGCTGGGCGGCGCGCTGGCGGCCAACGCCCACAGCCGGCGCCTCCGCTCGCGGCCGATCGTGGAGGACGTGGAGGCGTTCACGCTCATCGATGCGGAAGGGCACGCCCGCCGATGCTCCCGCACGGAGAACCCGGACCTCTTCGGTCTGGCCATCGGCGGCTACGGGCTCTTCGGCATCATGACCTCCGTGCGCCTCCGCCTGGAGCGCCGGCGCAAGGTGGAGCGGGTCGTGGAGATCGCCGACGCGCGCGACCTGGCGGAGCGGCTGGAGCGACGTGCGGAGGCGGGCTACCTCTTCGGCGACTTCCAGTACGCCACGGACTACGCGTCCAAGGCGGGGCTGCGCGAGGGCGTGCTCTCCTGCTACCGCCCGGTGGACGACGACGCGCCGCTCACGGACGCCTGGAAGGGACTGGGCGCCAGCGACTGGCTGGAGCTGGTGCGGCTGGCCCACACGGATCCGGCCCAGGCGTTCAAGACCTACTCGGCGTACTACCTCACCACGAACGGCCAGGTCTACTGGTCGGACGCGCACCAGTTCTCCACGTACGTGGACGACTACCACGCCGTCCTGGGCGACCGGCTGGGGCGCGACGAGGTGGGCGGCGAGATGATCACGGAGCTCTACGTGCCGCGGTCGGAGCTGGCGGCGTTCCTGGAGACGATCCGCGAGGACTTCCGCGTGCATCACCCGAACCTGATCTACGGGACGATCCGCCTCATCGAGCGGGAGCACGAGACGTTCCTGAACTGGGCGCGCGAACCCTGGGCGTGCGTCATCGTGAACCTGCACGTGGGACGCGCCACGGGCGAGGTGATGAAGGCGGCCGACGACTTCCGCCGCCTCATCGACCGGGCGCTGGAGCGCGGCGGCAGCTACTTCCTCACGTACCACCGCTGGGCGCTGCGCGAGCAGCTCCTGGCGGCCTATCCGAAGTTCCCGGAGTTCGTCGCCAGGAAGCGGGCGATGGATCCGGGCGAGGTGTTCACCAGCGACTGGTACGTCCACCAGCGCCAGCTTCTCGAGGATTCCGCATGACCGACCTCGCGGCCGTGCCCGTCGCGGACCATCTTCCCGTCACGCCGGCGGCGGAACTCACGTCCCGCGCGCAACGCTTCGCCGAGCGACTGCGCGCGGACGGGCTGGACGGCGCGTTCCTGATGCATCCCTCCAGCGCGTTCTGGCTGACGGGAACCATCGGCGATCACTGGCCGTTCGTGGACGCGGACGGGCGCGCGTTCCTCGCGCTCCGGACCAGCCCGGGCCGCGCGCGCCACGAGTGCGCGTGGCCGCAGGCGGTCGTGCGGCGACTGTCCGAGGCACCGGACGCGCTGGCGGAGCTGGGTGCGAAGGTGCGCGGCCGGATCGGGATGGAGATGGACGTGGTGCCGGCGGGCGTGGTGGAGAGGATGCGGGCCGGCTTCCCCGAGGCGACGTTCCAGGACGTCTCGCGGGCGATCCGCGAGGTGCGCGCGGTGAAGAGTGCGTACGAGATCGAGTGGATCGAGCGCGCGGGTCGCATCGTCAGCGCCGCCATGGACGACGCCCTGCCGCCGCAGATCCGCGAGGGCGTGCGCGAGATCGACCTGATGGCGTTCCTGGAGGGCGAGATGCGGCGGCACGGCCATCAGGGCACGATCCGCGTGCGGCGCTGGAACCTGGACATGCACTTCGGCACGGTGAGCGTGGGGACGTCGGCCAACTACCCCTGCTCCTTCGACGGGCCGGACGGGCTGGAGGCGCTCTACCCCGCCGTGCAGCAGGGCGGCGGCGAGAGGGCGGTGACGCGCGGCCGGACGATCCTCGTCGACTTCGTGGGGGCGGCGGGCGGTTACCTCGCCGACCGGACCCGGGTCTTCTGCGTGGGCGATCCCACGCCGGAGATGCGGGAGGCCCACGACGCGTGCCGCGAGATCCTGGCCGGGATCGTGGAGGATCTGCGGCCCGGGGCGATCCCGTCGGAGATCTTCACGAAGGCGCTGGAGCAGGCAAAGCGGACTCCATGGTCCGCTTCCTTCATGGGGTTCGGTGAGAACCGGGTCGGCTTCGTCGGGCACGGCATCGGCCTGGACCTGGACGAGTTCCCGGTGCTGGCCCCCCGCTTCGACGCGCCGCTGCAGGAGGGGCACGTGCTGGCCGTGGAGCCCAAGATCTTCCTGGCGGACGTGGGCGCGGTCGGGGTGGAGAACTCCTACGTGATCACGGCGGACGGCTCCCGGAACGTCACGCCCGGCGACGAGGGCATCCGGAGCGTGCCCTAGCACCCGGATCCGGGCGACCCGGAACGCGGATCGGGCCGGGGGGTTTCCAGGATGTCGGCAACCCGGTAGCATCGGCTATGGAAACGACGACGAGAAGGCAGGCAGTCATGACGCGCAAGATCTTCACCCCGGCCGAGGCCAACCGGACGCTTCCGCTCGTCCGGAGCATCGTCTCGGATCTGTTGGAGCGAGCCCGCGACCTTCGCGAGCAGGAGGAGGCCGAGACCTCCACCGCCGTGGAGGAGGAGCGGGAGATCATCCAGCAGGACATCCTGGAGATGATGGAGGAGCTGGAGAACCTCGGCGCGTCCTTCAAGGACTGGACGTTCGACGTGGGCCTGGTGGACTTCCCCGCCCAGATCGACGGCGAGGACGTGCTCCTCTGCTGGCGATCGGACGAGGACCGGGTGAAGTGGTACCACCGCCCGGATGACGGCTTCGACGGCCGTCTGCCCATCCCGGACGATCTGATGGAAGACAGCTCCCGGAACTAGTCCTCCGTCAGCTCCGCGAACAGTCCCTCCCACCGATCCACGTGCCGGTCCCAGGAGAACGTCTCCTCCACGTCGCGCCGTGCGCGCTGTCCCAACGGCGTGAGGCTCGACGGCTCGCGGAGCGCGCCGGCCAGCGCCTCCCGGAACGCGGCGCCGTCCTTCACCAGGAAGCCGTTGCTTCCGGGCGTCACGATCTCGTCGCTGACGGTGCGGATGTCCTCGTCGTCCGGATGGAAGGCGAGGCCGGGCACGCCGTGGCCCATCGCCTCCAGCAGGACGAACCCCAGCGTCTCCAGCCGCGACGGAAAGACGAACAGGTCCGCGGCCGCGTAGAAGCGCTCCGGATCCTCCACGAAGCCGTGGAGCGTGACGCGGTCCGCCAGTCCCGACGCCTGCACGCGGCGCTCCAGCTCGACGCGCAGCGGACCGTCGCCCACGACGTCCAGCGTCCAGTTCGTCTGTCCGCTCCGGTGCACGTCGCGCAGGGCGTCCAGAAGGCGACGGACTCCCTTGCGCGGATAGAGCGCGCCCACCGACAGCAGCCGAACGTCGCCCCGGGTGCCGACCGGGTGGGACATCGCCGGCGCGTCCACGCCCGCCGGATTCACGAAGAACGTCGGGCGGGCGTCGGGGTACGTCTTCTGCAGGATCCCGCAGCCGCGATGCGTCAGGCGGCCGGTCCGCGTGGCCGCGTCCAGCGCCCATTTCTGCACCTGCCGGTAGTGGTCCAGCGTACGCCGCTCCATTCGCGGCGGCAGCCCGTAACGCAGGATCTCGTCGTCGGTGGTGACGGAGTGCGGCAGGTAGATCCAGGGCACGTCCGGAAAGCGTCGCGCGTGCGCGCGCAGCAGCAGGTGCTCCGGGCCGATCATCAGGTCCGGCGCATCCAGCGGCAGGCGATGAAACTCCCTCGCGAGCGAATCCGCGCGGAGCCGCGTCGCCCACGGCCAGACGATCGGCCAGGTGGAGAACTCCGGAGCGTGGATCTCGTGGGCGGTGACGCGCTCGCCCCGCACGTGCTCGGCCCCGCCGTAGCAGACGGCGCTGACCGTGTGACCGCGCGCGGCAAGACGACGGATCAGCTCGCGGTTGTACAGGTGGCTCCCGGCGCCCGGACCCAGGCCGCCGGCCATCACCCGTACGCGGAAGCGCTTCCCGCTCACGACGACTCCGACCTCAGCTTCCCCACCACCGGCACGAACAGCGCGGCCGCCCACACGAGCCAGACGCCCGCCGCCACGCCGATCTGCGTCCATCCCTCCACGCGCGGCGCCACCTGCAAGCGGAACGCCAGGTACGTGGCTGCGATGCCGGCCGCGATCAGGAACACGCGCCCGAACGGGTAGTCGTAGCGGTCGATGCGGCGGTAGAGCGTGAGCCCCACGAACGAGAACGTGGCGTACGTGAGCACGCTGGTCCACGCGGCGCCGTACGTTCCCCAGCGCGGGATGAGAAGCACGTTGAACAGCAGGTTCACCAGCAGTCCGGCCGCGGCCGCCGGCAGCAGCGCGACGGTCCTGCGCGCCAGCATCGCCGGAACGTTGAACTGCGAGTGCATCGCGAACAGCACGTACGCCAGCAGCACGATCGGGACGAGGTCGGCGGCCGCGCCGTACTCCTCGGCCGCCAGGATTCCCAGCGCCGGCTCCGCCACCAGCGCCACGCCCAGCATCACCGTCATCATGCCGAACGTGAAGTACTTGAAGACGGTGGCGTAGACCTGCCGCGCGTCGGGACGCTCGGCGATCTCGTACATGACCACGCCCCAGATCGCGCCGAACGGCAGCAGGCAGAGCGTGTTGATGGCGTCGCCGATCTTGTACGCGAGCGAGTAGATCCCCACCTCCTCCATGGAGAGGAAGAGGCGCAGCAGATAGCGATCGGCCTCGTGCATCAGCATGGAGAGGAGCGCGGTGATCACCAGCGGTCCGCCGAAGTGGAACAGGCGGCCCAGGATCCCGCGGTCCAGAGTGGGGCGCGGCCGCGAGCGCGCGAACACGGCGAACTGCACCAGCGCGGTGAGGATGGTGGCCAGGAGGTTCCCGAGGAGGAGCCCGGGCACGCCCCAGCCCAGCCCGACGAGGAACCAGACGTTGAGCCCCACGTTCACCAGCAGGCGGCCGAGCGAGATCGCCACGAACCGCCCCGACCACTTCTGCACGCGCAGGTACGTCTCCGTGACCTGCCCGATCGTCCCGAACCAGAGCGTCGCCAGCGCCAGCGCGTAGTAGAGGCCGCCGTCGGGGAAGGCGTCGCCCAGCGTCCAGACGGCGAGCTGCTCACGGATCAGCACCAGCGGCAGCACGACCGCACTGGCCATCACCACGATCCAGGCCACGCCGGTCCACCACACGCCGTCGCGCTCGCGCTCATCCTCGGTGGCGAAGTGGAAGCGCGTGACGGCCGCCGCCATCCCGGAGCCGATGAGCACCGACAGCAGCGCCGCGGTCAGGTCCAGGATGGCGACCGCGCCGTAGTCCGACGGCGTGAGGACGTGGGTGTAGACGGGCAGCAGGAGCACCGAAGCCACGCGGCTCAGGATCTGGCCCAGCCCGTAGATGGACGAGTGCTTCAGCAGGTCACGGTAGGGTCGCATCGTCCCCGCCGGGCCGCACGAGGGCGGCTTTCGGCACGCGTCGGGCCGCCTCCAGCGCGTCGTCGTGGACGAAGGAGCACTCCCTCCCCGTCTCCGACACGCAGTAGAGGCGGAACCCGCCCCCGGACAGGCGGTCGATCATCGTCTGCGTGCGATCGATCGTCCCGTCCCAGAAGTGGTGGAACTCCACGAGCAGCTGGTCCACGGCCGGTCCTTCCTGGAGGAGGTCGTCCAGGACCTCGAACTCGGCCCCTTCCACGTCCATCTTGAGGACGCTGACGCGCTCCACGGCCAGGTCCCGCGCCAGCGTGCGGAGCCGGCGGACCGGCAGCGTCACGGCCCGCGGATCGCCCGAGGCCTCCCGGAGCGAGTAGTCGTGCGAGTACCGGACGCGGTCCGGATCCCGGAAGAGCGGCCGGAAGGAAGCCAGACCGTCACGGGCGGCCACCCCCCATGGATGGAAGTGGAGCCGGGCCGGCCGGATCTGCCGGCTCACGTACTCTACGGCCTCCGGAGTGGGATCGAAGGCGTGAAGATGCGCCCCGGTCCGGTCGATAAGGGAGAGGTCGAAGGAGAGGTCGCGGCCGATCCCGAAGGACCACAGGACGCTGTCCGGGCCCAGCGGATCGCACCACAGCTCCCAGCCGCCGTAGTAGGTCCCGTGCCGCTCGGTGGGGAGCTGGACCACCGGCTCCGGGACGAACTCCCGCCCGAGCGCGCGCATGCCGTGCCACTTGAGGCGGCGGAGTCCGTGGACGAGGTCGGTCACGGCCCCTCCCGGCCGGCGGTGGGCCGGCGGCTCGGAAGCGTCTACAATCGACGGCCCGGCCGACGGCCGAGACCCGCGGAGAGGATCGATGCAGTCAACCACGCACTCCGACACCCGGTCAACGACGCTGCCCACGGGCCTCGTGCTCGGCCCGCAGAAGACCGGGACGAGCTGGATCCAGAACTACCTGGAGTGGCGCGGCGACGTCGGGCTGCCGCGCGACGTCAAGGAGACGTGGTTCTTCGATCGGTACTGGGAGCGCGGCACGGACTGGTACGCCGCCTACTTCGACGGGAGCCGGGAGGTCCGCGTGGAGGTGGCGCCCGGCTACTTCGAGTCCGAGGCCGCGCCGGCACGCATCGCGGAGACGCTGGGCCCGGTTCCCGCGGTCTGCATCCTGCGCGAGCCCGTCGCCCGGACGATCTCCCTGTGGCGACACTTCCGCCGTTACGGCATGACCCGCCTGGACTTCGAGGACGCGCTCACCGGCGTCCCGGAGCTCCTGGACAGCGGCCGGTACGCGACGCATCTGGAGCGATGGTTCGAGGCGCTCGGCCGGGACCGGGTCCGGGTGCTCCTCCACCACGATCTCCTGCGCGATCCCCAGGGCACGCTGGAGTCGCTCTGCCGACACATCGGCCTGCCGATCCGTCCCGCGCCCGAGAAGCTGCTGCAGCAGCGGGCCAACGCGGCCGCCGTGCCGGCGTCCCACGTGCTGGCGAACCTGGGCTGGCGCACCGCCACCGCCCTCCGGTCGGCGGGACTCCACGGCGTCGTGGAGAAGGCGAAGGACGTGGGACTCAAGCCGCTGTTCTTCGGCGCGCCCGGCAGGCGCCGGCTGCCCGAGGTGAGCGACGCAGCGAAGGATCGCGTGCGGGCGATGCTGCGCGACGAGATCGAGCGGACGGAGCGTCTGCTCAGCGTGGACCTGACGGACTGGAAGTAGCGGCGGCGCTCGTCGCCGCGCGCCCCACGTTCCACGCTGCGGCGGCGAGTCCCAGCACCGCCCACAGGTGCCGCATCCGCAGGCCGTAGTTCCCCATCCCGTAGACGAACAGCAGCGCCAGCGACGCCGCGACCGCCAGCGCGAACGCGCGCGTGAAGGCATCGTCCGCGCGAAGCGCCGTCACGCCCGCCGCGCCGAGCAGCGTCGCCACCAGCAGCGTCAGCGAGAGCGCCCCGACCAGGCCCGTCTCCGCCCAGACGCCCAGTATCGTGCTGTGGATCTCGTGCGGCGTGAACGCACCCGCGGAGTAGGACGTCATGCGCACCTTCGCCGCGCCCGCCCCGACCCCGGTCCACGGATGCTCGGTGGCGGCCACGCGCCACGCGTCCCACTGGTAGCCGCGATGCGGACTGAGCGCGCGCACGTCGGAGGGCGCGGTCAGGAAGGAGAGCGAGCGCTGGAACGCGAACGGCAGCGAGTCCGTGCGACCGGCGCGCGGCGCCAGCGCCATCGCCAGGAGGAGGATCCCGGAGACGGCGAGGACGACGGGCGCCGGCCGCAGGCGAGGCAGGGACCGTAGCGCGGGCAGGAGCAGCGCCACGACACAGCCGCCGCCGCCCACCACCATGCCCAGCCGGGAGCCCGTCGCCGCGAACGTCACGAGCATGCCGACGAGCAGCGCGCCGCGCAGGAAGCGAGCGCGGCCGCACTCCGCGCGCAGCCAGCGGACCGCGACGAAGGGGACCATCGGCAGGAGCACGGCGGACAGCTGACTGGACTTCTTCGCGAACGACGCCACCTTGTGCCCCTCGGTGAACGGCGTGTCCACGCGCCCCGCCGCCAGCAGCAGGACCCCGACCGCCGCTCCCGCCACCGCCAGCGCAGCGGCGCGCTCCCAGGCGGTGAGCATCGTCCGGAGGTCCGCCCGGGTACGGACCAGCAGCGGGAAGAGCAGGAACGTGGCGGCGTTGACGGCCAGCGCGGCCCCCTCGGCCAGCGACCGGCCCGGCGCCTCGCTGCGGCTGAGCGACATCGCCATCGCCGTCGCCAGCCCCAGTAGACCGATCAGCGCGGGCCCCGGCAGACGAACGTCGCCCGGCAACGACTCGCGCGCGAACCGCAGCATCAGCGCCACGGCGACGAGCGTCATCCCCGCGATCACGTCGGGCAGGGCCAGGCGCAGCAGCGGCCCCGACGTCCCGCCCACCCAGGTGACGGGCAGCACGGTCACCATCGCGGCGAGGCCGTTCACCGGACGGGCGAGGATGCGGGGCAGCAGGAGGGCGGCGACGAGCGCCAGGGCCAGCAAAAACGGGACGGCCGGAAGCGGAGAGAGGCCGGGGTCCACGTCAGTCGCGGCCGGGCCGGTCGACGAACATCGCGAGCGCGGCGCCGAGGAACAGGCCGACCAGCAGGCCGCCCGGGGCCAGCAGCATCAGGCGCGGCGCGAACGGGCGCGTGCGGAGCGTCGGCGGATCCAGCACCTCCAGCACCGTCGCGTTCTTGCGCGTCTCGATGCGGGCGGCCTCCGCCTGCCGGATCAGCTCCAGGTAGATCTCCTCCTGCGCGGCCACGCGGCGCCGCAGCCGGGCCTCCTCCAGCGCCAGCTCCGGCGAGTTGTCGATGCGGCGGTTCGTGGCGCGGAAGGCGCGCAGCTCGTTCTCGGCGTCCTCCAGCGACGTCTCGGCCTCGTCGCGCCGCTGTTCCACGAACACCAGGTTCTCGCGCGACTTCGCGTTGCGCTCCGTGCGCAGGTACTCGGCCAGACCGTCCAGGAACAGGCCGGCGACGCGACGCGCCCGATGCGCATCGTCCAGGCGAACCGTCACGCGCACGACGCCCGTCTCCTCGTCCAGCGCCACGCGAAGCACCTCGTGACGCACGCGGTCGATCGCCTTCTCGCGCTGCGCATCGTCCGCCGGGTCGTCGGTCAGGCGATCCAGCAGGCGATCGTCCTTGGGGCGGTCCGGATCGAGCGGCGCCTCCAGCACGGACCGCACGACGCGCTCGCTGCGCAGGATCGCCGGATAGAGATGCGACTCGGGAATGGCGACGCTCGGCAGATTGAGTCCCAGGCTTCCCGCCAGCCCGACGAGGTCGCGCGGAGCGAGCCCCGGTTCCTCGCCGCCCGACGGCAGCAGCGTGGCCTGCGAGACGTAGACCTTCGGGAGGAGCAGCCAGAGGAGCGCGCCGATCAGGAGTCCCGCGAGACCGAACCCGGCGATGAGACGCGCGCCGGCCCCGAGCCGGCGGCCGATCGCCGCGAACGAGAGAGGATCGTCCGCCATCGCTAGTCCGCCAGCCGATCGACCACGAGGACCGTGGTGGCCAGACTGGCGAGCACCGCGGTCACGGACCGGATGGTGCCGCCCCAGTCCACTCCGGCGTCCGGATCCTTCGCCGGCACCACGATGCGCGCGCCCGGCTCGACGGCCGGATCGGGCCACCAGCGCTTCACTTTCGCGGCGCGCCCCGTGGCATAGATGATCGTCGTCTCGCCACGCTTGGCCTCGTCCGTGTAGCCGCCCGAGTTGTCGACGTAGTAGCCGACCCCCTTGCCGGGTCGCCAGACGAGGCTGGTGGGGAAGCCGACCGCGCCGCGCACGGAGACCGTCATCGGGCGCTCGGGAATCTCCAGCCGATCGCCGTCGCGCAGGATCAGGTTGTCCGGGCCGTTCGGCCTCTCCAGCGCGCGCCTCAGGTCCACCGACACCTGCCCCACGCCCTCCTGTCGTTCCAGACGGAACGCGGCGGGGTAGGCGGTGGGAAGGAGTCCGCCCGCCCGCTCGATGACGTCGGCCAGCGTCTCCGTGGGGGAGCGCAGCGAATACGTTCCCGGGAAGCGGACCTCGCCCGACACCAGCACGACCCGGTGCAGCTCCCAGTTCGGGAGCGCCCGCACGAACACGAGATCGTGGTTCTCGAGCACGAAGTCGCTCGCCTCCGGTGCCTCCAGCCGGTCGCGACCGACCGCCACCGGGAACGTGTCGGCCAGGCGCTCGCCGTTGGACTCGTCGGGGCGCACGCGCGAGACCAGCACCGACTCCGGATCGGCGTCCTCGGTGAAGCCGCCCGCGCGGAGGATGAGATCGCCCAGCGTGAGGCCCAGAGGCAGGTCGTACTCGCCGGGCTCGCGCACGGAGCCGCGCACGCTGACGCGGCGCGTCGGGCGGAACGTCTCCAGCGAGTAGAGCGTGAGCACGTCGCGCGGCTCCAGACGCGGGTTGCCCGATGCTTCGCCGGAGCGGACCGCCGTCAGGTCGATGGTGCGAGCCTCCCTGACGCCGTCGTCGCGGGTGCGGACCAGGGTGGCGCGGTTCTCGTACACGTCGGGGCGCACGCCGCCGGCCGCACTCAGCAGATCCGAGACCGTCATGCCCTCGGACCACGCGAACGTGCCGGGGCGCCAGACGCTGCCGGCCACCTCCACCCAGTCGGTGCGATCGTCCGCGATGGATCCCAGGTGCACCACGTCGCCGTCGGCCAGTGCGAACGTCTCTTCCCCCGCCAGCACCGCGTCCAGCGGCGCCTCCAGGACGATGCGGTCCGGGCGGCCCTCGCGGCGCTCGTCCGGGGGGACGATCCTCTCCACGCGTGCGCGCTCCCGCGACGTCGTGAAGGTGGGACCGCCCGCGAACGCGAGGACGTCGGCCAGCGTCTCGCCGTCCGCCAGCTCGTACACGCCCGGGCGCGTCACGTCGCCCTTCACGGTGACCCGCGGCCCCGCGAGCGGCACGAAGACCGTATCGTCATTCTGCAGATGACCGTCGTCGCGGCGGCCGTCCTGCAGGTACCCGTACACGTCCAGCCGCGCCACGACCTTGCCCCCGCGCACGACCCGGATGTCGCGCATCGTGCCGTGGGCTCCGGGGCCGCCCGCGAAGTAGAGCGCGTGCAGCGCCGTGGACGCGGCCGAGAGATCGTAGGCGCCGGGCCGCACCGCATCGCCCACCACGAAGACCTGCACCGGACGCAGCCGACCCAGCGACACGTCGAGGAACGTGGTCGGCGGATCGCCCGAGATTCCCGACAGCACCGACGACAGCCGGTCGCGCACGCGGCGCTCGGCGGAGGCCAGCGTGAGTCCGGAGAGCGAGACCTGTCCGGCTTCGGGGAGGAGGATGACGCCCTCACGGTTCACCGTCTCGACGCGACGGAAGACCGTGTCGCCCCAGACGTCGACCACGATCTCGTCGCCGGGACCCAGGCGGTAGTTCGAGGCGATGGGTCCGTAGGCGGGCGGCGCGAACGCTCCGGCCGGCAGCGCGAACAGCGAGGCGCCGAAGCGCGGCGGATCGGCGGGTTGCGGCTCGCGGGAGGCGGGCGGATCAGCCGGGCGCGCGGCGGGCAGCGTCGCGGGCGTCTCCAGGGCCTCCCGGACCACACGGCCGGCGGGATCCGGCAGCGACGGATCCTCGGCTGCGGCGGAGTCCGCAGGCGTCTCCAGCGACGGCGTGAGACCGCGCCGGGCAAGCTCGGCCTGAAGCTCCGGCGGCAGTTCCACCGCCCCGGCGGTGGCAGCGAGAAGAAGCCCGGCCAGCGCGGGCGCGAGACGGATCATGCGTGCTCCTCCAACCACTCGCCGATGGCCTTCACCTTCTTCCTTCCTACCGAGTGCCCCGCGTCGAACGTGCGCAGCGTGACGTCCACACCCGCCTCCTCCAGCATCGCCCGGGAGCGCTCGGCCGATTCCGGCTTCACCGAACGGTCGCGCGCCCCGTGGCAGAGCAGCGCGCGGAAGCCTCGCCCGGCCGCGACGCGCATCTCCTCGTCCAGCCACTCCGTCTTCACCCGCGCCCCCAGGACGATCATTCCGTCGAACAGGTCGCTCCGGCGCAGCGCCAGCCACGATCCGCCGTAGCCGCCCTGGGAAAACCCCAGCACGAAGCGTCGGCGCGGCGTGAGTCCGCGCTCGGCTTCCACGTCCGCCAGAAACCGGGGCATCTCTTCCTCCAGCCGCTCGAGCTCGGCCCGGAAGCGGTCCTGGTCCCCGTCGTAGTCGTACCAGCTGGCGCCGTGGCGGGCGGACAGGCCAGCGTTCGCCGGCCGGGCGCCGCGCGGGAGGAGAAAACGGAAGGGCCGGTCGAACAGGCGCTGCAGGAGCAGGGCGAAGAAGTCCTCGTCCATGCCCCAGCCGTGCATTGCCAGGACCAGCGGCGCGTCGGGCGATTGCGCGGCGCCGTCCAGCCTCCAGTGGAGTCCGGGCGCGCCCTCCTGCCGTCCGCGGCAGATCGGGGCCCCCGCGTCGCAGGATTCCATCAGCTTCCCTCCCGGGCCGAGTAGGGTAGCGGCTCGCCGGGGCTTGGGGAAGGGGGTCGTCCGGGGTGCGTCGGTCGGGTACCCTCGGGCCTCCTTTCAGCTCCCGGGGCGGGGCATGCTCGTTCAGCACAGAGAGAATGGCCTCCGGTTGATCCGACAGACGGACCACGCCCTCCTGTCCGGCCGGCTGGCCCAGGAATGGGTGGGGTTCGGGCGGGTGCCCCGGCCACTGCCGTTCCCGCTGGTCCTGGCCATCGCCCTGCATGACCTCCCCTGGGCGGCCGTGGACGCGGTGCCGGTCCGGGATCCGGCCACCGGCCTCCCCCGCGCCTTCGACACCGTGGACGATGCCTACCGGGAGCCGCTCTACTCGCGCGGCCTGGACGCCCTGGAGCGCCTGGACGACCCCGCCGCCTTGCTGGCCAGCCACCATTTCTCCCGGTTCCTCCCGGAGGATTCGGACTTCGGCCGCCGGGAGGCCCGGCGCCGGGCGCGCCTGGAGGAGCGGATGGATCCCGCGTGGTCGGATCCGGCCGCCACCGACGTCCGGCGCGCGCTGCTGCGCCACCTGGACTTCCTGTCGCTGTTCTTGTGCCTCACGGACCCCGGCGCCGTGGATCCGCCGGACTGGCTCGGCCCCGAGCGCGTCGGCGAGGCGCCCGACGGCACGCGCTATGACCTCGCCTGGGACGACCCGCGCACGGTCCGCTGCAATCCGTTCCCGTTCGCGGCACCGTTCGGCGTGGCCTTCCCCGCCCGGGATCTGCCGCAGGCCCGCTTCGACTCCGACGAGGATCTGCGGGACGCCTGGAACGCGGCGCCGCCGTTCGTGGTCCGGATCCGGCTGGTCCCGGCGGAATCGGACTCGTCGGGCGGGGCGGACATCTAGTACGATCTCGAACTACCGTCTTCCCGGAGAGCCGGCGTGCCGCAACCGCTGACCTTTCTCTCTCCCCTGCACCGGGCGACCCGAGAGATCGGCATCCACCTGACCGGGCGGATCGCCGCGCTGGGACTGCAGGGAACAGAGGGGCATCTCCTCTCGTTCCTGCGAAGCTACGCGCCCACGCCCGTCTCCGAGATCACGCGCGTGTTCGGGCTGAAGAAGTCCACGACGACGAGCCTGCTGGACCGGCTGGAGGACAGGGGATTCCTCCGCCGACGGCACCACCCCGACGACGGGCGATCGTTCCTGGTGGAGCTGACGCCGCGCGGAAGAAAGCTGGCCGAGCGCGTGCAGCGGCCGGTGGAGGAACTGGAGAAGGCCATTGCCGACCGGGTGGGAAGCCAGGATCTCCAGGGCTTCCGCCGGGTTCTCGAAGCCATCCACGACGTCACGGGCGTGCAGGTGCGCCGTGAAGAGCCATCGCCGAAGGAGAGATCATGAGTGCCGGAGCCCCGCCGCTCGCGAAGCTGATCCGCATGCAGTACACGTTCGCCCACAACGTCTTCAAGCAGAACGTCGCCGGCTTCGAGGCCGACGACAGCCTTCGCACGCCGGAGCCCGGCGGCAACAACCTGAACTGGATCGGCGGCCACGTGGTGAGCGCGAGGATCTCCGCCCTGAGGCTCCTGGGCGTGGAGCCGATGTGGTCCGACGAGGAGATGGCCCGCTACGCGCGCGGCTCGGACCCCGTCCTCACGCCCGAGGAAGCGATGCCGTGGGACCGGATCCTGCGCGACCTGGACCGGACGCAGGAACTCCTGCTCAGCCGTCTGGAGACGGTCACCCCGGAGACGCTGGCCGCGGCGCTCCCGGCCGATGCCAATCCGTTCCAGCTGGATTCCGTGGGCGAGATGCTCTTCACGTTCACGTTCCACGAGGCGTATCACGTGGGGCAGCTGGGGCTGCTGCGCCGCGTCCTGGGGAAGGACGGCGCCATCCAGTAGGCGGACGATCGACGGCGGCGGAAACGAAGCGGGCCGGGAGATCCACGATCCCCCGGCCCGTCGATGTTCCACGTGGGTCGCGACCGCTAGCCGGCGCTCTCCTCCGCCATCTTCTTCAGCTTGTCGTTGGCCCAGATCGCCAGCTCCACGCGACGGTTCGCCTGGCGCCCCGCGTCGGTGTCGTTGCTGGCGACCGGCTGGGCCTCGCCCCAGCCCTGCGTCTGCATGCGGCCGCCGATCACGGACTGGCCGACGAGGTAGTTGACCACGGACTGGGCACGCCGCTTGGACAGCTCCAGGTTGTGGTCCTCGCCGCCGGTCGAGTCGGTGTGGCCCTCGATCAGGATGTTCGTGTCCGGGTACTTGTTGAGGATCCCGGCCAGCTCCGTGAGGTTGGACTGGGCCGCGGGCCGGAGATCCGCCTTGTTCACGTCGAACAGGATCCCGGAATCGAACGTGATCTTGATGCCCTCCCCCACGCGCTCGATCTTGGCGCCCTGGAGGTCGCGCTGCATCTCCTCGGCCTGCTTGTCCATGTAGTTGCCGATCCAGGCGCCGGTGGCGCCGCCCACGGCCGCTCCGATCAGGGCGCCGGTCGCGGTGTTTCCGGAACGCTCCCCGATGATGCCGCCGAGAAGAGCGCCGGTCCCGGCCCCGATGGTGGCCCCCTTCTGGGTCCGCGTGCAGGCGGTCACGCCCAGCACGAGCATCAGGATCGTGGCGAATACGAGAATGCGCTTCATCGAGTGTTCCTCCTCGTCGTCCAGCCGACAGGATGGGGAATTCGGCGAGCTCCCGGCCCGCGAACGCGCGCACGGTATCACATGTCCCCTCGGATCGGCGACTGCGGGGTCATTCTCCAGTCCCGACCGTCCGATCCCTTCGGTGGCGCGGGAGCGGGACCTTCCCTATGCTCGTCCGGGCCCCGATCCACGTCCAGGACCCCGGAGAACGCCGATGCCCCGGATCCAGCCCCGATGACCGATCGCCGCGAGGGCGGGCCCGCGCGCGCGGATCTCATCGCCCGGTTCGGCCTGGGGGCCGTGGTGATCTACCACCTCGCGCTCCTGTTTCCGCAGGTCCGCTATCCGTTCCCGTTCCTGAACGACAGCGTTCTGCACTTCGGATTGATCCAGGCGCTCGCCAGCGCGCCTGAACGCGGGCAGCCGATCCTGGATCCGTGGGTGCCCACCTGGGGCCTCGGGTTCCCGGTGTTCCACTACTACCAGAACCTCCCGCACCTGCTCGTCGTGGCGCTGTCCAAGCTGACGCTGGACTCGCTCTCCCTGGTCCGCGCCTTCAAGGTCGTCGAGTGGCTGGCGATCGGGACGTTCCCGATCCCCGTCTACCTGGCGATGCGCACGTTCGGCTTCGGGCGGACGGCGGCGGTGGCGGCGGGAACGCTCTCTCTCTGGATCCGCACGGACTACCTCCACGGCCATGACTTCGAGAGCTACGTGTGGCAGGGGCTCGGGCAGTACACGCAGGCGGTCGGCGGATGGTTCTTCCCGCTGGCCGTAGCCGCTTCCGTCCGGGCGATGCGCGACGGGCGCGGCTACGTGCAGGCCAGCGCCCTGCTGGCCGTCACGTTCCTGTGCCACCTGGCGCTGGGCTACATGGCGTACCTGGCGATCGGTCTGTACGCGTTGATCACGCCGCGGGAGATCCCGCGCCGGCTACTCCGGCTGGCGCTGATCGCCGTCGTCTCCATCGCGGCGTCGGCGTACGTGGTGGTGCCGGTATTCAAGGACTTCGCCTACTACAACATCTCCACGCTGGTCCCGAGCTGGAAGTACAACTCGTTCGGCCACGCGGTGATCTTTCCCCGCCTTTTCCGGGGCGAGCTCTTCGACTTCGATCGTCTGCCGGTGATCTCCGTGCTCGTCGGTCTGGGGTTCGCCGCCGCGGCGCTGCGCGTGCGCGAGGAGCGGGCGCGGTTCCTGCTCGTGATCTTCGTCTTCTTCTTCGCGCTGTTCCTGGGGCGGCCCACGTGGGGCTCGCTGCTGAACCTGCTCCCGCTGGGGCGCGGCTTCCACTTCTCGCGGGCGATCTTCGTCGTGCACGTCGTGGGCGTGATGCTGGCGGGTGCGCTGATCGGGCGCGCGGGGAACCGGGCGTTCGGGCGCGGGCCGGCGATGCGCCTCGCGGCGGCGGCGATCGCCCTGCTGCTGGCGACGCCCCCCCTCGTCGAGCGGACGAAGTACCTGGCGTGGAACGCCTCCCTGGCGCGCGAGGCGGCCGAGGGTTACGAGAAGGAGGGCCGCGCGCTGGAGGCGATGGTGGAGGCGGCGAGGGATCCTCTCGGCCGCACGTACGCCGGACAGGGTCGACCGGGGCACGGCTGGGGCGGCAACTTCCAGGTGGGCTGGACGCCCGTGTACGACTGGTTCCCGTTCCGGGAGGTCGATGCCCTCGGCTACCTGCATCACATGTGGTCGCTGAACTCCGACTTCCACGACCGCTTCGACGAGCGTCGCCCCGACGTCTACCGAGCGTTCGGCGTGACGCGGATCCTCGCGCCGACCGACCAGCGCACGCCGCCCTTCGCGCGGGAGATCGCCCGGGAGGGTCGCTTCCGGGTGCTGGCCCTGGACCTGCCGGGGCTCGTCGACGTCGTGGACGTTCCGTACACGGTGGGCGCGTCCAAGCGAACCGCCTCGCGGCTGCACCGGACGTGGGTGAAGGGTCGCCTGCCGGGTCGCGGAGTCCACCCCGGACTCCACCTCGAAGAGGAGGGTCCCGCCCCGGCCGGACTCATCGACGGGGGCGGCCTGGACTTCCGCTTCCCGGAACCGTCGGTCCCGGAGGGCCCGGCGGGCCCGGCGGGCGAGGTCTTGTCGGCGGAGAGGAGCGGTGAGGACTTCCGGGTCCGCGTCCGGGCCGATCGTGCCGCGCACGTCGTGCTCAAGATGACCTACCTGCCGGACTGGGAGGTCACGGTGAACGGGGAGCCGGTCCCGGCCGTGCACCTGGTTCCCAGCTACGTGGGCGCTGCGGTGGAGCCCGGTGTGCACGAGGTTCTCTTCCGCTGGCAGCCCGGCCCCCTCAAGGCGATCCTGCTGGCGGTCGGCCTGATTCCGCTGGCGGCACTCGCCGCGCTTCGCCGTCGGATCCCGTTCTGAGCAGTACGTTTACGGCACGCCCGGGCACCCCGGTGGGCCCGGCGTGTCCCCTCGGCGCCCCGGGAGCCTGCTGACCCTCGACGTCGCCCGGAGCGGAGATCGCGCAGGAACCCGCGAGGGCCCACCCTGGGCCCCGCAGGACCCATGAGCAGCAGCGCGGCCGTCGATGCGCTATACTGGCTCCTCGCACTTTTACACGGCCGGCATCCCGCCCCCCATCCGGAGTGCCCGCACCCGATGCACCTGACGCTCGTTCAGCCACCACAGCTGATCTCGCCGACGAACTACATCTCCACCATCGCGATCCCGCCGCTGGGACTCGCGTACCTGGCATCGTCCGCCCGGGCGGCCGGCCACACGGTGGAGAGCGTCGACGCCATCGGCGAGGGACTGGACGAGATCTGGGAGTTCGAGGACGGCCACGGATTCTGGCTGCGCGGACTCCGCTTCGACGCGGTGCTCGATCGCATTCCGGCCGAGACGGACGTCATCGGCGTGGGCTGCATGTTCTCGTGCACGTGGCCCGCCACCCGCGAGCTGCTTCGCCGGATGCGGGAGCGATTCCCGGACGCGGTCATCGTGCTGGGCGGAGAGCACGCGTCCTCCGATCCGGAATCGGTGCTGGCCGAGACGCCCATCGACCTGTGCGTCTCCGGCGAGGGCGAGGAGACGCTCGTCGACGTGATGGAGCGCCACGGCCGGGGCGAGTCGTTCGAGGGATGCGCCGGCGTCACGTGGCGCGGCGCCGACGGTACCGTGAAGGAGAGCGCACGCGCCCGCATCCGCGACCTGGACGACATCCCGCGTCCCGCGTGGGACCTGTTCCCGGTAGAGGCCTACATCGAGTACGCCAGTCCGCACGGCGCGGTGCGCGGCCGCTCCATGCCGATGCTGGCGACGCGCGGCTGCCCCTACCAGTGCACGTTCTGCAGTTCCCCGCAGATGTGGACGACGGCGTGGCGCGCCCGCGACGTCGCGCTCGTGGCCGACGAGATGGTCTGGCTGAACGAGACCTACGGCGCCACGGACTTCCACTTCGAGGATCTCACCGCCGTCGTGAAGCGGACCTGGATCCTGGACTTCTGCCGCGAGCTGCTGGAGCGCGAAGTGGACTTTACGTGGCAGCTCCCGTCGGGAACGCGCAGCGAGGCCATCGATGACGAGGTGGCCGACCTGATGGTCCGCGCGGGCTGCCGGAACTTCAGCTACTCCATCGAGTCCGGATCGGTGGAGACGCTGAAGATCATCAAGAAGCGGATCCACCTGGACAAGGTGCACACCTCGGCCCGCGCGGCGATGAAGGCCGGGATCCGCCTCCAGGTGAACTTCATCCTGGGGTTCCCGCACGAGACGTGGCGCCACGTCCGTGACACGTACCGGGAGATGGTGCGCTGCGCCTGGACCGGCTTCCACGAGTTCAACTGCTGCGCGTTCTCGCCGCTCCCCAACACGGAAGCCTACTTCGAGCTTAGCGAGGAAGGTCGGCTCACCACGGACGACGCCTACTACTACTCCCTCTTCGGGTACATGGACATCGCCGACTACCGCTCCTGGCACCCGCGCTGGAGCCACTGGCGGCTGCGGACGATGATCTACGGAGCGTACGGCCTGTTCTACGGGCTCAACTACCTCTTCCGTCCCTGGCGCCTCTTCGCGGAGATCTATCACTACACGGCGCACTCGTCTCAGGGCAAACTGGGCAAGCTGGTCCGCGGGCTCGTCCGGAACTGGAAGCTCCAGTCCGGGGCCCGCAAAACCGCGTAACGTCCGGTCCCGCGGACCCGCCCCCTTCCGGGAGACCCCGGTCTTGGAACGCACGTACTACCGCGAATACTTCTTCTTCGAGCAGGACAACTGGTGGTTCGTCAGTCGTCGACGGATCCTGATGGCCCTGCTGCGCCGGCGCCTGCCGAAGGCGTCCGGCCTGAAGATCCTGGACGCGGGCTGCGGCACGGGGATCAACCTCGAGTACCTCGCGGAGTTCGGCGACGTGACGGGCGTGGACTTCGCCGAGGAGGCCATCGACTTCTGCCGCCGGCGCGGCAACGGCTCCGTGCGCCGTGCCGACCTCACCCGCATGGAAGGCTGGCCCGACGGCGAATGGGGTCTGGTGACCGCGCTGGACGTGATCGAGCACATCGACGACGATCGGGCGGTGGTGCGGGAGCTCCTTCGGGTGACGAAGCCGGGCGGCCACCTGCTGATCACGGTCCCGGCCTTTCCCGCGCTCTGGAGCGAGCACGACGAGGTGAACCACCACAAGCGACGCTACCGGGCGTCGGAGCTGAAGAACCTGGTGCGGGAGAGCGGAGGCGAGGTGGTCCGGTTCACGTACATGAACTCGCTCCTCTTCCCCATCGCCTGGGTCGTGCGCACGTGGCAGCGCGCGCGTAGGGCGATGTTCGGTCCGCCGGACCATCCCCCGCGGACGGACTTCCAGGACTACCACCCCGTGGTCAACGCCCTGCTCCAGGCCACGTTCACCGCCGAGATCCCGCTGGTCGTCTCCACGGGACTACCCTTCGGACTGTCGATGGTGTGCCTCGTGCGGAAGCCGGAAGGCGCGGGCCGATGAGCGCTCGCGGCCGCGGCAAGGACGCTCTGCTCGTCCTGGTGACGCTGATCGTGCTGGTGCCGGTCTCGGAACTGATCGTCCGGATCGCGGCGCCGCAGACGCTCCCCTCCCAGGAGCAGATCCGCGAGTACGTCGTGAAGGACATGTACGAGATCGACGAGACGGCTGGCTACCGCCTCGCCCCGAACTTCGAGGGGCGCATCGAGCGCGCGGGGCACGTCACGGAGTTCCGGACGAACGAGCTGGGACTGCGCTCGGATCCGCTGCGGGACGACGGCGCGCCGCGCATCCTCGCGCTCGGCGATTCCTTCACGTGGGGCTGGGGCGTCGCGCAGGACGAACCCTGGATCGAGCGCGCGGCGGTGGAGCTGGAGAAGGACGGCGTGGACGTGGAGGCCCTGAACGGCGGCGTCAACGGCTACGGCACGGAGAGCGCGCTGGCGATGCTGCGTCGGCTCGGTCCGGAGATCTCGCCCGACGTGGTGCTGCTGGGCTTCTTCGCGAACGACTACACGGACAACCTCATCGGGGCGCGGAACACGTACACGGTCCGCAACGGCTACCTGTTCGATCAGTTCTCGCACGACCACTTCCAGGAGAACGCGCTCGCGCGTCACAGCCACCTCTACCGGATGCTCACGGCGGCGTGGGCCGCCGCACAGACCCGCTTCTTCGGCGGCGTGCCCGGCCAGCGGCTCGCCCGCAACTTCACGACGGAGGAGTTCGACGAGGGGCGCGACCTGTCGCGCCGGTGGATCCGGGAGATTGACGAGGAGTGCCGGAAGCTCGGCGCGACGCTCGTGGTGGTGTGGCTCCCGGCCGACGTCTACGCAGGGCGCAGTCGCCCCGAGGACATCCCGCTGCGGCATGAGCTCCAGCGCCGCGTCGCGGAGGACGGCGTCGCCTCCATCGACCTGCTCCCGGTGGTGAACCGCGAGCAACGACCCCAGGGGCTCTACCTCCACAACGACGGCCATTTCTCGCCGCGGGGACATCGCGTGGCGGGCCGCGCCATCGCGGACTTCCTGCGGACCGAGGGGCTCCTCTCCCGCTAGCGCTGCCGGTCCGGCACCCAGGCCGTCGTACGGCCGGCGATCGTCAGGAACTCGATGGGCTCGCCTTGCGCGGTGCGCGCCCCGTGGTTCTTCCCCCACCGCCGATGGAACAGCCACGTCCGCGGGAACCGGTCCTTGCGCGCGTCCACGTCGACCGCTCGCCGGACGATCGTCTTCAGCGCCGACAGCACGCGGCGCGACTCGGTGGACGAGAGTGTGTCGGCCGAGCGGCGCGGATCGATGCGGGCGCGGTAGAGCACCTCGTCCGCGATCCAGTTGCCCACGCCCGCCGCGAACGACTGATCCAGGAGCAGGCCCTTCACGTTGCCGGTGCGGCGGGCCATCGCCCTCGCGAACTCGACCGGGCTCGGCGGATCCAGCAGCGGATCGAAACCCAGTCGCGAGATCGGCGGCTCCTCCTCCGGATGGTCGCGCAGCCGGATCCGCCCCAGTCGTCGCTTGTTGACCATCGCCAGTTCCTCGCCGTCGTCCGTGACGAACAGGATCTTCCAGAACCGGGGCGGCCAGGCATCGCCCTCGGAAGCCGATCCCGAGGAGGCCAGCTTCAGCGGCCTCGCCGTCCGCGTGCGGAAGGCTCCGGTCATCCCGAAGTGGAACAGCGGGTGGGGCGATCGATCGAGACGGAACCAGAGTTGCTTGCCGCGGCGGCGCACGGCGTCGACCGTCCGTCCCGTGAGCGCGCGCCGCACGTCGGCGGGCGATACGCCGTCGAAGACGATGCGGTCGTCGTCCACTTCCACGCGCCGAAGACAGCGTCCCTGAAGCACGGACTCCGCGATGCGGCGACCGTGCTCGACCTCGGGGAGTTCCGGCAAAGGTCATTCCCTCCGTCGGTGCGGATTCCGGGGGCCGATGGTACCATCCGGCACGTCCAGCGGGTGTCGTCGACCTCCCGCCGGCCACCCCGCACGATCGACGGAAGGAGCGCCCCATGGTTTCTCGGATCTGCCGCGTCGCGACCGTTCTTCTTCTCCTGGCCGGCACCGCCCAGGCGGCCGGCACGATCTCCGGCACCGTTCGCAAGGAGTCCGGCGAGCCGCTCTTCGCCGCGAACGTCCTGGTCACCTCCCTCGCCGATCCCTCCTCCAAGACGGGGCGGCTGACGGATCAGGACGGTCGGTTCCGGGTGGAGAACCTGCGGGCGGGCCGCTACGAGATCCGCGTGTCCTACGTGGGCTTCGACACGTTCGTCATCGATGCGCTGGAGCTGGCGGACGACGCCGTGGAGACGGTGGAGATCGACTTGACGGAGGCGCCGATCGAGATGAACAAGGTCATCATCTCGGCGTCCCGCCGCGAGGAGAAGGTCCTGGACGCGCCGGCCTCCGTGCAGGTGGTGGAAGGCAAGGAGGTCCGTGAACGGGTGGTCCTCTCCCCCGCCGATCATCTCCAGGCGCGCCCGGCCGTCGACGTGCAGCGGGCGGGGATCAACCAGGGCACCGTGGTGATCCGCGGTTTCAACAACATCTTCTCCGGAGCCACGCTGACGCTCGTGGACAATCGGATCGCCCGCGTGCCCTCGCTTCGCTACAACGCGCTGAACCTCATTCCCACGTCCAACGAGGACATCGAGCAGATCGAGCTGGTGAGCGGACCGGGCGCGGCGCTCTACGGTCCGAACAGCGCCAACGGCGTGCTGCACATCCGCACCAGGTCCCCGTTCGACTCGCCGGGGACGTCGATCTCCGTCGCCGGCGGGGAGCAGAGCGTCTTCCTCGTGAGCGGCCGCCACGCTGGGAACTCCGGCGACCTCGGCTGGAAGGTCAGCGGAGACTACTACCAGGCGGAGGACTGGGAGAGCTCGGACCAGGTGGAGGTGACCCTGCGCGAGGCGGCGCTGGCCTCGGACCCCGACACGCGCATCGGCCGGCGGGACTTCGACGTGGACCGTCTGGCCTACACGGGGCAGTTCAACGCGCGCCTCTCACCCGGCACGGAGCTGATCCTCAACGGCGGCTTCAACCGCATGAACGCCATCGAGCTGACGGGTCTGGGCGCGGTGCAGGCGCAGGACTGGATCACCAGCTACGGCCAGGCGCGCCTGCGGTGGCGGGACTTCTTTTTCCAGGGCTACGTGAATGCCAGCAACTCGGGCGACACGTACAACCTGCGCACCGGTGAGGAGCTCGTGGACGAGTCGAAGTTCTTCGTCGTGCAGGGACAGCATCAGGCCCAGCTGGATCGGCACACGTTCACGTACGGCGTCGACGGGCTGTTCACGCGGCCGGAGACCAAGGGCACCATCAACGGCCGCCGGGAAGACGATGACGACATCAACGAGGTCGGCGGCTACCTGCAGTCCGAGTCGACGCTGAACGACCAGTGGACGTTCGTCGGGGCGGCCCGCATCGACGAGCACAACCACATCCAGGATCCGGTGTTCTCGCCCCGCGCCGCGCTGGTGTTCACGCCGGCCGCGGGCCACAAGCTGCGCGGCACCTACAACCGCGCGTACTCCACCCCGTCCACGAACAATCTCTTCCTGGATCTCGTGGCCAGCCCGGATCTGGGTGGCTTCAGCGCCGCCACGACACTGGACGGCTTCGATCTGCGCGCGCAGGGCGTGCCCGAGGGCGGCTTCCGGTTCCGCCGCGACGGCGCGGGCGGCCTGGACGGGCTCTACATGACGATCCCATCAGCGATCCTCGCACTGAACGGTTCCGCAAACTCCATGCTGCCGGCCGACGCCACGCTGATGTGGGAGGCCGCCCAGGCGGCCGTCATCGCGGGGGGCGCGGACCCGGGCATCGACGCGATCCCGGCCCCCACGTCGGGACAGGTGGCCACGGTCCTGCGCACGCTGAACCCCACCACCGAGTCCTTCGACCTGACGTCGCCGGGCGAGGTCGTGGACGTGGGCGAGATCCAGCCCACCATCAGCAACACGTTCGAGGTGGGCTACAAGGGGGTGATCGGGACGCGGCTGGTGGCGGCGGTCGACGTCTACTACCAGCAGATCGAAGACTTCGTCGGGCCGCTCCGCGTGGAGACGCCGAACGCGTTCCTGGATCCGGCCACGCTGGGAGCCTACCTCTCCAATCCGGCGTTCGGGCTGACGCCGCCGGAGATCGCCGCGCTGACCGAGGCGATGGCGTCGGTCCCGCTCGGCACGGTCACGCCGGAGGGCTTTGAGGACACGGGCGATCTCATCCTGACCTACCGCAACTTCGGCGACGTCAACCTCACCGGCGTCGATCTCGGGCTGCAGATCCTGATCAACGACGCGTGGAGCGCGCTGCTCGCCTACTCGTTCGTGAGCGAGGACTTCTTCGAGGACGTGGAGGGCGAGCTGGACGTCGCGCTCAACGCCCCCGCCAACAAGGCGGGCGTCACCCTCCGCTACGACGACCGGCAGAGGGGCTTCGGCGCCTCGGCCCGCGTCCGCTTCGTCGACGGCTTCCCGGTGGAGTCGGGGATCTACGTCGGCGACGTGGAGTCGTACACGCTCCTGGACCTCAGCGCCTCGTGGACGTTCGTGCCGGGGACCTCCATCTCGGCGGTGGTCCAGAACGTCGGGGACGAGGACCATCGCGAGTTCGTCGGCACTCCGGAGATCGGCCGCCTGGGTCTGGTGCGGCTGACCCACTCGTTCTAGAAAGGAAGACCTGATCCATGCAGGGACGTGACGGGACCGTACTGATCCTGGGAGGCGCCGGCCTCGTCGGGACGCAGTGCGCGAAGGCCATTGCGCGGCATCAACCGCCGAAACGCATCGTGATCGCGTCTCTGTTCCGCGGCGAGACGCAGGCCGCCGTGGAGTCCTTGGGCCGGACGTTTCCCGAGATCCAGGTGGACGGCTTCTACGGGAACCTGTTCGTGCGCGGCACGCCGACGCCGGTGGGCACGCGCATCAAGGAATCGTCGCCGCACGAGTTCGTGGGCGACCCGGAGCATCGCCGCGAGATCTTCGACGACCTGTTCGTGGACTTCGAGACGGCCTACCGGGAGTCCTACCTGGTCCGGCTCATCCAGGAGGTCCGCCCCGACGCGGTCGTCGACACCGTGAACACCGCCACCGGCATCAGCTACCAGGATGCGTTCTCCAGCTCGTTCGTCGTGTCCCGCGGTCTGGACGAGGCGAAGACGGACGGCATCGGCCCGGGCTTCGAGGCCGACGTGGAGAAGCACCTGATCTCGGCCGCCGTCCCGCAGCTGATCCTGCACGTCCGGCTGCTGCACCGCGCGCTGTCGGAAGTAAAGGCCCGCATCTACGTGAAGGTCGGAACGACGGGCACCGGCGGCATGGGGCTGAACATTCCGTACACGCACGGGGAGGATCGCCCGAGCCCGACGCTGATGTCGAAGACGGCGACGGCGTTCGCCCACACGGGACTGCTGTTCCTCATGGCGCGCACGCCCGATTGCCCGATCATCAAGGAGATCAAGCCGGCCGCGATGATCGGCTACCGGCAGATCGGCTTCCAGGAGGTGAAGGGGCCACAGTTCCGCCCCGCCCCGGACGATGCTCCGGGCGGAGAGAAGGTGGAGCTGGTCATCGGGGAGCCGATGGCGCTCTACGAGGCGGCGCCGCAGCCGCTCGGCCACCAGCTCGACAACGAGCCGGATTTCGACACGTTCGCCCCGCTGCAGGGCGACGACGGCACGCAGCAGCACCTGACGCTGCCGTGCGTGAACACCGGCGAGAACGGCATCTTCACCCGCGGCGAGTTCGAGGCGATCACGGCGCTCGGGCAAATGGAGTTCGTGACGCCGGAGGAGATCGCCCAGCTCGTCCTGCTGGAGATCCAGGGCAACAACACGGGCCGCGACGTCATCTCCGGCCTGGACTCGTCCATCCTCAGTCCGTCGTACCGGGGCGGCCTGATCCGCGAGGTCGCCATCGAGGAGCTGGAGAAGCTGGAACGCGAGCAGGGCGTTCCGTCGGTCGCCATCGGCCAGCTCGGCCCGCCGCAGCTGGCCAAGTACCTGTACGAGGTCTGGTTCCTCAAGGAACGCTACGGCTCGGTGCAGCACGTGCTGAAGGACGAGGACGGCAACGACCGCAAGGCCGAGGAGCTCTCGCGCGTCATGCACGACGCGGTGATGGAGAGTCCGCTGCGCCACACGATCACCTCCATCGGCATCCCGATCCTGTTGCCGGACGGCCGGACGATCCTCCGCGGCCCCGTCATCAAGATCCCGCCGTACAACAAGAAGGCCCACGTGGTTCCCATCACGGACGACAACGTGGACCGGTACGCGCGGAAGGGCTGGGTGGACCTCCGGCCCGAGCACATGCAATGGTGGCTGGACTGCTTCCGCAAGATGCGCAGTACGGTCTACGAGCGCGGCGCCAAGTGGAGCTCGGAGCGCCTGAACATCGAGTCCTACCTGCAGGAGAAGATCCGCATCGGCCAGGTCGTGGCCTGGATCTTCAACAACGAGATCGAGCCGCGAGGCAACCGGATCAAGTAGGCCGCCGAGGCGGCGGCCCCACGGGGTTTCCATGACCGAGGCGACGGACGTGACGCGCGCGGGCAATCTCGTCGGGCGCGTGATGGACACCCTCGATCAGCTGCGAGGGGAGCGCGGAGACGGCCAGCCCGCGGGAGCCGCCGAGGCGGCCGCCCTCGTTCGCGCGACGCGCGAGGCGCTGGGCGCGCTGAAGGCGACGCGATCCGGCGCAAGCGAGGCCGCTCCGGGGCGCATCGCGGAACTCCGCTCCGTCCTCCACCGCATCCTCGACGGTGCCACCGAGCGCCCCGTGCGCCTGGCGCTCGCGGAGAGCGCGTTCGCCGACGAATGGACGGACCTGCTGCTGGAGGCGGTGCGCGTCGCCGACTTCACGGTGGGGCCGCTGTTCCTCGGTCGAGCGCGCGAGCGAGGCGATCGAACGCTCTTCCTCCTCTCCCCGGCGCGCCGGGAAGGACGGATCTCCTGGGTCCAGGCGGGCGAGCGGGTTCACGCGATCGGCCGGGCGCTGCTGGCCACGCGCAGTCCCGACGGCCCCGTCGCGCTCCTGGGCGCCAACTCCCCGGAGATCGCGCTGTTCGACCTGGCGTGCCTGGTGACCGGGACGAAGAACGTCCCCGTCCCCGCCAACTCGCCGCCGGACCAGGTGGAGTTCATCCTGAAGCACTCCCGCGCGCGGATGCTCTTCCTGGGCGACGACGTCGCGGCACGCACCGCGCTGGAAGGCATCGGGGCGGGCGGACCGGAGCGAATCCACTGGCTGGACCCGGAAAAGGCGCCCACGGATCGCATCGCCTCGTTCGAGGAGTTCCTGGCGGCGGGAGACGGCGTGAGCGACGACGACGTGGAGGCGGCGGCGCTGAGCGTGAAGTCCTCCGACGTCGCGACGGTGATGTACACGTCCGGCACGACGGGCGCTCCCAAGGGCGTGCCGTTCACGCACGAGAACCTCGTGACGAAGCGTTTCGCGCGCGCGGCCGCGTGGCCGGACATCGGAGAGGGCGACGTCTTCCTCTGCTACCTGCCGCTCTTCCATACGTTCGGTCGCTGGCTGGAGATGCTGGGCTGCGTGTTCTGGGGATCGGTCTACGCCTTCGTGGATGACGTCTCCGTCGAGTCGCTGCTCTGGTCGTTCCAGAGAGTTCGGCCCACCACTTTCATCTCGGTGCCGAAGAAGTGGATCCAGGTGGCCGAAGCCGTCGCGCCGCTCACCGAGGACCCCGATCCGGATCCGGACCGCGACGAGGCGATCTCCCGCGAGCTGGTGGCGGTCACCGGCGGTCGGCTGAAGCGCGGGCTCTCCGCGGCCGGGTACCTGCCGCCGTCGGTGTTCGCGCGCTTCCACGCCGCGGGGATCGAGCTGCACTCCGGCTTCGGGATGACGGAGGCCACCGGCGGCATCACCATGACACCGACGGGCGACTACCGGGAGGACTCCATCGGCGTGGCGCTGCCCGGCATCGAGCTGAAGGTGGCCGAGGATGGGGAACTGCTGATCCGCGGCCCCTACGTCACGCCGCCCGCGGACGAGGACGACGTCCGCGTCGACGGCTGGTTCGCGTCGGGCGACATCGTGAAGCTGGATCCGTACGGCCACCTCGCCATCATCGACCGCAAGAAGGAGATCTTCAAGAACGTGCAGGGCGAGACGATCTCGCCGCGCCGCGTGGAGAGCCTGTTCGCGGACTTCGATCTGGTGGATCGCGTCCTGCTCATCGGCGACCGGCGCGAGTTCTGCACGGTCCTCATCGTCCCGTCGGCCGAGCTCCGGGCGGAGGCGAATCCCGGGGAGGGTCCGTCGCTGGAGTCGCCGGAGCTGCGCGAGCTGTTCGCGCCACTCGTCTCCACGGTGAACCGGTTCCTCGCACCCTTCGAGCGGATCGTGGACTTCGCCCTCCTCTCCCGCGACCTGGAGGCCGACCGCGGCGAGCTGACCGCCAAGGGGACACCGCGGCGCAAGCTGGTGACGGAGCGATTCAAGGACGTCATCGAGCCGATGTACTCCCGCGAAGCGCTGTCGCTGGAGATCGGCGGAACACCGGTCCGGATCCCGCACTGGTTCCTCCGCCAGACCGGCATCCACGCGCGCGAGGTCCGCGCCGTCGACGGCGCGCTGGAGGTGGCCACCACGGGACGTCGCCTCGGGATCCGGATGCAGCCGGACGGCCGCGTGCGGGTGGGAGATCTGGACTACGACCGCGGCGGCGAAGTCCTCCGGCTCGGCGAGATCTTCGGGCGAGCGGAACTCTGGCTCGGCAACGAGGCGGCGGTCGCCTTCGCGGGTCCCGGCATCGAGCACTGGTGGCGCCGCGGACGCCGCTTCGAGGTGAGCACGCGGCTGGTCGGCCGCCCCTTCGCACCGGCCAGCGAGGCGGCGGGTCTCCCCTCGTTCGCGAGCGACCTGGGTCTCGACATCCAGGTGCTGCACTCGCTCGCCCGCGCGCTGCGCCACCCCGCCGCCGGCGCGCGCCGGGAGGTCGTGGACCTGCTGCGCGAGAGCCTGACGGGGGAGCACCCGGAGATGGATCGCCTGGCGCGGGACCTGCTGCACTCGGGACTCGCCGACGTCTCGGTCCGCGCGGAGTGCCTGCACGCGCTGCTCCCGAGCCTGTCGCCGGAGGAGCTGGACGCCCGCCTGATGGATCTTCTGCGGGATCCGACGTTCCCCGACGATCGGGAGTCGAAGCTGCTGGCCCGGGCCAGCCTGCGCGGCGACCAGCTCGACGGGATGCTGGACCGGGTGCGGCGCCTCGCACAGGAGATCCTGGACGGGACCGCCGACGTCTCCCGGCTTGAGCGACTCGTGGGGCTCCTGCTCCGGCAGGCCATCGAGCACCGGGGCAGCCATCTCCGCCTGCGCTCCGTCTTCGCCACGCTGGCGGAGGACCTTCCGCGCGAGGACCTCCGGCGACGCTTCCTGGGCTGGCTCGGCGATCTGGCGACGGGCTTCCGCGCAACGCTGCCCGCGACGACCGTCGGCCCGGGCGTCACGTGGGAGGACGCCGTCACCTTCGCCGCAGACGTGGCGAAGGAGGATCGCCGCCGCATCCTGGACGCCCTGCGCGACACGCCGCTGCTGGCCGAGGCCAAGACGCTGCTGGGACCGGCTCCCGTCCGGGCCCTCCGCCCGCTGCGCGCCGGCTCCGTCCGCGTCCGATTCCTCGGCACGGGAACCGGACGGACCGTACATCTCCTCGAGTGGTTCCCGGCCGGCCGCGACGAGAACGTGCCGCCGTTCGAGTGCATCGTGAAGGTGAACCACGAGCTCTCGTGGGAGGCGATCCAGGAGGAGCTTCGGCTGCTCGTGCGCGCCCGCTCGGGCGCCACGCGTCGCCCGGTCGTGAAGACGCAGGGCGGCGGCTACGAGAAGTACGGTTTGTGGACCGAGGAGTTCATCCCCGGCCGCACGCTGGACCAGCTGCTGGAGGACCTCTCGCGGGCCGTGCTCTCGCATCCGGTGGGGACCGTCACGGCCGACCGCGTCGCCGTGGTGTGGCCGTTCGTCGTCTCGTCGTGCGCGTCGCTCGTGGTGGACTTCTGGAACCGCACCGGACGACGCGTCTCCATCGCGAACCCCGCGCCGACGAAGCTGGTGCTTCCGCCGCACGACTGGCAGATCGGCGGGCGACTCGTGTCGGTGGCGGACCGCGTGCCCTGCCGGAAGCTGACGGACGTGCTCCGCTCCATCGACCGGCACATCCTCGCGCCGCTCCGCGAGCGCTACGAGGCGTCGGGCGTCGGGCCGGAGTGGCCGCTCCTCTTCTCGGCCGCGCTGGAGGTGATCGGCGAGCACGAGGGCCTCGACCTGATCGAGGAGGAGGAGCCCTGGCTGGCCGACGATGACGACGATCTGCGCGACGGATCGCCCACCGAGCACATGGGCACCGCGGCGCTGCGCTTCGTGTCGTCCGTGCGGCGGCGCGGGTTTCTCCCCGGTCGCCTCCGTCACGCCGCCCGACGCTACCGTCGCTGGGCCACCCTGAACCCCGACGCGACGCTGGAGGCGCAGGCCGCCACGCTGGATCAGATCGAGGACGCATACGGACTGACGGAGCTGGAAGCGGAGCGGCCGGGATCGCGCATGCAGCTCTTCCGCCACACGGTCTTCCGCGGCGCGGAGAACGACTTCACGCGCGCGTTCGACGATCTCATCGGGCAGACGCTGGCGCACCCCACGTCCCGGGAGGCCTGGCGCACCGCCGTGGCGGCGCTGCGCGAGGAATTCCCGCTGGGCGAGCGCGACGAGTTCTTCCTCGCCCGCATGCTCTACCCGCACGTGGACCCGCGCGGCCGCGCCGTCCTGGTCCGGGAGGAGGATCCCGCCGGCGCCGCCGAGGCGGGCGTGGAGGTGGAGCACCGGGATTCCCTGGGCGACGTCTTCCGGATCCGGCGCCCCGCCAACCCGAACGAGACCAGCGCGCTCTACCGCGTGTTCCGCGCCTCGAACTTCCGGCGGATGCACGACTCCGGCGGCCACGACCTGCTCGTCGTCACGGATGGGCGGGGGCGCGTCATCGGCGGCGTGATCTACCGGCGCATGAGCGAGACCTACGTGGTGCTGGACTGGATCGTTCTGAGCCGCCGGCGCCGCGGGCGGGGCATCGGCTCGGTCCTGCTGATCGAGTTCCTGGAGCGGCTGCGCGCGCAGGGCGTGAAGGCCGTCTCCACCGGCTTCTTCCGGCCGTCGTTCTTCTCGAAGTTCGGATTCGGCGTGGATCCCCGCTACGCCGGTCTGGTCCGGTTCCTGGAGCCCGACGAGACGGCGGCCCCCGCCGCCGGCTCCTAGACCCGGGCGTTTCAGACGCGACGCCCGTCTGCCGATAGACCGTCAAGTCGCGGAGGTCGTGCATGGAATCCAGAGTCTGGCATCGATCGTACGCTCCGGGCGTCCCCTCGTCCGTGGAGTACCGGGAGAAGGCGCTCCCGGAGCTCGTGCACGAGGGAACGCAGCGCTGGGGCGATGCCCCGGGCCTCCGGTTCATGAACGCCGCGATGGACTACGGCGAGCTCGGCGGGCAGATCGATCGACTCGCCGCGGCCCTGATGGGGATGGGCCTCACGCCCGGCACGCGCGTGGCCATCCAGATGCCGAACCTCCCGCAGACGGTCCTGGCCTTCCAGGCGGTGCTGCGCGCGGGAGGCATCGCCGTCATGACGAACCCGCTCTATACGCCGCGCGAGATCGAGCACCAGTGGAACGACGCCGGGTGCGAGATCGCGCTGGTGATGGACTTCCTGTACGCGGACCGGCTGAAGGAGCTCCGCGACCGCGTGCCCGTGAAGCAGTGGATCGTCGCCTCCATCCCGGAGTACCTGCGCTTCCCGCTGAACCTGCTGGCCCCGCTCAAGCTGAAGCGCGCCCGGCTCATGGCCGACGTGCCGACCGGGCCGGACGTGCATCGCTTCCGGGAGCTCGTGGATTGCGTGCGGGAGGTCCCGACGCTGCCGGACATCGACCTCGATTCCCCGGCGGCGCTCCAGTACACCGGCGGCACCACCGGCGTCTCCAAGGGTGCCGTCCTCACCCACCGGAACCTCTCCTACCAGGCGCAGCAGCTCCGCGCATGGCTGCCGGAGATGATCGACGGAAGGGAGGTCTTCCTGGCCGCCCTTCCGTTCTTCCACGTGTTCGGGCTCACGGTGGCGATGAGCCTGCCGCTCCTCATCGGCGCGCAGATCGTGCTGCTACCCAACCCGCGCGAAATCAAGGGGATGATCGACTCGATCAACCGGCATCGCGTCACCATCTTCCCCATCGTTCCGGCGATGGTGAACGCCATCAACACGCATCCGCACGCGAAGAAGCTGGACGTCACGTCGCTGAAGATGTGCGTGTCGGGGTCCGCCCCGCTGGCGGGCGACACGCTGAACGCGTTCGAGGCGCTCACCGGCGGCCGCATCGTGGAGGGGTACGGCCTCACGGAGGCGTCGCCGGTCACGCACGTGAACCCCAACGAGGCGGGCAAGCGGAAGATCGGCCACATCGGGCTGCCGCTGCCGGACACGGACTGCCGCATCGTCTCCGCCGCGAACGACGAGGAGGACGTCCCGCCGGGCGAGCCCGGCGAGCTGCTCATTCGCGGACCGCAGGTGATGCGCGGGTACTGGAACCGTCCGGGCGAGACCGCCGGGGCGCTCCGCGACGGCTGGCTCTACACCGGTGACCTGGCCACGGTCGACGACGAGGGCTACTTCCGGATCGTCGGACGGAAGAAGGAGATGATCGTGGCGGGGGGTTACAACATCTACCCCGACGAGGTGGATCGCGTGCTGATCGAGCACCCGGACGTCCTCGAGTGCGCCACGATCGGGGTGCCCTGCGAGCGGCGCGGCGAGACCGTGAAGTCCTTCGTCGTGCTCCGCACCAAGGGAGCGGTGAGTGCGGAGGACCTGACGACGTTCTGCCGCGAGCGGCTCGCCGCCTACAAGATCCCCCGCGAGATCGAGTTCCGGGAAGAACTGCCCAAGTCCAGCGTCCTCAAGATCCTCCGGCGGGAGCTGGTGGAGGAGGAGCTCCGAAAGCGCGAGGCCGCCGGAACCGGCTGATTCGACGGCCGTTCGGGCGCCCCCCTTGCCCCGCGCCCGCCCGATCTGGGATCATGGGGGTTCGCCTGACGCCCCCCGATCGTCCGCGTACCCGGGAGTCGCCCCTTGCTCTTGCTCGCTCGCCTGGCCGCGCTCTGCCTGCTGGTCTCCTTCTCCTCCGCCTCCGCCGCCCCCGCGCCGCGCACCGTCCGGGACGCCCGCGTCACGCTCACGCCGATGGCGGATCGCCTGCAGTCGCTCGGGCTGGAAGTGATTGCGGTCCGCGGCGAGGCCGTCCAGGGCGGCGCGGGCGAGGCGAGGCCGTCCTTCCGCGCCGCCGCCGATCCTTCGGTGCAGGTGGAGATGCGGAACGGCGTCGTCACGGGATTCCCGGGCGGGGCGCTCGCGTTCCGGGGCGGATTCCTGATCCAGGTCCGTGATCCGGAGACCGGGGCGGCGCGGGCGCCGCTGGCCGTCGTGGACTTCTCCCTGGAACTTGCGTCCGGCGGCACGCCCGTCCGCTTCCGGACGATGGATCCCTCGGCGCCGACGCCGCTCGCCGTGCGCAGCGCGGCGTTCGGCTGGGACGCGGCCACGGACGAAGTGAAGCTGCGCGGCGGGGACCTCTACCTCACGCCGGAGTGGGCGGCGTGGGCCGGCCTGCCGGAGCTGGGCGGCGAGTGGATCGGCGGCCTGGACGTCACGCTGCTCCTGGGCGCGGCGGCCGACGAGACGATCGAGGCGCCGGGCGCGGAAGCAAGGGGCGGTACGCTCGACGTGCTGCTGGGCGAGCTGTACGGCATGCTGAGCGCCGCCCACGAGGGGACGTATCCCAACGGCACCGCGGGACTCGCTGCCGCCACGACCTCCTGCAACAACGGCACCGTCAACGTTCCGTGGAACGAGCCGATGGCGGAGACGCATCCGTTCATCGGGCTGGCGATGTTCCGCATCGAGAACGGCGCGCTCGAGCAGATCGGGCGCAACTGGATCAAGCACGGCTGGTTCGCCTTCGCGAACGACCAGTGCAGCCTGGGCTGCGTGGGCGGAGGCGGCACGTACCTGGCCGTCGGCTGCTCCGACACGTACTCCGCGTACAACAACGCCTCGCTCTACACGCTCGGTCCGCGGGAAGAGGTGAACCCGCACACCGGCCAGTGGACGGCGTGCGGTTCCTTCTTCGATGCGACGCCGGCGGACTGCGAGCGCGACTACGTGCCGACGCTGGAGGAGGAGCAGTTCAACGTGGACCATCGCATCCACGTGGCCGACGGCGAGCTGAATCGCCCGGGCGCCGTCTACCGCTACGAGGGCGTCTACTACGTCGCCGGAGACCAGGACATCTCCAACAACATCGGCTGGCGGGAGTGCACGATGTCGTGGAGTGGATCCAACTGGTCGTTCGACGACGTGAACCCGCTCCAGCTGGCGCCGGAGCCCGGGCCGGTGATCGGCTCCTGGGGCGACCAGACGTCCCACGGCCTCGTGTCGCTGGACGACGGCGAGGCCTGGCTCTCCGTGGCCGCGACGGATCTCGGGGGCGGCCAGTGGCACTACGAGTACGCCTTCTACAACCGGACCAGCGCGCGCGGCATCCGCGAGTTCTCCGTCCCGGTGGGCAGCGCCTCCATCTCGTCCGTCGGCTTCCGCGACCTGGACGACGACGCCGGCAACGACTGGACCTGGCAGATCGCCGACGGACTCCTGACCTGGTCCACGGACGACTGGGCCACGGATCCGTCGGCGTCCGTGCTGGAGTACCAGATGCTCTTCAACTTCCGCTTCGACGCGGACGCCGCGCCGCAGCCGGCCGACGCGCGCGGCTCCCTGTTCCGGCCCGGCAACGGGACGGAGTTCTTCCTGGCCACGCAGGCCCCGGCGGCGGGAGCCACGGACGCGCCGGTGGTGGCGGGCGGCGTCGCCGGTTCGCGGCTGACGGCCGTGGAGCCGAACCCGTTCGTGGACGGCACCACGATCCGCTACTCGCGTCCCGATGCGGGCCCGATGCGCCTCTCGGTCATCGACGTGACCGGACGCACGGTCCGCACGCTGCTGGACGGCGCTTCGCCCGGTGGTTCCCACTCCGTGAGCTGGGACGGCCGGGACGATGCCGGATACGCGGTCACCAGCGGCGTGTACTTCGTCCGCCTGGAGGACGGCGAGGTCGTCCGGACGTCGAAGCTCACGCGGCTTCGCTAGCATGATCGGCGCTCGCTTCCGCGCCGTGGCGACGCTGGCGGTCCTGGCGGCGGCGGCGCCGACCGGGTCCGCCCGCGCCGAGTTCACCGAGGTCGGCGTGGCGTCCGGCCTCTCGGCCAGCCTTCCCACGTGGGGCGCCCAGGCGATCGACGTCGACCGGGACGGGGACGTCGACTTCGTGAGCGGGCACCACTTCTTCACGATCCAGGTCTTCGGCAACGACGGCACGGGCCTCTTCTCCCCCGACTCGCTCCCGCAGCTGATCGTCCCCGACGGGGAGGATCGCCACGGTGTGCTCTGGGCGGACCTGAACGGCGACGGCTTCCCGGACGCCGTGTGCTCGCACGGAGGTGGCGGCGGCTGCGGCTGCGACTCCGGCGCCAACGAGCTGTGGCGATCCGTCGGCGGGGCCTCCTCGTTCACCGAGGTGGGCGGCGCGGGCGGCATGGCCGATGCGTCGGGCCGCGGGCGCGCGTTCTCGGCCGCGGACATCGACGGGGATGGCGACCTGGACCTCTTCCACGGCAAGGCTCCGCTCGTGGCGAGCCCCAACTCGCTGTATCGCAACGACGGAACGATGACGTTCGTCGACGTGGCGGCGGACTGGGGCCTCGACGAGGGCGAGGGAACCACCGGCGGCCTGTTTGCGGACTACGACGACGACGGCGACCCTGACCTGCTCGTGGGCGGCGAGGAGTTCTCCCGCACCACGCGACTCTGGCGCAACGACGGCGGCACGTTCGTCGACGTGACGGGAACCGCGCTCGGGGCGATGCCGGTGATCGCGGGCGCGGACTTCGGCGACCTGGACGGCGACCTGGATCTGGATCTCGTCATCGTGGAGGGCGACGAGGCCATCTTCGACGCGTGGGACGTCGTCGGGAAGGACCTTTGGTTCTTCGCGAATCATCGACTCGGCGACGACGGCGTGGACTACTTCCGCTTCTCGTCCGTGAGCGGCAGCCCGGTGGCCATCCTCGAGTGGCGCGGAACCTTCACGGCCGAACGAATCTTTCTGGGCCCCTCCGGAACACATCCCGGCAACCCCGTCGTCCTCCTGGACGACTCGCTGGTCGGTGCGCCCACGTTCACGCCGGGCGTGGACGAGGGCATGTACGTCTGGCGCGAGTCCGTGGGCGGCCCGTTCGTCATCGCGGTGTCGGCGCCTCCGGGCACGTTCGGCAACTACAGCGGCGACGTCTTCACGCCGTCGGGCATCGCGGCGCCGTCGGACTCCCTGCTGGAGCAGGTGAGCGTCCCCGCGGCGGGACCGCGCGTGTTCCGCAACGACGCGGGCGTGTTCACGGAGATCACGGGGAGCCTGGGGCTCGGGACGTCGGCGAATCCGCGGGACGTCGCCTTCGTCGACTTCGACAACGACGGCGACCTGGACCTGCACCAGGTGAACAAGGGCACGGCCCAGTCCCGGGGCGAGGCCGACGTCCTCTGGCGCAACGACGGCGGCACGTTCTCGGCGCTGGGCGGCGCGGGCTGGGTGGACGGCGATGACGGACGGCTCACCGACGGCGGCGTGTGGGCCGACGCGGACGCGGACGGCGATCTGGACCTGTTCCTCCAGGAGGGGGCGGGACCGGACTTCTACGCGACCGAGGCGCCGACGCTCCTCTACCGGAACGACGGCCCGACCGGGCACTGGCTGGCGCTGTCGCTGGAGGAGACGCTGGCGGGCGGAACGGCGGTGGGCGCCCGGGCGACGTGCTGGGTCGGCGGACAGGCGATCCACCGGCGCGTGACGGCCAACTCGTGGCGCGGCTTCCAGGGACCGCTGGACCTGCACTTCGGGCTGGGCTCGGCGACGGTCGTCGACAGCCTCGTGATCTCGTGGCCGGGCGCCTCCACGCAGGTGCTGGGCCCGCTCCCCGTCGACACGCGCTTCGTCCTCTCGGAGGGCGACGATCCCGGCGCCGTCGGCGTTCCGCTGCCGGGCGCGGCCGGCTTCCGGGTGGGACGTCTCTCGCCGCAGCCCGCGCGGGCGATGCAGGAGCTGCCGCTGCTCCTCTCCCGTGCCGGCCGCGTGAGGGTCACCGTCCACGACGTCACCGGCCGCCGCCTGGCGACGCTCCTCGACGGAGCGCTGGAGGCCGGCGAGACGCGGCTTCGCTGGAACGGCCGCGACGAAGCAGGTCGTCCGGTGCCGGCCGGCGTCTACTTCCTGCGCGGAACCGGCGCGGCCTCCTTCCAGTGCAAGGCGGTCCGCCTGCGCTAGTCGTTCGCGGCCCACACGCTCCGTCCGAAAAGAAAGAGGGCCGGGGGAGATCCCCCGGCCCTCGAGCGTTGTTCCGCTGTTCCCGGAAGAACTAGCGGTAGGACGCCTTGATGTTGCCCCAGCTCTTCGGCTCGACGCTGATCGGGGACTCGCAGAGGAGGTGCACCGACCAGTTGTAGACGTAGCCGAGATCGCCGGCGGCGTTGTCGGAGATGATCAGACGCCAGGTGCCATCACCCTTGGCCATGCCGCGGTAGATGGTCAGAGCGTCCGGGTTCTCGGGAGCCACGGCGTAGCAGCCGCCCGGGATCTCCTCGCGGCACACGTCGTCGCCGAGCGTGTTCAGGTCCGGACGCGTCCCGAAGTAGTACTTGTTCTCCGGATCGTGCACGAGGTTGCCGTCGCAGCCGAAGCCCGTCTCCGGCACGCCCGGACGCTGCACGAGGTCGATCGCCGTCACGGCGCCGCTGTCGCTGGTGTGCTCGAGCGTGATGATGAGGTCACCGGCCCACGTGTGCTCCATGTCCAGATCGATCACGACGTCGGTGACGATGACGCCCGGCTGATCGTTGAACTTGATCGCCGGCGTGACGAGCGGCGGCTGCGGATCGGTGGAGCTGAAGTCCGGGATCGCCGCGTTCACGTTGATCTTGCTGGCCTTGTAGGTACCGATCGGGCAGAAGCCGGGGCCGAGCGGGACAACGACGTTGCCGAGAAGCACGTAGTTGCCGACGCGATCCGGCAGGAATCCACGGACCTTGAGCGAGTACTGCCCCGTGTAGGGAGCCTCGAAGCCGTCGATCAGGGAGTAGAGGCCCGGGCCGCCGTCATCGTTCGACGTGAGCATGGCGCCGCATGTGTCGTCCCACAGCTCGATGACCGTGTCCACTGTGGGCAGGCCCAGATCTTCATCCGTACCGATGGTGATGGCGTCGCCGGCGTTCGCGTTGAAGAACACCCAGTCTTCATCGCCACTCACGAGCTCTCCGTGGAACGTGTCGCCCGGCGTGAAGGACTCGCCCGGGCAAACGTTGTTGGGCTCGGTCTCGTTGACGTCGGCGGCCGTGGACAGCAGGCTCATGTGCTCCGCCAGCGTCCAGGGCTTCAGCGCCTGGTGATCCAGCTCGTCCTGCTTCGACGCGAACGCAGCGGTCGCGAAGACGAGGATGGAAAGAGAGAACAGTGCGAGTTTGGCAAACTTCATGGACCCGCCTCCCCAGAGGAATGGGTCGGCGGCGACGGATCCCCCTCACACGTACGAAGGACGACGTCTCGCCCCTCCGCACGTAGCCGGCGCCGACCGTGAATGTCGCGTGCCCATCTGGGCACACGAGGGCCCGGACGCCGGGATGAAGACAGGGGGGAGGGAGCCTGAGGGTGAAGGACCTCGGGCTCAGCCCGGCGTCCTCCCTGCTGAGCATCCTAGCGATCTCGATCATCCAACTCAAGGATTCCCGTCACAAGCCCGGGAAACCCTGCGAAAGATCAGAAGCGTCACTCGCTTGTGACGATTTGATCAAGGCGCTGACGCGCGACGAGGTTGTCCTCCAGCTTCAGGACGTCACGGTAGGCCGCGGCGGCTCCCTCCGGGTCCCCCGCGATCCGGCGGACCTCACCCAGCACAAGGAGATTGGACACGTCGTCCGGCGCGAGAGCCAGCGACCGGAGCATCGCGGCCTCCGCGTCCGCGGTTCGACCCTCCATGAGCAGCGCGCGGCCGAGCAGGCTCCACACCCGGGGGGACTCCTTCTCCAGGGTCCGGGCGCGGTCCGCCGCCTCGCGCGCCGCCGCGTACTCGCCCGCGGCCAGGTAGGTCTCGGAACGAAGGAGGTTCAGCCGGAGCTCGTCGCCGCCGGTTGCGAACGCCCGGTCCAGCATCGCGTGCGCATCGTCGTAGCGTTCCAGCTTTCGGTAGAGGCCGACGAGGTTGCCCATCGTCCGCACGTCGGCCGGGCGACGTTCGAGGATGCGTTCCGCGAGATCCGCCAGCGCCGCCCAGTCACCGCTGCTTCCCCTCCGCTCGAACTCGGACTGGAGCGCCGCCACCGGAGAGCCGACCTCGTGCAGCGCCTGGTCCCTCGGATCCCGGATGCGGTACCACAGTCCCTGCGGCAATCCGTCCGATGCGGCGAACGCTTGGCGCGCGTCGTCCTCCCGACCGAGCGCCGCGTACACGCTCCCCAGCGTGCGCAGGAACTGGAAGTCCCGCATGCCACGCTGCCCGGCCGCCTCCAGATTCGCCAGCGCCGTCTCCGGTTCGCCGCGACGCATCGACACGCGCGCCTTGCCCAGCCGCCCGAACCCGTCGTCCGGGCGCAGCCGCTCGTACTCGTCGAAATGCGCGTCGGCCTCGTCCAGGCGCCCTGCCTCCAGCGCGAGCTGCCCGAGCCGGCCGTGGAGCATCGGGTAGGCGGCGTCCCTCTCGCGCGAACGCTCCAGCGCCGCACGCGCCTCATCGTTGCGGCCGGTCACCTGGAACAGGCAGCCGAGGTAGTACGGCCAGCGCGGATCCAGCGGATCCTCCCCTTCGGCGCGGGCGAAGTACTCCTCGGCCACGCCGTGCGACTCCATGCTCTCGCAGAGCATCCCGACGGTCCCGAACGCCTCGGCGGACCGCTCGACGGCGACGGACTCCAGCGCCTGCAGGAAGATGGCGGCGAAGTCCGGTTCCACCTCGCGCACGCCGGGAGGATCCGGCAGGTCGTGGCGGCGGCACCAGTTCGTGAGCGCCACCTCGTCCAGCACCGCGACGGTCACACCGCCTTCGCGAACCTCGGTCACTGCGAGCGGCGGCGGGTCGGCCTCGGGCGATCGATCCCGCAGGGCGACTCCGACCGCGACGCCCACCCCGGCGAGGATCGCGACGACGGCCCCCCACCGGATCTTCCGGCGCGGCCGCGACGCCGATCGGCCGCCCTTCGCCTTCCTGCGCCGACGCGCGCTCACGGCCGACGCTCCGGCGCTTCGCCCGGCCGCACCGTGAACCGGCTCCGCACCGGGAGATCCCGCCACTCGTCGCGCTCTCCGCCCGGCCACTCCACCGTGAGACGTTCGATCCGCTCCGCGTCACCCAGCCCGACGTTCACGCGCGCGTCGTTCGTGCCGAGGTAGCCGGCGTGCGGGCGCACCTCCCGCCGGAACGTCGTCCCGGAGGGAGTGGTCACGGTGACGACCGCGTTCAGCGCGGGCGAGCCGTACGCGTGGATCACGTCGAAGGTCGCCCAGGCGGCGGCACCGTCAGCCTCGTTGCGGAGGATCCGGACCGGCCCCCGGTTGGACGTGACGACCAGGTCCAGATCGCCGTCGTCGTCCAGGTCGCCCACGAGCACGGCACGGCTCATCTCGTGCCGCCGCAATACGTCGGGCGCCTCCTCGGCCGTCACGTCCCGGAACGCGCCGTCCGGATCGCGGCGCAGCCACTGGTCCGGCTCGGCGAACGGATGGTCCGCGCGGAACGGTTCCGCCAGACGGTTCACCGCCCCGTTCGCGACGTAGCCGTCGAGGCGACCGTCGTGGTCCTGGTCGAAGAGCGCCAGGCCGAACCCGGTGTGCGGCACGCCCCACCCGCCGAAGCCCCACTCGTGCGTGGCGTCGTGGAAGAACCCGCCGTCCGCGCGCAGCGCGAGGTGCGCCTGGTCGTGGATGTTCGTCACGACCAGATCCCAATCGCCGTCGGCGTCGAGATCCTCGGCCGCCACTCCCATTCCCGCGATGGCCAGGCCGTCGGCGTTGAACCCGCAGCCGCGGATCATCGCGTCCTCCACGAACGTCCCGTCCCCCTGGTTCAGCCAGAGGAAGCCCGGCGTCTGATCGTTCGCCACATAGAGGTCGACCGCACCGTCCCCGTCGAAGTCCGTGGCGATGACGCCCAGTCCGTTGCCGACCTGCCCCGAGATCCCCGCGGCCTCCGTCACGTCCTCGAACGTTCCGTCGTCGCGGCCGCGGTAGAGCCGATCCTCCGACGGCGCGTCGTAGTCCAGCGGACCGCAGTAGTCGCGCACGCCGCGGGGGTCGTGGCAGGCGCTCTCCAGGTGGGGCGCCCAGTCCACGTAGTTCGTCACGTAGAGGTCGAGGCGGCCGTCCGTGTCGAAGTCGAGGAAGGCGGCGGACGCTCCGAAGGAGGGATCGCCCAGCCCGGCCGCTTCCGTCACGTCCGTGAACCGGCCGCCGTCGTTGCGGAGCAGCACGTCGGGGCCGAGCCGCGTCAGGTAGAGATCGACGTCGCCGTCGCGGTCGACGTCGGCCGCCGCGGCGCCGAGGCCGTAGCCGCCGACTCCCGCCGCCCAAGCATCGGTGACCTCGGTGAAGCGCAGGCCGCCGTCGTTGCGGTAGAGGCGATTGACCGGATCAGGCTCCTCGCCGGCGATCGGCCCGCCCTGCACCAGGTACACGTCCAGGTCCCCGTCCCCGTCGGCGTCGAAGAGCGCGCCACCCGAGCCGATGCCTTCCGGGAGGAAGAAGTCCCCGCGATCCCCTGCGTCGTGCACGAAGTCGATGCCGGTGGCCGAGGTCACGTCGACGAGCACGCCGGCGGACGGGGCCGACGTCTCCGGCTCCGGCGGTCCGGACCCGACGCCGGAATCGTCATTTCGGCCGACGTCCGCGCAGCCGGCCAGCAGCATCGCCAGCATCGCCGCGACCGGGCGGAATCGCGCGCCGCGCACGATGGCTAGAGCCCCACCTGCACCAGCGCCATGAGGCCGAAGCCGGCGAGGAACAGCCACGCGATCTCGGTGCGCCCATGCTCCTCCAGCGCCTCCGGGATGAGCTCCATCAGGACGAGGTACATCATCGCCCCGGCCGCGAAGCCGAGGAGCGGGAGCATGAGCGGCTCGAAGAGCCAGACGAGCAGGCTCGCCGGCACCGACGCGATGGGTTGCGGAAGGCTGGTCACGGTGGCCAGGAGCGCGGCCTTCCAGAGCGGCGCGCCCTCCAGACGCATCGGCAGGGCGACGGCCAAACCCTCCGGGATGTTGTGGATGCCGATGGCGAGCGCGATGTAGAACCCGAAGCCGCTGCCCTCGGCCAGGTGCGACTCGGAGCCGTAGCCCACGCCGACCGCGACGCCCTCGGGAATGGAGTGGAACGTCATCGCCAGGAACACGAGCGCGCCGGTGCGACCGCCGAGGCCGGACAGGAATCCGGTCTTCAGCCGTTCCGGCGTGATGCGGGTCTGGATCCACCAGAGGAACCAGGCGCCGGCCGCCATCCCGGCCAGCGTCTTGAGCACGGGCCCCGCCTGCATGGCGTGATGGTCCCCGCCGCCGCCGATCTGGAACGCGGGCAGCAGCAGGTTGTACACCGAGGCCGAGAACATGAGGCCCGCCGCGAACGCGTAGCCGAGGCCCACCTTCTCTTCCAGCTTCCAGCCGCGGAACGCCAGCGGCAGGGCGCCGAGCCCGCAGGCGAGGGACGCCGCCAGTCCGGCGACGAACCCCTCGACGACGAAGTCGTAGCGCTGGAGGAACTCCACGTCAGCCCCGGACTCCCGCACCCTCGACCACGAGGTCGGGGTACAGCGGGTACTGAGACGCCAGATCCTTCACCTCGCCGCGGATCTGCGTCTTCACGCTCTCGTCCTCGTCGAGGTTCGACAGCGTCCGCCCGATCAGGGACGCGATCCGGCGCATCGCGTCCGGACCCATGCCGCGGGTGGTCACGGCGGGCGTGCCGATCCGCACGCCGCTGGTGATCGCCGGCTTCTTGGGATCGAACGGGATGGCGTTCTTGTTCACGGTGATCTCCACCTCGCCCAGCAGCCGCTCGGCCTTCTTGCCGCTGATCCCCTTGGGCGTCATGTCCACGAGCATGAGGTGGTTGTCCGTGCCTCCGGAGACGAGCCGCAGCCCCTCCTCGATCAGCCCCTCCGCCAGGGCGGCGGCATTGTCCACCACCTGCCGCGCGTAGGTCTTGAAGTCGCCGCTCAGCGCCTCGCCGAAGCAGACGGCCTTGGCCGCGATCATGTGCATGAGAGGCCCGCCCTGCATGCCGGGGAAGTTCGTCCGGTCGATGTCCTTCGCGAACGCCTCCTTCGACAGGATGAAGCCCGAGCGCGGCCCGCGCAGCGTCTTGTGCGCCGTGCTGGTCACGATGTCCGCGTACGGCACGGGAGACGGATGGACGCCGCCGGCCACGAGTCCGGCGAAGTGCGCCATGTCCGTGAGGAACATCGCCTCCACCTCGTCGGCGATGGAGCGGAACGCCTCGAAGTCCCACACGCGCGGGTACGCGCTGGCGCCCGCGACGATCATCTTCGGACGATGCTCCCGGGCGAGCGAGCGCACACGGTCCAGGTCGATGAGCTCCGTGTCCTTCTCCACCTCGTAGGGGATCACCTCGAAGAAGCGGCCGGAGAAGTTCACCGGGTGTCCGTGCGTGAGGTGGCCGCCATGCGCCAGCGACAGTCCGAGGATCTTGTCGCCCGGATCCAGCACGGAGAAGTACGCGGTGAGGTTGGCGGTGGAACCGCTATGCGGCTGCACGTTGGCGTGCTCCGCCCCGAACAGCTCCTTCGCGCGGTCCCGGGCCAGGTCCTCCGCGCGGTCCACCTCCTCGCAGCCGCCGTAGTACCGCTTGCCGGGGTAGCCTTCCGCGTACTTGTTCGTCAGCGGGGAACCCATCGTCTCCAGCACGGCGCGGCTGACGAAGTTCTCCGACGCGATCAGCTCGATGCCGTCGTTCTGTCGCCGGATCTCCGACTGCACGATCTCGAACGCCGCGGGATCTCCCGTCCTGAGCGCTTCGAACCTGCTCATGTCACGCCTCTCCTTCGGATGATTCGCGGCGCCTCGCCATCTCCGTGAGCCGGGGGATCGCGTCGCGGATGAGCCCCTGGATCTTCTCGAACGTTCGCCGGTAGGACTCCACCGGCCCTCCGTACGGATCGGGCACGGCGGCCTCACGGCCCTCGCGCCCCGCCAGCTCGCCGAGCAGGCGGGTGTGCAGGTCCGCCTGCGGGGAGATCCCCAGCACGCCGGACCGGTGCACCGGTTCCATCACCAGCACCACGTCGCCGGCCTCCAGCATCTCCGGCGTCAGGCGACGGCTCTGGAACGACTCCAGATCCAGGCCGTTTTCCCGCGCCACCTCCAGCGCGCCGGACGAGGCGAACGATCCGTCGGCCGCCGCCGTCCCGGCCGACGCCACCTCGAACCCGCCCGGTGCGCCCTCCAGCTCCCGCCGCGCGATGGCCTCGGCCAGCGGACTGCGGCAGGTGTTTCCCGTGCAGACGAACAGGATGCGCAGGGCCATGAAGCTCCAATTGGCTAGGAGGCCAGCTCTTCCGGTTCCGGCTGCACGGGCCCGGGCCGAAGGATCTCTCCCGTCGACGAGCAGCAGTCCACCAGCGTCGACGGGCGCTTCTGCGGCGCCGGACCGCCGTCGACCGCCAGGTCGATGGCGTCGCCGAAGAGTTCCAGGCAGGCCTCGGCCGACGGCACGGGCGGTTCGCCGGGACGATTGGCGCTCGGCGAGGCCAGCGCGGCGCCCGTCTTCGCGAGCACGGCGCGCAGCATCGGGTCACCGGGAATGCGCACGGCCACGGTGGGCCCGGCCGCGGTCACCTCGTCCGGGAGATTCCGCTCCGCGGGCAGGACCAGCGTGAGCGGTCCCGGCCAGTAGCGCTGCCCGAGACGCCGGGCCACCGGCGTCAGGTGCGACGTCACCGACCGCACGGCGATCCAGTCCGCGGCCAGCAGGATGAACGGCTTCCCGACCGGCCGCAGCTTCAGGTCGACGAGCTTCTGGAGCGAGTCGGGGCGGTTCACGCTGCCGAGCAGACCGTAGACCGTGTCGGTGCGCATCGCCACGACGCCCCCTCCCCGCAGGATCGTGGCGATCCGGGCGACGAGCTCCGGGTCCGGCTGCTCGTGGTCCGCGCGCACGAGCCGATCCGTGGACGGTGTTCCCATCGTCACGCGCCTCCTCCTCCCGGCGCAGCGCCGACGTTGCCGAGCGTCCGCGCGCCGATGTCGGCGCGGTGGTGCATTCCCTCGAACCCGATCCCGCCCAGCGCGTCGTAGGCAACACGACGGGCGTCGGCGAGGGTGTCGCCCAGTCCGGTCACCGCGAGCACCCGGCCGCCGGCCGTGACCACGGAACCGTCGTCCCGGCGCGTGGTGCCCGCGTGAAAGACGATCACGTCGCCGCGGTCGTCCGGCTCCTCGACGCCGCTGATGACGCGTCCCCGGTCCGACGACTCCGGATACCCGGCCGACGCCGCCACGACGGTCATCGCGCTCCGGCCGGACACGGACACGGACGGTGCCGACGCCAGCTCGCCGCGCGCGACGGCGTTCATGGTCTGGAGCAGATCGCCGTCGAAGAGCGGCAGGATCACCTGCGTCTCCGGATCGCCGAAGCGCACGTTGTACTCCAGCACCTTCGGTCCGTCCGGCCCGATCATCAGGCCGGCGTACAGCACGCCGCGGAAGTCGATGCCGCGCCGGCGAAGCCCCGCCGTCACCGGGCGAAGGCACGTGTCCACCGCGCGCTCCAGGTCCGCGGCGGTCAGTCCCGGGTACGGCGCGTACGCGCCCATGCCGCCGGTGTTGGGACCGCGGTCTCCGTCGTACGCGCGCTTGTGGTCCTGGCTGGGAACGAGCGGGCGAACCGTCTCGCCGTCGACGAAGGCGATGAGCGAGACCTCCTCGCCCTCCAACCATTCCTCCAGCACGACCTGCGCGCCCGCCTCGCCGAAGACGCCGTCCTCCACGAAGCGGCGCACCGTCTCGCGCGCGGTCTCCTTGTCCTCGGCCATGACGACGCCCTTGCCCGCGGCCAGGCCGTCGGCCTTCACGGCGACGCGATCGCCCAGCCACTCCAGCGCCTTGGCGGCCTCCGTCACGGAACGCACGGTGGCGGCGCGCGCGGTGGGCACGCCCTCGGCCTCCATGATCTCCTTGGCGAAGGCCTTGCTGCCCTCCAGGCGAGCGCCGGCGGCGTCGGGGCCGAACACGGCGACGTTCTCGCGCCGCAGCTCGTCGGCCACGCCGGCCACCAGCGGCGCCTCCGGACCGACGACCACGAGATCGACTTCCTCGCGGCGACAGAACTCCGCCACCTTCGTCCCGGACGAGGCGTCCAGGGACACGTTCTCCGCCAGTCGCCCGGTGCCGGCGTTGCCGGGCGCGCAGATCAGGCGATCGGCCTCGGGGCTGCGGGACAGCGCCCACGTGATCGCGTGCTCGCGACCTCCCCCGCCGAGAATCAGGACGTTCACGCGCTTCCTCCGGTCAGGTGCCGCCGTCGGGCGGTCCCCCAAGATTACGGACCCGGGAGGACCCGTCGAGCCTCGACGAGCCGGCGGCGGAAATAATCGTCCATGAGGCGATCGACCACCACCCCCCGCGAGGAGGAGGCGTGAACGAACCGGTCGGGCCCCAGGAGGATCCCGACGTGATTCACGCGGCCCGATTCCAGAGCGAAGAAGAGAAGGTCGCCGGGGCGGGCGGTCCGGACGGACACCGCTGTGCCGACGGCCCGCTGAGCCTTCGTGGTCCGGGGCAGGCGCACGCCCAGGTCGGCGAACACGTTCTGGACGAGGGCGGAGCAGTCCAGCCCCCGCTCGTCGGTGCCTCCGTAGCGATAGGGCGTGCCGAGCCAGGAGGACGCGATCTCCTCGATCCGCGGGTCGGCGACGCGGAGAGAGGGACCGCGGACGGGAGCGGGAGCCTCGCGCTCGCCCGCCGGATCGCCCCGGAAGATCGGCTTGGGGGAGCAGCCGAGGCCAGCCAGCCCGGCCGCCGCCAGGAGCGCGACGGCGATCCGCCGCGGCCGCCCGATCACCCTTCCGCCTGCAGGCGCTCGATCAGGAGCTCGCGGGCCCGCTTGGGATTGGCCTTCCCACCACTGGCCTTCATGACCGCCCCGACGAGGAAGCCGACGACTTTCTCGTTGCCGTCGCGGAATTGAGCACCCTGTTCGGGGTGATTTTGGACGACATCGGCCACCCAGGCCTCCAGCGCGCCCTCGTCGGAGACCTGCGCCAGTCCCTCCCGGTCGACGATGGTCCGTGCACCGTCCCCGCTCTCCAGCATGGCGGCGAAGACCCTCTTGGCCGTGCCGCCGGAGATCACGTCGTCGCGGACCAGGGTCAGCAGCTCGGCCAGCGCGTCGGGCGAAAGGGGGAAATCGGCCGCGTCCAGGCCGCGCTCCTTCGTCACGCGCAGCACCTCGCCCATCGTCCAGTTGCTGGCCAGCTTGGCATCGCCCACGCGCTCCGCGGTCCGCTCGAACAGGTCGGCGAGCGGGCGCGACTCCGTCAGCACGCCGGCGTCGTACTCCGGAAGCCCCAGCCCGGACACGAACCGGTCGCGCCGCGCGTGCGGCAGCTCCGGCAGCTCCGTCGCGACGCGGTCGCGGAACTCGCGGGGTGTGCGCAGCGGCGGGAGGTCGGGCTCGGGAAAGTAGCGGTAGTCGTCCGCATCCTCCTTCGTGCGCATCACCCGCACCTCGCCGTGATCGTCGTCCCAGAGGAGCGTGGCCTGCTGCACCGATCCGCCGCCCTCCAGCACGCCGATCTGCCGGCGCGCCTCCACGTCGATGGCGCGCTCCACCATCTTGATGCTGTTGAGGTTCTTGACCTCGGTCTTCGTCCCCAGCGGCTCGCCCCGCCGACGCACGGACACGTTCGCGTCGCAGCGCAGGCTGCCCTGGCTCATGTCGCCGTCCGAGACGTCGAGCCAGCGCACGAGGCGACGCATCGACTCGAGATAGGCGCCGGCCTCCTCGGACGTTCGCATCGCCGGCTCCGACACGATCTCGATGAGCGGCGTGCCGCACCGGTTCAGGTCGATGCGGGTGTCGGCGGTGTGGGCGGCCTCGTCGTGCAGCGACTTGCCCGCGTCCTCCTCCAGGTGGATCCGGGTGAGCGGCACCGAGGCCGGCCGCCCGTCGATCTCGATCGGGACGGCGCCGCCGAGCGCCAGCGGCCGGTCGAACTGCGAGATCTGGTAGCCCTTGGGGAGGTCCGGATAGAAGTAGTTCTTCCGCGCGAATACGGAGACGTCACCCACGTCGCAGCCGAGCGCCAGGCAGAGCCGCAGCGCGCGCTCGGCGGCCGCGGCGTTCGTGACCGGCAGCGCGCCCGGATGCCCCAGGCACACCGGGCAGACGTTCGTGTTGGGAGGATCGCCGAACCGGTTCGGGCAGGCGCAGAACAGCTTCGTCCGCGTCTGGAGCTGCACGTGCACCTCCAGCCCCACGACGATCTCCCACCCGCTCACGAGTTCTCTCCCGTCGCGAGCGCCGGCGGCGCGGCCGGCCCGATCGCCCGCTCCAGCCCGGCGGCCGCCCGCAGCGCCGTGCCGTCGGCGCCGGCGGGCGCCTGGATCTGGAGCCCGACCGGCATCGAGCCGGCCCGCCCGATCGGAACGGAGACGGCTGGGATGCCGGCGAGGTTGGCGGGGATCGTGAACAGGTCCAGGAGGTACATCGCCAGCGGGTCCTCGGAGCGATCGCCCAGCGGAAACGCGACGGTCGGCGCGACCGGCGACACGACGACGTCCACCGTCTCGAACGCCCGGTCGAAGTCCCGGCGCAGGTGATCGCGCACGCCCTGCGCGCGGTGGTAGTAGCGATCCGCGTAGCCGGCGGAAAGAACGTACGTGCCGATCAGGATGCGCCGCTTCACCTCGTCGCCGAAGCCCTCGCTGCGGCTGCCGACGTACAGCTCCTCCAGCGTGCGCGCGTCCGCCGACCGGTGTCCGTACCGCACGCCGTCGAAGCGTGCGAGGTTGGACGACGCCTCCGCGGACGCGATGACGTAGTACGCCGCCACGCCGAAGCGGGCGCGCGGGATCTCCACGTCGGTCACGCGGGCGCCGGCCGCCGCCAGCGCGGCCACTGCCTTCTCCGTGCGGTCCAGGACGGCGTCGTCGCACCCCTCTCGGAAGAGATGGCGGGCCACGCCCACGCGCAGTCCGTCGACGCCTTCGTCCAGCGCGGCCGCGGGATCCGGATCGTCCGGCCGGGTCGTGGCGTCCGCGGGATCCGGACCGGAGAGCGCCGCGAGCGCCAGGGCCGTGCCGCGCGCGGATCTCGTCACCGGACCGATCTGGTCCAGGGAGCTGCCGAACGCGACGAGCCCGCTGCGCGACACCCGGCCGTAGGTGGGCTTCATCCCGACGACGCCGCACCACGAGGCCGGCAGCCGCACGGAGCCGCCGGTGTCGGAGCCGAGCGCGAGCGGAGCGTACCCCGCCGCGACGGCCACGCACGACCCGCCGGACGATCCGCCCGGCACGCGATCGACGTCGTGAGGATTGCGCGCCGGGCCGAAGGCGGAGTGCTCGTTGGAGCTGCCCATCGCGAACTCGTCCAGGTTCGCCTTGCCGAGGATCACGGCGCCGGCGGCACGCAGGCGGGCGACGGCCGTGGCGTCGCGGACGGGGACGTAGCCCTCCAGCATCCGCGACGCGCAAGTGGTGGGCAGGCCCTCCACGTCGATGTTGTCCTTCACGATCACCGGGATGCCGTCGAGCGGACCGAGGGACTCGCCGCGGCCACGACGCTGGTCGGAGGCGGCGGCCGCGACGCGCGCGCCGGACGCGTCGACGTGGAGCATCGCGCCCAGGACATCGTCCGTGCGGGCGATGGCCGCCAGGCCGTCCTCCACGATCGCCGCGGAGGTCAGGTCCCCCGCGGCCAGCGCCTCGGCCAGCTCCTCCACGGGGCGGAGCGCCGGTCTCACGCGGCTCCCCCGCCCTCGAGAACCGGCGGGACCCGGAACGTCTCGTCGTCCGCCCGGGGGGCCAGGGCCAGCGCCCGCTCGCGCGGAAGGCACTCTCCGGGCTCGTCCGGCCGCGTCTCGGCCGCGAGCGGGGTCTCCCGGGGCTCGGGCGGATCGCCCTCCCCGGCGGCCTCGTCCAGCAGATCCACGTAGTCCAGGATCCGGGCGAGCTGGGGCGCGAAGCGGTCGGCCTCCTCCTCGCTCAGCGCCAGCCGGGCCAGGCGCGCGACGTGCAGGACCTGTTCTCGCGTGACCATGAGGCTCCTCCCGGCCGGCAGGATACACGACCCCGCACGGCCCGTCGCCCGGGCGCCTCCCGGCCGGGAAGCGCAAAACTCGGCTAAAGATCCCGCTCCCGGGTCACGAAACCATGAGAGAGCCCGAGTCCCCCATCCGCGAGGTTTCGCAAGTGGCGACCCACACCCAGACTCCGCCCGAGAGCCGTCCCCACTCCGTACCCGAGGGGGAACGCTCGGTTCCGGACCGGATCCTGGACACGGAGCCCATCCTCTCCGAGCGGGAGCTGGGCGCGTACGCCCGCGCCCTGGTGGATGCCCGCTGGAGGATCGTCGCGTTCGTGGGCGGGGCGATGATCGCGGCCGCGGCTCTCGCGCTCGTCCTGCCGGAGAAGTACACGGCCAAGGCCGTCCTCCTCCCCACCGAGGACGCGGAGCAGGGATTCCCGTCGCAGCTCTCGGGCATCGCCTCGTCGTTCGGCTTTGCGTTGCCGTTCGGGGCGATGAGCCAGTCCGACCTCTACCCGACCATCCTCACCAGCGACCGGCTGCTGCGCGATCTCCTCCGCGAGGAGTTCCCGCCGATGCCGGGCGAGGCGCCGGTGATGCTGGCCGAGCACCTGGTGGAGCGGAAGGACCTCAGCGAGGCCCAGCATCTGAGTCGCGCCGTGGCGAACGTGCGCGAGAACGTGCTGCGGGCCAGCAAGGACAGCGAGACCGGCGTCGTGACGCTGATGATCACGCTGGACGATGCGGAGCTGGCGGCGGCCGTCGGGAACCGGCTGGTGGAGCGGCTGGAGTCGTTCCTCATCACCATGCGCAGCCAGGAGGGCGGGAAGAACCGCGCCTTCCTGGACGATCGCCTGGACGTCGTGACCGCCGATCTGACTCGGGCCGAGAACGCGATCACGCACTTCCGCGAGACGAACCGCCGCGTCACGGACTCTCCCGAACTGCTGCTGCGCCAGGAGCGGCTGCAGCGCGACCTCCTCATCCAGGAGCAGATCTTCCTGGAGCTGATGAAGCAGAAGGAGATCGCCAAGATCGAGGAGGTCAAGAACACGCCGGTGCTGCGCGTGCTGGACGAGGCGCGCCCGCCGGTGCGGCCGAGTCACCCCAACAAGATCCTCGTGGTCACAATGGGGCTGGTGCTGGCGCTCTTCGCCGCCGTCTCCTGGATCGTCGCGCGGACCGCGCTGACCCTGGCGCCCACGCTGGCCGACGCCCTGCGCCCGTTCGGCGCGGACTTCGAGCGGATTCGCCGACGCCTTTCGCGGACATGACCACCGCGCCTCCCACGGTCGCCGCGCCGGCTCCGGACGTCGCCGCCCGAATGTCGGCGACGTTGCGCTGGACCGGCCCGGGACGCATCGCCGGCCGCGGGCTCCAGCTTCTCCTCCAGATCGTCCTGGGCCGCGTGCTGGGTCCCACGGGCTTCGGTCTCTACTCGCTGGGCTTCTCCTTCGTCGACGTGATGAAGCAGTTCAGCCTGCTCGGACTGCAGAACGGCGTGGTGAAGTTCGGGGCGCGCCATCTGGAGGACGAGGACCACGCCGCGCTGCGCGCCTGCTTCCGCGTCTCCCACGCGATCGTCCTGGGCGCGGGACTCCTCTCCGCGTGGATCCTGTGGAGCGCCGCTCCGGCGATCGCGGATCTCTGGCTGGCGGACGCCGCGCTCAAGACACCGCTGCGGATCTTCGCCGTCGGGCTTCCGGCCTACGCGTGGCTGATCCTTTCGCAGTACTGGGCGTGGGCGATGAAGCGCGTCGACCTGGACGTGATCACGGTCGACCTCCTGCAGCCGACACTGTTCCTCGGGGCGATCGCGCTGGCGGTCGGCCTGGGACTGGGCCTGCCGGCGATCGTCGCGGCGTGGGGCGCGTCCTGTGCGGCCGCCGCCACGTTCGCGTTCGTCCGCTACCGCGGTCTCCTGGCCTCGATGCCGGCGGCCGACACCGCGCCCTATCCGGTGAGCTCACTGCTGCGCGTCTCCCTGCCGATCCTGTTCGTGGGATTCAGCTACATCCTCATGGGCCACATCGACAAGCTGATGCTCGCGCACTTCGCGGACGCCGCCGCGGTGGGCCTGTACGCCGCTGCGTTCCGGCTGAGCCGGCAGCTCGGCGTCGTGCAGGGGGCGATGGCTCCCGTGATCGCTCCGCTCGTGTCCGCGCTGGACCATCGCCGCAGCCACGACGATCTGGCGCGCGTCTACCACGTCGTCACGCGCTGGACGATGCTCGTCGCGCTGCCGCTCGTCACCATCTCCGCGGTCTGGGGCGACGCCGTGCTCGGGTTGTTCGGCGACGCGTTCCGGGGCGGATGGATCCTGCTGGGACTGCTGCTGGCCGGGCAGGTCGCCAACCTCGGCGGCGGCGTGGCGATGCAGTTCCTGCAGATGACCGGCGAGCAGGACCGCGACCTCCGGATCCTGCTGACCGGCCTCGGCGCCAACGTCGTTCTCAACCTCCTGCTCATCAGCCGCTACGGAGCCATCGGCGCCGCCATCGCCACGGCGATCGCGTTCACGGGCGTGGCCGCCTCGCGCATCCTCGCCGTGCGACGCAAGTACGGGATCTGGCCGCTGTCGCGGAGCTGCGCCAAACCGGTGATCGCGGCCGCGGCGATGGCCGTCGCCGGCGTCGGCCTCCGGCTCGCTCTCCCGTCCACGTTCCCGTTCTTCGTCACGGGGGCCGTTCTGATGAGCGCGGTGTACGGCGGGACGCTGATGGCGCTGGGCCTCGCGGACGAGGAGCGTCGCTGGCTGGAACGCCGGCGCGGACGGGGAGGCGCACGATGAGCGTCCAGACCCCGCCGCTTCCGGCCTCCTCCCCGCGTCGATCCCTGCCGATGGGCAGCGCCGTCTTCGGCGCCGTGTTCTTCGCGGTCACGTACCTCGCGTTCCGCAGCTTCGCCGAGGCGTCGACGGTGATCCTCCTGCTGGCGATGCTGGGCGGCGCGCTCGCCCTGCCGCACGTGGTCCGTGGGATCCGCGGCACCTGGCAGCCGTTCGATCCGGTCGTGGCGTTCACCGCGATCGTGGGGATGGGCTACCTCTTCCGATCCGCGCATCTGCTCTGGTACGAGCGCGGCGACCTCTACCACATCCCGCTGGACCGCCTCGACGCGCTGGACCTGCTGGCCACCGGGCTTGCGCTGGTCCTGCTCGGCGTCGTCTCGTTCTATGCCGGCTACGGTGCCCGTCTCGGAGCCGCCGTCGGCGCGCGGCTGCCGGCGTTCTCGTCCGTCTGGTCCGTGGGGCGCACCCGCCTCGTGTGGATCCTGTTCACGCTGATCGGCGGCGGCGTCTATCTGTTCTACGTCCGCTCCGCGGGTGGGATCTTCTACCTGGCGACGAACATGGAACTCCGCACGGAGACGTCGTCCGGGATGCACCTCTACTACATGGCGATCCGGCTGATGCCCATCGCCCTGCTGTTCCGGCAGATCCTCGTGATCCGTCGCCCGACGCGCTGGGCGCGATTCTCGTTCCGGGTCCACGCCGCCGTCGTCTGCATCGCGCTGGCGCTGCTCGGGAGCCGGGCCTGGGCGGTGGAAGTGCTCGCGATGATCCTCATCGTCCGCCACTTCCTGGATCGGCCCGTGCGGCTCAAGTCGCTGTTCCTCATCGGGGCGGCGGGGATGCTCCTCTTCTCGATGTACTTCGAGTACCGGAACCTCACGCACGAGGGCATCGACGAGTCCGAGATCCGGTCGATGGACTTCTCCGACGTGGAGCTGCTCTACACGGGCGTGCTGGGCGGCCGCAACTTCGACATGATGGACAACCTGCTGAGCATCGTGCACTACACGCCGGTGCAGCTCGCGCACCTGGAGGGTTCGTCCTACCTGCACTACTTCGTGAACCTGGTGCCGCGACGGATCTGGGAGGGGAAGCCGAAGGGCGTCGGCTCCATCCTGGCGGAGCAGGTCTACGGCTGGCGGTTCGGCGGGGCGCCCCCGGGAGCCATCGGCGAGGCGTACCTGAACTACGGACTGCTCGGCATCTTCCCTGCGCTGTTCCTGCTCGGCTTCTTCGGCCGCATCGTAGCCACGTACGGGAGATCGCACCCGCACAACCCGTTCGCGCTGTTCGTGCTGGCGGCCGGGTTCATCTTCGTGCTGATGGTGACGCGCGGCTCGTTCTACAAGGTGGGGTCCACGCTGACGATGCGTCTGCTCCCGATGGCCATCGGCGCGATGATCGCGGGCGGGTTCCGCTGGGAGAAGAGACGGACGGAAGCGTCCGGGCCGTCGGCCTAGGCGGAGAGCGCTTCGTCCAGGACGTCCTGATAGTGGCTCAGGAACGCCTCGCGGGAGAACAGCTCCTCGGCGCGGCGGCGGCCCGCCGACCCCATCCGCAGCGCCCGCTCCGGATCCACGTCCAGTCGAAGGATGGCGTCGGCCAGCGCGCGGGCATCGCCCTTCTCGACCAGGAATCCGGTCTCCCCCTCCTCCACGATCTCGGCGGTGCCGCCGACCTTCGTGGCGACGACCGGCAGGCCGTTCAGCATCGCCTCGCGGACGGCGCCCGGCAGTCCCTCGTGCTCGGACGACTGCACGTACACGTCCAGGCGATCCAGGAACGTCTCGGGCGGATCGACCCAGCCGCACCACTCCACGTTGAGGTTCTCGCGCGCCGCGAAGGCGCGGATCTCCTCCTCGTAGCCGCGATCCGCCTCGGTGGCGGCCTCGCCTCCGAGCAGGAACTGCACGTGGGGCGACGTCTCGCGAACGAGCTTCGCGGCCTCCAGGAACAGGCGCTGGTTCTTGCGCGGCGAGAACGCCGCCAGCACGCCGACGCGCATCGGCGCCTCCGGGGCGGGGCGCGGGGATCGCGCGGGACGATCCGGCACGGGATGCCCCGTGTAGACGGTCCGGAGCTTGCCGGCCATTCGCTCGCGCTGATCGGCGGTGAAGACCTCGTCCGCCTGCGCGCGGTACTCCGTCACCACGCGCCGCGCGCGACGCAGCGCGAACTCGTTCATGAAGCGGACGAGACCGCGCGACGGCTGGCCGAGCCAGATGTTCCAGACCAGCGGCACGCCGCATCGTCCGGCGGCGGGAAACACGGAGAGGAACGTGCGGAGGTTGCTGACCCACACCAGCTCCGGTCGGACGTCCCGGAAGAGCCGCGTCAGGCGACGGTTGTACTCCAGGAGTCCGCGCACCGCCGAAAGCGCCCGCAGCGGTCCCGGCTTCGTCAGCGCCTGGCCGTAGACGTCGAGGCCGTCCGGCAGCGTCACGGTGCGCACGTCCACGCCCTCCGCCTCCAGGCGCCCGCTGAGCTCCGTGGGGCCGGGCGTGACGTAGGTGGGCAGGAAGCGCGAGCGATCCAGCCGGGAGACCAGCTGGTACACCATCCGCGGCGCGCCGGTCAGGCGATCGCCCTGGGCGGTGTGCAGGAAGACGATGCGGTGGGGTGCGGACACGGGGCGGATTCCGGTTCGACGTGGAGGCGGGTCCCGCGTCCGGGACCCGCTCTCCCCTGGAATCGGCCGCCCGGGCCCTTCGGTTTAGCGGCTCCGGGCCCTACGGAAGGACGTAAGAGTCCCAGACGTCGCTGCCCGTCCGCCGCTCCTTCATCTGGGCCAGGACCACGTCCTTGCCGTCGGTGCGGCAGTTGATCATCCCGTAGAGGATCTCGCCGCCGCTGTTGATGGATCGGGCCAGCTCGGTGGAGAACACGAGCGGCCGCTCGCCGCGGCTGTACTTCCCGGCACAGCCGACGGCCTCCGCGCGCGGGTGAGCGTGGCTCTCGTTGTCGCCGGAAGAGATGACCGTGGCGTACGGGGAGATCTTGTCCATGAAGTTCACCGTGAAGTCGGCGGAACCGTGGTGGCAGCTCTTGGCCACGTCGACGCGGAACGGGTTCTTCCTTCCGTAGTGCTTCAGCAGGTACTCCTCCGACTCCGTGTTCAGGTCGCCGCCCAGGAGGAACGTCTTGCCGTTGGCGCCGCCGTAGCGCAGCCGCAGCACCAGGCTGTGGCCGTTGCGCGTGTGCGAGGAGTCCGTGAACCACGGCCAGTCGATGGTGCCGCGAGGCTTGCGCGGCACCGGCCCCACCACCTCGATGACGAGCCCCGGATCCTTCCGGTAGCCGGGAACCGTCTTGTCGCGACGGGTGAGGCGCTGGATCCCGTCCAGGCGCCCCTCGCGGTTCGCCTTCACCACCGCCTCCAGGAAGCGCCGGAACGAGAGCTGGAGGCCGCCCTGCTGCAGCAGGTCCTTCGCGGTCTGCAGGTTGTCGAACGACGTGCGCAGGACGCCGTTCGAGACGCGCCCGAGATCCTGGTTCATCCCGGCGGGGCGCTTGCTCTTGGTGGCGTGGAAGCGGGCGATGCCGTTGTGGTAGAGCGTCCCGAACTCGAAGTCCTTGTCGTTCAGCAGCGGGACGAGTCCGCCGTAGTGATCCTGATCGAAGTGCGACACCAGCACCGTGTCGATGCGGACACGCTGGCGCGCCTTCAGGACGTAGGAGTACTGCCAGCCGCGAAGGTACCGGCGCAGGCTCTGGTTGGGACCGCCGTCGATGAGGATCCGACGGTCCGGCGTCTCCACCAGCATCCCGTCGCCCTGACCCACGTCGACGAAGAAGATCTTCAGGCCGCAGTCCTGGCGCAGATCGGCCGTTTCCATCCAGCCGTCCGGTCCGGCGGTGGTGACCTTCACGCGGCTTCCCTTCTGGTCCCGGATGCCGACCCACGTTCCCATCAGGATCTTGTTCACGGTCCGGTTGGACGTGGCGGACTTGTAGACGCGGGTCTCCGGCAGCGCGGCGTAGGCGACGCGGTTCGGCACGGGGGGCCTCCGTTCCGTTGGGGGAGAGTGGCGGCGTACCCTGAATGTAACTCCGTTTCGATGGCGGTCAAACGGACGGCGGAGAACGTCAGCGGGGCGCCTTGTCCCACTCCCGGATCGCCTCGGCCACACGACGGGCGCCGAACGGCTTGAGATGTCCGTCGTAGAACCAGTAGATCTCCCCGAGATCCCCACGATGGAGTGCCTCCACCAGGTCGATGCGGGGGACGCCGGCGTCGTCCAGGATGGCGTTCATGCGGCGCAGCTCCCGCCCGCGCTCGTATTCCGACGCGGGCAGGCGCTCCATCAAGCTCTTCCAGTGTCTCCCGAAGACGACGTGGCTCCCCACGACCGTGAACGCCGCGAACTCGACGTTCCGCCGCGCACACGCGTCACGGACCCGGCCGACGTCCTCGGCCAGGAGACGCCAGCCCTCCTCCTGCACGGGGTCCGGCACGATGCGGCTGGTCTCCAGCCACCAGGGCCGCGGAACGCTCGGCGGCAGCGGCGGGATCGGGCTGTCCGGCAGAAAGGGAAGCGCGCCCAGCACGTCGAGGAGCAGTCCCGGCCGATCCAGGCGCGTGCAGAGGAAGCCATACCCGGCCGATGCGCGACGGAGGCGGCGCTCGAACTGCACCCGCCGCGACGAGCGATGCCGGAACTCGTGCAGGTGCAACTTCCAGCCGCGATCGTAGGCGGGCAGGTGCTTGCCCACGCGCGCCAGCGTGTTGTCCACGTCGTTGCCGGGGAACAGCTGGAGCAGGACGAGGTCAGGCTCCAGCCGGAAGCCGACGTCCTCCAGCAGGCCGAGTTCCTGCCAGGGTCCGTAGCCGGTGACGCCCGCGTTGATCACGGTCACGTCGCGGCCGCTCTCACGGAGCATCGCCTCCAGCCGGCGCGAGATGGTCTCCTCCTCCTCCAGCCCCCAGCCCATGGCGAAAGAATCGCCGAGCAGCAGGATGCGGCGCTCGCCCTCCCGCTTCGGGCCGAACTCGCGGTCGCGCAGGCCCTGGGACGAGAACCGGTACTCCATCTCCAGCGGCGGCCGATCCGGCCCGCGCTGGACGACGAACGTTCCCTCCCCGCCAGGGAGCGGCTCGTACACACGCTCGGGGTGATAACGAAACGCGCTGGAGCCGTCGGGCGGCGGATCGTGGAGGAAGCGCGCCGCGATCTCGAACACGATGAGCGCCGCGACGATCCCGAAGACGACGGTGCCCGTCGCGGCCAGGAGCCGCTTCACGGGCGACGCTCCCACAGCGTGTTGCGCGTGAGCCCCTCGCCGCGTCCCACCGTCTCCTCGGCGACGGACTCGTAGCTCGCGCGGAAGCCCGGATCCTTCTCCAGCGCCTGCAGGTGGAGATAGCCGCGGAACGCCGTGACGTAGTCCGGTCGTTCCCGCTCGAGGAAGCGAAGGACCCAGCGCGGCGTTCCCTCCCGCAGCCAGAGCGAGCGCGTCTCTCCGCGCGCGAGCAGCGCGTCCCGGTCGGCCTCGCGGAGTCGCAGGATCGCCGGCGAGTTGATCCCGGAGCTGTCGTGCACGCGATGCTCCAGGAGGCGGTAGCCCAGCACGCCCACCTCGCCGACCAGTACGTCGACGCTCCGGCCGCCCGCGCGCCGGTCGATCTCCGCGGCGGTCACCGCGTACACGTCCTCCCGCTGCTCGAAGTGTCGGCGGATCGCGGGCAGATCGTCACGGCGCATCTGCCCGTGCGAAACGATCGCCAGCACCAGCGGGACGGCGGCCACCGCCAGGCGGACCGGCACCGTCGCCCGGCCGGCGAAGCGCGCGGCCACCGCGGTGCCGTCCACGGCGAGGAACGCCAGCGCGGGCAGGATCGGGACCGCGTACCAGAGGAAGTAGCGGGGCATCTCGAACGGGAGCACGCCGCTGAGTCCCAGCCCGATCAGGAAAAGCACGATCCCGAAGGCGGGCAGGACGAGCCCCGATCGCCGCACCGCCGCCCCCATCGACTCGCGGAAGCGTCGTGCCGCATCGGCCGCGGCCGGAGCCGACGCGTGGCGCTCGGAGCCCATGCCGCCGATGATGAACGCGATCGCCGCGAGGAACGCCAGCGCCGGCACGACCGGATCCGCGGCCAGGTAGTCCAGGTACTTGCGCAGGATGTCGCCGAAGCCGCCGGCGTGGATCAGCCGCTTCGCGTGCACCGAATGCGGCACCGGATCGCCGTAGCGGATCCACGCGAAGGCGACCCAGGCCGCCACCGGCAGCGCGGCCAGCCCGACCACCCGCGGCAACTCGCGGCGCTCGCGCGCCAGCAGCCACAGGCCGACCGGCATCGTCCAGAACGCGCCGTCCGGCCGCGTGAGGACCAGCAGCCCCAGCAGTGCACCGAGCAGGTTCCAGCGCGCGTCCCGCAGCGCGACGAACGACAGCGCCAGCCACCCGCAGAACAGCGATGTCTCCATCCCGGAGAGCGAGTTCAGCAGGAACTCCGGCGTCAGCAGCAACGCCGCCGCGATGAGGGTTCCCGCCGCGACGGCGACAGGATCACGGCGGCCAAGGACCATCGCCAGGGCGGTGAGGAACGCACCGATCCCGCCGAGCCCGGTGGCCGCGGTCGGAACGTCGAGGCCGGCGGCGCCCGCCAGACCGAGCAGCAGCGCGAAGAGCGGCGTGGTGAAACCCTGCACCGGCTCGCCCGGATTGAAGACGAGGCCGTGCCCGGCCGCGAAGTTCGCGGCGTAGCGGAACGTGATCCACGCGTCGTCGATGGGGAGCGGGCCGAGGCTTGTGAACATCGCTACGAGCAGGACCGCGAGGACGACGGCCGCTCCCAGCAGCGCCGCGCGGCGGGAACGATCGTCCGTCATGGCGCGGCCTCCCAGTACACCAGCGACGGTTCCCGCGACGGGTGCGGTCGCCAGCCAGGCCGCGGCGCTCCCAGCTCCGCGGTCAGCCGACGCTTCAGGCGAAGCTGCACCTCGCCCGCCGCACCCCCCGCCGGACGATCGACGAGGAAGGCGCGGTGTCCCGCCCGCACGACGTCGCGCAGGGCGGCCGCCGTGTCCGTCGCCTCCGCGTCGAGGGCGGCGGGATCGCGCAGCGCCTCGCCCGCGTCGAACCAGCCGTGGTGCTTACCCACCTCCGCCGGGAACGATCGGCGATCCGCGGGATGCTCCCAGCGCGAAAGGTAGTACTCCCCCACTGCGCGCGACAGTCCGGGGAACACGACGACGTCGCCCGCCGATGCGTTGCCGCGCAGCCACTGGGCGATGCGCAGCTCGTGCGGGAACGCGCGGGCCTGCACCTGGAAGTACGCCGCCAGCACGACGGCCGCCAGCACGACCCAGACCCCGGCCGCCCCGAAACGCATCGCCCGGCCGAAGCGCGCGCCCGACGCCTCCCCGCCCAGTCCGACGAGTCCCGCGAACGCGACGAACCCGACCATCTCGTATCGGCCGACGAGGTAGACCGGCCGCACCAGCAGCGACGCCAGCCACGGCAGGAGAAGAGGAAGCACCAGGAGGAGAAGAAGACGGAGCGTGGCGACGCGCTCTGCCGCCGGAGGCGCCGCGTCGGCCGCGCGCGGCCGCGGCGCCAGCGCCAGCCCGACGAGGAACGTGGCGAGGCCGGCCCCGATCCAGCGGACGATCGTCCAGCCCGCCGGCGGCAGCACCTCCCGCGTCACCAGTCCGAGCTCGCGCAGGTAGCCCGGGAAGAGGCCGCCGACGCCCATCGCTTCGAACGACTTCGCGAGCGCCAACATCGGCGGCGTTCGCTCCCAGATGCCGGGGATCCACGCCCCGACGCCGGAGGCGGCCTGCTCTTGCAGCACGGGAACCCAGGGCGCCCAGAGCAGCACCGCCAGCGCGACGGCCCCGCTTGCCTCCGCGGCGCCGCGGACGCGTCCGCGCGGGCCAGGCGCGAGGACCGCGGCGGCGGGGGCCAGCGGCAGGACGAACAGGAAGTGGTTGTGCGTGTACAGCCCGGCGGCGAGGAGGATCGCGTGGGCGGCCAGCATCGACCGGCGGCCGGTCTCCAGCGCGCGGTGCAGCGTCCACAGCGCTCCCGCGCCGAGCAGCGGCGTGAGCGAGTACATCCGCGCTTCCTGCGAGTAGTAGACGTGGAGCGGCGACACCGTCACCACGGCCGCCGCCGCGATCGCGGCGCCGGAGCGCGTCGGGAACATCGACCGCATCAGGCCGAACACGGCCGGGATCAGCGCGAGGCCGAGCAGCGCGGAGAGGCCGCGGACGGCCGCCTCGGACGAGCCGAAGATCGTCGTCCAGCCGTGGAGCAGGAAGTAGTGGAGGGGAGGATTGCCGTCCCGGGAGAGCGCCTCGACGATGCCGGGCAGCGATCGGCCGGCGATGAGGACGCCGTTGGCCTCGTCCAGCCAGAGCGGATCGTCGCCGAGACCGATCGCGCGGAGCGCGGCTCCCGCGAGCACGAGAATCGTCAGCTGCACACCCGGACGACGCCCAAGGCTCACGAACTTCCGCTCCGTCAACAAGATGGACCGAGTCTAACCCCCGGCCGCGACGCGGGCAATCCGGCGGAAACCCCGGCGATGCAACGTTCCCCGGCCGGATTCCGTCTCTCCCCATGAGCCGTCGATTGACACGTCCGGGTGGCCCCCGGACAATCGGCGGGCCGCACAGCCCCCTCGCCGTCCCGAGGAGCCCCATGAACGAGCGCATCGTCTCTCATTTCCGCCTGGACCAGCCCCTCGGCGAGGGGGGCATGGGCATGGTCTGGGAGGCGACCGACCTGGAGCTGGAGCGCTCCGTGGCGATCAAGCTCATGCGCCCGGAATCCCTGGAGAGCGAGGACCGGCGCGCCCGCTTCCTGCGCGAGGCCCGCACCGCCGCGAAGGTCACGCATCCGAACCTGGCCACGATCTACGAGATCGGCGAGCACGAGGGCGAGATCTTCCTGGCGATGGAGCTCATCAAGGGCCGGACGCTCCGGGAGACCATCGCCGGTCGGCCGATGCCGGCCGGACGCGTACTGTCGCTGGCCTCGCAGATCGCGGAGGGACTGACCGCCGCGCACGCCGCGGGCGTGATCCACCGCGACCTCAAGCCCGAGAACGTGATGGTGGACGCGGAGGGGCGCGCCAAGCTGCTGGACTTCGGCCTGGCAAAGCTGCTGGACGACGGGCCGATGCAGGACGGCAACGTCACCACGGCCGCCACGATGGCCGGCGTCACGCGCGACGGGCGGATCCTGGGGACCGTCGCCTACATGTCGCCGGAGCAGGCGCGCGGCCGACCGGTGGACGCGCGCACCGACATCTTCTCCTTCGGGGTCATCCTCTACGAGATGTCCACCGGGCTCTCGCCGTTCGCCGGCGAGACACCGACGGACACGCTGACGCACATCCTGCGCGACGATCCGCCGCCCGCGTACCAGCACAACCCCAGCATCCCGGCGGAGCTGGCCCGTGTGATCCAGCGATGCCTGGAGAAGGACCCGGCCGACCGCTACCCCGACTCCAAGGAGATGTCGGTGGAGCTGCGGATGCTGCTCCGGCAGTCGGAGAGCGGCAGCCTGGCGCCCGCGTCCGGTTCGTCGCCGGAACTGCTGCGCGTGGACAGCGGCGATCTCCCGGCGCCGCCGCCGTCCGCGTCCACGGGGCCGGTCCCTCCGCCTCCGCCGCCCGGTCCGGCGAAGCGTCGCGGCGTGAAGCGCGCCTGGATCCTGGGCGTGGCCATCCTCTTCTTCGCGATCGTGTCCTCGTGGCCGGACTTCAGCCCGCTGGAGGACCGCGACCGGAAGCGGCGGGCGGATCGCGCACCGGATCGTCCGACATCGGCCGAGCGTGCGCCGCGTCCGGCCGCGCCCCGCATCGCCGACCACACGCTGGCGGTCATGCCGTTCCGCAACCTCGCGGACGAGGTGGACTCCGAGCGCCTCGGGCAGATCCTGCAGGAACTGATCATTACCGATCTGTCCGGCAGCGAACGCCTGCGCATCTTCTCGAGCCAGCGGATGCAGGACCTGGCGGAACAGCTCTCCGGCGGCGAGCCCGTCACGTGGGACCGAGAGACCGCGAACCGCATCGCGCGGGAGGCCGGAGCGCAAACGCTGATGGACGGCACGCTCAGCCGGCTCGGCGAGCAGTGGATCGTGACGGCGCAGCTCGTCGATGCGGAGAGCGGGACGGTCGTCGGGTCGCAGCGCGTGGACGGCGACGACCTCTACGCCATGGTCGACGAGCTGACGGACCGCCTGCGCGAGGAACCGCGACTGGCCCTCGGCGGCGCCACGGACGACGACGTTCGCGACCGGACGTCGTCCTCGCTGGAGGCGCAGCGGCTCTACCTGGCCGGCGTGGAGGCGCTGGACAACGGCGAGCACGGCGCGGCGGCCGCGGTGCTGGAGCAGGCGGTCGAAGCGGATCCCGGGTTCGGGCAGGCCTGGTACAAGCTCTCCTGGGCGCGCTGGTGGGATCAGGGCTCGGTGGGATCGGGCGTGGACGACGAAACGGTGGATCCGCTGCGCCTCATCCTGGACGGCGACGTGCGCGCCACGCCGAAGGACACGGCAATGGCCGCGGCCGCGCTCTCGCTGTTCAGCAACGACTGGGAGGAGGCGATCACCCGCTACGAGCGGCTGACGCAGGAGTACTCCGACGAGAAGGAGAGCTGGTACGGCCTCGGCGAGGCGCTGTACCACGCGGGTCGAAACACGCGCCCGGCGTCGCTTCCCGCGTTCGAAGAGGCCATCGCGCTGGATCCCGGATTCACGCTGGCGTACGAGCACGTGTTCGAGCTGCTCTTCGACGACGACGACTTCGCCGCCATCGTCCGCCACGCGAAGACCTACGTCCGGGAGCATCCGGAGGACCAGACGGCGTACCGGTACTGGGCGCGGGCCGCCGCGGCCGACGGGAACGAGGAGGAGGTGACCGCCGCCATCCAGGCGATGAACGAGACGCTCGGCGAGGGACGGGGCGAGCGGATCCTGCGCCGCGAGATCCACCACGGCGAGCAGGAGGCCGCGGCCGGGAACGGCGAGAACCCGTTCGATCGCTGGGACGTCTGGGACGAGGAGACGCAGTCGCTGGACGAGGGCAAGCTGGAGCGGTTGCTCAAGGACGTGGCGGGGCAGCTGCCGGGCGCCGTCCAGATCGAGATGGGCGACGAGAGCGATCCGGACTCCGACGTCCGGGCGGAGGAACTTCCCGATCCGCCGGACCCGCCCGAGCGGTAGCGACTCCGCTCAGTCGAGACGCAGCGCCCCGCCGCCGCGGACCGCCGCCTCCGGGATCGCCACCTCACCCCGGCGGGACCCCATCCTCACCCGTGCCGGACCGGTCGCGCGGCCGTCGCCGTTCGGGGTGTCCGTGGCGTAGGGAATGCGGACCGTCGCGGTGCCATCGTCGCCGGCGGTCGCTTCCGCCCACCAAGTCAGCTCGAAGTCGGCGGGTTCGTAGCGGACCGGGATCTCCACCTGGAGCGTGTCGCCGGGAACGCCGGCCACGGTGAGCGCGGCCCCGGGCACGCGTTCCCAGATCCATCCCGCGGGGCGCACCTCGTTGAACATCGGCTCCGGGAAGGGCGACGGCGAGACGTGCACGAGGCGCAGCGTGGAGAGCGGCGGCCCCACGTCGCCGGCCGGCGAGACGACCGATCCGTTAAAGAGGAGGCGCGCGCTCATCGTCTCGAACCACGCGGGTCCCACCTGGGAGCCCTCGCCCGAACGGACCAGGAATCTCTCCGGGGACGACGGCCTCGCCGCGCGCACCATCTGCTCCAGGAACCTCGGCTGCCAGCCCGTCTGGAGCACGAAGCGGACGTCGCGGCGCCGCAGGAGATCCATCGCGGCGGCCGGATCCGTCTCCAGGAAGAATCGCGCGCCGTCGCGGAAGCTGTCCTCGCCCACGTAGATCCCGAAGTTCGTGCCCACCGTCGGACGATCGGCCACCCACTCCACCAGGTGCCCGAAGTTCCAGTCGGCGAGCACGGCCTCGTCGCCCGGGGCGCGGAGCCGCAGCCACTCGCACAGGTCGCGCATCTCGCGCGAAAGAGCATCGCCCACGGGAACGTCCTGCCGCAGCCCTTCCATCGTCTCGCGCACGCTCTGCCGGTGCGTGAGTCCCAGGAAGACGAGGCACGCGATCAACGCCGCCGGGAGCGTGGCGCCCGCCGGCACGAAGCGGAGGCGCGAGCGCACCGCGTCCGACCGGAACGCGGCCACGACGCCCCACGCCAGCAGCACGGACCACGACGCGGTGAGCGTCTCGTTGAAGCGGTACTGGCGCGCCGCCTCCACCGCCAGCACGGGCACCGCGAACGTCCACGGCAGCAGCTCCCAACGCCCGCGCCGCACGACCGCGAACGCCGCCCCCGCCACGACGAGCGGCAGCAAGTAGTAGGCGCGCCCCAGCAGGATGCCCGCCTCGTGCAGCCCGACGCCGCGCGACTCCCACACCGAGCCCATGAACTCGTCCTCGCGGCCGAGCCACTGGAAGGCCTCGCGCATCGCGACGGCGACACCGCTGCCGGAGGCGGCCAGGAAGAGGCCGATCGCGCCGAGGCCCAGCAGCACCGCGAACGGGTGCAGGCGGGCCGCGACCGTACCGCCGCGCAGGAAGAACATCGGGGCGAAGACGAGGGCGCCCGCCGCGAGCCAGACGGGATGGAACCACGACAGGTTCACCACGGAACCGGGCTGGACCGCGTTCCACGGGCTCACCGCGGCGGCCGGCAGGACCACGAGGAGCGCCGCGACGTGGAACGCCGCCCCGAAAGCGGCCGTTCCCGGCCGATCGCGCCGGCCGCTCGCCAGGATCATCGCCCCGAACATCAGCTGCACCGGCAGGACGTGCAGCACGAAGCCCACCCACGAGCCGACGGCCAGACCGGCCACGGCGCCGGCCGCCGCGCCCCAGACCATCGCCGGCCGACGACGATCCGCCGCGCCGCGCGCGAGGCCCGCGCTCAGGAGCATCAGCATCAGCAGGTGGAGCATCGTGACCCAGGCGTGGTGGTCGCCGTTGCCCGCGCGCGTGTAGACCAGCGATCCGAAGCAGAGCGCGTGATTGCCGCCGGCCAGGATCGCGCCGACGGGTCCCGCGAGCGCGGCGCCCGCCACGCCGGCCAGCACGCTCGTGCCAACGCCGATCGCCATCGGCAGGGAGGCGACGCGTCGCTCCACGTGCGCGCGACGCGCCTCCGGATCGTCCGGCGCGCCCGGGGTCGCCGCCGCCCAGCCGACGATCGCGTAGTACGGCGGCCAGGGAATCGCCGAACCTTCGGGATGATTCAGGTAGGAGTCCGTGCCCGCCGGCGGCAGACCCTCGGTCAGCGCACGATCGGCGCGGCGCAGGTGGTAGAAGGTGTCGGCGTCCAACGTGCCCCAGCCGCCGTCCGGCAGCTCATGCCGCTGGTCGGCGGCGTCGCGGGCGATCCAGGCGAGCCCCGCCACCAGCAGCAGGACCATCGCCGTGACGGCGCGGCGGACGGTCACTTCCCGTCGAACTGGAAACCGTAGAGGTCCGCGCGGTGCGGGCCCCGCAGGAGGTCCCGGCGGACGAGCAGCGTGCGCGCGGCCCAGAGGTCCTTGAACACGCGGTACTTCTGCGCGCCCTCGTCCAGGAAGTCCACGCCCCGCGAGCCGCCGGTGCCCACGCGCCGGCCGATGATCCGCTCCACCATCCGCGCGTGCCGCTGGCGGAAGATCACGTAGGCCTGCTCCACCGAGACCAGTCCATCGACGATCTCGCGCGGCCACGCCAGCAGCGGGAGCTCGCGGTACACCTCGAGGAAGAGTGCGGCGGCGCGGATTCGGCGGCGGCGCGGTCGGGTGGCTCCCGGTTCGTCCTCGGCGCGGAGGAACGCGGCCGCCGCCTCCCGCTCCTTCTCGTAGCGACGCTGGAGCTGCGACGCCTCCGCGTCCGTCTGCACGAAGCCGCGGATGTGCGTCATCAGGTCGGCGATGGCCCGGCCGTGCGCCTCCAGATAGTCCTCGACGAACTGCGTGACCACGCGCTCGTCGTCAGCCGCGTCCGGACGAGAACCGTCGATGGGCGTGCGGAAGAGCCACTCGTCGATGGCCTCGCGCAGGTTCGGCCGATCGGCCAAGCGCGCGTTCACGCGCTTCAGCACCCAGCTCTCCGAACCGTCCGGCTCGCGGAGGACGTCACGGTAGCTGCCCTGCCCGACGTACGGGATCCGTTCCTCCTCCTCCAGCCCCAGCAGGATCTCCAGCTCGCGGAACTGCATCGACTGTCCGCCGCTGGCCGGGAAGAGGTTGTCACGGAAGTTGAGGAAGTCGCGCGGGGTGATCGTCTCGACCACGCGGAAGTGCTCCGCCGCCAGCTCCAGCAGCGTGCGCACGCGGGCCAGCTTGCGGGAGGCCTCGCCCATGGCGTCGTCCGGGACGGGATCCTGGGCGAAGAGGTCGCGGGCGGCCTCCAGGTCGCGGAGCATGAGCTTCATCCAGAGCTCGTAGACCTGGTGCACGACGATGAAGACGACCTCGTCCGGCGTGAGGTCCTTCTCGTCCCCGGAGACTCCGCCCTGCAGCGAGAGCAGCTCCTCCAGGTTCAGGTAGTTCCAGTACGTCGTGGGTTGCCGACCGGCTTCCAGCTTGGCCATTCCGTCCTCCCGGAGGCGGACGGTAGCACGGGTGCGATGCCGTGGAAAGGCAGGGCCTCCCTTGGGCCACCCGTCAACAACATCCGCGGAGGCCGTCAGTCGAGCGGATTGAAGCAGGTGATGGCGATTGCTATCTATTTCGTACGGTTCCGGGCGGGAGATCAGTCCTTCACCACGAAGATCGTGAGGCTTTCCCGATGAAGTGGACACGTCTCATTTGGGGACTTGCGGGGCTTCTCGCCGTTGGGGATCAAGCCGATGCAGCTACGTTGAGGGTCCCTGACGCGTATCCGTCGATCGCAAGCGCGATCGGGTCGGCGGTCGCGGGCGACACAGTGCTCGTGGCTCCAGGAGTCTATACGAACTGCGACGACGGTCCTTGTACTGCTCGCGTTGCGGACATCTTCGAGGGATTGACGCTTCTGTCGGAGGGCGGCCCGGACGTGACCCTGCTGGAACTCGTGGAGGGAGGTCCGTCTTCCGGCCTGCGGGTCGTCGGGGGCGACGGCATCGGAACGGGCGGGGCACGTGTCGAGGGGTTCGAGATGCGAACAACCGTGGCCAACGCACGGGGGATGGCCTTCGTGAACTGCTGGAACATGAGCGTGGTGGACTGCCGCGTGGTGGACGTCGAAACATCGTCGAACGCGGCCGCGGGGCTTGCCCAGAACGGCGGCTCGCTGGAAGTGATCGGCTGCGAGTTCGTTCGCTGTACGGCCGCCCTGGAGGCAGGCGCCATGAAGGCGAACGGTACGGGCGACAGCCGGACGGTCGTCCGCGACTCGATCTTCGAGGAGTGCGGCCCTACCGCGATGCTCGCGCGGGGGGGCGGGGATATCCTGGTGACGGGATGCGTCTTCCGGAACAACTTCGGAATCCAAGCGGGCGGGCTGGCGGTCGTTGGCGTGGATCCGGCCGTGGTCACGAACAGCCGATTCATCGAGAACACCGCCGAGTTGGGAGCCGGACTCGTCATCAGTGCCAACTCGGAGCCGGCTGTGGTCGATGGCAACCTGTTCCTGCGAAACCGCGCAACGACGGGCGGCGGCGGCCTGATGATCCTCGACCCGGGCGAATACTCCGGCAACACGTTCGTCGGAAACGAGGCGCCCATCGGCACGGCTGTTCTGGACCGCGTGCTCGGAGGCGGCGTCTTGGCGACCCGCAACATCTTCGCGCTCGGCTCCGGCGGCACCGCTTACCATGCGACGAGAGAGATTCGAGCGGGCGACTGCAACGTCTTCTGGGCCAACTCGGGGGACGCCCACTCCAGCTACACGCCGGGACCGAACGACCTCTTCGTCGACCCCCAGTTCTGCGACGTCCCCAACGATGACTACACGCTCCGCTCCACGTCTCCCTGCGCCGAGGAGAACGCTCCGTCCTGCGGCCGGATCGGTGCCTACGGCGTCGGCTGCGGAACCGTGTCCGTCGAGGACAGTTCCTGGGCGAACATCAAGTCTCGTTTCCGGACGAAGGAGTAGATCATGAGAAGGGCAACCGTCGCGGCAGCGCTCCTTCTACTGACCACCGGCGCCGCCTTCGGGGAGAGACTGAGTCTGCCCCTGACCGGCGCCCGCCTGGTGGACACCCGCGCGGGAGAGGCCCGCGTCCTGTTGAGCGTGAGTCTCCCGGACCTCGGGAACTACGCGATCTCACAGGCTTTCCTGCTCGGTAGCGTGACGACCGTTCTGCAGGAACCCCTCGATGTCTGGGTTCGAGCGGCCCGGGCCGCGGCGCCGCTGGCGCAGGTGATGAGCCGGACGACGCTTCGCCCCCGCGATGAGGCGGTCATCTGTGACGTGACCGGACTGATTCACGGGGCTCGGGGGGAGAGCGGAATCGACGGGATCATCCTCTCCCTCCCGGACTGGAGGGGAGAGGAGTTTCCGACGGCAATCGCGGAGGGCTTGCGGACGGCTCTCGTGAACGGAACGCTCGAGATCGAGGGGCGCCGGCTTCTCCGGCCTCCGCCGCGGCCGCGTTAGCCGTCGGTGGCGGCGGCCACCACGCGCACGGTCACCTTGGGCGGCGTCCAGCCGCGATCCGCGAGGCTGCCGGCGACGTCCCACAGGTGCCGGGCCAGCGCACCCTCCTGCGCTTCCATTCCGCCGCACAGGATCTCGAAGATCGCCTGCTGCGTGAGCGGCCCGACGACGCGGGACGACTCGGCGCGAGGCGCGCGATCCGGAGCGGTGGTCTCGGAGGCCGCGACCGGCGCGACTCCCAGGAGGGTCAGGGCGAAGGAGATGGCGAGGATGTTCTTCATGGCGGGTCCTACTCCCGGGGTCTCAGGTCAGCGTCGGCCCCACTCTGTTCAACATCGGCCGGATCGTCCAGGGGGCTGAGAAAATTCACGGGGGGTTTGATCCGGCCGGGGGCCGGGGTGAACCGCCCGGGGCGGCCCGTTCGGTGGAACTCGGGCGGAGGCCAGGTCAGGGGGTCCGGCCTCCCGACTCGCCGGAGCCGCGGGAGGGCTCCAGACGGGCCATGAGGGCCTCCAGGAGGTCCCGAGGGAGATGCGCCGCCGCCGCGGGCGGCGAGCCCTGGAGTCCTCTCAGCTCAACCAGATCCGGGTGATTTTCCGGCCCGGGATCCAGTACCAGCACCCCGCCCTCCAGGGGGACCGGGGGATCGGCGCCGGGCAGGGCGACCGACGGCCGACGATCCGGCGCGAAGGCGGCCATCGCCACCTCGGCACCGGGACGCCACCCGATCTTGGCCGCCTCGCGGGCCTGGTCGGGCACCGCTCCGGACGGCCCCGCCCGGTAGGCGAAGAAGGCGAAGGGTTCCCCGCCCGGCTCCCGGACCTCGGCGTAGAACAGGGCGCCGGGGACCGGGAGGCCGTCGGAGTCCACGAGCGTCATGCGGACGTCGCGCTCGGAGGCCAGGTCCGAGCAGGCGGGCAGCCACAGCACCGCGGCCGATGCCGCCGCGAACGAACCGACGAGTCGTCGATTCACTCCGCCAGCTCCCGGATCCTCGCGACGCTGAAGCGCACGTGCTCCTCCGACGTGCGATGGTTCATGACCACCATGCGCAGAACGGTCCGGCCGCCGGTGATCGTGGTGGAGAGCATCAGCGCGCCGTCCGCCAGCGTGGCCTCCATGAGCGCCTGATCGCGGGCCGCCCGATCTTCCTCGGACTCACCGGGGCGCGCGCGGTGCCGGAACGCCACGACCGAGAGCTGCGGCCGATCGACCAGCTCGAAGCGATCGTCCTCCGCGAGGAGATCCGCCGCCAGACGCGCCAGGCGAAGATCCTCCGTCACCTGCGCCGCCAGTCCCGCGCGTCCCGCGGAGCGGATCACCATCCACACGGGAATCACGCGCGCCGGCCGCGACAGCTCCACGCCGCGGTTCAGGAAGTTCACCTCGTCGCCGGGCAGGTCGCGCAGGTAGTCGCCGTGGGCGGTGAAGGCGCGCTCCAGGAACTCCGCGCGCCGCACGAGCACGCAGCCGCAGCCCATCGGGGCGTAGAGCCACTTGTGCGGATCGAGCGTGAGGGAATCGGCGCGCTCCATTCCGGCCAGGAGACGCTTCGCGTCGGGGTCCAGCGCGGCGAGGCCGCCGTACGCTCCGTCGACGTGCATCCAGAGATCCGCCGCCGCGCAGAAACCCGCGACGTCCTCCAGCGGATCGACGGCTCCGGTGTTGGTCGTGCCGGCGTTGGCCGAGACGAAGAACGGAAGCCGCCCCGCCGCACGATCGGCGGACACGGCCTCCCGCAGCGTATCGATCCGCAGCCGCATCCGATCGTCCACGTCGATCGCGCGGATCGCGTCCGGAGGAAAGCCGAGTACGACGGCCGCCTTGTCCATGGACGCGTGACCCTCGCGGGAGACGTAGATCACGCCGCGCTGCATCGTCTCCTCGCCGAATCGCGCACGCGCCGACGCCAGCGCCGACAGGTTCGCCAGCGAGCCGCCGCTGGTCAGCAGTCCGGCCGCATCGTTCGGGTAGCCGACGAGCTCCGCGATCCACCGCAGCACGGTGAGTTCCATCGACCCCAGCGCCGCGCCGCCCAGCCAGCTTCCCAGGAACGGGTTCGTTCCCGCCGCCACGATCTCTCCCACCACGCCGGGAAAGCTGGACGGGCACGGGATGTAGGCGTGGAAGCGCGGATGGTTCACGCGCGTCATCGGCGGGATCGCCCGGTCGAACAGGAAGCGGAGGCCGTCGTCCAGGCTGCGACCGGTCTCGGGCAGCGGCTCGTCGACAAGCGCCGCGAACTCGGCCGCGGTGCCGCGTCTCGCGACCGGCTGCTCCTCCAGCGTCCCGAGATGCTTCACGATGCGGTCGACGGCCGCGTAGCCGACGCGGCGCATCTCCTCGACGTCAGGGTCCAAAGACGCGCGCTTCGGTCTCTGTGTCACGTGCCGGTTCTCTCCGGGAGGCAACCTGTGATCGTTTGCGGAACTTGCGGTCAGCGCGACGGGCTGCATGTCTCTCGCTCAACCGCCCGAAGCCATGCCGGGCTCCAAGTTTGCAGGAGCAACGGCAGCTCGTCACGCCTTTCGGAACCGAACCTTCCCTTCGTAGACTCCGAGAGTCCCTTCGAGGGAAAAGGTCCCCGACAGTCGGGTCAAGTAGTCTTCGGGCCGAGGTTTGAGCTCGAGTTGGATGCGCTGCACGACTCCCTCCGCGCGCTCCCCGGCCGGGGCCGCCGACAGCCAGTCCGCCAGACGTTGGTCGAACTCGAGAGTGACCTGGCCGGCCGTCATCTTCAAGGTCCTGAGGCGGGCCGCGGTGTAGACCGTGCCCGGAGTCTCTCCGCCTTCGAGGCGGAGTTCACTGTGAAGAGTTCCGGAAAAGAGCGCCCGACTCGCGCTCACAAAGAGGTCCAGATCACCACTCCACGTTACGGACTCCACTTCTTGCGCGGATTGTCCTTCCGGCACCCGACACGTTCCACGGAAGCACCAGTTCCCTGAGTAGGGATGAACGGCAGCCAGCGGTGCCTCTCTCGTATCGAACCCGCCCCGCAGCTTGTGCAGGGCTTCCCAAAGAAACGGCCACTCCGCCTGGAACATCCGGTACAGCACGGTCTCAGCGATCGGCTGCGGCACTCGTCTCTTGTTCAAGCCCTTGAAGAGCTCGAGGAGTCCTCTACGGTCGCAGCGAACGACCTGGAACTGCCTCAGCGGAGGAGGGAGAGACTTGAGCTTGCCCTTGAGAACCAGCGGAATCACCGGGCGTCGCCCCGAGCCGCACATCAACGCGCCCGCCTCGAACATCTGCCACTGGGACTCCTTGGCATGGGTCACGCAGATGATCGCGGCGTCGGCGTCCTCCATGGCCTGCCTGAGGTCATCGTTCCAAGCGCGACCTGCGCCGATGTCCTCCGCCGATACCCATGGTTGGGCCGATTGAATGACCGAGGGAATGGTCCGCCGCAGGATCTCGGCAAGCCTCTGCCCGTCCTTGCCCGACCAGCTGATAAAGACCTTCACGACGATGCCCTTCTTCTTGGTGTCCACGCGTAGCCGAGCTTCCGGGTCGAACCGGTCACAATGTCGCGAATCCCCGCTGATTGCAACAAGGTCCCAGGACACGCGCCAAACGGGTCAAGGGAGGCGCGAGGCGTCCAGTCCCGCGAGCACCATCGCCCACTGGAGCCGCATCTGGTCGACGATGGGCATCGCCCGCACGCCGGCCGACTTCGCTTCCGACCGGACCTCCGCGTCGCCACCCGGCCGATCGACCTTCGCCCGCCAGACCGAGAGCCGGTCCCGCCAGGCGGTCATCTTCCCGGACGAGGCCGCCGCATCGCCGCCGAGGTCGGGGACGAGGAACTGCGGCATCTCCGAGGCCAGGGTGAGCGTGTCGCCGCCGAGTGCGCGGATCGCCTCCATGGACGACGGCCGGAAGAGCGCGGCGGTGGCGGCGTCGCCGAGCCGTTCGAAGTGGCCCGCCATGGCGCGGGAGTCGGGACGCGTGCAGAAGCCGGGCGCGATCCGCGTGAAGCCCTTCTCCCCGCCCCGGTCGACGTCGTGGAGTGGGTAGCCCAGCTCGCGGACTGCGGCGACACATCGCTCGCGCAGCTCCTCCGTCCGGTCGATCCACGTGCGATCGAGGAGGAAGTACGCGCCCCCGGCGATCGACATCCCGTGCAGCGAGGCGTGCAGGTGGAACGGCCCCCCCGCGCGCTTCCAGAACTCGCGCACGGCGACGGTTTCCGGACGGGCGCCGTCGTCCGCGTCGTCCCGCGGGAAGCCGAACTCCACGTCGTCGCCCGGCGGTTCGCGTTCGGAGTGGCGCAGGAAGTCGACGAGATCCGGGGCCGCCGCGCCGGAGCGCTGCCACGCGGCGTTGCGCGCCTCGCCGTCGGGGTTCACATGCGGGACGATCCACCAGGACACATCGGCCCGGGCGCCGTGCGCGGCCGGAAGGCCCGCCAGCGCCCGGACCAGCGCGCGCAGCAGCCGCGGACCGGTCGGTTCGTCCGCGTGACAGCCGGCGATCAGGCTCACGCGATGGCTCCCCGCGCCGAACCGGTGGCCGACGATCTCGCGCCCCTCGCGCGAGCGGCCCAGCGACTCGCCGGACGGCGCATCATCGCCGGCCGCGGCCAGGATCTCCTCGAGGGTCAGCATCGGACCGTGGTCCGGGAACGGGGTCGGTCCGGGCGACGGCTCATCGCTACCGCGTCCGCGCCTGCCGCACCGCGCGCGCCCAGCCCTCCAGTCGCTCGGCGCGCAGCGTCTCGTTGCCGTCCGGCGTGAACTCCGCTTCCACGCGATGCTTCGCGGACAGCTCCGCCGCGTCCTTCCAGACGCCCGCGCCCAGTCCGGCCAGGTAGGCCGCACCCTGGGCCGTCGCCTCAAGGATGGCGGGGCGCACCACGGGCACGCCCAGCACGTCGGCCTGGAACTGCAGCAGGAAGTCGTTGGCCGCGGCCCCGCCGTCCACCGAGAGCCGATCCGGCGTCACGCCGGCCTCCTTCTCCATCACGTGCATCACGTCGGCGGTCTGGTACGCCATCGACTCCAGCGTGGCCCGGATCACGTGGTTGCGGTGGCTGCCGCGCGTGAGGCCCACGAGCGCGCCGCGCGCGTCCATGTCCCAGTAAGGCGCGCCCAGCCCGACGAACGCCGGCACGAGGTACACGCCGCCGGCGTCGTCCACGGCGCGCGCCGCGGCTTCCGTCTCCGCCGCGTGCTCGATGAGACCTAGCTCGTCGCGGAGCCACTGCACGGCGGCACCGGCGATGAACACCGATCCCTCCAGCGCCCAGCACGGCGAACCGTCGCCGGCGACCGCCACCGTCGTGAGCAGCCCCTCGGACGAGTCGATGATCTCCTGCCCCGTGTTCAGCAGCGCGAAGCAGCCGGTGCCGTACGTGTTCTTCATGGAGCCGGCGTCGAAGCAGGTCTGCCCGAACAGCGCGGCCTGCTGATCGCCCGCGATGCCGGCGATCGGCACCCCCTCCAGCGCGGGAATCGTGCTCACCGTTCCGAAGTCGCCGATGGACGGACGGACCTCCGGAAGGATCGACGTGGGAACGCCGAGGTGTCCGGCCAGCTCCTCCGACCACGAGAGATCGCGGATGTCGTAGAGAAGCGTGCGGCACGCGTTCGTGGGATCCGTGGCATGGACGGCGCCGCCGGTGAGCTTCCATACGAGCCAGCAGTCCACCGTCCCGAACGCGAGCCGGGCGGGATCCACGTCGACGTGGTCCAGCAGCCAGCGGATCTTCGTGCCGGAGAAGTACGCGTCCAGCGGCAGACCGGTGCGATGTCGGAAGAGATCGGCGTGCGGGGCCAGCGCCTCGCAGAGCTCCTTCGTCCGCCGGCACTGCCAGACGATCGCCCGGTGCACCGGCTTCCCCGTCTCGCGGTCCCAGAGGATCGTCGTCTCGCGCTGGTTCGTCAGGCCCACCGCGGCCACGGGCCCCGGCGACGCTTCCAGGAGCTCCTCCACCGTCTCCACGACGGTTCGCCAGATCTCCTCCGCGTCGTGCTCCACCCAGCCCGGTTTCGGGTAGTGCTGGGTGAACTCGCGGTAGGCCTTCGCCACCTGCCGCCCCTCGCGGTCGAAGATGGCGGCGGTGGTGCCGGTGGTCCCCTGATCGACGGCGAGCACGCGCATGCTTCCCTCCTGCGTGAGGGCGGGAGCATCGCACGAAAACGCCTGCGCCGCTTCCCCCGGGGCGATAGAATCCGCGACGGGTCGGCCGATCGTCGCCGCCGACCCTTCCCTTGCCCCAGGTCGGAGGAGCCCCGTGACCGGACTGGCCATGACCGCCCTGCTGTACGGCGCCGTGATGCTGGCCGGCGGCGTGATGGGATACCGGAAGGCCGGCAGCGTGCCGTCGCTGATCGGCGGCGGCGTGATCGGCGGCCTCGCGCTGCTCGGCGGTGCGCTCATGCTCTCCGGCACCGTCGACGGTCGCGGGCTGGCGCTGCTCGGTGCCACGATCGCGATCCTCTTCTTCGGCTGGACGCTCTCGCGCGGGATCCTGAACCGGACGAAGGTGGCCCGGCCGGGCCTGCTGCTGGCGCTCAGCGCGGTGACGGCCGGCATCCTGGTGTGGGGATCGTGACCATCCGGATCGACCGGGGCGCGATGCTGCTGGGCCTGGGGATCCTGTCGTCCTGCTCGCCCGCTCCTTCTCCCCCCGCCGCCCACCTGACGGCCGGAGCCGATCAGCAGTTCATCGGCATCGAGGAGGCGTCGGGGGTGGTGCGGGACGGCGATCGACTGCTCATCGTCGGCGACCACGAACCCGGAACGTACTACACGGCGGAGCTCTCGCCGGACGATCCGGCCCCGGCCGGCGACGATCCGCCGGGGCGCATCCCGCTGGGCAAGTCGCGACTCACGCGACATCGCATCCCGGCCGGCGACTACGCCATGGATCTGGAGTCGATCGAGGTGCTGACGGACGGGCGCGTCGTGCTGCTGTCCGAGCGGCTCGGCGCGCTCGTGGATGCCGAGGGACTCGTGGCGGTCTACGGTTCCGGGTTCGCGGAACTGGGCGGGCGCGGTGCCGAGGGCCTGGCCGCCCGCCCGATGCCGGGCGGCACGTCGCGCGTGGCGGTGCTGTGGGAGGGCGGCTACCCCGTCGGACCGTCGACGCCCACCGGAGCGCGAGCGTTCCTCGACGGCCACGCGCTGAAGCCGCGGGTCATCGTCCACGACATCGCCCCCGGCGAACGCGGCATCGGCCTTGATCCGGATCAGGCCGCCGTGGACGTGGAGCTGCAGGTACCGGTGCCGCCGGGCGTGGAGCCGTCGGCGCAGCGGTTCCGAGCGCCGGACCTCGTGTGGCATCGCCTGGACGGGGACGAGTGGGGATTCCTGGTGCTGCTCAGCTCCGGCTACGAGGCCCTCAGCACGCCCGGTCCCGCCGAGCTCTGTCCCAAGGAGATCGCCGGCAAGCCGCTGCGCTGGTGCTACAAGTGGCTGCAGCGCTTCCGCGTCGACGGAACGCCGGTGGGCGAGCCGCTCGATCTCGACGACGTCCTTCCGGAAGTGATCCGCCACGAGAACTGGGAAGGGATGGACTGGTTCGAGGAGGGTCGAAGCGTCGTCCTCGTGTTCGACGAGCGCGTGTCGCGGCGGAAGGTGGATCCTCAGGTGGCGTGGGTGGTGGAGCTGCCGGAGAGCTGGTGACGTCCACCGCTACTCTCCGAGCAGCTCCAGCAGTCCGATATCTGATCCATGGTCCCGATTCGCGCTGCCGCCAAACTTGCGCCGTCGACGCTCAAGTGCTCCCTTTGGGAGGATCTGCTTAAGTCTGGCGATCGCGAGATTCCTCTGTCGCTCCCCCTCCATCGTGCGGCCCATCTCCACGTTGCACGATCCGACCAAGTGCAGCGCGATGAGGGACATCCAACAGTCGCCTGCCGCTGGATCTTCCGCCGCGCTTTGAACGAAAAGGCCTTCCTCAACGCCTTCCTCGAACTTCCCCAACGTTCGATACGTCCTTGCTAGTTCCAATCGAAGAGCCAACTCCCACCTGTGCATGCCGCACGACTTAGCCAACTCGATCCCGTTGCGACCCTCAAACACGGCGTCCTTCAAACGAACCCCTTGCCTAGCGACAGCGCTAGCGAGTTGATAGCAACGCAAAGAGGTCTCGGTGTGGCCGGTGCGATTCGCGTACTGGCGCGCCAGTCCCAGGTGCGTGCTCGCCGTCACTGCGTCCCGCCTTAGGGTACACCAACCCATGACGGACTCGCACAATGCTACGTCATCAAGCCACCCTCGCTCCTTGCAGTATTCTAGATTGGCCTTGCATCGCGCTTCCGCAATATCCCAATGGCCCGTCGCCAGCAGCGAATCCAGGAGAGCGACGCCGCGCCGAGAGTAGAGTTCTCGTTCCTCAATCGCCTCCGCCTCCTCAAACAAGTCATCCGCTCGAGCAACTTCACCCATCCAGAACCAAGAGCTACCGAGCGAGACAAGTGCGATCTCCCTGTCGTCTCTTGCATCCGACGACGCCGATCTCGCCATCACACTCCGGGCGATGTCCTGCAGGCTCGCCCACTCCCCACGCTGGGCAAGGACGTCGCACACATTCAGGCTGCCGCGCCTGAGCGCTCTAGGAATCCCGTTGTCCTCCGCCCTCGTTCGCTGGAGCTCGAAGAGCTCCAGCGCGCGCGATAGGTTCCCCAGTTCAGCCGAGAACGCCCCGCAGTCCTCGAGGAGTTGTGCCTCCTCCCCTGCCCCCAGTCCCTTCCCCGGGTGGCTGCCCTCATTTGCTTCCTGGATCCTAGACGCGACCCGGTCTCCGCGTGAATACGCTCCCAGCTTCCATCCGACATGTCGAAATCCTCCCAATCGTGATGCGTAGAGCTGATAGGCGCCGCCAATGTCTCCGGCCAGTAGTGTCGCCTCGATCAGCGATTCGTACCGGTCCAGCTCTTCGCTGCTCCACGGCCGAGTACTTGGACGCCTATCCAGTTCGAGGGCCATGAGTCTTCGGACCTCTTCAGGCACGCTGGTCGGATCCTCCAAACCGTGGATCTGAGAGAAGTAGTAGCGGAGAAAAGGATGAGCTGTGTAGGTGGAGTCTGTCGCAGTGCCGGCTTGAAAGACCAGACCGAGGTGTCGGAGTTTGGCCAGCGCATCTCGGAGCTGGAGCGAGTCAGCACCGACCAACGAGCCTGCCACTTCGCCCCCACTCTTGGCCAGCTGCTCGAGCAGGCGAACTCCAATGCCATGTGGGAACATCGAGAGACGCGACAGTATGTCGCGATCCAACGGGCTCAGTGCGTCCGCGTAGCTTGTCAGTACTTTCGTGAGCTTGTTGCCCTGAGTGTCCTGAGCCAGAAAACCCTTACTGAGCGTCGGCGCCTTACTCGGGTCTCCTCCCCACATCTTGCCCACATACGATCCGATCACAGCCGTTGTGAGCGCATGGACTCTATCGGTCCTAGGGTCCTGTAGCGGCACTAGAACCTCCCGGAGTTCGCTCTCGGTACCGATGACGCCCCAGGCCCGAAGCACTTGGATCCCCACCCGGACCGAGATATCCTCGAGCCTGATCTCTTTGACACTTGTGCCGAGCCAATCACCCAAGTCAACAAGCGGAAACCTAGTTGTGATAAGGGCTCGCGAGCCAGTCCCGATCCCGGCTGCGATCCAACGCAGGAGTCGCCTTAGGAGAGAATCCTGAAACGAGCCGTGCACACGACCGGGACGCTCTGCTTGGACCAGTTCCATGCCGTCCAGGATGAGTAGGTGCGGATGGTGGCCTGACAACAGTGTCTGGAGCATCTCAAGAGTCGGTGGGGCCGAACCGTCGACAGACCCCTCACCGAAGTACTCGATCGCGGACCGAATGAAGGCCTCTGTGTGCTGACTTGCGTAGAACGACCAGACGAAGACGCCCGCGGCGGGGTTGACTGCAACCTGTCTGAGCACCCACTCGACGACCGCGGTCTTTCCGGTTCCCCCTGGAGCCACGATGCCGTGCACTCTGCAACTCGTGGCCGTCGACATCGCCCACTGCGTGAGCTCCTTTCTCAGATCATACCGTCCTTCAAAATGCGGCGCGCGCTGAAGGACATGTCCAGCGTGAGGAATCCAGACCTTTGGAGAATCCTGCTGTGCCCGGCTGGGCGTCGCAGCCGGCCCGTTGATCCGACCCAGTTCCTCAAGCAGATACTCGATATCGCTATCAAGCGACTCAGACCGGACGAAAATCGCCTGAAATCTGTGAAGATCTTGGAGGCCAAAATTCTTCAACCAGTCCCGGTTCGGCAGGACGTCCCTATCGACCAGCACTGGAACAAGGCGGACGTCGCGGCCTCTCGCCAGAGATGCAAGTATCTCTCTTCGGACGACGTCGGACGGGTCGTGCAGTCGAGGGAACCCCCGATACCGACCGTCGTGGAAGCGCAGTTGGTCCCACTTCGTGCCGATGACTACAAGCACGACCTTTGCGATCGCGAGCGCTTGATCCAGTTCCTCAGCCCACTGGTCGCCGGGTTGAAGGTGCCTGATGTCGGCGAACGAAGCCTCATGCCCGAATCGCCCCTCCAACGCGCTCGCCAGACGGTCCACAAACGGATCAGCGTCCGAGCGCCTATGACAAACGAATATCATCTCAGGCTCGCCCTCACACTCAACTACGGGACGATAGCATCAATTGAAGCAATGCGACCAGGGGCGCGCGGATGTCAGAGCCATCCCTAGGGCTGCAGCACCCCCCGCGACTTCCCGTCGACCTGGATCAGGACATCCGTGTACTCGTCGAACTGGCGGACCGTCGCCTGGATCTGGCGCATCAACGGACAGAGCCGCTCCTCGCCGTCGCCGTACGCCTCGATCTCCCGGCTGAAGTTCACGCGCAGCAGGCGGTTCCCGGCCTCCTCCACGCCGAGGATCCCGAGCGATCCGCCGTCGTGACCGGGGTCCATTCCGAACGCCAGATGGCTCTGGAAGTGGCGCCGCACCGTCTGCGAGTCCGGCAGCGCGGAGCGGAATCCCTGCGCGACCTCGTCCTCGTGCGGTCCCGCCAGCAGCGACTCCAGGGCCGCGCGCGCGAAGTCGATGGGCTGCGCGGCGGTGACGGTCCGTGGAAACGGTTGGACGTCGCACTCGCCTTCGCGATGGAAGTAGACGTTCACTTCGCGGGAGACTGGCGCGGGCGGGGAAGCATCGCGGCCGGAGCAGCCGACGAGGAGCAGCAGGACCAGCGACGCAGCACCTGCGGCGCTCCGCCCTCCCGCTCTCACGAAAGCAGCTCCAGCTTCGCGTAGACCGCCAGCACCTTCTTCAGGACTCCGCCCCGGAACTTGATGGTGAGCTTGAGCTGCTCGCCGCTGCCCTCCACCGCCTCGACGACACCCTCGCCCCAGCTCGGATGACGAACGCGCATGCCGGGACTCACCTGCGCCCCGTCCTGGTTCTCGTCCTCGTAGCTGGGGATGTAGTCCGAGGCGTCGTCCGCGCGCGATGGCCGGACCTTCGGCGGCGAGAAGCTGCGCGGCGGGCTGTAGTTCGGGTCGGTGCCACGCCGGTTGCGAGCGGCCCCGCCCCCGAACCGCGCAGCGGGCGTCTGCGGCACGATCGACTTCCGCTCCACGAACTCGGGATCGATCTCCTCCAGGAAGCGCGACGGCAGGCAACGGTGGAAGCCCCCCCACCGGCGCCGCGTGTCCGCGTTCAGCAGCACGACGCGCTGCTCCGCGCGGGTGATCCCCACGTAGAACAGCCGACGCTCCTCCTCCAGGCCGGCCTCCTCGGCCGCGGAGTTCGCGTGCGGGAAGAGCCCCTCCTCCATCCCGGCCAGGAAGACCCAGGGAAACTCCAGCCCCTTGGCGTTGTGCAGCGTCATCAGGGTGACGCGCGGCGCGTCCTCCTCGTAGTCGTCGGTGTCCGAGACCAGGGACACCTCCTCGAGGAACGCGCGCAGCGACGCATCCTCGCGGTTCTCCTGATCCTCGAACTCGCCCATGGAGGCGAGGAGCTCCTGCACGTTCTCCCACCGGGAGTACGCCTGCTTCTCGCTCTCCTTCTCCAGGTACTCCTCGTAGCCCAGGTCCGTGAGCAGCGCCTCCGTCACCGCGCCGACGGAGTCGTCCTCCATGCGGGCTTTCGCCGCGTCCAGGACCTCGAACAGCTCCGTGATCCGCTGGCGCGGGGCGGGCCGCAGCGCGGCACCCTCGCCCCTCGTCGCCCGGCGCATCGCCTCCAGGAGCGGGATGCTTTGCTCGCGGGCATCGGCCTGCAGATCCTCCAGCCCCTTCTTGCCGATGCCCCTCGGCGGGACGTTCATCACGCGCGCGGTGGCGACGTCGTCCGCGGGATTGGAAAGGAGACGCAGGAACGCCAGCACGTCCTTGATCTCCTTGCGCTCATAGAAGCGCTGGCCGCCGAACACCGCGTAGGGCACTTGCCCCATCTGGAACGTGTTCTCGAGCACGCGGCTCTGCGCGTTGGTGCGGTAGAGCACGGCGTAGTCCGACGCGGGCCGGTTCTCTTCGGCCATCGACTCCTTGATCATCTTCAGGATGGACATCGCCTCGGCCTGCTCGTCCGGCACCTCCAGTGAGAGGAGCCGCTCCCCGTCGCCGTTCTCGGTCCAGAGCTCCTTCCCCTTCCGGCCGAAGTTCTTCCGGATGACGGAGTTGGCCGCGGCCAGGATCCGCCCGGTGGAGCGGTAGTTCTGCTCCAGGCGCACCACGTGCGCGTCCGGATGATCCGCCTCGAAGTTCAGGATGTTCTGCAGGTCCGCGCCGCGCCAGCGGTAGATCGACTGGTCGTCGTCGCCCACGACGAAGAGCTGACGATGCTCCTTCGTGACGTGGCGCAGGAACTCGTACTGGCAACGGTTCGTGTCCTGGTACTCGTCCACCAGCACGAACCGGAACTGCCGCGCGTAGCGCTCCCGCACGTCCTCCTCGCGCAGCAGACGGACGGGCTCCACCAGCAGATCGTCGAAGTCGAGGGCGTTCTGAGCGCGGAGCGAGTCGCGGTAGGCGCGGTACACCTGCGCCACCAGGCGCTCGTAAGGACCGCGCGCGTTCTCCTCGAATTGCTCCGGGCCCTGCAGGTCGTTCTTGGCGCGGGAGATGAGCGACAGGAACGACTCCGGCGTGTGCTCCTTGGGCGAGATGCCGCGCGCCGCCAGCACCCGCTTCAGCGCGGAGATCTGGTCGTCACGGTCGAAGATGGAGAAGTCCCGGGCGATGCCGATGCGCTCCGACTCGCGGCGCAGGATCCGCGCCCCGATGGAGTGGAACGTGCCGACCCAGGCGGAGCGAGCGGACTCGCCCACCAGCTTGACGATGCGCTCGCGCATCTCCGCCGCGGCCTTGTTCGTGAACGTGACGGCCAGGATGGTGGACGGGTGCGCGTTCTGCACGCCGATCAGCCAGGCGACGCGGCGCGTGAGCACGCGCGTCTTGCCCGAGCCGGCGCCGGCCAGCACCAGCAGCGGGCCGCCCTCGTGGCGAACGGCCTCCTGCTGGGGCGGATTCAGGCCGGTCAGGATCTCGGCCGACGGGTCCGACTGGGAAAACAGGTCCATGGCTGCCTGGCCGGAAGCGGTGGAATGGCTCACCCGATCCTCCTCCTCGTCCGCACATCTCGGGGTGATGCGTTGTCGGTCGGGGCGTCGGCGGCGGGGAGGCGCCGCGAGTGTCCGGGCGCGACGGCCCGACCGCGGCGACGCAGTGTAGCACGCGCGGAAGATGCGGACGACGGCCCTTCCGGACGGATCGCGTGTCTGTCATGATGGTGACCGATTCCAGGAGTCCAGGCGGACCGCCGGAGGGAACGACATGATGACGATGAGACGGAGAGCCGGGCCACGCGGTCGGAGCACGACGGGCCTCGCCGCCGCCGCGATCGCGGTGATGGTTCTGGCCGGAACGACCGCGCTGGCGGAGCCGGTGCCGAAGGGCACGGAAGCCGATGCGGACGTCGAGACGGCGCCGTCCGGCGAAGCGGCCGCCGCGCCGGACGCTGCCGCGGAAGCGGATTCCGATGCCGCCCCCGGCTACACCATCGCCGACGTCGCGTGGATGTCCGGCCACTGGGTACGCGAGGAGGGCGAGCTCCGCACCGAGGAGCTGTGGATGGACCCGCAGGACAACATGATCCTCGGGCTCAGCCGCACGACGGCGGAGGGCGTCGTCCGCGCGTTCGAGTTCTTGCGCGTGCAGCTCCAGTCCGACGACAACGTCGTCTACCTGGCGCAGCCCGGCGGCAAGGAGGCCACCCCGTTCCGCCTCGTCGAGGTGGAGGGCACGCGCGCCGTCTTCGAGAATCCCGACCACGATTTCCCGCAGCGCGTGACCTACGAACGCGACGGCGCCACGATGAAGGCGACCATCGGCGGACAGCACGGCGGGATGGCGCGGTCGCTGGGATGGGAGTGGACGCTGGCGGAGTAGCCTAGAACTCCGGCCCCAGCGCAAAGTCCCAGTTCGGCTTGCCCACCCGCGACCCGTCGGTCGGCCAGCCGCAGTCGATGCGCATGGGGAGGAACGCCACGCGCGCTCGCATCCCGAAGCCGAAGCCGATGTGCAGGTCGCGCAGCGCGTCGTCCCCGAACTCGTTCGGGCCGGTGAGCTTCGCCTGCTCCGGATCGTCGAAGGCGGTGCCCACGTCCAGGAAGAGGTTGCCGCGCACGCCGCCGAACGCGGAGCGCAGCGGCCAACCCAGGCGCACGTACTCCAGGAACGGGTAGCGGAACTCCAGCGATCCCACGGCGGCGTGGCGGCCGCGAATGGACTGGTGGTCGTGGCCGCGGATGGTGGCGGGGCCGCCCAGCTGGATCTCGCGCGGGTCGGGGCCGAAGCCCGCCGTCGCCATGCCGCGCATCGCGAGGACGTACTCTCCGAACCGGTCGTAGTGGCGAAGGTCGGCGAGCACCGTGGCGAACTCGATCGGCTCCCCGCCGACCGGGATCACGTAGCTGGCCGACAGCACGGAACGCGAACCCTGCACCGGTCCCGTCCAGCCCCAGAGCGTGTTGTCGAACGTGTGGGACAGCGTCGGGCGCAGCACGCTGCTCTGCGTGGAACCGATGAGCACGTAGCGGTTGTCGATTCGGTCGTAGCGCTCGCGGTCCAGCGTCATCGCCGCCACTTCCAGATCGACGCGGCGGAACGTGTGGAACGGATAGGAGACGATGCCGCTGAGGCCCCACTGACGTTCCGTGAACCGGGCGTCGTCGCCCTCCTCGCCCACGGGCTGTCCCAGCGCGGTGCGGTCGTCGTAGAGGAAGTCGCGGAAGTGGAACGCCGCGATCCCGTAGTCCAGCCGGTCGGCCAGGTAGCGGTAGCCGACGTACGCGTCCGTGTTCTTCAGCGTGCGGAACAGGTTGGCGCTGACGGCGATGCGGTGGTTCCCGAGCACGTCGGTCACCTCGCTCTGCACGCCCAGGTGAAAGCCGAATCCGGCGTAGCCGAGCGATCCGGCCAGCCACTCCGGCCGCAGACGCGGGTCGTAGCCGTCCACGTAGGGATCGAAGCGGCCGTCGGGATAGTGCCGATCGGGGTCGTCCTCTTCCGCCGACACGTCCTCGTCTTTCGCCGCGTCGACCGCTCCCCCTCCCTCGGCGACCTCCACCGCTGCGCTGTCCGCGGCCGCGGAGTCGGCGCGCTCGTACGTCTTCCACCAGAACGCATCGCCCACGTCCACCCGCGGCGCCTCGACCGCCTGCAACGAGTCCGGATCGTCCACCAGCACGATGCGGTAGCGGCCCTTCTCGTAGACGGTGAACGCCAGGTTGCCGCCGTCCCGCGCCAGCGACGGCGCGCCGGCCCCGCCGATGAGCTTCGTCAGGCGATTCGACTTGCCCGTGGCCGGGTCGTACCGCAGGAGGTCACGCGTGCCGAACTCGTCGCTGACGTAGTACACGGACGCGCCGTCGCCGCTCCACGCGCCGTCCCACTGATCGCCCGCTCCGGCCACCAGCGGCATCTCCCGACCGGTCTCCACGTCCACGGTCCACAGGTCCAGCCCGCCGGAGTCGCCGCGGTCGGTGGTGAAGAGCACGCGCCGGCCATCGGGACTGAAGCGCGGTCCGCGCTCCTCGTGCAGATCGTTGGTGAGCGGCACCAGCCCCGAGCCGTCGGCCTCGATCGTCCAGAGGTCCACCTGGCCGCCGCGCATCCCCGTGAACACGAAGCGCGCATCGACCGGCGACCAGTCCGGCCGCTCCAGCGCGTCCAGGTCCGGCGTGAGTTCCGCCACGCTCTCGCGATCGTCCACGTCCAGGACGTAGAGCGCGTCGCGGGAGCCCTTCCGTGCCGCCGCCACGACGAACTTGCCGTCCGGCGACCAGCCCACGGAGCTGTGCAGCGGGTGCAGCGACTCGAACTGGTCGCTGCGCGCCCCGTGCACGAGCACCTCGGCCGGGCCGGCATCCTCCCGCGTGCCCCGCACCCACAGATCGGGCGTGCCGCTCCGGTCCGACAGGAACACGACGCGCGTCCCGTCCGGCGACAGTCCCGGGTGCGAGTCCAGCGCGCTCCCGGCGTGCGCGGGCAGGGCGCGTCCGTACTCGTCGGCCGGGTCCAGCTCGGCGATGGTGGGCCACGTGCGCTTCCGCCAATCGATCAGCCACTCGCCGCCCAGCTCGTCCAGCGACTCCCCGGTGACGTTCTTCACGGCGGCGCGCAGGTCCCGCACCTCGGCCACCTCGTCCAGGATCCGCTGCACGACGTCCTCGCCGTGCTTCTCCACCAGGAACGCGACGGCCGTCGGCCCGGCCTTGTAGACGAAGTAGCCGCCGTAGATGCGCGGGAAGGGCGGCAGCGAACCGCTGAGCGCGGCGTCGCGCAGCATCATCTCGCCCTCGGAGTCCCAGCGGTTGGAGTAGTACTCCGCGATCCCCTCCATGAACCAGAGCGGGATGTGGAACGCGTACTGCAGGACGAAGAGCGACTTCACGGGGCCGCCGTACAGGCGATCGAACACGTAGGCGTGCACCAGCTCGTGATGCACGACGTGCCGGAAGTCCGGTTCCGATCCGGCGTAGGGCAGCACGACGCGGTTGCGGAAGATCTCGGTGAAGCCGCCGGTGCCCTCCCCCACCAGGTTGGGCATGACGTTGTTCTGCCGGAAGTGATGGTGCGAGCCGTAGACGATCACCGGAACCCGGCGGCTGAGCGAGTGCCCGAGCTCCTCGTCCAGCCGGCGGCACGCCTCCTCGCCGTACTCCGCGGCCCGGTGCGCCAGCGCCTCCTCCTCCGGATAGAAGTGGATCTCCAGGTGCTCCGTGTGGAGGACCCGCCAGTCGAAGTCGTCGTACTGGACCTTGTTCCTCCCGAACGACCGGGCGTCGGCCGGGGAGGATCCCGCCAGCAGGACGAGCAGGATCGGAAGGAGGAGGTGGAGTCGGCGCAAGGGGGGCCTTTCGGGAGGCTGGGGGGCGGACGGGCACACCTGCGCCCGGAGGACGCGTTCCCTCGTCAGGGATCGGCAGATGGGGGGCGCCGGTTGACCGTCGGCGGCGCCGGGGCGGGATTGCGGATTCCCCGCCGCGGTGCTACTGAATCCAGCGGGAGGCGGAACGATGAAGATGGGGAGAGGCCTCACGAAGCGACCCACGGCGGCCGAAACGCAGGAGAGAGTCCGTCCGGCTCGGTCCGGGCGGAGTGCGCCTTCTCCTCGCACCCACGGGTCCGCCGAATTGTCGACCACGCGCCGCGCCGACACCTCCTCCGGAGCGATCCAGAAACCGCGGATCGCGGCCTCCGGCCCCGGACTGCCCGTCCTGCTGGTGGCGCCCGAGCCGTTCTACGAGGATCGCGGGACGCCGATCGCGGTGCGGGAGGTCGTCCTGGCGCTGAGCGAGCTGGACATCCCGGTGGACCTGGTGACCTACCCCATCGGCCGCCCAGTGGAGCTGGAGGGTCTCAGCGTCTTCCGGAGCCCGAACCCGCTCGGTATCCGGTCGGTGCCGATCGGCTTCTCGCTGCGGAAGGTGGCGCTGGACCTGAGCCTGACGCGGGTCCTCGCCCACCGCCTGGCGACGCGGACCTACGGCTGCGTGCACGCCGTGGAGGAGGCGGCATTCCCGGCGGTCCAGCTGGCCGCCCGGTATGACGTCCCCGTGATCTATGACATGCAGTCCCACCTGCCCACGCAGATGCGTCAGTCGGCGTTCTTCCGCGTGCCGCCCCTCCCGACGCTGATGGAGCGGGCGCAGCACTGGCTGATCGAGCGCGCGGATCTGGTGGCTTGCAGCGCCGGGCTGGAAGCCTACGTGCGCTCCGTCCGGGAAGACGTCCCCGTGCACGCGTGGCACTATCCGGCCATGCGCTGGAACGTTTCCGCGAAGGACGTCGCGGAGCTCCGCCGGGAACTGGGGCTTCCGGAAGGACGGCCGGTCGTGCTGTACACGGGGAGCTTCGCTCCTTATCAGGGGCTGCCCCGCCTGATCTCGGCCATCGGGGCCACGCTGGAGTCCGCGCCGGACGCGCTCTTCCTGCTGGTGGGCGGCGACGGCAAGGCGGCTCGCGGGCTGCCGCCGGAGGCCGCCGTCTGGCGGGAGCGCGGCGTGCTCAGGACCCTGCCGCGTCAGCCCCGGGAGCGGATCGCGGCGTTTCTCACGATCGCGGACGTCGTCGTCTCGCCGCGCGAGGCCGTCGGCAACCTGCCGCTCAAGGTGTTCGACTACATGGCCGCCAGCCGCGCCATCGTCGCGACGGACACGGCCACGCATCGGACCGTCCTGGACGAGACGAACTCGCGCCTGGTGGCACCGGAGGATCCCGCCGCGATGGGTCGAGCCATCGCCACGCTGCTGATGGATCGACCGCTGGCGGCCGAGCTGGGTCGCCGCGCCGCATCGTTCGCCCGGGATCGCCTGGGCTGGGCCGCGTTCCGGGGACGGGTGCAGGCGATGTACGGCACCTTCGTCACGACCGGGTCGCATCGTGCCCCCTGATCCGTCGTCCCCACCGGGCCGGATCTCCGTCGTCATTCCCGCCCGCGACGAGGCGGCCCGTCTTCCGCGCACGCTGGAAGCCGTGCGCGCAGCGGCGCCGGCCGGCCTGGAGCTGGAGATCCTCGTGGTGGACGACGGTTCCCGGGACGACACGACGGCCGTCGCGGAGCGCGCCGGAGCGCGCGTGATCCCGGGCGCGGCGCCGGGTACGCCGGGCAACCCGGGCGCGTCGCGCAACCGTGGAGCGGAGGCCGCCGGCGGTGATCCCATCGTCTTCCTGGACGCGGACTGCGTTCCGGAGCCGCGCTGGCTGGACCATCTTCTGGCGGCACACGCCCGCGGCTACGAGGCCGTCGGCGGCAGCACGTCGATGCCGGGCGGATTGCCGCTCACCGCCCGCTCGGACTTCTTCGCCAGCGCGTACCACATGCATCCCCGGCGGGCCGCCGGGTTCGTCGGCAACCATCCGCCCTGCAACCTCTCCGTCCGCCGCGATGCCTTCCGTCGCTGCGGCGGTTTCGAGGATCGCCATCCGGTCGCGGATGGCCACGAGGAGCTCCGCTGGCAGGCGAAGCTCCGACGGGACGGCGGCCGTCTCTACTTCGAGCCGTCGGCGCGCGTCGCCCACCACAATCGTCCGGGACTGGGCAATCTCATGCGGCGAAGCTATCGGTGGGGCTACAGCGCGCTGGAGGCGAAGGCCGCGGCGCGCGGCGCCGTGCGCTGGTCGTTCCTCTACCGGAACCCCGTGCTGCTGATCGCGGGCGCGCCGATCCTGGCCGTCGCCGCGACGCTCTATGTCCTGGGCTGCTGGCTCAGGGCGGGCCGTCTCGAGGCGATGCTGCACGCGCCGGCCATTCTCGTCTCGCGGTTCGCGTACACGGCGGGGCTGGCGCGGGGCGCAATCCGCGATCTGCTGCCGAAACCGGCGGCGGAGGTGCGACCGCGATGGCGCTGACGATCACGATCGCCGTCTGCACGCACGATCGGCCGGAGACGCTCCGCCGAGCGCTGGCGTCGGCGCGCGCCCAGGAGCCGTCGCCGGACGAGACGCTCGTGGTGGACAACGCGCCGACGGACGACGCGACGCGCGAGATGCTGGAGAGCGAGTTTCCCGAGGTCCGGCGCGAGACGGAACCGGTTTTGGGCCTGGACTTCGCGCGCAACGCGGCCCTGCGCGAGGCGAAGGGCGACGTGGTCGCGTTCGTCGACGACGACGTCGTGCTGGAGGCGGACGCGGTGGACGTGCTGCGGCGCGTGTTCGCGGACGACCGCGTGGCCGCCTGCACGGGCCGCGTGACGGCCCTCTGCCTGGACACCGACGGCCAGCGTCTCTTCGAGGCGAACGGCGGGTTCGACCGCGGGGAGGAGCGGGTGACCCTCCCCGACGACGAGCATCGACCGCTGCACGGACGGCGCGCTCCGCGCATCGCGTGGGCCCTCAGCATCGGGAGCGGGAGCTGCCTGGCCGTGCGTCGGGAGGCGGCTCGGGCCGTCGGCGGCTTCGACGAGGCGCTGGACCTGGGCGCGGCGCTCCCCGGCGGCGGCGACCACGACATGATGTGGCGGCTGCTCCGCGCAGGACACCGCGTGGTGTACGAGCCGGAGCTTCGTGCCCGACACGAGCACCGCAAGGGCCGCGACGATGCGCTGCGGCAGATCATCGGCCACCAGCGCGGCCTCATCGCCATGCTCGTGAAGTCGATGCGGGAAGCGGGCGGAGCGGATCGACGCGCCCTGGTGGCGTTCCTCGCGTGGCGTCTGCTCAAGCCGGGCGTGCGCATCGCGCGGCGGCTGATCGGCCGCGACGTCCTTCCGGTGGGCGCGCTGCTCCGGATGTGGGGTGCGTGCCTGGGCGGACTGTCGGCCTACGACCGCGCGCGGAGGCTGGCCGCCCGGCGGCGGGAGGCGGCCGCATGACGGGCCTCCACCGGACCACCCTCGACGGACGCACGATCACGCGCGGCGGCGGCGCCGGCTTCGGACGACGCGCCCGCGAGATGTGGCGCTTCCGCCACCTGCTGGTCCACCTGGTCCGTCGCGACCTGAAGGTCAAGTACCAGCGGTCCAGTCTCGGCTTCCTCTGGACCGTGCTGAATCCCCTGTTCACGGTCGCCGTGCTGGCGCTCGTGTTCGGGACGTTCGTCCGTCTGGACGTGGAGCACTACTGGGCGTTCCTGCTGAGCGGCTACTTCGCCTGGAACACGGTCAGCCAGTCCATCTCCACGGCGTCCTACGTCCTGGCTCAGCACGCGCGACTCACCCGCAGCGTCGCCCTGCCGAAGGAGGTGCTGGTCCTCTCCGCCGTGCTGTCCAAGGCGACGGAGTTCGCGGCGGAGCTGCTCATCCTCCTGATCGTCCTGGCGACGGCGCACCACGGCGGCGTCCCGGCGGCCTTCGCGCTGATGCCGCTGCTCCTCCTCGTGCAGATCGTCCTGACGCTGGGGGTCGCACTGATCGCGTCGACGCTGTCCACGCTGTACACGGACGTGATCCACGCGCTGCCCATCGCGCTGACGTCGCTGTTCTACCTGACGCCGGTGTTCTACCCCATCGCGCTGGTACCGGAGGCGGTTCGCCCGTTCTTCGCGCTGAACCCCTTCGCCTCGCTGCTGACGCTGTACCACCAGGTCCTGTACGCGGGGTCGATGCCGGATCTCCTCACCGCGGGCCTCGCCGTCGCGTCGGCCGCGGTGATCCTGACGATCGGCGCGGCGCTCTTCCACCGCTACGAGGACGTGTGCAGTGAGCTCGTCTAGCGCGCCCATCGTCGAGTGCCGCGCGGTGGAGAAGCGGTACTACTACTTCACGCATCGCGCGCGGACGATGCGGGACGGCTTCATCCGCCTGCTCACCCGGCAGGGACCGCGGGATCCGGGGCCGGAGTTCCACCTGGCGCCGTTCGACCTGGAGGTGCGTCGCGGCGAGGTCGTGGGCTTCATCGGCCGGAACGGATCGGGCAAGAGCACGCTGCTGCGGCTCATCGGCGGGATCTACCTTCCCACCCGCGGCGAGATCGACGTGCGGGGACGGCTGGCCGCGGTGATGGAGCTGGGCGCCGGCTTCCACGAAGACCTCACCGGCGCCGAGAATGTGGCGCTCTACGGGGCGGTGATGGGGATGACCCCGGCCGAGATGGCCGAGCGGCGGGACGGCATCCTGGAGTTCGCCGACCTGGGCCGCTTCATCGAAACGCCGGTGCGCTACTACTCCTCCGGGATGCAGGCGCGCCTGGCGTTCGCGGTGGCGATGAGCGTTCGCCCCGACGTGGTGCTGCTGGACGAGGTTCTCGCCGTCGGCGACGAGAGCTTCCGGGAGCGATGCCTCCAGCGGCTGGACCGCTACCACGCGGACGGCGGGACGATCCTCCTCGTCTCGCACGACCTGGACGAGGTGGCCGAGCGCGCCGATCGCGCCGTCTGGATGGACCACGGCCGATGCGTCGAGGTGGGACCGGCGGCCGACGTGGTGGCCCGCTACCGCGAGGCCGCCCACGAAGGCGCGGAAGGCTGACCATGGCGCTGGCCGTCCGCGACCTGGAGCTCACCGACCTGCCCGCCACCGTCGACGTGGAGCCGCACCACGAAGGCGCGTGGTTCCTGCTGCGCCGGCACGGCCGCCCGGTGGGCGCGCTTCAGCGGCGCGCGGAAGAAGGCGTCGTCTCCACGGACGGACTGGAGGCGGAGCTGCGAGCCACGACGGACCACGGTTTGGACGAGGCCCGCATTGACCGTTTCCTGGGACGCGCGCCCGGGGCATCGCCCACGGTCACCCTCGCGGTCTGCACGCACGAGCGCCCCGACGATCTTCGCGCGTGCCTCGAGGCGGCCACGCGCGTGCGCGGAGTGGACGAGGTCCTGGTCATCGACAGCGGCCCGCGCACCGACTCCGTGGCCCGTGTGACGGCGGAGTTCCCGTCGGTGCGGCGAGTGGTGGAGGAGAGACCGGGCCTGGACCGCGCGAGGAACCGCGCGGTGAGCGAGGCGCGCACGGACGTCATCGCCTTCACGGACGATGACGCGCGGCCCGACGTGGACTGGGTGGAGTCGCTGCGGTCCCGCTTCGACGATCCGCTGGTGATGGCGGTCACGGGACTCACCGTCCCCGCCGAGCTGGAGACGCAGGCGCAGATCGATCACGAGCGGTTCAGCACGTTCGGGCGCGGCTACCGCCGACGGACGCTGGAGGCGGTCCGCTGCAGTCCCGGGGCCGCCGGGAACGCGGGCGCCGGCGTGAACTTCGCGCTGAGACGGGAGGCGCTCCGTCTCGTGGGTCCGTTCGACGAGGCGCTCGACGCGGGAACGGCCACGCGTTCCGGGGGCGACACGGAGATGTTCCACCGGATTCTGGGGCGCGGCTACCGCATCGCGTACGAGCCGACGGCGGTCGTCCGGCACCGGCACCGCCGGGAGGCCGATGCGCTGGAGCAGGCGTTCTTCGGCTACGGCGTCGGCGTCTACGCGGCGTTCACGGCGTCGCTGCTGCGGGAGCGGGAGCTCTCCTCCGTCCGGCACGGCCTCGTCTGGTTGCTGAAGCACCAGCTCCGGGACCTGTGGAACGCCGCGACGGAGAAGCCCGGCGCGCTTCCGCCCCGGCTGGGCTTCGTTCGGCTCTGCGGCAGCCTCATCGGGCCGATGGTCTACGTCACGACGAGGTGGATGCGATGAGCGCGCGCCTCTCGATCGTCGTGCCGACGCGGGACCGGAGCGCCTCGCTGCATCGTCTGCTCCGGTCGCTGGCGCGACAGGACTCGCCGGAACTGATCGGAGAGGTGATCGTCGTGGACGATGCGTCGCTGGACGCGACCACCGCCGTGCTCGACGCGTTCGAGGCGCCCTGGCCGATGCATCGCCTGCACACGGACGGTCGCGGCCCCGCCCTCGCGCGCAACCGTGGAGCGGAGGCGGCGCGGGAGGAGATCGTCCTGTTCCTGGACGACGACCTGGAAGCGTCGCCGGGGCTGGCGGGGGCCCACGCGGCCGCGCACGATGCCGCGGCGGACGACGTCGCCGTGGTGGGGCCCTACCCACCGCGCCACGAGCCGACGCGGTCACCCTTCCGAATCCTGACGCGCAACTGGTGGGAGGATCACTTCCGGGAGCTTCTGGATCCGGGGCATCGCCTGCGATCCACCGACCTGCTCTCGGGCAACCTGTCGATGCGGCGCGAGGCGTTCCTGCGCGAGGGCGGCTTCGACGAGACGTTCGAGGGGTGCCGCGCGGAGGACTGGGAGCTGGGCACGCGGTGGCTGGGCCGGGGGAAGCGCATCGTTCCGTGTCCGGAGGCGCACGCGATCCACTTCGAAATCGAGACGACGTGGCCGGGCCGCGCGCTGAACGACGCCCGACGCGAGGGACGCGGCGTCGCGCTGCTGGACCGGAAGCATCCCGAGTTCGCGGCGGCCCGCGAGGCCGGACCGCTGCTGGACGGGCGGATGAAGCGGGCGGTGCGGCACCTCGCCGCCGATCGGCCGACGCTGGGCGACGTCCTGGATCGGATCGTGCGGTTCGCGCTGCCCGGGCTCGCCTTCCTCCGCGCGCGACGTTCGTGGCGGCACGCGTGGGGACTGCTCCACCTCTACGGATTCTGGCGGGCCTACGAGGAGTGCCGTCGGGAGTTCCCGGCCGTCCCGACGCCCCCCCCGGCCGCGAGCCTGCCGGAGCCGCTGGAGATCGACCTGGCTCTGGGCCTGGAGGAGGCGGAGCGTCGCCTGGACGAGGCGCGGCCGCGGGCGCTTCGCCTGAGCTGGAATGATCGGCCGATCGGAAACGTCCCGGAGGATCCGGGGTGCGAGCCCTGGCGCGGCGGCCACCTGCGCAAGCTGCTGGCCGATCGGTTCGCGGACGACCTGGCGCGGGAGCTGGCGCGATGAAGGTCTCGATCGTCATTCCGGCGCGCAACGCCGAGGCCACGCTGGCCGAGACGCTGGAATCCGTTCTCGCGCAGGAGCACGCGGACTGGGAAGCCATCGTCGTGAACGACGGCAGCACGGACGGCACCGCCGACGTGATCCGTCGGTTCGCGAGCGCGGACGATCGGATCCGCGGCCTCGACGGACCGGAGGCCGGCGTGGGCGCCGCCCGCAACGAGGCGCTCAAGCGGGCGATGGGCGAAGCGATCCTGTTCCTCGACGCGGACGACTGGATCCTGCCCCACCACCTGAGCCGTCTGACCGCGCCGCTGGCCGACCCCGCCGTCGACGGAGCCTTCGGCGGCTGGGCGCGCATCGCCGCGGACGGCACCGTCTTCGACGACACGCTCGCCGGCGAACCGGAGACGCTCTTCATCGACTTCGCCCGGACGTGCATCTGGGCGATCCACTCCGTCGTGGTGCGCAAGGAGCGCATCCTGGAGGCGGGAGGATTCCGCACGGACTGGAAGACGTGCGAGGACTGGGATCTCTGGCAGCGCCTCACGCGCGCGGGCGCGCGCTTCACGCGAGTGCCCGGCCGCGTGGCGCTGTACCGGATGACGCCCGGGTCGGCTTCGATGGACGACGTGGACCTGGTCCGCAACGGGCTGGCCGTGGTCGACCAGGGGCATCGCCCGGACCCGCGCGTGGAGCGGCCGGCGCCCGCCTGGGAGTCGGGACTGCCGGAAGCGGGGCGCGCGGAGGCGCGACTCTGCGCCGTGCTGTGGGCGGCGGGGATGCGGCTCGGCGGATCGAAGGACCCGCTCGAGCTGCTGGAGCTCGTGCGGGGCGAAGAGGCGCCCGGTCTCGATCCGTGGATCGTCTTCAGCACGACGTTCAAGGCGCCGCTGCTTCCCCGTGCGGAGACGCCGAAGGCGTGGTGGGATCTCTGGCCGACGCGCGAGGAGCGCATCCTCCGGTTCCTGGACGCGGTGGAGGCGCACACCGGAGCGCCGTTCCTGGCCCGCCGGGTCCGGGTGATGCTGGAGGCGGCGGTGGCGGGCGAGGCACCCGCCGACGCCGAGGGTCGCGTGGGATCCACGCGACTCCGCACCGTCGACATCCTGGAGCCGATCCCGGATCTGCCCGCCGGCGAGGACATCCGCTGCCTCGTGGTGCGCGCCCGACGCGGGGAGTCGGACCTGGGCCCCGTGCCCATCGCGGCACGGAGTCCGGCCGTGCCGGGAGCGGTCGTCGCGGACCGCATCGCCCGCGAGCACCTCTGGAGGATCCTGGCCGCCCACTACGGCGACGCCCCGGGAGCCGGACCGATCCGCGCGGTGAGCGAGGCGGCCTCGCGGCTGGGCGATCTCCTGCCCCACAAGAGGCGCGACATGGAGGAGTGGGCCGTCAACAGCGCGAGCCGCCTGGCGGCGCTGCGCGAGATCGCGCCTCGGCGAACGGCGCCTCCGATCCGCGTGACCGACGGACGCGTCGCGCTGGAGATCACCGATCCCCTGCCCGACGTGCGGACGGACGCGCGCACGCTGGTGGTGCGCGTTCTCCTGGGCGGCGAGTCGCTGAAGGATGTCACGGTGCCCACGCGGGACGGAGCGGTGACCGCGGCGGCGCTGCGACGGACGCTGCTCGACGGACTGGGACCGGAGCTGCTGGTGGCCGCGGTCCGGGACGGGATCCTCGGTCGGGCGCCGGGACGTCTGGGCGACGCGCTGCGGAGGCGGGCCGCCGAGCGGCGCGGCGCGCTCCCGGAGGCGGGTTCGCCCGACTCGCCCGTGCCTCCGGTGATCGACGCGGCCCCGCGCGCCCGACGCGCACTGGACGTGGCGGCGCGACTGGCGGAGCGCGGCATTCCCGGGCTCCGCGAGCGGCGGGGGGACCGGGCGATCGCCGATCGGCTGCCGATCCTGATGTTCCATCGCGTGGCGGACGAGGGCACGGAGGCGACGGCACCCTGGCGCGTCCCCGTCCGCTGGCTCGAGTCGCTCCTGGACGCGATGGAGTCGCGCGGCTACCGCACGGTGACGCTGGAGCAGTGGCGGGCCGCGCGGGAGCGGCGTCGGCAGCTCCGCAGTCGGCCGATCCTGCTCACGTTCGACGACGCCTACGTCGACTTCGCCGCCGCCGCATGGCCCCGGCTGCGGGCGCGCGGCTTCGGAGCGCACGTCTTCGTCGTCACGGACCGGGCGGGCGGCACGAACGAGTGGGACCGTCGGTTCGGGGAGACGCTGCCGCTGCTGGGCTGGGACGAGCTGCGGCGGCTGGCGCGGGAAGGCGTGCGGTTCGGTTCCCACACCGTGACGCACGTGCCGCTGACCGGCGTGAGCCGGGTGGAGGCCGTCCGGGAAATGACGGCGTCCCGCGAGCGCATGGAGCGGGAACTCGGCACGCGTCCGGATGCCATCGCCTATCCCTACGGCGACGTGGATCCCGTGGTCCGCCAGCTCGCGTCCGACTGCGGCTACGCGCACGGACTGACCTGCATCTCCGACGTGGCCCGCTACGGCGACGACCCGATGGCGCTGCCGCGCTTCCTGGCCGACCCGCGGGAGTCGCCGGCCTCGCTGCTGACCCGGATGGAACGGCGGTGGGGATCCTCGTCCGGCTGAGCCGGCGCGGGCTCAGTAGCCCCACTGCATCTTGAGGTCCACGTTGAGGTACTCGTCTCCGATCTTCAGCGTGCCCGTCTCGCCCTGCAGAGTGAAGATCTCCGAAAGACGGTACTCCAGCGTGAGCGCCCGCTCGGGCGACTCCAGGCTCTCGCGCAGGCTCGTGTCCGAGTTGGGATTGGTCTCGTCGACGTTGGGATCGCCCACGGACTCCTGGTACTTGACGAACAGGTCGCGTCCCACGCGCTTCCCGATCGTCACGCTCTCGCCCACATCGCTGGAGCCCGCGTCGAACGTGAACGTGTCGAGGCCCAGCTCGCGGGACAGCTCCCCGCCGAACCGGTTCGTGAAGGCGGCCACGTAGGAGTCGCGGAACGCGGCGTCCAGCACGCCTCCCTGCACGGCGCCCTGATCGTCGCGCTTCACGCGGAGCGCCAGCATCTCGTAGATCTCCGCCTCCGTCATGTTGCTGTCGGTCGACAGTTCGATCAGCGGGTTCTCCAGCGTGCCGCTCACCAGCACGGTGACGTCCTCGTCCAGCACACGCGTGGTGGCCTCCGCGTCGATGTAGCTGTCCAGCGGCCGCGCCGGATCGATGAACTCCACCTCGGCTCGCTCCACGTTGAAGCGCGAGTTCAGCACGGAGTACGTCCCGCGCAGCGTCCGGGCCTCGCCGCGCAGACCCGCATACTCGGGCGTGACGTGCAGCGTGGCATCGCCCGCCAGCTCCAGGTCCATCTCCGGCGTCCTCAGCCAGATGTTCCGGTCCCCGTGCAGGGAGATCTCCGCGTAGATCTCCGCCCGCGCCGCCGGCGCGGCGGGCGAGTCGGGGGCCACTTCCTCGGGCGGGCTCACGCCGGGCGGCATGGCGGGCCCCACCAGCGCGGCCTCCGGGGGCGTGAGCGAGCGCTCATCCAGATCCGCGCGGATCACCTCGACGTTTCCGGTGAAGCGCGGGACCAGCTCGCCGTCGGGCGCCGGAACCGCGGTGATGGCGACGCGACCGGTGCCGGTGCCGCGCACGCCGAGACCATCACCCACGTAGTGGTAGTCGCGGCCGGCCACGTCCACGTGGAAGTCCGCGAGGTTCAGGTTCTCGAGCTTGACGATGCCGACCGCCGTGACCTCGCCGCCCGCACCGTCGCCGAAGCGCGCGGACGTGATCTGCACGTTGCCGACGGGGTCGAAGCGGCCTTCCACCTCGCCGTCCACCAGCGGCTCGGCGAACGTGGGAATGCGGATCCTGGCGCCGGACACCCCGAAGTTGCCGGCGAGCTTGAGCGTCCCGTCCATCCCGGTCCAGTGGAGGTCCGCGCGCGCGGAACCGTCGACCGCCTCGAAGATCGGAAGCATCGACGAGAGCGCGCCGATCGGAAAGTCGTCGGTGGAGAGACGAAGGTCCAGCTCCCGCGCGGGCGCGATCCGCGGCACGGGATGCTCGAAGTTCCACTGGAACGGAAGCGTCCCGTCGAACGCCAGCGTGCCGCCCTCCGATTCGATCTCCCCGCCCACGAAGCGAAGGTCCAGCCCCTCGTAGAATCCGTCCACGCGCAGCCGGTCCAGCGGCTTCGTCCCGAGTCGTCCGCCGGCCAGGTCCAGGCGCGCCTCGGCCCGCGGCTGCGTGAACGGGCCGTCGATGCGCGCGAAGAACGATCCGCTCCCGGCCACGCGCGGCGCGTCAGGCAGGAGCTCCCAGAACCAGTCGTAGTCCGGAGAGTCGAGCGAAGCCTGGAAGTCGCGGAACACCATGCGATCCAGCAGAGCGGGTCGCCGCTCCGAGTCGAAGAAGACGCCCGCGAACGATCCGCCCGGAATGGCGACGTCGCCCTGCAGCCGGCCCGTGGCGAACGAGGCGTCCAGCTCCACGTCGTGGAAGGAGGCGACGGAGTCCGCGAGCGTCACGTTCCCCGCGAGCCGGCGGAGGGAGTCGTCGCCCCACCGGCCGTCCAGGAGTTCCAGGGCCACGTCGCCCTCGACGCGCTGCGTGCCCAGCAGGACGTCGGCGCGGAAGTCCAGCGTGCCGGCCAGCGGCTTGGGAAGCAGGAGGAACGGAGAGAAGAGCGAGAGGTCCACGGCGGTGCCGGTGGCCAGGATGGAGGTCTCCCCGCCCGCCGCCACGAAGACGTCTCCGGCGATGGATCCCCGCTCGCTGCGCAGGTCCAGGCCGCCGATGCTCAGCGAGGCGTCCGTCCGCTCCAGCGAGACCGGACCGGCGTTGCGCCACACCGCCCCGCCGTCGAGCGAGCGGAGCTCCAGGTCGTGGATGCGACCGGCCACCCGCCCCTCGGCACCCAGATCCAGATCGCCCGACAGGTGCAGCTCGCCGCGTCGCGCCTCCACGTCCAGGCTCTGCACCGCGATGCTGCCCGCGCGCAGCACACCGAGCGCCGTCGCCCGCGAGATGAGTGACTCGCCGTAGCCGAAGTCCCGCGCCGTGATCTCCACGTCGGCCTCGGCGCCGCTGCCCAGACGCTCGGAGCGAAGTCGGAAGTCCAGCTCCCGCGCGTGCACGCCGTAGACCTCGGAGTCGTCGAAGCGCAGGGAGGCATCGACCGCGGGTCCGGAGACCGGTCCCTCCACGGAGGCCTCCAGCCGCGCCTGCCCGGCGAGCGCGACGTCCTGCAGCGCGGCGCCGCCGAAGTCGTTGAGGTCCGCGATGTCCCCGATGAGGACCGCCCGGACGACGTTGTCCCGGTCGATGGAGCCCTCGCCCCGGATCTCCGAACCGCCGTGCCGGAGCAGCGCCTCCTCCAGGATCAGGGCTCCGCGATCCACCTGCACGCGCGCCGTCGCGCCGTCGAACGGGTAGCCGAAGGCCTCTCCCCCGCTGAGCTCCAGGTGCGCGCTCCCGCGGAACGTCGCGCGCGTGGCCCCTTTCCCCTCGAAACGGACGGCGCCGTCCAGCGTGCGGAGACCGGCGAGTTCCGGCTCGGCCAAGAGTTCGGCGGGATCGAGGCCGCGGAAGACCGCCACGCCGCGCAGGACCGGATCGGCCTCCAGCGACACCTCTCCCTGCACGTCGATGATGGACGTGCCGCTCTCGGCGTGCAGCGTCTCGATGCGCAGGCGATCCTGCGTGCGCGTCCCGGAGAAATCGACGGCGCGGGCCAGCCCGTTCTCGCCGCGGCCGTCGAACTCGCCGCTGAGCCGCAGGGAGTCCGGCCGGCCGGCGGCGAGGAGGCTGAACTCGAGGTCCGTCAGGAGCAGCTCGTGCTCCAGACCCAGCCACGCCCCGACGCTGCGCAGCGGAACGGAGTAGCCGTTGGCCTGCACCACGCTCTCGTCGCGGGCCGACGGATCGAAGTGTCCCTCCAGGCTCACGCGGCCGCCCGCCGCGCTGAAGTGCAGACCGGGCGAGTGGATCACGCCCCTCTCCACGCGGACCTCGCCCGTCAGCTCCACCTCCTCGTCGATGCGCTCGGTCCGCACGTGCGTGCCGGCGTTGTCCACGTCGAGCGTCCAGACGCCGTCCCCGCCGGAGACGTCGCCCACGAGACGAAGGCCTCCGATCTCCAGCCCCGACGCGCTGCGGAGCGAGCCCTCCAGGATCCGGAGATCCCCGACGGCGAAGCGCGGACCGCCTGCCCCGCCCCCGCGCGGACGATCGGCGGCGCGTCCCGACGCCTCGCGGTTCCACGCCACCAGTGCGTCGAGGTCGGCCGACGGGCGGACCACCTTGATGCGGTCCAGTCGGGGACGGCTGGAGAGCAGGCCGAGCAGTCGGTAGCCCACCTCCACCCGCTCGATGCGGGCGACCACCTCCCCGTCCGGCTCGTCGCTCGTCACCGCCACGCCGCCGAGCGTGAGCCCGCTCCACGGTCGCCAGTAGAGCTGCGCCGCGTCGAAGCGCAGCCCCGACTCGGCCAGGCGACGATCCACCTGCTCCACGATCAGCGGGGTCAGGGCTCCGGACTCCAGCACGATGGCGGCTCCGGCGACGAACGTGCCGCCGAAGATCGCCAGCCAGATCAGGAGCGCCCTCCAGCGCCGCGCGGTCATCATCTAGAACACGTGCCCCAGGCTGATGTCATAGCCCCATTCGTTCTCATCGTCCGGGTCGCCCTCGGCGACCGGGAGGATCTTCAGCTTCCGGGCGACGTCGAACCGCACCGGTCCCACCGGCGTGGCGAACCGGATCCCCACGCCGGCCGAGTAGCGCACGTCGGCCTCGGACGCGCGCGCCGGATCATCGCCCGGATCGGTCGGGTGGAAGTCGCGCCATCGGACCTCGTCCACGTCCTCCCAAGCGTTGCCCCCGTCCAGGAAGACTCCCCCCTGCACGATCCAGAAGAACGGCACCCGCAGCTCCACGTTGCCGAGCAGGAGGAAGTCCCCGGGGCCGATGTCCTGATAGTCGTACCCGCGGACGGTGTTGGCCCCCCCCAGCTTGAACCGCAGATAGTCCGGTACGGTTTCCGATTCCCCGAACGGTTGCTCGTAGCCGACGCGGAGCCGCCCGGCCACCGTCACGCCACGCATCGTCCGGAACCAGTTGGCCTCCGTCTGGAATCGCCAGAAGTCGTTGTCGCCGCCGAGGATACCGCCGGACACGCTGCCGATGATCCGGTTGAGGAAACCGCGGGTCGGATCGAAGTAGTCGTCCCGGCGGTCCCGGTCCAGCGTCAGGGTAAAAGTTCGGGTGAGGTCGTTGTCGGTGCCGCCCGGCACCTCGACGCCCTCGTCGGCATCGATGTCGGACCACTCGTTCTCCAGCGCCGTCCACACCCGCGTGTGCCGCGTAAGCTGGCGGTTCACGTTGATCTCCAGCGTCACGGTGCTCAGGTCGTACGTCACGTCCCGGAGATCCAGGTCGGTGAACTCCGTGCTCCGCTCGTACGCCAGCTCCGCGGAGCCGACGGTCCGCGTGCCGAACAGCCACGGCTCCACGTATCGACCCTCCAGCCGCGTCCGGACGAGGTCCGCGGGGAACAGCTCGGTGGCCAGGATGCCTCGGATCGTCCCGCGCTTGGCGCGCCCCCACAGGTTCCGGTGGCCCCACTCTCCGGAAAGGCGAAGCTGGTCGCGCGTTCCGTAGCCGACGCCCAGGCCGACGAAGCGCATCGTCCGCTCCGTGACCCGCACGACGATGTCGACGGTGGTGTCCCCCTCCACCTCGTCGGCGGGGAGGATCTCCACGCGCGAGAAGTAGCCGGTGGAGTAGAGGCGCGTTCGGCTTTCCTCCACCCGCTCGCGGTTCAGCACCTCGCCCGGGTGGAACACCAGCTCCCGCAGGATGATGGAGGGCTGCGTCACGAGGTTCCCCTCCACCTGGATCTCCCCAACCTGCAGACGCGGACCCTCATCGATGCGGTAGATCAGGTCGTGCACACGCGGCTCGAGGTCGCCGGCGGCGGCCTGGATGTCGGCCACGACGTTCACGCGGTAGAAGCCGCGGTTGGCGTACTCGCTCTCGATGCGTCGCCGGTCGCGGTCCGTCGTCGACACGTCGAACACGTCGCCCGGCTCCTGCCGTACCCATTCCCTCAGCTGCTTCTCCGTGAGCGACTGCTCGCCGGCGAACGTGATGGCCCCGACGACCCGGCGGATGCCGGTGGCGATGGTGAACGTGGCGCGCGTCTTCCGGCGGTCGTGGTCGAACTCCACGATGAGATCCACCTGTGCGTTCCAGAAGCCGAGCGACCGGAAGAGGCTGCGGATGCGCTGGACGTCGCCCTGCAGGCGCTCCAGGTTGACCGGCCGGAACCGGAGGAGTCCCGACGTGGACGACTTCATCGCATCGGCGATGTCGTCCGTCGGAACGTCGAACTCGCCGGCGAGCCGGATCTCCTCCAGGCTGAAGCGCGAGAGGTCGACGGGGGCCGCGGTGGTCCAGCGGTCTTCGCCCTCCTGGGCGGCCGCGGGGAACACGCTCCCGAGCCACAGCACGAGCAGCATCGCCGTCCCTGCGGCGACCGGCCACCGGCTCCTCCGACGTCGATCAGACCCCATCCGCTTCCCGTTCCACCCAGGGGGAAGATTCCGTCGGAGGGTTTCGAGAGGGTGCAAGGCGGCGCACGAACCCGCTCCCCGACCGGGTCCCCGACGCCGCGCGTCGACGCCCTTCGTTATAGGTTCGAACGTGTTTTCCCGCAACAAGTTCCCGCTTTCGCGGCGCCGGGCGCCGGTGGTACCGTCCTGCCTGCCCCGAGCGGAGGGAACGCATGCGCAGGATCCACCTTCTCGCGGTCATGCTGTTGATTCTTGTGACCGGCGCCTGCGATCGGGAGCCCGCGCCTCCTCCCCTGGACCCGCAGACCGCGGCCGCCGCGGCGGCGGTGGAGGAGAAGGCCGGGTCGTTCCTGGAGTACTACGCCACCGTCCTGGACCTGGCCCAGCGCCACACGGCCCAGCCGGACTCCTTCGTGGCGGAGCTGGAGCGTCTGCCGGGCACGCACCTCACGGAGGACGAGTGGAACGCGTGGGTCGCTCCCCACGCGGCCGATCCCCGCCCCATGGCGGACGAGCTGGAGGCGCTGCTGGCGGAGCTGGCCTCGCGGCGTTAGTCGGACATCGGGCTAGTACACGTCCCGGAAGCGAAAGCTCGCCCCGATCCCGAAGAACCACAGATCGTCGTCCTCGAACCGATTCTCTGCCGAGATGGAACCGATCGACGCGTCGAACTGGAGGTCCGGCGTGGCGGCCAGCGTGACGCCGCCGTCGATCACCGTGGTCTTCTGGTCGGAGTCCTCGTCGAGGATCTCGGTCGCCACCTCCGCGAAGACGCCCCACTGCTCCGAGAGTGACGCGCCCAGCACCGACGTAAACTGCCACAGCGTCTCCTCGTCCTCCACGACCGCGCCCACGTTGAGACCGAAACCCGCTACCCCTCCCAGATCCACTGACGCCGCCACCTTGTACAGCGCGCCATATTCCTCCCGGGCGAACGGCCTCTCCCCGGAAGGGATCCCCACGTGCGCCAGGGCGGCCAGGGCCAGCGGCCCGCCGGTCCTCCCGGGATCCAGCACGGCGACCTTCACGCCCAGCTCCACCGGCGCGAACCCATCGATGCTGAACCGCTCGAGGCTCACGCGCTGGTAGACGTTGCTCGCTCCGCGCAGCTCGATCCAGTTCCCCAGGCCGAAGCGAACCAGCGTGGGCAGGGTGGTCGTCGTCACTTCGGGGCGATCGGAAAAGGAGGTCAGGAGTCCGGTCTCCACCTGGATGGTTCCGTCCCCCACCACGGTGGCTCCCTCGGTCAGGTCGGGTCGGTCGGTCGACATCGGCCGATCGTCGGCGACGGCAGCGCCGGCCAGCAGGAGGAGCGCCGCGCCCGCGAACGTTGCGGGCCGGCGACACGGAGCGACGGAGGGCTTCTTTCTCATCTGGGCACCTTTCGTTCGCGTTCGTGAGGCGGGTCGTCGTCGCCGGACGGGAGTTCCTCGGTCGGGCGAGGGATCGGTTTGTCGTGCGGATCGCGCTGCGGGAAGTGCGCGGCCGCCTCCACGGCCTCCGCCACGTCCTCGCGGATGTAGTGCTCCACGCGATCGGCCGGGTCGTGGATGTGGCTGGGATCGTAGCCCAGCTCCCCCAGGTAGCTCTCGTAGACGCGGTGACGGCGCAGCAGCTCCGTCGCGCGCGCGAGCCCGGCCTCCGTCAGGTGCAGCAGACCGTCGCGCGCCTCCACCAGCCCGGACGTCCGGAGACGCTTGAGCACTGGCCGGATCGGGGCCGACGTCCCGCGGGCATCGCGGGGAACGTCGATGGCGGCGAAGGAGAGTCCGCCCGGACCCGCGACCTCGATCTGACGACCGGCCCAGAGCAGCACGTCCTCTTCCGCCACGCGACGGCGCAGGCGGGCGCGGGCCCACACTCGCGACAGCAAGCCGTAGCGCGGGGAGAACAGGAACGCGACCGCGAAGAGCGCTCCCGCCACGGTGGCCATGGCGCCGGCGATGGATCCGTCGACGCGGGCCGCCAGCAGGTAGCCGAACAGCGCGCTCCCCGCGCCCAGCGCCACGGCCAGGGCGAGCAGCCGTCCGAGCCGATCCGTCAGCAGGTACGCGGTGGCGCCCGGCACGATCAGCATCGCCACGACGAGGATGGCGCCCACGCTCTCGAAGGCGCCCACCGTGGTCACGGCCACGAGGCTCATCAGCACGTAGTGCATGACGGTGACCGGGATGCCGACCGACGCGGCCAGCTCCGGATCGAAGGCGCAGAGCTGGAACTGCTTGTAGAGCAGCGTCACCACGAAGAGGTTCAGGGCGAAGAGCCCCGCGTTGATCCAGAGCGCCTTGGGGCCGAGGTCCGTGTCGCCCCACGTCCAGCGATCGAACGGCGTGTAGGCGATTTCCCCGTACAGCACGCACTCCAGGTCCAGGTCCACCTGGCTCCCGAACAGCGACACGAGCACGACGCCGATCGCGAAGAGCGACGTGAACGTCACCCCGATCGCCGCATCGCCCTGGATGCCGCGCTGCGAGAGGTACTGCACGAGGAACGACGTGAGGATCCCGAACGCGACCGCACCGACGAACATCGGCCAGGAGGCGCGGCTGGCGGTCATGAGAAACGCCACCGCGATGCCCGGCAGCACGGCGTGGCTGATGGCATCGCCCAGCATGGAGAGGCGGCGCAGCACGAGGAAGCTCCCGACGAGCGCGCACGCCCCGCCGACGAAGGCCCCGGTCAGCACGATGAGGATCGAGTCGTTCACGAAACGGCCTCCCCGGCGGGGCGGAGCTTCGGCTCCAGTCCGTGCAGGGCGAGGAAGCGCTCCAGCTCGTTGACAACCTCAGGCGCGAGGTAGTGCTCGATGGTGTCGGCGTCGCGGTCCACGTGGTCCACGCCGAGCTGGCCCTCGTACATGAGGAACATCTCCCACAGCCGGTAGTTGCGGACGACGTCGTACGCCGCGTCCAGTCCGGCGGGCGTGAGCGCGTAGCGGCCGTCGGTTCGGTCCACCAGACCCTCGCGGTGGAGTGTGTGCAAATCGGCGAGAGCCTCGCGCGGGTTGCGGTCGCGGCGGGCCGCCACCTCGATGGCGGAGATGCCGTCCGGATGCTCACCCGCCTCGGCGATCTCGTAGAGCGAACGCAGCGTGTTCTCCCGTGCGACCCGCGAGCGCAGCCGCAGGTAGCGCCAGGCGCGCGGGATCAGACCGCGCTTCGGGGCCAGCGCCAGCGACAGGATGAACACGAACGTGGCGGACAGGACGATCAGCGGACCGGTGGGCATGCGCAGCGCCATCAGGCTGGCCAGCGTTCCAAGCGCCCCCGACATCGCCCCGATGGCGCCGGCCAGCGCCACCATCCGTCCCAGCCGATCCGTCCACAGGCGCGCGGCCGCGGCCGGGATGATGAGCATCGCGGCCATGAGCACCACGCCGACCGCCTGCAGCCCGATCACCACCGCGAAGACGAGCAGCAGCATGAGGAGACCGTCCAGGACGCTCCGCGGGAATCCCTGCCCCGCGCCGAAGTCCGCGTCGAAGCAGAGGAGCTTGAGTTCCTTGAACAGCAGCACGGCGATGAGCCCCACGGCGCCCGCCGCGATCGCCATCACGCGGACGTCCCGCGCGGTCATGGCCGCGGCCTGCCCGAAGACGTACTTGTCGAGGCCGGCCTGGTTGCCGGCGCCGGAGTGCTGGATGATCGTCAGGAGGAGGATGCCCACCCCGAAGAACACCGACAGCACGATGCCGAGGGCGGCATCCTCCTTCACGCGCGAGTGGCGCGTGACCGCCTGCACGCAGAACGCGCCCAGCAACCCGGCGACGGTCGCGCCGATCAGGAGCGGCGGCAGGCTCCGCGTCTGGGTGAGGAGGAAGGCGACGCACACGCCGGGCAGCGCCGCGTGGGCCAGCGCATCGCCCAGGAGACTGCGGCGGCGCAGGAACGCGAAGCAGCCGAGCACGCCGCTGCATACGCCCAGCAGCGTCGTGCCGGCCAGCACCCATCGCGTGTTGGGATCCGTCCACCATTCCAGCGGCACGGGCGTTCCTCCGTCAGCGGAGTCCGCGTGAGGACTGCTTGGCCACCTCGTCGGCGATCCGGCTGACGATGGTGAGCCGTCCGCCGTACGTGCGGCGCAGGTTCTCCGGCGTGAACTCGGTCTCGATGGGGCCCACGGCGATCTGGCGCATGTTCAGCAGCACGCACCAGTCGAAGTACTCCTCCACGGTCTGCAGGTCGTGGTGGACCACGATGACCGTGCGCCCTTCCCGCTTCAGCCCCTGCAGCAGGTCGACGATGGCGCGCTCCGTCGCCGCGTCGACGCCGGCGAAGGGCTCGTCCATGAGGTAGAGGTCGGCGTTCTGCGCGAGCGCCCGGGCCAGGAACACGCGCTGCTGCTGCCCGCCGGAGAGCTGGCTGATCTGCCGATCCGCGTAGTCCGCCATGCCGACGAGGTGCAGGCAGTGGCGCGCCCGCTCCCGCTCCGCCTTGCCGGGCCGCCGGATCCATCCGAGCTTCCCGTACAGCCCCATCAGCACCACGTCGAGGGCGTTCGTCGGGAAGTCCCAGTCCACGGACTCGCGCTGCGGCACGTAGCCGATGCGCGACCGCATCTCCTTCACCGGACGCCCGAAGCTCTGCACCCAGCCCGAGGCCAGCGGCACCATCCCGAGGACCGCCTTGATCAGCGTGCTCTTCCCCGCACCGTTCGGCCCCACCACGCCCACCAGGACGCCGCGCGGAATCGAGAAGTCGATGTCCCAGAGGACGGGGCGCTTGTGGTACGCCACCGTGAGATCGTGGATCTCCAGCGGCGGACTCACCAGCGACGAGTGCGCTTCCTCGGGAGTGCGAGCGGCGAGCTCGGGACCGGGATCGTTCACCGGAGCGCCTCCACGATGCGGTTCACGTTGGCGCGAACCATGCCCACGTACGTCCCCTCCGGCGTGCCCTCCTCGCCCATCGCATCCGAGAAGAGCTCTCCGCCGATGGTGACGTCGTGGTCGCGCGCACGACACCCGGCCACGACCGCCTCGATGGATCGCCTGGGCACGCTGGACTCCACGAACACGGCCTTCACCTTCCTCTCCGCCACGATCTCCACGATGCGCTGCACGTCCTTGAGGCCGTACTCGCTGGCGGTGCTGAGTCCCTGCAGTCCCACGACGTCGACGTCGTAGGCGCGGCCGAAGTAGCCGAACGCGTCGTGCGCGGTGACGAGAACGCGCTGCGACTGTGGCACGGTCGCCAGCTGCTCCCGGCACCACGCGTCCAGCTCGCGGAGCTGCGCGGCGAACGCGTCGCCGTTCTCCCGATAGAAGGCAGTGCCGTCCGGATCGATCGCGGTGAGCGCCTCCACCACCACGGGAACGAACTGCGCCCAAAGCGCCACGTCGAACCAGAGGTGCGGATCCGGATGACCCTCGAAGGACTCCGGGTGCAGGAGGGATTCCTCCGGCGCCGCCTCGGCGACGGCCACCGTGGGTCGTCCGCGTCGCGCGACCTGCTCCAGGACCTCCGCCATCTTCCCCTCCAGGAGGAGGCCGTTGTAGAAGACGATATCCGCACGCGACAGCCGGGCGATGTCGCCCTCGGAAGCCTTGTACAGGTGCGGATCCACGCCCGGTCCCATCAGCGTGGTGACCTCCACGCGGTCCCCGCCGACGTTCTTCACGAGATCGCCCACCATGCCCACCGTGGCGGTGACGCGGAGCTTCCGCGGACCGTCGTCGGCCGATTCCTTGCCGCCGGAGCCGCACGCCGCGAGGCCGAGCGTTCCTAGGAGCATCGCCGCGAGAAAGATCGGTCGCCTCATGACGCCTTCTCCCGCGACACGAACACGTTGCGCGCGAGTTCCTCGCCCACGTCGCACTTCTCCCCGTTCACGCGCAGCCGCAGCGGGCCGCCGTACGGTTCCCGGTCCAGAATCTCCACGCTCGCCTCCGGATAGAGTCCCAGCCGACCGAGATAGCGAAGCATCTCGGGGTTGCCGTCCTTCACGCACTGCACGCGGACGCGCTGCCCCGGATCCATCTCGGCCAGCGCGGGATGCCGCGTGTCGTCGATGCGGCCGTCCTTGGTGGGGATGGGCGCGCCGTGCGGATCGTGCGTGGGATGCCCCAGCATCTCGGCGATGCGATCCTCGAACTCCTCCGAGATGTGGTGCTCCAGCTTCTCCGCCTCCTGGTCCACCTCGTCCCACGAGTAGCCGAGGGCCTCCTTCAGGTAGACCTCCAGGAGCCGGTGGTGCCGGATCATCTCCAGCGCCACCTTGGTGCCGGCCGGCGTCAGCTCGATGCCGTCGGAGCGGCGGTAGCGCGCCAGCTTCAGCTCGCCGAGGCGACGCACCATCTTGGTGACCGCGGCCAGCGAGATGTCCAGCGAGTCGGCGACGGCCGAGGGCGTCACGCGCTCCCCGTCCTGCCCGATCTTGTAGATGGCCTTCACGTAGTCCTCGACGGCCGGTCCGAACAACGCGGACTCCTTCCTGCGGCGGGTTTCCCGTCCTATCGGCCTGAAATTTACCGTGGTTAAGTTTGGAAATCAACCCCAGCGGGCCTCCGCCGGTTCCGCCCCGGACGGAAAACGGCCCCGGGACGGGATCGCCCCGGGGCCGCGAGACCGCGCGCCGAGCGCCGGCCGGGCTCCTAGAAGGAGCACACCTCCGCGGGCATGTCGTTCACCGAGGTGATCATCGCCTTGGCGCTCCGACAGCCGGCGTCACTCTTGTCCGTCCCGTCGAGCAGCACGTCGCACTGCTCCACGACGTCGCCCCACGCCGTGTCGGTCTCGCCGTCGCCGTCCGTGTCGACGGGGATCGACGGGTGCGAGCCGTTCAGGGCGTAGTTCAGCATCATGACCAGATAGTGGATCTCGGTCCGCTCGCAGTAGGACATCCGTCCGTGCCGGTGCAGCAGCGCCGACGCCTCCTCGACGCTCATCGGCGCGGAGGCCGCGAAGGAGTGGGAGCTGGCGGCGGCCACGTCGGCCAGGAGGCTCTCCAGCTGCGATGCGCTCAGCGGCGCATCGCCGGAGCGACGACCCAGCGCCACGTCGAAGGCGTGCTTCCAGCGCCCCTTGCCCAGGATGCAGATCGACTCGGGGGCGGGCTCCGGCTCCGCCCAGCCCGAGGCGAGCACGGCGAAGTCGTCGTCCGTGACCAGCGTGGCCGAGAGCGTCAGGCAGTCGGTGCCGCAGGTCGTGGACTCCCAGCCCTCCGGCAACGTCGCGCCGTCCAGGCGAACCTCGTAGTCGCCCGTGCACAGCCCCTCGAACTCGAACCGTCCGTCGGACGTCGTCGAAGAGGACGCCACGATCTCGGCGGTCGCCGTGTTCCACAGCGAGACTTCGACGGCCAGGATCCCGCTCTCGCCCGGGTCGTCCGTGCCGCTGCGGTCGGCGTCGTGGAAGAGGCGGCCGGCGATGCTGCCCGTGCAGGCCAGCGGCGCGCCGTCGGTGCACATCACGCCCAGGAAGTGGAGCAGACTGTCGCCCGTGCCGTCGGCCGGGCTCTCCAGCTGATACGCGAAGTGGCCGGCGCCGGCCGGGATCGCGACCGCCTCGGAGAGCACGTCCATCCGCGATCCGAGGGTCGAGTTGAACCGGTTCTCGATCAGGTTGCCGGAACCGACGAGGCTCGTCGCGGGCGTGCCGGAACCGGCCTCCCACCACAGCCGATCCGTGCCGCCCGGCGTGCCGTCGCCGGCGAACACGAGCAGCCGGCCGCTGCGCGGATCGGGCGAGGTCCCGATGGGGAACGACCAGACGTCCCCGGCTCCGGACGCCACGAACTCGGCCGGCTCCACGAGGTGCACGCCGGTCCACGGCGCCGCCGGGTCCTCGTACACGACGATCGCGGCCACGCCGTCCGCGCGCGAACCCGCGCCGAAGTCGAGGCCGCTCACGAAGAGCAGGTTGTTCCCCGGCACGATCAGCGTCGCGGCGTCGAGCTCGTAGAAGAAGGTCCACGGCACGTCGCCGCCCACGTTCGCCGACGCGAGCAGCGTCCCGACGCGCTCGACGCCGTTGATGACGATGGTGTCGTCGCCGGAGGACGCGGTCATCCCGCGACCCACCCAGCGGATGCGCGCATCCACGATGGCGGACGCGTCGGAGACGAGCACCGGCACGGCCACGATTGCAGGCTGGAACTGAAGGCCGGACGCGCCGGACGTCACGTTGAACGTCGGCAGGCTCCGGGCCATCGACGGATCCTGGTTCGGATCGAGGAGCCCGTCCCCGCAGCCTCCCAGCAGGAAGAGTGCGGCGACGAGCCCGACGAGTTGATTCCCGTGTTTCACGATTCCCCTCCACGGCGGACGGGACGCCCCGCCGTGCGCGGCATTCCGTCCGGGGCTCGAGACTTCGGGGGGTGCGGCCGAGTCCGGTGGGGGACCGGGGGCCGGTGCTAGGAGTTTCGGCGGAGCGCTCCAGCCACTTTCGCGGTTTCCCGGCGGCCTTACGCGTGGCCGTCGGCCTTTCCCAACGTCCGCCACGACTTCCATCGCCCGGCCATCCCTGCTCAAAAGAAAAATCCGAGGGCGCCGTCAAAGTTGCCGACGATCCCCGAGACACGTCCGTGGCGGCGTCCCGGCGCGCGCGGGCGACGGCCGCACGCCGGTCCGGCACCGCGGCCGATCCGCTCCCTCGGACGGCCCGCGCACGGTCCTCGATGCAACTCCGCCGCCCCGCTTCCCGTAGATGGAACACCCCCGCCGCCCCGCACGAACCCGTGCCCCGACCGACACTTCCGGGTAGAATGCCGCCAACCTCATCCCAGGAGCGATCGATGGGAATCTTCGACTTCATCAAGGGCGAGCTGCTCGAGATCATCGAGTGGACGGACGACAGCCGGGACATCCTCTCGTGGCGGTTCCCGGACGAGGACAAGGCCATCAAGCACGGGGCCCAGCTCATCGTCCGCGAGTCGCAGACGGCGCAGTTCGTCTACCTCGGTGAGTTCGGTGACACCTTCTCGCCGGGCAAGCACTCGCTGGTCACGGACAACATCCCGATCCTCACGCGCCTGAAGTCCTGGAAGTACGGCCTGGAGAGCCCGTTCAAGGCCGACGTGTACTTCATCAACACGCGCCTCTTCTCCGGCAATAAGTGGGGCACGTCCAATCCCATCATGATGCGCGACGACGACTTCGGGATCGTGCGGGCGCGGGCCTTCGGCACCTACGACTTCCGCGTGGTGGATCCCAAGCTCTTCCTGAAGGAAGTGGCCGGCTCGGATCACACGTTCCGCATCGACGAGTTCGACGGGACCATGCGCAGCCGCATCGTCAGCGTGTTCAGCGAGGCGCTGGCCAACTCCGGGATCCCGGTGCTGGACGTCGCCCGCCAGTACTCCAAGCTGGGCGAGGCGCTCCTGCCCCTCATCAACCCGGTCATGGCCGCGAAGTACGGCCTGGAGATCGCCACGTTCGTGGTGGAGAACGTCTCCCTGCCGGCCGAGGTGGAGGAGGCCATCGACAAGCGGAGCAGCATGGCGGCCGTCGGCAACCTGAACGACTTCGTGAAGTACCAGATGGCGCAGGGCATGGAGTCCGGCGGCGGCGGAGCCGGCGGCATGGCCACGGAGATGGCAGTCGGCATGGCCATCGCCCAGCAGATGATCCAGCAGTCCGGCGGACTGCCGGGATCCGGCGGCGCGGCGGGCGGTGCGGCAGCCGCAGGCGCCGCGCCCGGAGCCGCGATGTCGGGCGGCGGGATCGGGCTTCCGGAGCTGCTCACCCCGGCCGACGTCGCGCAGATGATCGGCGTGCCGGAGTCGGACGTGATGGCCATCGTGGAGTCGGGCGACCTGCCCGCCAAGCGCATCGGCAGCAGCGTGCGCATCAAGCGCGCGGACGTCGTCTCGTACCTCTCCAGCTAGCGTCGTGGCGGACGTCCGGGCGCTCGCCGAGCACACCTGCCCCGCGTGCGGGGCCGCCGCGGAGTGGAACCCCACCCGCGGCGAGCTGGCGTGCCCGTACTGCGGCACGGTGGTTCCCACCGAGACCGACGAGCGGAGCGGCCAGATCCGCGAGATCCCGCTGGCCGAGGAGCTCCGTCGCCTGCCGGACGACGAGCGCGGCTGGCAGGCGGCCAAGCGGACCGTGCGCTGCAACTCGTGCCACGCGGTGTCCGTGCTGGATCCCACCCGGGCGGGCGGTAGGTGCGAGTTCTGCGGATCGCCGGAGCTGGTGGACTACTCGGAGATCAAGTCCCCCATCCGGCCGCGCGGACTCCTGCCGTTCCGCATCGACCGCGTGCAGGCGGCCGATGCCATCAAGAAGTGGTGGAAGGGCCGGTGGCTGGCGCCGAACGCGCTGGCGCGGCGGGCGCTGGTGGACGAGATCCACGGGATCTACGTGCCTTACTGGACGTTCGATGCGGCCGTGGAGGCGGACTGGCGCGCGGACTCCGGAACGTACTACTACACCACCGAAACGTATCGCGGCTCCGACGGCAAGACTCGCACGCGGCAGAAGCGCCACACGCGCTGGCGCCCGGCGGCCGGTCACGTCTCCCACTTCTTCGACGACGAGCTCGTGTGCGGGTCGCGCGGCGTGCACGCCGACCTGCTGCGGGGTGCGGAGCCGTTCCCCACGGATCGGCTGATCCCCTACGACACGGCCTACCTGTCCGGATTCACGGTGGAACACTACCAGGTGGTCCTGGTGGAGGCGGCGCAGCGGGGACGCACGGAGATGGAGGGCAAGCTCCGGTCGATGTGCGCCGCGCAGGTCCCCGGCGACACCTACCGCAACCTGCGCGTGGACGCGAACTGGGGCGGCGAGACGTTCAAGCACGTCCTGCTGCCGGTGTGGGTGGTGTCCTACGACTACGGGAAGCGGGCGTTCCAGGTGGTCGTGAACGGCGACACCGGGCAGGTGGCGGGGGAGTCGCCCAAGAGCGCCTGGAAGATCGCCGGGCTGGTGGTGGCGGCGCTCATCGTCGTGGCGCTGATTCTCCTCTTCGTCCGCTCGGGCTAGAGGCGGTCCTTCCCCCGGATTGACACCCGGCGCGCGCGGGGGCAACCTCCCCTTCGGATGCCCCCTACCGGGAGGAACGACGATGAAGCGTCTCGTCAAGCTGCCCGCCCTGGCCGCCCTCATCCTGCTGCTGAGCGTGGGGGACGGCGGGGCCGACACCGGCACCACGTCGGGCGAGGTCGAGGACCTCGGTTCGGCGATCGTGGAGTCCGTCCTCCGGGCGATTCGCCTGCCCGAAGCCGCCGAGGAGGCGCGCTCCGTCGGCGTGCCGGAGGAAGAGGTCCGTGAGGTCCTGCGCCAAGCGCGTCAGGAGGGGCTGGCCGCGGAGCAGGCCACGGCCGTGCTCGACGAGGGGACGCGGCGCGTCCGCGAGGGCGGATCGCCGAAGAACTTCGGCCAGTCGGTGAAGGCGATGATCGCGGAGGGACTCCGGGGCCGGGATCTGGCCGCGGCCATCCACGCCAGCAAGAGCGTCGGACGACACGCGATGAAGACCGGGCCGGGCAAGGCCGGCGAAGCCGGCAAAGGACGCAAGGGCGGTCCGGAGAAGGGCGCGCCGGCCGCCGGAAAGTCCAAGGCCGGCGGCGGAGGTGGAAAGTGATGCGGGGCTGGGTGGGGCTGATCGCCATGATCCCGTTCGCAGCGTGCACGGCCTCGGACCCGGACGCGCGCGCGCCGGAGGCGGGGCAGGCGGATCCGGTCGCGGACGCCGCTTCCACGTCCGGCGAAGCGGAGGCGCTGTCGCTCACGCCGGAGCGGATCCGCGACATCGCCGGCATCGCGGTCCAGATCGAGCGGGATCCGTCGAGCGCCGCGGAGGTGCTGGCCGAACACGGGATCACGGCCGAGCAGCTGGAGGCCGCCCTTTACGAGATCGCCGAGGACCCGTCGCGGGCGGAGGCGTTCGGAGAAGCCAAGAGGATGGCGTACGATCGCTGACCGGCGGTGAGACGCCCCGGCACGGGCCGCGGGCGGCGGCGCTTCGACCGACGCGCTCGTTCCCTACGGAATCAACCGCCCCACATCCATCGCCGTGACCGACAGCATCAGCATCAGCAGCAGCGCGAAGCCGATCTGGTTCAGGATGATCCGGATCTTGATGCTGGGCGGGCGACGCATCACGAACTCCACCAGATGCAGGACCAGATGGCCGCCGTCCAGCACGGGGATGGGCAGGAGATTGAAGATGGCGAGCTGCGCGGAGATGCTGGCCATCATGCCGATGAAGAGCAGCGAGCCGTAGCGGGCCGCCTCGCCGAACATCTCGGCCATGCGGACCGGGCCGCCCAGACCCTCGTCCGGGGCTTCCTCTCCGGTGATGAGCCGTAGCACGCCCTTCCCCACCATGACCGGCAGCTTGGGGATCATCTCCAGCACGGCGCTGGTGAGCGCCCACGTGCTCTGCGTGCCGAGGACCAGCGCGCGCACCGGCCCCACCGGCACCGTTTCCACGTACGGGAAGACCTCGATGACGCCGTACTCGCGCGTCTCCCCCTCCTCGGTGACGCGCTCGCGGACGGCCGGCGTGAGCGATCCCTCCAGACGATGGCCGTCGCGCTCCCACGCGATGGCGATCTCCTGACCCGGGTGCTCCATCGTGTAGCCGGCGAAGTCCGCCCAGCTCTTGGCCTCCTGCCCGTCGAACTGGACGATGCGGTCGCCGCTGCGCAGCCCGGCATTCCAGGCGGGGCCTTCCTTGCGCGCGTAGCCGATGACGGCGTCCTGCGACGAGACGATGCCGAACGGCTGCGTGGGCCCGAACCCGTCCTTCGTCTCGCCGGTGAGCGCCACCGTCTGCCCTCCACGATCCACCTGCAGCGTGAACGACTCCTCTGCGTCGATGGCATGGAGCTCGCGGGTGAGGTCCTGCCACGTGTCCACCGCCGTGCCGTTGATGGCCGTGACGCGGTCGCGGTCCTGGAGCCCCACCTGCTCCGCGGCCGAGTCCTCCACCACCTGCGAGATGAGCGCCGCGGTCGGCGCGCGCTCACCCTCCTGCCAGGCCACGAAGCCGAAGAGGAGGATGGCGAGGATGTAGTTCATCACCGGCCCCGCCAGCACGATGGCCGTCCGCGCGCCCAGCCCCTTGGCCAGGTACTCGTCGCTGGCCTGGCCGCCGCCCTCCTCCGGATCGTCGCCGGCGAAGCGGACGTAGCCGCCGAACGGGATGGCGCACACGCTCCAGCGGGTGTCTCCCCGCGTCACCCCGATCAGCTCCGGACCGAACCCGACCGCGAAGCGCAGCACCCGGACCCCCGCCCTGCGGGCGACGATGTAGTGCCCCCACTCGTGCACGAGGACGAGGATGGAGAGCGCGAGGAGCAGGTAGAAGATGGAGTGCAGAGCGCCCATTTAGGCATGCCTCGGGGTCGGGGAAACGTGGGGGATCTCTTCGACGATGCGACGGGCCGTCTCCCGGGTCAACCCGTCGGCCTCCCGGAAGTTCTCCAGGCTGGGATGAGCCGCGTTTGGGGCGCTCTCGAGGCACCGCTCGATGACGCGGGGGATGTCGGGAAAGGCGATCCGGCCGGCGAGGAAGGCGTCCACGGCCACCTCGTTCGCGGCGTTCAGGACCGCGGGGGCCAGTCCGCCGGCCTCGCCGGCCTGGCGCGCGAGCCGCAGGCACGGGAACCGGTCCAGGTCCGGCTCCTCGAACGTGAGGCTCCCGGCCCGGACGAGGTCCAGCGCCGGCACCGGCGACGGCAGCCGCTCGGGCCAGGTCAGGGCGTACTGGATGGGGAGGCACATGTCGGGTTCGGAGATCTGGGCCATGACGGAGTGATCGACGAACTCCACCATCGAGTGAACCAGCGATTGCGGGTGGACGATCACGTCGATGCGATCGTACGGGATCTCGAAGTAATGATGCGTTTCGATCACTTCGAGGCCCTTGTTCATCAAGGTCGCCGAATCCACGGTGATCTTGGGGCCCATGTCCCAGGTGGGATGGCTGAGCGCATCGTCCGGGGTGATGCCGGCGAAGCCCGCGGCCGGCGTCTCCCGGAACGGGCCGCCCGACGCGGTCAGCAAGACGCGCTGCACGGACTTCTCCGCGTTGCCGCGCAGACACTGGTGAATGGCGGAGAGCTCGCTGTCCAGGGGCAGCAGCTCCGCCCCGCCGCGGTGCGCCGTCTCCACGACGAGATCTCCGGCGACGACCAGCGGCTCCTTGTTGGCGATGGCCACCGCGGTGCCGCGCTCCAGCGCGGCCAGCGTCGACTCCAGCCCGAAGCTGCCGACAAGCCCGTTCACGCAGAGGTCCAGGTCGTCGCGCGCCGCCACCTCGGCGGCGCAGTGCTCCCCGTCCAGGATCTCGGGGCCATCTCCGCCGACCTCCTCGCGCAGACGACGCGCCGAGTCCGGATCCGCCACGGCGACGACCTTCGGCCGGAACTCCCGCACCTGCTCGACGAGCGCTTCCCACCGGCAGCCCGCGGCCAGCGCCACCACCTCGAAGCGATCCGGCCACATCCGCACGACATCCAGCGTGCTCTTCCCGATAGAACCGGTGGAGCCCAGGATGGCGATACGCTTCGGCTCGCCGCCGCGGCCGTTGCCCGACCGGGCCTGCGGCGAGGAAAGATCGTGCGGGCTGCCTCTCATCGGAACACCACGAAGAGGAAGAAGTAGTACGTCACCGGCGCGGAGAACAGCAGGCTGTCGAAGCGGTCGAGGATGCCGCCGTGCCCCGGGATGCTGTCCGAGGAATCCTTCACGTCGGCATCGCGCTTGATCAGCGATTCCACCAGATCTCCCAGCTGCGAGACGATGCCCACCAGCGTCCCCAGGATCAGCGCCTGCGTGAGCGTGAGCAGCGGCTCGCCCGCGGCGTCCTGAACGAACCACGCCCGCCCGATGGCCGCCGCCGCGATCGCGCCGAAGAACCCGCCGACAGCTCCCTCGACCGACTTCTTGGGGCTCACGCGCTCCAGCAGACGATGCCTCCCGATGGAGAGTCCCACGAAGTAGGCGGCCGTGTCACACGCCCACGTCATGAAGAAGGCGAACAGCACGATGGGGGCGCCGAGCGCGTACGCGAGGCCCGCCTCGCGCGGCAGCTCCCGCAGGAGCAGGAGATGGAGCCCCAGCCACCCCACGTACAGCACGCCGAACACCGTCGTGGAGATGTCGTAGATGGGGAACTTCTCCGCGCGACGGAAGAGCTCGCGCAGCGTCAGCACCATCATGAACGCGGCGAGGAAAAGCGGCAGGAAGTGCGCCGGCCCGCCCCAGTACACCAGAACGCTCAGCACCAGTCCGGCCGCGATGCCCAGCTTCTTGCTGGGCTCCACGCCCTTCGCCTCCATCACCCGGTAGAACTCCCAGAGCCCCACCACGACGATGTTCAGCACCAGCCCCAGGAACCAGCCGCGCCCCTGATGGGCCAGCCAGATGAGCAGCGGCACGAAGACGATGCCGGACAGGACGCGAAGGATGGTCCCCAACTACCGCTTCCCGCCGTCCAGGACCAGCGCCTCGGCGGGATCCGTCTTCGCGACGCGGCCGAACCGGCGTTCGCGCCCCAGGTAGTCCAGCAGCGCCGTGTACAGCGTCTCCCGCCCGAACTCCGGCCACGGCGTGGGCGTGACCCAGATCTCCGCGTAGGCGATCTGCCAGAGCAGGAAGTTGGAGACGCGCAGCTCGCCCGACGTGCGGATCAGCAGATCCGGATCGGGCAGCGGATGGCTGGACAGCCGGGACGCGAACGCCCCCTCGTCGATGTCCTCCGGAGCGAGCGCGCCGGACTTCACGTCGGCCGCGAGCGACCGCGCCGCCTCCACGATCTCCGGACGCCCGCCGTAGGAGAGCGCCAGGTTCAGGATCATGCCGTCGTTCTTCTCGAGGGCGCGCGTGGTGCGGTCGATCTGGCGGCGGACGTCGCCCGGCAGGTCCTCGATGCGGCCGATGGTGCGCAGCCGGACGCCGTTCTCGTCCAGCTCCGGCTGCTCCCGACGCAGCGTGTCCTTGAGCGCCTGCATGAGGCCGTTGATCTCGGTCCGCGGACGGTTCCAGTTCTCCACCGAGAACGCGTAGAGCGTGAGCACTTCCACGCCCAGCTCGTCGCAGGCGCGGACGGACTCGCGCACGGGGCGCACCCCGGCCCGATGCCCCGCCAGGCGCGGCAGGCGGCGGGACTTCGCCCACCTCCCGTTGCCGTCCATGATGATGGCGACGTGTCGGGGGATCCGTCCGCCCTCGGCCATGCGGGCCTCGACGGCTTGCTTCAGCTCGAGCTCACGTTCGGTCATGCGACTCCGATCAGATCTCGAGGATCTCCTTCTCCTTCGAATCGAGGAGGGAGTCGATCTGCTTCACGTGCTTGTCCGTCATCTCCTGGACTCGGTCGTGCCCGCGCTTCTCCTCGTCCTCGGTCACGTCGCCGGACTTGTGCGCCTTCTTCAGCGCGTCGTTGCCGTCGCGCCGCGCGTTGCGCACCTGGATCCGGCCGTCCTCGGCGATGCCCTTGGCGACCTTCACCAGCTCCTTGCGACGATCCTCGGTGAGGGCGGGGATCGGCACGCGGATGACCTGTCCGTCGTTGGACGGATTGAGTCCCAGGTCCGACGACTGGATGGAGCGCTCGATGGCGCCGATGAGGCTCTTGTCCCACGGCTGGACGACGAGGAGGCGCGGCTCCGGCGCCCCGACGGTGCCCACCTGGTTCAGCGGGGTCTGGCTGCCGTAGGCCTCCACGCGGATGTCCTCCAGCAGCGCCGGCGTGGCCTTGCCCGCGCGGAGCTTGGAGAACTCGCGCTTCACCGCCTCGATGGCGTTGTTCATCTTGCCTTCGCAATCGCGGAAAATGGCGTCGCTCATCCCGATTCACTCCCGACCAGGGTTCCGATGTCCTCTCCCAACAGCGCGCGCCGCATGTTGTCGCCCTCGCCCATCTTGAAGACCAGGATGGGCAGGTTGTTCTCCATGCAGAGCGAGATGGCGGTGGCGTCCATGACGCGCAGGCCCCGCATGAGGACGTCCTTGTAGGACACCTCCTTGAGGAGTTCCGCGTCGTCGTGCTTCATCGGATCCGACGTGTAGACGCCGTCCACCTTGGTGGCCTTCATGATGACCTGGGCGCCGATCTCCACCGCGCGCAGGCTGGCCGCCGTGTCCGTGGTGAAGAAAGGGTTGCCCGTGCCCGCCGCAAGGATGACGACGCGCCCCTTCTCCAGGTGGCGGATCGCCCGGCGGCGGATGTACGGCTCCGCGACCTCCTGCACGTTGATCGCGGTCATGACGCGCGTGGGCACGTCGATCTTTTCCAGGCAGTCCTGCAGCGCCATCGAGTTGATGAGCGTGGCCAGCATGCCCATGTAATCGCCGTTGACGCGGTCCATGCCGAGGTGGCTGGCCGCGAGGCCGCGGAAGATGTTCCCGCCGCCAATGACGATGGCGACCTGCACGTCCAGCTCCGTGAGCTCCTTGATCTGCCGCGCCACGCGGCCGATCACCGGCGGATCGATGCCGAAGCCCTGATCGCCGGCCAGTACCTCACCAGAGAGCTTGAGGAGGATTCGTTCGTAGCGCGGGGAGGCCATGATCTCTTCCCTGGGGTGGGAGCCTCGAAAACGGGCCCGGAGCGGCGACGCCCCGGGCCCGAGATGTCGCCGCTCTAGCCGCCGAGCTGGAAGCGGACGAATCTGCGGATCTGGATGTTCTCGCCGAGCTTGGCGATGGCCGCCTTGACGACGTCCTCGATGGACTGGTCCGGATCCTTCACGAACGCCTGCTCCAGGAACGCCCGCTCACCGTACCACTTGTCCAGCTTGCCCTCGACGATCTTCTCCGCGATCTCGGCCGGCTTGCCCATCTCGGCCACCTGGGCCAGCATGAGCTCCCGCTCGGCCTGCACGGCCGACGGGTCGATCTCCTCGCGCGTCACGGCCAGCGGATCCGCGGCGGCCACGTGCATGGCCAGGTCGCGGCACAGCGCCTGGAAGTCGTCGGTGCGCGCGACGAAGTCCGTCTCGCACGCCACCTCCACCATCGTGGCGATCTTCCCGTTGCCGTGGACGTACGAACCGATGAGGCCTTCCTTGGTCTCGCGGCCGGCCTTCTTGGCGGCCGAGGCCAGGCCCTTCTTGCGCAGGAAGCTGACGGCCTCGTCCAGGTCGCCGTCGGTCTCCTTGAGAGCCTTCTTGCAGTCCATGATGCCCGCGCCCGTCTTCTCGCGGAGCTCCTTCACCGTGCTGGCGTCGATCGACATTCTTCTTCTCTCCTGCGGTTCCCCGCGAGAACTTGTCCCTCGGATTCTCGGACCGAGCTTCTATCGATTCCGGGTCCCGACGTTCGCCGGGGAGGCCGCTACTCGCCGCCGGCCGACGCCGGAGCCGGTGCGGGCGCGGGGGCCGGAGCTCCCGCCTCGGCCGTCGCCTTGTCCTGGGCGTCCTGTCGGTCGCGGGCCTTGGCCATGCCTTCCTTGACCGCGGTGGCCATGGCTCCCGTCATCAGCTGGATGGCGCGGATGGCGTCGTCGTTGCCGGGGATCGGGTGCGTGATCAGCTCCGGATCCGAGTTGGTGTCCACGACGCCGATGACCGGAATCCCGAGCTTGTTGGCCTCGGAGACCGCGATCTTCTCCTTGTTCGTGTCCACCACGAACATCACCGACGGGAGACGATCCATGGCCTTGATCCCGTGGAAGACCTTGTCGAGCTTGGTCAGCTCCTTCTCGAGGCGCAGGCGCTCCTTCTTGGAGATGAGCTCCCACGTGCCGTCGGTCTTCTTCTTCTCCAGCTCCGAGAAGCGGTCCAGCGACTTCCGGATGGTCTGGAAGTTGGTCATCATCCCGCCGAGCCAGCGCTCGGTGACGTAGAGCTGGCCCACACCCTCGGCCTGCTCCCGGATGGTGTCCTGCGCCTGCTTCTTGGTGCCGACGAAGAGGACGCTGCCGCCCTGGGCGACGGCGTCGCGCACGACCTTCTGGGCCTTCTCCAGCAGGGTCTGGGTCTTCTGGAGGTCCAGGATGTAGATGCCGTTGCGCTCCATGAAGATGAAACGCCGCATCTTGGGGTTCCAGCGCTGGGTCTGGTGCCCGAAGTGGACACCCGCCTCCAGCAGGTCCCTCAGCTTGATCTCGCTCAAGATCGGTCTCCTTTGCGGTTTTTCTTCCGCCACCGTCATCCCGTTCGGGCCGCCCGGCGCCGATCCCGCCCTGGCGGACCCCCGTTCGGTCGGGGGGCGTGCAGATTGTTGATTTTGGTCGACTAGCGCTTGCTGAACTGGAACCGGCGACGAGCGCCACGCTGGCCGTACTTCTTCCGCTCCACCATCCGCGAGTCCCGGGTGAGGAAGCCCGCCACGCGCAGCGGCTTGCGGAACTCCTCGTCCACCTGGACCAGGCAGCGGGCGATGCCGAGACGGACCGCTCCGGCCTGTCCCGTCTTGCCGCCGCCGCGGACCGTGACGTGAATGTCGTAGTTGACGCTGTTGTTGGTCAGGGCGAGCGGCGCCTCCGTGAGGTCCACGAGCGAATCCCGGTCGAAATAGGCCCGGAACTCCGTGCTGTTCACGACGCGCTTCCCACTGCCGGGCATCAGCCGCACCTGCGCGATGGCATTCTTGCGGCGACCCACGGCCTGGATTGCGTTGTTGGGCATTCCTTGGACTCCTACGCCGCTTCGCGCGGCCGCGAGCTCTTCACGACATACGCCTGCGGCTGCTGCGCGTCGTGCGGATGATCCGGACCGGCGTAGATCTTGGCCTTGGACAGCATCTGTCGTCCGAGGCGGGTGCGGGGCAGCATGCCCTTCAGCGCCTTGCGGATGACTTCCTCCGGCTGGTCCGCGATCCACTTCCGGTACGGAGTGGACTTGAGGCCGCCGGGATAGCCGGTGTGTCGGTGGTGGAACTTCTGATCCAGCTTCTTCCCCGTGAGAAGCACCTTGTCGGCGTTCACGATCACGACGTGATCCCCGACGTCCAGGTGCGAGGAGTAGCTGGGCTTGTGCTTGCCGCGAAGCAGTCGGGCCGCCTCGCAGGCCAGCCGTCCGAGAACCACGCCGTCGGCATCGATGATGTGCCAGTCGCGCTGGATCTCGGACCCCTTGGTCACGTGCGTCTTCAACGGGTACCTCCCCCCGGCCGCCCGGGGGTGTGGGTGAATCGGGCATTCCCGGCCGTTCGTCTCCCCGAGCGCGGGTGCGAGGCGCCCAGGGGATCGTCCGAGGTGATGCCCATTTCGCGGTTTCTGGCCACGAAAAGAGGAGCAGCCTAGCAGCCGGACGGAAGACGAGTCAAGGACCGGAAGCGGGGGAAGATACGGCGGGGCCGGAAGATGGACCAGGGCGGGCGAGGGGCGACTTGGGGGCCGGGCGGAGGGGGCGCCGGTCTGCCGGGCGGGCGCCGTCGGAACCGCTCGGGAGGCGCTCCGAAGTCCACTCCAAGCTAGGTGATCTAGCTCCATGTTCCCACGGCGACCTCCTTGACGAAACGCGGCCCCGGAGCCACGGTGGGTTCACCTCGTCCCGAGGCCTCCCCTGGCCGGAGTCCCGCCCCCCCGCGGCGCTCCGCCACCCGGGCCGCCCCCGTCGGCCGGCCCACCGTCCGGGAGGTGCCCCATGAATCGCCCGCTCCTCGACCTCGTTGTACTCCTCGCACTCGGAGCCGCCGCATCGACCGGCTGCAGCCGCGAGGGAGACCCCGCCGACTCGCTCGCCTCCGCCCCGGCCGCGGCGGCCGGACGACCCTCCATCTCCCTCACCCTGGGTGAGACCGTCTGGACGCCCGGAGAGGAGCCTCTCCCCGCCGACCTCCTCTCAGGGCGCGGCCTGGCGCTGAAGGCCTGGGCCCTGCGCGGTCCGGCCGTCGAGATCTGGGAGACGTCCCGGGACGGCGGCGAGTGGACCCCGCTGTCCGCGCCCGCCGCGCGGGGGGAACCGGTGATCCTACCGGACTGGACTCCCGGACCCGGAGCCCATGAAGTCGCCGTCCGGGCGACGGATCGCGCGGGTCGCCAAGCCCTCGTCCGCGTGCCGCTCCGGGTCCACTCGGGACCGGCGGACTGCCCGCCGGAAGACCGCTCCCTCCTCGTCGTCCTGGACACGGATCCCGACGAGCTGGAACGAACCGGCCTCGTCCCGGCCGACTACGAGGCGCGGGAGCGCGCCTGGGTCCATCGCCTGCTGGAGGGGTGGAACTGGCAGGTGATTGCGACGCGCGGCGTGGCGGCGCCCTCGCCCACCCTACTGGACTGCGCCTCCTCCGTGCTCTGGATCCACTCCGCGGACACGGCCTCCGGCGACGCGTCCGTCCTGTCGCGGTGGCAGCGCGAGGGCAACGGGACGGTGGCCCGCTACGTGGAGTCCGGCGGGAACCTCCTGCTGTGCGGCATCCAACCGGCCGAGGCGCTGCGCTGGGCCGGCGAACCCGACGGCGATCGTCGTCGCCTGCGCGAGCCGCTCGAGTTCGGGGCCACGCTGGAGGACTCACGCACGCTGCCCCACTGGTTGGCGGCCGTCGCGGGCATCGACGTGGTGGAGGAGACCGTGGACCGGCGCGAGTCCCGACGCCGGCCGATGCAGATCGCCCGCGCGACCGCCGCCGGGTATCCCGACCTTCCGGCCTCGCCCCGGACATCCCGAACGGAACCCGCCGTGGGCCTGTACGACCTCGGCATCGTCGGCCGGGCCGCGCGCGGTGTGGAGACGCTCTACACGGCAGACGAAACCGGCGACGCGATCGGCGTGCGACGCGCGGCCGGCGCTTCGCGCGGCGCCGTCGTCTACCTGGGCTTCCACCCGTACTTCTTCGAGGAGGACGCCGTGAAGGCGGCGCTGTCCCGGACGCTGGAGGACTTCGGGGAGACGCGCGCCCCGTAGTCGGCGCGTCTCCGTCGCGGCTCAGTCGCGGTCGGCCAGGCGCCGCAGGTTCTCCGTGAACGGCGGCTCCGCGATGCCCCGATCCGTGATGATCGCCGCGATGAGGCGGTTCGGGGTCACGTCGAACGCGGGATTCAGGGCATCGACCCCCTCCGGAGCGATGCGCATCCCCCGCGGCGAGGTCACCTCGTGGGCCTCCCGCTGCTCGATGGGAATCCCCTCCCCCGTGGGCGTCCCGAAGTCCACGGTGGAGAGGGGCGCCGCCACGTAGAACGGCACGCCGTGTTCCCGGGCCAGCACGGCCAGCGGATACGTCCCGATCTTGTTGGCCGCGTCGCCGTTGGCCGCGATCCGGTCCGCGCCCACCACGATCCGGTCCACCAGTCCCTGCGAGAGCGCCCAGCCGGCCGCGTTGTCGCAGAGGACTCGCACCGGCACGCCCATCTTCCGGCACTCCCAGGCGGTGAGACGCGCCCCCTGGAGCAGCGGCCGCGTCTCGTCGCTGAGGACCTTGACCTTCTTGCCCTGCTCGTGCGCGGCGTAGACGACGGCCAGCGCCGTCCCGATCCCGGCGGTGGCCAGCGCGCCCGCATTGCAGTGCGTGAGCACCGTGGCCTCGTCCGGAATGAGCGTGGCCCCGAACCGGCCGATCTCCCGGCACGACACCTCGTCCTCCGCATGGATGCGGCGCGCCTGCTCGAGCAGCGCCGACCGGATCTCCCGCGGCGAGGCGTCCTTCTTCTCCAGCAGGAGCGCCCGCTGCTGATCCACGGCCCAGGCCAGGTTGACGGCCGTCGGGCGGGCCTCGCGCAGACGGAGCATCTCCGACTCCACGTGTTCCCGGAAGCCCGCGGCGTTCGACGGATCCGCCAGGTGCGCGATCAGTGCGGCGCCGTACGCACCCGCCACGCCGATGGCCGGGGCCCCGCGCACGGACAGCCGACGGATGGCCTCGATGAGTTCATCCAGCGTGCGGCACGGGAGGTCGACCTCCTCGTCGGGCAACCGGGTCTGATCGAGAAGGACGACGACGCCGTCCTCCCACTTCACGGTGGAGAACTTCACGGGACCTCCCGGGAGACGGTGCGGCGGCCGGCGGAGAAGGACGCCGAGATCCTACCCCGGTCCCACGCGGCGCGGGAAGGCCCGCGCCTCCCCGCGCCCGACTTTCTCCTCACCCGGTGCGGGACATGGGCGGGGGCGGCGACGGACGCAGCGGCCGCACCCGCCGATCCTCCGGACCCCGAGGCGACATCGACTCGGGGCCGAGCGCGGCCCGGCGACGCACCTCGTCCAGCTGGATCTCGCGGAGCTGCTCGCGCGACTCCAGCAGCCGCAGCCCCTCGCGAACCACCTCGCTGGCGGAGTGGTAGCGGCCGGTGGCGACTCGATCGTGCACGAACTTCTCCAGTTCCTTCGTCAGGGACACGTTCACGGGACGGACTCCTTGCGTTCGGGGGAAAGACGGGCGGGGCCGACGCGCGGCGCCGCGGAGTCCCACCTGGATTGCAACCGACGTGCCGGTTCGGGTCATCCGACGGAGAACGTCGCGAATCGGCCGCGGGGAGGCGCTCCTCGTCCCTTCCGCCGCGATCCGCCATCGGCCGACGCTCCCCCGCGTTCTCCTTCCGGGAGGCATCGCGTTCGACAGCGCGTGGCGAACGTGCGGACACCGGAGGTGCAACGCCCCGCCGTGCATCGACTTGCGAAAACGGAACCGCGTGAGGGCTAGTCGCCGAGGATCGTCACGATCACGCGCCGCTCGCGCTCGCGGTTGTCCCAGTCCACCAGCACGATCTGCTGCCACGTGCCGAGGAGGAGCTTGCCGGCCGCGGCCGGAACCGTGAGCGACGGTCCCACCGTGCTGGCGCGCACGTGCGAGTGGCCGTTGCCGTCGTGCCAGGTCTCGTCGTGGAGATAGCGCAGGTCCCGCGGGGCGAAGCGTTCCAGCGCGGCGGGAAAGTCCTCGCGCAGCCCCGGCTCGAACTCGATGGTGGTGATCGACGCGGTGGCGCCCGGTGCGAACACCGTGACGATGCCGTCGGTGACGCCGGTCTCGCGCAGCGCCTCGGCGACGGCTCCCGTGAGGTCGTGCATGTCGCCGCCGCCGGCGGTCGACAGACGGAGCTCGCGGTGATGAACCGGCATCAGCGGGCCGCGGGAGCGACGCCCAGCACTTCCTGGAGGAGATCCAGCGTGGCGCCCAGCGGCAGGCCGACGACGTTCGTGTAGTCGCCCTCGATGCCGGCGACGAGCAGGCCGCCGAGCCCCTGGATCGCGTACGCGCCGGCCTTCCCCATCGGCTCTCCGGTGGCCACGTACCGGTCGATGGCGGCGTCGTCCAGATCGTAGAAGCGGACGGTGGTGGACACCGCGCGCTGCCGGAAGAGGTCGCGGCCGGGGTGTGCCACGCTGAGCCCAGTGATCACGCGATGCTCCTTGCCGCGGAGCAGGCGAAGCATTCCGGCCGCCTCCGCCGGATCGCCCGGCTTGCCCAGGATGAGGTTGTCCACGACGACGACCGTGTCCGCGGCGAGAATGATCGACTCGCGGTAGCGCTCGGCGAACACGCGCACCTTCCGGTCCGCGATGGCCAGCGCGTGCTCTTCCGGATCGGTCGGCAGGTCGTTGCGCTCGTCGACGTCGGGCGCCTCCACCGTAAAGGAGAGACCCAGGTCGCGCAGCAGCGTGCGGCGGCGCGGCGACGCGGACGCCAGCACCAGGCGAACGTTCTCCAGTGGCGATCCCTCGCCGACGAGTCGGAAGCGGCCCGACGACAGCTTGGGCGCGGGCGCGCCGGGCATGTCGTCGGTGTCCAGCATCATCGTCACGGGACCGTCGTTGAGGAGGTCCACTTCCATGTGCGCCCCGAAGCGGCCCGTCTCCACGGAAACGCCCTCTTCTTCCAAGCGTCGCTTCAGGTCGTCCAGGAGCGGGACGGCGACGTCCGGCGGCGCGGAGTCCGTGAACGACGGCCGACGTCCCTTGCGGGCGTCGCCGTAAAGCGTGAACTGGGAGACGAGGAGGATGCGGCCGCCCGCCTCCACGACGGAGCGGTTCATCTTGCCGGTGTCGTCGGGGAAGATGCGCAGGCCGGCGATCTTGCGGGCCAGCCACGACGCATGCTCGGGAGAGTCCCCGTGGCGCACCGCCGCGAGGACGAGGAGTCCCTGGTCGATGGATCCGGTGACCTCGCTCTCGACCGTCACGGACGAGCGCGACACCCGCTGCAGGAGAGCTCTCATGCGCGGAAAGCTAGCACGCCGCGGCCCGGTTGCCCAGAATCGACCGACGTCCGTGCGGGCGCCGAACCGCTCCGATCACGCCCGGCCGATGAAGGCCCAGTGCCGCTCCCGGTTCCCCCGCCGATGGGAGAAGAGGTCATCCGGGTGGGCGAACGTGCAGAGGGAGAAGTCCACGAGGTTGTCGCGCGGGATCCGCTCCGCCGCGGCCTGGGCCAGCGCGCAGGAGGGAAGATCCAGCTGCGCGCGCCCCGCTCCGGGATCGCCCACGGGCACGGTGAACTCTTCGGGGAAGAGGCCGGAGACGTCGGGCCCCACCTCGTAGTTGGGACCGCGGATGGCCGGACCGACCGCCACCAGCAGATCGGCGGTGCGCACGTCCAGCTCGTCCAGCATCGCCCGCACGGTCTTCCGCACGATCCCGCCCGCCATCCCGCGCCAGCCGGCGTGGGCCACCCCGATGGCGCCGCCCGCGGCGTCCAGGAAGAACACGGGCACGCAGTCGGCGACGGTCACGGCGAGGACCGTTGCCGGATCGGGCGTGACGAACGCGTCGAACTTCCCGTCCGGAACGACGCCGCGATCCACGACGGCCACGTCGGCGGTGTGGTGCAGCCCGGGCGAGACCCTCCGCGCGAAGCCGAGCCCCGCCTCGGACAGGAACCGCTTCCGGCGCTCGTCGACCGCCGCGGGATCCTCCGCGGTGGTGCGGGAGAAGTTGCCCCAGGAGGAGTGCGTCACGCCGTGCTGAATCTCGGGATGGGCCAGCGCGGGGGAGCGGAACCACTGCGCTTCCCCGCGCGTGGCGAGCCGGGCGGCGTGGCCGAGTCGCACGCTCACGAGCCGCCGTGCTCCTCGCGGACGACGTTGTCCACGCCCTTCACGCGCGTCACCACCTTGGTCACGCGACGCAGATGGGCCAGGTCCTCCACCTCGATCACGAACTTGCCGATCGCGCGGTGACCGTCGGCCTCCATGGAGGCCGAGAGGATGTTCGTGTCCAGGCCGGTGATCGTGGAGGAGATGTCCGCGAGCAGGCCGCGCCGGTTCTCGCCTTCCACCATCAGGTGCACGCGGAACGTGTTCTCCCGGGCGACGTCCCAGTCCACCGCGATGCGCCGCTCCAGCTCCACCACGGGCGGGAGCGCGTTGGGACAGTCGCCGCGGTGCACGGAGATTCCGCGTCCGCGCGTGATCACGCCGATGATGCTCTCGCCCGGAAGCGGCTGGCAGCACTGCGCGAAGCGGATCATCACGTTGTTGAGGCCCTGCACGCGGACGCCGCCCTCCTTGCGTCGCGTGAAGGCGAGGATCCGGCGCAGGCCGCCGCCGGAGTCCTTCTTCTTGTCGAGGTCGGGAAAGAGCTTGCGGATCACGTGGTGCGCGGAGAGATCGCCCTGGCCGATCATCCCGTGCACCTTCTCCACGGAGTCGTGACCGATCCTCTGCAGGCTCTCCGCGGAGAACGCGTCCTTCAGATCCACGTGCAGCCGCTTGGCCTCGCGCTCCAGCATCTCCTTGCCCAGCGCGATGGAGTGCTGCGCCTGCTCCAGGCGGAAGTAGCGTCGCACCTTGCTGCGCGCCCCCGCCGACGCCACGATGTTCAACCAGTCCTGGCTGGGGCGGCCCATCGGCGACGTGATGATCTCCACCGTGTCCGCGTTCTCCAGGCGGTAGCGGAGCGGCACGATTCGCCCGTTCACGCGCGCGCCCACGCAGTGGTTCCCCACCTCGGTGTGGATCTGGTACGCGAAGTCGATGGGCGTTGCGTTGCGCGGCAGCACCTTGATCTCGCCCTTCGGCGTGAAGACGAACACCTCGCCCTGGAAGAGATCCGAACGCAGAAGATCCAGGAAGTCCTCCGAGTCCTGATCGGCCTGCTCCTTCACCAACTCGCCCAGCCACGGGAAGCTGCCGATGAGGTCCGGCAGGTTCGTCTTCCCCTCCTTGTACGCCCAGTGCGCGGCGATGCCGAACTCCGCCTCCGCGTGCATCTCCGGCGTGCGGATCTGGAACTCCACCCACACGTGGTCCGGCCCGATGACCGTCGTGTGCAACGAGCGGTAGTGGTTGGATTTGGGCGAGGCGATGTAGTCCTTGATGCGTTCCGGCACCGGCTTCCAGAGCGCGTGGATGGTGCCGAGCGTCTCGTAGCAGTCGCGCGTCCGCGGGACGATCACGCGAATGGCCATCAGGTCGTAGATGTCCTCGAAGGCCTTCTTCCGCGCGCGCATCTTGTTGTAGATGCTGTAGAAGTGCTTCGCGCGCCCGCTGATCTCCGCCTCCACCTCCTGCTCCACCAGCTTCTTCGACAGCGGGTCGATGAGACGCTGCAGGAACTCCTCCCGCTCCTCGCGCCGGTGCGCCACCTTGGCCACGAGCTCTCGGTAGATCTCCGGCTCCAGGTACTTCAGCGCCAGGTCCTCCAGCTCCCACTTCATGGCTGCGATGCCGAAGCGGTTGGCCAGCGGCGCGTAGATCTCCAGCGTCTCGCGGGCGATGCGCTCCTGCTTGTCGGCGCGCAGGTGGTCCAACGTGCGCATGTTGTGCAAACGGTCGGCCAGCTTGATCAGGATCACGCGAAGGTCCTGGGCGATGGCCAGCAGCATCTTGCGCCAGTTCTCGGCCTGGTGTTCCGTCGGCGTCTTGAACTCGAAGCCGGAGATCTTGGTGACGCCGTCCACGATGGTGGCGACGTGCTCGCCGAACCGGGACCGCAGCGTCTCGTGCGAGGCCTCCGTATCCTCCACGGTGTCGTGGAGGAGGCCGGCCACCAGCGTCACCGTGTCCAGGTGCAGCTCGGCGAGGATGCGGGCCACGGCCAGGCAGTGCTGGATGTACGGAATCCCGGAGCGGCGCAGCTGCCCCTCGTGGTGCTCCGCGGCGAATTCGTAGGCGGAGCGGAGCAGGTCCAGGTCGTAGCGATCCGGATCCTCCAGCGACGCCACGAGATCTTCGAACTCCAGGACCTTCTCCACCGGCTCGAACCCGACGGGCGTGCGCGGCGCGCCGCGCCCCTGGTGGGGAGGCTTGGCTCCGGGACTCAACGGATCGGCTCCCGGTAGTCCAGCAGCTGCAGCTGCGGAGTGCGGCGGCCGTTCCACTCGTTCACGGTCAGGTTGCCGGCCAGGTCCACCGGCCCGGTGGGGAAGTCGCGGTCCGAGCGTTCGCCGAGGTCGAAGCCGATGACGTCGAGCGCCGGTGCGTCCCCCCGGCGGATCATCAGCTTGAGGTGGCCGCGCCCGACGATCTTCCTCCCGCGCGGCAGCACGCCCGAAATCACGAGCACGGGCCGCGGGTTGCCGAACCCGAACGGCGCCAGCCGGTCCAGGTCCGCCGCCAGCTCCAGGCTGGCGTCCTCGGGGCGCAGCGTTCCGTCGATGCGCAGGCGCGGCGCCTTGATCTCGTCCGTGATGCGATCCGTGACGCCGGCCGCGAAACGACGCCGGAACTCCGCCACGTCGTCGCGCCGGATGGTGAGCCCGGCCGCCATCGCGTGGCCGCCGTACTGGACGAGCAGATCCTCGCACTCGTCCAGCACCGCGCACACGTCGATGCCGCGGATGGAGCGCACCGACCCGCGTCCCACGTCGCCGTCCATCGCGATCAGCGCCGACGGGCGGTGGAAGCGCTCCACCAGCTTCGCCGACGCGATGCCGATGACGCCCGGATGCCACGCGTTGGACGCCAGCACGATCCCGTCCGGATCGTCGCCGGCGGTGCCGCGCTCGATGGCGTCGAGCGCCTGCTTCAGCGTGTCGCCGCTGATCTCCTGCCGCTTCAGGTTCTCCTGGTCCAGCTGCTTGGCGAGGTTCGTGGCGCGGGCGGTGTCGTCCGTGATGAGAAGCTCCACCGCGGCCCCGGCATCCGCCAGGCGGCCGGCCGCGTTGATGCGCGGGCCGACCAGGTAGGCCAGGTGCCACGCCTCGATGGGCCCCTCGATGCCGCACTCCATCGCCAGCGCCATCACGCCCACCTTCTCGCGGCGGTTCAGCGCCTTCAGGCCCTCGGAGACCAGGACGCGGTTCTCGCCGTCCAGCGGCACCACGTCGGCCACCGTTCCCAGCGCGACGAGGTCCAGGTGGTTGGAGAGATCGACCTCGTGCTCCAGGCGCGTCACGAGCCCGCGCAGGAGCTGGAACATGACGCCGACGCCGGCCAGTCGCTTGTCCGGGTAAGGGCATCCGTCCTGCTTCGGGTCCACCACCGCGACGGCCGGCGGCAGCTCCGGCCCCGGTTCGTGGTGGTCGGTGAGGAGGGTCTCCACACCGTGGCGCTTCAGCTCCGCCACCTCGTCCACGGAGCGGATCCCGCAGTCCACGGTGAGGACCAGCTTGGGCTGCATCGCCAGCAGGTCCGGCAGCACCTTCATCGAGAGGCCGTAACCGTGGACCAGCCGCTTGGGCAGGAGGTAGTCCACGTCCGCACCCAGACGACGCAGCGTGCGGAGCGCCAGCGACGTGCCGGTGACCCCGTCCACGTCGAAGTCCCCGAAGACGACGATCTTCTCGTTGTTGCGGAGGGCCGCGAGCAGCCGATCGATTGCCTTGTCGGCATTCAGGAAACCCAGTGGGGAGGAGAGCTGATCCAGCGACGGCGTGAGGAAGCGGCCGGCCTCCTCCGGGTCGGTCTTGCCCCGGACGACGAGCACGTGGGCCACGACCTCCGGAACGCCCAGCTCCGCGGCCAGGTGCGCCACTTCCCGGGGGTCGGTTTCGGTGGGGCCGATCCAGTTCTTGCGCAAGGGCGGTTCTCCCCGGGGAGCTTCAGATTCCAAAGGAAGGGGAGATCCGTAAGCCGAGTTCTGTGCCGGATCCGAGGATCCGGGATGGTCATTTCTCTAGGACGCGGATTGCTCCGCGCCTCCAGCAACCTACCCGAGAATCATGACGAGACGGGCCGCCTCTCTTCTCCTATTCGGTCTTGCTCCGGGTGGGGTTTGCCGAGCCGCCCCCGTCACCGGGGGCGCTGGTGAGCTCTTACCTCACCGTTTCACCCTTACCCGGGACGAACCCGGGCGGTCTGCTTTCTGTGGCACTTTCCTTCACGTTACCGCGACTGGCCGTTAGCCAGCACCCTGCCCGACGGAGCTCGGACTTTCCTCGTCCCCCAAGGGACGCGACCATCTGGATCTCCCCTTCCTGAGTACATTTACCAGTTTCCGGGGAGGGGTGCCAGCGGGGGGACGGGGGCGGACCTACTCCCCGTCCAGCGCCTCGTTCGCCAGGCGGTCCGTCACCGTGTTCTGCTCGCGGCGGACGTGCTTGAACCGGATCCGGCGGAAGCCCTTCTTCAGTGCGTCCACCTCGGCCTTCAGCTCCTGGAGGTCGGGCTGCTTCACGCGGTACTCGCCCTTGAGCTGCTTCACCACCAGCTCGGAGTCCATGCGGACCTCCAGCATCTCCACGCCGTGGTGCTTCGCCAGTTCCAGCGCGCGGAGAAGACCACGATACTCGGCGACGTTGTTGGTGCACTTGGGGATGACGGAGCCCTCGGTGGCCAGGTCGGTGCCGTCGGGGGCCAGGAGATGGACGCCGATGGCGGCGGGGCCGGGGTTGCCGCGGGACGCGCCGTCCGAGTAGACGACGGCCCAGCCGTCGCCCGGCATCTCCACCGACTCGGCGGTGGGCTTCGGCTTGCGGCGGGCGGCGGGACGCGTCGTTCCCTTCGACACGCGATCCAGCGTGCCGATCAGGTGGTGCTCCACCTCGGTGCGAACGTCCGAGCCGGCGGGCGCCAGCTCGTCCAGGCTCCGGCCGGAGAGCAGGCCCTCCAGCACCTCGCGGGCCGCCTTGGAAAGAGGACTCATGACGGGGCGGGTTGTCGCGACGGCCGCATCGCCGCCGCGATCCGGGTCCCGGTGGCGCCCGCGCGGGCGAACCGGCGACGCCGGATCAGAACCCGATCTTCTCCTCTTCTTCCTCGCGCCAGACCTGGATGCGGCCACACTGCTCGCACGTCATCATCCGCTTGGACTTCTTGATCTCCTGCAGCTTCTGCGGCGGATGGCGGAACCCGCATCCGCTGCACGCGTCCTTGCGCACGACCGCCACGAACGGCGTCTTGCCCGCCCCGCGCAGCCGCTTGTAGTAGCTCATCACCTGGTTGGGAATCTGGGCGATGAACGGTGCCGTCAGCTCCGCCGCCTCGTCGTGGATGCGCTTCAGCTCCGCCGTCTTGGCGTCCAGCTTCTTGCGCGCCGAGCCGGCCGCCTTCTCCGCGTCCTCAAGACTGGTGGACACGTCCGGAAGCGCCGTGGTGGCCTCCTCCGCCCGGTCGATCCACTTGAGGCCGGTCTCCTCCAGATCGTCCGCCCGATCCTTCAGCGATTCCATCTCGTGCTGGAACGCCTCGTACTCGATCTGGTTGCGGACGCCCATCTGCTGGGTCTGGAGCTTCTTGAAGTGCTCGTTGTTCGCCAGCAGCTCGGTCTCCACGTTGCGCTGCTGCGCCTTGGCGACCGCCAGCTCGGCCTCGATCTTCTCCTTCGCCTCGCGCGCGGCACGAAGCGGAGCATCGATCTCCTCGATCAGGTCCGGCAGGACCTTCTGGTGGCGTTCGTACTCGATGAGCTTGAGGTCCAGCTCCTGCAGCTGGAGCAGGGCCTCGATCTCCTCGGACGTCAAACTTGCCTCCTTGGGCACGAAAAAGGGTGCCCCGCGTCGCGAGCGCACCCGGCCGTTCCCTTTTCCGTCAGGGATATCCCGATGCGGTAGAGATGGGCGGGGTTCGTCACTCCTTGAACGCCGGGACGGGTGGTGGGCGATACTGGACTTGAACCAGTGACCTCTCGCGTGTGAGGCGAGCGCTCTGGACCAGCTGAGCTAATCGCCCGTACCCGTGTCCGATTTCCTTCCGAGGTCCCTGGGGTGGGCCCACTTGGACTTGAACCAAGGACCTACCGGTTATGAGCCGGCTGCTCTAACCAGACTGAGCTATGGGCCCGCATTTCGGGGACCAGTGGAATCGAGAGGAATATCACGCTCCGTCCGGGAGGGTCAAGGGTCGGGTGGCGGAGGATCCCGCCCTACCGCGGCAACGAATCATCCGGGACCGCCAGCACCCGCCGGTCCCGCTTCAGCCGCCGCGCGAAGACGGCCGCCACGACCGCGCAGGCCACGCTCAGGACGCCCGCCGCCACGAACGTGCCGTCCGCGCCGACGTAGCCGGCCAGCCAGCCGCCCACGATGGGGCCCACGAAGAAGCCGAGGATGGTGGCGGCCGACGCCAGACCGGTGATCCCGCCACCCCGCCCCGACGGCGCCCGTCGGCTGATCATGGAGAGAAGGACCGGCTGCACGCCCGCCACGCCGATGCCGAGCGCCCCGCGCACCACGATGAGCGTGGGGATGTCGCGGACGAGCGCGTGAGCGGACAGCGCCGCCGCGCTGACGACCAGCGCCGCCACGAGCAGCCGCTTCAGGCCGACGCTCTCCGCCGCGCGGCCGATGAACGCCGCACCCAGCATGGTGAAGAGCGCCACCGTGCCGAAGCCGACGCCCGTCCACCAGACCGCAGCGCCCTGCCCGCCCAGCAGATCCTCCACGAACAGCGGGAAGACCGGCATCGCCAGCGACACGGCGATCATGCTGATGAACATCCCGAGCAGCCCGATGCGCATTCGCTCGTCCTTCATGGCGAAGGCGAGGTTGGAGAACGGCGACGTGCGCTTGGGGGTCACGGTCCGCTCCGGCTCCTTCAACCACAGCACCACCGACACGGCCGCCACGCCCATCGAGGCGGCGACGAGCAGGAAGATGTTGCGGAAGCCGAGCGCGCCGGCCAGCAGTCCGCCGATGGCCGGGCCCAGCAGGCGCCCCGCCGACGCCGAGGCCTGCAGCGCACCGAGCGCGCCCGGCAGCTTGTCCGGCGGGGTGGTGGCGGAGGTCATGGCGAGGGACGCCGGCACGAAGCCGGTCACCAGCCCCTGCAGCAGGCGGAGCACCCAGAACTGCCCGGGCGTCTGCACGAAGACGTAGCCGAGGTTCATGACGGCGAGCCCGAAGATGGCGCGGATCACCATCGGCCGATGTCCGAAGCGATCGCCCAGGTGGCCCCACACCGGGGACATCAGCGCGGCCGCCAAGAACGGACCGGAGAAGATGAGACCGGACCAGCGCTCCACGGCCACGCGATCCGTGACGCCGAGTTCCCGCACGAAGAAGGGAAGGAACGGCAGCACGGAAGACATCGCCGTGATCGCCAGGAGCTGCCCGGCCGCCAGAACGACCAGGTTGCGTCGCCAGATGGGCGCGCCGGAAGCGTCGGCCTCCGTCACGCATCCTCCCGCGGGGGGCGGACTACGCTCAAGGGAACCAGGGTCCGGTGTAGTCCTCGAATGCGGGGTTGTTCCGGTCCCGGTCCGAGAGCACGGGCGAGGCCGTCGGCCACTCGATGCCGCAGGAGTCCCACGCGATCCCGCGTTCCACGTCGGGGTCGTAGTAGGAGCCGCAGCGATAGACCACGTCGGCCTCGTCCGAGGTGACGCAGAATCCGTGCGCGAACCCGGCCGGCACGAAGAGCTGGTGGTGGTTCCGGTCCGACAGCTCCAGCCCGAACCACTTCCCGAACGTGGGCGACGACCGGCGCAGATCCACGGCCGCGTCCCACACGCTGCCGTGCGCGCAGCGGACCAGCTTGGGCTGCCCCGGCGGCACCTGGAAGTGCAGCGCGCGGATGGTCCCCTTCACCGACCGCGAGTGGTTGTCCTGCACCAGCGGCACGTCGATGCCGGCGGCCGTCAGGTGCTCCTTCCGGTACGTCTCCAGGAAAAAGCCGCGATCGTCGCGGAACACCTTGGGCTCCAGCACCAGCAGCCCTTCCAGCGGCGTGGTGCGGATGCGCAGCTTCGGATCGTCCAGGATCACCGTTTCCGTCATCGTCCCTCCGGCGGCCGCGCGCGGCCGGTGTTCCCCACGGCCGACGCCCTCCGGCGCCGGCCCTCTTCCCTACGGCAGATCCACGTAGCCCTGCAGCTTCCGCGCCCGCGACGGGTGGCGGAGCTTCCGCAGCGCCTTGCTCTCGATCTGTCGAACGCGCTCGCGCGTGACGTTGAAGATGGCGCCCACCTCCTCCAGCGTGCGCGGGCAACCGTCGCCCAGGCCGAAGCGGAGCCGGATCACCTTCTCCTCACGGCGCGTGAGCGTGGAGAGCACGTTGGACATCTGCTCCTGCAGCATCGCGAACGCGGCGGAGTGCGCCGGGTTGATGGCGGAGGTGTCCTCGATGAAATCGCCGAGGTTGCTGTCCTCGTCCTCGCCGATGGGACGATCCAGGCTGATGGGCTCCTGCGCCGCCTTCAGCACGGACTTCACCTTCTCCACCGGCATCCCGAGCTTCTTGGCCACCTCTTCCGGCAGCGGCTCGCGACCGTACTCCTGCACGAGACGTCGGCTGGCGCGGACCACCTTGTTGATGGCCTCGATCATGTGCACGGGCACGCGGATGGTGCGGGCCTGGTCCGCGATGGCGCGCGTGATGGCCTGGCGGATCCACCACGTGGCGTAGGTGGAGAACTTGTAGCCCTTCTTGTAGTCGAACTTGTCCACCGCGCGCATCAGACCGGAGTTGCCCTCCTGGATGAGATCCAGGAACTCCAGGCCGCGGTTGGTATACCGCTTGGCGATGGAGATCACGAGCCGCACGTTGGCCTCGATCATCTCCCGCTTGGCCTGCTCCGTCATCTTCTCGCCGGCGCGGATGGACGCGCACAGCTCCGCCAGCTCCGGCGCCGTGCACTGCGCGTCCTGCTCCACGCGACGCACCTTGCGCTTCGCGTTCTTGATCTGCTTGGAGTACTCCTCCAGCTCCTCCGCCGTGAGGCGGCCGCGGCGCCGCGAGCTCTTCAGCTCGTTGCCGCGCACCAGGAGGTTGATCTCCTCCGCGGTGAGGCCGGTGGTCTCCTCGATGGCGCGCACTTCTTCGTCCGCCTCCAGGATCCGCTCCTGCAGCTCCTTCAGGCGGGCGACGAACTTCTCCGCGAGCTTCTGGTTCAGCTTCAGCTCGCGCAGCTCGTCGTTGATGCGACCGCGGTACGTTGCACGCTTCTTGTCGTAGTCCTTGCGCTGCTTTTCCGTCCAGGAGGCCCGCGGCAAGGTCTTGCCGAGCTTCTCCAGCTCCGTGTGCGAGCGGGAGATGCGGCGGACGCGCTGCATGATGTGCGACTTCTCCGTCTTGGGCGGCTGGCCGGACGGGCCGAAGCCGCCGGTCTCCACCCGGACGAAGTCGTCGAGGTTCATCTTGTCCTTGTCCACGCGCTGCGCGAGCGAGTGGAGCTCCTTCACGGATGACGCGCTTCGGAAGACGGTCTGGACCACCATCTCCTGGCCCTGCTCGATGCGCTTGGCGATCTCGATCTCGCCCTGCCGGTCCAGCAGCGGCACGCGCCCCATCTCACGCAGATACATCCGCACGGGGTCGTCGAAGCGGACGGGCTGCGTGGGGACGATGGCCTCGGCCGGCTTCTTCTTCGCCTTCTTCCGCTCCAGTCGGGCGCGCCCCTCCTCCACGGAGTCCACCACGTCGACCTTGAACTTGCCGAGCGACGCGTAGATCTCGTCCATCTCCTCGAGACTGGCGTCCTCGTCGAGGTAATCGTTGATCTGGTCGTAGGTCAGGAACCCCTGCTTGGCGCCGACCTTCTTCAGGGATTCCAGGACCTTCGTGTGGGACTTCTTGGCCATCGAGTCGTACCTCCCGGGGTGACCGGCTACGGAATGCGTGAGCGCGAGGCCTTCAGACGCGCGAGGTTGCGGGCCAGCTCCAGCCGCTGCCGGCCGAGCTCCATCAACCCGTCCCCGTCGCCCTGGGCCTTCGCCCGGCGCATGTCCGTCATGATCCGTTCCTGTTCACGTTCCAGTCGTCGCCGTTCCAGCGCGACGATGCAGTCTTCCGCCTGTTGTTCCACGTCGATCGCGTAGGCGCCTTCCACGGCCAGCTCGCCGAGGAAGGACCGGGCGGCCTCATCCCCTTCCAGCGCCGACATGAGCGCGGTGGCCGTGAGCGGCGTGCCGTCGCCCAGCAGCGAACCGGCGGCCTCCACGATCCTTCGGGTCAGGGGATGGCCGAAGTCCTCCGCTCCGACCTTTTCCAGCAGTCCTTCTCCCAGCGCCTCGTCCTGCACCAGCAGGGCGACGAACAGCCGCTCCGCTTCGTGCGGCGGTCCCGAGACCGCGGCCGCGGGCGGCACGCCGGATTCCTCCTCGTCGAAGGGCACGTCCGCGAAGTCCGGCGGCGGGCCCTCGGGCGGCGGGGCATCGGCCGCGGACTTCCTGGCGGGCGACGTTCCCCGGCCGGACGCGGATCGCGCCTGCCGACGCTCCCGCTCCGCGAACCGCTCCTCCGCCTTGCGGGCGTCGCGGCGCAGTTCCCGCGCGCGCTCCTCCAGCAGATCCACCGGGAGACCCAACCGCTCGGCCAGATCGTCCAGGTGGACGCGCCGGCGGAGCGGATCCTTCACCGGGGCCAGCGCCTCCAGCACCCGTCGAACCGCCCGCTCGCGCCCGGCGGCCCCCTCCCACGCCTCATCGCCCAGGAGCGTCTCCACGACGCCGCCCGCCTTCTCCACGCGCGCCCGCAGCGCATCGGCTCCCTGCCGACGGACGAAACTGTCCGGATCCTCGCCCGGCGGCAAGATCACCATTCGAACATCCAGCCCGGCGCCCAGCAGCGGACCGGCGCTGGCGTAGGCGGCCTTGATCCCCGCATCGTCGCCGTCGAAGAGGACGGTGACACGGTCGCAGCTGCGCGCCAGCCAGCCGGCGTGGTCCGTGGTGAACGCCGTGCCCAGTGCCGCCAGCGCGCCGCGGATGCCCGCGTTGGCCAGCGCGAGGACGTCGGTGTAGCCCTCCACCAGCAGCGCGTGCCGTGTTTCGCGGAGCGCGGCCTGAGCCTGCGGCACGCCGTACAGCGTCTTCCGCTTCCGGAACAGCGGCGACTCGGGCGAGTTCAGGTACTTCGGCTCGCCGTCGTCCAGGACGCGTCCGCCGAAGCCGATGACCTTCTGCCCCACCGCCTCGATGGGGAACATGAGCCGCCCGCGGAACCGGTCGTAGTGGCCGTCGCCCTTGTCGCGGCGGATGGCCAGGCCTCCCTTTTCCAGTACGTCGGCGGAGATGCCGTCCCGCCGCGCCGCGCCCAGCAGGCGGTCCCACGCGTCGGGCGACGCTCCCAGGCGATACTCCTCCACGATCTCCGCGGACAGTCCGCGCCGACGGATCTCCGCGCGGGCCGCCTCACCCTCGCGCGAGCGCAGCGTCTCTCGGTACAGCCGCGCCGCGATGGAGTGCGCGCGGTAGAGAAGATCGAACTCCTCGCCCGACCGGGAGTCCCCGCGTCCCTCGTACGGCGTCAGGTCCACGCCGACGCGCTCCGCCAGGTTCCGCAGCGCTTCCGGGAACGACAGGTGATCGTGCTCCATGAGGAAACGGATGCCGTCGCCCGTCACGCCGCAGCCGAAGCAGTGGTAGATGCCACGCTCCGGACTCACGTTGAACGAAGGCGTCTTCTCCCGGTGGAACGGGCAGAGACCCTGGAAGTTCTTCCCGGATCGCTTGAGATCCACGTAGCCGCCGATCAGCTCCACCATGTCGGTGCGATCGCGGATCTCGGCAATGACGTGTTCGGGAATCAAGTTCGCCTCTCCGTTCCTACTTCAGCGTGGCGATGGTGACGCCGCTGCCGCCCTCGCCCGGCTCGCCCAGGCGGAAGCTCTTCACGCGCGGGTCCTGCCCGAGCTGCTCCGTGATGGCGCCGCGCAGGGCGCCCGTTCCCTTGCCGTGGATGATGCGGAGCCACGTGCCGCCGGTGAGTACCAGTCCGTCGAGGGTGCGGTCCACTTCCTCCACGGCCTCCTCCACCGTCCGGCCGCGCAGGTCCAGCTCCAGCGGCGTCTCCTTCTCCGGCGAGGAGACGGCGGGGACCTTCACCTTGGGCTTCGCGGGCGCATCGCCCGCTCGCAGCTCCAGCGACGACACCGGAACCTCCACGCGCAGCGCCCCGACCGAGACCGGCACCTTTCCGTTGGACTGCACGGGTCCCAGCGCGGTGCCCTTCCATCCCATCCCGGGAATGAGCACCGGCGTTCCCTCGGCGATGTCCTCCGGCTGCGCGGGCCGCGCCGGCGCCGCGTCGTCCGCGGGCGGACGGGCCAGCTCCCGGTCGAACCCTTTGGCCATCTCGCCCAGCCGCGTGCGCGCGCGTCCGGCCGCCCGGCCGCCGGCGCCGTCTTCCTTCACGGCCCCCAGCAGCTCCGACAGTTCCGCCTTGGCGCGCTCCACGAGACGTTTGGCTTCCTCCTTGGCCTCGCGCCGGATCTGCTCGCGCTGCTCGGCCAGGCGGGCCAGCTTCTCCTCGCTCTTCTCCGCCAGCTTGCGGGCCTCGTTCCGCTCCGCCTCCAGCTCCTCGCGCTGGCGATCCAGCGTGCGTCGCCGTTCCTGCAGATCCTGGAGCAGGCTCTCCACCGCTTCCTTGTCGCCGCCGACGAGCTCGCGCGCCTCCTCCACCAGCGGCGCGGGGAAGCCCAGCCGCTGGGCGATGGAGATGGCCTCGGACGAACCGGGGACGCCCTGCAGGAACCGGTACGTGGGCGCCAGGCTGTCGCGATCGAATTCCAGCGAGGCGTTCTCCATGCCGGGATCGTCGTGCGCGAAGATCTTCAGCGAGCCGTAGTGCGTGGTGACGATGACCTTCGCCGCGCGCCGCGTCAGCTCCGCGAGGATGGCCTTGCCGATGGCGGCGCCCTCCTCCGGGTCCGTGCCCACGCCGAGCTCGTCCAGGAGCACGAGCGTGGACTCCGTGGCGGCGTTCAGCATCTCGTTCACGTGCGCCATGTGGGACGAGAACGTGGACAGGCTGGCCTCGATGGACTGCTGGTCGCCGATGTCCGCGAACACCTCGTCGAACACCGGGAGCGCGGTCCCCTCCATCGCCGGCACGTGCAGGCCGCTCTGGTTCATGAGCGCGAACAGCCCGACCGTCTTCAGCGCGACCGTCTTGCCGCCGGTATTGGGCCCGGTGATGACCAGCGTGCCGGGACGATCCCCGCCCAGCACCAGGTCCAGCGGAATGACCGGATCGCGCGTCCGGCGCCGCGCCATCTCCAGCAGCGGGTGGCGGCCGCGCCGGACGTCCACTCCCCCATCCTCCGAGGGCAGCGCGGGCACCGCTTCCAGGTCCCGGGAGAGCTTGCCGGCGGCGTAGAGGAAGTCCACGTCCGAGAGGATCCGCTCGTTCTGCGCCAGGGGATCCAGCGACTCCCGGACGCTCGCCGTGATCTCGGTCAGGATCCGAAGGATCTCCTCGTCCTCGGCGCTCCGCAGCTCCGCCATCTCGTTGTTCAGCGGCAGGGCCGCGCTGGGCTCCAGGTAGACGGAATGCCCGCTGCCGGACTGTCCGTGGACGACGCCCCGCAGCCCCGACGCCTTCTCCCGGTGGACGCCGATGACGTAGCGATCGTTGCGCAGCGTCACGACCGGCTCCGAGCCGCCTCCCGCCAGCGACCGGACGATCTTCTGGAGTGCCGACAGGATCTTCTGTCGGGACCCTTCCAGCGCCCGGCGGATCCGCCTCAGCTCCGGCGAGGCGTTGTCGCGGACGTTGCCGTCCGGATCCAGGCAGCGGTCGATGGTCTCCCGCAGCTCCGCCAGGGACTCCAGACCGCGGGTCCGGTCGTGGAGGAGCGGGAGCGTCTCGCGCTTCTCGTGCAGGTAGGACCGCAGCCGCTGGACGATGTGGAGCGACTTCGCCACCGGCGCCAGCCGCGGCCCGGGCAGGACCGCTCCCGCCGGCTCCGCCTCGGCCAGGATGTCCTCCAGATCCGCGAGACCATGGATGGGCAGGTCCGAGTCGTCCAGGATGCGCCGGATCTCCGACACCAGTCCCAACCGACGACCGATCCTGTCGGCGTCCGACATGGGTTCCAGGGCCCGCGCCGCGCGCGCGCCGCCCTCGAACGTGGTCCGGTCAGCAAGAGCGGCGCGGATTCGATCGAATCCCAGCACGCTCAGGGAGTGATGATTCATGGTCCCCGGGGATCAAATGGGAGGCGTCCTGGGGGAAGGACGACGAAACCGCCGAGCCGACGCGGCCCCGCGGAGGATCACAAACTCTTTTGTTGCAAGGACTTCGAGCGCCCCAAACCCTTCGTCTTCCCGGCCCTTGACAAGATAGTCATGGGGCACCGTGACTGTCAAGGGGTGGCACCGATTTGTGGACCTTGGTCAGGTCCAGGCGACGCGGTCCGGGGGGCGGCCGATCGGCCGCAGGGGCCGGACGGCGCTATCAGCGCCTCGACGTGGCGCGCTGGAAGAGAACCAGCATCAGGATGCCGAACGCCAGCGTGGCCCACTGCCAGTGCGCCGGATCGGGCGCCGGTCGGCCGGTGAGCTCGCGGCCGAAGAACGTGAGGGCCGCGCCCAGCACTCCGATGAGGGCCGCGCCCGCGATCATCCCGGAGGAGAACAGCACCCCTTTCTCGCGCCGCTCCGCGCGCTCCTCGCCCTTCGAGCGCTTCTCCACGTAGAGCCGGATCAGGCCGCCCATCATGATGGGCACGGCGAGGTGCACCGGCAAGTAGAGCCCCACCGCGAACGCCAGCGTGGGCAGCCCCATGATCTCCACGCAGAAGGCCAAGAACATGCCGATGAAGATCAGCGCCCACGGCAGGTTGCCGTCCAGGACGCCGTCGATGACGAGGCGGATGAGGTTGGCCTGGGGCGCCTTGAAGTCGCCGGAGACGATCTCCGCGCGGAAGAGCGCCAGGACCGTGCTCATGGCGATGGCCGCGGTCACGACGCCGATCACCTCGCCCATCTGCTGCCGGCGGGGCGTGGCCCCCACCAGGTGACCGGTTTTCAGGTCCTGCGACGTGTCGCCGGCGATGGCCGCCGCGATGCAGACGAGGCTGCCGATGGTCAGGACCGTCACCTTCGCGTCGATGCCGACCTGCGACGCCCCGAAGATCAGCGCGCAGACGAGGACGGTGGCGATGGTCATCCCCGAGATGGGATTGGACGACGAGCCGATGAGTCCGACGATCCTCGACGAGACCGTCACGAAGAAGAACGCGAAGACCACCACGAACACGCCCGCCACCAGCCCGATGTTGCCGCCGGTGACCTTGAGCGGCAGGAACGCCGCCAGCAGGGCGATGGCCGCGGCCCCCACGCCGACCCAGGTGATCGGGATCTCCTTCTCCGTCCGCGCGTCGCCGGCGCCGCCCGCGCCCAGGTGCTGCACGGCCAGGCGGAAGCTCTGCAGGATGACCGGCATCGACTTGATGAGCGTGAACAGCCCGCCGAACGCGACCGCCCCCGCCCCGATGTAGCGCAGGTAGCGGCTCCAGATCGTGAAGCTGTCCATGTCCTTGATGAGCGCGGTGGTCTCCGGGGCCACGGGCGCCGCGAGGCCATCGCCGAAGAGGTAGATCAGCGGGATGATGACGCCCCAGCCGATCACGCCGCCCGACAGCATCACCGCCGCCACCTTCGGCCCGATGATGAAGCCGACGCCGAGCAGTTCCGGGCTGGAGTCCCCGCCGAACGACGTGCGGTAGCCGCCCTTGTTCACGATGATGTCCGGTTCCTCCGGCCACACGTGCAGCAGCTTCATCAGGAACATGTGCAGCGCGCCCAGCCCCATGCCCTGGAAGAGGAGCTTCGCCTGGCTGCCTCCCGCCTGGCTGGCCACCAGAACCTCGGCGCAGGCGGTGCCCTCCGGATACGTGAGGCGCCCGTGCTCCCGGACGATGAGGTAGCGGCGCAGCGGGATCATGAACATCACGCCCAGCAGCCCGCCGAACAGCGCGAGCGGGAAGATCGGCCAGAAGCCGGGCGAGAGATCCCAGAGGAAGAGCACCGGCAGCGTGAAGATGACGCCCGCGGCCAGCGACTCGCCGGCCGAACCGACGGTCTGGACCACGTTGGTTTCCAGGATGGTTCCGGTCCGCAGCAGGCGGAAGACGGCCACGCCGATCACTGCGGCCGGGATGCTGGCGGACACCGTGAGGCCCACCTTCAGGCCGAGGTAAGCGTTGGCGGCGCCGAAGATCACACCGACAAGCGCCCCGATGATGACGGCCTTGGCCGTGAACTCCGCGGGCGACTCCGACGCCGGCACGACGGACGGAAAGCTCTGCCCCTCCGGAAGCTCCTCGTACGCCTCCGGGGGCAGGGACATGCGACCGTCGTGGCTCATCGGCGGGAACTCCCGGTTCGGATCAGGCGGACTTGTCCGGATCCTTCGCAGGTCCGGAGGCGGGTCCCTTCAGCTGGATGTCCGCGGAGGGGTGGGTCCGCTTCTGGGTGATCGTGGAGGCCATGTTCGCGAGCGTGATGTCCTGGACCTGTCCCAGGAACGGCTCGCGGAACTTCTTCCACACGTTGTGCATGGGGCAGGGCTGATCGTCCCGGCACTCGTCGAGGCCCAGCACGCATCGGTTGCGCAGCGTCCCGAACCCGTCGATGGCTTCGATGATCTCGCCGATGGGGATCTCGTCCGGCGGCTTCAGGAGCTGGAAGCCGCCACCGGGGCCGCGCGTGGCCTTCACCAGCCCCTTGTAGGTGAGCTGGTTCAGGATCTTGGCCAGGAAGTGCCGCGGGATGTTCTCGGCCTCGGCGATGTCCTTCACCTGCACCGGACCGGACCCGCCGTACGCGGCCAGGTGGGTGAGGGCTCGGACTCCGTACTCGCAGACGGTGGAGAAGAACATCAGGGTCTCCCGGAAGAGTGGGCGCGCGAGGCAAGCGAAGGGTAGGCCGCCGCGAGGCGGGGCGTCAAAGAAAACCCGGGCCGGATCAGCCCGGCGGCCAGGACAGCGCCCTTCCGCCGAGCACGTGGACATGGAGGTGGTCCACCGTCTGCCCGCCGTCGGCGCCGCGATTGATCACCACACGGTAGCCGTCCGCCAGCCCTTCCTTCCGCGCGACCTCCTGAGCCGCCAGCAGCAGATGCCCCAGCAGGAGCTCGTTGCCGGGCCGGGCCGCATCCAGATCGTCCAGGTGCTCCCGCGGGATCACCAGAACGTGCGTGGGAGCCTTCGGGGAAATGTCGTGGAACGCGAGGCAGAGATGGTCCTCGTGGGCCAGCTTGGCCGGGATCTTCCCCTCCACGATGTCGCAGAACAAGCAGTTCGACATGCTACCTCCTCGCGCCTTCCCGCCGCTCCAGGGCCTCGACCGTGAGCGCCACCGCCACGATGGCCGCGGTCTCCGTGCGAAGACGCGTCCTCCCCAGGGATACCGCAATCGCTCCGGACCGTCTCGCCTGTTCCGCCTCGGCGTCGCTGAAGCCTCCCTCCGGTCCCACCAGCAGGACGATGCCCCGATCGGGCGGAAGCCCGGAGATGACGTCGGTCAGGTTCCGGGCGGCGTCTCCGGGGTGGGCCAGGAGACAGGCGGCGTCCCCGGCCAGCACGGCGGCGAGCGGAACGGGATCGGCCACGTCGGGCAGACGACAGCGACCGGACTGCGCCACCGCCGATCTCGCGACGCGGCGCCAGCGCTCGACGCGCTCCGTTCCCTCGCCCGACTTCACCACGGATCGCTCGGTGCGCAGCGGGACGATCCGCCCCACGCCGCACTCCACGGACTTCTCCACCGCGGTCTCCATGCGCGAACCCTTGGGCGGGGCGACCGCGAGCGTGACGCGGGCCGCCACCTCGGACGGGCCGGTGCGCTCCGCGCGGATCCGGGCGCGCAGCGTCCGGCGGTCGACGTCGATCGTCTCCAGCTCGAACTCGACGCCGGTGCCGTCGGTGGCCAGGAAGACGTCGCCGGGGCGGACACGAAGCGCATCGGCCAGGTGACGCCGCTCGTTTCCCTCCACGAGGAACTCGTCGCCGGCGCGACACTCCGGGGAGAGGAAGACGCGGTCCACGGACTAGAAACGGAAGGAGGCCACCGGGATCCGCAGGCCGACGTCGGTCGGGGCCGGAGGCGACGCCTCACCGGGGTCGCGATGCGCCAGCTCCGCGGAGGGAACGCCGACGTTCCATCCCGAACCGTCGCCCTGCAGCATCGCCCGGCCGGGCCTCGGCCGCGACGCCACGTGGTAGATCCCGTACCCGAACCCGAAGAACGTCCCGCCGACGAAGCCCCAGCGAACGTACTCCTCGTCGTTGTCGTTGTCGTCGCTGGCGAGCGCGGCGGCCGATCCCAGGAGCAGGCCGGCGAGCGCGCCGTAGGTGGTGGACTTGAAGACCTCGACCATCGGGTTGGCACTGCCCTCGCGGGTCTCGATGACCTGCGCGGCGGCCGGGGTCGTCAGGGCGAACGCGAGGAGCAGGACGGAGAGAAGTCCGGCAAGCCGAGCGATGCGGAACATGACGTTCCTCCTGGAGGGGTGGGACGGCGTGAGTCTACGTCATCCCCCGCCGAACGTCTCCTTGATCCGCTCGAACAGTCCCTTGTCCGGTTCCGGCGTATCGCCCTGGATCTCGGCCAGCTTCTCCAGGAGCGCGCGCTCCTCGGCCGACAGCTTGTCGGGCGTCCACACGCGAACGCGAACGAGAAGGTCGCCGCGACGGTTGGAGTGCACGCGCGGCATGCCCTGTCCGCGCAGGCGGAACACCTTGTGGCTCTGCGTGCCCGCGGGAACCTCGAGACGCGCCGTGCCCGACAGCGTCGGCACCGTCACCTTGCCGCCCAGCGCCGCGATGGGGAACGACAACGGGAGCTCGCACATGAGATCGTCGCCGTGCCGCTCGAACACGTCGTGCGGCTTCTCCTCGATGAGAATGATGAGATCTCCCGCCGGTCCGCCCTGCGGACCCGCATCGCCCTTGCCCTGGATGGGGATGTAGTTCCCCTCCTGCACGCCGGCCGGCACGTCGACGGAGATCGTCTCCGAGCTGGGGGTGCGACCGTCGCCGTGGCAGACCGGACATGGGTCCGTGACCACGCGCCCCGATCCGGCGCAGCGGCGGCACGGCGCCACGCTGACGAACTGCCCCAGCAGGCTCCGCTGCACGTGCCGGACCTTGCCCGCGCCCTGGCAGTCCGGGCACGTGGAGGGCGACGAACCCGCGCGCGCGCCGGAACCGTCGCACTCCGAGCAGCGGTTCTGCCGCTTCAGCTTGATCTTCTTCGTGACGCCGGTGCGGATCTCCTCCAGCGTCAGCGAGAGACGAACCTGCAGGTTGCGGCCCGTGCGCACGCGCGCCCTTCCGCCGCCCGCCGTCCCGGTGAACAAGTCGTCGAAGCCGCCGAAGTCACGCATGAACGCGCGGAGCGCGTCCGAAAGATCGAAGTCGTGGGAGAAGCCGCCGCCCGGCGCGCCGAAGCCGCCGTCCACACCCGCATGACCGAACTGGTCGTAGCGCTGCCGCTTCTCGTCGTCTTTGAGAACCTCGTAGGCCTCGGTGGCCTCCTTGAACTTCTCCTCCGCGGTGGAGTCGCCTGGGTTGCGGTCCGGGTGGAACTCCATCGCCTTCTTGCGGTACGCCTTCTTGATCTCGTCCTCGGCGGCGCCGCGTTCCAGTCCGAGCACCTCGTAGTAGTCGCGCTTGCTCATTCGGCATCCCCGTTCCCGTCCCCGGCCGGCGCGTCCACGGGCGACGGCATCGGCGCGGCCACGATCACCTTCGCGGGGCGCAGCACGCGTTCCCCGACGAGGTAACCGGCCTGGATCACCTGGACGATCGTGTTGGGCTCCGCGCCCTCCACCGGCTGGCGCGTCAGGGCCTCGTGGCGCTCCGGATCGAAGGGCGTTCCCTCCGCCTCCATCCGCTCCACGCCGTTGCGGTCCAGCAGGTCGTGGAGGCCGCGCGCGACGAGCTGCATGCCCTCGAGGAACGGCGCCGGAACGTCATCGCCCGCGTGCTCCAGCGCGCGATCGAAGTTGTCCGCCACGTCCAGGAGGCCGCGCAGCACGTCGGCGGCTCCCTGCGCCGCGGCCGCCTCGCGCTCGCGGTGGCTGCGGCGACGGAAGTTGTCGAACTCCGCCAGCGTCCGCAGCGCCCGATCCGACGCCTCGGCCGCCTCGGCGCGAAGCCGCTCCATCTCCGCCTCGACGGAGTCCACGGGAGCCTCGTCTCCGTCGCGGGCCGGGGCCTCGTCGCCGTCCGGCGCGTTCGTCTCCATCGCGGGCGCCACCGGCTCGTCCGGCTTCGCCGCGTCCTTCTTCTTCTTTCCCTTGGCCATTCGTCGTCCTCTGGGCGCCGGTCCGGCGTCCGGTCTAGTTGCGGGCGAGCGTCGCGCCCAGCAGGTTCGCCACGTGGTCCACGAGGGCCACGACGTGGTCGTAAGGCATGCGCGTGGGGCCGATCACGCCCACCGAACCGCCGAACTGTCCGAAGCGGTACGATCCGGCGACGACCGCACAGTCGCGGAGCTCCTTCACGGGAAGCTCCTCGCCGATGGTCACGCACACGTTGCGGCGATGCCGCGTCGGTTCCAGGAGGTCGTACACGACCCCGCGCTCCTCCAGCGCCCGGAAGAGCGCCTGCAGCCGCGACCGGTCCTCGAACTCCGGCTGCGAGAGGATGTTGGACGTGCCCCACAGGTGGTAGTGGTCGTTCGCCTCGTCGCCGCGGAGCTCCTCCGCCCCGCGCATCACCGCGTGCACCAGCGCGAGCCCGCGCATGCGCACCTTCATCTCGTCGTCGTCGCGGAAGCCGACGATCTCCGTGAGCGTCTTACCGCGCGCCACGGCGTTCATCAGTTCCAGCGTGGAACGCAGGTCCGAGGAATCGATGGGGAGGTCCAGCTTGACCACGACCGTGCGCTCCAGCCCGGTGGACATCCGGAACACGACGAGCAGGACCCTCTCCTCCACCTGGCTCAGCTCGATGCGATCCACCACGCTCCGGTCGTAGCGCGGCGAGAGCACGACGGAGAGCTGGTCCGAGAACTGGCCGAGGATCTGGCACGCCGTCTCCAGCAGCGTCTCGAGGCTGCGGAACCGCCCCGTGCCCAGCGCATCGTCCACGGCGCGGGCCACGCGCCGTCCCAGCGGCGAGCGCTTCATCAGCTCGTCCACGTAGAGGCGATACCCGGCGTTCGTCGGCAGCCGGCCGCCCGACGTGTGCAGGTGGGTCAGGAGGCCCTTCTCCTCCAGATCCATCATGCAGTTGCGGATGGAGGCCGGAGAGAGGTCCAGGGCGGAGTTCCGGGCCACCCAGCGGGACCCCACCGCGCGCGTGGAGTCCACGTAGCCGCGGATCACGGTGGCCAGGACGGCCTGCTCGCGCGGGTTCAGCTCCGGGAGATTCTCAGGGCGGGTCAACAAGGCCTCTCTCCATCCTGGCACTCCCCTCCTAAGGAGTGCCAACGCGGGAAGATAGGGGCGGGCCGGGGGGCCGTCAAGGGAGCGGCCGGTCCGAGGACTCGCCCGCCCGGACCGGTCGCCCGCGTCCCGATCCCCCAGGCTCGTCCCTCCGGCGACGACCGGACCCCCGCCCACCCCTATGTTGCTCCCGCACCCACACCTCCGGAGGCTCCCATGGTCCGATTCTTCCTCGCCGCCGCGCTCGTCGGGGTCGCCGGCGTCGCCCTCGCCCCGACGGTCCGCGCGGAGGCCGTCCTGCGCGGAGAGCTGCCCCGGCGCGGCTATCTCGGGGCCCAGTTCGCCGCCCCGGACGGACGCCTGAAGTTCGACTACGTGGTGCCCGGCGAGGCCGCGGAGGCGGCCGGAATCCGCGCCGGCGACGTCCTGCTCGCCGTGGACGACACCCGGCTGGCCGCTCCCGGCGCGCTCTCGGCGGCGATGGCCGGGAAGCGCGCGGGAGACGCGGCCACGCTGACGGTGGAGCGGGACGGGACCGAGCGGACGTTTACCGCGAAACTGGGACCGCTCCCCCTGGAGGAGGGCGACGGTCTCGACACGATCTACGACGTCGTGACGCTGGGCGATGCGCAGCTCCGGTCGATCCTCACGGTCCCGGCCGGAGTCGACGGCCCGTTGCCCGCGATCCTTTGGATCCAGGGTCTGCCCTGCTTCCCGGTGGAGCAGCCGCTCGGGAGCCTCAACGCGGTCACGCAACTCGTCCACGAGCTCACGCGATCGGGGTACGCGGTGATGCGGGTGGAGAAGTCGGGCGTGGGCGACAGCACCGGGGAACCGTGCCAGGAGATCGGCTACCACCGCGAGGTCGAGGGATTCCGGGCGGCGCTGACGGCGCTGAAGGCGAACGACCTCGTGGATCCGGATCAGGTGTTCGTGTTCGGGCACAGCATGGGCGGCGTGCAGGGCCCCTTCCTCGCCGCCGAGGAAGACGTGGCGGGCGTGATCGTGTACGGGACGGTCACGCGCTCGTGGGCGGAGTACCTGATCGAGAACGAGCGGCGCCAGGCGCGCCACGATCCCCAGCGGGACCGCGCCGAGCTGGAGCGGGACCTGCGCGACCGGCAGCGCTTCCTCCACGAGTTCCTCCGGGAGGAGCGAAGCGTCGAGGACATCGCGGCCGAGCACCCGGAACTGCGCCGGATCGCGGACGCGGACTTCCCCGACGGCGAGCACGCGTACACGCGGCACGTACGATTCTACCGGGAGCTGGACGCGGCCGACCTCGCGGGTGCCTGGGCCGCGGTCGATGCGCCGGTGCTCGCGCTCTTCGGCGAGTTCGACTTCACGACGAGCTGGTTCGACCACGAGTACATCGCCGAGATCGTGAACCAGCATCGCCCCGGCACGGCGCGCGCCGTGCAGATGTCGAAGATGTTCCACCTCTTCAACCGCCGCGAATCGCTGGAGCAGACGCTGGAGGCGCCGTGGGAGGGCATCCTGGCGCCGGAGCTGGTGGAGCTGTGCCTGGAGTGGATGGCCGGGGTCCGCGAGGGGGGCGAGGCGCCCGCGGGATAGCGATGCGGCCCGGAGGCGGGCATGGCGACGGCCGGCCGCGGCCGCTGAAAACCGACCGCCGGATCTGGTAGGGTGGGGAGATCGAGCCGGCCCCGACCGGGCCCCACCCGGAATCCCGCCGAAAGGTCCCCCGATGAAGCCGTCCGGTCTCCCCGTCGCCGCCGCCGGATTCGTCCTGGCTGCCCTCCTGAGCGTTCCCGCAGCGAAGGGCGTGCCCCTTCCCGTGTCCGACCATTTCGAAAGCGGTCCGGTCCACCCCGTGGAGCTCACTCCGGACGGCACCCGCGTGCTCGTCGCCCACCTGGCGGATCATCGCCTTTCCGTGTTCGATGTGACCGGACCGGCACCGGTCCGGACCGCGCAGATCCCGGTGGGCGTGGAGCCGGTGACGGTCCGGGCCCGCACCGCCGACGAGGCGTGGGTGGTGAATCACCTGTCGGATTCCATCAGCCTCGTGAAGCTCTCCACCGGACACGTGTTCCGCACGCTGCTTCCGGGCGACGAACCGACGGACGTCGTCTTCGCCAACGGCAAGGCGTACGTGTGCGTGTCGCAGGAAGACGTGGTCCGCGTCTATGACCTGGCCGACCTGAACGCCGCACCCGCCACGGTGCCGCTGTCGCACAGCGATCCCCGCTCGCTTGCCGTGTCGCCGGCGGGCGATCGCGTGTACGTGGCCGCGCTCGACAGCCAGAACGAGACGACGGCCATCCACTTCCAGACGGTCCTGGCGGGCGGCGGGCTGCCCGCGCCCGATCCGCCGATGGCCGGCGCCCTGCCGGACGCTCCGGACGTCGGCCTCATCGTCCGGTACGACGGCACGCAGTGGCGGGACGAGACCGGCGCGTCCTGGAGCGGCGTGGTCCCGTACACCCTCTACGACCACGACGTCATCGCGATCGACACGACGTCGGACACCGTCGTGCAGACGTACCGCGGCGTCGGCACGTCGCTGTTCAACCTGGGCGTCGGTCCGGACGGAACGCTCTGGGTCACGAACCTGGAGGCGAGCAACGAGATCCGGTTCGAGCCGAACCTGAAGGGCTCGTTCGTGCGGAACCGGGTCACGTTCGTCGCGCCGGGCGGCGCCGTCACGCCGGTGCACCTCAACGCGCACATCGACTACGGGAATCCCGCGGGCTCCGCGGGCGAGCGCGCGCTGAGCCTGTCCACGCCGCTGGACATCGCCGTGGCCGGCTCCGGCAACACGGCCTACGTGGCCGCGATCGGTTCCGCGCGGGTGGGCGTGCTGGATGCCGCGGGCAACGTGACGCGACGCATCGACGTGGGCGAGGGTCCGGCCGGGCTGGCACTGGACGAGTCGCGCGATCGTCTCTACGTGTACAACCGCTTCTCCAGCACGCTGTCGGTGGTGGACCTGAGCGACGACTCCTCCGTGGAGCTGAGCCTCGGCTTCGACGGCAGCCACCCGGACGTGCTGGCGGGCCGTCGCTTCCTGTACGACGGCGAGCTGTCCAGCGCCCACGGCGATCTCGCCTGCGCGAGCTGTCACCTCTTCGGCGGCATGGACAACATCGCCTGGGACCTGGGCGATCCGCAGGGCACGTTCCAGCCGCCGGTGCAGCCGCTGACGCAGGGGTTCCATCCGATGAAGGGCCCCATGACCACGCAGACGCTCATGGGACTGAGCGGCACCGAACCGCTGCACTGGCGCGGCGACCGGGAGGACTTCGTCGCGTTCAACGGCGCGTTCGAGTCGCTGATGGGCCGCGGCTCGCAGCTCGCGCCCTCCGACATGCAGGCGTTCGAGGACTTCGTCCTGACGATGAAGCACGGCCCGAACCCGTTCCGGGAGCTGGACGGCAGCCACCTCCCCTCGCTCAACGGCGCCGATCCGGCGAACGGCGAGGTGCAGTTCCAGACGGGGAACCTGGTCGCCGGGGAGTGCGTCGGTTGCCACGCCCAGCCGACCGGCGAGAACGGCCTGATCATCCCGGCGTCGGTGCTGCTGGAGGATCAGGACATGGTGGTCCCGCAGCTCCGCAACCTGTACGAGAAGACGCGCTTCGACGAGACGGCGGCCCAGAACGTCCGCGGCTTCGGCTACACGCACGACGGCGCGGTGGACGATCTCTTCACGTTCCTGGACTTCCCTGCGTTCAACTTCTCCAGCGTCTCCGAGCAGGAGGACGTGGCCGCGTTCCTCCTCGCATTCGACAGCGACGTCCCGGCCGCGGTCGGCGCGCAGTGGACGATGGACGGCGCCAACGAGGGCGCGGGGCTGGCGCGCGTGAACACGCTGGTGTCGCTGGCGCAGTCGGGAAGCATCGGCCTGATCGCCAAGGGTCGCGAGCCGAACGGGGATCCGCGCGGCTGGGTCTACGAGGCGGGGCTGGGATTCCGTCCGGACCGCGCGCTGGAGTCGCACGAGACGCTGAACCAGCTCCTCGCGCGCGCGGGCGCGGACACCGAGGTCACGTTCACCGCCGTGCTCTCCGGGAACGAGTTCCGGCGCGGCGTCGACCAGGACGGCGACGGTTTCCTGGATCTGGACGAGCGCGACGTGGGCGCCGACCCCTCCGACCCGGGCTCCACACCCGACACCCAGGTGGGCGTGCCCGTGGTCAACGCGCCGACACCGCCCGGTCTCTGGCTCACGGGCGCCAATCCGGCCCGCGTGGAGTCGCGCTTCGGAGTGCGCGTGGGCGATGCGGCGACCGCGCGGGTGGAGATCTTCGACCTGCAGGGTCGGCGCGTCCGCACGTTGATGGACGGCCCGGCCGCCGGAAGACGGGAGCTGGTCTGGGACCTGCGGGACGGCCACGGACGATCCGTTTCGTCCGGCGTGTACTTCGTGCGGCTCGCCACTCCGGAGTCCTCGGCGCGGCAGCGGGTGGTGGTCCTGCGGTAGCGACCGCGGAGGGTCGATCTAGCCGAGCAGAGCGTCGAACACGGTGTCGGCCAGGCGAAGGCCCTTCGCGGTGAGCCGAACTCGCTCGTCGCCCTCCAGAAGTCCGTCCGTGCGTGCACGCTCCAGCACCGCCGCCAGACGATCGGCCGACGGCCCCGGGATGCGGGCCAGGCGCGCGCCCGCGTCCACGCCTTCGGCCGCGCGAAGTCCCAGGTAGAGATCCTCGGCGGCCCAGGTCGCGTCGTCCAGGCGCTCCATGTCGACGGCCGTCGGCCGCCCCGCTTCCCGACGCTCCAGGTACTCGTCCAGGTCGGCGACGTTCGTCCAGCGCTCGCGCCCCATGTGCGACGCGGCGCTGGCTCCCACGCCCAGCAGGTCGGCGCCGCGCCACCCGTCCAGGTTGTGGCGGCACTCGAACCCGGGCCGCGCGAAGTTGGAGATCTCATAGCGGACGATACCGTGTCGGCCCAGGATCTCGTCGCGCGCCTCGAACATCGCCAGACGATCATCCTCGTCCGCCAGGTGGAACCGGCCGGCCTCCGCCCGATGGGCCAGGCGCGTGCCCTCCTCCAGCGTCAGCTCGTACGCGCTGACGTGCTCCACGCCGTGCCCGCCGGCCTCGTCCAGCTCCTCGCGCCAGCCTTCCACCGTCTGGCCGGGCGCGCCGAAGATGAGATCCACGCCGACGTTCGGGAAGCCCGCGGCCCGGGCGCGCCCGAGCGCCGCGACGTTGTCCCTGGCGTCATGCGTGCGGGTCAGCGCCTTCAGGTGCTCGTCCCGGAGCGACTGCCAGCCGATCGTCAGCCGGTTCACGCCGGCTTCCCGCAGCGCCGATAGCGTCTCGGCGGTCAGACCGTCCGGGTTGGACTCCAGGCTGACCTCCGCGTCCGGCGCCACGGGGAAGGCGTCCCGCGCCGCCGCGATCACGCGCGCCACGTCCGCGGCCGGCAGCAGGCTGGGCGTCCCGCCCCCGAAGTAGATCGACGTGACGGGCCGCCCCGCGAATCGCCCGTCGTCCGGCGCGCGAAGGATCTCGTCCGCGACGGCGTCGACGTACGCCGCCCGCCGCGGCGCGTGCCCCACCACGAAGTAGAACGCGCAGTAGTGACAGCGCGCCGAGCAGAAGGGGAAGTGGACGTAGAGCCCGAAGGGGGCATCGGCCGGCGCGACATCGCCCCCGGCCGTCCGCGCTCCGTCGCGCGGCGAACGTCCGGCCGCGTCGCGGCCGCCGCTCATCGCTCGATCTTCAGCACGGAGAGGAAGGCTTCCTGCGGCACGGTCACGGAGCCGACCTGCTTCATCCGCTTCTTGCCTTCCTTCTGCTTCTCCAGGAGCTTGCGCTTGCGCGAGATGTCGCCGCCGTAGCACTTGGCCGTGACGTTCTTGCGCAGCGCCGAGATGGTCTCGCGGGCGATGACCTTGCTCCCCACCGCCGCCTGGATCGCGATCGCGAACTGCTGGCGCGGGATCACCTCCTTCAGCTTCTCGCAGAGGCTGCGACCCCAGTCGTACGCCTTGTCGCGGTGCACGATGATCGAGAGCGCATCCACGGGCTCGCCGTTGAGGAGGATGTCCAGCTTCTGCATGGGCGAGGCGATGTAGCCCGAGAACTCGTAGTCGAAGCTGGCGTACCCGCGCGTGATCGACTTCAGCTTGTCGTAGAAGTCGAAGATGATCTCCGAGAGCGGGAACTCGAAGTGGAGCACGACGCGCGTGGGATCCAGGTACTCCATCTTCTTTTGCACGGCGCGCCGCTCCTGCGCCAGCCTCATGATGTTCCCGATGTAGTCCGTGGGCACGACGATCTCGGCCTCGATGATGGGCTCCTCGAGGCGCTCGATGTCCGCGGGCTTCGGGAGCTGCGACGGACTCTCGATGACCTCCATCTCGCCGTCGGCCTTGTAGACGTGGTACGGCACCGTGGGCACGGTGGCGATGAGCCCCAGGTCGAACTCCCGCTCCAGGCGCTCCTGCACGATCTCCCGGTGCAGCAGCCCCAGGAATCCGCAGCGGAATCCGAACCCCAGCGCCACGGACGTCTCCGGCTCATAGTGCAGCGACGCGTCGTTGAGCTGCAACTTGTCCAGCGCGTCGCGCAGGTCCTCGTAGTCCTCGCTGTCGATCGGATAGAAACCCGAGAACACCATGCTCTTGGCCTCGACGTAGCCGCGCAGCGGCTCGGCGGCCAGGTTGGCCGCGTCCATCAGCGTGTCGCCCACCTTGGCGTCCGCGATGTTCTTCACGCCCGCGACGACGTAGCCCACCTCGCCCGCGGAGAGCCGGTCCTTCGGGACCATCTTGAGGCGGAGCGTGCCCACCTCGTCCACGAGGTACTCCTTGCCGGACGAATGGAAACGGATCGTCTGCCCCGCCCGCAGCGCCCCGTCCACCACGCGGACGTAGGCGATGGCCCCGCGGTACTGATCGAACGCGGAGTCGAACGTGAGCGCGCGCAGCGGCGCGGAGGCATCGCCCTGGGGCGGCGGGATGCGGCGGATCATCTCCGGGATCACGGCGCCCACGTTGATGCCGGACTTGGCGCTGATCTCCAGGATCTCGTCCGGGCTCCCGCCGATGAGATCCACGATCTGCTTCTTCACGCGCTCGGGCTCCGCGCCCGGCAGGTCGATCTTGTTGAGGACCGGAATGATCTCCAGGTCGTTCTCGATGGCGAGATGCAGGTTGGAGATGGTCTGCGCCTCGACGCCCTGGCTGGCGTCGACGATGAGGATGGCGCCCTCGCACGCCGCCAGGCTGCGCGACACCTCGTACGAGAAGTCCACGTGGCCCGGCGTATCGATGAGATTCAGCACGTAGGTCTGACCATCGTCCGCCCGGTAGTCCATGCGGATGGCGTGCGCCTTGATGGTGATCCCGCGCTCCTTCTCCAGGTCCATGCTGTCCAGGACCTGCCCCTGCGCCTCGGCGTCGGTGAGCGTGCCGGTGAGCGACAGGAGGCGATCGGCCAGGGTGGACTTTCCGTGGTCGATGTGCGCGATGATGCAGAAGTTGCGAATGTGCGAGAGGTGGTTCATTCGGTCCCTGGGGCGGCGGCCTCGGTGGCGGGAACGGCGGTGTCCGCCGCAGCAAACCCCTCACGATACACATCGCGGTAGTCGCGGGCCAGCCAGGTGCCCACGCGCGTGATGCGCGGCCGGCCCAGGAAGAGCTGGAAGAAGCCCTTTACCCACGTCTCGTCCATGTTGCGGACCCACTCCGGCGCCCGATCGGGGTCCGTCGACCAGTAAAGGACGAACGCGCGGCCCACGATGTCCTTCTTGCTCAGCGCGCCCCACACCCGGCTGTCCTGGCTGTTGTTCCGGTTGTCTCCCATCATGAAGACGTGTTCCTGCGGGATGATGAAGTCCCCGCCCTTCAGCGCGCCCATCTGGTGCAGGAACCGGAAGTCCGACCGGTGGCTGCGCGGCGCCAGCAGCTGATCCTGCTGCGGGCCGGTGTGCGGGAACCAGCTCAGGTCCAGGCCCGGATTGAACTTGTCCGCCTTGTACGGTTCCCGGAGCGGTCGACCGTCCACGTGGACGACGTTGTCCTCCAGGTGGAGCGTTTCCCCCTCCACCGCCACGCACCGCTTGATGAAGTCGCGGCGCGTCCGCGGATCCTTGAACACCATGATGTCGCCGCGGCGCGGCTCGCGGAATCCGGGGAGACGCCAGTCCGTGCCGGGAACGGTGGCGCCGTACGTGAGCTTGTCGACGAGCAGGAAGTCGCCGATGAGCAGCGTGTCCTCCATGGACCCCGACGGGATCCGGAACGCCTGGAACAGGAACGTCCGGATGATCAGCGCGATGAGGAGCGCGTAGACCAGGGTCCGCGTGTTCTCGACGAACCCGCCGGAACTCTTCTTCTTCGCCTTCGCCATCCGGCTCTCCTGCCTCCTAGAAGCGTACGCCGAGCTCGACGGATCCCTCGACGGGATCCAGACGGCCGAACAGTTCGCGGCCTTCCTCGAGTTCCTCGTCCATCTCGCCGATGTGCGCGTCGATGTACGCGTCGATCGCCGAGTAGAATGCGCCGAGGATCGACCAGAAGATCAGATCCCGCCGCGTGTCATAATGGTCCTGCGCGGAGTTCTCCGCCCGCAGCAGCAGCCCCGCGACGACGGGATCCTCCCCGTCCATCGCCCGGAGCCGGTCCGCCTGTCGGTCCGACTCCCGCGCCTCCCGCGTCTCCAGGATGATCCGCCCGTAGAGATACGACTGGAACGAAAGGAGGACCATCGCCTTCGTGGACTTCCCGTTGGCCACCTGTCCCCAGCCCGGAAGGACCGCGCTGCGCACCGCCCGCCCGAAGGGCGACGGCCGCATCTCCGAGAGATCTTCCGAGGCCCGCGCGACGGGAGCCGCCGCCAGCACGAACACGACGACGAACCCGGCGAGGGAATGGCGGGAATGTGTGGGAATCGAACCCACCTCGGATGGTATCAGCACCCGACAGAAGGATTTGAAGTCCTCGAGGTTCACCAGAACCTACCCATCCCCGTGAAGTCCGAAGGTTGTCCGGGCGAGCCGCTAGGCCAGCGCCACCGCATCGATCTCGACGCGGACATCCAGGGGGAGGCCGCGGACCGCCACGGTGGAGCGGGCCGGAGCGTCCCCCGGGAAGAAGCGCGCGTAGACCTCGTTCACCGCCGGGAAGTCCGCCATGTCCGCCAGGTACACGGTGGTCTTCACGACGCGATCCATCGACGTGCCCGCCGCCTCCAGGACCGCGCGGAGGTTCTCCAGGACGCGCTCCGCCTGGGCCGCGACGTCGCCCTCGATCACGCGGCCCTCTCCCGGGATCAGGGCGATCTGCCCCGCCGTGTAGACGAAGCCGCCCGCCGCGACGGCCTGGTTGTACGGGCCGATGGCGGCCGGCGCCTTCTCCGTGGAGACGATGCGCTTGTCCACGACGATCCTCGCTTTCCCCGGGTTTCCGGGCCTCCCGGACGGCACCGGACGCCGCCGGGGGAGTCTACTCCACGGTCACGCTCTTGGCGAGATTCCGGGGCTGGTCCACGTCGCAGCCCCGCAGCACCGCGATGTGGTAGGCCAGGAGCTGGAGCGGGATCACCGACAGGATCGGCATGAGGCAGGGGATCGTCTTGGGGATCGGGAGGACGTGATCCACCTTCTCGGCGATCTCGTCGTCCTCCTCGTTGGCGATGGCGATGACCCGTCCGCTGCGCGCCCGCACCTCGTGGATGTTCCCGATGACCTTCTCGTACGCGCGATCCTTCGGCGCGATGAACACGACGGGCATGTTCTTGTCGATGAGCGCGATGGGACCGTGCTTCATCTCCGCGGCCGGGTATCCCTCCGCGTGGATGTAGCTGATCTCCTTCAGCTTGAGCGCGCCCTCCAGCGCCACCGGGAAATTGTAGCCGCGGCCGAGGTACAGGAAGTTGTCGTGGTCCTTGTACTCCTGCGCCAGCTCCTTGATCTCAGGCTCACGTGTCAGGATGCTGCGGATCCGGTCCGGGAGCAGTTTCATCTCGCGGATGAACTCGTCGCCGCGCGCCCGGTCCATCTCTCGCACGCGCGCGAACGCCAGCGTCATGAGCGCGAGCACGGTGATCTGCGCGGTGAACGCCTTCGTGCTGGCGACGCCGATCTCCGGACCGGCATGCGTGTAGATCCCGCCGTCCGACTCGCGGGCGATGGTGGAGCCCACCACGTTGCAGATGCCGAGCGCGCGCGCGCCCTTCATCTTGGCCTCGCGCATCGCCCAGAGCGTGTCCATCGTCTCGCCGGACTGGCTGATGGCGATGGCCACCGTGTTCGGCCGGACGATAGGATTCCGGTAGCGGAACTCCGAGGCGTACTCCACCTCCACCGGGAGGCGCGCCACCTCTTCCAGCATGTACTCGCCGATGAGACCCGCGTGCCACGACGTCCCGCACGCCGTGATGACGATGCGCTCCACCTCGCGGAGCTCCTCGTCGGTCATGTTGAGGCCGCCGAGGTGGGCGGTGTTGGCGTCCTCGTCGAAGCGGCCGCGCATGGCGTTGGTGACGGTCTCCGGCTGCTCGTGGATCTCCTTGAGCATGAAGTGCTCGTAGCCCTGCTTCTCGATGGCGCCGAGATCCCAGTCGATCTCCTCGATCTCCTTCTCCACGGAGACGTTGTCGAGGCTCATCGTCCGGAAGCGGTCGCGCTCCACCACGGCCATCTCGTGATCGTCCAGGTAGATCACCTGCCGCGTGTGGTGGAGGATGGCGGCGACGTCTGAGGCCACGTAGTTCTGGTCCTCGCCGACCCCCAGCACCAGCGGGCTGCCGTTGCGCGCCACGATGATCTTGTCCGGCTCCTCGGCGCAGATCACGGCGATGCCGTACGTTCCCTCCACCCGCTTCAACGCCAGACGGACCGCGTCTTCCAGGCGGCCGGAGTAGAAGTGCGAGATCAGCTGGGCCAGCACTTCGGTGTCGGTGTCCGTCTCGAAGTGGACGCCTTCCTCCTCCAGCTGGTGCTTGAGCACGAGGTAGTTCTCGATGATGCCGTTGTGCACGACGGCGACGCGGTTCTGCGTGTCCCAGTGCGGATGCGCATTCACCGTGGTGGGAGCGCCGTGCGTGGCCCAGCGCGTGTGCGCGATGCCGATGCCGCCCACCTTGCCGAAATCGCCGTTGGCGTTCAGGAGCTTCTCCAGCGCCTGGATCTTGCCCGCCGACTTGTGGGTCTTCAGGTGACCGCCCTCGATGAGGCTGACGCCCGCCGAGTCGTAGCCGCGGTACTCCAGGCGCTTCAGACCTTCCACCAGGATCGGCAGGATCGGCTTGTCTCCGATGTAGCCGACGATTCCGCACATGGTCTCTTCTCCTAGTTGGGCGCGCCGGCGGCGGTGACGATGTCGCGCGTGCGCCGCACGAGCTCGTCGACGTCGGCTTCCGTTTCGGCCTCGGCGAGGAGGCGAAGGATCGGCTCGGTGTTGGACTTGCGGACGTGCACCCATCCGCCGTCGACCAGGAGCTTGAGCCCGTCGGTGCGATCGATGCGGGCTCCCTGGAATCCGGCCTCCAGTTCCCGCAGTGCGCGCGCGAGGTCGACGCCGTCCACGCCGATCTTCTCCTTGCGCATCACGGTGGTCGGGATGCGGGCGGCCAGCCCGGACGCGGCGGTTCCTCCCGCCAGTGCGGTCAGCCAGAGCGCCATCCCCAGCAGGCCGTCGCGGCCGGGGTTCACGTCCGGCACGATCACGCCGCCGTTGCCCTCGCCGCCGATGCGCGCACCGATCTCCAGCATCTTCTCCGTGACGTTCACCTCGCCCACCGCCGTGCGGTGGACCCGGGCGCCGTGGCGCTCCGCCACGGCCTCGATGGCCATCGTCGTGGACACGTTCACCACGACGTCGCCGCCCAGCTTCGGCAGGACGGCGTCCACCACGACGGCCAGCGTCACTTCTTCTCCGACCGGCCGGCCCGTCTCGTCGACCGCGGCCACGCGATCGGCATCCGGGTCCAGTGCGAACCCGACGTGGGCGCCCGCGTTCCGGACGGCGTCGCCGAGCTCCGTGAGGTTCTCCGGCAGCGGCTCGGGATTGCGCGGGAAGCGGCCGGTGGGCTCGTCGTGGAGGAACGTCGCCTTCACGCCGAGACGTTCCAGCAGCCGTGCCGCGATGGCTCCGCCCGCCCCGTTCACACAGTCCACCACGGCGTGCAGTCCGGCGGCACGAACGGCAGCGGCGTCCACCAGCGGCGAGGCCAGGATCTCATCCACATGAACCGCCGTGAACTCGTCGCGGCGGCTCCGGCGGCCCAGCCCGTCCCAGGCGGCGAAATCGGGACGACCCGCATCGACCTGCTCGCGCAGGCGGGCGCCCTCCTCCGCGGTGAGGAAGATCCCCCGCGAGGAGAGGAGCTTCAGCGCGTTCCAGTCCGCCGGGTTGTGCGAGGCCGAGAGCTGGATCCCGCCGACGGCGCCCAGCTTGCGCACCGCCACCTCCACGGTGGGCGTGGAGACGATGCCCAGCTCCACGACGTCGCAGCCCACCCCGGTGAGGCCGGCGGCGACCGCGTCCATCATCATTTCCCCGGAAACGCGGGAATCCCGCCCCACGACGACGGTTCCGCGCCCGCAGAAGAGGCCGAAGTGGGCCGCGATCTCGGTGGCGACGAGCGGATCCATGCCGCGCCCGACGATGCCGCGGGCCCCGGAAACGGAGAAGATCAGGCCTTCCAACGGCGTTCTCCCGGGCCCGCCAGGGCCCCGCTCGGGCGTGCGAAGGGGCGATCGGGGGGAGAGGGAGGAGTGGAGCTGGTGAGCGGATTCGAACCGCTGACCTACGCATTACGAGTGCGTTGCTCTACCAACTGAGCTACACCAGCTCGTTCCTTCGGCCTCGCCCGGCTTCGAAGTGGTGAGTCGGCCCAGAATCGAACTGGGGACACCAGGATTTTCAGTCCTGTGCTCTACCAACTGAGCTACCGACTCTCAATTCCCATGGCGGAGGACACGGTAGATTAGGGGACCGCCCCCCCGCTGTCAACTCGGCCACGGATCGCGACAGCCGCTTTCGGCGCGGGTCTCCCGCTTCTAGCGTGTCGCTCCGGTCCGGTAGCCATCGGGATGAGTCCGGTGCCAGTCCCAGGCGCTCCGGACGATGCCCTCCAGGTCTCCCCGGGACGGGGTCCAGCCCAGCGTGGCGCGCGCCTTGTCCGACGACGCGATCAGCGTGGCGGGATCGCCGGGGCGGCGCTCCGCCTTCACGGCGTCGACGCTTTGCCCGGCCACCTTCTCGGCCACGGCCACGACCTCCTTGACGGAGAAGCCCTCACCGTTGCCGAGGTTGAAGATCCCGGTCGTGCCCCGGTCCATCGCTTCCATCGCCTTCAGGTGCGCATCGGCCAGGTCCAGGATGTGGATGTAGTCGCGCACGCAGGTTCCGTCCGGCGTGGGGTAGTCGTCGCCGAAGATCTTCACCTGCCCGCCGGTGGCCGCGGCCTTCAGGACCAGCGGGATGAGGTGGGTCTCGTGGTCGCGGTCCTCGCCCCGGGACGCCGAGGCCCCGGCCGCGTTGAAGTACCGCAGCGAGATCCACTTCATGCCGCGCAACTGCTCGTACCAGGCCAGGATCCGCTCGAAGAGGAGCTTGGACTCCCCGTACGGGTTCGTCGGGACGGTGGGCGAGTCCTCGGTGATGGGCACGGACTCCGGCTCCCCGTAGGTGGCCGCCGTGGACGACAGCACGAACCGGTCGGCGCCGCACTCCAGGGCGACTTCCAGCAGGTTCACCCCGCCCGTGACGTTGTTCTCGAAGTACTTGCCCGGATTCTCCATCGACTCGCCGACCAGCGACGACGCCGCCAGGTGCATCACGGCCTCGAACCGTCGGCCGTCGAGGGCCGCGCGGAGGGCCGATCGGTCCCGGAGATCCACCACGAGCAGCTCGGCGCCCGCCGGAACGGCCTCCCGGTGCCCCGTCTCCAGGTTGTCCACCACGATGACGTCGTGGCCCTCTTCCACCAGGCGCTCGCAGACCACGCTGCCGATGTAGCCGGCTCCGCCCGTCACCAGAACGTTCATGAGCTGTTCTCCCGGGGCCTTCGGCCCCTCTGGGCGGGGCGAAACTAGCCCCGCCGGCCCCCTCTGTCAAACCAGCGTCGGCAAGCATTGGCAAGACCTTAATGCTCGACTCACGGACTCGTAACTCTCGGGTAGAACGTGGGTTGCAGCGAGCCACCGCCGGGGCCGTTCCGGGGGGCCGCCTTGACTCGGAAGATCCCGTTTTGCTACGCTGGTTCTCGTTCGACCCCATCCGGATAGCGCTGAAGGCGCCGATTCGCGGTTGTCGGGCGCGTGCAACTCCGGGAAAGGCAGCTTGCCGGACACATGGTTTACATCACCAAGGACCGCAGCTTCGCCAAGGACGTCGCCGACCGGCACGGTGCGAGTTCCATGCAGCACTCGGTCGCCCGCATCTACGGCCGCCCCGATGACATGGTGGACTGCGAACCGATGCAGACCTGGTACTACTACAACGAGCGCGTCGCCTTCGTCTTCGAGGGAAGCAAGATCTCCCAGATCACGGAGCTCAAGTCCTACTAGGCGGTACGGTTTCGAGCGCTGCACCGCGATGTGCCGGGACTGAGAAAAGGAGGAGGCCGGGCCCCGAGGTATAGGTCCGGCCTTCTTCTCGTTTTCCCCCGAGCTTCCCCTCCTCGATGAAGACCGAACGTTCGGTGCCGAACGGCCGAACGTTCGGCGAGTGACGGCAACTTCGGCCGCACCCTACCACTCCGCCTCGCCAACCCCCGCCTCCGCCCGCGCCGCTCCGTCCGTCCGTGACCGGATTCAGGTTCCCGGCTAGATTCGTCGATGTGGAAGGGATGAATCCTCGGGGGACCGCGGTGCCCAAGCCGAACCGCGCGGCCATCCAGCGGGCCCGCGCCCGCTCTCGCGCCCGCCTGCGGGCCTTCCTGGCGTTCCTCGGGTACGTCGGGCTGGCGGGTCTGTTCCTAATGGACGCCCTGAGAGTCGGCGGCGCGTTCCTCCTCCGCGACCTGCTCACGTTCTTCCACCCGTGGCAGAGCGCTGTCGCGGCCGCCTGGAGGTCCGGAGCGGCCCCGTTCTGGAACCCGGACACGCTCTGCGGCGTCCCGCTGCTGGCCAACCTCCAGACCGGCACCTTCTACCCGATCAACTGGCTCTACGTGGTCCTGCCGTTCGACGCGGCGCTCACCACCGGCATGGCGATCCACCTCGTGCTGGCCGCCACCCTGATGCGGAGCTTCCTGCGTCGGGTGGACCTGGGGCAGACGGCGGCGTTCGCGGGCGGACTGATGTTCGGCTTCGGGCTGTGGACCGTTTCGTACCTGGAGTTCCCGATGAAGCTGGGCGCGGCGGTCTGGCTGCCGCTGCTCTGGAGCGGGATCTGGGACGCGATGATCTACCACGACCGCCGCGGACTGGTGCGCGGTGGCGCCGCGATCGCGCTGTCGCTGCTGGCCGGTTATCCCCAGCTGACGTTCTTCGGGCTGGGGTCGGCCGCGCTGCTGGCGATCTTCCTCGCCGGCCCCGTCCTGCGGGAGAAGGGGCTCACGGCCTCGGCCCGCTTCCATCGTCTCGGGGCGATGCCGGTCGCCCTCCTCCTCGGCGCCCTGGTCGCCGCGGTCCAGCTCGTGCCCGCCGCCACGATGACGTCGCTCTCGGCCAAGGCCGCCCCGTACGACGCGACCGTGGCGATGACGCGATCGCTTCCGCCGAAGAACCTCGTGACGATGCTGGATCCGTTCCTCTTCGGATTCCCCGGCGTCGACCGCTACTGGGGCGGCGAGATCGTCGAGTTCTGCTTCGGGGCGATGTTCGTCTCCGTCGTGGGCCTCGTCCTCGCGTTCGCCTCCGCTCCCGCCTTCCTGAAGCTGCGGCGCCACCGCCGCATCACGAAGGAGGATCTGGAGCGGCCGATGGAAACCCCGATCGTCCCGCGCGTGATCCCGTTCTTCCTGCTCACCGGGCTCGTCCTCGGGATCGTGTTGTCGCTGGGACGGTTCACGCCGATCTATCCGCTGCTGCACGAGTGGGTGCCGGGCTTCGGCCGCTCGCGCTGGCCGTCCACTGCCGGCTACCTCGTGGCGGTCCATCTGGCGGCGCTCGCGGCCGTGGGCCTACAGGCGCTGGTGCGCGAACCGAAGCGCTACCTCTTCCCGTCCATCGGGGCGCTGGCGGCCGGTGCTGTGTTCATCGTCCTTTGGGCCGTCGCGCAGGGACCGCTGGCCGGTTCGCTGCGCGACTTCCTGCTGGCCGGAGCCCCGGAGTTCCAGCGCGCCGCGTGGGACCATGCCATGGCCGACTGGCGGGCGACGCTGCCCCTGCGGGCGGCGCTGCCGCTCATCGCCGGGATGGTGGGGCTCTCGCTCGGCCGACGCTTCCCGCACGCGGCCACCGTGTGGACCGTCCTCATCGCCGCCGATCTGTTCCTGGCCGCGCGGGCGCTGGAGACGCCGGCCGCGAAGGGCTTCTACGACACGCCGCCCGAGAACGCCGCCGCGGTCCGGGAGCAGCTGGACGGTCAGCGACTCTACACGCCGCGCTCCGTCGACCAGCTCGGCAACTTCCTCTACGGCTGCCGCAATCCGGTCGCGTTCGAGTGGGCGAAGCGCGCAATGCTGTGCAACGCGAACGTGCCGCGGGGCATCGCCCAGGCCAACGGCTGCGAGCCGCTGGGCCCCCGCCGCCACGACGCGTTCTCGCAAGTGTTCGACGATCCGTCCACGCCGCACGAGATCCGCGAGCGCATCTTCGACCTGTGGGACGCCGCCGCCCTCGTCGAGGTGGAGGGCGTTCGTCCGCTGGACATCCCCACGCTCTCGAACCCGGCGGCCGGCATCCGCCTGAACCCGCACACGCCCGGGCTGGCCCGCGCGTCCGTCCTGTCCGGATGGAGCACGCCGGACGACCCGGAGGCGCTGCTCTCGCGCCTCCTGTCGGCCGACCACGATCCCGCCCGCGTTACCCTCCTGGAGATCCCCGACGGTGCGACGCCGCCGGCCTCGCCGCAGCGGAACCCGCGCTCCCGCTTCGAGGCGGTGGAAAACGCACGCGCGCCCAATCGCATCACCGCCGCCTGGCAGATCGGCGACGGCGGGATGCTCAGGATCCTGGAAACGTGGGATCCGGGGTGGACCGCCACCGTCAACGGCCGACCGGCGCCGGTGTACCGTGCGGACTTCGCGTTCCTGGCCGTTCCCGTTCCCGACGGCTCGGTGGAGGTGGAGCTCCGCTACGAACCGCCGCGACTGCGCATCGGGCTGGCGGGGACGGGGCTCGGCCTGCTGGGACTCCTCGCGTTCTGGATCGCCGAACGCATCGCCCGCAAGCGACGCGCCGCGCTCGCGGCGCAGGAAGTGGTATCCTAGCCCGCCTCAATTCCACGGGCGGAGGATGCCATGAGCGAAGGGAAAGTCGAGCGGATCTTCGTGGCCGATGAACCGGGCGCCGCGATGCGCGCTCTCGAGGAGGCGCGCCTCGTGCCGGACCTCGGCATCGAGGGCGATCGCCACTTCGAGCGGGCGAGCGCGGGCCGCCAGGGACCGGACGCCGCCGTCACGCTCATCGAGATGGAAGCGGTGGAGGCGGCACGGCGCGACTACGAGCTGGAGCTGGACGAGTCCGAGACGCGACGCTCGGTCGTGACGCGCGGCATCTCGCTGAACCACCTCGTCGGCCGGACCTTCCGCATCGGCGAGGTCCGCTGCGTGGGCACGGAACTCTGCGAGCCGTGCGGGCACCTGCAGAAGCTGACGCGCGACGGCGTGCTGCGCGCGCTGATCCATCGCGGCGGCCTGCGCGCCCGCATCCTCGACGAGGGCGTCATCCGTCCGGGCGACGCCGTCCGTCCCGAGTAGTCCCGTGCGACGCGCGTTCCTCTCCGCGGGGATCCTGCTGGCGATCGCCGCGTTCTCCGGCTGCGCGAAGCCGTCCGCGTTCTCCGCGCGCAGCGTCGTGCTGTTCGTGCTGGATCCGCTGGCGACCACGGACGTGGGCGTCTACGGATCGCCAGGCGCGCGCACGCCGTTCCTGGATCGTCTGGCCCGCTCGGGCGCGATCTTCCGGACGTGCGTCTCCGCATCCACCGAGGAGGCCGGGGCGGCGGCCACGGTGCTGGGCGGCGTGCAGCCCTGGCAGCACGGCGTGCGCGGCCCCCGCGACGAGTTCGTCCCGTCGGATCCCCCGCTGGCGAGGATCCTGCGCGGCGCCGGGCTGGAGACGGCGGCCCTGCTGGACCGGGAGATCGCGGCCGAGGGCCTGGACGACGGCTTCGAGCTCTACGAGACGGTGGGCCCCGCGGACGCGGGCGGACGACGGGCCATGGGCGTCGCGCGGGCCGCGGCACGGTGGATCCGCGAGCTGCCCGCGGACGCGCCGTTCTTCCTCTTCACGTCGATGCCGCCGGACGGCGACCGCGAGGTGGGTCGCATCGTCCGCACGCTGGAGGAGACCGGGCACCTGCAGCGGACCTGTCTCCTCGCCACGTCGCTGCGCCCCGAGGCCCCGTGGGGCGATAACCGCATCGCCGGGCTCGCGGCCGACGTTCCGCTGATCGGGTGGGGACCGTTCCCCTTCCGCGGCGGCTCCATCCGGAGCGACCTGTCGCGCGCGGTCGACGTGCTGCCGACGGCGCTGGAGGCGCTCCGCGTGGGCACGCCGGCGAACCGGCCCGGACGCGCCCTGCAGGTCCGCAAGAAGCCGTACCGCGAGGCGAAGCTCAACGCCTACGCGGAGGCCGATCCGGAGGGCGCGCGCGCGATCCGGACCGTGCGCTGGAAGTATGTGGAGGGGCGCAGCGCGACGCTGTTCGACCTGGACGCCGACCCCTCGGCCTCCGTCGATCGCAAGGAAGAGCACCCGGCGGTGGCGGACTCGCTGGCGGCACTGCTCTCGGAGCTGCCGTCCTGACGATCGGCCCCGGTTGCCCCTCCGCGGCCACGCGCTTATCCTTCAGGGTCCGCCACCGGAGGACCGCATGACCACCACGCAGATCCCCACCCTCGAGATCGTGATCGCGCACAGCGCGGGCACCTGCTTCGGCGTGGAGGACGCCATCGAGATGGCGGAGGAGCAGAAGCAGCCGATCCTGGGGCCCATCGTTCACAACCCCATCGTGGTGCAGGGGCTGGCGGACCAGGGGATCCCCGTGCTGGAGCGCTACTCGGACCTGGACTCGCTGGAGCACCGGGGCACGAAGGAAGTGGTCATCACCGCGCACGGCTACCCGAGGGAGCTCAAGGAGGAGCTCAACCGGCGCGGCATCGTCTACCACGACGCCACGTGTCCGGTGCTGCTGAAGTGGGTGTACGGGAAGATCCGGAAGTACGAGGGCGAGGGATACGCGGTCATCCTCATCGGGAATCCGGAGCACGCCGAGATCATCGCCAGCCGTTCCTACGGGGAACGCATCCACGTCGTCTACTCTAACGAGGCGGTGGCGCAGCTCCCGGACGATCTCGGGGAGAAGACGGTCGCGTTCTGCCAGACGACGATCACCCGCGAGAAGTTCGAGCGGCTGGTGGCGGAGATCCGGCGGACGAAGTATCCGGACCTCGTCGCGGTGGACACGCGCTGCAAGCCGGTGAAGAACCAGCAGGGCGCCGTGGATCGACTGGCGCGCTGGGCGGACGCGATGATCATCGTCGGCGGGTTCGACTCCTCGAACACCACGAACCTCGCCCGCATCTCCCAGGTCCACCTCCCGGACCGCACGTACCACGTGGACTCCGTCGATCTGGTGAAGCCGGAGTGGCTGGAGGGTGTCACCCGCCTCGGCCTCGGCGGCGGAACGTCCACGCCCAAGGATCAGATCCAGGCCGTGCAGAGGCGCGTGGCGGAGCTCTACCCGGGACCGGTCGTCCATCGCCGCGAGGAACGCGACGGCGAGTTCGTGAAGGACGACTTCGGCGAAGACGAGCTGATCTGAGCCCCGCCATGATGACGCGATCCCACCGCATCGCCTTCCTCAAGGTCCTGGCCGCGATGGCCTGGGCGGACGGCGTCGTGGAGGAAGAGGAGCGCAACCGGATCAAGGTCCTTTTCAACGGCTTCGAGCTGGACGAAGGGGATCGCAAGGAAGTGGACGCGCTGCTGGAACGCCCGGTGGGACTGGACGAGGCGGTGGAGCTGACGAAGGACTTCGCCGGCCACGCTTCGCTCCCCGGCGCGCGACGCCAGCTCCTGGACGAGATCGAGGCGATGCTGGGCGACGACGGCACGCGCACGGAGGACGAGCGCGAGGTCCTGTCGCACGTGCAGGCCGTGCTCTCCTCGCACACCGTGCTGGACGGCCTGGCCGAGAAGCTGCGCGGGATGTTCACCGGCACGCTGCTCCGTCGACGTGAGGAGGAAACGGGCGAGGGCGAGGACCGCGACCGGAACTTCCTGCGCGCCGTCCTGGACGATCGCCCGGGGCGGGATTCCGACCTGCAGCGGATCTGCGCCGACTACTGCCGGCACGCCACCATGGAGGATCGGCTGGAGGTGCTGGACGCGATGTTCCGGCACGCGCTCAAGGACGATCAGCGCATCGACAAGCGCGAGGCCGAGCACATCCACCGCGTGGCGAACCTCCTCTGGATCTCCCACCCCGAGTACTTCTCCGTCCGGGATCGCTATCGCGACCGGATCGAGACATGAGAGCGCTTCCCGGCCTCCTGTTCCTCCTTCCCGTCCTTCTTGCGCTCTCCCTGGCCGCCCGCACCGTCGAGCGCGACTCCTGCACCGTCGACGAGTTCGGCAACCTGCCCCTGACGATCGCGCAGCGGGGCGGCGCCAATCTCCACGTGGATCCCGGGACGCCGCCGCTCACGCGCTGGGTGCAGGGACTCTTCGTCGGGGGGGGCGTGCCGCTGGGCGTGACCGATGCGGAGCTCCGGTCCATGACCACTTCGTGGGACGTCGGCTACCGCTTCGAGTCGGCGCACCGTGACGACTATCCCGAGATCCTCGTCCGCGCGCGGTGGGGATCGGTGCTGCTGCTCATGCTCACCGTCGCGTTCGTCTTCGCCTGGACGTACGAGCTCGCGGGCGCGCGCGCGGCGCTGGGAGCGGGGCTGCTGGCGGCCACGTGTCCGAGCCTCCTGGCCCACGGGCGGCTGGTCACGCCGGACATCGGCCTGACGGCGATGCTCACCGGAGCCGCATGGATGACCCACCGGGCGATGCGCCGCGCCGACGCTTCGGAGACGGCGCGCGCGCTTCCCGCCGGAACCGTCGAGGCGGGGCTGGCGGGCGCGCTGGCCGCCGCGGCCGTGCTGTCCAAGGTGTCGGGGCTGTTCGCGCTGGGGTTGGTCGCACCGCTGGCGCTGGTGCCGGGCGGGCGCGGGCGGCGCGCGCGATGGATCCACCTCGGCGCGTTCGCGGGAACCGCGCTGCTGGCGCTGCACGCGACCTACGGATTCCCGGGAGCCGGAAGCCTGCTCGGCCTGCCCACGCCGTTCCCCTCACCCACCACCACGGCCATCGAGGCGCAGCTCGCCGAAGGCCCGTATCCCGCCTACCTCCTCGGCGAAGTCCGCGAGGAGGGCGGCTGGTGGTACTACCACCTCGTTGCGTTCCTCGTGAAGACGCAGCTCCCGACGCTGCTGCTCGTCGTCCTGACCGGCTTCATCATCAAGGGAGAGGGGCGGTACCGTTTCCTCCTGCCGCGCTTCACGGCCGCGGCGTTCCTGATCGCGTTCGGCTTCATCACGTCCAAGAACGTCGGCGTGCGCTACGTGCTGCCGGTGTACCCGCTGCTCTTCGTGGGCGTGTCCGTGGGCTTCGCGGCCGCGTCCGTCCGGATGCGCAACGTCTGCGTCGCCCTCGCGTCGGCCTCCATCGTGCTGGGCGTGATGTCGTCGACTGCACCGCTCGCCGCCTTCAACGGCGTGGAGCGACTGCTCGGCGGGAAACGCGCGGTGCTGGTGGAATCCAACCTGGACTGGGGCCAGGGACTCACGGAGCTCCGCGAGTGGCAGGAGCGGGAGGGCGTCGAGACGGTGCAGCTGGCCTACTTCGGTCGCATCGACCCGTCGATCTACGGGCTGCAGTGGAGGACGCTTCGCTCCGAACCGGTGCAGGGCGCGGTGGCGCTGTCGGCCACGTTCGCCGCCGGCGTGCCGTATCACGTCCGCATGAAGGAGCGTCCGTTCCTGGAGACGGCACAGCCGGCCTGGAGCGGAACGGACTCGTGGAGCTGGACGCGCGGGCTACCGCCGGACGAGGAGCTGGCCGGCGGGGCGATGCTGGTGTGGAAGGACATGGAGGCGACGCTCAACGCGGCCGGACGATCGCCCTTCCGGGAGGCACGATGAACCGCAGTCCGCTGGCCGAGGCCGCGGCCTGGGCGGCCGAGCTCCACCGGGACCAGACCCGGAAGGGAAGCGGCGCCCCGTACGTGACGCACGTCTTCGCGGTGGCCGCGCGCGTCGCCGATCACGGCGGCACGGAGACGGAGATCCTCGCGGCACTGCTGCACGACGCCGTGGAGGACGTCGGCGGCGACGTGACGGGAGACATCGAGCGCCGGTTCGGACCGGAGGTCCTGGAGATCGTCCTGGGCTGCTCGGACGCCGACGGCCCGGACAAGGGGCCGTGGCGGCCGCGCAAGGAGGCGTTCATCGCCCGCCTGGCCGGCGCGACGTTCTCGGTCCGTCGGGTGGTGGCGGCCGACAAGATCCACAACGCGGAGAGCCTGGTCCGTAGCCTTCGGATCTACGGCGATCCGCTGTGGCAGCACTTCCGGGGCGGGCGGGACGGGACGCTCTGGTACTACGACGCGGTCCGGCGCGCACTGGCGACCGGCTGGGGCGATCCCATCCTGGAGGAACTGGAACTGGCGGTGGCGCGACTGGAGAGGGCGGCCGGGAGGTAGGGCCGCGAGGGGGAACGTCTGCTCGCGCGGCCCCGGTCCTGCCGTGCCCGGTGGGGCACCCGGCCCCGGGATGGGCCGACCGAACCGGGTCTCGAAGCTCCACTCGCCACGAAGATCCGCGGAAGCTCCGCGAACCTCCTTCCCCTTCGATGGAACCCCGATCCTTCGTCGGTCAGCCCGAACCCGGACTCGGAAGTTGGGAACCGCGGTCTGGGGTCCGCGATCGCTCCCACGTCCGTGAAGCCAGTGTGCCGCACCGGCGGCGTTTCCTCGACCGCCGGGGGACGACCGGGAGTCGCCGGGGGACGAAGGGCAACCGAAGGGGGTTGAGGCGAAGTCGGCCCGGTCCATGTAAAAGAGGCGCGTCGCCGGCGCGCTTTACACGCCGGTTTCCAGCAGCTTCTGCACGCCTTCCCGGTAGCCGCGGCTCGAGCCGAGGCGCGTCCCGTCCTTCAGCACGACGACGTACTCGCCGTGGGAGACGCCCTCGAGCTGGCGGATCCGCTCCACGTTGACGATGAGCCGGCGATGGATCCGCAGGAAGAGCGTGGGATCCAGCCGCGACTCCAGCTTGTTCATCGTCTCGCGGAGCAGGTGCGACTCCGACCCCACGTGCAGTTCCACGTAATTGCCCGCCGCCTCGATCCAGTCGACGTCCTCCGTGCGCAGGAAGAAGACGCGGCCGCCGCTCTTGACCACGATGCGCTCCAGCCGCTTGCGCCGGTCCTCGAGCTCCTCCAGCAGCTTCTCCACGCGCCGGTCCAGCTCGGAGCCGTTCACGGCGGTCCGCCCGGAGTCCTGCCGCGCCCGATCCAGGGCGGCCTTGAACCGCTCCTTGTCGAAGGGCTTCAGCACGTAGTCCAGCGCGTTCACCTCGAACGCGCGCACGGCGTACTCGTCGTAGGCGGTCACGAAGATGACGGTCGGCATCGCGCCGGGTTCGATCGCCTCCAGCACGTCGAAGCCGTCCAGCTCCGGCATCTGCACGTCCAGGAAGACGAGGTCCGGCCGCTCCGCATCGATCGTCTCGATGGCGGCCTTGCCGTCGGCGCACTCCCCGACGATCTCCACGTCTTCCTCGCGCGCCAGCAGGTCACGGAGTCGCTCGCGCGCCAGCGGCTCGTCGTCGACGATCAGGACTCTCAGGGCATCACTCATGGGTCTCCTCCCCCTCTCGCGCGCCGACGGGGGCGGGCCGGTAGGGAATGGTCAGTTTCACGTTCATGCCGCGCCCCGACTCCGTGTTGCCCATCTCCAGGCGCGACGTCGGGCCGTACATCTGCGCCAGCCGGGCGCGGGTATTGGAGAGGCCCACGCCCTCGCGGGTGGGGGCGCCTCCGCGGAGGCCGGGGCCGTCGTCCCGGACCTCCAGGAGCAGCGAACCGTTGCTGCGGTGCGCCGCGATCTCGATCCGTCCGGCCGCGCGCGACGGCGCCACGCCGTGTCGGATCGCGTTCTCCACGAGCGGCTGGAGGATCAGGTTGGGCACCCAGGCCTCCAGCGCGTCGGGCTCCACGTCGATGCGGACCTGCAGGCGGTCCGGGAACCGCGTCTGCTCGATCTCCAGATAACGACGCAGGAACTCGATCTCGTGTTTCAGCTTCACCTCCGGCTCCCCTCCGGTCTCCAGCGTGAGGCGCAGGAAGTCCGACAGCCGGACGAGCATCGTGTCGGCCGCCTCCACGTCACGGTGCATGAGCGCGGAGATGGCATTCAGCGTGTTGAAGAGGAAGTGCGGGTGGAGCTGCATGCGGAGCGCCTGGAGCTGGGCCTGCGCCAGCTGCGCCTCCATCCGCGACACGCGCAGCTCCTTCTGCCGGTAGCGCCGGTAGTAGTCCAGCGTGTGGTGGAGCAGGACGAGCACCCAGTAGGTCACCACGCCGATGTGGAACTTGCCGAAGAAGAGCCCCTGCGCGAGCTGCGTGATCGTCGCGCTGTCCTGGGGAACCCAGCGCACGTTCCACACGATCGCTCCGTAGATCATCGAGTGCACGGCGGTCAGGAGCAGGCTGAGGCACAGGTGCAGCAGGACGTTGCGGCCGGGAGATCCCCGCACGATGCCGAAGCGCGCGCTCGCGCGGAAGATGAACGGGCTGAGTGCCGCCCACAGGTACCAGTCCAGGAACGACCAGGAGACGGCGCCCGTCCAGCTGACGGGCGTGTCCGTCCACTGCGACGTGAAGAAGAGCCGGTTCGCGAAGAACAGGCCGACCGCCGTCCACCCGAGAAACGCCAGCGCCCAGCGTCGGCCGCGGCCGGCGGATTGCTCCTCCGGCGTGTCGAGCGGTTCGAGCGGGGGTGGCTTCATGGGAACTCCGGCGAGGGCCGCGAGCGGCCGGGGCTTTTACATAGCTTAGCGACGTCCCCCCCGCGCCGAAAGGGCCCCCGCGGCAGCGGGGGGCCGGTTCGTCCCCGGACGGTCGGGCCCGGTCGCTCCAGACCCGGGGCGGGCCGCCGGGGACGGGCCGCCGGGACCGGTCCGGGGTGGCGATCCGGGCGCGAACGGGTATCCTTCCGCTCTTGCCGAAAGGAGGCCCCGTGGACGATCGACGCGAGCTCTGGTCCGACTCCCCCACCAAGGAGCGGGCGCAGGTCCTCCTCCTGGACGGGCCGATGGATCTCCAGTACGGCGGCCGGCTCCCGGAGCTGCAGGTCTCCTTCGAGGAGTGGGGCGAGCCCGCCGCCGACGGCGGCAACACCGTGCTCGTGGTGCACCCGATGACCGCCGACTGCCACGTGACCGGGGCCTTCGCCGATCAGGATCGCGGCTGGTGGGAGGATCTGATCGGCCCCGGGTGTGCGATCGACACGGACCGCTGGCACGTCGTGTGCCCGGACCTGCCCGGCGGCTGCTTCGGCGCCACGGGCCCGCGCTTCCCCCACCCGGACGACGGCGCCCCGTGGCTGGATCGCTTTCCGCTGATCACGCCGCGCGACATCGTCGAGGCGCATCGCCGCTTCCTGCGGGCGCGCGGCATCGAGCGGCCGGCGATGGTCATCGGCCCGTCCATGGGCGGGATGATCGCGTGGGAGTGGGCGGCGGCGCGCGCGGCCGACGCCGTCATCGTCGTGGCGGCGCCCATCGTCTCCACGCCTCTGCAGATCGGCTGGAACTGGCTGCAGCGCATGGCGGCGGACATCGACCTGGAGGCGGACGGCGAGGCTTCCGGCAAGGAAGGCCGACGCGTCGGGCGCGGAGTGGGCATGCTCAGCTACCGTTCGCCCGAGGGGCTCGTCGAGAAGTTCGGGCGGACGTGGTTCAAGCCGCCCGGTTCCACGCTGGGCGACGCGGGCCTGTTCAACGTGGAGAGCTGGCTGCGGCAGCACGGCAACCGTATCGCCAGGCGCTACGACCCGTGGACCTGGAAGGTCTTCTGCCGGACGATGGACCTGCACGATCTGGCCGAGGGTCGGGACTCCGAGGACGACGCGCTTTGCGGCATCGACGCTCCGCTGCTGGCGCTGGGGATCCGGTCGGACTGCCTGTACCCGGCGGCCGACGTTCGTCGGGCGGCCGCGCGGGCCGCGGAGCTGGGCGCTCCGGTGACCTACGCCGAGATCGACTCCGAGCACGGCCACGACGCGTTCCTGATCGACGTGGATCAGATCGGCGAGCGCATCTCCGCGTGGCTTCCGGGCGTGGGCTCTAGTAGAGCTCCGGGACGTTGATGTAGTAGGTGAACGCCACCTTCCCCACGAAGCCGCTCCAGTCCAGCTCCTGGCCGCCGCCGCGCAGCTGCAGCGCGCCGTCCACGTCCTCCGCGATGGGCACGGAAATGAAGCCCTGGTCGGACGAGGGCTCCTGGATGTCGTCCAGGCCGGCGATCTCCAGGTCCGTGATCCGCGCGGCGCGGTAGCCCATCTGCAGGCTCACGAACACGTGCTCCGTGAACCGCGTCTCGAAGAACACCTGGTAGTGCTGGCCGATCGTGTCGCCGTCCATCGTGATGCGGCCGAGCTCCACCTCTTCCTCGTCCTGCCCGGCCAGCGTCTCCGTGATGACCTGCTCCGCGGCCGACGTGTAGCGGCCCAGCCCCACCGCGAACCCGAAGCGGACGTTGTCCTGCCTCAGGAGGTCGTAGCCGAGCGTGGCGGTCCAGGCGTCGGCGGGCGCGCGGATCTGCGACTCCGACGTCACGCCGCCCACGTTGTTGGTCTTGAAGAGGCGCTCGTAGTCCACGCAGACGAGCCAGCGGTCCCGGACGATGGCGCGAAGCCCGCCGCCGAGCGAGGGGCCGGCGTTGAAGTTGTCGTACTGGACCCCGAAGCTGCCCTGGTCCGCGATCTCCGCATTGACCAGGTCGACCGCGGAGTTCAGGTCCTCCATGGCGTAGGTTCCCAGCGTGCCGAAGCCCGAGATGCCGTAGAGAAGCCAGGGCGTCTCGATCTCCTCCTCCTCGATCACGGGAACCTCTTCCAGCGTGGTGATCTGAGCGGACGCGGTGCCGGCCGCGAGGAAGACCGCCGCCAGGATGGCGGCCAGGAAGCGGGTCCGGTCGAAGCCTTCCGCGCGGAGAATCCCGTGCGACATTTGCCTGGACTCCTTGGTGGTGGAGGTTTCCGCTGACATTCCCGGGGAGCGGACCCTCCACTTTTCCACGGAATCCACGAGGAAACAAGGGGTTTCCCCTGGGTTTCCGAGGCTCTCCGGCGCGTCGCTCGGGCGGGCAAGGCGGCGGCCGGTCGTTCTTCGCGCGGGCCCCGCCGGGACCGGGGCCGCCCCCTGGCCGAACCCCCCGGAATCGCCTAACCTCCTCCGTCCGAGCCGAGGTCCGCGGCCCTTCCGGCCCGCGGCCGCCCCTCACCCATCGCCCCGGAGGCACCATGGACGAGATGACCGAAGCCGTTCTCGAGTACGTCGTGGACGAGTACGTCGACGAGGACGACGACCTCGAGGTCGGGCCCGACACGCCGCTGATCACCTCCGGCATCGTCGACAGCTTCTCGATGGTCTCGCTCAAGACCTTCCTGGAGAAGAAGTACTCCATCACACTCCCGGACGCGGAGGCCACCACCGAGGCGTTCGACACCGTGAACTCCATCGTCGCGCTGGTGAAGAAGCACCAGGCGGCCTGACCGGGAGGCACCGATGGCGTTTTCCGACGCGACGCGCCGGCTCTTTGCGGACACGCTCGACGAGATCCGCGAGAAGGGCCTCTACAAGGAGAAGCGCTTCATCCACTCGCCGCAGGCCGCGGAGATCGAGGTGGAGTATCCGGAAGGCGCCGGCCACGAGAAGGTCCTGAACTTCTGCGCCAACAACTACCTCGGCCTGTCCAGTCACCCGGACGTCATCGCCGCCGCGCACGAGGGGCTGGACGCACGCGGCTACGGCATGAGCTCGGTGCGCTTCATCTGCGGGACGCAGGATCTGCACCGCGAGCTGCAGGATCGGCTGACGGAGTTCCTCGGAACGGAGGCGACGCTGCTGTTCCCGTCCTGCCTGGACGCGAACGCCGGTGTGTTCGAGGCGGTGCTGACGGCGGAGGACGTGATCATCGCCGACCGGCTGATCCACGCGTCCATCGTCGACGGCATCCGCCTGTCGCCCGCGGAGTACGACACGTTCAAGCACATGGACATGAAGCACCTCCGCAAGAAGCTGGAACTGCACGCGGACAAGCGGACGCGGATGATCGTGACGGACGGCGTCTTCTCCATGGACGGCGACCTCGCTCCGCTCGACGACATCGTGGCGCTGGCCGAAGAGTTCGACGCGATGGTCTTCCTGGACGACTCGCACGCGTCGGGATTCATCGGGCGGACCGGGCGCGGCACGCACGAGCACTTCGACCTGATCGGGAAGATCGACATCATCACCACGACGCTGGGCAAGGCGCTGGGGGGCGCGTCCGGCGGCTGCGTGTCGGGTCGAGCGGAGATCGTCGAGCTGTGCCGGCAGCGCGCGCGGCCGTACCTGTTCAGCAACTCGGTGGCGCCGGTCATCGCGGCGGGATCCATCAAGGTCCTGGACCTGGTCACGGCCACCACGGAGCGGCGGGACAAGCTGGAAGCCAACACGAAGCGATTCCGCGAGGGCATCACGGCGGCCGGGCTGAACGTGCGCGAGGGCGTCACGCCGATCGTTCCCGTGATGACGTACAACGCCAAGCTCGCGAACGACATGGCGCGCGACATGTACGCCGAGGGGATCTACGTGATCGGCTTCTCGTTCCCGGTGGTCCCGGCCGGCGCGGCCCGCATCCGCGTGCAGCTCTCGGCGGCGCACGAGTTCGAGCACGTGGACCGCTGCGTCGAGGCCTTCCGCAAGGTCGGCGAGAAGTACGGAGTGCTCGGGCTGGACAAGAAGGGAATCATCGACAAGTACGGGATGTAGCCGCGCGCGCGGGCTCCCGGTCCGGTTTCGCTTCCCCGAACCGAACGCTCTCCTGCGTTCGTCCTGAACTCCGGATCGCTCTGGGCTCCGGTCGCTCCGCCGTCCTGGCTCCGCTCCCTGCGCCACGTCGGTTCGGGGAAGCGAAACCGGACCTCACGCCCTCGGGCAGTCCATCCGCTGGAGGATCCGTTCCGTCGATTCGGCCGGCGCGGCTTCCGTCGGCGTCGCGCCGCGGCCCACGTCCCGCCACCACTGCATCGCCCGACCCGGCGTCCACCTCGCCCCGACGTTGCAGGCCGCGAGCCGCTTGGAGAGCTGGACGGCGGAGGGGATCCGGTCGATCGGGCTCTTCTTCAGGCACTCCATCACGACGAGTTCCAGGTCCCGCGGGATCTCCAGATCGGTGCGCAGCGACGGCGCCGTCGGACGATCGTGCACGTGCGCCGCCACGACGTCGCGCACGCACTCCCCGTCGAACACGTTGCAACCGGTGAGCAGCTTGTACGCCACGCAGCCGAGCGAGTAGATGTCGGCGCGGGCGTCGAAGCGTCCGGTGACCATCTCCGGAGCCAGGTACGCCGGCGTCCCGACGATCTCCTGCGTGTCGTCCACCTTCACGTCGGCCACCATCCCGAAGTCCAGCACCTTCGCGAAGTCGTACTCGATGCCCTGGCGGCAGGCGTAGATGTTCGCAGGCTTGAGGTCGCGGTGCACGAACTCCTGCAGGTGCGCCTCGGCCAGGGAGATGCACACCTGCCGAAGCAGGTGGACGACGCGGGCCGGCGGCAGCGGACCGTGCCGCTCCACCAGCGTCTCCAGGTCCATGCCCTCCAGGAACTCCATCACGTAGCAGAGCGATCCGTCGGGCGAGACGCCGAAGTCGTACAGCTCGATGGTGTGGGGCGACGTGAGGAGCGCCGTGGTGCGCGCCTCCACCTCGAACCGGCGGACGGCGTCCCGGGTGGAGTGCGTGTCCTCGGCGCCGAGCGCCTCGGGCCGGATGAACTTCACGGCGGCCGGGCGCGGCAGCAGGCGATGCTCCGCGCGCCAGACCTCGCCCATGGAGCCGGCGCCGAGCCGTTCCTGCGGGATCCAGTTCCGGAGCCGGCGGGCATCGTCCAGCTCCACGGCGTGGCGATGAGCCGACGCGCGTCGGCGGTGCGTGCCCCACCAGAGCCCGCCGGCCAGTCCCGCCGCGAACCCCGACGCGGCGGCGGCGTACCCCAGCGGTGCACCGGACAGCACGGCGGCGCCCACTCCGGCTCCTCCCAGGACCGCGAACGCGGTCCGGGACGCGATCTCGGCTCGTCCCGCGCGATTCATGATCGTCTCTCCCTCCCGGAACATCGGCGATCGCCCGCCGTGACTGAAACCATCGGCTGGATTGACGAGCGGAGCGCCGGGGCCGACATTCCCGGGATGATTCGCCTCCTCCCGCCCCTGGCCCTGGCGCTCGCCCTGCTGGGGACTCCCGTCCGGGCCGATGTGCCCCCGCCCGATCCACACGCGCGGATCCGCGGGATGACGGTCTCCACGCCCACCGCCGGCTGGGAGTGGGGGTCCCCGGCCATGGACCGGACGCTGGGCGTCCTGGCCGACTTGGGCGTCAACTGGGTGGCGATCCACCCCTACGGCGGCATCACGAACGACGGCGCCGTGGGCGTCGGCCGCATCGACCGGCTGTACCGCGATCCGTCGTGGCTGACCGGCGCCATCGAGTACGCGCACGCCCACGGACAGAAGATCCTGATCAAGCCGCACCTGGCTTACTGGGGGACGGATTTCTCCTGGCGAGGCGAGATCGCGTTCGAGACGCCGGAGGAGTGGGAGGTCTTCTTCGCGACCTACCGCGAGTGGATCCTGCGCGTGGCGGAGCTCTCCCGTGACGCCGACGCCTTCGCGATCGGGACGGAGCTGGATCTGACGATGGGGCACGAGGCGGAGTGGCGACGGATCATCGCCGACGTGCGCGAGGTGCTGGACGTTCCGCTCACGTACTCGGCGAGCTGGAGCGTGTACCGGGAGGTCCCGTTCTGGGACGCGCTGGACGCCGTCGCGGTGCAGGCATACTTCCCGCTCGTGGAACACGAGGGGATGCCCACCGACGCGGAACTGGCCGCGGGCTGGCGACGCATCGTGGCGGAGCTGGAGGCCTACGGCGACGAGCACGATCGACCGATCGTGCTGGGCGAGCTTGGATACAACCGGTCGCTCGACGCGGCGGTCCGTCCCTGGGAGTACCGGCAGCACGACGATCCGGCGGCGGCCGACCTCCAGCTCCGCTGCCTGGACGCCGCGCTCTCCGCGCTGGACGACAGCCGACGCATCACGGGCGCGTTCCTCTGGAAGTGGTTCCCGGGCGAGCTGCCGCGCGGCAACTTCCTCAAGTCCGATCCCGCGGTTCGGACGGTGATCGGGCGGCACTGGGCGCCGGCCGGCCCCTAGTTGTCGCGGGCGCCCTGATCGATCCAATCCCCCAGGAGCAGGATCTCCGCGTCGCTCAGGAAGGGGCCGCCCTGGGGCATCCGCTCCCCCACGGGAGGCGACGGTCGGACCTTGAGCCAGATCAGGCTGGCCCCGCGGTCTCCCGGAACGACGACGGGCCCGTGATCCGAGTCCCCCGACAGGAGCGCGGCGTGCGGCGTCACGTTCAGGTCGTTGATGCCGCCGTGGCAGCTGACGCAGCCGTAGGTCTGGAACAGGGGAACCACGTCCGCGGCGTAGGACACCTCCGGCGCCACCTCGAAGGACACGCCTCCGGAGATCGTCTCGCCCACGCGGACCCGGACCTCCCCGTCTTGCGCCCCGTCGGGCACGACCACGACGATGCGGTCCGGCTCCCAGGTGACCACGTCGGCCGCCACGTCGCCCGACGCCCCGTCGAACAGCACGGCGCCGGCGTCGGCGTCCGTGCCGAACTCGGTGCCGAGGACCGTCGCCCGATCTCCCACGTAGGTGCGGGCCGGCTCGACGCCCGTGACCGTCGGGGCTGATCCCGCGGGTGGCGGCATCGGGCGCGGCGCCACCGGATCGCCGAGGTCCGTGCAGGCGGCCGGCACGAGCAGCAGGCCCGCCGCGACGAGCGAACGAAGAGGGAGCCCGAAGGCCCCCTCCCGTTCCCTGACTCCGATCGGTAGGGCCCGGAACACGGTGAGCTAGCGCAGGACGACGATGCGCCGGGTCTCGCGGCCGTCCTCCGAGGAGAGCGCAGCGAAGTAGACGCCCGCCGCCACCGCCCGGCCGGCCTCGTCGCGCGTGTCCCAGGAGACGATGCCGCGCGCGCGCGACGGCGCGTCGTGCACGCGGCGCACGCGACGACCGGTGGCGTCGAACACGTCCACGGTCACGCGTCCCTCGCGCGGCAGCGAGTAGAAGAGCGCCACGGACGATCCGCTCGCGACGGGATTGGGGGCGGCCAGGAGGGCATCGCCCCCCAGCGCCACGGAGACGTCGTCCACGCCGACGGCGGGGCTCGGGAGCTCCACCTGTCCGCGGATCTCGCCGCCCGGATTGACGTTGCTGTGGATGTTGACGTACGTCAGCCCGCTCAGGATGCTGGCCTCCTGGCCCTCCGCGTAGTTCCACGTCCCGATCTTGGGGCTGCCCGCCGGAAGCGCGTGAACCACGCCGGCGTTGGCGCCCGGCGCGGCGAACCCGTGGATGTGCGCGGCCGACTCCGTCCCGACGAGCGCGCCAAACCGGATGTCGTAGCTCAACGTGTTCGCGGACGTGTCGAGGTCGAAGGCGCCGATGCCGAGCCCGGTGGACCCGGTGGGCGGAACCTCCTGCGCGCCGTTGATCAGCGCGACCATGTCGGTGGCGGGCTCCGGCACGATCTGACCGCGGATCTCCCCGCCGGGGTTCACGGTGCTGTGGATGTTCACGTAGCACAGGCCGCCCAGGATGCTGGCCTCCTGGCCCTCCGCGTAGTTCCACGCTCCGATCTTGGGGCTGCCGGTGGGCAGCGCGTGCACGACGCCGGCGTTGGCGCCCGGGGCGGCGAAACCGTGGATGTGGGCGGCCGACTCCGTACCGGCCAGGCCGCCGAAGGAGATGTGGTAGAAGAGCGTGTTCGTGTCCGTATCGATGAGGAAGTGGCCGAATCCGCTGCCGGGCGACCCGGTCGGCGGGACCTCCTGGGCCCCCTCGACCGTGGCCGTCAGGTGGCCCGCCGCGTGCGAGCCGAGGGGAGCGACCAGGACGGCGATCAGGGCAAGCGGAGCGAGGCGGGCGATCCGCATGGGATTCTCCTGGGGACGGGGTCAGAGCGGACCGTGGGGGGACGGGCCGCGGTGTGATCCCACAGAACCGCGAGGAGCCCGGGAAATACGCGAGGCCGGAGTCTACCGGGCCGGCGGGCCGTCCAGTCGCACGCCGCGCAGCCGCAGCGAGTTGGACACCACGGACACGGAGCTGAGCGCCATGGCCGCGCTGGCCACGACGGGCGCCAGCAGCCAGCCGGTCCAGGGGTAGAAGAGGCCGGCGGCCAGCGGGATGGCCACCAGGTTGTAGCCGAACGCCCAGGCGAGATTCTGGCGCAGGACCCTCACGGTGACGCGGAACAGCATCAGCGCGACGGGCAGCGTCTCCAGCCGCCCCGAGACCAGCGTGACGTCGGCCGCCTCGCGTGCCACGTCGGCGCCCCCGCCCATGGCCACGCCGAGGTCGGCAGCGGCCAGCGCGGGCGCGTCGTTGATCCCGTCGCCCGCCATGAGGACGACGCGCCCCCGCGCACGCCGCGCCTGCACGTCCTCGATCTTGTCCTGCGGGCTGACCTCGGCCCGCACCTCGTCCACGCCGAGCTCCCGCGCCACCTCGTCCGCCACGCGGCGGCGATCGCCGGTGAGCAGGACGACGGCCAGTCCCATCGCCTTCAACCGCGCCACCGCCGCGGCCGCGCCGGACTGCAGCGGGTCCCGGACGTCGAACACGCCGCACGCCTCTCCATCGACCGCCAGCAGCACCGGAGTCCCCGCCTTCGCCTCGACGGCCGAAGCCGTCTCGGCCAGCGGGCCCGGGTCCGCACCCTTCTCGCGCAGCAGCGCCGCCGTTCCCACGCGCACCTTCCGGTTCTCCACTTTGCCGAACACGCCGCCCCCCGCCTGCGTGAACGCCGTCTGCGCCGAACGCTGCGGTGCGCCTTCCCTCTCCGCGTAGCGGACGACCGCCCCCGCCAGCGGATGCTCGGAGCGACGCTCCAGCGCCGCCGCCAGCGCAACGGCCTCCGCCGCGTCCAGGGACGCGCCGGGAAGAACGTGGAACGCGACGACCTCCGGCCGGCCCTCCGTGACGGTCCCGGTCTTGTCGAGGACCACGGTGTCGATGCGGTGGGCCGTCTCCAGCACGCGGCCGTCGCGGATGAGCACGCCCAGCGAGGCCGATCGTCCCGTGGCGACGGCGAGCGCAGCCGGCACCGCCAGACCCATCGCGCAGGGACACGCGATGATCAGCACGGCGACGAACGTGCGGACCGCGAAGGCGAGGCCCGGCCCGAACCACCACCAGCCGAGGAACGTGAGCGCCGCCACGATCAGGACCGCCGGGACGAACACCGACGCCACGCGGTCCACGGTGCGCTGGAGGTCGGGCTTGGCCGCCATCGCCTCGTCCAGCAGCGCCACGATGCGCGCGACCGCGGTGTCCGAGCCCACGCGCGTGGCGCGGAACGTCAGCGAGCCGTGGCCGTTCACCGTGCCCGCGGCCAGCCCGTCTCCGGGACCGCGTTCCACCGGCAGCGACTCGCCGGTGAGCATCGACTCGTCCAGCGCCGACGTCCCGCTCTCGACGTCGCCGTCCACCGGGACCTTCTCGCCCGGGCGCAGCACGACGATGTCCCCGGGGCGAACCTCCTCGATGGGAACGTCCGTCTCGACGCCGTCGCGCAGCAGACGGGCGGTCCGCGGCACGCGATCCGCCAGCGCGCGCACCGCCTCGCCCGCCCGACGCTTCGCCCGCTCCTCCAGGAGTCGACCCAGCGTCACCAGGGACAGCACCCACGGCACCGCCTCGAAGTAGACGTCCAGCGGGAGGCCGCGCGCCAGGAACGCGTCGGGGCGGAGCGTGACGGCGGCGGAGTACACGAACGCCGTCCCCGTGCCGATCGCGACGAGCGAGTCCATGTCGAAGCGGAGGAAGCGCAGTCCGGCGAGCGTCCGCGTGAAGAAGTGCCGCCCCGATCCGACGAGCACCGGAAGGGTGACGATCAGGAGGCTCCACCTCAGCACCGACGGCGACAGATCGTAGAGGAAGGGGAACAGCGCCCGCGTGACGACGTCGAGCGGGGCCATCACCCACCCGAACGCGCCCGGCACGGCACCGGCGTCATGGTGCATGAGCGGCATGGAGAGGAACATCGCCGCCCACGCGATGGCGAACGTGATCGCGAACCGGACCCCGAGCGTTCCCTCGCCCAGCGGGAGGGCGAAGGTGTCGGCGACGGGGCGCCCGTCCGCATCGTCCCGGACGGCCGCGTCGAATCCGGCCCGGCGCACGGCATCGACCAGTCCGGCCGGCGCATCGCCGTCGTGCCACACGGACGCCTTCTTCCCCAGGAGATTGACGGAGGCACGGTCCACGCCGGGCAGCCCGGCGAGCGCCTTCTCCACCTTGGCCACGCAGCTGGCGCAGTGCATTCCGGCGATGTCGAGCGACGTTCGGTTCACGCGAGCCCTCCCGGCCCCCAGGGTACCTCCGGTCCGGGGTGTTGACACGGTTGCGGCCAGCGGGTTTCTTGGACCGATGCGACGGATTTCCCTCTTCCCCATCCTGACGCTCCTGGTGGCCCTGGGAGCGGGCAGCCGCCTCCTGGGCCTGGACCACGTCCTGGCCCATGCGGCCCAGCACGCCGCCGCGGCGTGCTCGGGAGCCCCGCACGAAGAGCCCGCCGAGGACCGGGACGAGGACGCTCCCTGCCTTCTCTGCGCGCTCCCCGCCTCCGTCGCCGCACCGGCGCCCGTCGCGCCGGAGCTGACCGCGCCGTCGGAGTCGGGCTGGATCGACGTCGCGGAGCCGGCGGAACAGGGCGGGATCCACCTCCCCATCCATCGCTCCCGGGGCCCGCCTCCCGCCTCCTTCTGAGCCTCCCTCGTCACGACCCGTCGCCATGGGGGCGACCGGGCGTGTTCGTTCGGATCCTCGAAGGAGTTCGACATGAAGAAGATCCCGTTCCTCCTGCGGGTCGGGTTCGTTTTCGCCTTCGCGTCCGCGGCGTCCGCGGCGTCCGCGGCGCCCCTCAACCCCGAGATCTCCGTGATCGGCGACGTCCGCTGGACGACCACCGACGTCGACGGCGAGACGGACTCGGTCCTGGACCTCGCCGAGACGGAGATCGCGTTCGTCGGGCCGGTCAATCCGTATGCGTCGGCCGAGGTCTTCGTCGGCATCCACGGCACGGAAGAGGTGGAGATCGAGGAGGCCAAGCTCATCCTGGAGCGGAGTCTTCCGCTCGGGCTCGGGCTGACGGCCGGCCGGATGCTGCTGGACTTCGGGCAGCTCAACGTCGTGCACTCGCACGCGTACCCGTTCGTCGACCGGCCGATGATGCACGCCATGCTGTTCGGCGACGATGGCGTCGCGGACGTCTCCGCCCGGCTGGACTGGATCGCCCCGATCGATGCCGTCACGCTGCGGGCCACCGCGGGCGTCCTCCGCGGCGACGCGTTCCTGCCCGGCCATCACCACGAGCACGAGCACGAGGAAGAGGAAGCCGAGGAAGAGGAAGAGCTCGAACCGGAGCTCGGCGTGTCCGGCCGCCTCGAGCTGTTCGCCGAGCCGTCGGACGACGTGTCCCTCCTCATCGGCGGATCGGTTCTCCACGGGGAGCACGATCCGGATCACGGAGCCAAGGCGACCTGGGGCACCGTGGACACGAAGCTCCGCTGGGACCTCGGACCGGACCGCATCCTGGTGGCCAACGGCGAGGCCGTGTTCGGCTCGCTGGAGGAGACGGAGGAGGCCATCGCGGCGGATCCGTGGGGCTGGTTCGGCTCCGTGGACCTTCGCGTGAATCGCCGCTGGAACGTCGGCGCGTTCGGAGAGACCACCACGGAACGCACCGAAGATGACATCCAGTCGAAGCGCTTCGGCGGCTTCGTCGGGCTGGCGCTCATGGAGGAGACCACCGTCTTCCGCCTGCTCGCCCGCACGACGGACCCAGACGAGGGAGAGTCCGTGAACGAGGTGATCGTCCAAGCGCTGTTCGGTCTGGGACCGCATCGCCCGCACCGCTTCTAGGAGGTCGCCATGCGTCACCTCATCCTCGGGCTGGCGCTGCTCGCGTTCGCGGCGCCGCCCGCCCAGGCGCTCCGGGTCCTCGCGGCCACGAACGACCTGGCGGCCCTCTCCCGGGCGGTCCTGGGCGACGACGACCCCATCGACGTGGTCGCCCGCCCGGACCGCGACCCGCACGCGCTGGAGGTTCGCCCCAGCGCGCTGCGGCGGGCCGCCCGCGCCGACGTGTACGTGAAGGTCGGGCTGTCGCTGGACATGTGGTCGGACGCCATCGTCCGCGGTTCCCGCTCGCGGGACCTCGTGGTGGTGGACGCATCCGAGGCCGTCGAGCCGCTGGAGGTTCCGGACGGCCCGGTCGATGCGTCCCAGGGCGACGTCCATCCGGAGGGGAATCCGCACTACTGGCTGGACCCGTTCAACGCGCGCACGGTGGCCCGGCATCTGGCCGACGCGTTCGGCCGGATCGAGCCGGAGCGGGCCGAGGAGTTCCTGGAGCGCGCGGACGCCTTCGCCGCCCGCGTGGAGGCGCAGATGCCCGGCTGGTCGGAACGCCTCTCGGGGCGCCGCTTCATCGAGTACCACCGCACCTGGGCCTACCTGGCCGCGCGATTCGACATGGAGATCGTGGACTGCGTGGAGCCGCTGCCGGGCATTCCGCCCAGCGCGCGTCACCTCGCCGATCTTGCCCGCATCATCCGGGACGACGGCGTGCCCGTCGTCGTGAGGGACGAGTACCACGCCTCCGGTCCGGTGGAGTGGCTGGAGCGCGAAACCGGCGTGCGCACGGACGTGCTGCCGTCCATGTGCGCGGAACCGACGCCGGACGCATTCCTGCTGCACTTCGAGACGATCGCGGCGGTGCTGGGCGCCACGGAGCGGACGGCGCCATGACCTGGCTGCTGGAGCCATGGTCCTATCCGTTTCTGCGTTGGGCCCTGCTGGCCTGCCTGATCCTGGCCGGCGTGCACGCCTACCTCGGGTACCACGTCGTGCGCCGCGGCGTCCTCTTCGTGGATCTGGCGATGGCGCAGATGGCCGCGCTCGGCGCGGCGGTCGGGGTGATCTACGGACTGGAGCACGACACCATGGGCGGGTACGCCATCTCGGCGGCCTTCGCGCTGCTGACCGCGGCGTTCTTCGCGACGGTCCGCTCGCGGCGCGTCCCGCTGGAGGCCATCGTGGCGGTGGTCTACGGCGTGGCCACCGCCGCCACGTTCGTCGTGCTGGAGCACTCGCCCCACGGTATGGAAGAAGTGAAGCACCTCTTCGTGGGGCAGGTCCTGACCGTGGAGCCGTCGCGCGTCCTCCTGACCGCCGGGCTTTACCTGCTCCTCGGCCTCGTGCTCCGCGCGATGCACGGGCGGATCTCCGCGGTCACGGAACACCATCGCCGGGACCTGGTCGCGGAGCTCGTCTTCTACGGGGTCTTCGCGCTCGTCGTCACCAGCTCGGTCGGACTCGTAGGGGTCCTGCTGGTCTTCGCACTGCTCGTTCTTCCGGCGGTCGCGGCGCTGCTCCGGTCCGGCGACGGACGCATCGCGCTGCTGCGGGGCTGGGGCCTGGCCGGGTTGGGCTGCGTCGTCGGACTGCACGCCGCGTTCGTGCTCGATCAGCCCGCGGCACCGATGATCGTGCTGGCGCTCGCGGCCGGACTGTTCATCTCCGCGTTGAACTCTCGGTGGGGGCGTCCCGGAAGCGCGGCTCCCCGAGGGCCGTCCGCACCCGCTCCAGGAGAGCCGCCGCGGTGAACGGCTTGGCCAGCAGCTCGCTGGCTTCCAGGTCGAAGTGCGACTCGCCGGAAGCGTCGGCCGGATAGCCGGAGATGTAGAGCACCGGCAGCTCGGGGAACCGGTCCCGCAGCGACCGCGCCAGCTCCGCGCCGCTCACCCGGGGCATGATCACGTCGGTCACGAGGAGATCCGGCGCGGCGCCTTCGTTCTGGAGGACGCGAAGCGCCTCCGCTCCGTCGCGTGCCTCCAGCACCCGGTAGCCTTCCCGGCGCAGCGCGTTCGACACGAAGCCGCGGATCCCGTCCTCGTCCTCCACGAACAGGATCGTCGCCGATGCGTCGCCGAACTCGTCCGACGCGGACTCCGGCGTCGGCGCGGACGCGGTGACGACGGGCAGGACCAGCGTGAACGTCGAGCCGCGGCCCAGGTCGGAGACGACGCCCACGTGTCCCCCGGCGTGGCGGACATGGCCGTACACCATCGACAGTCCGAGCCCACTGCTCCGACCCGGCGGCTTGGTGGTGAAGTACGGCTCGAAGATCCGCGCCCGGATCTCCGGATCGATGCCGGTCCCGTTGTCCGCCACGGAGACGGCGATGCAGTCGGTCGCGGAGAGTTCCTCCTCCGCCCCCTCCAGATCGGCCGGGCGGGCATCGCGCGTGATCAGCGTGATCCGCCCTCCGGAAGGCATCGCGTCGCGTGCGTTCAGCACGAGGTTCAGCAGCGTCTGCTCGAGCTGCTCCGGATCCACGCGCACCCGCCCGATCCCGGGCGACAGCCGAAGATCCAGGAGGACGTCATCGCCGATGAGCGAGTCCAGCATCCGGGCGCTCTCCATCACCAGCGAGTTCACGTCGACGACCCTCGGCGCATCCACGCGACCGCGGCTGAAAGTGAGGAGGCGGCCGGTGATCGCGGCGGCGCGATCTCCCGCATCGATGATCTGCTGGAGCTCGCGCCGGGCCGAGGCGCCCTCCGGGAGGTCACAGAGCACGAGCTCCGCGCGTCCCAGGATGATGGTGAGGAGGTTGTTGAAGTCGTGGGCGATGCCGCCGGCGAGCCGGCCCACCGCCTCCATCCGTTGCGCCTGGAAGAGCTGCTGCTGCGCGCTCTCCAGCCGGGTGAGGCTCTCCTCCAGCTCCTCGCTGCGCTCCCGCAGCCGCTCCGTCAGCAGGGCCGCCGCCATCGCGGCCTCCACGTGGCGCGCGAAGACGGTGAGGAAGGGCGCGTGCTTGCCACCCAGCGATTCCTTGTAGTGAGACTTCGTCCGGCCCAGTCGGCGGGCGAGGATGAGCAGGGCCGCCGGACGCTCGCGCCGGCTCCGCAGCGCGAGGCTGCCGACGATTTCCAGCGACGCGTCGATCTCCAGCTCGCGGAGCGGCGCCAGCGACGTCGTGGCCGACGGGTCCGGGGCCAGCACCACGGCCGGCGTCCTCTTGGCCCAGGCGCAGAGGCCTTCGGAGACGAACAGCCGACGCGCGGGCGTGTCGGCCGCTCCGTGCTGGACCAGCCGCCACACGGCCGGGTCCTCCTCGTCCGGGAACGACGACACGATCAGGTCCACGTCGTACGCGATCCGAAGCAGCTCCGCGGCATCGTCCAGGATCGCCGCCGCGTCCTTCGTGGAGGAGCATCGGAACGCGAAGTTCGCGAGCGCGCGCATGCGGCTCATCTGCTGGTCGATCTCGTTGCGGGATCGGTACAGACGCTGCTCCGTCTGGACCAGCAGCTTCACCTGCTCGTTGAGGGAGGCGTTCTCGGCGCGGAGTCGCTCGATCTCGGCGCGTTCGGGATCGGTCATTCGTCGTAGAGGGCGCAGAGCACCACGGTGTAGTTGTGGAAGTGAGTGCGGCCCCGCAGCGGCGCGATCTCGCCGTAGGTGTGGAAGCCCAGCCAGGGAAGATCTTCGCCCAGCTCCCTCTGCAGCGGCCGGACGACGGAATCCGCCACCGTCGATCCGAAGAGCACCTGCCCGCGTCCGGCGCAGTCCCACTGCAGCACGAGCGCCGGTTTCCTCCCGCGACTGCGGGCGCACAACCGTCGTGCGCACTCGGCGGCGCTCTCCCGGATGCGCTCCGGGTCGCGGCGCGTCAGTCGGATCCGCCGGCCCTCCCGGATGCCGCCCGACGGGAAGAACATCGCGCCGTCCGGACCGACCCGCATCGGCGTCCGGATGACGAACGGGGGGTAATGATCGTCCTCCGACTCGCGCAGCGGCTCGCCGATGCAAAGCTGCGCGATCCCGTCGATGTTCAGATCCTCGGGCTTGCCGTCGAGGTACTCCTGGAACACGGACCAGGCCTTGCGGCCGTCGATCTCCCGGACCCAGCCCTGATCCGCCCGCGTCACCTCGCGCTCCAGGCCGATCGGCAGGCAGCCGTGACTCACCTCGACATCCATGCGTCCGCGGCCCCGCAGCAGGACCGCGGAGCAACCGCCCGTCACCGCGCGATCGCCGTGGAACTGGAACGTCCGCTCCATCTGCTGGGCGTCCGCCGCGGTTCCGCCGACGGTAAGGATCGGCACGGGCAGGTTCTCCTCCAGCGCCGTCAGGAACTGCGTGCCGTTGCCGACGAGGCCGTCCGGGAAGACGAGAAGCGCGACGGCGTCCCGAACCTCGCCGATGCGCTCCGCCAGCTCGCGCCCGGCACGGTCGGGACTCTCGGCGTACGCCTCGAGAAGTTCGGTGGAGAACGTGAGCGAGTCCGACGCGATCAGCATCACGCCCACGGCGTGATCGCGTTCCTGCGCGGTGTCGGGACCGATGATGCCTTCGCCGCTGCATCCGCAGAGCGGAACGTCCCCCGCGACATTCCGCACGGAGGAAAGCAACGGCTCGGGATCGTGTCCGGTGGTTGCGAAGACGAGTGCCAGCGAGGGTTCCCGGCCCAGCGCCTCCCGCGCGGTCCGGGCCGCTTCCTCTCCGGCCACGCGGGGATCTTCGGACAGGCTCAGACCGACGGCCGCATTCGATGCCACGGGGCGCCTCCGGGGGGCGAGGGCGGATGACGGACGAAGAAAGCGTGAGGGTACCGGTCCTCGCCGCGGCGGGTCAACGCGGCGGACGCAATCAGCCCGGGACGTTCAGAAACGCCCGCAGGGCCGCCAGCACGATGAGCTGGGCGCCCGCCAGCCGGACACCCTCGCGGAAGGGCCGGCGCCCCAGCGCCACGGCCGCCGCTCCGACGGCCAGCGGCATCAGGAACATCCAGATGCGGCCGGTCTCCCCGAGGATGCGCCCGGAGACGTCAAGCACGAGGACGGCCGCGAGCAACGCGAGCGCGAACGGCGCCTCGGGAACACGCGAGGTCTCCCCCGTCCGGAGCGCCCGGAGCTCGGCCGGGACCCGTGCGAACACGTGCACCAGCAACCCGATGCCGAGGAACAGCGTGAAGTCCCAGAGATTGGCGAGCACCCACGTGGAGTACACGCGGCCGTGGATCTCCACCTGCACACGATGCGCCGCCGCGACGCACTCGCGGAACACGGCGAGCCAGTCCATCCCGGCGGCCGCGACGACGCCGACCGGGATCGCGAGTCCCACCAGGCCGCCGCCGAGGATGGCGACGATGCGCGACACGTTGGGCAGCGGCGTCGCGCGGCGCGCGGCGAGTCCCAGCATCCCGACGATCAACAGGAACCACGCACCGAGGGCGGCCAGCGTGGTGAAGGAGAGGAAAAGTGAGACGCCCGCGGCGATGCCGGCCCCGAGCGCCAGCGCGGGAGCCCAGGGTCGGCTGGCGTAGCGCATCGCCTCCAGCAGCAGCGCGGCGGCGCTGACCGTGAGGAACAGGAGCAGATGATCCGTCTGCGGCGTGAAGAGCAGGTAGCTCGGGAGCGTTCCCATGAGGAGAACGGACGACGCGACCGCGCCGGTATCGCATCGTCCGCCGACGACGACGGCCATCGGGAAGAGCGTGAGCGCGCCGACGGCGAGCAGCAGCCACGCCGCCGCCAGCGCGCCCGCGCGCTGACCGTCCGTGGTTCCCGGCGGTCCGGCCGGAACCCCGCCGAGGCGTTCGCCCCAGTCGAGCAGCCGCTCGGTGCGCTCCGGAGAGGCCGACGCCCACTCGTTGACGGCACGGAAGAAGAGCACGCGTCCCGGCGGCTGCGACGGTCCGTGGACCGGGAACGTCTTCTGGACCCTAGGATAGCGTTCCAGGAACCTCCCCGGATCCTCCACGTGGCGGGCGATCGTGTGGTAGCTCGTGAACGAGGGATCCATCACGCGGCGCGGAAGGTGCGAGAGACCGCCGGGCTCCATCGCCGTGAGGAGAACCATCTGCAGGAAGACGAGGATCGACGCCGTTCCCAGCGCCCCCGCCCGCGTCAGGAAGTTCCCGGCCAGCCAGCGCGCGCGGATCCACGCGGCCACGCCCGCCAGCGCCGCGACGATCGCGGCGGTTCCCGCGAGCGGTACGAACGACTCCAGGGGTCGCCTTGCCCACCGCCAGTTCTCGGGACCCCGCAGCGCCGGAACGACGTCGATCGCGAGCAGGACCGCCAGGGTGAAGGCGGCCAGAAGTGCCACCCCATCGCGCCGCCTCACGACCTCGGCTCCGTACGTCGCCAGATCTCGATCGACGGATGGTCGAACACGCGGAAGAGGACCTCCGCCCCCCGATCCGACAGGACGAGGGGACCCAGGCGGGGAGGATTCACGAACTCGATCACCTTCTCGAACGGCAGGAGGCCGGCGTCCAGCTCCGCGTAGAACCGGCTCTCCACCGGGCGAAGTTCCGGCGCGGTCGTAAACTCCACGCGGTGCCCCTCGGAGAGGACGAGCCAGTCGCAGCGCTCGAGGATCCGGTCCAGATGGGCCCGGCGGTCCGCCTCGCTCGATCGTTCGTGGCCGGTGTAGAAGCGCGACCACAGGATTTCGTAGCGAAGGCGGGGTCGCTCGATATCCGGCACCGGCGAACCGATGGGCGGTCCGTACCCCGGGGGATCCTCGACCGCCACGGTCTCACGCGGCCCGACGTGCTGGTCCAGCCACTGCGCCGCCAGGACGCGCGGATCCTCGCCCGTCCAGATCGGCAGGTAGGAGAGTCCCGCCAGCAGCGTCACACCCCCGATCGCCGTCGCCAGCACGCGGCGTCGCCGTGGCCCCTCCAGCAGGACCGGCACGACCGCGGCGGCGAGGATCGCCAGCGCGGGAAGCGCGGGCAGCACGAACCGGATCGTCTTCACGCGGGCCGGAAGCAGGATGGCCAGCAGCGGCACGAGCAGCAGGAGCAGGCGAACCTCCCGCGGCCGGCGATGCCGCAGCGCGAGCGCCAGCCCCGCCAGGGCGAAGAGCATTGCCACGGGGCCCATCCCGTACGGCAGGAGCTTCGTGAGCTCGGTCCAGCCGGGAACGTCGTGCGCGTAGGGCAGCGTCCAATCGTGGAACTCGCCGGAGTAGGCGCGGCGCAGGTTTCCGAAGAGCGTCGTGTGCTCGCCCGCATGCGTCTCTCCCGTCGTCCCGATCAGCAGCGCGGGATTCAGCGCGAAGACGACGACGCCCGCCGTGATTCCCAGGGGAAGGACCCGGACCAGGAACGTCCGGAATCGCTCGTGCAGGCAGGCGTGCAGCATCGGCAGGACGAGGAGGACGCCGGGCGCCTTCACCGACACCGCGAGTCCCAGCACGAGTCCGGCCAGGAGCCGTCGGCCGAGCGTGGGCCGTTCCGCGACGCGTTCCGACGTCCACATCCCGGCCGTCATGAGCGCGACGAGCGTGGCCTCCACCGTCCCGAAGTGGGACGCCTGCACGAGCGCCGGCAGGCCCGCGGTGATCGTCGCGGCGAGGAACGCCGTGCCCTCGCTCCACCGGCGCGCCCACGCCCATACGAACAGCACCGTGGCGATGCCCCACAGCGCGGAGAGGCCGCGGGCCAGGAGGATCGTCGCCGCGAACGGATCGCCGTAGGTGGGCGGTCCGGGCTGCGCCACGATCGGCAGGAAGAGCTGGCGCGTCAGCACCACGAGCCACAGCGGCAGGATCCCATAAGAGGAGATGCCCGGATCCGGGGGACCGCCCTCCGCGAGGCTCTGCTCCAGCCGCAGCGCCTTCCCCACGACGAACAGACGCTCGTCGATGTGGAGCGCCCACGGCAGTCCCCAGTCCAGGCCCGGCAGCCGGAGCGCCGCGGCGACGACGGCCAGGAAGATGCCATGCACGATCGGCCGGTTCACAGGCGCCTCACGTCGCGGGCAACCGCTCGCGAAGGAAACGGATCCAGTTGCGTCCGAGGATGTCACGAATCTGGTCGTCGTCGAAGCCCAGATCCGCCAGCACATCGGCGGTCCGGGGAAGATCCGCCAGCGTGTCCAGGCCCTCCGGCACGGCCTCGGCCCCGAAGCCGCCGTCCAGATCGCTGCCGACGGCCACGTGGAGGTGCGAGCCGGCCACGTCGGCCACGTGCCGGATCGCCTCGCCGAAGCGACGCAACGGCACCGGCGGACGACCGCGGCCGCGCCAGTCCTCCATCAGCATCAGGTTGAACGGGACGCACCCGACGACGCCGCCGCGCGAAGTGATCCGCCGGATCATCTCGTCCGAGAGCTGCCGGTCCCCGGGACAGATCGCCCGCGGGTTGGAATGGGAGGCGATCGGCGCGCGGGGATCCAGATCCAGCGCCTCGAAGAACGCCTCTTCCGCCGCGTGCGAGAGATCCAGGATCACGTCCTGTCGGTGCAGCTCCTGCACCAGCTCCCGCCCGATCTTCGTGAGTCCGCCCGGTTCCCCGGTGCCGCCGGAGTACCTCGTGGAGCGCCAAGCCAGCCCGACGATCCGGAGCCCCCGCTCCTTCCAGGCGGCGACATCGCCCGGCCCCCGCAGCGGATCGGCGCCCTCCAGCAGCGGCACCAGCCCGACATCCCCGACCGCGCCGTCCTTCCACGTGTCCAGGACGGTGTCCAGGCGGGCGACGCTGTCCACGAGGCGGAAGCCGCTGCCGTCATCCTCGTCCAGCTTCCGGTAGACGTCGAGCTGCGCCCGCCCGAGCCGCTCGGCGTCCCCGGCCGAGTCGTAGGTGACGCTCGCGGAGTGCTTCACGTCGAATCCGTCGCGGCGGCGCAGCAGGAAGATCGTGGCGAAGACGAGGCCCACGCGTCCGTCGCGCATCTGCGGCAGGCCCACCATGCATCGCCCCTGCATCGCCCGACCCGGCTCATCGGCCTCGCGCCGCCGAACGTCCAGCGCGGACGCCCGTGGATCGCGGCCCAGTCCGAGCCGGTTGAACGCCAGGTCGAGATGTCCGTCGACGAGAATCACGCGGGTCCTCCCGTGGCCGGGCCAGTCTAATCCAGCGTGCGAGGATCGTCGCGGGGAACGAGCCGCGCGCTTGACGCTGGACGCGGGCGCTTCCCATACTCCGCGCCCATGACCCACGACTTCGTCCCCGACCCGCGCAACGAATCGATCCTTGTCTGGATCGACGGAGACCTCGTTCCACGCCGGGAGGCCCGGGTGTCCGTGTTCGACGCGGGCTTCCTCATGGGGGACGGCGTCTGGGAGGGACTGCGGGTCCACGGCGGCCGCGTGCCGTTCCTGGATCGGCACCTCGACCGCCTGGAGGAGAACGCCCGCGCCATCGCCCTGGACCTCGGAATGTCGCGGGAGCGGCTGAAGGAGGCGTTGCGCGAGACGCTGACCGCCAACGGCCTGGGGGACGGCGGCCACGTGCGGCTCATGGTGACGCGCGGCGTCAAGTCGACGCCGTACCAGGATCCCCGCGTCGCGGCCGGACCGCCGACGGTGGTCATCGTCGCGGAGCACAAGGCGGCCGATTCCGCGCCGCTGGAGAAGGGGCTGCGGCTCTTCACCGTGCACGTGCGGCGCGGACGCCCCGACGTGCAGGATCCGCGGTGGAACAGCCACAGCAAGCTCAACTGCATCACCGCGTGCATCCAGGCCGCGCAGGCGGGCGCCGACGAGGCGCTCATGCTGGACCCGCACGGGTTCGTGGCCACGTGCAACTCCACGAACTTCTTCGTGGTGCGTCGCGGCGAGGTGTGGACCTCCACCCCGAAGTACTGCATGAACGGGATCACGCGCGCCGTCACGCTGGAGCTGTGCCGCGAGCACGGGATTCCCGCGCGCGAGACGGACTTCCCGCTGACCGACGTCTACTCGGCGGCCGAAGCGTTCGTGACGGGGACCTTCGGCGGCCAGGTGCCGGTGGTCGACGTGGACGGACGACGCATCGGGGACGGGCGTCCGGGGCCCGTGACCGCTCGGCTGCGGGCGCTCTACGCCGAGCGCGCCACGAACGACGGCCCGCGCCTGGTGGACGCTTGATCCGCATCGCGCTGTGGTCGGGCCCGCGCAACCTCTCCACCGCGATGATGCGCGCCTTCGAGAACCGGCCGGACACCGTCGTGTGGGACGAGCCGCTCTACGCGCACTACCTCCGCACGACCGGCATCGACCACCCGATGCGGGAGGAGACGCTGGCCGCGCACGAGGCCGATGCGGACCGCGTCCTGGACGCCTGCGCAACCGGACGGCCCCCGGGCGCATCGGCCGACGGCACGGCGGAGATCTTCTACCAAAAGCAGATGACGCATCACTTCACCGCGGATCTCTCCATCGAGCGGCTGGCGGGACTGCGGCATGCATTCCTCATCCGTGACCCGCGGGAGATGCTGCTCTCGTACGTGCGGAAGCGATCCGAGGTGACGGCCGCGGACCTCGGCCTCGCCCGCGAGCACGAGATCTTCGAAGTCCTGAGGAAACGGACCGGGCGCGTTCCCCCGGTTGTCGACGCGGCCGACGTGCTGCGCGATCCCCGCGCTACCCTCACGGCGCTGTGCGCCGCGCTCGACGTGCCGTTCCGGGAGGAGATGCTGGCCTGGCCCGCCGGACTCCGGGACAGCGACGGCGCCTGGGCGCCCCACTGGTACGACTCGGTGAGGAAATCCACCGGGTTCGCGCCCTGGCGTCCCCGTGAGGGGGCCTTGCCGCCCGAACTGGCACCCGTCCTCGCGGAGGCCCGGATCCCGTATGAGGCGCTCGCGGAGCACCGGATCGTCCCCTAGAGGCCCCCGCCTCCCCGGCCGGGGCGGCGAATCGCCGGATCCGGGGCGGCGCGCCGTTTCCGATCCGGGGAAGGCGACGGCCCGGGCCGCGCAAATTCCTGAAAGCGAAGCACTTCCGGGTGCAGGTAGGATTTTCGGGGGCATGGCATGAACGCTGCAGTGGATTCACGCGTCTCACCCCGTAGGAGGCCGAGATGACGGACTGGTTGATTCTCGCAAGCGTGAAGATCCTGAAGACCGCGATCCTGGCGGCCGTCTCGCTGGTGTCGACGATCGCCACGGGCATCCATCCGGACTGCCCGCCCGACACGACCCAGGTGACCCTGATGCCGCCGCCGGCGGCCGTTCCGCGGGCACCCGATCCCGCGGAGAGCGTGCATCGGGCGATTCCGCCGGTGCGCGTGGAGATGACCTTCACGCCGGATCTGCTGCGGCCGCCGACTCGCGACCTCTCCCTCTGACCGGGCGCCGGATCCCTATCCGGACCCCCGATCCGGCGATCCGGTTCGGACGGAGAGCGCGACCTCGCGGGCCAGCGCCGTGGTGACGTCCACGGCCGCTTGAAGCCCCGCCTCGTCCAGGCGATCCGGAACGTCGCGGGCGGTGTGCATCCGCCCCGCCGCCGGCCCGAACACCCTTCCCAGCAACGTCACCGTCGCGAAGCCGCGAGCCGAGACCGGCTGCGAGTCGACGCCGGCCCCCGGCAGGAATCGCGCCACACCGACGTTTCGCCCGGTTGCACGCGCCGCCGCCCTCACGCACTCCGCCGCGGATCGGCCGCCCGGGAACGTTCCGGAGACGTCGGCCGCCACGAGACCGGCGCCCGCCCCCACCGAATCGACGTTCACCAGCACGAAGCGCTCGCGCGGCAGGCGGCGTTCCTCCGCCTGAATCCAGCGCAGCGACCCCGCCAGTCCCAGCTCCTCCGCCCCGGTCGCGATGAACCGCAGGTCCAGTCCGTCGAGAGCGGGATCGCGCGGAAGGTCGCGGGCGCACCGGAGCAGGACCGCCAGCCCCGACGCGTTGTCGAGCGCACCCGGGGACCGATCGCCGAAGGGATCGAGCGCGGCCACGAGGAGCGCGACCGCCAGGAGCCACGGGACGACACCCGGACGCGGCGGATCGACCGTCCCCAGCGCGGCCAGCGCGCACCACGCCGTCCCGACGAACACGATCATCACCACCGCCACGACCAGGAACCCGGTGAGGAGCGAGGAGAAGAGCGTCGACTTCGTATCGACGTGCGCCATCACCGCGAAGACGGGGGCGTCCTCTCCGTCCGCCGCGCGCCTCCCGATCACGTTCGACGATTCCACGGACGAACCGACGTCGTAGGCGCTCTCGTAGGAACGTCGCCAGCCGGACGCGCGCAGCGCGTACGCCAGCGTCAGGACCCCCACCGCGGCGGCCGCCGCGGGCGAGGTCGGAGCGAGGACCCCGCCCGCGATCAGGACGATGGCCACGGCTCCGTGCGCGATGAGCCGGAGTCTCCGCACGGCGAACCGCGCCGTCCGAAACGATTGCCGCCGGACGTCCAGACCGGCGTCCCGCATCGCCCGCCTCACGGCATCGGCCGCGCGACGCTCCCCGTCGCCGCCGGCCAGGCGCGGGTAGGAGAAGGACCGGACGGTCTCCAGCAGGGACTCAGGCGTCGTCATCCCCGTGCCTCCTCTCGCACTCCTCGCGCAATCGCTGTGCGGCGCGCTCGAAGCCGCGGAACGGCACCCCGGCCCCCGCCTCCGACATGCGTCGCAGGTGCCCGCCGGACCTCCACTCCGCCAGGAGCTCCGGCAAGCGACGAGCGCCCGCGACGTCCAGCTCCCGCGCGACGCCGCGACGCAGCAGGAAGTCGCGGTTGCGCGGCGCGAACGGACCGATGTCCGGACCGACGAGGAGGAACGGAACGGCCAGGGCGACGGCCCAGTTCGATCGTTCGTGAGGGGGCGACGCCACGACGTCCAGCTCCGGAAACACGTCGGCCGTCTTCCGGTCCAGGTCCTCGCGGTCCTCGTGGAGAACGACGGACACCGACGAGGCACGGCGACGCACCTCGGCCTGGAGACGGCCGCCCCAGCGCGCCACCACCACCGCACGATGCGTCCCGTCGGCGGCGATCGCGGCGACGCCTTCCGCCAGCGTCTCCACGTGCGCGGGCGGCTCCGCCCCGGACGAGAAGAACCCGATCGTCAGGGGACCGGCTCCATCCATCCGCTCGCGTCGCGCGCGGATGCCGTCGAGCGCTCCCGGGATGAGCTCGTTCTCCACGCAGACGCCCGTGACGACCACCCGATCCGGATGGACGCCGCCGCGGATGAACTCGCCCGCCGTCTCCTCGAACGGGACGAAGATGCGCGCCGCGCCGTGCACGATCGCCTCCGCGGGCGCGACCATCTCGCCGTGCACGTACCACACGTCCGGCCGACGTCCCAGCGCCCCCACCACCGCGGGATGATCCACGACGACGATGTCCTGCCGCGCCGCCCACGATCGGAGATCTCGGCCGAGGACGCGCAGAGCGGGCGTCCCGTCGTCGTTGTAGTCCGATCCCGCGCGCAGGCGATGATACGCACGCGAGACGGCGCCGCCGCCGCCGGCCACGTGGTAGAGGCCGCGCACCGCGCGCCAGGCCACGGCGGAGAGACCCCGGGAGACCGCGAAGACGTCGGTGTCCTCGCGGACAAGCCCGTCGGCGCCGGCGGCCCGCAGCGCGCGGCGGACGCCGTCGAGGTAGAACGGATGGCCCCGCCCGATCTCCGAGCCGAGAAACGAGATCATGGAAGGAACATACGGGCGCGGCGCCGGGACGAGAAAAGGAAAACGCCCGGGATCCGAGGACCCCGGGCGCTCCCTTTCGTTCCGGTCGGACCGGACTACTTCAGCGCGGTCATCTTCTTCGTCAGCGACTCGCCGTTGACGGTGAGTCGGTAGAAGTAGACGCCGGTGGAGACCCGGCCGCCGTTCTCGTCCCGGCCGTTCCACGTGGCGTCGTAGCGCCCCGCGTCCCGCGCCGCATCGACGAGCGTGGCCACCCGCTGTCCGCTGACGTTGTACACGGCCAGGTCGACGTGGCCCGCCTCCGGCAGCGCGAACGTGATGCTCGTGGCGGAGTCGAACGGGTTCGGCTGCGCGTTGCCCAGTTCCAGCGCGCGCGGCGCCGCCGCGCCGATCACCGGCGTGTCCACGGCGCTGTCGTCGTTGCCGAGGATCCGCACGTCGTCCACGCCGGCCTCCACCAGCGAACCGTTGACGGTGTCGCTGGCGATGAAGCGGAGTTGGACCTGATCGGCCGATCCGAAGAGGGCGTCGATGTCGATCGTCATCTGCTCCCAGGCCGGGCTGGAGTCCAACGTGTTCTCGAAGTTGGTCCACGTGGAGCCGCCATCGTTGGACACGTCCACGACCCAGGCGTCCTCGCCCGGCGCGGCGCCGGTGTCGTTCGTGAACCAGCGGGCGTACTTCACGCGCACGTTCGTCAGACCGCTGAGATCCCACACGGGGCTGAGCAGCGTCGTGAAGCCGTTGTCCACGTCGTTGCAGCCCAGCGTGCAGCCGGAGCAGAGCGGGCCGCTGCACTGGCCCGTGATGAAGCACATCGTGCCCGGGTCGGCCGTGGCATCGTCCTCGGGCTGCGCCGTGGTGCCGATAGGATCCACGAGCTCCCAGATGCCGCTGGTGGCGGTGTCGCCGCCCAGGCCGGCCGTCCAGCCCACGCCGCCGTCCTCGAGCTCGTCGAGAAGCACGGCCACATCGAACGTGTAGGTCTGGATGTAGGGAGCGCCGAGCGGGTTCGTCCGCATGTTGCCGGAGAGGTCCGCGCCCTCGATGTAGTACTCCACCTGCGCCCCGACCGAGAGCGCCGGGAACGTGGCCGAGAACTCGTCCGGGTTCGCGGTGGCGGTCAGCGCCAGCTCCTGGTAGGCGCCGCCGTCCAGGCGATAGCGCAGCTTGAGGCCGGACGGGTCCAGCGCGGCCGGCGTGGACGTGATGGTGGCGACGACCTCCGGGCTCACCGTCCCGCTCGGCAGCTCGATGCTGGCCAGCGGCGTGTGGTCGATGAACACGCCCGTGGTGATGGTCGGGCAGGTGAAGCCCTTCGCCTCGGCCGCCGCGCAGAGGAAGTCGTAGTGCGGCGTGCCGTTGGAGAGGTCCGCGTCGTCGTCATCGGCCAGAAAGGTCCACAGGACCTGGTCGGGGAAGGTCTGCGGCGTGCCCAGATCGCGGGCGTAGTGCCAGGAGCTCCAGGCGATGCTGTCCGCCTCGGCCTGCGGGAACGCGGCCAGGAGGCCCTGCCAGAACAGCCAGTGAAAGCCGGCGATGACCTGCCCCGCGGTGTGACCGCCGTTCTCGTTGCTGGCCGGGTACTGGAGGCCGTTCTCCGCGTTGCGGATCCCGCTGACGCAGTTCCCGTCGAAGAAGCCGAGGCCGATGACCGGGTTGCGATCCAGGAAGTTGGCGACGACGTCCGAATTGCCCTCGTGCAGGCCGCCCGGCGGCTGCTGCGGGGCGCCGTTGCGGACGTAGAGCACGTCGGTGATGCCGTGGCCGTACTCGTGATAAACGACGTTGGCCAGCTCGCCCGTGTTGGCGTAGTCCGTGCCGCTCGCGCTGCCGGCCAGACAGTAGTTCATCTGCCCCGCGCCGATGTTCCACCAGGCGTTGCCCGGGCAGAGGCCGTCCGTGCGGCCGACGACGGAGATCACGGGAAGATCGAGCTGCGTGAACGTGCCGTCGATGTCGATCATGAAATCCCGGATCACGTTGCCGTGGAAGAACGTGTCGCGCTCGTCCTGGCGGGAGTTCCCGTCGTTGAACGTGAACGTGCCGGGCACGCCCGGAACAAAGCTGACGGTGAGGCTGGCGTCCGAGCCGAGCCCGGTGAAGCGATTCACGTTGATGTACGGCCCCGCAAAGGAGGCGGTCACGTTCACCGCGGAGGCGCCGCCGTGCGAGATGTCGAAGTTGCCGCTCGCGTCCGTGGTGCCGGTGTTCCCGCCGGAGACCGAGATGTCCATGTGAGCCAGGACCTCGGTGCCCTCGCCGTCGCAGTAGGCCAGCGTCGGAAGCTGGTTCTGCACCTGCGCCTCGGAGCCCCCGACGACGTTGATCGGGTGGTAGAAGTTCCGACGCGCGAGGATCTCGCCCGTGCCCGCGTGGACCAGGCTCTCCCACTTTCCGAACGGCTCCTCCGACTCGAACAGTACCCGGTAGGCCATCACCAGCTGGAACGTCTCCCCGACGGGAGCCGGCACCCAGTAGCGATCGATCTCGATCGGCCGATCGGTCCGGGGCGTCGTCGACAGGGCGCTCGCGGCCTCGGCGACGGCATCTTGCGGCAGGAGCGCGATCTCGGCCTGGGCGTCGTGGCCCTCGGGGAAGAAGCTGGAGCCGAACGCGCTGAGGCGACCGTCCTCGGCCAGCTGGACCCAGGCGCCGGCCCGCCACACGGGCACGCCCTGGATCTCCTGCGTGAAGTGCGTCACGTAGCGGCCGCGCCATTCCTTTGCGTTGCGGAAGATGAGGTTCTCCTCGGTCGTGGCGAGGAGTTGGCCCCGCGTCGCGAGAAAGTTCCGTGAGAGCGAGACGGCCTGCTCACGGTCCCGCACCGGCGACGAGGTCACGAGGTGCTGACCGCCCCACGCCGCCTCGATGACGCCGGTGCGGACGTGACGGCGACCGACCCAGCCCAGGCCGAAGTCGGCGCTGCGCGCGAGGGACTCGGCGGCGAGCTCCTGGAGCTGGGGCACGCGACTCTGCACGTCGAACGCCAGCGGGTACTCCAGGCGGGCTTCTTCCACTTCCGTGAACGCGAAGGCGCTACCGGCTCCGATCAGGAGCGCGACGACGCCGGCAAGGGTGATTCCAAGGGGACGGCCGGGCATTCGCTTCTCTCCGGTTGGCAGGTCAGATCGGGGAAATCGCTCGGGGCGGAGCGAGAGAGGTTCTCCAGGATAGCGCATCCGGCGCCCGGTTTGAAACGGAACCGCGCGGGACGCCAGGGTGCGCAAGCGATGAGCAGGAAACTACGAACGTCGGGCGAGGACGACGCTCCAGTAGCCGGTCGTGTCGTGCCGCTTCACGGTGTCCGAGGGGAACCCGGCCCGGGAGAAGGCGTCCCGCAGGTCCGCTTCGCGGTACTGCTGCCCCTCCGTCCAGACGAGCATGTCGAGGTTCACGAGGGCGTTCGCCAGCGGACCGCGCCCGTCGTCGTCGACCAGCTTCTCGTGGACCAGGCAGAGTCCGCCCGGCGGCAGCGCGTCGTGCGCCTTGCGCAGCAGCTCCCGCCCCGCTTCCGGCGACCAGTCGTGCAGGATCTGGGAGAAGAGGACGGCGTCGTGCCCGGTGGGAAACGTCTCGGCGAAGAGATCGCCCGGCTCCGCCGTCACGCGATCCTGCAGCCCCGCCGCCTCGACGTACTCGCGGGCGATCCCGCAGACGACCGGGAGATCCAGGATGACGCAGCGCAGATGCGGCCAGCGGGCGGCCAGCGCCAGGCTCACCGCGCCGGAGCCTCCGCCGACGTCCAGCAACGACCGGACACCGGAGAGGTCGAGGGTCTCGGCAAGCCCGGCCGCCGGGCGCTCGATCACGCTGTGCATCGCGGCGGTGAAGCGCCGGGCCTTCCCGGGGTCGGCCACGTGTGCATCCCACGGATCGTCGTCTCCGTAGACGCTCGGCGCGTCGCGCTTCATCGCCTCCAGCAGCGAGGCGGGCGAGAGGAACTGCTCCACTTCCAGGTCGACGAGTCCGCCCAGCCAGCCGGGCTTGCCGCGGACGAGATAGTCCGAGGCGTCGTCCGAGCACGCCCACGCGTCGCCCCGACGTTCCACGAGGCCCATCGCCAGGAGCGCCGCCAGCAGCGAACGCAGCGGCCGGGGCTTCACGTCGAGGCGCTCGCCGAGCGCGGATTCCGGCTGCGGCTCGGCGTCCAGCGTCTCGAACAGGCGCAGACGGACCGCGACCGCCAGCGCGGCACTCTGTCGGCCCGCGACGTACGCGTCGTAGACGCGGCGATCCGGGCGGGGAAAGCGAGCGGGTTCCGTCATGAGTTCCTCCCGTCGGGGTCGGCGTTCGATTATCGCCGGTTCGCGTCGCCTTGACACCCCCTTCGCCCGTTCCTACCGTGCCGGGCATGGGTTGCCTTCTCGACATCGACGGAACCGTGCTGGACGCCGGACGCGCGATCGACGGCGCCGCACAGGCCGTCGGGTCGCTGCGCGCGCGGGGCGTCGCGCTGCTCTTCGCCACGAACACGAGCCGCAGGTCCCGCGCCGACATCGCGAAGGCGCTGCAGTCGGCCGGCGTGGAGGCGAAGGACGACGAGATTCTGAGCGCCAACGTGGCCGCCGCGATCCGGCTGCGGGAGGCGGGCGTGCGCCGCGTGCACCTGCTCCTGACCGACAGCGCGGCCGCGGACTGGGCGGACTTCGAAACGGGGAGCGCCTCGCCGGAGGCCGTCGTGGTGGGCGACCTGGGCGAGGAGTTCCGCTTCGACCGCCTGAACGAGGCGTTCCGCCACCTGCACGCGGGCGCCCGTCTGATCGCCACGCAGAAGAACCGTTTCTGGAAGAGCGCGAGCGGGTGGACGCTGGACGCGGGTCCGTTCGTGGCGGCGCTGGAGTACGCCGCGGACACGGAGGCGGAGATCATGGGGAAGCCGGCTCCCGGCTTCTTCCGCATGGCGGCCCGGGCGCTGGGAGAGGAGCCCCGCGACCTCACGATCGTCGGCGACGACGTGGAGGTCGACGTCTTGGGCGGGCGAGCCGCCGGGATGCGAACGGTGCTGGTGCGCACCGGAAAGTTCGACGAGCGCCGACTGGCCGCGGTCCGGCCGGAGCGCGCGCCGCACCACGTGATTCCATCGATCCGCGAGCTCGCGGATCTCCCGTTTCCCCCACCAGGAGAATGAACGTGAAGACGATGTTCCTCGCGGGACTGCTGTCCCTTGCCCTCGCGGCCGGCGCGTCGGCCCACTGCCAGGTCCCCTGCGGGATCTACGATGACGCCGCGCGGATCGCCGCGATGCGGGAGGATGCCACCACCATCGAGAAGGCGATCCACAACCTCGGCGAGCTGGCCGGGAAGGCGGACGCGCAGTCGATGAACCAGCTGGTCCGCTGGACGACGACGAAAGAGGACCACGCCTCCCACATCATCGACGTGGTGTCCGAGTACTTCCTCACGCAGAAGCTGAAGCCGGTCGCGGACGGCGCCGACGGCCGGGACGGCTACCTGGCCGCGCTGGAGCACCACCACGCGGTGATGCGGGCCGCGATGAAGGCCAAGCAGAACGCGAACGCCGACGTGGTGGCGGAGCTCCGCGCCGCGATCGACGCGCTGGCCACGCACTGGGAGTAGTCGCCTCTTCCTGGTCCGCCTTCCGGGGCGCCGCGGGGAACGCCGCGGCGCCCCTTCATTTGTCCGGGTGACGGGCGACGCCTCCGCGCCTGACGATACTCCAGATCACGAACTCTATTATTGTCGATTCATCATTCAAGTCGGCCCGTCTGTTGTGGTATCGTCCAGGACGTCTCCGGGAGGAACCATGGACTCGAAGGACCGCGAGATCCTCGCAATCCTGCAAGATCGCGCCGTGACGTCGAAGGCGGAGCTGGCCCGACGCATGGGCCTCACGCCCACCGCCGTGTTCGAGCGCGTCCGGAAGCTGGAGGAGCGCGGCATCATCCGCGGCTACTCCCTCCGCCTGGACCCTGACGCATTCGGAATGGGATTGCTGGCGTTCGTGCGCGTGCTGGAGGACGAGCGTGCGGCGGACGGCACCGCGGATCGCCTGGCTGCCATCCCCGGCGTGGAGGAGGTGCACCGCGTCGCCGGCGACGACGGCTACCTCGTCAAGGTCCGGGCGCGGGACGCCGCGGGTCTCGCGGCCCTTCTGGACTCGCAGTTTCGCTCCATCGAATCCGTGCAGTCGCTCCGGACATCGATCGTCCTGGAGACCGTCGTGGAAGGTCAGCCGGTTCCCCTCGACCGCCCGGCCGACCCCGCACCCGCCCCGAGTCCCCCGAACCTGCTGACCGTGGTCCAGGGTCGGGAGATGACCCCGCCTCGCAGGGGAAGGAGGACCCCGTGACCATTCGCGTGCCCTGGCTGGACAAGACGTTCGACTTCGGGTTCCCGCTGGACGGCGTGGACGACCTGCTCCGACGCGTGGCGGGCGCGCCGGATCGCCTGGCGACAGCGATGGAAGGCTTGCCGAGGGAGACGCTGGTGCGGCGCGGCGACGACGACGCCTGGTCGATCCAGGAACACGTCGGCCACCTCATCGACCTGGAGGCGCTGCACCTCGGCCGCCTGGACGACTACGACCTGGGGAAGGACTTCCTCGGCGAGGCGGATCTCAGCAACCGGCGCACGGAAGAGGCGAACCACCGCGGACGTCGCATCGAGGCGCTGCTGAACGAGTTCACGCGCGTGCGCGGCCTGCTGGTGCGCCGGCTCCGGGCGATGCATCCCGAGCGGTTCGGGCAGACGGCGATCCACCCGCGACTCAACGTGGCGATGCGCATCGCCGACATGCTGCTGTTCGTCGCGGAGCATGACGATCACCACCTGGAGACGATCGCGGACCTCGCCGCCGCGTCGCGGACCGGTCCGGTCAGTCCCAGGACGGGTCGGCCGCCAGCGCGTCCCGGCGCCCGAACAGACGCAGCAGCCCGCGCTGTACGTCGTGCAGGATGAAGTAGCCCACCGGCACGAGGATCAGCAGCAGGAACGTCGCGAAGATCACTCCGAAGCCCAGTGACACCGCCAGCGGCTTGAGGAACTGCGCCTGCAGGCTCCGCTCCAGCAGCAGCGGTGTGACGCCGGCGAACGTGGACAGGGACGTGAGCAGGATCGCCCGGAAGCGCTTGGCTCCCGCGGTCCGGATCGCCTTCGCGATGGGCATACCCTCCGCGCGGGACCGGTTCACGAAATCCACCATCACGAGGCTGTCGTTCACGACGACGCCGGAGAGCGCCACGAGCCCCGCGGCCGACAGCATCGTCAGCGTCATGCCCATGAGGACGTGCCCCCACACCGCCCCGACGAATCCGAGCGGGATGGCGCTCATGATCACGAGCGGTTGCGTGTAGGACTTCAGCGGAATCGCGAGCAGCGCGAAGATCACGAGGAGCGCGATCGCGAACCCGCGCCGCAGCGAGTCGATGGTCTGACTCTGCTGCCGCTGCTCCCCCTCCAGCGAGTACCGCACGCCCGGATGGTCGGCCAGGATGGAGGCCAGCTCGTTCTCGCGCACGGACGCGAGGATCTGGTTGGCGTTGGCCACGTCCTCGTCGACCTCGGCGGTCACGTGGATCACGCGCTGTCGGTCCGCCCGCTCGATGGTGGAGTAGCCGCGCCCCATCCGGACGTCGGCCACGGTGGAGAACGGCACCTCCGCGCCGATCGGCGTGCGCACGCGCAGGTTCTCCAGATCGCCCAGGGAACGACGGTCCTCGTCCGGGAAGCGGACCATCACCTTGACGTCGTCGCGACCGCGCTGCACGCGCTGCGCCTCGGCGCCGTAGAAGGCGGCCCGAACCTGTCGCGCAAGGTCGGCCTGCGCCAGACCGACCGCCTCGGCCTCGGAACGAACCGCGAGCTTCAGCTCCCGCTTGCCCTCGCGGTAGGAGTCGGCGATGTCCAGCACGCCGGGGTACGCCGCGATCGCGGCCTTCAGCTCCTCCGCGGCGGCCTCCAGGAGCTCCGTATCGCTGGACGCGAGCTGGATGTCGATCGGCGCCCCGGTCGTGAACAGCTTGGTGACAAACGTCATCTCCTCTGCGTCGGCGATGCTTCCCGTCAGCTCGCGCCAGCGTCGCGCCACCTTTTCCGTGTCGACCTCGATCTCGTCCATCGCGGCGAGTTGGAGATTCACCTCGCCGAGGTGATCGCCGGTCATCGCGGCGCCGCTGGCGCCGGGACCGCGCTGCTGCGACCGGTAGGGCTGCTCCCCGATGGACACGAGCATGTGCCGGACGGCGCCCTCGCCGTACTCCGCCACGACCTCGTCGCGGACGGCGCGCGCGGCCTCCTCGACGCGGGAGAGCGCACGCTCCGTCTCCTCGGCCGACGTCCCCGGCGGCATCGTCAGCAGCGCGATGACGTTCTCCGCGGCCGGCGACGGGAAGAACGAGAACTTCACCCAGCCGCCCGCCACCAGCGCGAACGTCAGCACGAACGTGGCAACGCCGATCGAAGCCGTCGCGTAGCGCCAGCGGATGGCGAGCGCCAGCGCGGGATCGTAGACGTCGTGGATGAAGCGCTGCAGTCCGCGCTCCACTCCCGCCTGGAACGCCGCCCAGCGCCGACCGATGGCGGTGCGCGGCTTCTTGACCGCCTCCTTGATCGACGAGAGGTGCGCGGGCAGGATGAAGAGGGATTCGATCAGGGAGAAGAGCAGAGTCGGGATCACGATCACCGGGATGACGCGCCAGATCTGACCGGAGCGACCCGCCAGGAACATCAGCGGCGCGAACGCCGCGACGGTGGTGAGGATCGCGAACACGACCGGCGTGAGCACGCGCAGCGTCCCCTCCGTCGCCCCCTCCACGCCCGCCCTTCCCTTCTCGATGCGGGAGTAGACGCTCTCCCCCACCACGATGGCGTCGTCCACGGCCAGCCCCAGCACGACGATGAACGCGAAGAGCGAGATCAGGTTCACCGAGATGTCGAGCACCGGCATCATCCAGATCGCGCCGAGGAAGGAGATCGGGATGCCGAGCGCCACCCAGAACGCGAGGCGAAGCCGCAGGAACGTGGCCAGGATAAGCAGCACCAGGGCGAAGCCGAGGACGCCGTTGCGCACCAGCAGGTCCATGCGCGACCTGAGGATCTGCGCGTCGTCGTCCCAGGCGATGAGCCGCACGCCGCCGGGCAGCGAGGTGTTGGCCTCCGCGACGTAGGCGTGCACCTTCTCGCTCACGTCCAGCGCCTGCTGTTTCCCGACTCGGAACACCTGTACCATCACCGCGGGACGATCGTCGAAGCGGGCCTTCTGTCCCGTGTCCTCGAAGCCGTCGACGATGCGGGCGACGTCGCCCAGGAGCAACCGCGAGCCGTCGGCCGACGTCCGTAGCGGCAGCGCCTCGAACTCGTCGCCCCACTCCGCCTGCCCGATCGTCCGCAGCAGGATCTGCCCGCCCTTCGTCTTGATCTCCCCGCCCGGCAGATCGACGGAGGAGCGGCGGACCGCGGTGACCACGTCGTCGAACGTCAGGTCGTAGCGGCGCAGCGCGTCCTCCGAGACCTCCACCGAGATCTCGTACGGGCGGGCGATCACGAGCTGCGCGTTCGTGATGCCGGGAATGGCGGTGATGTCGTCGCGGACGCGCTCTCCCAGGCGACGCAGCGATCGCTCCGGCACGTCCCCCGCGACGACCACGTTCACGACCTGGCGCTGCACGACAAGCTCCCGGATCGTCGGTTCCTCGGCGTCGTCGGGGAACGTCTCGATGGCGTCGACCGCGGACTTCACCTCGTCGAGCACCGTGCGCGCGTCCGCGCCGGGCAGGAGCTCGATGCTCACCGAACCGACGCCCTCGCTGGCGCGGGACGTGATCCGATCCACGCCGTCGATGTTCTGGACCTCCTCTTCGATCTTGATGCAGATCCCGTCCTCGACCTCGGCCGGCGCTGCGCCCGGATAGGCCACCGTCACCTGGACGGTGTTCGCGGTGATGTCGGGAAACACCTCCTGCGTGATGGAAGGGGCCGTGATGAGACCGCCGGCCACGATCAGCGCCATGAGGAGGTTGGCGGCGACGTGGTTGCGGGCGAACCAGGCGACGGCGGCGTTCATCGCGGTCCCTCCGCCTGATCCGTCCGGACCCGCATGCCGTCCACCGGCACGGACGGATCCGAGACGCAGACGAGATCGCCCTCCGTGAGCCCTCGCACCACCGCCTCGTCGCCGGCGACACGGACGACCTCCAGCGGCACGGAGCGAATGACATCGTCCTCGACGAGGAACACCGAACCGTCGTCACGGAGCACCCGGCGCGGCAGGATCGTCGCGTCCGGAACCGCGCGCCCCGTGATGACGGCATCGACGAAGAGACCGGCGGGCAGCACGAAACCGCGCTTGCCCTCGCGATCGAAGGGATCCTCCACGCGGGCGATGACGTGCAGCATGCGCGTGGCCGGATCGATCTCGCCCTCCGTCCGCACGACACGGCCCCGCCACTCCTGTCGCACTCCGCCGAAGTCGGCGCTGAGCGTCACGTCCGGCGACTCCTTCCCGCCGACCGCCGCCAGCGCGAGGTCGCCCACCCGATCGACCGGAAGACCGAGCCGGACCTCGGCGGCGTCGGTGGCGAAGATCTCGGCCACCGGCGTGCCCGGCGCGAGGAACTGACCCACGTCAATGCGCCGCGCACGGACACGACCGTCGTAGGGGGCGCGGATCCCGGTGCGGGCCAGATCCAGGCGGGCCTTCTCCAGAGCCGCCCTCGCGGACTCCACGTTGGCGCGGGCGCTGGCCAGCTGCGGCTCGCGCAGCACGAGCGGGTCCGCGTCGCCCTCGCCGAGGTCCGCCCAGTCCTCGCGAGCAACGCGCGCCTCGCCCTCCTCGCGCGCGAGCGCCAGCTCGGCCTGGGCCAGCGCCGCCTCCGCCTGCGCCGCCGCCACGCGGGCGTCCCGCGGATCGATGCGGGCCAGCACGTCGCCCTTCCGGAAGAACGCGCCGGCCGCCAGAAGCGGCGTGACCTCCCGCACGGTGCCGCCCACCTCCGCGACGAGCGCGGTGGACGTGACCGGGCGCACCTCGCCGGTGGACGTCACGTCCAGCGTGACGGTCCCGACGCGGGCGAGCTCCACGCGCACGAGCGGCGGCGGCGGCTCCGGTCGGGAGCGCTCGGGCTGGCGCTTGTTCTTCACCAGCAGGAACGCGCCGCCCCCCGCCACGGCGAGGATGAGGATCGCGACGAGGGCTTTCTTCACGACGAGCCTCCTTCATGGGCGTCGGCGGGGGCGGGAAGCCGGAAGCCTCCGCCGAGCGCGAGGTGGAGATCGACGCGCGCGTCCAGTCGGAGGCGGCGGACCTGGAGAAGACGACTGCGGGCGGTCGCGTCGGCACGCTGCGCGGAGAGCAGCGGGATCACGTCATCGAGGCCGGACTCGTAGCGGGAGCGGGCCAGGTCCAGCGCCGCGGCGGCCTGGCGGGCCGCAGTTCGCGCGGCGTCTTCCTGGCGGGCGTAGGCGGTTTCCGCGACGAGCGCGGTCTCGGTCTCGGAGCAGGCGACGAGCACCGCGTTGGCCCACAGGGCGACGGCCTCCGCCTCCCGGGCCTGGGCCTGGTCCACCTGCGCCATCAGGCGGCCGCCCTGGAACACCGGCTGCAGGATTCCCGCGGCGATGCGCCACACGGAGAAGTCGCCGTCGAGCAGGTCCTCCAGCTCGTCGGAGGAGGTGCCGGCGGATCCGGTCAGAGTGAGGCGGGGCAGCAACGCGCGTTTCGATTCCGAGACGCGACGTCCCGCGGCGGCGAGGCGACGCTCCGCGGCGACCAGATCCGGACGACGGGTGAGGAGGTCGACCGCAAGACGCTCCGGCGCGGCCGCGGGCGCCGGCGGAAGATCCTCGCCCGGCGCCAGCGCACCGGCCGGGATTCGACCCAGCACGAGTTCCAGCGAGCGGATGGCACGATCCCGCGCCAGACGACGCTGCTCCACCGCGACGTCGGCCTCCGAGACGTCGACGAGGGCGAGGCGCACGTCCAGCGACGGGCGCACGCCCTGGCGGTAGCGCGCGCGGATGCCCTCCTCCGTGCGGCGGAAGGCGTCGGCGGTGCGCTGGGCGAGCTCGAGCTGCAGGTCGGCCTCGGTGGCGACGAACCACGCCTTCAGCGTCTGCCCCGCCAGCGAGAGCCGCGCGCCCTCGTAGTCGGCGGCCGTGGCCTCCGCGGCCGCCAGCGACGCGGAACGCGCCTGGCGCAGCCGGCCCCAGAGATCGACCTCCCACGACAGGTCCAGCGAAACGCCGAAGCTGTTCGAGGTGGAGGAGACCGGGCCGTCGCGTCCGGGAATGGGCAGGCCGACGAAGATCTGCTCCTGGCGGGCGGCGGCCCCGGAGGCGTTGAGCTGCGGCCAGAGCGGCGACGACGCGACGTCGGTCTCCGCCCGCGCGAACTCCAGCCGGGCGGCCGCCGCGGCCAGGCTCCAGTTGGCCGACAGCGCCTCCGCCACGAACGACTGCGGTTCCGCTCCCGGGAACGACTCCCACCAGTCGAGGGACGCGGCGGCCTCTTCCCCGCCGGTCCAGCGTTCCGGCAGCGCGAGATCCAGGTCCGGCGGTTCGACCGCAGGCGAACCACAGCCCGCGAGGAACATCGTCCCCGCCACGATCCATCGCTTCACGACTCACCTCCGTCGGCGGCCGGCGCCGAGAGCCCCGCCGCCACGAACCGGATCATGCGCGCCAGATCCGTCGGCGGCGAGTCGGACGCGTTCATCAGCCCGAACGCCATGACGCCCACCATGTAGCGGAAGCGCGCCTCCATCTCCCCGGGCGACACGTCCGGCCGCGCGCGATGCAGTGCCGCGGTGAATCGCCGGATGATCTCGTCGAAGTGCGAGAAGATGGCACGGCGGATCTCCGGGGAGCGCTCGGCGTGGACGCGTCCCATCAGGCGATGCAGGGGCTCGGCGTGCCGCTGGAACGCCTGGATGGCCGGAGTGAGAAAGGCCTCCGCAACGGCGTGCGCATCCGGAACGGCATCGCCCGCCTCGAGACGATCCAGCCGCCGGAGCCGTTCCTCGTTCACCGGCCCCACCCGGCGGGCGATGACCTCCTGCACGAGCGCGGCCCGGTTCCCGAAGTGGTAGTTCACGGCGGCCAGATTGGCGCCGGCGGCCGCGGTGATGGCCCGCAGCGACGCCCCGGAGAAACCGTGCTGCCCGAACAGCTCCTCGGCGGCGTCCAGCAGCCGCGTGCGGGTGTCGGTCCCGGCGTCGGAGTCCGCGGGGTCGGGACCCGATGCGGTCCCCCCGAATCCGGCTCCGGGCCGCGCGGGCTGGAAATGGGGCAGAGGAGCCATCTTCACGGACATCTCCTGATCAAACGCATGTTTGAATCATACGTTCGATTGAGGAGACGTCAAGGGGGCGGCGTGCGTGAGACGGAACCCTCCGGCCTACGGCACCGCGTTCAGGATCCGGTTCACGTCCTCCGTGTCCGTTCCGGCCGCCACGCCGGCCGGTCCGATTTCCTCGTCGTAGCCGAGGGCGGCGGCCCGCACGTCGTACGTACCGGGATCCAGACCCAGGAGGCGATACGTACCGTCCGGCTCCGTCACGGTGGACGCCTTCACGTCGCCCATCAGCTCCGCGGTCACGGTGGCGCCGGGGAGCGGCGCGTCATCCGCTTCGTCGGGCGTTCCCATTCCGTCGAACACGGTGCCCGCGACGGCTCCCGTCTCTCCGAGGTTCGCGACGCGGAGCGTGGGCGTGAACTGGAAGGACGTGATCTCTTCCGGCGTCGTCGCGGAGGCCGGGATCGGCTTGAACGACTCGCTCACGTCGAAGTCCAGGTAGACGCGCGTGGTTTCGTCCGCGGCCACCTCGATGTCCGGATCCGGGAAGATCTTGAGCCCGCTGCTGCTCCCGCTGGGCACCTGGAGCGCGAACTCCTCCCCGCCCACCAGGGTGACGAGCGGATCCTCCACCCTCAGGCGGATCTCGTTGATGCTGCCCGTGGGCAGTTCGGCCTCCGCCAGGGACTGCGTGACGCCGTTGCGGAGCTGGAGCAGGTCCAGCCGCATCGTGTCCACGCCCAGATCGACGAATCCGCCGGGCAGGTGAGCATCGGCCCCGACCACCGTGACCTCGGCCGAGGCGATGGCCTCGTAGGGGTAGGGAGCGTCGCCCAGTTCCAGCGTCAGGGTTCCGGTGGCCGCCTCGTCGTCGCCGCAGCCGGGCAGCGCCGTGGCGCCCGCCAGGGCGATCAAGGCCGCGAGGGCGGCCAGTGGCTTCGGATCTCGCATGTCGTCCTCCTCGGGGGTGCCTGATCAGAAGTCGGCCCATTCTACGGCGAAATCAAGGCCCGAGGGCTCACCGGATCCGGGGTTCCTTCGTCATTTCTTGCGCAAGCTGACAGCTCGAGGCGCCGATGTTCGAGACAGCGGGAGGAATCGATCGATGAGATCCGGAGTCCGGAGATCGGCGGGACCGGCGGACGTGCTCTGCCCCGTCGATTCGGGATTGCTGCACTGGGACGACGCGGGCGTCACGTGTCTCTCCTGCGGCCGATCGTGGCGGCGGGACGGCGACGTCCCCTGCTTCGCCGACGGCGACGCTCCCGCGACCGCTCCTGAGGACGACGAACCCGCCGCCCGCAACGACTGGCGCTTCCTCTTCTCCGTGGAGGAGGACACGCGCGTGCTCGAGCTCGGCACGCGCAGCGAGGCCGCCGCCATCGCCCTGGCCTTCGAGGCGGGGCGGGTGGTCGCGCTCCGGGAACACGCCTCCGATGCGGTTCGGCTCGCCCGCCGCGCGGACGAGCTGGCGCTGGACACGCTGCAGTCGATCGCCGTCGCGCGCGGGACGCTGCCCGTGCCCGACACCTCGTTCGATCGCGTCGTCGTACACGACGCGTTGGTCCGTCCGGTCGCGACGGGTTCGCTTCAGGCCGCACGCCGCCTCCTCCTGCACGCGATCCGCGATCGACTGGCGCCCGGCGGCCTGCTGCTCGCGGAGATCGCGAACCGGCGGCTGGGACCGTCGACGGCGGGGGCGATGACGCTGGGACAGATCCGCCGGATGCTGCTGGACGCCGGCTTCCCGCGCGCGGAGATCCTCGCGGTTCTGCGCACCGGCGGCCGACGCGAACTCGTGCCGGTGCACGACTCCACCATCTTCGAGTGGACGACGAAGCGCGCCGGCGCGGACACCGCGTGGCGACGCGTTCGTCGTGCCGCGGAACGCACGGCCTTCCGGGCCGGCATCGTGCCCCGCCTGGCCGACTCCTTCCTGGTCGTCGCGCATCGGGGGAAGCGATGATTCCCGCGCTGCGCGCCGCGATCCACGATCGGTGGAACGAGCTGGGGATCTCCGGACCCGCGCCGGGGCGGGCCGCGCTCCATCTGGACTCGTCCGATCCGCGCCCGCACGGATTCGTGCGGTTCCGCGCGTTCCGCCCGGGGAATCCGAAGCCGCTGCTCACCGGCCGCATCGCCCGCGACGGCGTGGCCGCGGTCGGGCTGAAGGCGGAGTACGACCTTCTCACCTCGCTGCACGAGGATGCGCTGTCCGGGGACGATCGCCTCTTCCCGCGACCGCGGATCGTCGTGCGGGAAGGGTCGCGCGTGGCGACACTGCTGGCGGAACCGGGCGGGGCGCCACCCTCGCCGACGCGTCGGGCGGGCGACGCGGGAGTGCTCCGGGCGCTGGACGCCGCCGAGCGCTGGCACGCCGCTTTCCTCCGGCGCACGGGATGCCTGGAAGGCTCCGAGGGGGCGCAGTGGGAACCGTACCTGCGGGCGATCCACGCGGAGCAGGCGCGGGCCGAGTCCGACGGCGACGGGGACGCGACGCCCGCGCTGGAGGCCCTGGCCCGCGACCTCCGCGATCGCCGGGACGGCGTGGTGCTGAACGGATACGCTCACGGCGCCCTGGCCGTCGACCGGCTGCGGGTGCGGGGCGACCGGGTGGGAGCCGTCGCCTGGGAGCACGGCGATCCCCGCGACGCGCCCTGGGCCGACCCGATGCACTTCGCCCTCGACCTGGCGCTCCGGATCGCACCGGACGCAAGCCGGGCGATGCGGCTCCTGGGCGATCCCGACCACCCACTGGCCGGCTTCGTCCGGCGCCGCTGCGAGGACACCGGAACCCCCGGGTTCCTCGGGGCGCTCGCCCTGCCGGCGGTGGCGTTCCGGGCCGTCCGGCGCCTCGACCGCCACGGGGCGCTTCCCGGCGAGCCGCCGGTGTCGCGCTGGCGGGAGCTGGCCCTCGGCCTGGCCCGGGACCGGCTGGTCCCCGCCGGATAGCCTCTCCTCCCTGCTCTCCACCTCCCGGCCCGGCCCTTTGAACGACATCGCCCCGAAAACCGTCTAACCTCCAGACGTCCCGGACCGGGGTCGGGCTCCGCCCTCGTCGAGCGCCCGCCTCCGCCCCGAACCCAAGGCTCGCCATGAACGCGTCCCGCCCCGTTCTCGCGCTGGCGCTGGCTCCGTTGCTGCTGGCCGGCGGAGCCCGCGCCGAGTTCCAGCCGAAGCTACTGCCCACCCTGGAAGCGCGCCGCGCGTCCGGACCCATCGTCATCGATGGCGATCTGAACGACTCCGGGTGGGCCAGGTCCGCCCGGGCCGACGGCTTCGCGGAGGTGAATCCCGGCGACCAGATCCAGCCGCCGGTGGAGTCCGAGGCGTGGGTGGCGTACGACGACACGCACATCTACTTCGCGCTGATCGCCTACGACGATCCCGCGGACGTTCGCGTCTCCGTGTGCGACCGCGACGACATCTACAACGACGACTACTTCGGCATCATGATCGACCCGTACGGCGATCAGGCCTCCGGATACGAGCTGTTCGTGAACCCCCTGGGGATCCAGGGCGACCTGCGCATGCTCTCGAACGGGAACGAGGACGGCGCGTTCGACATGATCTGGGAGTCCGAGGGCCGGATCACGGACCGCGGCTACCAGGTGGAGATCGCGGTGCCGTTCGCCAGCCTTCGTCTGCCGGACCGCGAGAACCAGACGTGGCGCGTGAACTTCTGGCGCGACCACCAGCGCGACGTCCGGCGGCGCTACGCGTGGGCGGCCCAGGACCGGGACAACCCGTGCTTCATGTGCCAGTGGGGAACGCTCACCGGCCTCGACGGCATCGTCACGGGCAACAACTTCGAGACGATCGTCAGCGGCATCGCCAGCCAGGTGGGCGCCGGGGACCCGGACACGGACTTCGAGAACGAGGATCCGGAGGCCGACGTGTCCGCGCAGGTGAAGTACGCGCTGTCGTCGGCCGCCTACGCGGAGCTGGCGTTCAATCCGGACTTCAGTCAGGTGGAGTCGGACGCGGGGCAGATCGACGTGAACACGACGTTCGCGCTCTTCTTCCGCGAGCGACGCCCGTTCTTCCAGGAGGGAAGCGACCTCCTGGGATCCTGGATCAACGCCATCTACACGCGGTCCATCAACGACCCCGACGTGGCGGCCAAGTTCACCGGCCAGTTCGACAAGACCAGCGTCGTCTACGCGGCGGCGCAGGACGCGCACTCGCCGATCATCATCCCCCTGGAGGAGCGAAGCCACTTCCTCCTGGGCGAGAAGAGCTTCAGCAACATCCTCCGCGTCCGCCGATCTTTGAAGGACGAGTCCTACATCGGCGCGATCGCCACGGACCGTCGACTGGAGGGCGGCGGATCCGGCACGGTCGCCGGACTGGACGGGCTCTACCGCGTCGGGAAGTACCGGCTCGAGGTCCAGGGCATGTTCAGTCGCACCGAGGAGCCGGAGGAAGAAGTGGAGGACCTGGAGGGCACGTTCGACGACGGCGCCCACACGGTCGCGCTGGACGGCGAGGACTTCAACGGCCACGCCTTCTACGCGTCGCTGGAGCGATCGGCGCGGACGTGGAACGCGGACTTCGACTACTGGGAGTACTCCCCCACGTTCCGCACGGACAACGGGTTCACCACGCGCAACGACTTCCGGCAGGCCAGCTTCTGGACCGGGCTGGACTTCCGGCCGAACCGCGAGTGGCTGTCATCCTGGGGGCCCAACGTCGGGGTGGGGCGGGTTTGGCGGACCACGGGGACGTTCAAGGACGAGTGGGTGCGACCGGAGATCTGGCTGAACACGAAGTGGCAGACGAACCTGGGGGCGCAGTACCTCATCAGCCGCGAGCGCTTCGGGCCCGAGGTCCTGGACGGAATCCGGATCTGGAGCTTCTGGACCAGCAGCACGTTCAGCGAGTGGATCGGGACGAGCTTCAGCACGCGCGTCGGGAAGGGCGTGTACCGCGACTTCGACGACCCGGAACTGGCGGACCAGTTCAACTGGGATGCCTCGCTGCGCCTGAAGCCGATCCGGCGCCTGGAGGTGGAGAGTTCCATCCTCTACGCTCGCATGGACAGCCGGGAACGGGACGAGGAGCTGTTCGCCGGCTACATCCAGCGCAATCGCGTCACGCTGAACTTCAACCGAAACCTCTTCCTGCGCCTGATCGTCCAGTACGACGACTTCGGCGAGCGCGTGGACGTGGAGCCGCTGGTCACCTACCGCGTGAACCCGTTCACGGTGTTCTACGTGGGCTCCGCGAGCCGGTACCGGAACTTCGACGACGACGACTTCGTCTCGCTCTCCAACGACGAATGGCAGGTCTCCGAGCGTCAGTTCTTCGCGAAGCTGCAGTACCAGTTCCAGCTCTAGCCGGCCGGCGGTCGGGGCCGGGCGATCCGCGACGGGACACTCCGACCCCACGGCGCGGGGCCTCGGGGCATCGGCTGGACTTCGGCGCCCCGGGCTTCCTACAATTCATTGCATGGACCCTCGACACCTCGCCCCGCTCGCCGTCCTCCTCGGCGGGACGCTCCCGTTCGCTCCGGCGACGGCCGTCGTCATCGAGGGCTACTTCGATCCGCCGTCGGTCGTGCAGGGCGACAGCATCTCGCTGCACGTCTCCACGGACGCCCCGTCGTTCGACGTTGAGGTCCACCGGGTGGGGGCGGTGGACGTGCTTTACCACGAGCTGGACGGTCTCCCCGGAGTGATCCAGCCCGTGCCGGCGGACAGCGCCTGGAAGGGCGTCGACTGGCCGGCGTCGGCCGCGTTCGAGGTTCCGACCCCCTGGCCCAGCGGCGTCTACTGCGCCAGCCTCATCCCGGAGGGCGGAGGGCCGTTCAGCACGCGCTTCGCGGTCTTCACCGTCGTCGAGGACCAGCCCGGCTCCACGGCGTCGATCCTGTTTCAGAACTCCCTCTCCACGTGGCAGGCCTACAACTCCTGGGGCGGCCGATCCCTCTACGAGATCCACGGCGACGGCGAGCGGGCGCATCACCTGGGATTCGATCGCCCGACCCTCCTCTCGCTGGGGCGCGGAATGTTCTCCTACTGGGAGATGCCGATGATCCGCTGGCTGGAAGGACAGGGGTACGCTCTGGAGTACTGCACGACGCGGGAAACCCACGCCGACCCCGGGTTGGAAGCGGCCTACGACCTCGTGATGGTCGTGGGACAGGACGAGTACTGGTCCAGGGAGGTCCGCAACCACCTGGACGCCCGCGTGGCGGCGGGACGCCATCTCGCCATCTTCGGCGGGAATACCGGCTGGTGGCAGATCCGCTACCACGACGATGGTCGAGGCATGACCTGCTACAAGAGCGCGGCGCTGGATCCGCTGACCGGCGTGGACGACGATCGGGTCACGGTCCACTGGCACGCGCCGCCCGTGAACCGCCCGACGAATCCGCTCACGGGCGCCAGCCTGCTGCACGGCGGCAACCCGGTCGGCACGCCGGAGTACACCGTGCGGCAGCCGGAGCACTGGGTGTTCGACGGCACGGGACTGGCGCAGTTCGACGTCTTCGGCGGCGAGGGATCCATCGGCGTGGAGGTGGACGGAGCGGATCTCACGTGGCAGCAGGGACGCGCTTACCCCACGGGACTGGACGGGACACCGCTGACGTTCCAGATCCTCGCCACGTCCTCCGCGACGAACGGCTACACCACGATGGGCATCCTGGAGGACGCCGCCATCGTCTTCAACGCCGCCTCCATCACGTGGAGCCTCGGGCTGGGGCAGTCCGAGGCGGTGGACGCGATCACGCACAACGTTCTGGCCGCCACGGTCCAGGATCCGTGGTCCCCCCGGCTGGACGAACTTCGGATCGCGCGCGTCGCCTGGCGGGACACGCCGCCCCTCGTCTCGGTGGACGTCCGGAACGACAGCGCCACCGAGGTCTCCCGGTTCACCGACCTTCGGGTCGCCGCGGTCCCCCTCGGGGTCTCCACGGCATCGGCCATGGACGGCGAGCTCCAGGTTCCGCCGCTGCTTCCCGGGGAAACGCGCCGGCTCTCGCTGGGGATGGATCCCGCGGAGCTTCCCCCCTCGGCGGCGGTGCGGATCGACGGACGGACGGAAGACGTTCCCGGCTGCCCTGCGGACGGCGGCTGGATCGGCTCGTTCGACGTGGAGCTGGCAGAAGCGGGGAACGGCACGGAACTGCGCCTCTGCGGCGCCGAGGTCGATCTGCCGGTGTGCGTCGGCGGCGCGCCGTCGGCCGTCGCGCTGTTCGTGGAGCCGGACGAGCCGACGGCCTGGTCCTTCTCGTCCCTCCCGCCTGGCTGGAGCGCGCGGCTCGCCGTCAATGCGGGCGGCGAGCCCGGCGCCGACGCGCCGTCGATCCTGCCCGCGGGCCCGGCGGACTACTGGCTGGAGTTCGCCGCGGACACGGAGATCTTGATCGGGGAGGGCGTGGGGATCCGCTGGTCCCTCGAGGACGCGGACGGCAGCGGCGTGGAGTTGGATCTGGAGACCTGCACCTGCCTGGATGCCACCGAGGCTCGCCGCCTCGAACCCGCCGGGACGTCGCTCCACGTGGGACCGTCGCCCACGGCGGGTCCGCTCCGCGTGCGATTCGTGGCGCCCGCCGGCACGCCCGCGCGCGTCACAATCCACGACGTGGCCGGGCGACGGGTGGCGACGCTGTTCGACGGCGTGACGCGCGGCCCCACGGAGTCCGTCGGGTGGGACGGCCGGATCCCGGGAACGGTCCGGGCCGCCGGCGTCTACTTCGTCCGGCTGGAGGCGGGGTCGGAACTCCGGACCCGGCGGTTCGTACTCACGCGCTGAGGCGACATCCCCGGTCAGCCGGCCGGCGATGCCTCCGGTGCCGCCAGCTGCAGCAGGTAGACGTCCTCGTTGCCGCCGCGATCCGAGTGGAAGAGGATCGACCCGCCGTCGGGCGACCACCGCGGCATGAAGTCCTTGCCGCGGTGCGTGGTCAGGCGCTCCACGCCGGTGCCATCCGCGTTCATCACGTAGAGATCGTACTGGCCGTCGCGGTTGGAGTTGAACGCGATCCGCGCGCCGTCCGGAGACCAGTCCGGATAGCTGTCGTCCCAGTTCCCCTCCGTGAGCCGCACCTCGTTCGAGCCGTCCAGATCCATCACCAGGATGGAGTACCTCTCCTCCCCGTAGCCCCGATGGAAGAGGATCTTCGTGCCGTCGGGGGAGACGCGCGGCGCGGCGTCGTAGAACTCGTTGTCCGTGATCCGGACCTGGTCCTTGCCGTCCGGCGTGGAGCGGAAGATCTCCTCATTGCCCGGACGGTTCGTCGCGAACACGAAGCCGCTGCCGTCGGGCAGCCAGTCGGGCAGCCAGTCGCGGCCGGCCAGCGCGGTGACGTTGTGCTCGTCCCGTCCGTCCGCGTTCATCGCGTAGATCTCCATGCTGCCGTCGCGGTCGGTGATGAAGAGGATGGTGGACCCGTCCGGCGAGTACGCGGCGCCGAAGTTGTGGCCCGGTCCCTCCGTGAAGCGAAGTTCCTCGCCTCCGTCCAGAGGACGCAGGAAGATGTCCGTCGCGAACTCGCGTCGCGCCGCGTAAAGAAACGCCGCTCCGTCGGGGCTCCAGTCGCAGACGAAGTCGTCCGTGTCGCCTTCGGTCAGGCGACGGATCTGGCCGGAGGACTCCCCGCCCGGACTCCCGGTCTGCGAAGCCTCCCGGTCGCCGCAGGCGGCCGTCAGCAGGGCGATCACCGACACGATCCAGCCTCGAACACGCATCCCGACTCCTCCGGTGGTGGGGACAGGCCCGGAGCATACGAACTGCTCCGGAGCTTGGCCAGGGGCGCGCCCGGCTAGGCGATCCGGCCCGGCTGCGGTACGCTCTCCGTCCATCCCGCCCCACCACGGAAACCCTGACCCGACCCCGGGAGACCTCATGAGAACCCTGCTCGCCGCGCTGCTGCTGCTCCTTCTCCCGCCGGTCGCCTCCGCGCAGGATCGCATCGCCGTGGCCAACGTGGAGCTGATCCTGGCGCTGATGCCGGAGACGAGGGCCGCGGAGGATTCGCTGACCGCGTTGCAGGCGTCACTGGCCGACCAGCTCGAGACGAAGGAGCGGTACGCCCAGCAGAAGCTGCAGGAGGCGCAGGAAGCGGTCGGCCGGGGGGCGCCGGAGGATTCGCTGAACGCTTACCGCGACGAGCTGAACAAGCTGGAGGCGGAGATCCGCCAGCAGGCCCGCGACGCCGACCGGAGGATGGCCGTCCGCCGCGACGAACTCATGAACCCCATCGTCGAGCGACTGGGAACCCTGCTGGAGGAGATGGCCAAGGAGGAGGGCTTCGACCTCATCCTGAACACCGTGGACGGCTCCGGCACGTCGATCGTGCTGCACGTGCAGCCCGAGCGCGACCTGACGGAGCGCGTCCTGAAGCGCCTGGGGATCGAGCTGCCGCAGGGGTAGTCCCCCGCGGCCGCCCCACCCCTAGAAGGGCGGATACCCCTCCGGATACCGGATGAGGAGCCAGCTCCGCTCCCGCTCCGCCCAGTCCGCCCAGCCCAGTTCCTCCAGCAGCTCGATGCGCTGCTCGTGCAGCTCGCGGGACGCGTCGTCCTTCAGGCGTCCGTCCAGCACGCCCAGCGCCGTGGCCGGCCGGTTGCGACGTCGTTCGCGCTCCATGAGGAGCTCGGCATTGTCGTCGTCCTCGAGGTCGGACCAGCGCTCCAGCTCGCGGTAGACCGCGTCCAGCTCGTCGCCGCCCGCATCCGCCGCGGCCATCGCCTTCGCCTTGGCGCGCAGCGCCTCCACCAGGAGATCGCGCTCCTGCTCGCGCTCCTTGCGCGCCTCCTGCTCCGCGTCGTCCTCGGGATCGGCCTCCACCCCCAGCGCCGACGCGACGGCCTTCGTGTCCACGCGGCGGATCACCTCGTCGGCCGCCGTGACGACCGCCTTGGGCTGAGCCTCCTCGCCCGACTTCGCGTCCAGGAAGCGGACCCGCTCGATCAGCAGCGGCAGATGGTCGGAGTGCGACTTGCGCAGCCGGCGCTCCAGCTCGCGGAAGTCGTCGTCGCGGCCGCCTTCGCGGAGCTTGGCCAGGTGCTTCACCTCGAGGTCACGCAGCTCGTCGGACAGACGCGCTTTCTTCTCGCCCGCGGACTCTTCCTCGTCGGGGCGCCCCTTCGGCTCCTTCTTCTCGTTCGACTCGCCCGGCACCACCATCGCCAGCGGCCAGTCGCCCGGGCGCTTGCCTGCTCCCCGCCGCGCATCGTCGGCCTCGCCGAAGCTCACGCGACCAAGCAGGACGTCTCCGTCGGAGACGCCCTTGGGCAGCTCCTTGGCGAGCGGGCTGCCCAGCCAGAGCGTGGCCACGTCGCCGCGCTCCATCGTGCGGGAACCGAACTCGTAGCCGGACGTCAACGCGCCCTCCGGATCCGACAGCACCGGCACCGTGATCGGCTTGTCCAGGTCCTCCTCCACGCGGAGCATCGCGTCCTGGATCCCCTCCAGGGCGGACACGTCCTGGTGCCGGACATGGAACCGGACGACGTGCTTGCCCTTCTCCAGCTTCACGTCGTCGTCCGTGCCGGTGGCGATCCATCGCTTGTTCTCGTCGAAGACCATCCAGAGTCCGGACTCCAGCGTGTCCCAGAAGCGATCGCTCACGTTGAGCGCGGAGCTCAGCGTCACCTCGCCCGCCTCCTCGCGCTCCAGCTCGTACGTGAGGATCAGCTCGTGCGTGCGCTGCTCCTCCGGGAGGAGATCCCGATCGCCCAGCGGACGGATCTCCCGGTCGATCGGTCGCAGGTGGCGACGTTTCGCGGTCAGCTTGGCGGACGGCTTCACGGACTCGCGACCGATCGGGGTGGACAGCGAGAGCCGATGCGCGAACTCGCCGCCGTCCATCATCACGTGCGACTCGCTCGGGACGATGCCGTGGAGGTCCAGCTCCAGCCGGAACTCCGCTTCGCCGAGGCTGGACCAGTAGTGGGCGATACAGACCTCCAGCGTCCGGTCCCCCAGCACCGCGAAGCTGCGCACCTGCTCCTCGTCCTCGCTGGTCCAGTTCCACAGCGCCATGGCGTAGGTGTTCCAGGTGCGGTTGGGTTCCAGCTGCACGGCGTGGATCACGGCGTAGCGGTCCGTCTCGTTCTTCCCGCCCCGGAGCGTGAGGTCCGCCCACGTCGCGCCGGTGGGCACGTCCAGGAAGAAGCGACGGATCTCGCCCGGCTCGAGCTTCACCGTCTTCGACCACGACGTCCCGTCGAGGGGCTCCGGCACGATCGCCGTGACGGGGAATCGGAACACCGGTCCGCGCCCCGGCTCGCTCACGTCGGTGGCCAGCACCTCCGCGAAGTGGGCGCCGGGTGGCAGGCCGCGCGGATCCACGAGGACCCGGAAGTTCTTGGACGAGGACGTCAGGTGCACGAAGCGCGGCGCCGCCACCCAGCTCGCGGTGGTGGAGAGCCGGAACTGGCGCTGGAAGTCCACCTGCGTGCGGCTCTCCGCCTTGCGGCGGAACGTCGGGTTCACGGTCACCTGCACCTCCGTGGGGCCGCGCCGATCGTCCGCGTCCCGGAGGTAGAGGCCGCGCGCACCGTCCCGCGCCGCGACGCTCAGGTCGAAGCGGACGCCGTCCTCCGCGTAGGGCCGGAATCGCGTGAAGTGATCCCACGACCGGTCGACGCGGAACAGGCCGTAGCCCAGCGCGAACGGCTCCACGCCCTCCACGTCGACCGCCGTCGACCGGATGCCGCGCTTGATGTGCTGCGGCGTCCACGGGATGCCCTCGGCCAGCATCCCCGACATCAGGCAGGCGATGCCGCCCGCCACGCTGGGCGCCGCCATGGACGTACCGTTGAGGAGCGCGTTCCCCTGCAGCGACCACGTGGTCACCGGACCGATCGCGCCGCCGGGCGCGCTGACATCGGGGCCGAGCCAGCCGTCCGCGGCCGGGCCGCGCGACGACCACGTGTACTGGCCGTCCGGCAGCGCCTCGCGCAGCGAGTACTGCGCCTCCATCATCGGGCCGGAGATGAACGCCCCCACGCCGATGAGGCAGGACGACGTGGCCCCCGGATCGCCGGCCGTGGTCAGCGCCGGCCCCTCGTTCCCGGCCGACGACACGAACGTGACGCCCTGCTCGTAGACCAGATTCTCGTAGAGGTCGATCTGGTGGTTGTCGTCGGGAACCGGACCGGCCCCGCCGTAGCTCATGTTCACGAGCTGGCAGTCGTTGTCGAGGACCGCCTTGATGCCGCGGGCCGGGCCCGTGCCCAGGGACGACGCCCCGATCCGCGTGTCTCCGATCTTCACCGCAACGATCTGCGCGCCCGGCGCCATGCCGTTGAGCTCCGGCCGATCCGGGAAGTTCGCCGCCACGATCCCGGCCACGTGCGTGCCGTGCGAGCCGCAGTCCGCCACGATGGAGAGGACGTCCCCGTCCTCGTAGATGTTCACGCCGAAGTTCAGCAGGCTGACCGCGTCGAACGTGGACCACTCCTGCGCCACCCGGAAGTTGCGCATCGCCTTCTCTTCGGCCAGGTCGCCGTCCTCGTCCGTATCGATGACGGCGCGCCAGTGCTCGCCGTCGTGGAAGACCACGCAGTCGAACACCGGGCCCGGATCGTCCTCCCCGGCCAGCGCCTCCAGCCGGTCGATCCGCGCCTGCAGTTCCTCCCGTTCCAGGATCTGCGATTCGGTGGGCGACGGATTCGCGTCGTCCCAGTCCGCCAGCGCGGTGCGCGCCGCGGCCTGGAGCCGTCGCTGCTCCTCGTCCCACGTCTCCTTGCGCTCCGCCTTCATGCGCGTCACGAGGGCGCGCGGGAAGATCTCCCAGGCCGGCTTGAGACCCAGCCGCCACTCGCCGGTGGGGTTCGGCCAGTCGCCGAGCGTGAGCTCCCGCCCCGACAGGCCGGTGAGCTTCCCGTCCGCGGCCTCCGCCTTCGTCGTCGTGGGGACGTCGCCGGAGCCGGTGGCGTCCACCAGGTCGATGATCTTCGGGCGGCCGTCCGACGTGACCTGCATGCCCTCCGCGCCCGGATCCACTCCCGTGTCGAAGATCGCGACCCGGATCCCCCGGCCGTCGTAGTCCGGGTGGTCGGCGAGGAACGCGCTGACGCCGGTTTCGTCCTTCGGCATCAGGTCGCGGTACGGGAAGTCCGCGGTGTCCTGTGCGAAGGCGGACGCGGACAGGGCAAGCGCGGCGACGAGGATCATCGCCCGGCGAAGCGGCGGCGGCAGGAACGGAAGACGGTGCATCAGGGCCCCTCTCGACGATGGGAAGCGGACGGAATCCGATCGAAGATACGGAAACGCCCCCGTCCCCTCAACGTCCGGATGACGAGACGGAGGAGCGGGGGCGCGAGCCGCGGAAGGCGGGGGATGGATTCCCCCGCCCCGGATCAGGCGCGCTCGTCCGCCGGAACGGCCCGGGGACGGCGCAGAACGAGGCCCAGGAGGCGGGCGCCCAGGGACCGGAATGTCCGGCCCGTCCAGCCGAGGAAGTCCTCGGTGAGGCAGACGGTGGTGGGCAGCAGGAGCGTGGTGAGCACGGTGGAGATGGCGAGGCCGCCCATGATCACCAGGGCCATGGAGTAGTAGTAGACGCCGGCCAGGCTGGGCTTCTGGATGACGATGGGCAGGAGGCCCAGCAGCGTGGTGACGGCGGTCATGAGGATGGGACGCAACCGCTCCCGCCCACCCTGGAGCATCGCCTGCCGGCGCTCCATCCCCCGGCGGCGGTAGCCGTTGATGTGCTCGATCATGACGATGCCGTTGTTCACGACGATCCCGAACAGCAGCAGCAGCCCGATCGCCGCCGGCTGATCGAAGTCCGTCCCCGTGATCCAGAGGGTCCAGGCCGCGCCCGCCAGCGCGAACGGCAGCGAGATGAGCAAGCTGAGTGCCTGGCGCATGCTCTCGAAGAGTCCCGCCATCACCGCGTAGATCAGCCCCAGCGCCAGCAGCAGGTTGATCAGGAACTCCATCTGGCTGGCGGCGGCGTCCCGCCGGAAGCGCCGATGCTCCCAGTGGTAGCCGTAGGGCAGTTCCATCGAATCCAAGAGCGCCATGCACTGCTCGGCGTAGTCGGACTGCTCGCCCTCGTCGAAGCGGGCGCCCACCCACACTCCGGTGACGCGGTTGTCGCGCTGGATCTGCTCCGGTCCCCGCACGACGTTGAAGTCCGCCACCGTGGCGAGCGGAATGGTCCGGCCGTCCGCACCGGCCTGGTAGAGCGGGAGGTTGCGGAGCTGCTCGAGGCTCTCCTGCTCCTGCTCGTCCAGGAGGAGGCGCATCTCCACCTCCTCGTCCTCGTCGATGTAGCGGGGAAGGCTGCGGCCGCGGAACGTCAGCTCCACGACGCTGGCCGCCTGCTCCACGCCGACGCCGTATTCCCGCGCGAGATCCCGGTCCACGCGGGTCTGCACCTCGTAGCGCCCCTCCTCCGTGGTGGAGTAATGGCTGTGCAGCCCCTCCACCTGCTCCAGGAGGACCTTCGCCTCGTTGGCCAGCTCGGTGAGGACCTCGGTGTCCTCTCCGGAGAGCCGGAAGCCGACGCGTTTCCCGCGGTTGCGCTGCCAGAACGGGACGTTGTCCTGCACCTCCAGCTTCACCCCCGCGATCTTGGGGAGGATCTCCGGCAGGCGACGGCGGACGTCGTTCATGGACGCCTCGTTCGTGTGGCCCTCGTTCATGTAGAGGCGCGTCATCAGCCAGTCGTTGCTGAAGAAGCTGTAGATGGACCGGATGTTCAGCTCCTCGCGGAACGGATCCAGATCCTTCTCCACGCGCGACGCCAGCGCCTCGCGGTCCGCCAGCGGCATCGACTCGGAGACGGTGTAGCGGATGCCGACGAACATCTCCGCCTGGCTGACGTCCATGTTCTTGTCGACCTTCATCATCGGGTAGACGGCCGACGCGATGATGCCCAGCCCCACCACCGGCGCGATCCACTTGTGGTTCAGCGTGAAGTCCAGGATCCCGTGGTACCGATCCTGCAGCCACGTCATCAGCCGACCGGCCGGGCGGCTCTTCCCGCGGATGAAGCGACCGGCGGCCAGCGGGATCAGCGTCTGGGAGATGAACAGCGACGCGATCAGCGTGAAGCACACCGTGGCGCCCAGCTCGATGAGCATGACGTTCATCTCGTTGCGCTCGGAGAAGAAGATCGGCAGGAAGACGATGATCGACGTGATCGTGGCCGTGATCACCGCCACGCTCACCTCGCGCGATCCGAGCAGCGCCGCCGCGCGCGGATCGACGCCCTTCTCCTGGTAGCGGTTGATGTTCTCCATCACCACCACCGCGTTGTCGACGAGCATTCCGATCCCCACGATCAATCCCAGCAGGGAGATCGTGTTCAGCGTGCCGCCCTGCGCCCAGATGACGCCGCACGCCACGATCAGCGAGAACGGAATGCTGATCACCGCGAACACCGTGGACGAGGCGCGGCGCAGGAACAGGAACAGCACGACGCTGGCGAGCAACGCGCCCAGGATCCCGGTGTTCCGCAGATCCGCGATGGTCCGGACGATCTCCTTTCCCTGGTCTTCCCAGATCAGGAAGTTGATCCCCTCGAGCTCGGGATCCTCGGCCATCTCGGCCACCTTCTCCTTGATCTGCCTCGACACTTCCACCGTGTTGGCGCTGGACTCCTTGGACACGCCGATGCCCAGGGCGAACTGGCCGTCCAGGTGGCGTCCGTACTCCAGCGGCGGCTCCTCATAGCTGACGTCCGCCACGTCCGAGAGGCGGATGCCGTCGCCCACCATGAGGTTGCGGATCTCCTCCACGTCGTCGAACTGCCCGTCGGCGCGGAGCAGGAGGTTGCGCTCCTCCGTGCGGATCAGACCCAGCGTGCGGTCCTGGTGGTTCGCGCGCACGGCGTTGCTGACGTCGCGGACGTCGACGCCGTAGCGGTTCATGTCCGCGATGCGCAGGTTGATCCGGACCTCGCGCGGGTTCACGCCGTCCAGGTCCACGTTGGCGACGCCCGGAATCCGCAGCAGCGGCTTGACGATGCGGTCGTGGAGGAGGTCGTAGCCGGAGCTCAGATCGCGCTCGGCCGAGATGCGTGCGTCCAGGATGGTCTCGCCGTTGCGGCCCGGATCCCACTGCTCGGAGACGATGATACGGTCCACGTCGTCGGGGAGCTCGGACCACGCGCGGTCGATCCGCTCCCGGATCTCCACCTTCTTCAGCGCCATGTCCGTGTCGAACCCGAAGAACAGGCTGACGCGGGCGCTGGACTCGTCGGCGCGGGACCACATGTTGTCCAGGCTGGAGAGCGAACCGAGGTGGTCCTCCAGCGGGCGGAGGATGTTCCGCTCGATGGTCTTCGGCGACGCGTTGGGATACGGGACGATGATCCACACCTGCGGCTGCTCCGACTCCGGCATGAAGGCCAGCGGCAGCTTCGCGAGCGCGATGGCGCCGAAGACGAACAGCGACACCAGGATCATGACCGTCGTGATCGGTCGACGGATGGCGAGTTCGGGCAGGGTCATGTCGTCCCCTCCGCCGGGGAGCTCCCCCCGGGGGCGTCCGTCGCGAGCCGCTCGGCCTGCGCGACGACCGCTTCCAGTTCCTCCTCCTCCGCCCGCGTGCGAACCGTGGACGGCACGAGGTCGTACACGGCGGGGATCACGAGCAGCGTCAGCGCGGTGCTGACGATGAGTCCGAAGCTCACCACGACGGCGAGCGGTTGCCGGAGCTCCGCGCCCTCGCCGAACCCGATGGCGAGCGGAAGGAGTCCCAGGACCGTCGTGAGGGTGGTCATCAGGATGGGACGCAACCGGACGATGCCGGCCCGCACCACCGCCTCGCGCTTGTCCAGCCCGAACCGGCGGTAGCGGTTGATCGCGTCGACCAGGACGATGGCGTTGTTCACCACCACCCCGGCCAGGAAGATCGTCCCGATGAGTGAGATGACGTTCAGCGTGAACCCGCCCGCCAGGAGCCCGACCACCACGCCCACCAGCGCCAGCGGCATCGTGAACAGGATGACGAACGGGTGGATCAGGTTCTCGAACGTGGACGCCATGACGAGGTAGACGAGGAAGATGGCCAGCGCCAGCGCGAACGCCAGGCTGCCGAAGGAGCGCTCCATCTCCTCGTTCTGACCGGCCAGCGAGAACGTGATCCCCGCGGGCGGGCGATTCTCCCGCACGACGCTTTCCAGATCGTCGATGACGGCGCCGAGGCTCCGGCCGGAGATCTCGCCGGTGATGATGGCGGCGCGACTCTGCTGGATGCGATGGATCTCCGCGGGGCCGCGATCCGGCTGGATGTCCGCGACGGCGGCCAGCGTCACCGGCACGCCTTCGCGCTCCGCGACGACGAGGTTCTGGACGTCGGTGACGGTGTCGCGATCCTCCTCGCGGTTGCGCACGCGGATGTCGATGTGGCGGTCCGCCTCGCGGAAACGAGAGGCCACGGATCCCTGCACGCGGTCATGCAGGCGCGTGGAGACTTCCTCGATCGTGAGGTCATACGCGGCCAGGCGATCGCGATCGAAGCGCACCGTCAGCTCCGGGCTGCCCGCCTCCAGCGACGCGCGGACGTCGACGAGGCCCGGCACGGCCGTCACGTCGGGAAGCAGATTCAGCGAGTAGTCGCGCAGCTCTTCCAGATCATCGCCGAAGAAGACGAGCTCCACCGGCGTCTTCAACGAGAAGAACGACGGCCGCCCCAGCTTGACGAGCAGGTTGGGCGTGCGCTCGAAGACGGAGCGCAGGTCGTCGGCCACGCGCTCCTCCAGCGCGTCGTCGGAGCGATCCTTCAGGACGACGTTGAGCTGGCCGAGGTTCTCGTCCTTCGTCTTGAGCGAGAGCCCGCCGGAGACCAGACGGCTGCCGACGGTGGCGAACACGGTCTCCACCTCGTCGCGGCCGCGGGCCACTTCCTCCATCCGCTGGATCGCCCGATCCGTCGCGGCCAGCGGCGTGCCCTCCGGCAGCACCGCCTCGAAATGGAACTCCCCTTCCGACAGCGTGGGGATCAGTTCCCGGCCGAGCTGCGGAACGGCCAGGCAGGAGAGAGCGAACAGCGTCGCCGCCACCGCCAGCGTCAGACCACGGCGGTTCAGCGCCCCGCGCAGCAGGCGCTCGTAGCGGTCCGAGACCGCGCCCAGCGTGCTGTCGCCTTCCGTGGAGCGGAGCGACTCGGTCTGCTCCTGCGCCAGATCGCCCTCGTCCCGCTTGCCCGCGCCCAGGGACGAAAGCATCGGGATGAGTGACACCGCCACGATGAGCGAGGCGGCAAGGCTGAACGTGACCGTCAGCGCCTGGTCCTGGAAGAGCTGCCCGGCGATCCCTTCCACGAAGACGATCGGGAAGAACACGGCCACCGTGGTCAGCACGGACGCGATGACGGCGCCGCCCACCTCGGACGTTCCTTCCACCGCCGCCCGGGCGCGCGACGCGCCGCCCAGGAACCTCCGGTGAATGGCCTCCAGCACCACGATGGACGCGTCGACCAGCATGCCGATCCCGAGCGTCAGCCCGCCGAGCGACATGATGTTCAGCGACACGTCCAGTCGGTACATGAGGATGAACGTGGCCACGATGGAGAGCGGAATGGACACGGCGATGATGAGCGTCGGGCGGCCGTCGCGGAGGAAGAACGCCAGCACGAGGATAGCGAGCAGCCCGCCGATCAGCAGAGCGTCGCGCACCTCGTTGACGGCCCGCCGGACGAAGCGTGCCTGATCGAACAGCGAGGTCAGCTCCATCCCGGGCGGAAGATCGTCGCGGATGAAGGGCAGCGCTTCCTCCACCGCATCGGCGGCCGCCACCGTGTTGGCATCGCCCTCCTTGTAGATGGCGATCTCCACGGACTCCCGGCCGTTGACGCGCGTGATCTCCTCGCGCTCCTTGGCGCCCCAGGTCACCGCCGCCACGTCGGCCAGACGAACCGGCGCGCGGCCCGCAGGCGTGATGGTGAGATCGGCGATCTCCTCCAGCGAGTCGAACTCGTTCAGCGTGCGGACGAGGTACTGGCTCTCCACCGACTCCAGCTGGCCGCCCGGGCGGTTGATGTTGGACGTGGCCAGCACGCGGCCGAGCTCCTCGATGGAGATCCCGATGGCCGACAGCTTGCCCTGGTCCACGTCGATCTGGATCTCCTCCTCCAGGCCGCCCTTCACTTCCGCCGCCGCGATGCCGTCGCGCGTCTCCAGCGTCTCCTTCACTTCCTTCTCCGCGACGCGGCGCAGCAGCGCCAGGTCCTCGGAGCCGGTGAGGGCGAGCCGCAGGATGGGGTCCAGCGCGGGGTCGTAGCGGAGCACGATCGGAGTCTCCGCCTCCTCGGGCAGTTCCACGCGGTCCAGCTTCTCGCGCACCTCCAGCGAGAGATCGTTCATGTCCGTGCCCCAGCCGAACTGGAGCGTGATCTCGGACGAACCGGACCGCGTGACGGAGTGGATCTCCTGGAGCCCGCGCATCACGCCCACCGATTCCTCGATGGGTCGCGTGACGAGGTTCTCCACCTCGCCGGGAGCGGTATCGGGGAACTCCGTGCGGATCGTGAGTGACGGGTAGGAGATGTCGGGGAGCAGGTCCACCGACAGGCGCGACAGGCTGACGGCGCCGAACGCGATCACCGCCAGCACGATCATCAGGACCGTGACGCGCCGGCGTACCGAGAAGATGACGAGGTTGCGGATCACGACGCGTCGGTGGCTGCGGGCTCGGCGTCGTCCCCGGCGTCGGCCGCCGCGGTCTCGGCCGCCTCCCGGCGCGCGGTCTCCGCGGCCAGGACGTCCTCCGGACCCTCCAGGATCTCGATGCCCGCTCCGTCACGGAGCTGGCGCTGCCCCTTCACCACGATGAGGTCCTCGGGCGAGAGGCCGCCCACGATCTCCGTCTCCTCGCCGTCGACGAAGCCGGTCTCCACCACGCGGCGGACGGCCTTGCCGTCCTCGGCGACGTAGATCACCTGCTGCCCCTGCTCCTCGAAGACCGCGGCGCTGGGCACGAGCATCGCGTCCTCCCGGCGCGCCGTGACGATGCTGACCTGCGCGAAGTCGCCCGGCCGCACGCCGCCGCCGGAGCGGACCTCCGCGGTCACCTTCACCGTGCCGGTGGCCGGATCGACGATGGGACTGATCAGCGTCACGACGCCGGTCAGATTCCGGTCCTGGCTGTCGACGTGGATGTTCAGCGGCTGCCCGACCTCCAGGTAGCTCATCCGCTTGGCCGGGATGTGGATCCGCGCCAGCAGCGGATCGTCGTCCATGAGGTCGAAGAGCGGGCTTCCGTTCGAGACGTTGGCGCCGAGATCCACGTGGCGCCGCACGACCCGGCCCGCGAACGGTGCGGTCACCCGCGTGTGCGACAGCGCGACGCGCGCCAGCCCCAGCTCCGCCTCGCGGACGCTCAGCGTGTTCTCCGTGGTCTCGAACTCCCCCTCGGAGAGGAGGCCGCCCTCACGCATCGCCGAGCGGCGCTCGTGCTCCGACTGGGCCGCCGCCAGGTTGGCCTCGGCCTGCTGCACGCGGTAGCGCGCCTCGGCATCGTCCAGGCGCAGCAGGACGTCGCCCTTGGCCACCCGATCGCCCTCCTCCCGCTCGATCCGGGTCACGACGCCGGCCGCGCGGGCCTGGACCTCGGCGCGGTTCTCGGCCTCCAGCGTGGCAGTGGCGAGGTAGTAGGACGAGGCCGGACCGATGCGGACGTGGTCCACCGCCACCGGAGTGTCCGGCCGGGCGGGCGGACCACCGGGACCGCCGGGCCCCCGACGTCCGGGAGGACCCCCGGCCCCGGTCTCCTCGCCGCCGCAACCGATGCCCGCGCCGAGGGCGGCCAGGATCCAGAGAAGGGCCGGGACCAGAACGATCCGGCGCGACGGACGGCTGCGGGGGGGCTTGCTCGCCATGGAAGACACCACCAGATCGGGAACGGCGTGGAGGAAGACTCGCGAGTTCGGAAGTTCGGCCACCCATCTTCTCCCCGAAGCCGGCCCCGGCGCAAGCGCCGCAGGTTCGGACGGGCACGGCACGGGGGTGGGCGGACCGCCCCTCTCTCCTGGATAGACCCACTCCGCCCCGGATTGGTTCAAGGGGAGGGGGCGGTCCGGCCCGCTCAGGGGCCCACTCGTCCCTTTCCCCCCGAAACGCGCGAGGGCGGGGATTCCCGCGCCGCGGCCGACGGATCCGCGCCGGGGTCCCGGGGGTTCCTCCCACCGGCCCCCCTCCGCTTGATCTTCCTTCCGCACGGTGTCACCTTGTCCCATCTCTCTCCGTGTCGGCACCGGCCGGCGCGCTGCCACCGACCCAGGAGGACTTCATGAAGCGCAATGTCATCGCGCTGACGATCGCGGCCGGACTGGTCGCGCTTCCCGCCGGCGCGGACGAGAACGTCCGCGAGCTCGGCCAGCTCGTCTTCGACGGCGTTCCGGCCATCCCGGACCGCATCGTGGAGAAGACGAACCAGTACCAGAATGTTCGACACGCCACGTTCGCGGACTGGGCGCCCGACGGCGGGCTGCTGATCAGCACGCGATTCGGCGAAACGGGCCAGCTCCACCATGTGACCGCGCCGGGCGGCGCGCGGCGCCAGCTCACGTTCTACGACGAGCCGGTGGCGGGCGGTTCCTTCGGGAGCAGCCCGGATTGGTTTCTCTTCAACCGCGACTTCGGCGGGAACGAGGCTTCGCAGATCTTCCGCTACGACCTCGCTACGGGCGAGGCCACGCTGCTGACCGACGGCGAGGCCCAGAACAGCGCTCCGGGCTGGTCCAACGACGAGCAGTGGATCGCCTACCGGAGCACGGCGCGCAACCAGCGCGACCACGACGTCTGGATCATGGACCCGACGAAGCCCGAGGAGCGGCGCATCCTCTTCCAGAACGAGGGCTACTGGGTGCCGATGGACTGGTCGCCCGACGATTCGAAGATGCTGCTGATGAACTACGTCTCCGCGAACGAGTCCTACATCTGGGTCGGCGACGTGAAGACGGGCGAGAAGACGCCGTTCGGGAACCACGACAAGGCCGACGGTCAGACGATCGCCTACGGAGGCGCCGTCTTCGACGCCACCGGCGACGGCGTGTACTTCACCTCGGACGAGGGCACGGAGTTCACCACGCTGCGCTGGTCGAAGATCGGCTCGGACGACGTCACCGAGATCAGCGGCGACATCGCGTGGAACGTCGGCGGCCTGGCCCCCACGAAGGACCGGAAGCGCATGGCCTTCACGGTCAACGAGGGCGGCGCGCAGGTCCTCTACGTGATGGACTCGAAGAGCCGCAAGTACGAGAAGCTGGACACGCCGCCGTGCTACATGACCGGTCTCGGCTGGAACGACGAAGGCACGACACTGGCGGTGAGCCTCATGACGCCGGCCTCACCGGGCAACATCTACACGGTGGACGTCAGGAGCGGGAAGATCACGCGCTGGACGGACAGCGAGGTGGGCGGCCTGGACCCCGACACGTTCGTGATGTCGGAGCTGATCGAGTTCGAGTCGTTCGACGGCAAGAAGATCCCCGCCTGGATGTACCTCCCCGAGGGCGACGGTCCGTTCCCGGTGGTCGTGCGGATCCACGGCGGTCCGGAGAGCCAGGCGCGCACGTGGTTCTCCTACACCAGCCAGTATGAGGTCAACGAGCTGGGCTGCGCCGTGATCTATCCCAACGTCCGCGGATCGTCGGGCTACGGGAAGTCCTACCTGAAGCTGGACAACGGCTTCCTGCGCGAGGACTCGGTGAAGGACATCGGCGCTCTGCTGGACTGGATCGCCGAGCATCCGAAGCTGGACGAGTCGCGCGTGGGCGTCACGGGCGGTTCCTACGGCGGCTACATGTCGCTGGCATCGCTTGTGCACTACAGCGACCGGTTGCGCTGCGGCATCGACAACGTGGGCATCTCGAACTTCGTGACGTTCCTCGAGAACACGAAGGACTATCGCCGCGACCTGCGCCGCGTGGAGTACGGCGATGAGCGCGACCCGGCGATGTACGAGCACCTGCAGAAGATCTCGCCGACGAACAACGTCGACCGGATCAACGCCCCGTTGCTGGTCATCCAGGGTCTCAACGATCCGCGAGTGCCGGCCTCGGAGGCGGAGCAGATCGTCCGCAAGGTCCGCGAGAAGGGCAAGGAGGCCTGGTACCTCCTGGCCAAGGACGAGGGCCACGGCTTCGCGAAGAAGTCCAACGCGGACCAGTCGCTCTACGTGCAGACGCTCTTCTGGGAGCGCTACCTCCTCGACAAGACGCCGGAGATGAAGGAGGAGAAGCCGCGGGAGATGCCGGGCGCCTCCAACTAGGCCGCCGGCGTCGCACCGAACCACGGGCCGCTCCCTTCCGGGGGCGGCCCTACTTCTTGCCTGGACCGGGGGCGGACGAGCCGGCGGCCGCCGGGACGCGGATCATCGTCAGCTGGGCGACGGCGCACAGCGTCTCGGCGCCGTCCCGCTCCACGAAGACATCGGCGCGGCAGGGCGTGATCGTCCGGCCGGGCTTGACCACCTCCGCGCGCGCGATCACCGCGTCTCCGGCGGCGGGGCGGATCAGGTTGATCTTGAACTCCACGGAGAGCACGGAGTCGTCCGCGGCCATGAGCGTGTAGGCGGCGTACCCCGCCGCGCTGTCGGCCAGCGATGCCAGCACGCCCGCGTGGAAGAAGCCGTCCTGCTGACCCAGGCGCCGGGGATCTCCGGCGCGCAGCGCGACGCGGCCCGGAGCGATCTGCGCGACCTCCGCCCCGAGGGTCTGCATGAACGACTGCGCCGCGAAGCTGGTGCGGACGCGCGCCTCGTAGCCGGGATCGATCGGCGAGAACGCTTCCCCCCCGCTCACGACGCCGACGTCTCCTCGAAGCAGTTGCGGTCGCGGTTCTTGCGGACGCGATCCGGCGCGAAGATGCGACCGTTCATCGCCAGGTAGACACCCTCGGGCAGCGACTGCGCCGCCCCGATGGCGAGGCCGACGTTGAACACGGCGTCGCTGTTGCGGAAGCGGGCGGGGCTGAGCGATCCCGTGAGGACGATCGTCTTCCCGGAGACGTCGCGCAGCACCTTGGCCGTGTCCACCATGGTGTCCGTGCCGTGCGTGACCAGGACGTGCCGCTCCGGCCGCGCCTCGATGGTGCGGCGGATCAGGTCCCGATCCTGGTCCGTGAGGTCCAGGCTGTCCTTGCGCAGGAGGTTCACCACCTCGTAGTCCAGCGTGACGTTGGACTCCTCCAGGATCTCCGGCACCGTCGACTCGCCGATCTCGTAGTCGCTCTTGGCGTCGAAGTACGTCTTGTCGATGGTGCCGCCGGTGGTGACGATCAGGACACGCATGAAGCCTCCGGGCGTTCGGGCCGCTTCGTCTTTACCAGACCCGCGGCCCGGAGGCTAGAGCGGGAGCTCGCGCTCCACGTCGGCGATCCAGAAGTACTCCAGCTCCCGGAAGCGGACGGCCTGCCCCGGCGCCTCCACACGTCGTCGGAAACCCGGCTCCGCGAGGAAGTTCTTCAGGACCTCGAACGTCTCGCCGCTGTCCAGCCGACGCGTCTGGTAGGTGTTCCCCTCCTCGTCCGTGCGGGACACCGGCGTGCTGCTCCCCTCCACGTACCGGTTGTCCAGGAGCACGGCGCGGCCGCCCGGCGGCACGGCATCCAGCAGGTCGCGAACGTAGGGCCCCAGGTCGCGGAGTGGCAGGTGCGACACCCAGAACGCCGCCACGATGGCGTCGAAGCGGCCGGGCACGGACTCCGGTCGAAAGGCATCGGCGCGGCGGAACTCCACCGGCCGCTCGTAGGTTCGGCGGCGGGCGATCTCCAGCACCTCATCGTTGGCGTCGGTGGCGGTCACGGAATCCGCCGCCCGCGCGAGCGTCTGCGTCCACCAGCCGGTGCCGCAGGCCAGTTCCAGCACGCGTCGCCCGCGCACGCGATCCGCCAGGTCCACCTCCAGCCGACGCAGGTCCTCCTGCCGTTCCGGCTTCTCGTAGATACGGTCGTATTCGGCGGCGCGACGGCGATAGTAGTCGGCCAGCGCGTCCGGCGCCGTCAAGCGAGCTTCTCCCGCACGCTGCGGACCTTGTCGTCCATCGACTGCTCGCGGTCCGTGCGCGTGCCCAGCTTCATCGTCGTGAAGATGCGCGGCACGCCCATCTCGTGCACCACCTCGTGGCAGCGCTTGACGGCCGCCAGCACGTCGTCCCACTCGCCCTGGATGTTCGTCCCGTACGCGTGCAGCGTGTGCTCCAGGTTCGCTTCCTGCAGGACCCGCTCGCAGGCCGCGACGTACTCCGACACCGACAGGCCGACGCCCATCGGCACCACGCAGAGATCCACCATGACCTTCACGGCGCTCCTCCTTTCATCGGGAGACGAGGAATACCCGCCGGCGGCGGTCGATGCAAGGCGGGGGCGACGGGAATCATCCCGCCGCACCGGGGGAGTCCTGTCAGACGGACGTGGCCCCCACGTGCCGCCAGAGGTCGGGCAGGAACTCCTCCAGATCGCCGGCCAGGTCCGGGCCGATGCGGTCCAGCTCCCGCACCGCGTCGGCGAACGGGTTCTCGCTGCGCACGCGCACGGAGAGGCCGCGCAGCGCCCGGTCGATCCCGTCCCGCCGGCCGTACGCGACCAGGAGATCCACCCCGGTCATGTGATCGACGAAACGGGCCATCCGGGACGGCAGCTCGGACCGCCGCTCTCCCAGCTCCTCGTAGACGCGAGCGGCGAACTGCGGAAGCTCCCCCGTCCCGTGCCGGTCCCATGCGCGGGCCAGCGCGTGGTCCCAGAAGATATCCACGAGGACACCGGCCCAGCGGCGGTAGGGCGCCACGAGTCGATCGCGCGCGCGGAGGAACGCCGGATGCTCGTCGGTGAAGGCGTCGACGGCCCGGTGCAGGTGGATCCCCTCCACCAGATCGTCGCGGAACCGGTCCGCCGGATCCCCCTTCACGAAGTCGCCCATGAGGTTCCCGACGACGGACGTGCCCGTCCGTCGCGCCACGAGCGCGTGGGCCAGATGGTTCACGACAGGTCGACCAGACGAACGCCCTCGGCCGGTAGACCGTCGGGAAGGAAGCGGACCGCGACGCGTCGGAAGCGCTCCGGCGAATCCGTGGCCAGCAGGGTGACCGCGGCTCGATCGTCGTGGTGGTGGAGCACGTCCGCCCGCTCCAGCTCGTCGCGCACGACGGCGGCGGTCGTGGCGGCCGAGTCCACGATGGTCACGCCCTCCCCGGCGACGGACGCGATCGTGTCGGCCAGCACGGGGAAGTGCGTGCAGCCCAGCACCAGGCAGTCCGGGCGATGCTCGGCCAGGAGGTCGTCCAGGTACTCGTGCGCGACGGCCTCGGCGATGGGCCCGTGCGACCAGCCCTCCTCGGCCAGCGCGACGAACAGCGTGCAACCGCGCGAGACCACGCGGGCGTCCGGGCGCACGCGCAGGATCTCCCGCTCATAGGCGCCGTCCCGGGCCGTGCTCTCGGTGGCGATGACCGCGATGCTCCCCGCCTTCGTCGCGCGCGCCGCCGCCTCCGCGCCGGGCCGGACCACGCCCACCACGGGGACGTCGCCCACGTGCTCCCGCACCGCGTCCAGCGCCAGCGCCGACGCCGTGTTGCACGCGACGACCAGCAGCTTCACGTCATGGCGGACGAGGTGCTCCACCGCGCGGATCGCGTAGCGCTGCACGGTCTCCGCGCTCTTGGTCCCGTAAGGAAGGCGCGCGGTGTCACCCAGGTAGACGATGGATTCCCGGGGCAGCTCGCGGCGCAGCGCGCGCAGGACGGTGAGTCCCCCCACGCCGGAGTCGAACACGCCGATCGGCCGATCGTCACTCACGGCCGCCGCCCGCCTCGTCCGTCCGAACCTCGATCCTCATCCTCGCTCCTAGAACTGGAAGTACACGAACGGCTGATAGTTCACCGCCACGAGCGACTGCGCCAGCGCGAACGCCACGCCGAACAGGATCGCGAAGGCGAAGTCCGGGATGCGGCGCGACGCCTCGGGCAGCTTCACCCGCGCCGTGATCGCGTGCAGCACCGCGAAGACGCCGAGCAGCCACCACCACTCCGGGCGGCTCACGGACTCCGCGCCCGGGGACTGCAGCGTGACGAACGCCCTCGCCGCGAGCGTGGACGAGGCCAGGTCCGGAGCCCGGAAGAAGATGTAGCAGAGCGTCGCCCAGACGAACATCAGGACCCGCGACGGGATCTGGCCGGGCGTCACCGGCAGCTTCCCTCCGACGTGCCGGTGCCACTCGCGAAAGACGATGAGCGCGACGCCGTGGAGCGCGCCCCAGATGACGAAGTTCCAGGACGCGCCGTGCCACAGGCCTCCGAGAAGCATCGTGAGCATGAGGTTCCGGGCGGTGAAGAGGCGCGATCCGCGGTTGCCGCCGAGCGGGATGTAGAGGTAGTCGCGCAGCCAGGACGAGAGGGAGATGTGCCAGCGGCGCCAGTAGTCCGACGCGTTCACGGCGAAGTACGGATGGCGAAAGTTCAGGGGCAGGCGGTAGCCCAGCAGCCCCGCGCAGGCGATCGCCATGTCGGAGTAGCCGGAGAAGTCGCAGTAGATCTGGCCGGAGTAGGCCAGCGCGGCCAGCCAGGCGCTCAGCGCGTCGAACGTGGCGGGCGCCTCCCAGTACCGGTCCACGACGATGGCCAGGTGGTCCGCGACGCACGCCTTCTTCACGAAGCCCAGCAGGAACAGCACCAGCATCGGCTTGGCGGGGATCGCGCCGAAGCGTCGCGGCTCCCGGAGCTGCGGCAGGAACTCCGCCGCCCGGACGATCGGTCCGGCGACGAGCTGCGGGAAGAAGCCGACGAAGAGCGCCAGGTCCAGGAGGTTGCGCGTCGGCCGGAGGGTGCCGCGGTACACGTCGATGGAGTAGCTGAGCGTCTGGAACGTGTAGAACGAGATTCCGACCGGAAGGATCAGTCCGAACGTGCGGGCGTGGATCGGCAGGCCCAGCCAGGCGGACAGCTCCACCGCGGACTCGATGAAGAAGTCCAGGTACTTGAAGACGCCCAGGAGACCCAGGTTCACGACGAGACTGACGAGCAGCCAGGATCTCCGGTGCCGCGTCGCCGGCCGCGACAGGCGCAGTCCCACGACGTAGTCCACCAGCGTGGACGCGACGATGAGCCCGAGGAAACGCCAGTCCCAGGCCGCGTAGAACGTGTAGCTGGCGACCAGCAGCCACGTCTTGCGCGCGGTCGATCGCCGCAGTGCCCAGTGGACGACGAACACGAGCAGGAAGAAGAGGAGGAACCTCTGCTCCACGAACAGCATCAGCGCATCTCCCCACGGAGTTCCAGGAACCGGCCCGCCAGCCGGTCCGTGAAGAGCTCGGCCCCTTCCTCGTTCAGGTGACGCCGGTCCCACCACGCTTCGGGACGATGCAGATCGGGGTAGGCATCCGGATCGTTGAAGCGGAGGTGGCCCGCGCCGGGGGCGAGCTCCGCGGGCACCGGAACCGACGGTTCCACGCCCGGGGGCAGGAAGAGGACGACGCGGTGCCCGCGCGCCTCCAGGTCCCGCACGAGATGGGTCAGGTGCTCCAATCGCTCGGGCGACGGCTCGCGCAGCCCCCGCGCGGGGTCACGCCGGAGTTCCTCCACCTGTCGCATCCATCCGTCACGTTGTCGGAGGAAGTTCGTCCGCCGGATTCCTTCCGGATCGGCGTGGCGTGTCACCGGCAGGAAACCCCGGAGTCCCTCCTCCAGGACGTCGTCGACGGAGGGCGGGGACGACGGCCCGAAGAGGAGCTCCGCCGCGCGACCGCGGGACGCAGCCCGGTTCGCCCAGGCGCGAAGGTGTCGGCCGACGACGTCCCCGCGCGTCACCTGATGCCGCCGCGACGAGCGCTCCGACGTCTCCGCGTCCTCGATCATCGCCAGGCGGAGCGCGAGCCACGTGGACCGCGTGTCGTGCCAGTCGATGACGCGGCGCGTGTCGAACTCCGTCGGCCAGGGCCCCCAGCGGAAGCCGAGATCCACGAAGATCCAGTCGGCCGGTCCGATCCCCCGCCGGTCCAGGCGCCGGCAGACGGAATCGATCTCAGGGAGGCTCATGTTCGGGGCACCGAGGTTGTAACTGCGCACCTTCAGGCCCGCCTCGGCCAGACGTGCGTCAAACCGCCGCGGATCCACGTGCTGCTGCACGCGGCTGTTGCCGAGGAAGACGACGTCCCACGGACCGCCCTCCCGTTCCATCTCGGCCAGCTTCGCCTCCACCAGCGACGTCCCGCGATGCGGCACGAAGCGCTGGAGGCCGTCCGCCGCGGTGGCGAAGGCGACGAGCCCCGCGAGGAACAGGAGCAGCGGTCGCATCAGCGGATCGCTCCCGGCAGCTCGAGGAAGCGGTCGGCCAGCGCGTTCGTGAAGAGGGCGGCGCCCGCATCGTTCAGGTGCGACCGGTCCCAGCGGTTCTCCCGAAGGAAGAGCTCGGGAAACGCCTCCGGATCGTCGAAGCGGAGAACGGCGGCGTCGAGTTCGGCGGGATCCGGGAGCGGCAGCGTCCCGTCGACCACGGGCGGCACGTAGAGGACCACGCGCACGCCCCCGTCGCGCAGGGAGCGGACGAGATCCCGGAGCCGGTTCATCCGCGCCTCCGACACGTCGCGACGCGGGGGATCGTCCCGGCGCAGCCGGTCCACCTTGCGGCGCCATCCCGGCTGCACGCGCGCGAAGTAGCGCGATCGATCGTCCTCGGCCCGGACGCCCGGCACCAGCGGATCGAACCCGCGGCGCTCCGGCACGAACGCCATCGGCGGAGGATCCGCGCCGGCGGCCGTGGTGAACCGGTCGGAGAGCAGGCCCCGTCCCGTGGTCCAGTGCGCGAACGCGCGAAGGTGCGCCCCCACGAGGGGCAGGACGCCGGGCGATTCCCCGTCGCGGATCATCGCGAGACCGAGCGCGATGCCGGCGCTGCGCACGTCGTGCCACTCGATGACGCGGCGCGTCGCGAAGTTCTTCGGTCGCGGGTGCCAGCGGAAATCGACGTCGAGGAAGATCCAGTCCGGCGGTCCGCCTGCGCGGGACTTCAGGCGTCGGACGATGAAGTCGATCTCCGGAAAGCTCATGTTCGGCGCGCCGAGATTGTAGCTGTGCAGGTCGCCGCCCGCGCGGGCCACGCGCGCATCGAAGCGGGCGGGATCGACGTGGCGCAGGACCCGACTGTTGCCCAGGAAGACCGCGCTCCACGCCCGCTCCGACCGGTCCATCTCCGCGAACTTCGCGCGCACGAGCGAGCGCTCCACCGGCGGCACCGCGCGCCGGAAACCGGCCGCCGTCGCGAAGAACACCACCAGACCGACGAGGACGAGGGGGAGGGATCGGCGGACCGACGGGAGCATCACGACCCTTCGCGGACGGACTCGCGGCTACGCGCCGCACGACCGGTCAGCATAGGCGAATCGAACGGGGTGCGGGAGCGGAAAGGCGCTACTGCATCTCCTCCATCAGCTCGCCCGCCCGCTCGACGAGCCCCGGCGTCGACGGATCCAGCTCCGTCATCTTCGAGAAGAGCGTGTCCTGGAACTGCTCCAGGCGCGGTGCGACGTCCTCGTGATCGAACGCGGCCTGCTGGGTGGTGCGGAGCGCCATCTCCAGCGCCTCGCCTTCCTCGGAAAGCACGTCGTACGCATTGTCGTCGCCGATCTCGTGCGCGTCCTCCAGGAGGGACACGAGTTCCAGCAGCCGGGCGCGCCGGTCCGGCGTCTCGGGGTCGATGCGGTCCATCGTCAACGCGACGAGTTCCTGGAGCGCCCCGTACTCCCGCTGGATGGAGGCGTCGCGCATCGCCCGCTCCTGCAGCCGGGAGAGGCGGTCGTTGAGCTCCTCGAACTCCGCCATCGCCCGGGGGGAAGGGGGATCGGATGCGGAGGCGGACACGGGGAGGAGCAGGCCCAGGGCAAGCAGGCCGAGCAGGATGCAGCGCATGGTGTGGACTCCGGATGAACTTCGGTGCGGGGCGGGGCGGAACGACCACCGCCACCAGGAGCCCGCGCGATTCCCGGGAAACGGCCCCACGATTGTACGACATCCGGCCCTTTCCTCGCCAATCGGGGCCGGAAGCCCGTCCCCGGGCGCTTGAACGGACGGGAGCCGTCGCCTAGCCTTGCCGGATGCAGAGATCCTCCCCGCCGGGGCGATTCCCGGACACCCGCGCCTCCATCGTCCAGAGGGCCGGCAGCGCCGATTTCTCCGTCCGCCGGCAGGCGCTGGAGACGCTGGTGCGGAGCTACTGGAGCCCGGTGTACAAGTACCTGCGCCTCCGCCACCGAGCCTTGCCGGACGATGCCCAGGACCTGACCCAGGGGTTCTTCGTGACCCTGCTGGAGCGGGAGCTCGTGGCGCGCTACAACGGCGACCGGGGCCGCTTCCGGACGTACCTGCGGACCTGCCTGGACGGCTACGCGGCCAACGAGCGGAAGGCCGCCTCGCGGCACAAGCGCGGTGGCCACTTCGTCCACGTGGCGCTGGACTTCGAAACGGCGGAGGGCGAGGTCCGCGAGCTCCCGATCGCCGCGAAGGAATGCCCCGACGACCTGTTCCACCGAGAGTGGGTGCGCGGCCTGTTCTCGCGCGCGGTCGCGCAGCTGCGCGGCGAGTGCGAGACGACGGGACGGGCGCTGCGGTTCGAGCTGTTCCGGCATTACGATCTGGAGCGGCCCGAGTCCGGAGAAGCGCTCACGTACGCGGAACTGGGCGAGCGTCACGGACTGGACGCGACGAAGGTGACGAACGAGCTGCACGCCGCGCGGAAGCGGTTCCGCGGCCTCGTCCTGGACGAGATCCGTGCCGTCACCGCGACGGACGAGGAGTTCCGGGAGGAGGCGCGCGCCCTTCTGGGGGCGGAGACGCCGTGAGGATTCCCGACGAGGCGATGCGCCACCTGCGCGAGAACTGGGCGAAGCCCGAGATCCCCGGCGACCGCTACAAGGTCGGCGAGCGGCTGGGCGAGGGCGGCATGGGCGTGGTCTGGACGGCGCGCGACCGGCGACTGGAGCGCGACGTGGCGCTGAAGGTGCTCGCCGTTCCCGACGCGGACGACGCGGCGCGGGCGCGCATGCTGCGCGAGGCCCGCGTCCTGGCCCGCCTCGAGCATCCCGGCATCGTCCCCGTGCACGACGTGGGCACGCTGGAGGACGGTCGCGTCTGGTACACCATGAAGCGAGTGGAGGGACATCGCCTCGACGAGCACCTGCGCCGCGTCCCCGACCGGAACCGCCGTCTCGCGATCTTCGAGCGCGTCTGCGAGGCGGTGGCCTTTGCGCACGCGCGCGGCGTGATCCACCGCGACTTGAAGCCGCAGAATGTCATGGTCGGCCCGTTCGGCGAGGTCCAGGTGATGGACTGGGGCGTGGCGAAGATCCGCGGCGGCTCCCCCGAGGACTCGAAGGCGGTCGCCGCGGAGATGGCGCGGTCGCCCGCGCAGGACGCGCCGACCGTCCGCATGGACGGAACGGCGGCCGCCGCGACGAACCCGGGCACGGTCCTGGGAACGCCCGGCTACATGGCGCCGGAGCAGGCGGCGGGCCTCACCCATCTCGTGGAGGAGCGCAGCGATGTCTTCGCCCTCGGCGCGATGCTGGCCGCCGTGGCCGGCGCGGACGGCACCCCGCTGCCCCGCCGCCTGGACGCGATCCGCCGCCGGGCCACCGAGCCCCGCCCCGAGGACCGCTACGCGAGCGTGCCGGAGCTGGCCGCCGACGTGCGCGCCTACGTGGAAGGCACGCCGATCTCGGTCTACCGGGAGGGCCCCCTGGAGCGGGCGGGACGGATCGCGCGCCGGCACCGGACCGCCCTCCTCCTGATCGGCGCCTACGTCGTCATCCGGGCCCTCGTGTTCGCGTTCGCCCGCACCTGAAAAACTTCGTCCGCCCTTCAAAGGATCGCGGCGGGACGTTGAACAGAACCTCAGCGGCGCACTCCCGCGCCGGAACCGAAGGAGGAACCGATGAACCGACCGCTGCTGGGAATCCTGCTGGGCATCGCCCTCGGGGCCCTCGACGGCTCCACTGCCTGGTTCACCGCGCCGGAGCTTCGCGCCGAAGTGGGCGGCATCGTGTTCGGTTCGTGCATCAAGGGGCTGATCGTCGGCCTGGTCACGGGCTTCGCCGTGCGCCGGACCGGCTCGTTCGGGAAGGGCGTGCTGATCGGGGCCGTCGTGGCCACCGCGCTCGCCATCCCGGTCGCCATCATGAACGCGAACTACTACGAGAACACGTCCTACTACTGGAAGATCATCCTGCCCGGCGCGGTGACCGGAATGATGGTCGGCTACGCGACGGTCCGGTACGGCCGTCCCGCCCGCGCCGCGGCCTGACGGCCGTGAGAAAGGAGCACCGATGTCCGCCCGCATCATCCATTTCGAGATCCCCGCGGACGATCCCGCACGCGCCGAGAAGTTCTTCGCCGACACGTTCGGCTGGACGTTCCAGAAGTGGGACGGGCCGCAGGAGTACTGGCTCATCCGCACGGGCGAGGACGGCCCGGGCATCGACGGCGGCATGGCGAAGCGTCAGAACCCGCAGCATCAGGCGATGAACACCATCGGCGTGGCCTCCGTGGACGACGCCGTCGAGGCCGTGAAGCGCAACGGCGGAACCATCGTCTTCGAGAAGGCGGCCGTGCCCGGCGTGGGCTGGCTGGCCTACTTCACGGATCCCGAGGGCAACGCGTTCGGGATGATGGAAGCGGACCCCAACGCGAAGTGAAGGAGGGGGCGCGGGCTCCGGCGCGCGCCCCTATTCCGCGTTCCGACCCGTGCGCACGGGCGCCATGTCGAAATTGAAACGGCTCAGCTCGATACGGAGCGGGTACTCCTGGCGTCGCCAGGTGCGCAGCGTCTCCAGGCCGCCGCGGGCCCAGAACGTCACCCGGTCCCCGCCCGGGGTCACGATGCGGGCGATGTCGGTGAGTCCCTCCACCGGCGCCGGCCCTTTCCCCACGTAGAAATCGAACTCCTCGCCCGGCGACTCCGACAGCGTCGAGTAGAGCACCCACGTGTGCGACCCGAGCGTCCAGGGACGCCCCGGCTTCCAGTGCCACACCGGCTCGAACCGGTTGTAGAGCACCTGGGCGTACTCCACCGCCTCCCGCTCACTGCGGGCCAGGAACACCGTCCGTTCGCCGAAGTCCCGGTCCGCGACGTACGGAGGCACCGGACGCGGGAAGCACAGGACGATGCACACCAGTGCGGAGAGCGCGCAGAGTCCCGCGGCGGCCTCGCCCCACCTCGGCCGCTCGGTCCAGCCCGCGGCCAGCCGCAGCGCGACGGCCATCGGGAAGAGCGCCACGGGGAAGAAGTAGTGGATGTTCTTGTTGGGCGAGAGGACGAAGAACCCGGTCCACACGACCGCGACAAGCGCCATCCAGCGCGCCAGACGGTCGACGCGGACCGGCGCCGCCAGGAGCCCCAGGATCGGCAGTCCGCCCGCCAGCAGCACGAACCATCCGACGGCCAGCAGCATGCGGCCGGGCGACTCCGCTCCGAAGCTGGCGCGGCCCTGGAAGTACTTCGCGTACCACTCGCTGACCATCGCGGTGAACGTTCCGGTCTGGACCGTGTAGATCACGAGCAGGATCGCGTAGACGAGGAACAAGGCCGCCACCGCCGCAGCCCAGCGGAAGATCACCTTGCGCTGTTCCCACGTCCCGGTGAGGAACGCCGCCACGGCGGTCAGTCCGGTGAGGAGGATCCCGCTGGGAAACGCCAGCACCGCCAGCAGCGAGGAGACGGCGGCGAGGCCGGGAGCGCCGTCCCGCAACAGCACGAAGGTGCCGACGCACAGCGCCGTGACGATCCACTCCTCCAGCGGCGAGCAACCGAGGTCGCCGTGGAACGGATGATAACCCGCGTAGTACGCGCCGGCCTGGAGCGCCAGGTACCCGACGATGAGCATCGGGAGCAGGACGTTCAGCGCGCCGCCGGCGCGTCGCGTTCGACCGCGTCCGGCCAGGTCGGCGAGCCCCAGGACGATGACGCCCAGGAACAGCAGCGCCGGAAGGCGCACGGCGGCCTCCGTGTCCCCGATCGCCGCCAGGGAGAAGAAGACCGGATAGGACACGAACATGAACGTGGGATAGAAGCCCCACGCGCCGGACTCCAGATCCCACTCGGGCAGGGCGCTGTAGGCGAGGCTGGCCGCGAAGCCGCGCACCTCGGTGGCATCGCCCTCCAGTGCCTCGATGGAGATCTTTCCCGGCATGAACGCCCAGGCGAACGCGCAGAGGATCAGGACTCCGGCGACGGGGATCAGGAGCTCCGCGCGACCCGTTCCGCGCATCGATCGGGGCAGCGGCGGCAGCGCGGGTGCGCCCGACGCCAGCGCCACACCGGCGACGAGCGCCGCGACGTTCACGGACGCCACCGTGAGGTAGAGGCACGAGCGGCCGGCCACGCCCTCGGTGAGGGCCTGGGCGACGATCCAGCCGAGCGAGACCGCCAGCATCGACAGCACGTGCGCCGCGATCGCGTTGCCGACGGAGTTGGGAAGCCGGATCCCCAGCGCGCGTATGAGCAGCAGCCCCGGCACGAAGAACATCGCCAGGTACGACGACAGCACGACGACGATCGCCAGCAGGAAGCGAGCGGCCGGGAGGGGTTCCGGAGGAAGGAGCTGCACGGCCGCGAAGCCGACGCCGTCGAGTCGTGCGGCGAGGGCGGTCGCACCGACAGCCGCCAGCAGCGGCACGGCCGCCAGGAGAACGGAGCGAACCAGGCCCCCGACGCCGGCCGACGAGTCGCCTTCGGTCAGGAACTCAGCTTCGGGCTTCGTCGCGCTCACGAATCCGCCCCAGCACGCGGGAGAGATTGCGACGCAGCCGGCCCAGCGCGACGAGGTCGTCGCGGATCGTGATGAGGAGCTGAACGCGGGAATCGAGGTCCTCGATCCAGTCCACCGGGACCTCGCCGATGCGGTGCCCGGACTTCTCGGCCAGCACCAGGAGTTCCGTGTCGAAGAACCACTTGCGATCCTCCACGTGCGGGACGAGGCGCTGGGCCACCTCCCGCCGCACGCCCTTGAATCCGCACTGCGCGTCCGTGAACCGGGTGCCGAAGAACAGCTTTACCAGAACGTTGTAGCCCCGGGACAGGACTTCCCGCTTGAAGCTTCTCGTCGTGGCCGCCTCCGGGCTGAGCCGGCTCCCGATCACCACATCGGAACCGCCGGCCAGGAGATCCAGCATTCGCGGGAAGGCGGTCAGGTTCGTGGAGAGATCCACGTCCATGTAGGTGACGTAGTCCGCGGGGCTCTCCAGCCACACCGTCTTCAACGCGCCGCCCCGTCCCTTGCGCGGAAGGCGACGGTACTCCACCTCCGGATACTCCTCGGTGAGCCGGCGGCCGACGGCCTCCGTCCCGTCGATGGAGGCGTTGTCGGTGATGAGGACGCGGAATCGCATCGTGACGTGATCGCGCAGGAACCCGATCAGCGTCGCGATGGAGCGCGGGAGGATGTGCTCCTCGTTGTAGACGGGAATGATGACGTCGACTTCGGGCGCGGGTCGATCGTCGCGAGGAAGGGACACAGGCAGATCCGTCGGCAACGGGGAGCAACGCCCGCTTCTCCCACGGGCGGGCGTACCCGCTGATTGTACCGCGCCCCCTCGTTCCCCGCCAACGTCGCGACGGTCAGCATCGGCCAAGGTTCACCACGGGTCACCAGGTGCGTGCGGAAGGAGACGTCGCGCCGCGATTGAGATCGGGGAGGCGGATCTGCTACGCTCGGACACTCGGACTTCGAAGAGCCGGAAGTCTCGCGAGCGGTACGGGACAGCGGACTTTGCGGGCTCTTCGACCCACGGGGGGACGGATTCCCGTCCCCCCGTTTCCTTTGCCCCTCCCCGGGGGATCGACCGGCGCGACGGGAGGGCCCGAACCGCCGTATCCTCTCCGGATGATTCCCAGCCGTCCCTCCGGCCGGGTCGCCGCCCGGTTCGCCTCGCCGACCCGCACCACCCGGCCGGAACCGTTCAGCTCGTCGATGCTGCGCTCGCTGCGACGCGACGTCCTCGCGATGGGACTGCCGTCGATGGCGGGCTTTCTCATGCTGACGATCTACGATCTCGTCGACATCTTCTGGTTGGCGCGCCTCGGCGAGGGACCGGTGGCAGCGGTCACGGCGTTCTCCGCCTGGCAATGGGTGCTCACCTTCGCGAACCAGATCGTCGGGACGGGAAGCGTCTCGTTCATCAGCCGCAGGTTCGGCGCCGGCGACTTCGAAGGCTGCGAAAGGTCCATCCAGGCGACGTTCTTCCTCAAGGCGCTCGTCGGGCTTGGGGCGGGCGCGCTGGGACTGGTGCTCACGCGGACCGCGCTGGGCGTCATGGGTGCGGCGGACGATGTCGTGGAACTCGGCGTCTCCTACGGCGTGATCCGCTGGCTCGCGATGGCCCCCGAGCTGATGAGCTTCTCCGTCTACACGGCGCTGCGCGGCATCGGGCGACCGGCGCTGGGCATGTGGATCTCCATCGCCGGCACGATCATCAATCTCATCCTCGATCCGATCCTCATCTTCGGCCTGGGACCGATTCCCGCGCTGGGCATCCGGGGCGCGGCGCTCGCCACGGCCGTCGGCTTCGTGACGGTGACGGTGTGGGGCATGGCCGCCCTGTCGTCCCGGCACTCGGCCGTGCGCGTGCGCTGGTGGAACGGACCGCGGCCGCGCCGCGCGCAGCTCGTGGCGATGATCCGCATCGGCCTTCCGTCCGGGGGATCGGCGCTCTCCTACGCGCTCTTCTCCGCCACGATCGTCTCGCTGGTGGCGGTGTACGGAACCACGGCCGTCGCGCTCTTCGGGATGGCGCAGAAGGTGATCCGGTTCGGGCGGATGCTGGTGGCGGGGCTGGGGCTGGGCTCCGGAGCTCTGATCGGTCAGCAGCTCGGCGCGGGACGGCTGGAGCGGGCGTGGCTCACCACCGTCGTATCGGCGCGCCTGGGCATCGGGGTCCTGGTCGTCTTCGCGGTCGTCGTGTGCGCGGGCGCGCCGCTGATCGCATCGGCCTTCTTCCCCGACGCGGCGACGGCCTCGGCCGCCCGGCCCTACCTCTGGATCCTGGCTGCCGGGGTCCCGTTCGTCGGAATCGTCATGGCGGCGGAGGCCGCGTTCTCCGGGGCGGGCCTCAACGGTCCGCCGATGGTCGCGCAGATCATCGTGAGCTGGGCGATCACGATCCCGCTCATCCTGTTCCTGGGACAGGGGCTCGGGCTGGGCGTGCTGGGCGCTCTCGCCGCGGTGGCCGTCGGCGAGGGGATCCTGGCCGTCGCGTTCACGCTCCTCGTCCGCCGCGGGAACTGGCTGGCGCACGCGATCTGACCGATCGTTCGCGGTCCCGATTCTGCAAATCCTGCTCCGCCCTGCTCCCGATCTTTCAACCCGGGTGCAAGGATTTCAAACTCCCGACGGGGATCCTTGCGCATCCCGGCGGTCCTCCCGGACCGCCGTCGCGCCGCAGAGCCACCCTGGAAGGCGCTGAGACGTCCCTCCCCGAAAATCGTCCGATCCGGCGCCCCGTTCCGCGCGATTGGCACCCGCGTTGCATTCCGTAACGGCGGCTGGGCCGAGCCCGACGGGGGCCGGCCGACGGAGATCCGACGCGGGGCGGGACGGGAGCGGCGGGGAGTCGAACGGACTCCTGATCGGAATTTGGGCAGCGGTCCCGGGATCCGGACGCCGAAGAGAGGGAGCGAACCCCCTTTCCCGGAGTCCCGCCGCCACGCGGCCCCGGCCTCGTCCGACGACGGACTCCGAAATCGCAACGAGCTCTCGCGACGGTCCCGCTTCTCCACGCCGAGGACCGCAAGGAAAGGTAGAATGACGGATCGTTTCATTCCCTCCGGGGTTCCTCTCTTCGTGATGACCTCCCTGCTCGCCCTCCTGCTGATGACGGCCTGCGGCGAGGAGCCGATGATGGCTCCCGTTCAGGACGATGCGGTGGCGTCGTCCACGGACGACGGTTCCACGACGTCCGACACCCGGCAGCCGTCGGGCAACGGGATCCTCGGTCCCAACCAGGGCGTTTCCGGGGCCATCCTGGGGAACAGCCTGCCCGGCACGTGGCGGCCGTTCTCCGACGACTCGCCCTGGAACACGCCCATTCCGGCCAACGCGCCGACGCACTCGAACTCCGCGCAGATCATCGCCGGAATGGCCGCGGAGAAGTCGTTCATCCGTCCGTCCCGCGAGTACACCATCCCCGTGTGGGTGGTCCGCTCGGAGCGGATGGAGCGGGTCCGCGTGCGCAGCGACAAGATCTACGACCTCTGGGACTCCGACCGCGACGGCTGGACGGACCAGGGCGCCCCGCTCTCGCCGACGATGTGGGAGGAGCCCACCAGCGACGCGCACATCTGCGTCGTCGATCCGGTGCTGGGGCTGTCCTGGGAGATGTCCCGCTACGCCTGGGACGATCCCTCCTCGTTCCCGACGTGCACCACGTACAACGTCTGGGACCTGTCGGGTCCGGGCCACGGCGACCACGACGAGGGGCAGCGCTGGCAGCTGCGCGGCGGACGGGGCTCCGGCTTCCCGATCATCGCCGGGCTGGTCCGCCCGGAGGAGATCCAGGCCGGGGAGATCCGGCACGCGCTGGTGTTCACATACAGTCACATCCGCATGTCCGAGCAGGGCTGGGACATGTTCATCGCGCCGCCCGCCTGCCGCGGGGACGGCGACGTGATCGGCGAGCAGTATCCCATCGAGGGAATGCGGCTTCAGCTCGATCCCTCCTTCACGGAGGACGACTTCGACGACTGGGGCCTGACCGAGGAGGCGAAGATCGTGGCGCGGGCGCTGCAGCGGTACGGGATGTACCTCGGCGACCGCGGCGGCGACATGGTGTTCCAGGTGCAGCTGATGCACCCGCGCCCGTCGCGTCACCGCCACGAGTGGGAGCGGGTCGCACCCAACTTCTTCAAGTCGGTCGAGAAGATCCGGACGGAGTGGTTCCGGATCGTGGATACGGGTGGGGAGGTGGTGGTGAAGGACTAGCGGCGCATCTCCACCGCGGCCTGCAGCACGCCTTCCAGCGTCGCGGCATGCCCGGCCCAGGAGAAGTGTCGTTCCACGAAGCGTCGGGTCTCCTCCACGGGGACCCGGCGTTTCGCTTTCTGCAGCACGTGCTCCTGCAGCGCCTCGGCGAAGGGTTCCGGCCGCTCCACGACCTCGATCGGCGCCGCTTCCCCGTCCGCCGTGTAGAGCCCGTTCGCGGCCGCCGGCGTCGTCACGACGGGGAGCTCCATCGCCATCGCCTCCAGCACCTTGTTCTGGATTCCCGATGCGTACCGGAGCGGCGCGCCGAAGACGCAGGCGCGCTCCAGGTACGGGCGGACGTCGTCCACCTGCCCGGTGACCACCACGCCGGGCGTCCCGTTCATCGCCTTGAGGGACGGGACCGGATCGCGGCCGACGAGGAACAGCCAGGCGTTCGGACACTGCCGCCGAACGAGCGGAAAGATGTTCCGCGCGAGCAGCAGCGCAGCATCGGCGTTCGGGCGATAGTGCATCGCACCAGTGAACACCACGACGCGGGCGTCGGCCGGCAGCGAGGCGAGCGCGGGGTCGGTCGGGGCGACCTGCCCGCGCTGCCAGTAGCCGGTGTCCACGCCGTTCGGTACGATCACGGCGCGCGGATCGTTCGGCGCCAGCAGGGCGTCACGGTCCCGGGGCGATGCGAACAGCGAACGGTCCGCGCGCGCCAGCACGCGATGCTCCATGTGGAGAAGCGTGCGGAGCCCGAGGAGCACCTTGGGCTTCTCGCGCCACGACGCGTGCTCCAGGCGACTCCGGAAGCGGACGGACTCCGCGTCGCAGACGTCGGCCACGACGGGAACGGAAACGTCCCGGGCCGCCGGGAACACCCGCTTGCCGGCCATCACCACGACATCGACGCGACCCTCCGCCACCTCCGCCGCGACGGCGTCCCGCATCTCGCGCATCCCGGGATCGACCGCCCAGAACAGGCGCAGGTCCTCCTTCAGGAACCGTCCTCCCGGGCTGTCGGCGTCGCGACGGCGGAACGTCCTCACCTCCGCGACGACATCCCGCATCGCGTCCGCGTGCTCGGGTCGGAAGTCGGCGCCCGTCAGCGAGAACAGCGTCACGTGATGGCGACGGCCCAGCTCCCGCATGAAGTGCCAGTAGCGCAGGTGCCCCGCGAACAGCGGATAGGGGAACGCGCTGGTCAGGTAGAGGATTCGCATGGGATCAGGCGCGAGCGGGTCGGAGCGAGGCGGGCGCGGCGCCGGGCGAGGCGGGATCCGCGGAACCCAGCAGCAGCGCGGCCAGCGCCTCGACGTTGTCGCTGAGGTCGAACTCGGCGCGGACCTTCTCGTGGCCTGACCGACCCAGCCGTCGCCGCAGGTCCGGATCGGCGGCGAGCTTCTCCAGGGCATCGGCCAGGGCCTTCGCGTCGCGCGGCGGGACGAGCCATCCGGACGTGCCGCTCTCGACGAGCTCGGGAATGCCGGAGAGCACGGACGAGACGACGGGCAGTCCGGTGACCATCGCCTCCATGAGCGCCACGGGGATGCCCTCGCGCTCGCCGTTCTTCGCCATCACACTGGGCAGGACGAACAGGTCGGCCTCACGCAGGAGGCGGGCCACCTCGGGTCGCGGCTGCGCCCCCAGGATCCGCACGCACTCCGACAGCCCGACGGCCTCGATGCGCTCCTGGACGAACCCGCGACGCGGACCGTCGCCGACGATGTCGCAGACGAAGTCCACGCCCCGCTCGCGCAGCATCGCGCACGCCTCGACGAGGTACTCGTGTCCCTTCACCTCGTCGAAGCGGCCGATGTTGACGAGACGCAGCGGACCGTCGTGCGGCGAGCGTTCCCGGTACTCGAACACGCCGGCGTCCACGCCGCAGTGGACGATGTGGATCTTGTCGCGCACGCCGTCGCCGCAGAAGTCGATCATCGCCCGCCGGTTGTACTCCGAGATGGAGACCGCGAACGCCGACGCCTCCAGCTTCCGGTCCAGCATCCGCTTCTCCACGTGGAGGTCGTGGCCGTGCACCGTGAAGCTGTACGGGATTCCCGTGAGCCGGTGGACGATCAACGCCGTGACCGCGGGATGCGTGGCGAAGTGCGCGTGGACGTGGGTCACGCCGTTACGCGTCATCTCCTCCGCGAAGCGCACGGACTTGGGGAACACGCCCAGCGCGCCCACGAAGAAGTTCGGGCTGCCGAACGTTCCGGCCAGCACCTCGAACAGGCACTTCAGGTACGCCGCCGGACGACGGAACAGGAAGCGCAGGTTCGACGCGAGGATGGGGCCGGAGAGGAACGGATGGAAGCGGATCCGCTTCATCATCCGCTGCGCCTCGGGATGAACCACGTCGGCCTTCTCCCGCAGGAGCGGATGCACGTCCACGGTCACGCCCCGCGCCTCCAGCGCGAGGATCTCGTAGAGGATGAACGTCTCCGTCACCTTCGGGAAACGGGACATCACGTAGGCGATGCGCGGCGGTCGACTCACAGGCTCAGCTCCTCGAAGTGCTCGACGGCCTCGCGCCAGAAGACGCCGGCCCGTTCCGTTTCCAGCCAGTCCGCCAGCTCTCCGGCGCCGTCGCCGATCCCTCCCTCTTCCCGGAGTCGCCGGACCGTCTCCGCCACGACGCGAGCGGCCGCGAGGACGAACAGGGGCGGGCGGAGCGCGCGGTCCACTCCCAGGGCATCGCCGTAGCGATCCACCCAGGGGCGCGCCCAGCCCTCGTCCCCGCAGAACGCGCTGCGGAATGCGGCGGCGAAGGAGCCGGGGGACCTGGCTCCCTCCCGTGCGACGGCGGCGAAACCGAGGAAGAAGAAGAGATCGGCGGACACGAGGCCGCGGGGATGCGCCAATTCCCAGTCCACGACGCCGAACGAACCGTCCGGCGCGAGCAGCAGGTTGGGCGCCCCGAGATCCCCGTGCTCGTACACGGTGGGAAGGCAGGTTCCATGCAGCGGCTGGACCAGATCGCGCGTCCGGGAGATGCGCTCGCGCCACCCGGGCACCGCCCCGAAGGTGGACTCCAGGACGCGGAGCGGCTCCTCGACGAACCGGTCCCACCACTCCGCGGCGTCGTCCCCGCGACGCTTCGTCCGGCCGTGGAACTCCCGGATCCACTTCGTGCCGAGATCCAGGATTCGCTCCGGATGACGACCCAGACGATCGGGGTGGATCGGGCGACCGGGGACGGCGGTCTCGACGAGCGTGGCGACGCCGGCGAACCGGTCGCGGACCTCCAGGCGCGGCACGCCCGGAATGCCGAAGTGCTCCATCGCCTCCAGGCAGGCGGCCTCCCGATCGATCGTGGGATCGTCCGCGAGGCGCGGGATCTTGGCCACGGCGACGGGCTCGTCGGCGTCCGGCGGGAACGCGAACAGCAGGACGTGCGCGGAGGCGCGGAAGCGCGGCGTGCGCACGAGCAGCGATCCGGTTCGCTCGTCGTCCGCACCGCGGGACATCAGGCGGGTGGCCGGTCCCGGGTCGATGCGCTTCACGCCCGGCCGGCGCGCCACGATCGACCGATGGCGGGCGATGGACTCCACCCGGCCCAGACGATGCAGCCAGCGGCCGGCCGCCCGGCGGAACTCTCCCTTCACGCCGTGGGCGCCGCCGCGCAGGACGTGGCGCAGGACGTCGTCCTCCAGGGCGATGATCTCCAGGCATCCCTCGAAATCCGGGCGATGCCAGTAGGCGCGCGCCTCCCCGAAGCCCGCCGCCAGCAGCGCGGCCCGCGCGGCGGCCACGGGAACCTCGGTCGGCGTCTCCCAGTAGAGCGCGCCGCCGTCGGCCACGTGGCGTCCGGCCCGCTCCGCCTCGTCCGGCGACGCGTCGCTCAGCACGACGAGATCGAAGCGCTCCACCAGCGGTTCGTCCGCGTGCGGCACGGAGAGTACGTCGGGGCAGACCGCGCGCAGCGCCGTGACCAGCGACTCCGGCACGCTCCCGACGGTCAGGATACGCCGCGGCGCGGGGTCCTCCAGGAGGAATCGCCAGTCGGCCCGACGGACGATGCGCAGACGCTCCGCCCGATCCGGTTCCGGCGCCGCGGTCGCGGCCGTGGAAGCGCGCCCCACGCTCATGCGATCCCCCGGGGTCGGCGCCGTTCCGGACGATGGAGCACGTGCGTGGCCACGCCGGCGAGCGCGATCAGAAGCCAGAAGTAGCGCTGGAACGCGAGGCTCAGAAAGACGCCGGTGCCCAGGTAGGCGACGATCGCCAGCCCGATTCCCGTGACGAAGTGCGCCTCCTCGGGATTCGTCGCCAGCTTGCGCTGCCGCAGGCGCCAGAGTCGAAGCAGAACGGCGCCGACGAGGAGGAGGAACACGCCCAGACCGAGGAGACCCGTCTCCGCCGCCAGCTCCATGTAGAGCGTGTGCGCGCGCCGCTCCACGTCGATGTCCTTGAAGGCGATGCCGGGCAGGCTCATGTAGTCCAGCGAGTAGAACGGCGTGTACTGCCCGGGGCCCACCCCGATGATCGGGTAGTCCAGCACGACGTGCGTCGCCGCGAGCATCTCGGTGAGGCGGCCGCGAACGGCATGGTCGCCGCGCTGCCACTCCGCGGCATCCGACTGGACGCGCGAGAGCCCGCGGATCGTGTCCATGCGTTCGAAGTAACCGGGCGCCACGATCGCCGTGGCCCCGACGACGGCCACCGCGCCCAGCGCGAGCTGTCGCCACTTCAGGTAGCCCAGCGGCACGCAGAGTAGAATGAGTCCCAGCATCACCAGGAACGTGCCGCGGGAGTACGTGAGCATGATGCCGCCCAGAAGCACGACGGTGGCGGCCGCCGCGATCCATCGCCCGGGACGACGCCGCTCCGATCGCGTCAGCAGGAAGGCCATCGGCAGTACGACCACGAGGAGCTGCCCGAAGTGGTTGGGGTCGTTGACGGGACCGCCGATCCGGTCCGCGGCGGAGACCTTCTCCCGCTCGCGGATCAGGCCGGTCTCGCCCACCTTCGTCTCGTCCCAGCGCTTCAGCTTGCGCTGCGCAAGTCCGCCGAAGTCGTTCGCGTAGTCCTGCGTGATCTCCTGGTAGACGCCGAGTCCGGTCAGGACGACGGACACGCCGACCAGGCTCCACACGGCGGCGCGGAGCACGGAGCGCGTGCGCATCGCGTTGACGAGGAGGATGTAGAGCAGCAGCCCCTCCACGACGTACGTGCCCACCCACGCGAAGGCGATGGCGTGGTCCCGCGCCACGAGGCTGCTCAGCAGCAGCGCGCCCAGGAACGCCAGCATCAGCAGGAGCGGTCGATCGAGGATCCATCCCTTGCGGAGCAGGAACACCTGCACGAAAGCGGGAATGGCGACGAAGCCCGACGCCGCGGCCCCGACGGCCCACGGATTCCCCACCGCGCGACCGAGCAGCACCGGCACGTTGGCCCAGGCGAGGATGAGGAAGAGGAGCACGCCGATGCGCGGCGAGATCACGAGCGTGCCCAGCACCGCCGATCCGGCGAGCAGGCCCACCGGCAGCACCGGGCCGTCCACCGCGGCCGCCACGCCCGTCACGATGACGGCCGCCGTGGCGATCGTCGCGGCGATGGCGGTGGTGCGCGGACTCCCTTCCGGGAGCTCGCCCCATCGTCTGGCGGATGCACTCATGCCCAGGCCTCCATCGACCGGTCGGCCGACGTGGTTGCGTTTCCTCCGGTCCGCGCGTCCCTACGCCATCGCGTCGCGACGCTTCGGCTGCCAGGTCTCCGGCACGTGGCCGCGCAGCACGCGAACGATCGCCGTGAGCGCCGCCGCGTTGGCCAGGCAGAAGAAGAACGGCAGTCCCAGCGGGCGCCATCGCCCGAGCCGCGTGGACCGGGTCAGCGCCCCCACGGCGGCCAGGAGGTAGAAGCCTCCCTGGGCCGCCGCGAGGGCTGCGTACGGACCTCCCCGCACGGCGAGGAGAAGGCTCCCCGCGAGGAATCCCGCGAGGAACAGGGGCGTGAGTCGACGGAGCACCTTGTGCGTGAAGAGCACGAAGGAATAGAAGCCGTGGCGGAACGGGTTCAGCAGCTCACGAGCCGCGATCACGCTCCAGAGTCCCCGCGAAAGGATGCGCACCTTCCGCTCGAACTCGTCGCCCGCCCGCGCCGCCGCGGGTTCCACGGCCAGCGCCTCCCCGTCGAAGACGAGGCGCTTTCCCTGGGCGATCACCGAGGTGGAGATGGAGAAGTCGTCGTTCACGATCCGGTTCGGCGGCGTGCGGTACAGCGCGCGACGGATCGCGTACAGGGCGCCATCGGCGGAGACGATGCTCCCGGTGGCGCTCTGCAGCGACTTCAGCCACTTGTCGTACTTCCAGTACAGGCCCTCACCGTCCCCGACGGAGTCCTCATGGCCTTCGTGGCGATGGATCTGGTTGCCGCACACGCCGCCCACGTCCGGATCGGCGAAGGGCCGGACCAGCTTGCGAAGCGCATCGGGCTCCAGGGACGCGTTGGCGTCCGTGAAGACGAGGACGTCGCCCGTCGCGGCGGCGACGGCATCTTCCAGTGCGGCGATCTTCCCGCGGCGCGGAAGCGATAGGACCCTCACGCCGCGACCCGCGAACGACTGCGCGATCTCCACCGTGCGGTCCGTGGAGCCGTCCGAGGCGACGACGACCTGCAGGCGCTCCGACGGGTAGTCCTGATCCAGCGTGTTGCGGAGCTTCTCCTCGATGCAGGCCGCCTCGTCGTGCGCGGCGATCAGCACCGAGACGGTGGGCGTGACATCCTCTCGCCGGACCCTGCGGCGGACGATGCTTCCCCACGCCGCCACGATCAGCGAGAAACCGCCGAACACCCACGCCAGGCCGGCCGCCGATATGACGAAGAGCGCCGTCGCGAACGCCTGCATCAGTTGGCTCCCCGGCCGGAGAGCACTCGCGGCAGCGTCAGCACGAGGATCCGGATGTCCAGCCAGAGCGACTGGTTGCGCCAGTACGCGATGTCCAGGCGCACGCGCTCGTCGAAGTCGAGATCGTTGCGGCCCTCCACCTGCCAGAGTCCCGTTACGCCGGACTTCGGCTCCAGGCGCGCGGTGTGCCAGGAGCTGTAGGTGGACGACGAGAAGGACGTGGGACGCGGCCCGACCAGCGTCATCTCCCCCCGCAGCACGTTGAAGATCTGCGGGAGCTCGTCGAGGCTCGTCTTGCGGAGGATCCGGCCGACGCGCGTGACCCGGGGATCCCGGGCGATCTTGAAGTCCGGATAGCTCAACTCGTTGAGCTCCAGGAACTCGGCCTTCCGGCTCTCGGCGTCCCGGACCATCGTCCGCAGCTTGTACATCCGGAAGCGTCGTCCGCCGGTTCCGGTCCGGAGCTGCTTGAACAGGATCGGCCCGGGGGAGTCCAGGCGGACCGCGATCATGCAGACCAGGAGCACGGGCAGCACGAACGGCAGGAGCAGCAGGCAGAAGCCGATGTCCAGGATCCGTTTCCACCGCGCGTAGGCCCGGGGCGACAGCCGCGGCGGACCGGAGCGCTCGTACCACGCGCGCGCACGCAGCGAGTGCCCGATCGGCCGCGGGAAGCGCCAGGTCTTCCCCTGTCCGAAGGTGACGATCATGAGGACGACTTCCGACCGGGCAGGCGATGGATCCGCGCGGCGCGGCTCTTGGGCACGCGAGGCGTCGGGCGTCCGGACTGCACGCGCTCGCTCATCGCCGTCGCGTTCTCGATCAGGTCGGAGACAGTGAGGCCGTCCATCCGGTACACGGCGATACCCTGACGCACGCGCACCTCCGTCCCGTCCAGGATCTGCTCGGCGAGGCGGCGCGCCGTCTCCTGCGCGTCCTCCTCCTCCGACTCGGGGAGCAGGATGACGTAGCGCTGGCCCGGAAGATCGCAGCCGAGGAGATCGTTCTCCCGGAGCAGGTCGCCGAGCACGTAGCCGACGTTCCAGAACATCACCTGGCGGGCGGCGCGGACGAGGGCGTCGGGATCCTCCGACACGAGACCCCGGCCCGGCTCCGGCTCCAGCAGACCGAACGCCCGCTCGAGTGTACGCGGATCCTCGAGCTTGAGCACCAGCACGGCCAGCGAGCGATCGTAGCGACGCACGCGATCCAGCTCGCGGACGAACGCCGGCATCTGCGTGCGCAGGGAGGGGATGATCGGGCCGGTGGCACTCTCATCCGGCTCCGGACGGTGCGCCCGGTGCACGATGACCAGCGTCGCGACCACTCCGAACACGAACGCGCCCAGCGCGAACCACCAGGGCCAGGGAGCCCCGGCGACCAGCGGCAGCGTGTCCAGGGTCTCCCGCAGGTTCATCGTCGTGGTGAGTACGAGAGTGCCGGTCATGATGCGAACTCCTACGACTTCGGCGGCGGTCCCGTTACCGGGACGAGCCATCAGTTATCGCCGAGAACCGGACGATGTCACAAGTCCGATTCTTTCACGAGACGTTCTTCCGATCTTCTCGCAAGAGATGACGCAGGTCGGGCGCGGGACGGCGCACGTCCCTCATCACGCTTGCGAACGTTCGTCTTGTTACCTTCGGGCCCGCCAGGGGCGGAGGTGGCGGGCCCTGTTCTCTTCTGACACCGCGAAGGGCGGTGAAGTCACTCCGTGTAGTAGTACTTGTTGTCCTTGTAGACTCCCACGGGCTCGACCTGGTTCAGGACCGCGCCCAGCACGACCGCGCCGGCCCGATCCAGGACGGTGCGGTTCCGGAGAACCAGCTCCGGGTCGTAGTTGCGGGAATTCACGACGTAGACCACCCCGTCGACGACGCCGGACAGCACGGCCGTGTCGTGGACGAGGGAGAGCGGCGGCGTGTCCAGCAGGACGACGTCGTACTGCTCGCGCGCGTGCAGGAGGATCGTCCTCATGCGCGCCATCTGCGCGGCGAGCGTCTCGCTCGGCTGATCGATTCCGCGTCCGGCCGGCAGCACCGACAGGTTCTCCACCTTGGACGGGTGAATGGCCTGCACGAGCGGGAACGACAGGTCCTCCTCCGGCTCCCGCGGCGGCAGCTTCGGCGGCGGCGGGAACGAACCCTCCTCGCGCGTGCGACGCGCGAACGCCAGCACCTCCTCCAGCTCGGGCGTGGACTTGCCGGGCCCGCCGGTCGACGGCGCCAGGAGCAGGTCCCCCAGTCCCGGCGCATCCGGAACGTTGAACACGTTGTGCATCCCCGGGCGACGCACCTCGGCGTCGATCAGGAGCACCTTCTTCCCCATCGACGCGAAGGACACGGCCAGGTTCGACACGACGGTGGACTTGCCGTCGTTCGGACCGCTGCTCGTCACGATCAAGGTCCGGTGGTGCTGGCCGACGCCGCGGAACGTCAGGTTCGTGCGCAGCATGCGGAATCCCTCCGCCGGGCCGCCGTTGGGCTCCAGCACCGAGATGAGGCTGCGCTTCAGCGCGCGAAGTTCCTTCGGCCCTTCCAGCGTCGTGGGGTCGACGTCCGGAAGATCGCCGGCCGGCAGCTTGACGACGCGGGGAATGCTGGCGAGCACCGGCCAGCCGGTCTCCTCCTCCAGCTCCTCGAAGGACTCCATCGTCCCCTCGGCCGTCTCCCGCACGAACGCCACGCCGGTTCCGGCGATGAGACCCACGAGCAGGCCGAGGACGAGGTTCACCTTCTTCCGCGGCCGGATGGGGCTGGGATCCGGTTCGGCCTCGTCGACGATGCGCACGCTGCTGAGGTTCTCCGCCTCGGAGATCTTCGTCTCCTCCAGCTTCTCGAGCAGGTTGTTGTAGATCTTCTGGTTCACGTCGCGCTCGCGGGTGAGCCGCGCGAGCTGCAGCTCCTTCTCCGGCATGGAGCCCAGCGACGCCTCGTACTGGCGGATGACGCGGCCCAGCGCCTCCTCGCGTGCGCGGACCGACTCGATCTCCATCTGCAGTTCCAGGCGTTCCTCGCCGTACCTGGCCATCTGGCCCAGGGGATCCACGAGGTTCTCCTCCGTGGCGATCTTCCTCGCCTCCTCGGAGAGCGACTGCCGCGTCTGCTCGATGTCCCGCTCCAGCGCCACCATCTTCGGATGCGTGGGGGCGTAGTTCTGCACCTGCAGGTCCGCATACTGGAGCTGCAGCTCCACGAGCCGCTCCTGCAGCTTCGTCATCCACGGGTTGGACGCCTGCGTGACCGACGGCACCAGCTCGTCGCGCGTGCGGGCCAGGTTGTCCTCGATGGTGCGCAGACGATTCTCCAGCGAGGCCCGCTCCGTGGACGCCGCGTTGAAAAGGACCTCGGCCTCGGTCAGGCGACGCAGCACTTCCTGCTGATGGTTCTCCAGCGAGGAGATCCGGCTGCGCTCCTTGTAGTCGCGCAGGTCCTTCTCCGACTCGTCGAGCTGCGTGCGGAAGCGGCCGAGTTGCTCCTCCACGAACTGCCGGATCCCGCGTACGCCCTCCTGACGGATGCGAAGGCTCCGCTCCTCGTAGACGCGGGCCGCGGTGTTGGCGACGTCGGCGCACAGCACCGGATCGGGAAGCTGGACGATGAGGCGAATCACGCTGGAGTTGCGGACCGTGGCGGGCGTCATCGCCCTGTGCACGCGGTCCGTCATCCATTCCTCGACGTCGAAGCCCTCGGGACGCTCGTCCGGGAGCGTAAACCGGGCGCGGGTCTCCTCCGGCAGCGCCGCCACGACATCCGCCGCGAAGGCGCGGCTGGAGAGCTCCTGGGCGCGGTTGGAGGCGAGCACCTCGCGCGAGGCGTCCGACACGAACGACGTGACGGGGCCGCTGAGCTCGTCGAACACGAGGGTGGTGGCGGCCTCGTACACGGGCCGGCGGGTCTCGTTCCAGGCGATGACGGCGACGATCGCCAGCGCGGTCACCGCTGCGACGAGTCGCTTTCGTCGCGCGAACACGCGGCTCGCCTGCGCCAGGATCTGATCGGTCTCGTTCCTCGCCATGGATCTTCCTCGATGCGGGGACAGCTGACCGCCACGTCCCTCCGGACGATGCGGGTGGGTGGATGCGTCGGGCTTGTGAACCGCTCCCGGCGACTAGTCGTCCACGACCCGTCGGTAGAGCAGGTACGTGGACACCACCACGGAAACGTCGCGAATCATCGTGAACGCGGTCCGCCAGCCCCGCCATCGGTTGCGCGGGACGGTGACGACGTCCCCCGGCTGCAGCACCGGAGGATCGGGGGCGTTCTCGTTCTCCAGATACCGGTTCAGGTCCACCTCGAGAACGGAACCCACCGGGTCGGCCGAAAGACCGGCGGCCGCGATCGACGACCTCCGCTTCAGACGAACGCCGCCGAGGTTGCCGAACTCCGTGGCCCCGCCCGCCTTCGCGACGAGCTCGAGCACGTCCGTGTCGTCCGAGACGATGTACTCTCCGGGATCCTGGACCTCGCCGATGATGTGCACGACGATCTGGAGCCGCTTCTCCTCGCCGAGGAGGTAGGAGTCCCTCCCCCCGGCGGTCTGCGCTTGGGCAGAGAACGGAAAGGCGAACAGGGGCATGACGATCGAGACGGCCCACAGCAGGGGCTTCGTCCGGCTCCGCGATCGAGTCATCTTCGCCTCTCTCGTTCCCGATCCGGTCGGACAGGGTCCCGACGGATCGATGGTTCCATCACTCGAACCTTCGCGGAAGGAACCAGCGTCGAACCGACGTGAAGTATAGAGAGTCGACGTTCAATTTCCAACCAGGAAAACCGCGGCACCCTCGCGCGATGCACTTCGATGGTTCACTTCGCGCACGCAACTTACGATCGGTCGTTCGCAAAGTTCGAGCAACGTCGTGCGCCTCGTGAACTCGCTTCGGCAACGCTGACAGATCGCACGCGGCGACTCACGGTGCATTTTTTTTGGGCACCGACCGATCAGGACGTCAGTGTCGAGTCGATCTGTTTTATCATCGTGGGCACCGCACTCCGCCCCGAAGGAGTCACGGTCTATGCTCAGCGCCCCCCCGGCGGGCGCCCCTCGCCGACATGTCGTCCTGCTGCTCGCCGCGTGCTTCGCGGCGTCCGCCGTCCTGCTCACCCAGCTGGCCCCCCTGGGCGCCGGCCGCCTGAGCAAGCCCAGCGCAGCGCTGCTGGACGACTTCGCCTGGTGGTCGTTCCTGGCGGACCTCCGGCCGGCGTTCCTGGACGCGCCCGCTGGCGTCGCCGCCGTGCTCCTCGCAGGCTCCGGCCTCGGCTTCCTTGCCTGCTTCGGGCTCGTGTGGCTCACGTGGCGGGGAGGCGATGCCTGGACGCGGCGCGTCATCCTGTCGGTCTCCATCGGCGCGACGCTGCTCAGCGTGTTCGCGCCGCCGACCATGAACACCAACCCGTACAACTACATGTACCGGGCGCGCGTCATGGCCGAGCACGGAGAGAACCCGTACTCCACCCCGGCCGGCGAGTTCCCGGACGACCCGATGGCGGAGTTTGCGAATCCGTCTTACGTCCACTCCCCGGGCGGCAAGCTCCCGTCCTGGATGATCCTCAACGTCGCCGTCGCCTGGCTCGCCGGCGGCAACGTGGCGGCGAACCTCCTGCTCCTCCGCTTCACGCTGTTCCTGCTGGGGGCGGGCACGGTCTTCATGGTGGCGAGGACGGCGGAGCGCCTCATCCCGGAGAAGGCCGTCGCGGGGCTGGCTCTGTGGGCCTGGAACCCCATTTTCCTGATGAACATCCAGACGCGCACGGACACGGTGATGGTGTTCTGGTTGATCGCGGGCCTCTGGCTGATCAGCGGCGGACGACGCCACCTCGCGGTCGCCGCGCTCACGCTCTCCGTGTTCGTCAAGATCTTCACCGTGCCGTTCCTGGCCGTGGCCGCCCTGGCCGACCTCCGCGCGCGCCGGTTCCGGCCGCTGGCCGTGGGCTCGCTCGCCGCGCTCGGCGCCGCGGTCGTGATCTGGCTGCCGTTTCTCGACGGGCTCACGCCGGAACTCGTGGCGTCGTACGCGGGCCTGGCGAACTCGCCCGGCGGCGGCGGATCGGGAGCGGCCGCCTCGTGGAGCATCCGCCCTCTCCTGCTCGTCGGTTTCGCCGCCCTGATCCTCTTCGTCGGCTGGACGCGGCGCGACCAGGGGCGCCACCTCGTCGCGGGGTTCGCGGCGGTGTCGCTCTACTTCTCGCTGTTCTTCGCCAAGTTCGCCTCGTCGGACTACCTCCTCACGCTGCTCGCGGTCGTCGCGGTCACGATGGGGACGCGCACCGTCCTCCTCACCGGCGCGCTCTGCCTCTCGTTCTTCCTCTTCGACGTGTGGTACACGGCGGGCACTTCCACGTTCGTCCTGCCCGACCTCTTTCCGTTTCCCCGTCGCTGGGTCTTCTTCGTTCCCATCGCGGCCGGCCTGCTCTTCGTGGGCGTTGTGGTCTGGCGCCGGAGGCCGAGGCGAGGCACGCTCACCGCATGATGCACGTCCATCCGGTTCTCGACCTGGCATTCCAGGCACTGAACCGGTCCGGAGCGCGGTGGTGTCTGCTGCGCGGCCGCGACCGGCTGGCCGCCCCCACGGGCGACGTGGATCTGCTGTTCCATCCGGACGATGTTCCTCCGGCGCGCGAAGCGCTGGAGAGCGTCGGGTTCGTGACGCTGCGGCAGTGGGCGGACGGCACGCAGAACTTCTTCCTCGCGTACGATCCGGACTCCGACCACTGGCTGTACCTGCACGCGATGACGCAGCTCGGGTTCGGTGACTTCCACTCGCTCGTGTGGCCCCGCGGCGCGGAGGACGTGCTGCGGCGCCGGCGCTCGGAGGGTGGGATCCCGGAACCGGATCCGGACGATGCCTTCTGGATCACGCTCTTCCACGCGCTCGTGGACAAGGGGCGCGTGGCCGATCGCCACGGGGCGGCGCTGCGGACCGCCGCTCCACAGGTCGATCGGGGCAGTGCCGGCTCCACGTTCGCCCGGTCCGTGCTGCCCGAGGGAGTGCGCATCGCCGACGTCACGGCGATGACGGAAGCGGGCGACGCGGCCGGCCTGGAAGCGCTGGCGCAGGGGATCGTCGTCCGCTGGAAGCGGCGCGACCCCACGCACGGCTACCGACGGCGTCGCCACGCGATCTCGCTCCGCAACACGAAGCTCGCCGAGATCGTCACGCGCCGCGGCATCGACGTGGCGCTGCTGGCGCCCGACGGTGCCGGCAAGTCGACGCTCATCGACGGACTGAAGGACCGGCTCTTCTTCCGCGTGAAGACGTACTACCTGGGCCTGGAGGGGGGACGGTTCGCGGGGAGCGGACCCAGCCGGATCCCGCTGGGCGGCTTCTTCGCGCGCATCCTCCACGCGTGGCGGACCTGGTGGACGGCGCGCTACGACCTTTCGCGGCGTCGCATCGTCCTGTACGACCGCTACCCGTACGAGGGTCGGCTGCCGGATCCCACGCCGCGGTCAATGCTGTCCCGCGTGCGCCGCGGGCTCCTGGCACGCTGTCTTCCGGCGCCTTCCCTCGTCGTGGTGCTGGACGCGCCCGGTGAGATCCTGCACGCACGCAAGGCCGAGCACCCCGCGGAGCGACTGGAGCGCGACCGACAGGGCTACCTGGACCTCGCCCGCCGCCACGGCTGGGCCGTCGTGGACGCCACGGGGTCCGCCGATAAGGTTCGTGCCGCCGTGACCGCCGAGGTCTGGCGCGCGTACCACCGCCGGCACGGAGGCCGTTGATCATGGACGCGAAGCGCCAGTTCCGCGGATCGAGCCTGCTGCTGCTGGGGCGGATCCTCTCGCTCGTCACGAACCTCGTCGTGCAGGTGCTGATCGTCCGGACGCTGTCGAAGGACGGGTACGGCGTCTTCGCGTACGCGCTCTCCCTGGCGATGATCGGCGAGGGCATCGTGACGCTCGGACTGCACCGTGCGGTGGGACGCTACGTCCCGCTGTGGGACGAGCAGGGCGACCGGCGCCGCGCGCTCGGAACGATCCTCCTCTCCGTCGGGTCCACGGTGGGGCTCGGAACCGCGGCGGTGCTGCTGGTCTGGACGTTCCGCGGAGCCCTCGCCGGCGACCTGGCGCAGCAACCCGACGCCATCGCCGCCCTCGTCGTGCTCTCCACGCTGGCTCCGCTCCAGGGTCTGGATCGGCTGATGGTGGGCGTCTTCTCCGCGTTCGGAAAGCCGCGCGCCATCTTCCTGCGCCGGTTCGTGCTGGCGCCGTGCCTGCGCCTGGCGGTCGTGGGCGTGCTCATCGTGGGCGGGGGCGGAGTGCTGGTACTGGCCGTCGGCTACGCGCTGGCCGGACTGCTCGGCGTGGCGCTCTACGGATCGCTGCTGATCTCGCTGCTCCGCGCGCGCGGCTACGTGGGCGGCGCCGATGCGGTTCGTCCGGCGTTTCCCACCGCGGAGATCTTCTCGTTCGCGCTCCCGCTCCTGTCGACGGAGATCGTCTTCGCCGCGATCAACCAGGCCGACGCCGTCATGCTGGGCCACCTGGCCGGCGCCTCGGACGTGGCCTCGCTTCGCTCCGTCGTGCCGGTGGCACGCCTGAACCAGGTCGTCCTGGAGATGTTCGGCGTGCTTTTCCTGCCCATCGCCTCCCGCCTGCTGGGGCGCGGCGATCACGCCGGCATCAACGACCTCTACTGGCGGACGACGCGCTGGGTGGCGCTGCTGTCGTTCCCGGTCTTCGCGTTCACGTTCGCGCTGGCGCGCCCCGCCGCCACGATCCTCTTCGGCGAGCGCTACGCGGACTCCGGACCGCTGCTGGCGGTGCTGGCCGTCGCGTTCTACGCGCACGCCGCGCTCGGACCGAACGGGATGGTGCTCAACGTGTACCGTCGCCTTCGCTGGGCGGTCTCCGTGAACCTGATCGCGTTCGCGGTGAACGTGGCCGCGAACCTCTGGGCGATCCCGCGCTACGGCGCCCTGGGCGCAGCCGTCACGACGGCCGGCACGCTGGTGCTGCACAACCTGCTGAAGCAGCTGGGACTGCGCGGCACGCATGGAGTGAGGATGTTCGATCCGCGGGCGCGGCGCGCGTTCGTCAGCATCGGGCTGGGAGGCGCCGCGCTGCTGGCGATGGAGCTGCTGTGGCGACCGGCCCCCGCCGTCGCGGTCGTCGTGGCCGCCGGGGTCTCCGCCGCGGTGCTGCTGGCGAACCGTTCCCGGCTGGACGTCGCGGAGACGTTCCCGGAGATCGCCCGCGTCCCGCTCGTCGGCCGATGGCTGGGAGGGCGACGATGATCCTCTCGTTCGCCCGCTCCCACCGCTTCGAGCCGGGAAGCAACGTGGCCGGCGCGCCCGCGCCGCCGCTGGCGCTGTTCCTCCTGGACGATCCTCCTGCGCGGGTCGAGACCCGCGGCGAGGTTCCGCCGGCGCGCATCGCGGAACTCGTCGGGGAGGAGGACGGCGCGGGAACGCTGGTCGTCGTGGGAGCGGGCGGGACGGCTCCGGACAAGGGCGCCGCACTCGTCCTGTCCGGCGCGGCGCACCCGCGCGGCGTCGAGGCGTGGAACCTCCGGCCCGGGAGCGACGCGGAGGAGGAGGCGCCCGCGGGAAGATCGTCCGTGACGCTGCCGGCTCCGCCCCCGGCCGACTCCCTCGGCGGCAAGCTCCGCCGGGCGATCCGGCGGGCGGGAAGGCGGTTCGGGTTCCGTGACGTCGGTCGCGCGAAGGACGATCCCACCGGAGTGCCCCTGGCTCCGCGACGCGGGCCGGGCGCGGAGGAAGGCGACGTGCTGCTTCTCCCCCCGGGGCGGGACCCCCGCCGCCTTCCGGCCTGGGTGCGGCGGATCGCGCGGGAGCACGGCGTGGACCTGGACGATGCCGCGTACGCCGTCGTGCCGTCCCGCGGGTACCGGTCCCAGAAGATCCTCTTCGTCACCGGCCCGGCTCCCGGACACCCGGGCGGCCTCGCGATCAAGGTCACGCAGGACGAGCGCTTCAATGCGCGGCTCCGCAACGAACACGATGCGCTGGTGCAGCTGGAAGATCTCCCGGCCCTTCCCACGTCCGCCCGTCCGGCCGCGGCCTTCGTTGGGCACTTCGGCCGCCGGATCGTGGTGGGAGAGTCGCGCGTCCCCGGCGGACCGTTCCGCGCCGTCTCCAGCGGGCGGGCGGATTGCCCCTTCGCCACGGCAGCCTGTGCGCGGCTGCGGGATTTGACTACCGGAACGGCCTCGCCGGCCACCGGAGCCGAGGTCGCCGGGGCGGTGCGCGAGCTCGTGGAGCGCTACCTGGAAATCTACCGTCCCGGCCCGACGCTGGCGGATCGCCTTCACTCGGACCTGGAGCGCCTGACCGACGTGGCCACGGTCCCGACGGTGTTCGCGCACGGCGATCCCGGTCCGTGGAACCTCCTCGCCGATGACGACGGCCGCGTGGTGTTCCTGGACTGGGAGAACGCCGAGCCACGCGGACTTCCCCTGGGCGACGTCTTCTACTTCGCGCGGACGTACGGAGCGTTCGCGGCGGAGCGGGAGGGGCGGCGCTGGACCCCGTCGACGTTCATCGAGCAGTTCGGCGACGACGGACCTCTGACCCCGCTCCTCCGCGACGAGGTCCGCGCCCACCTGGCCGCCCTGGACCTTCCCGCCTCGGCGACCGGTCCGCTCTGGCGCGTGTCGTCCGCGATCCTGGCCGCGCGCGAATCGTGGAGTCTTCCGGCGGACCGGATCCCGATGGGCGTCGCCCACCGGTGCCTGCTGGAGGTGGAGCGCGCACGGACGTCCTCGGCTTCGTGGGCGAAGCTGCTCCCGGAGGCCTAGGCCTTCTCCCGCCGCAACGACCCGTTCACGTGCCGGAAGAAGAGGAACAGGGCCACCGCCATCACGAGCTCCAGGATCTCGTTGACCTGCACGATCGCGTAGGCGCGCTGCTCCGGCAACGGAAAGAGGTTCCGGTAGATGCGCCAGACGAAGAGCGACAGGAAGTACGGGATGTGCCGCAGCGGGGGAACGAGGAGGTCCACGTACCATCGATGCCGCGCCGCCCACTCCGACCGGCGAGCCCACAACGGAAGCGCCGTGCCGTAGAGGCCGATCAGGAGCAGCGCCCACTTCACGGCCTGATGGAGCCCTTCGATGTTGTGGATCGTCGTCTCGTCCTGGCGGTTGATCCGGGCCAGGCCTTCGGGAGTGCCCCAGCCGAAGATCCGCTGTCCCCAGCTGATCTCCTCCCCGATCAGGAAGACGAACGCGAGGGCCGTGACCAGGTAGAGGCGCGCGAACTGGACCTCGCCACGCTCCCGCAGGACGGCCCGCGCGCGGATGACGTGGAACACGGCCGCCGTGAAGAAGATCACCTGGAGGGTCTCCGCGAAGCGGTCCTCCCCGGTGTACCACCAGTAGGCCTCTTCTCCGAGCAGGGCGCAGAACGCACCCCCGCCCAGGATCGCGGCCACGATCCCGACGTGCGGCCAGACCTGTCGCATCCAGTCCTCCCGGACGCGATGGTAACGGTCGGCCGTGCCCGCTGTCCCCGGGAATGTTAGGGTGTTCGGCTCGGACGAACCGTCGGGTCCGCCCAACGAGAGGAACGATGTCGCCGTATTTGAACGACTGGCTCACGCTGCTGTTCCGCTGGCTCCACTTCGTCGTGGGGGTCAGCTGGATCGGCACGTCGTTCTACTTCAACTGGCTGAACAACAGCGTCCGTCCGACCGAGGAGGGCGATCCCGGCGTGAAGGACCCCGACGCCGGCGGCGAGCTCTGGGCCGTCCACGGCGGCGGCTTCTACCGCGTCATCAAGTACGCCACGTCACCCGGCGGTCTTCCCCGCACGCTCCACTGGTTCAAGTGGGAGGCCTATCTCACCTGGATCACCGGCTTCTCGCTGCTGGGGCTCGTCTACTACCACAACACGTCGCTCTACCTGATGCCCATCGGCTCCACGATGAACCCGTGGGTCGTCAGCGGCATCGGGATCGCGTCGCTGGTGTTCGGGTGGATCCTGTACGACCGGCTCTGCCGATCCCCGCTGGTCCACTGGCCCACGATGTTCGCCACGGTGGGCATCCTCCTGGCGATGCTCTTCGCCTGGGGTTACAGCATCGTCTTCCAGGGGCGCGGCGCCTTCATCCACATGGGGGCCCTGCTGGGAACGCTGATGGCGTGGAACGTCTTCTTCGTCATCATTCCCGGGCAGAAGAAGATGGTGGCGGCGCTGGCCGAGGGGAAGACGCCGGATCCGCAGCCGGGACTGGACGGCGCGCGGCGATCCCTCCACAACAACTACCTCACGCTGCCGGTTCTCTTCGTCATGATCAGCAGCCACTATCCGTTCACGTACGAGCACGATTGGAACTGGGCGATCCTGTTCGCCATCATGTCGATCAGTGCGGCGGTTCGGCACTGGTTCAACCTGCGGGGCCAGGGCCAGCGGAACGTCTGGATCCTGCCGACCGCCACCGTGGCGATGCTGGGCGTGGCGTTCGTGGCGGCACCGAGGTCGGCGGGACCGGCGACGTTGCCCACGCCGGGTCTCACCGAGGCCGATGCTCCCGAGTTCCAGCGCGTGTGGACCGTCATCAGCCAGCGATGCGCGACGTGCCACTCGCAGCGGCCCACGCATCCGGTGTTCCGCACCCCGCCCAACGGCATCGTCTTCGATTCCGAGGAGCAGATCCGCAACGCCGCGGCGCTCATCCACGAGCGGGCCGTGGTGACGCATCAGATGCCGCTGGGCAACCAGACGGGGATGACGGAGGAGGAGCGCGTCCTGCTGGCCGACTGGTTCGCCACCGGAGCGCGTACGGAGTAGGGCTTCGCCGCTACCAGACCGGCGTCACGGACATCGCGGCGAAGTCCCGGGCCAGCCGGACGATCCAGCTCACGTTCCACGCCACCGCGAGAACCAGCCCGCCCCGCACGACCCACGCCGCGCGCGGCCCCCGCGAAGACGCCAGCACGGCGATCAGCGGAACGACGGCCGGTACGAGCAGGCTCAGGTGCTTCGTCTGGCGCCAGTCCGTGGCGGTGAAGAGGATCGCGCCGATCACCGTCCACGCCAGCATCGTTCCGGTTTCCAGGCGCGCCGGGTCCGCCGCGGTCTTCCGCACCCGCATCCCGGCCGCGGCCAGCGCCGCGACCGCGAGCGCGCACCACGCCGCGCCGAAGTGGCGGACGAACTCCGCCCAGATCCCGAGCCGCGACGCGTAGACCGACTCGCCCGAACGCGAGACGACCTCCCCGCCCGAGAAGCGATGCACGCCGTGCTCCAGCACGTGATCCCGCACGAACTCCTCCGGCGAGACCGACAGGCCGTAGATCCAGAACGCGGCACCTCCGATCGCGAGGCCGATCCACCAGGGGGCGGCCGGCGCCAGCGCGCGCAGGGACCGCGAGGTGACGGCGGCCGTCCCCCGCGCCAGCGCGATCGCTCCGCCCACGACGACGGCCTTCTGGTTCGCGAGCACGGCGAGACCGCCGGCGAGACCCGCGGGGACGCGGCCGCCGGACGGACGCACGGCGAGGGCAACGCCGGCGAGCAGCGTCGCGGCGGTGAGGGCGTAGTAGCCCCCGTAGGCGGAGCGGACGAAGATCTCCGGCAGCGTCACGTAGGCCGCGATCGCCAGGACGGCGTCCGGCGTCGACGCGCCGAGGCGGCGCGCCGCGGACAGCAGCAGCAGGGCGACTGCCGCCGCCCACGCGAAGTTCGGGGCGCGGGTGGCCGCCAGCACCGGCTCCTCCAGGAACGGCCGGTACACCTCCACGTACCACTGCCGGCTCCGGTCGACCGTCCTCGTCTCGCCGCGCAGCGTCGCCAGTGCGCGGGAGACGATGCCTCCGGCCGGCGGGCGCGCGGAGTCGCGGGCCCTCGCCGCCACGTCTCGCGGGGGACGGACCGTTTCCAGATCGCCACCCAGCCCCAGCGTCGCCGCGTTGTGCAGGTGGAGCAGCGGCGGATGCGCGAAGAAGTAGATCGTGCTGCGGTTCGTGAGGCAGAGCGGTTGCAGGTCGTGCACCCATCCGTAGGCCGTCCCCTGCACCTCGCTGTCCTGGTCCTCCAGCGGCGGGACCACGACGGTCCCGGAGAACGTTGCCAGCAGCATCGCCGAGAGCGCCACGGTGCCCGGAACTCCGAGCGCGGAGCGGTCCGGAAGTCCGCGTCGCACCCCAACGATCGCCGTCGCCACGGTCAGTCCGCCCAGCAGCGCCGCGAGCACTGGGGGAGAGTCCGGCAGGCCGAACGCGAGCCGCAGCGCCAGCGTCAGCACGATGAGTCCCGTCGCGCCGGCCAGACCGAACGTCACGAACGTGGGGGTGTCGCGTGCGCGGAGCGCGAGTCCCGACGCGATCGCCGGCGACGCCACGCCCGCCAGCGCCAGGAGCAAGCCGGAGAGCGTCGCCTCTCCCGGCACGAAGCCGAACAGGAAGGGAAGGAACGGCGCGCCCAGCAGCGCGACCGGCACGAAGGACCTCACCGCGACAGCTCGAACAGCCAGGCCTGCACGTCGGCCTCCAGTTCCGGCGAGAGGTCCGTGCGGCCGGCCAGTTCCTCGACGAGGGCGACGGCCTCTTCGGCTCGTCCCGCCTCGACCAGGACGAGCGCCCGATGCCACCGGATCTCGGGGAGGTCTCCGCCCGGCAACGTCAACGCCTCGTCCAGATCCTCGAGGGCGCCCACCGGGTCGCCCTGCTTCATCCGTACCATCGCGCGCGTGTCGCGGTAGTACGGATCGCGCGGCTCCCAGTCGACCGCCTCGTCGGCCAAACGACGCGCCAGCTCCAGGTCCCGGTTGCGCTCCTGCAGGAACCACGCGTAGCTGTTCTTGAGCTCCGCGCTGTGCGGAAGGCCGTTGAGGCCGCGCCGGTATGTCTCCTCGGCGGCCTCGTCCTTGCCCAGACCCTTCTGCGCCTCGACCATGCGAAGCAGCGCCGTCTCGTCCGGGTTCGGGGCATCGCGGATCGTGCGCTCTACGGCTTCCAGATCCCCGCGGGCGAAGAGCAGCTCCACGAGCGCGTTCCGCACTTCTCCGTCCAGCGGAACGAGGCCCAGGATGCGCGTCGCGGCGTGCTCGGCCTCACGCCGCATCCCGTGCCGGAGATACGACGCCAGCAGTCCGCGCTGCGTCGCCTCGTCCCGGGTGACGTCGTAGAGGCGGATGGCGCCGTCGCCCACGACCTCATCCGGAGCGCGAGCCATCAGCCACGGATACGGATCGCCCCCCTCGGGGATGCGGTAGTAGATGCCCTGGAGATTCGTCGTGCTCATGACGAGCCACTGCGGCCCCTCGGTGGGAAGGAGCGACCAGTCGTCCCGGTTCTTGCCGCGAGCGGCCGGCGGGAGCAGCTGCCACGTCACGCCCTCCACGAACGGATCGTGCGTGCCGAAGTAGCAGAGGATTGCGCCCTGGACTCCCCGGGACTTCAACCGCGCCGCCGCCGCGGAGAGGTCCTGTCCCCAGTCGAGGTTGGAGTCGCCCAGGTAGCGCTGGCCTCCGCCCGAAAGGCGCGCCACCTCGTTGAAGAACGGCAGGTAGTGCGGATGCGCCGCGAGCGTCCCGCCGACGTGCCAGAGCAGCAGCGTGCCCAGCACGATGCGCGACGGGCCGCGGTGGCGGAACTCCGAGAACGCCAACGCGACGAACGCGATCGCGAACGGCATCATCGGCAGCAGGTGCCGGACGCCGAGGCCGAGGCGCGCCAGCACGTTCGTCGCGAGGACCAGCGCGGCGGGCATCAGCAGGAACAGCAGGTCGATGCGCCGCAGCTCCGGCGTGCGGGCCACCCGCCAGGCCGCCCAGCTCAGCAGGAACAGCACGGGCAGGGGTAGCTTGACGCCGAGCGCCACGAACGACGACCACCACCAGCCCGCATCGGCGCGCATGCCGAGGAGGTACACGGGATGGCCGGCCTCCGTGTAGAGGATCACGTCCTTCAGCCCGAGCGCGAACGACTCGGAGGGCCACGGGATCGTCGCCATGACCTCGTAGGGGACGCGGCGCAGCAGCGACATCGTGGCGGGATCGACGCCGCGACCGCCCAGGCCGAGATCACGAATGGAGATCCAGTCCGTCGCGAAGCCGTACGTGAGGAAGAGGAGAGCCTCGGTGAAGACGAGCGACAGGACGGCCAGCAGCGCGACGTGCATCGCCCCCCGGCCGAGGCGCCGCGAAGGTCCGGGCAGGATCGCCAGGATCCCCCACACCGGCGCGTAGGAGAACGCGGAGAACTTCGTCGACATCGACAGGGCGATGCCGCCCGCGGCCGCGACGATCCAGCGGGCGCGCCCGGTGCGCCACGCCTGCCACAGGCACGCCGCGGTCAGCGTGACGGTCGCGGCCAGCGGGACGTCGGTGGTGACGAGGCGGGTGTGGGCGAGGAAGTTCGGGGCGAAGGCGTAGAGCAGCAGCGCCAGAAGCCCGGCGAACGGTCCGGCCAGCGCGCGCGCCCACGCCCAGAGGAGAAGGCCGAGCGCCGCGCCGACGAGCACCATCGGCAGACGACCGGCGAACAGGATGCGGCGCCAGTCCGCGTCGGGGCCGTAGAGGACCTCGCGCCCGTAGTCCCACTGCTCCGACGATTCCCACGCCTCGCCGGCGGCGGGTGCCTTCGCCCCAACCATCGATGCGGCCGCCCCCGCCAGCAGCTTCGGCAGGGCGGGGTGTTCCGGGTTCATCCGGAAGTCGCCGGTCTGCAGGTAGGAGATGCCCGCCGGCAGGTGGGCGGTCTCGTCGAACGTGGGCGACTTGACCCGCATGGACAGCGTCGCCAGCAGGACGAACATCGTCAGCAGCGCGGCGACGGCCAGCCGCTCTCCCCGCGGCGTCGGGTCAGCCACGGTACCTCCCCACGCGGCGCGTGATCCGGACCATCGACACGAGCATGTCCCAGGAATCCCGGACGGCCTGCACGCGGGTGCCGATGTCGTTGCGCCACGTCACGGGGACGTCGGTGATCTTCAGGCCGCGCTTGTTCGCCAGCAACACCACCTCCACGTCGAACGCGAACCCCTCCTCCGCCATCTGCGGCGCGAGGGACCGGGCGACGTCGCCTCGCAGCAGCTTGAACCCGCACTGCGTGTCGCGAAAGGGGATTCGGGTGACGAGGCGAAGGATGCCGTTGAACGTCTTGCCCATCCGGTCCCGGATCCACGCCTGGCGGATCTCCACGTTGGAGTCCGGCAGCGCGCGCGAGGCCATGACGACGTCGGCGCCGGCGGCCAGCTCCCGGCGTAGCGCCGGCAGGTCCTCCATGGGCGTGGAGAGATCGGCGTCGGAGAAGAGCACTTCCCGGCCCGCGCTGACCTCGAAGCCGCGGCGTACCGCGGCTCCCTTGCCGCGGTTTCGGTCCAGGCGCTCCAGACGGAAGGGCGGGTGCTCCCGGGCGAACTCCTCGGCGATGGCGACGGTGCCGTCGCCGCTGCCGTCGTCCACCACGATGACCTCGTAGGTCAGACCCGATTGGCGCAGCCACGCCTCCATGGCCAGCAGCGTGCTGCCCAGGCGACGCTCCTCGTTGAACGCCGGCACGACGATCGAGATGTCCGGCGCCGTCGACACGTCACCCCTCCCCGCGTTGGCCGAGGAGCCAGTCTACCGCCTCCGCGAGCGAGGGAAACGTCCGATCCGCGGGATGGCGACCCTCCGCCGCCGTCCGCTCCCCGTGGCCGGTCCGCACGAGGAGGGGCGTCGCGCCCGCCGATCGCCCGGCCACGAGGTCGCGCTCCGAGTCGCCGATCATGTAGGAGCGGAACAGGTCGTACCCGTGCTCCGCCGCCGCCTCCAGCAGCAGTCCGGGCTTCGGCTTGCGACGCGGACTGTCGGAGTCCGGCAGGTCGGGGCAGACGTGGATGCCGTCGAAGACGCCGCCGTGCTCGGCGGCCAGGCGACGGCACTCGTCGTGGATGGCGTCCATGACCTCGGTCGTCACCAGCCCCTTCGCGAGGCCGGCCTGGTTCGTGACGATGGAGACACCGTAGCCGGCGCGGCACAGCTTTCCCACGGCCTCGAACGCGCCCGGGATGGGGACGAAGTCCTCCACGCTCGTCACGTAGTAGTCCGGCGGCTCGTTGAGCGTGCCGTCGCGGTCCAGCAGGACCGCGGGTCGCCGGGCCGTCACGGACGGATCAGGACGCGCGTCGTGCCGAGGTTGCCCGCCAGATCGGTGCCGCGCAGCAGGATGGAGCTCTCCCGGCCGGCCGGCGCGGACACCGACACGTCCAGCCGCTCGTGGCCCGAGTCGAAGATGCCGTCGGCCGGGCGATGATCCTCCCAGTCCTCGCCGTTCACCGAGGACTCCAGACGGACGACGTCCGACCACTCGTCCAGGAGGACGCCGGTGACGCGGACTCGGTCCCCCTCCCGGCGAGGCTCCACGTCGGCGAACGTGGGCGACGAGTTGTCGACGATGAACACCTCGCTCTGCCGGTCGACGGACCGCTCGTCCTCGGGGTTCGTCTCCCCGTCGGACGCGATCACGCGCACGCGGTACTCCCCGTCCGGCACGCCGCGCGAGTTGAAGGTCCAGTTCGTCCCCTCCACGTCCTCCGCGAAGCGCTTCCAGTCCCGCTCGTCCTCGCGACGGAAGAACAGCTCGTAGCGGAGCGGATCGCCGTTGGGATCCAGCGCCTCCCAGCGGATCTGCCGCATGCCCTGCGTCCACGGGGCGCGCGTCTCCGGCGGGAAGTCCTCCTCGCCGCCCAGGTCGAACTGGTACTGCACCTTCACGCCGCCCGGCAGCGCCTGGTAGAGCGGCCGCGGGCGGATCTCCGGGATCTCGTCGTAGAAGCGGTTGCCGGCCGGGATCACGTCGACGCTGCTGAGGATCGGGGCGAGGTTGTTCTCCAGCGACGAGGCCCGGACCCGACGGACACGCAGCCTCTCGTCGCCCTTCAGATCCAGGCGCCACTGGAGCGACCGCGCCCGTTCACCGCCGATGGCTCCGTCCCCGTCCAGCTTCCGCCAGTCCGACCAGGTGCCGTCGGGCTCGTCGGTGTTGCCGCGGCGGACGAACGCCTGCACCGAGCCGCCGCCGTCCGCTTCCCACTCCAGGCGGCCCCAGCGGGAGACGTAGCGCGCATCCAGGACCTCCGAGCGATAGGTCCCCTCGGAACCGGGCGAGTCCTCCAGGCGTAGCAGCCGAGCGGGATTGGCGGTGGCAGCCACGAAGGCGTCGCCGTCCTTCACGACCGCGACGACGAGATCCTCCTCCGCGTCGAGCACCAGCGTCGCGTCGCCGCGATCGTGCACGCGGAAGATCGCCCCCTCCTCCCCGGTGACCGCGAGCACGTCGCCCTCGTCGGTCATCGCCAGGTCGAAGATGGTTCCCTGCCCCGACTCCCAGAAGCGCACGGCGTTGCCGTCCGCATCGATCCGGTAGAGGACGCCGTCGCCCGCGCCCGGCGGCGTGAACTCGAACGAGTAGTCGATGTCGTCGTGCTGCTCGAGGCCGGTGCCGTCGCCGTTGGAGTCGGGCGATGCCTGCTCGCGCGAGTCCGACGGCGCCGCGGCCGCCGCCCAGACGACGCCGTCGGCGCCGGCCATCACGGAGCTCACCTCCCCCTGAGGACAGTCGTGCAGCACCCGCGGCGTTCCCTCCCGGTCCGCGCGCACGACGAGGCCGCGACCCTCCGTGCCGATCAGCAGCCGGCCGTCCGCGTCGAAGTCCAGACAGACCGCGTGGTTGTCCTCGATCTCGACGAAGCGCTCCGCGTCGCCGGAGCGGGGATCGATGCGGTAGACCACGGCGCCGGGCCCGGCCGCGGCGTAGAGCTTGCCGTCCGGACCGAGGCGCAGGTCCCACACGTAGGACTCTTCGAGGTCGACGAGGATCTCGCCCTCTCCCGGGCCGTCCACGCGGTAGACGAAGCCGTCCGGCGCGGTTCCGGCCCACACGACGCCGCCCGGCTCCGTCTCCACCGACAGCACCTCCAGCGCGGCGCACTCGAAATACTCTTCCGCCTTTCCGCCGCGCACGCGCAGCACCCAGCCGCCGTCGCCGGCGCCCACGAACCACTGGCCGTCGCCCGCCGCGACGTCCCACAGGTACGGCACCTCCGGCTCGGCCAGGACCTCCAGCTTCGGAGCCAGCACCAGCGATCCGTCGCTGGTGATGGAGACGCGCTCCGCCTCGCCCTCCAACCACTCGGTGGCGGTGTCGTGGATCCAGTACTTCGGGGCGACGCTCCAGGCCGGAGCGACCAGGAGCATCGAGGCAAGCGCCGCCAGCGCGGCAGGACGGAACTGGGTCACGGGTTCTCCTTCCGGACCTCGAAGAGGATCGTGTGGGCGCCCTGGACGAAGCTGCCGGCTTCGTCGCGCTGCTGGGCGACGAGTTCGGCGGGCAGCTCGGCCTGCGGCCCCGACCGCGACGCGCCGCGCAACACGGAAAGCGCCGATGGCGGAAGGTCGGGGAGCGGTCGGCCGTCCAGGAGGACGCCCTCGGACTGCCGGTAGAGATGCAGGTGCACCTCGTCGGTCTGCTTCAGTCGACGGATGCGGTCGAGGAACTCGTCGAGGGTCCGCGGCGCGTAGAGGCGCGGTGCCCGTTCCGCCTCGTACTGCTCGGCGGTGCCGGAGTCGGCCGCGAGCAGCAGGTACCGCGCCTCGCGCGCATCGGCGGGGAGCGGCAGCGCGAAGCGATGGGAGGTCTCCTCCCCGCGCCAGTCGCGCAGCACGTAGCTCCCGCGCACGACGTCTCCCGGTGCGTGGGTGTCGTCGTCCAGGGAGAGTTCCATCAGGACGCTCATGCGCGTCCCCGCCTCGTAGTCGAGCACCGCGTCGATGCGCTCCAGCTCCACCTCCTCGAACGGATTCGACAGGATCACGTCGACCGCCTGCGAGAGAAGCTGGACGATCTGCCCCAGCGTCTGGTCGCCGGAGAACGTGGTCTCCACGGTGGTCCGTCGGCCGTCGGTGAGCACGAGCTCCTGCACGAAGCGGACGGTCTCCTCGCCGGCGGCGCCGCCCTGTGCGAGGACGGAATTGGCGGCAAGCACCCCGACGACCGCCGGCGTGAGCGTGGCGTGCCGGACGACGTCGTAGCCGAACGATTCCGACGCGTCGCCGCGCCGAACCGTGAGCTCGAAGCGCGTCAACGGCGGACCATCGCCGAGGCGCCCGGCGATGCCGGAGCGACGGTCGCTGGTCAGCGTCCCGACCACGTCGCCGCCGGAGCCCAGCTTGAAGGAGATGGCCTGGTTGGGAATCACGGAGTGGATGTAGCCGGAGACGAGCGGCATCTCCACGTCGCCGAGCTGGAACATGGGGTGGCCCCAGCCGTGCACCACGTCTCCGTCCACCCACGTTGCCGTGCCGATGGCGGTGAGGTTGGCGTCGCCGCCCGCGATGCGCACGCCCAGCGTGGCGCCCGGTTCGATGGCCCCCCCCTGAGCCTCGCCCCCCGCGCCGCCTTCCGTCACGCGGAAGCCCCACGGCTCGAACAGCTCCGCGGCCACGGGCAGCAGGCGTCGATCCAGCCCGGAGATCACCAGCGGGGCCGCGATCGGCGTGAAGCCGTGGTCGCCGACCCGGGGCGCGTTGCGCCGCAGGAACTCCACCGCCCCCAGGTCGCCGCGCCGGCTGCGGGGCGCGCCGCCGCCGCCCCCGCCCGCCGACCCCGACTCCCGCTCCATCTGTAGCGCGGGCGTGATGCCCATGAGCGGATCCTTGACGAAGGACCACGTGGAGGACAGCGCTCCGATCAGCTTGCCGTCGACGTAGACCGGACTGCCGCTCATCCCCTGGGCCACGCCCAGGTGCGCGATCCGCTCGCCGCGGCCGCGCGCGAGAATCATGTCCTGGTCGGGACCGATCTTGCGGACGACCGAGACCAGCTCCACCTCGAACTCCTCGATGGTGGTGCCGCTCAGCACGGTCTTCACGGTCCCGATCATGCCGGGGCGGAGCTCGTCCAGCGGAAGGACGTCGGGGCGAACCTGAGCCGGGGCGGGCATCGCGGCGGCCAGGAGGACGATCAGGCCGCAGAGCGAACGGAGGGCGGAAATCATCGGCTTCCGGGGCTGGAGGACTCGGACTGCGGGACGGTATCGGCGGGTCCGGCGGGTGTCAACCGACGGCCCGGTGGGGGAAACCCCGTGGGGGCGCAGGAGTTCGCGGCCGCACGCCGATCCGCAACGGACCGGGGGCCCCTCCGCCCGGAGGAGCCCCCGCCCGTCCCGATCGTCAGTGCGACGACGTCGAACCGAAGCGCTCCGCCAGGAGCTCGGCCGAGCGCTGCGGATGGATCACCTTCATGACGTGGTCGCCCTCGCGGACGTCGTCGGCGCCGTCCAGGATCAGCGACACGACCTGCTCCGGCGTGAGCGACGGCTCCAGCGCGATGAGCTTGGCCGCCAGGTTCACGACGTTGGGCGACGCCATCGACGTGCCGGAGAACTTCAGGCGGGCGCCGCCCGGCACGTAGCTGTCCACCTCGAAGCCGTTGGAGTAGACGTTCACGGTGGGACCAAAGCTGGTGAACGACGTGGCCTCGCCCGCCTGGTCCACCGCGCCCGCGATCATGAGGTTGGGCAGCCGGAACATCGGCGGCGCGAACTCGTCGAACTCGATGTCGTTGTCGGAGTTGCCGGCGCCGCCCACGAACAGGATCCCGGGCGCACTCTTGAACGCCGCCTCCAGCGCGGTGGCGATCTCGTCGAACATCTCGCGCGCCATCGCCTTGCGCTCCTCCGCGTCCTCGCCGATGCCGTGCTGCTCCAGACCGGCTTCGAAGGACGAGCGGGCGATGACCCAGCTCATGTTCACCACGCGGACGTTGTTCGCCTTGAAGTAGTCCACGGCGTCCTGCACGGCCTTCGCCATGTTGCGCGCGTCCTCCATCGTGGGAACCTCGCCCACCATGCGCGGATCGCCGGTGAGGCGACAGACCATCACCGACGCCGCCGGGTTGTCCGCCACCGCGATGCCGGCGACGTGCGTGCCGTGCGCGTACAGCGAGTATCGGCTCAGGTCCTCCAGGAACGGCTTCACGTCGTCCTTCTCCAGCGAGGCGAAGCGCTGCTTCAGCTCCTGCGACTCCGGCGTGTCCAGCGATGCGCGCATGTCGAAGAGACCCTGCGCCCAGTCCTGCAGTTCCGGCACCGGACGTACGGCGTCGTCCATGGAGTAGAGGTCGCCCGTGGTCCGCAGCGAGTGCAGGTCAAAGGCGATGCCGTGGACGTCGTCCACGTAGCCGTTGCCGTCGTCATCCTTGCCGTTCGGCTTCTCCGCCCCGTTGCGCCACATGGCGTCGCCGAACACGTCCGGGTCCACGCCGGTGTCCCACACCGTGACGAGGACCGGCTGCGCCTGCGCGTTGCCAGTCAGGTCCAGGTTGCGCGCGGCCCAGATGTCTTCCTTCTCCACCCGGTTCGCATCGACGACGTCCTGCAACACGGCGATCATATCGCCCTTCACGAGCAGGCCGAAGGTCAGCATCGACCGGAAGCCGATGAGCGTGCCGGCGTACGCGCCGGAAAGCTCTCCGGCCTCCGCGAGCACCGGCTCCACCTGCTCCTGCAGCACGCCCATGAGCAGGCCCTCGCTCACCATCTCCAGCTGCGACTTGTTCTGCTGGAGGACGTCCTGGACCTTGTCCCAGGGCAGCGCCTGGATCCGCGCGGCATACTCGTCGCGGAACGCGACCTTGAACGCGTCGAAATCCTCCAGGCCGACGCTCTTCGCCGCGGCGATCCGCGCCTCGGCCCCCAGCCCGGTGGTGAGCTTCAGCGACTCCTTGTCCTCCAGTTCCCGCAGCACGGCGACGCGCTTCTCCGCCGCGTCCCAGTTCCCGTCCATCAGGTCCAGCGAGAGCAGCGTGGACTGGATGCCTTCCAGCGTGGTGGCGTCCTGGATGTCGTACTGCTCCAGATCGCCTTCCAGGTTCGCCCGAACCTCGGCGGCGAACGCGGCGAACTCCTCGTCGGAACGGATCAGCTCCTCGGCCGTCCCCTCGATCTTGTACGTGTGGCGGGGAAGATCGTCGGCCTTCAGGACCTTCGTCTTCTCCGCGCTCGCGACGACCGGCAGGCACAGGGCCACCAGGGCGAGCATCTTCCAGGCGAATCTCATCGGGGTTCCTCCCTCTTGTGGCGAGCGGACGCGAATCGGTCCGGGTTTCCCTACGCGGGACGATACTACCGGGCTACGGGCCTACCGGCACGTCGGGATGGCCGCGGCCGCTTCCGGGGCCGGACGGACCGATCCGGGGACGGGAGGTCCGGACCCGAAGACGTCCCGGCGGGGTATCCTGGTCGGTATGAGCCGACGTCGTCGCTTCCGTTCCCTGGCCCTCGCAGCCTCCCTGCTGCTGCACGGGGTGATCCTCGCGGCCGGGGTCTACCTGGTCACGAGGCCGAAGCCGCCCGCTCCGGGGCCGGTGACGCTCGTGGGCGCCCACCGGCCGATCCCGCCGACGGCCGGCCTCCGACCCGCTCGGAGGAGCCCGCCGAAGTCCGTCCCCCGCAGGGCGCCGGCGCCGGAGCTCCTCCCGGACGCGGCGACCCCGCCGGAGGCGCCGCCGCCCGCCGGTTCGTCCCGGGTGGTCCTGGAGCCGTGGGCCGATCGATCGCTGGCCGCCTGGATCCAGGAATGCCGGGCCGGCACGGCGCAACCGGACTCCCTGCTGGAGCCGCCGCTCTCGGACCGCGAGCGCGGGCTCCGCAACCTGGCGATCCTCTCCCGCCGCGACTTCCTGGGGCTGCGTCGGCAGTGGATGGAGGAGAAGTTCCGCGAGGTCTACGCGGAGAACTTCCCGCTCATGCGCTGACGGTCAGCAGCGATCCACGAGCCGGATCTCGTCCGGGCGGTTCGGCACCATGCACAGGAACTCGAACGGCGCCTGCGTCACGGAGTAGGAGTGCGGCGCGCCCGCCGGGATGTACAGAACGTCGCCCGCCTGCACGCGATGCGTCTCCTCGCCGATGCGGATCTCCGCCGCGCCGGCCAGCACGTACTGCTCGTGCTCGACGCTGTTCGTGTGAAGCGGCATCCCGCCGCCCTCCTCCATCCGGAAGCGACGCATCGCGAAGTGCGGAGCACCATCGTCCGGGCCCAGCAGGACCTGCGTCTTCGTGGCGGTCCCCGCCGCCACCTCGTTCCAGCCGACCTCCTCGGCGCGGCGCACCGTCGGCCGATCGCGATCCGTTCCGGTCACGGGACTCCTCCTCGTTCGGGTCGGCGCCAGTGTACGGGCTTCCCGCTGGCCTTGTCCGGCGGGACCGGACTATCCTGCGCGAACGGCAAGGAGGGGAAGAATGAGCCTGTTCCCGCGAATGACCCGCGCCATGCGACTGGATCCGTCGCTCTACGAGGAAGTCGAGGCCGACTCCGGAGCCACCGGCCAGGCCCTCGGCGTCGTCGTCCTGTCCGCGCTGGCCGCGGGCATCGGTTCCGCGGCCGCGACCGGCGGCGTCACCATCTTCGCCGGCATCTTCGCCGCCCTGCTCGGCTGGGTGGTCTGGGCCGCGCTGATCTACCTGGTCGGCACCAAGCTCCTCCCGGAGCCCGGCACGAACTCCACCTTCGGCGAGCTGCTCCGCACCACGGGATTCGCCGCCGCTCCCGGCATCTTCCGCATCCTCGCGGCCATCCCCCTGATCGGCCCGCTCCTGGGACTGGCCGCATCGCTCTGGATGTTCGCCGCCTTCGTGGTGGCCGTGCGACAGGCGCTGGACTACCAGAGCACGGGGCGCGCGGTGCTCGTCGTGTTCATCGGTTTCTGCGTCAACATGGGCATCATGCTGGCCATCCTGCTGCTGGTCGGCGGCGCGGCGTTCGTGGGCAGCCAAGCCATGAACTGAACATGATCCTCTCGTCGCTGCGGGTCGTGACCCCGAAGGGCATCGCGCCCGCCGCCGTCCACGTCCGGGACGGACGCATCGAGTCGATCGTGCCGGACGAGGTCGCGGGCGGCGAAGACGGTGAGCACTTCGGCGACCTCGTTCTCCTGCCCGGGCTCGTGGACACCCACGTGCACGTCAACGAGCCGGGGCGCACGGAGTGGGAGGGCTTCGCCACCGCGGGCGATGCGGCGGTGGCGGGCGGCATCACCACGCTCGTCGACATGCCGCTGAACTCGCACCCCTGCACCGTCGACGCGCCGGCGCTGAACGGAAAGCGCGAGGATGCATCGTCCGGCTGCCGCGCGGACTTCGCGTTCTGGGGCGGTCTCACCCCCGACTCCCTGCCGGACCTGGCTCCGCTGGCCGATGCCGGGGCGCGGGGATTCAAGGCGTTCCTCTGCCCGTCGGGACTGGAGGAGTTTCCGCCCTGCGACGAGGCCACGCTGCGCACCGCGATGGTCTGGCTGGCCACGCGCGGACTCCCCATGCTGGTGCACGCCGAAGACGCCGGCGTGCTGGCCGCCGCGGACGACACCGGCTCCCGCGAGCATCCGGCGTCGTTCGCGAAGTGGGCGGCCACCCGCTCCGTCGAGGCCGAGACGGCGGCCGTGGATCGCATGATCCGGCTGGCGGGGGAGACCGGAGCGCACGTCCACGTGGTGCACGTCTCCGCGGGCGAGACGGTGCGCCGGATCGCGGCCGCCCGGGAGGCCGGCGTGAACGTCACCGCGGAGACCTGCCCGCACTACCTCACGTTCACCGCCGACGACGTGGCCGACGGCGACACTCGCTTCAAGTGCGCTCCCCCGCTGCGGGGCGAGAACGATCGGCAGGCGCTGTGGGACGGGCTGCGCGTCGGAGCGCTGGACCTCGTCGCCAGCGACCACTCGCCCTGTCCCGCCTCGATGAAGCCGGCGGGCGATTTTCCCCGCGCGTGGGGCGGCATCGCATCGCTGCAGATAGGTCTTCCGGCCGTGTGGTCCGGCGCAAGGCGCCACGGCCTCGACCTGGGCGACGTCGCGCGCTGGATGAGCGAGCGGCCGGCGGCGCTGGCCGGACTGGAGAGGAAGGGAGCGCTGGAGCCGGGGAAAGACGCGGACCTCGTGCTGTTCGATCCGGACGAATCATTCGTCGTCTCCGGCCGTGACCTGCATCATCGGCATCCGGAGACCGCCTGGGAGGGGCGCCGCCTGACCGGCGTCGTCCGGAAGACGTGGCAGCGGGGCGGGCTCGTGTACGCCGACGGCGAGTTCGTCGGTCCCCGTCGGGGAAGGGAGGCACGATGAGCCGGATCGGACCGGAGCTGATCGACCTGGCCGCGGAACGCATCGGCGGCCGCATCGTGGCGGTGAACGACGAGTTCTTCGCCCCGGCCGTGAACCTGCTGCGACCCGGCCGCGGCGAGTTCCGCGAGCACGAGTACACGGACCACGGCAAGTGGATGGACGGCTGGGAGACGCGGCGACGCCGGGAGGCCGGCCACGACTGGTGCATCATCGCGCTGGGGGCGCCGGGTCGCGTGCGGCAGATCGTGGTGGACACGAACCACTTCCGCGGCAACCACCCGGAGGCGTGCGCGGTGGAAGGCGCGTGCCTGCCGGAGGATCCGGACGTCGCGGCGCTGGACGGCGTGCCGTGGCGGACCCTCGTGGACCGGTCGCCGCTGACGGGCCACTCGGAGAATCGCTTCCCCGTGACGGACGACCGGTCGGTGTCGCACCTGCGGCTGCGGATCTTCCCGGACGGCGGCGTCGCGCGGCTGCGCGTTCTCGGCGAGGTCCGTCCCGACTGGGAGAGGACGACGGGACCCGTGGATCTCGTCTCGGTACGCTCGGGCGGCGTGCCGGTGGCGGCCAGCGATCAGTTCTTCAGCGAGCCTTTGAACCTGATCGTGCCGGGACGCGGCATCAACATGGGCGACGGCTGGGAGACGCGGCGACGACGCGGTCCCGGCCACGACTGGGTGGTCCTTCGGCTCGGGCGACGCGGGCGGATCCGGCGCGTGGAGATCGACACGGCGCACTTCAAGGGCAACTTCCCGGAGAGCGCGTGGCTGGAGGGCTGCCTCGCCCCCACCGCCACGTTGTCCGACTTCACCCGCGACGCGCTGGTGTGGAAGGAGATCGTGCCGCGGACCCGCCTGCGCGCGGATCACCTCCACGCGTTCGAGGCGGAGGTCCGGGACATCGGTCCGGTCACGCACGTGCGCCTCTCCATCCATCCGGACGGCGGCGTGAGCCGGCTCCGCGTGTGGGGCGACGTCCTCTGAGCGCCGCGACGTTCCTCAACGAGCGGCCCGCGCCGGAAGCGCGCGACGCCCTTCGCCGATGCTGCGCTTCGCGGCGATGGATCGAGGCGATGCTGCGCCGGCGACCGTACCCCTCGGACGACGAGCTGTACCGCGCCGCCGACGAGGAGTGGGCCGCGCTGGACGAGGCGGATCGGCGCGAGGCCTACGACGCGCATCCCCGCCTGGGCGACCGGTCGCTGGCGCGCGCGGGCCGGGGAACGCAGGGCTGGTCGCGGCGGGAGCAGTCGGGCACGGACGAGGCGGATCCCGAAACGCTGCGCGCCCTCGCGGAGGGGAACGTCGCCTACGAGGAGAGGTTCGGGCGCGTGTTCCTCCTCTGCGCCACGGGCCGGACCGCGGCCGGGATGCTCGAGGCGCTGCGCGAGCGCCTCCACCACGATCCGGACACGGAGGAGCGCATCGCGGCCGAGGAGCAGCGAAAGATCACGCGACTTCGCCTCGGGAAGCTGGACGAGGAAAGCTGACGGTGCGCCCCGCGCCGGGCTATCCTCCGGTCATGAGCCTGATCACCACCCACGTCCTGGACACCACCGGCGGACGACCGGCCGGCGGCCTTGCGGTTCGCCTCGCCCGCCTCGACGAGAGCGGCGACTGGCGCGAGGTCGGCGCCTCTCGCACGAACGACGACGGCCGCGCTCCGGATCTGCTGGAGGACGGCGATCCCGCGCCGCCCGGCACGTACCGGCTCCGCTTCGAGACCGGCGAGTGGCTGGAGCGGCAGGGCCGGCCCGTCTTCTATCCGTGGGTGGAGGTGATCTTCCTGCGGGCGGACGCGCACGAGCATCACCACGTCCCGCTGCTGCTCAGCCCCTTCGGCTACTCCACCTACCGCGGCAGCTAGACTCGCCGCGACCCGGTTCGGCTCGCCATCAAAGGAGGCCCGTCTTGCATCGGATCGCATGGATCGCGGCGCGGAAGCCGCTCGTCGCCGGGGCGATGGTCGCCCTGCTGACCGGATGTGCCGCCGCTCCGGACCGCGAGGACGCTGCGGCTCCGGCTCCCGGTTCCGCCGTCGCCGCCGTGTTCGACGGCACGGGCGGCCGCTGGATCGACCTCACGCACGCGTTCTCGCAGGACACCATCTACTGGCCCACGGACACCGACGGATTCGATCACGAGGAACTCATGTACGGCGACACCGACGGCGGCTGGTTCTACGCGTCGTACCGGTACGCCGCGGCGGAGCACGGCGGCACGCACCTCGACGCCCCGATCCACTTCGCGCGGGATCGGCGGACGACGGACGAGGTCCCGCTGCGCAACCTCATCGGTCCGGCGGTCGTGGTCGACGTCTCCGATCGGGCGCACGCGGACTATCTCGTCTCGGTGGACGACCTGGAGGAGTGGGAGGCCGTCCACGGCCGCATCCCCGACGGCGCGATCCTGCTGGCCCGCACCGGCTGGGGCGATCGCTACCCGGATCGGACGGCGTACCTCGGCACGGACCTCGTCGGGGCGGAGGCCGTGCCGGAGCTCCACTTCCCGGGACTGGATCCCGCGGCGGCGCAGTGGCTCGTGGATCACCGGTCCATCGCGGCGTTCGGCCTGGACACGCCCAGCATGGACTCCGGACAGTCGAAGGACTTCCGCACGCACGTCATTCTCCACGGGCAGCAGATTCCGGGCTTCGAGAACGTGGCGAATCTGGAGCAGCTTCCTCCGGCGGGCGCGTTCGTCGTCGCGCTGCCGATGAAGATCGAGGGCGGGAGCGGCGGTCCGCTGCGGATCGTCGCGTTCGTGCCGGGCGCATGACGACGGTCCTCGACGGGATCGGCCGAACTCCGCTCCTCGCGCTGCGTCGCCTCGGGCCGGAGTCCGGAGCGCGCCTCTTCGTCAAGGACGAGGGGCGCAATCCCACCGGCAGCATGAAGGACCGCATGGCGCGTTCCGTGGTGGACCGCGCGGCTGCCTCCGGACGACTGCCGGCGGGAGGACGCGTCGTGGAGTACACGGGCGGCAGCACCGGCACCTCGCTCGCGTTCGCCTGCGCGGCGCGCGGCTTCTCCATCACCGTCGTCACGTCCGATGCGTTCAGCCGCGAGAAGCGCGATCACATGCGCGCGCTCGGCGCCGACGTGGAGGAGCTGCCGAGCGACGGCGGCAGGACCACGCGCGAGCTGATCGAGCGGATGATCGCGCGCGCCGGCCAGCGGGCCGAGGAGGACGGTGCGTTCGCCGCCGATCAGTTCCGAAATCCGGACGCGGCGGCGGGATACGCGCCGCTGGCCGAGGAGATCCTGGAGCAGACCGGCGGTCGTCTCGATGCCTTCGTCCAGTCGGTCGGCACGGCGCAGTGCATCACCGGCGTGGGTCGGGTCCTGCGGGAGCGGTGTCCGGGCGTGCGGATCGTCGCGGTGGAGCCCGCGGAATCGGCGGTGCTCTCCGGGAAGGCGGCCGGCGCCCACAAGATCGAGGGCGTGGGGCCGGGCTTCGTCCCCCCGGTCTGGGATCCCGACCTCGTCGACGCGATCGAGACGGTGAGCACGGCGGAGGCGATGGAGATGACGCGGCGGCTCGCGCGCGAGGAGGCGCTATTCGCCGGAACGTCGTCCGGAGCGAACGTGGTGGCGGCGCGGCGGGAGGCGGAGCGGCTCGGCCCGGACGCCGTCGTCGTCACGCTGCTCTGCGACTCGGGTTGGAAGTACCTGTCCACGCCGCTGTTCCGCGGGGCCGCCGGCCCCTAGGCCCGCGGCGGATCCGCGTCGCCCCGCCTCGTCCGGCCCGCGAGGAGGTGGGCGAACGATCCGGTGCGGATCTCCTCCGGCGTGAGCCCGGCGGCCGACGCCTCCTCCTCGGTGATCGCGCCGCACGCGAAGCCGCGCCGGAAGAACTGGAACAGGCCCTGTCCTGTCGCGGCGTCGTCGTGGACGCCGCCCGCCCGGGGGGGGCGGGCCGCGGACTCCAGAAGGTTGCGCAATCGGCCCGACGCCACCTCCAGCCCCTCCAGGTAGAACGACGTCACCGCCGCGTGGCGCGCGACGAGTTGCGCGGGATGCACGTCCCATCCCTGCCAGATCGCGTGACGCAGGGACCGACGCGTGTCGTCGTACGCGGCCCGCAGCGCCGCCTGCACGGACGCAGCGTCCCCCGACGCGGGCAGAACGTTCGTCGCGCCGTCGGACATCGTGACGCCGGTGCCGGCCAGTGCCACCTGCATCGCGTGCCGGGCGAAGTCGCACGCGGGATGCTGCATCGACTGGTGCTGGGCGGTGATCGAGCACGACGCCGTGTAGTCGTAGACGCCGAAGTGCGCGCCGCGGCATCGTCGATCCGCGGCCGAGACCAGATCGCGCACGGCGACGCGACCGTCCGGCGCCAGGATCGACTGCGTCGTCTCGAACATCAGCTCCACGCACAGCGCGCCGGCGGGCAGCCCGCACTCCTCCTCGAGGAGATCCAGCGAGCGGACGGCGGCCGTGACCTGCTCGGGAGAGACGATCTTGGTCAGCGTGATCACGAACCCGTCCGGCAGCGTGCCGCCGGTCTCCTCCAGGAGTCGCGTGACGTATCGCTCCGTCGTCCGGAGTGCGCGCCGCGCCGTGGCGTCGAACATCGGCTTGATGCGGATCCCGACGAACGGAGGCAGCGTGCCGTCCCGCCATGCGCGGGCCGTTTCTTCGGCCGCGGCGACGGCCGTCGCGTCCTCCTCGGCGTCGGGGCGGGTCCCGTAGCCGTCCTCGAAGTCCAGGCGGAGATCCTCGACCGGCTCCGTCTCCAGCTTGCGCCGCACACGATCGTGCACGCGGGCGGCCATCGACGCATCGCCCTCCAGGCCGAACACCTTCGCCAGGGTCTCGCCGTCGGGCACGAAGCGCGCGAGCGCGGCGCTCGCCTGCTCGCCGAGAACCGGCGCGGTGTCGGCGCGGAAACGGTGCGCGCCCTCGTAGTACGTGTGCACGGGCTGCCGGCCCGGAGCCTCGCCCGGATGGCGGCGCGCGAACTCCGCGTTCGCGGCGGCGAGCGTTTCGAGGATGGACGAGACGTTCATGCGGGACCTCCCGGCAGGCCGGCATCGTGGAAAGCGGCGGCCGGAAGGTCAAGAAGGATCGGGGCGGGGGCCCCGATCCGGATCAGGCGAAGTAGGTGACGCGCGCGGCGTCGGTGGTGGCGGCGACCAGGTCCTGGTACTGCGAGACGAACCGGTCGTACGCGACGCCGTTGCCGCGGGGCGCCGAGAGTTCCGGGAGGAGACGGAAGTCGTCCGGCCGCGTCACGAGCGAGGCTAGCGCCTCCCCGACGAACGAGCGAAGCTCTCCGACCAGGCCGGCCGACGACCCGGCGTCCGCGAGCACGTTGGGGTCGGTCGGCTCGCCGTCGACGATGGAGGAGGCAACGGCATCCCCGGAGACATCGCCCGCTCCGTCCGTGCCGTTCGGATCCGTCGGCTCGCCGTCGTCCACGAAGAGATCGGCCAGTCGATCGAGGAACGAGCCGAACGTCCCCTGGAGCTGCTCCACCAGCGCCTCCGTCGAGACGGATCCGCTCTCGCCGTACGCGTCCAGGGCGGACGCGAGGTTGCCGTCCAGCTCCACGCGCAGTGCCTCCAGCGAGGCCGCGTTCTCCCCGTCCAGCGCGATCGTCTCCGGCGCCGCGTCCAGCCGCTGCGCAAAGGAGTCGATCAGCGTACGCGCGTCATCCTCGACGGCGGCGCGCACCGTCGATGCTTCGACGCCGCCGAGCTCGTCGTGGAAGTTCATCCGCAGGCGAACGTCCGCCACGCCGCGGAAGTGGCCCTCCTCCAGGAGGCGGAGGACTCCCTTCTTCGGACCGTCGACCGGCTCGGGCACCGGGGACGGCGCGATCGCGGCCGGAGCCTCGTCCCGGGCGACGGCTTCCGAACGTTTCAGATGAGCGACGGCCGAGGTGTCCGGGCGAGGAGCGGGAACGACGGGTCGCGGACCGGCCGCGACGGAGTTCACGTTCATGGGGGGAACGCTCCGGAGCTTGGGGTCAGGGGGCTCCCGTTCTATCGACGCCCGGAGTTCCGGGATTGAGGCTTCGCGTCCCCTCCCCGAACCGGCGTCGCTCAGGGTGCGTCCCCTAGGCCAGACCCCTCGCCGCGATCTCCTCCTCGTCCCACCCCAGGTGGTGCCCGATCTCGTGGAGCACCGTGATCCGGATCTCCTCCTCCAGCTCCTCCCGGCTGCCCGCGATGCGCTCCAGGTTCTTCTGGAAGAGGTAGAGCGTGTTCGGGAGCATTCCGGAATCGGCCACGGACTGCTCCAGCAGGCTGCGGCCCAGGAACAGGCCCAGGATCTGGGGATCCATCGGCGGTTCGGAGTCGCGGAGCAGCTCCTCGGAGGGGATCGGCTGGACGAAGAAGGCCGTGTCCTCCAGCACCTTGCGGACCGGCTCGTCGACCTCCTCGACCGCCTGCTTGGCCACGTCGAGGAACTCCTCCTCGCCCATCTCGTAGGGCTCCGGGAATCGCTCCGGATCCAGTCGACGCGCCTGGGCGAAGGCCTGGAGCGCGGCCGCCTCGTCGCCGTCGCGCTCGGCGAGCAGTCCCTGCAGCTGGAACGCCTCAGCCGCCTCCCCGTCCAGCTTCAGCGTGGCGGCCGCCTCCTTGCGCGCCAGATCGAAGTCGCACGTACGGAACGCCGCCCAGGCCAGCGCGGAGTGCGCGTCCGGCCAGTCCGCCGCCATCTCGACGGTGCGGCGAAGCTCCGGCAGGGCGGCCTCCATCTCATCCACGTCCAGCAGGGCCACGCCCAGGAGGTAGCGGAACTCGGGCTGGTCGCCGTGGTCGTTGAGCGCCTTCAGGGCCGCGGTGACGGCCGCCTGGGAATCCCCCTCCCGGAGCAGGCCCCAGATCTCGTCCCAGATCGCCTCCAGCTGTGCCTCGTTCATCGTCCGTCTCCGGTTTCGGGGTCTGAGATCGCCGATGGATCATGGCGAGCGGCCGCGACCGGGACAAGGGCGATATGAGGAAACACTCCGGGCGTTTCGATCGTCCTACCCAGGGGGTACGTCGAGGTCGGCGCACGTCCCCAAAGATGTAAAAATCCGTCAAGTCGTTGCCATCGCTTCGGTTGGGACCGCCCGCCTCCCCTTGCGGGAACCCCCGGCCGGGGCAAAGAGTAGAAACGCGTGTCCAGTCGCTCCGAGAGCGCTCCCCTTGCCGATGTCCCGGCCCCCCGTTCTCGATCGGCCGTCACAGTCCGAGCATCCGGGCACGGACCCCGTGCGGGCGTTTTACGCCGATTTTGCCCGGGGGCCGCGCGCCCCCAGCCAGAATGGGAAGGTCATGACCCCTGACCCTCTGAAGATCCTCGTGGTGGAGGACGAGCCGGGAATTCAGAAGGCCCTCGTGGATCTGCTGTCGGGCGCCGGTCACTCGGTGTCCGCGGTCGGGGACGGCGACGCCGCCGTGAACGAGGGCCTGTCCACGTCCTGGGACATGATCCTGCTGGACGTCATGCTGCCGAAGCTCGACGGCATCGAGGTGTGCCGCGAGCTCCGCCGGTCCCGCCCCGCCCTGCCCATCCTCATGCTGACGGCGCGAGGTGCGGAGGAGGACAAGGTCCGGGGACTGACGTCGGGCGCGGACGATTACGTGACGAAGCCGTTCGGCGCCAAGGAGCTCCTGGCGCGCGTGCAGGCCCTGGGTCGCCGCGCGCGGGCCGCGTCCGCGTCGCCGGAGGCCTTGGAAGCCGACGGCTGCCAGTTCGACTTCGGTCGATGTCTGGCGCGAAGGAACGGAGAGGCCATCCACCTCACGCAGCGGGAGGTGGGCATTCTCCGCTGGCTGTACAATCACCGGACGCGGGCCGTGTCGCGCGCGGAACTCCTCCAGGAAGTGTGGGGTGTTCCGGGCGATCTGCAGACCCGGACCGTCGACATGACGATCTCGAACCTCCGCCACAAGATCGAGGCGGAGCCCGCGGATCCGCGGATCGTCATCACGGTGAAGGGAACCGGATACGCCTGGGGAGAGGCGATCCGCGACTAGCCCGGCCTTCCGTCCACGTCGCCCGCGCGACGGCCGGAACGCCGGCCGCCACGGGAGCCGCATGCGTCGACGACATCGCCGGACCCTGCTTGCCGCCGTCCTCACCACCGCCGCGGTCGCGGTGCCGTGCGCGGCATGGTGGGTCGTGGGATCCCATGCCGTGGAACGCGACCGGGCCGATCTGCTGGAGTCGGTCCAGTCCGGCGCGCGCCGGCAGGCCTTTCGCCTCGCCGAGCGACTCCGCGGCCGCCTGGAGGGCGTGATCCACGCCGAGTCCTCGCGCCCGTTCTTCGAGTACGCCTACCGCTACCAGGATCCGCAGCTCTCCTGCGAGTGCGCCACCTGGGTGGAGTCGCCGCTGTCGCGCGGGCCGGTGGAGCCGATGATCTGGACCCACTTCGAGATCGACCGCAAGGGCGAGCTCACGGTGCCGGCGCTGCCGCCGGAGCACGTGGAGACCACGGGGCCGATCCCGCTGGAACAGCGCCAGGCATCCGACGTGCTCGACGAGGCCGTCGGCGTGCTGGCGCGCGCCGCCTGGCGCGTGGAGGAGCGCGGCAAGGACGAGGAGTCGCCGAAGACCGCGGCCTCCACCGCCATGCCGCGGCCCGCGAATCCGAGCGCCGCGGCGACGCTGCTGGCCTACGGCGACGAGAGCGTGCTGGTGGAGCCGTTCCGCTGGTACACCGTGGAGATCGACGGCGCACCGAGGCTCGTCGCGCTGCGGACCGTGCGACCGCCCGACGGCGCGCGCATCCAGGGCTTCGTCATCTCGACGGAGGCGGTGGCTGCGTCCCTCCCGTCCGATCCCTACCGCGCCACGTTCCGCCCGCGCGGCTCCAGGCTGGACGGGGTGGCGGAGGGGCTCGGCCTGGACGGCGCCGACTGGGAGGTGGCGCTGGACGCCGGCGATGTCCTGGCCGGCGCACAGGCCCGCGCCGACGACCTGCGCGGCCACTTCGTCCGGATGTTCCTGGGCGGCAGCGGTGCCGCGGCGCTGGCCGCGCTCGCGCTCATCGGGATCGTGCGGCAGTCGGAGCAGACGGCGCGCGAGCGATCGCGCTTTGCCGCATCGGCCGCCCACGAGCTGCGCACGCCGCTCACCGGCATCCGCGTCTACGGCGAGATGCTCGCCGACGATCTCGGCGATCCGGAGAGCCGCAAGGACTACGCAAGACAGGTGGCCAGCGAGGCCGATCGGCTGTCGCGCGTCGTGTCCAACGTGCTGGGCTACTCCAACCTGGAACGCGGCCGCGTCCGCGTGCAGCCGGAGCCGGGCGATCCGGTGGAGGCGCTGCAGCGCTCCGTCGCCCAGCTTCGGCCGACGGTGGAGGCGCACGGTGCCACGCTGACGCTGGAGGTGGAGAGCGCGCCGCCCACGCTGCGCTTCGACCGCGACGCGCTGCACCAGATCGTGGCGAACCTCGTGGACAACGCGGAGCGCTACTCGCGCGAGGCGACGGATCGCGACCTGAAGATCCGCGTGAAGCAGTCGGACGCCTTCCTGGAGATCGCGGTCCGCGACGCCGGACCCGGCATTCCCGCCCGCGACCGGCGCCGGCTGTTCAAGGCGTTCCAGCGCGGCGCGGATCCCGACACCTGCGGGCTGGGTCTGGGGCTGGCCATCGTGGCGGGACTCGTGCGCGCGCACTCCGGGACCCTCCGCCACGAGTCCAACGAGCCGGAGCCCGGCGCCACGTTCGTGGTGCGGCTCCCGGTCTAGCCGCGCAACCAGGCGGGCAGCGGATCCAGGTCGGCCGGGACCGAGAGTTCCACCTCCCGCTCCTCCACCGGATGCCGGAAGCGAACCGAGTGCGCCAGCAGGGCGATGCCGCCTTCGGCCCCCGCCTCCGACTCCGCGCCGTAGTGTCGATCCCCCGCGATCGGGGTTCCGTGCGCGGCGAGCTGCGCGCGGATCTGGTGCTTTCGGCCGGTGATCAGCTCCACGTCCAGGAGCGACCGCGTGCCGGTGGCGGAGATCGTCTCGTAGCGAAGCTCCGCCGGCTTGCCCCGGCGATCCCCCACGCGCGCGCGTCGCTTCGCATCGTCCCAGCCGAGGAGGTCACGCAACTCGCCTCGCTCCGGATCCGGGAGCCCTTCCACCACCGCGCGGTACCGCTTCTGAAAGCGTCGGCCGCGGATCTGGTCCGAGAGCCGGCTCGCCGCCTTCGACCGCTTGGCCAGCACGACGATCCCGGAGACCGGGCGATCCAGCCGATGCACGACGGCCAGGAACGCCTTCCCCGGCTTCTCGTCGCGGCGACGGATCCAGTCGGCGACGGACCGCACCATCGACGGATCCGAGTCGCGCGCCCCTTGCACGATCCAGCCCGGCGTCTTGAAGACGACCAGCAGGTGCCGGTCCTCGAACAAAATGGGGAACGGGGCGGAGGGAGCTCTCGGGTTCATGAGGGAGTTCCCGCGTCGGAGGAATCCGGAGCGGCCGCTTCGGACCGGCGGCGGCGGACCGTCGCCAGGATCGGCTTCAGGACGACGCCCGTGGAGGGTCGGATCGCCACCGGACGCAGGATGGGCGCCCGCAGCACGAAGCGGGGCATCCCCTGGACCCGCGCGAGCAGGGCGAGGCACGCCAGGCGAGCAATCGAGCTCCCGCCGAAGATCACGACGTAGCCGGTCATCCCGCCGCCGACGGAGTGGAACACCGCGCCGGCCAGCGCGGCGCCGGAGACCGTGGCCACCGCGTGTCCCAGGTTGAACGCGGTCAGCACCGTGACCCGGCGGTGGGCCTGGATCGTCTCGAACAGGAGCAGGAACGAGACGTACTCGTGCGCCGCCCAGAAGATCCCGGAGACGATCTGCAAGGCGAGCAGCCAGCGGAAGTCGCCGGAGACGAGCCACAGCGCGGGCAGCGGAACGATGCCGACCCACGCGATCCGGAGCAGCGCCGGCAACCCGACGCGTCGGGCGACCACGCCCCAGAGCGGGAGCACCAGGACCTTCGCGGCCAGCGACGTGGCCAGCAACGTCATGTACTGCCAGTACTCCAGCTTCAGGTGCGAGAGCATGTACGGGGAGAAGTAAGGTCCCGCCAGCATGACCGACCCGGTGAGGGTCAGCAGGTAGAGGAGCAGCCGACCCGCCGGGCCGGAAGGCAGGCGACGCACGAGGCGGATCGCGGGCAGGTCCACGTCGACCGGGGCGACGGCCTGCTCGCTCTGGGCGGCCAGGAGGCGCGACGAAAGGACGCGGCCCGCGGCGGCCAGCGAGAAGAGGATCACGAAGCCGGCCAGCGGTCGGCCGGCGTCGGCCGTGGCCTGGAGCGTCAGGCCGGACAGGAGCAGCGCGGCGAGCAGTCCCATCTGCGCCGCGCTGTTCCGGCGCGCGAAGTAGCGGCGGCGAACACGGCGGGGCACCAGCGTCTCGGCCCAGGCGTTCCAGGCGGGCCCGATCGCCATTCCGGTCGCCCAGTAGAGGGAGGCCGCCAGAAAGACCATCAACACCGGGAGCCGTCCGAGGACCGCGCCGAGGATCAGCGGGACGAAGCTGGCCGCCTGGAGCGTGGCACAGAGCACGGCCCACCGGCGCCGCGACCCCGCCCACCTCACGCCCAGCGGCGTGATCAGCTGGATGAGACCGCCCGCCAGCAGCGGCACCGTGGTCAGGAGGCCGGTGGTCACCACGCCGAAGCCCAGCGCGATCGCGAACGCGGCCAGGTACGACTCACCCGAGCCCACCATGACGCTGAAGGCGACGCCCTCGACGGTCATGATGCGGAGATCGCGGCGCGTGGGATCCGGGGAGTTCATGCCGGGGAACTTCCTACTTCATGTACCCCATGTCACGAAGGAAGCGCTCCAGGTCCTCCCGCTCCTTCTCGTTCAGATCGGCGGACGTTCCGGCGAGGACGGGGGCCGTGTCCACGAGGTCCGGGGTGCGGCGATGCGCGCTCCACGCGTCGTCGAAGTCGACGTGTCCGGCGCGCGTGGCCACGTTGCGCGTCTCGCCGGGATCCGCGGCCAGATCGTACTGCTCGAACTTCACCTCGCGCAGGACCGCCATCTTCAGCCAGTGCCGGAATCGCTTCATCTTCGGGATGTGCGGCGTGGGCAGCGGCTTGATCCACTTGCGGGAGCCGCGTCGCATCGCCACCTTGAACTCGCCCTCGCAGAAGACGGGAGCGCTGCCGTCCTGAGCGTCGAAGTCCGCGGCGGCCAGGGCGGACGACATCGGCACGCCGGCGCGCGCCATCAGCGTCGGGAGGATGCCCGCGTGCCCGCGCGGCGTATCGACGCGCTTCGGGGCGGCGCCGGGATCGTGGACGATGCCGACGGTGCGGATGAGCTCCTCGTAGAGATGGATCCCGCCGTGCGCGAGGAACCCGTGGTCCAGGAACTCCTCGCCGTGGTCGGAGAAGACGCCCACGACCGTGTCCTCCTCCAGACCCTGCTCCCGCATCGCCGCCAGCACCCGCGCGATCTGATCGTCGTTGTAGCGGATGGAGGCGTCGTACTTGTCCTTCATCCACGTGATCGTGTCGGGCGACAGCCGCCGCCGGCCGCGGTTCACGCTCTCGATCCACTCGAACATCTTCAGCACGTGCCCGCCCGCGCGACCGTGGATCTCGTCCTGTTCCTGCGGGAAGAGCATCCGCACGGCCTCCGGATCCACCTTGGACGGCAGCACCCGGTCGAAGCGGGCCTCGTACTCCTTGGGCAGGCGATACGGCATGTGCGGGGCGTCGTAGTGGAGGAAGAGGCAGAACGGATCGCCCTTCCCGTGGGCCTTCAGCCATTCCACGGCGGCATCGCTGACGGCGCGCGGCAGGTTCTTGTCGTAGTTGAAGCTGCGGCCGTCCGTCACCGCCTCGATGTCGCCCCAAACGTCGCCGATCAGCCGCCGGAAGAAGCGGAACGTCACGATGCCCGCCGTCCGCATCCCGGCGGCCGACAGCGTGTCGTGGATCACCGACGAGCCGATGCGCGCCCCGAAGTCGAAGACGCCGTGCCGCGACGGCGAGAGCCCGGTGAAGATCGTCGAGAAGGCCGGCGCCGTGAAGTTGGACGCGGACCAGAGCGCCTCGTGGACGGTGCTCCGCGCCGCCAGCTCGTCCAGACAGGGCGACGCCGGACGATCGTAGCCGTAGGCGCCCAGATGATCCGCCCGGAGCGTGTCCACGACGATGAAGACGATGTTCTTCAAGTCCGTTCTCCCGGGCGGCGGCCGACCGCCGAGGATAGCACATCCCCTTGTCACTTCCCGCCCGACCGGAGATCATGCGGCCATGTCTCTACCGCCCTCCTGGCCCGCCTCCGGCGGCACCCCGCCGCCCGAGCGCGGCGTCTTCAGCAATCGCACCCTGAACCTGCGGTCCATCCGGGCCATCGGCTACGACATGGACTACACCCTGATCCACTACCACGTGGAACGGTGGGAGGAGCTGGCCTACGAGTCCACGCGGCACGCCTTCGCCCGCCGCGGCTGGCCGGTGGAGGACCTCCGCTTCGACGCCCGGTCCGTGACGCGCGGCCTCTCCATCGACCTGGAGCTGGGCAACCTCGTGAAGGCGAACCGCTTCGGCTACGTGATCAAGGCGCAGCACGGCACGCGCCTCCTCTCCTTCGACGAGCTGCGCCGTTCCTACGCGCGCACGTCGGTGGAGCTGTCCGCGGACCGCTTCGTCTTCCTGAACACGATGTTCTCCTACTCCGAAGCGTGCCTGTACGCGCAGCTCGTCGACCTGCTGGACCAGGGCAAGCTGGACGGCGTCCTCAGCTACGCGTCGATGTACGACGACGTCCGCTCCACGCTGGACGGGATCCACGCCGAGGGCACCATGAAGGCGCTCATCATGGGCGACCCGGAGCGCTACGTCGTGCTGGAGCCGGAAACGCCGCTGGCGCTGCTGGACCAGAAGCACGCGGGCAAGAAGCTGATCCTCATCACGAACTCCGAGTGGGACTACACCAGCGCGATGATGACCTTCGCGTTCGACCGGTTTCTTCCGGACGGCATGACCTGGCGCGCGCTCTTCGACGTCGTGATCGTGGCGGCGCGCAAGCCGATGTTCTTCGGCGATCGCAACCGCCTGTTCGAGGTGGTGGACGAGGAGAAGGGACTCCTGGCGCCCAGTCCGCATCGCCTGACGGACGGCGGCGTGTTCTTCGGCGGCAGCGCGCGGCTGGTGGAAGAACATTTCGGCCTCACCGGCAACGACATCCTCTATGTGGGCGACCATCTCTTCGGCGACGTCCAGGCGTCCAAGGAACGTCGGCAGTGGCGGACCGCACTGATCCTCCGCGAGATGGAGGACGAGATCCAGTCGCTTTACGAGTTCGCGCCCACCCAGGCCCGGCTCACGCGGCTGATGAAGGAGAAGGAGGCGGCGGAGCGGGAGATCGGCGCGCTGCGCCTGGCGCTGCAGCGTCGCAGGCGCGGCTACGCCGACGAGGACGCGCCGGAGGAGGCCGCGCTCACGGAGAGCATCGGGGCGGTGAAGGATCGGCTGGAGGCGCTGGACGACGAGGTGGCGCCGCTCGCGCGCGAGTCCGGCCAGCTCGTCAACGAGCGCTGGGGGCCGCTCATGCGGGCCGGCAACGACAAGAGCCTGTTCGCGCGGCAGGTGGAGCGCTACGCCGACGTCTACACCAGCCAAGTGGCCAACTTCCTCGCGGTGACGCCGTTCGCCTTCCTGCGCCAGGCGCGCAGCAGCCTCCCCCACGATCTGGTGGACCGTTGAGCGGAGGCGCCGGCGAAGTGGAGCGTCGCGCGGCCGAGGCCGCCGCGGGGCTCACCCTGCTGGGTTCCCATCGATCGATCCGGCGGTACAAGCCGGATCCCGTGCCGGACGACGTGCTTCAGGACATCCTCCACGCGGCCACGCGCGCATCGTCCTCCGGGAACATGCAGACGTACAGCATCGTGGTGACGCGGGACGAGGAGCGTCGGCGGTTCCTGTGGGAGGCGCACTTCGAGCAGGACATGATCCTGCAGGCGCCGCTCCTTCTGACGTTTCTGGCGGACTGGCGGCGCATGATCCGCTGGTGCGGGCTGTCGGAGGCCACGCCCGGCTACGACAACTTCCTCAGCTTCCTGGTCGCGTTCTCCGACGCGTTCATCGCGGCCCAGAACGCGGCACTCGCGGCCGAGGCGCACGGCCTCGGCATCTGCTACATGGGCACGACGCTCTGCAACACGACGAAGCTCATCGACTTCTTCGGGCTGCCGGAGAACGTCTTCCCCGCCACGACGATGGTGGTGGGCGTCCCGGACGAGGATCCGGAGCTCCGCGCGCGGCTGCCGATGGAAGGCATCGTCCACCAGGAGACCTACCGCGATCCCGACGACGACTCCGTCCGGGCGACCTACCGGAGCCGCGAGACCGAGGGCTGGAACCGGTACATGTCCTTCCCGGACTTGGCGAAGGAGATGCGCGAGTCGGGCGTGAAGAACCTGGCGCAGGTGTACACGCAGCTGAAGTACACGAAGGAGGACAACGAGGAGATCTCGGCGGAGCTGCTGGGGAACCTGAGGCGGCAGGGGTTTCTGGACGAATGAGCGTCGCCGGCTTCGGAACTCCGCTCAGCGGCGCCCCATGTCCTCCACCCGATGAAGGGACTTGAGGCGCCCCCACGACATCGGGTCGATCGAGACGGTCCCGCAACCCACACCGAATGCGCCGATCTGGCCGCAATCCGGATTGTTCTCTACGGCACAGGGGGAACTCGACCGCACCGTGTAGTCGTCCGACGGTATGTCGCAGAACTGAGGGTCAACAAACCGATCGTGGACCCCCGGCTGGTAGTTGAAGTAGTCGCCGTCAGCATTCGCCCAGAACACGTTGCAGTCGCCGCTTCGGAGCGCCGCGGCTCCGTAGTAGGCCGGCCCACCAGCGTTCAGCGCAAACACGTTCCTCCTGGCCTCGAACGACACGTCAACCCCGGTGTCCAAGAACGCCGCGCCGACACCCGTGGCCGTCCCATTCCCCACAAACGTATTCGCTTCACAGAGGCCTCTTGTTTGCATCCGCAACGCCCCTCCCCCGTTCACCACCCCCTCGTGGAGATTCCTGACGAAGAGGTTCTCCCTCACATCGCAGGACACTCGCGCCAAGCTGACCATGGCGGCCCCAGGTCCACTACTCGAACGATTCCCGATGAACTCGTTCTTCTCCACGAGGGCCGTCGCCACGTTGCCTACCTTGAGGGCTCCTGCCGTTTCGATCGCCGTGTTGTTCACGAACTTGCACCCGATCACCTCAACGTCGCCCAGTTGCGCAGGACCTCCGCCGATCCACGCCGCAGTGCTCTCACAGGCGTCGAAGAGGCAGTCCTGTACGAGCAGGCGCGCTCCGGTCCCTGCCACTGAAGATCTCAAGGCGCTGCCCGGATCGACAGATCGGTTTCGTATGAACTCGCAGTCGACGACCTCGAGAACACCACCCGTCTGAAGAAGCCCAGCGCCATCGGGGTAGGCAGTTTCCAGCTCAAGAAACCGACATGAGACGACGCGGATGTTTGTCGACTCGAACGAAACACAGCCCCTCGATGCTGGGACTTGCGAAGTGATCTCGAACCCCTCGAGTGTCGCGCCAGCGCCTCCTACATGGCGCGCAGCTACGGTGACCATGCTCGAGAGTCCGGCCGGCAAGAGCTGCAGGCGAGTAACGTCTGGCCCACCCTCCGAAAGCAGTGTCAGTCCTTCGAAGAGGTTCGCGACCTGGACCTTGCAAGGAGGCTCATCACAGTTCGTGTAGGTTCCCGGCGCCACGAGAACCGTATCGCCGGCCGCCGCTGCATCGATGGCACTTTGGATCGATCCGTACTCGGCGGGGACGTGGAACGTGGCGCCCGGGACCGGGGGCGCCCAGGACGAAGTGGCGGCCAGGGCGAACGCGATCGCGCCGCCGAGCGGGATCCGGACTCGAGTCACGTCGATTCTCCTCGCCGGCTCCGGGCGCGTGCCCGCGGCGGCTTCGACGAGGATAGCATCTTCGCGGGTTCCGAATCCGGTCCGTCTGGCTCCGCTACGTCCCTTCGATCTGCCGGCGGACGAACCGACCGAAGAGCGGCACGGCGAAGGAGTATTTCCCGTGCCGGTTCTTGAAGACGAGTCCCTGCTCGGTCAGCTTTGCCAGCATCTGGTTGACGTGGCTGTTGCTGAAGGGCTTGGAGTCCACGGTGCGTGAGCGATCGACGATCTCCTGGACCGTGAACTCCTCCTCGCAGTGGTCCAGCGTGGAGATCGCGTAGAGCAGATCTCGCTGGCGATCGCTGGCCCGGGCCCACCGGCCGGCGAAGAAGTCCGTATCCAGCTTTCGCTCGATCTCATCCACCGGGACTCTCGGCTCCTGACCACGCTCCGATCGCTGCACGAAGACGTCGTACACCTCGCGGCAAACGAACTGAATGAAGTACGGATACCCGCCCGACATCCCGATGATCTGATCGACGGAGGTCTGGGAGAGCTGGACGGGACAGGCGGCGTCCTCGACGGGCTTGAGAATCGCATCTCGGCTCTCCTCGGCGGAGAGGGAACGGAGGAACACGACCCGGAACATCCGCTCCGAGAACGTTCGCGCTTCCACGAGCTTGGGAAAGAGCGTGGGAAGGCCCGTCAGGATCAGCATGAGTGGCAGCCCGGCCTTCTGCACGGACTGGAAGACGTCCAGGAGAAGTGAGAGCGGGTACTGCTCCTTGTCAGCCTGATCGGCCAGGTTCTGGGCCTCGTCGTACGCGAAGATGATCCCACGCGCATCGGGGTTGGAAGTCGAGACGGCCGCCCACACCGTTCGCAGGACCTGCTTCAGCTTGTCCGACGCGAGACCCGGCGTGCCGTCATAGACGTGTTTCAGGAGCGGGAACGACAGCCTGAGTTCCTCCCTGATGGGATCTCCCAGGAATCCCGCAGTCCTGGTCTCCGGCTCATCGACCACGAGGCCGGAGGTCACCACGGCCAGGTCCGTGCAGAGGCGCGTGGAAAGGCTGTCCTCGCTTACGCTGGACGACTCGGAGAGGTCGGAGCCCACCCAGACCCAGCCGGTCGCCACGGCCCCCGGCTTTAGGGAGTCCAGGAGGACGGTCTTTCCAACGCCGCGCAGCCCGGTGAGAACCAGGTTCTCGAGAATGGTGTCCTGCTCGAGTAGCCGGCGAAACTCCCGGGTTTCGGCTTCCCGGCCGGCCAAGTGTGGGGGCGGATGCCCCGCCCCGGGACGAAAGGGGTTCTTGAACGCTGCCACCGCTGTCACTCCTAGTGCAGATGATTGGATCCAGTAAATTTAGTCCTGTCAATTGATTTAGACAAGGCACTCATCGAAACGAAATCTCGCCGGCGGGCGATCGTGTCCTGCCAGCACATCCGCCGAACTGACAGCCATGCGCCATCGTGACAGTTTTGAAAGTACCGCCGAGACGAGAGCCGAGGAGTGAAGAACCCACAACGCCATGCATGACAATCACTTCGGCTTCCCCACCCTCCCCGGCACGCCCCTTGCGTTTCTCTCCCCCGAATCAACCAAGCCAACCCCATTCCGGCTCGAAGGGAGAGACCATGGGCAAGATCATCGGCATCGACCTGGGCACCACCAACTCCTGCGTGGCCGTCCTGGAGGGCGGAAACCCGGTCGTCATCCCCAACTCCGAAGGCCAGCGGACCACGCCGTCCATCGTGGCCTTCACCGACGACAGCGAGCGGCTGGTGGGCCAGGTGGCCAAGCGCCAGGCCGTGACCAACCCGGACCGCACGGTGTACTCCATCAAGCGGTTCATGGGCCGCCAGTACGACGAGGTGGGCTCGGAGATCTCCGAGGTCCCCTACAAGGTGGTCAAGGGCAGCAACGGCGACGCCCGCGTGGAGATCGCCGGCAAGACGTACTCCCCGCCGGAGATCTCGGCGATCGTCCTGCAGAAGATGAAGCAGACGGCGGAGGACTACCTGGGCACGTCGGTGACCGAGGCGGTCATCACGGTGCCGGCCTACTTCAACGACGCGCAGCGTCAGGCCACCAAGGACGCGGGCCGCATCGCCGGCCTGGACGTGAAGCGCATCATCAACGAGCCCACCGCCGCGTCGCTGGCCTACGGCCTCGACAAGAAGAAGGAAGAGCGCATCGCGGTCTTCGACCTGGGCGGCGGCACGTTCGACATCTCCATCCTGGAGATCGCGGACGGCGTCTTCGAGGTGAAGGCGTCCAAGGGCGACGGCCACCTGGGCGGCGACGACTTCGACCAGGCCATCATCGACTGGCTGGCGGACCAGTTCCTGAAGGACAACCCGGGCAACGACCTGCGCAAGGACCCGATGGCGCTCCAGCGGCTGAAGGAGGCCGCGGAGAAGGCCAAGTGTGAGCTGTCGACCACGCCGGAGACGGACGTGAACCTGCCGTTCGTCACCGCCGACGCTTCCGGGCCCAAGCACCTCAACGTGAAGCTGACCCGCGCCACGTTCGAGCAGATCTGCGACAAGCTGTTCGACCGCCTGAAGGATCCGTGCATCGCGGCGCTGAGCGACTCGGGGATGGACGCCGGCAAGATCGACGAGGTCATCCTCGTCGGCGGCTCCACGCGCATCCCGAAGGTGCAGCAGATCGCGAAGGACATCTTCGGCTGCGACCCGCACAAGGGCGTGAACCCGGACGAGGTCGTCGCGGTCGGCGCGGCCATCCAGGGCGGTGTGCTCAGCGGCGAGCAGAAGGACGTGCTCCTGCTCGACGTGACGCCGCTGTCGCTCGGCATCGAGACGCTGGGCGGCGTTTGCACCAAGCTGATCGACCGCAACACGACGATCCCGGTGCGCAAGAGTCAGGTGTTCTCCACCGCGTCGGACAACCAGCCGGAGGTGGAGATCCACGTCCTGCAGGGCGAGCGCGAGATGGCCGTGGACAACAAGAGCATCGGCAAGTTCAACCTCACCGGCATCCCGCCGGCGCCGCGGGGCGTGCCGCAGGTGGAGGTGACGTTCGACATCGACGCGAACGGCATCCTGAGCGTCACCGCCAAGGACAAGGCGACGAACAAGGAGCAGTCGATCCGCATCGAGGGCTCCAGCGGCCTGTCCGAGGCGGAGATCGACAAGATGGTGAAGGACGCCGAGGCCCACGCGGGCGAGGACAAGGAGAAGCGCGAGAAGATCGACGTGCGCAACTCCGCGGACCAGTCGGTCTACCAGACGGAGAAGCAGATGGAGGAGCTGGGCGACAAGCTGGACGAGTCGGCCAAGAAGAGCCTCCAGGAAGCGATGGAGAAGGTCCGCGAGGCCGTGAAGGCCGACAACCTCTCCGCCATGAAGGAGACCACGGAGGCGCTGCAGAAGCACTGGCACGACGTGGCCGGCAAGCTGTACGCGCAGACGCAGGCGGAGTCCGCCGGCAACGGGCAGGACGAGGCCCCGGCCGGTGACGCGCCGGACTCCGGATCCGCCAAGGACGATTCGGACGAGGCGGTCGACGCCGACTTCGAGGTGGTGGACGAGGACAAGAAGTAGCTCCGCCCCGCGGGACGGAGGAGATCGGGGGCCGGGTCCTGCGGGATCCGGCCCCTTCTACGTGCGGCGGACCCGGTTCTCTCCGGAGAGGTGGGTCTCCAGCGCGCGCGCCAGCTCCGGCAGGAGCATCGGCTTGAGGATCATGCCGTCCACGACGGCCGGATCGGCGGGCACGTCGGCGTGGCCGAGGCACAGCACGACCGGAACGTCCGGGCGGATCGCGCGGATCTCCTCGGCCAGACGCAGCCCCGTGAGTTCCGGCATGAGCTGATCCGTCAGCACCAGGTCGAACGCGTGCGGATCGGCGCGGAACGCCTCCAGCGCGCGAACGGGATCGCGGTACGGGGCGATGCGGTACCCCAGCCGGTGCAGCATCGCCGAACCCACGCCGAGCACCTGCTCCTCGTCGTCCACCCACAGGATGCGGGCCGCGGTCGGCCCGACGGACTCCGGCGCCGGATCGTCTCCGTCCGACGAAGACGCGCGCGCCTCCGCATCGGCGAGCGGCAACCAGACGCGTACGTGGGTTCCCGGGGCCCCCTCCCGGTCGGAGACGGAAACGCTCCCGCCGTACCGGGCGACGACGCCGTACACGACCGCAAGCCCGAGCCCCGTCCCGGTTCCGACCCGGGTGCTGAAGAACGGATCGAAGATCCGCTCGCGGTGTTCCGGCGCGATGCCGTGCCCATCGTCGAGCACCTCCAGGAGCAGTCCTTCCCGAGCGGGGTCCGGGGAGCCGGGGGCGGCCGGCATCGCGGCGCGGTCCAGGACGCGCGCCCGCACCTCGAGGGTGCCGCCGTGCGGGAGGGCATCCCGCGCATTCGCGCAGAGGTTCATGATCACCTGGTGCATCTCGGCGGTGGAGATGCGCAACAGCGCGGGTCCAACCTCCACGCTCTCGACGAGGGTCAAAGTCGTCGGCAGGAAGCGCCGCACCAGCCGGAGCGCATCGCGCAGCGACGCTTCGGCCGCGACCACGTCGCCCTCGCCCTCGCGCGGCCGGGCGAACCGGAGGATCTGCCGGACGATGTCGCGAGCGCGCATGCCGGCGGTGAGGATCTCCTCCAGGTTGTCGACAACGTCTTCCGAGTGCCGCTGCTTGTCGAGGGCCAGCTGGCAGTTCCCGAGGATGACGGCGAGGAGATTGTTGAAGTCGTGGGCGATGCCGCCCGCCAGCGTGCCGACGGCCTCCATCTTCTGCGCGGCCTGGAGGCGACGCTGGAGCTCCATCCGCTCGTGCTCGGCCAGGCGCTGATCGGTCACGTCCATCGTGGCCCCGATGATCTTCGTGACGCGCCCCTGATCGTCGCGGGTGAAGACACGGTCCCTCGAGTGGAACCATCGCCATTCCCCGGACCTCGCCCGCATCCGGTAGTCGGTCAGGAGACAGTCCTCGTCCGACGCATCCTTCCAGCGGCCGAGCAGCTCCGGCACGCGCGCGGCGTCGTCCGGGTGGAGCAGGGTCGCCAGGAAGTCCGAGCCCATTTCCTGGACCTCCGCGGGCGTGTACCCCAGGACCTCGGTGATCTGCCGGTTGACGTAGACGTTCTGACCGGTCGTCACGTCGAAGACGTAGAGGATGGACGGAATGGTCTCGGCGGCCCGGAGCGCGAAACGCGCCGATTCGAGCGTCTCCTCGTCCCGACGAGGCCGAAAGTCCTCCTTGTCGGCCCTCAGCCGCCGGAGGGTGTCCTCCAGCGCGTCAACGCGCGCCCTGAGGAGGTCACGCTCTTCGCGGATCGCGTCGGGGCCGTCCTGGGGGCGGCGGGGCGCCGCGCCGGGCCTGGAATCGGGGTCCACGGCCTTCTCCGGTGAAGGTGTTCCGAACCGGATCCAGCGTATCGGAGCGCTCGGAGTCGGGAACAGCAGAATCTGCTATCATCGGACCTCGACTTCGCCGCCTTCCCGTGCCGCTTCGACGCCGATGCCCCCCGACGGCGCCTTCGAGGAGTCCCCCATGCCCCAGTGGCCTGCTCGCGCGCTTGCCGCCGTCCTGCTCTCGCTCGCCTTCGCCGCGCCCGGTGGGGCCCAGTACAACCTGTACTACGGGAACTTCCACGCGCATTGCAATCTCTCGGACGATGCGCAGGGCCCGGGGTCGGGATCGCCCGCCGCCGCGTACCAGTACGCGCGCGACACCGCCGGCATCGACATCCTGGCGCTCACGGATCACAGCCACTACCTGAGCTCCTCGGAGTACAACTTCCTGCAGGGCCAGGCCGACCTCTACACGCAGAACGGAACGTTCGTGGCGATCGCGGCGCAGGAGCACGGCAGCCTCTCCACGTCGGTGACGGGAGCGTTCGGGCACATCAACGTGTGGGAGGCCGCGGGGGTCATCAACCAGAACACTTACCGCTACGACCTCTTCGACACGTACCAGTGGATCGCCACGAACGTGGACGACACGACGGGGCGACCGCTGTCGGCCAGCTTCAACCATCCCTACGGCACGGCCGGCGCCGGCATCTGGGCGCAGTTCAAGAACTTCGAGTACGAGGCGAACGGCGGCGACGCGATGAACTACATCGAGGTGATCAACGGGAAGCGATCGTCCGCGTACGAGTCGGAGTACTTCGAGGCGCTGGCGGCCGGCTTCCGCGTGGGCGCGCTGGGCAACCAGGACAACCACCAGGGCGAGTGGGGCGATCAGCCGAACAACGTCGGCAACATCCCGCTGACCGGCATCTGGGCGACCGCCCTCACCAAGGCCGACGTCCTGGAGGCGCTGGAGGCGCGCCGGACGTTCGCCATGGAGGTGGAGCCCGCCACGGACCGGATCTCGCTGGACTTCCGGATGGACGGGAACTGGATGGGCAGCGAGTACTCCACGGCCGCGGACTCCGTCCTCATCGACGTGACCGTGTCGGCCGAGACGAACATCTCGTCGCTGCAGCTCTACCGGAACGGCACGTTCCTGAAGTCAATCGGCGTGGGCGCCAGCAGCTTCACCTGGAACACGTTCGACACGCCGGGCCCCGGCGACTTCTACTACCTGGTGAAGGTCAACCAGTCCGACGCGGACCGCGCGTGGTCCAGCCCGATCTGGGTGGAGTCCACGTCCAGCTTCTCGCTGCCCATCTCCACCGTGAACGAGGACGACGCCTCCGGTTTCCCGACGCTGTGGTTCCAGAACGTCACGGTGCAGGGTCTCGTGACCGTGGACACCGACACGCTGGACGCCGTGAACAACGTCGTCTTCCTGCAGGACGCCACAGGCGGGATCCTTCTGCAGGAGTTCGGGTCGCAGTCGATCGACTTCGTGCCGGGGGACAACGTCCTGGTCACGGGCACCGTCGACACGTTCCAGGGACAGACGTTCATCTCCGCGCCGACGAACGTCGAGCTGATCAGCCAGGGCGGCGCCCCGCCGGATCCGGTCGTCATCACGACGAACGACCTGGCGACGATGGGCGAGACCTGGGAGGGCTCGCTGGTGGAGATCCACGACGTGGCGATCACGGCCGGGACCTGGCCGTCGCCCGGCTTCGACGGATCCGTCACCATCGACGACGGCTCCGGCCCCGCCACGCTGTTCATCGACGCGGACACGTCGCTGGACGACGACGGCGCGCCGGTGGAGCCGACGTTCGAGGTGCGCGGCGTGCTCACGCAGAAGGACGCCGCCGCTCCGTACGACTGCTGCTACGTCCTCCTGCCGCGCTACTCCGACGACATCTTCCAGATCGTCGGTGTCGGGGTCTCGGAGCTCCCGGCGCATCACGCGACCGCGGCGACCGCACTTCACCCCAACCGCCCGAACCCGGTGCGGCAGTTCACGGAGATCCGCTTCGACCTGGCCGGCAGCCGCGACCAGCTCGTCCGCCTGGACGTCTTCGACGTCACCGGGCGGCGCGTGCGGACGCTCGTGGACGGGCCGCTGCCGCCGGGCGAGTTCGAGGTGGCCTGGGACCGGCGCGGCGACGGCGGGCAGCGCGTCGCGGCGGGCGTCTACTTCGCCCGGCTCGTGACGGAGTCCGCCGATCTGTCGCAGAAGATGGTGGTCCTGGACTGAGCCGGCCGACGCGAATCGCCTTCGTCACGTTCGAGGGCCTGCCCCATCTCGACGAGGATGATCGCCCGCTGGCCGGCGCGCTGCGCGACGTGGGCGTCGACGTGGTGCCGGCGGTCTGGTCCGATCCCGCGATCGACTGGAACGCGTTCGATCTCCTGCTGATGCGGTCCTGCTGGGACTACGACCGCCGGGTCGACGAGTTCCGCGCCTGGCTCGATGCGCGGGAAGCGGGGCGAACCCCCGTGGCCAACCCCGTGCGCGCGCTGCGGTGGAACCTCGACAAGGCGGGCTTCCTCACCGACCTGAAGCAGGAGGGCGTGGCGCTCATCCCCACCGTCGTGGCGGAGGCGGGCGATCCCCGGCCGCTGCATCGGATCCTGGAGGAGACCGGCTGGGACGAGGCCGTCGTGAAGCCGTCGGTGTCCCTGGACGCCAACGCGACGTGGCGGGCCCGTCGTCCCGCATCGGCCGACGAGGAGGGCGCGCTGGAGTCGCGGTTCCGGGAGGCGATGCTCTCCGCCCCGCTCCTGATCCAGCGCTACCAGCCGGAGATCGGCTCGGACGGCGAGTGGTCGATGGTCTACCTGGGCGGCACGCTCTCCCACACGGTGCGCAAGGTGCCGGCCCGCGGCGACTTCCGCGTGCAGGAGCAGTACGGCGGCCGACGGGTCCTGGTGACCGACGTCCCGTCGGAGCTGATCGCCGCGGCGGAACGGACGCTGGCGGCAGCGCGATCGTCGTGCGGCGCGGACTTCACGTACGCGCGCGTGGACGGCGTCCGGACCGACGAGGGATTCCTGCTCATGGAGCTGGAGGTCCTGGATCCCTCTCTGTACCTGAGTTCGGCGCCGGAGTCGGTGGAGCGGGCGAGAGATGCGGTGCGAAGCGCACTGGAGACGCCCGCCGCCTAGCCTTCCGGGTCCCCCTCGAGATCCAGCCACCACCGCGACCGCTCGCGCGCCCGGAAGCGGTGCCGGCGGTAGAGGCTCACGACCCGCTCGTGGCCGCGCTCCACCTCCAGCTCCATCGACCGGCAGCCCTCGGCCCGGGCCAGCTCGATGGCCTTCCGCAGGAGCCGGGCACCGATCCCGTGGCCGCGATGCTCCGGGCGGACGTACAGCTCGTCCAACCAGGCGGCGCGACCGGCCACCTCCAGCGTGAACGTGTAGGCGAGGTTGGCGAGGCCGATCGTCTCCCCGTCGCGCTCCGCGAGCAGGAAGCGGCCGAGCGAGGGATCCGCCAGGACCGCCCGCACGGCGGATCGTAGCGGCCCCTCTTCCCAGGGCAGCGAGTGGTCGTCGAACTGGGCGATGATCAGCGCGAGGACGTCGGCCGCCCGGTCCGGGCCGGCGATGACGACACCGACGCCGGCGTCCTCCGGCATCACGACCGCGGGAACGAGCGGTAGACCAGCTCCGTGCTCCCGATGGCCAGGCGACCGCCGTCGGGCAGGACGCGCGTGTCCGACACGGCCTTTCCGTCCAGCCGCGTGCCGTGACGCGAGTCCAGGTCCTCCACGGTGGCCCTGCCGTCCCGGATCACGAGCACCGCGTGGCGCTCCGAGGCCTGGGCGTCCTTCAGCGACACGTCGCACGACGCACCCTTGCCCAGCACGTTGCGACCCTCATGCACACGGTAGTCCCGTTCCGGGTCCTCGCCCTCCAGGACCACGAGCCAGCCGGCCAGCGGTCGGCGCGGCGCGGACTTCCGCGTCACCACGACGGCCCCGTCGCCCGGCTCCTCGGAGACGGGCGCCTCGGGCTCGGTCGGGGCCGCCGGCTTCTCCGGCTCCGGCGGAGCGTCGGCGTTCTCGGCGGCGCAGAAAGGACAGTGCTCCCAGCTCTCTTCCTGCTCGTGGCCGCGATCACACGTGGGCGCCGCCGCCTTCTTCTTTCCGAACACGCGGACTACCTCGTTCGCGGCGGGATGAGCCGCGTGAAGATCAGATCGACACTTTCCCCGAGCCGGATGAGGTCTCCGCTGCGAAGCTCCACGGCCTCGGAGACGGGCTTGCCGTTCACCTGGACCCCGTAGCTCGATTCATCGCGCAGGAGGAACCGGTCTCCGTCCCGGGACACGACCGCGTGCAGGCGGGACACGCGGGGATGGCTGATGGTGATCCTCTGCTCCTCCGAACTCCCGATGGTGATCTCCCGGCCGCGGAGCGCGAACTCCATGCCGCAGCACGTGCCCTCCCGGAGGGCCAGCTTGGCGGCCGGGCGACGGAGCTGCCGCAGGCGAAGACCGACGACGGCCGCCGCCACCAGGACCAGCGCGGGGACGAGGAACTTCCACATGGACCGGGGCCTAGCGGAGCGATTCCAGGAGGTCGCCGCTCCGCTTCCAGCGACCGTCGTCGAGGCGGTAGACCGCCACCGGATCCACCTGCTCCGTGATGCGCTGATCCGCGCCGGACTCGCCGAGATCCAGATCCTCGTCCATGGCGCCCAGATCCCGGCGGACGTAGACGATGACCTCGCGCGCGCCGTCGGCGTCCAGGTCCTCCAGCTCGAACCATCGGGTCTCGTCGGGGCGGGTCTTGCCCACCTTCCACACGTCGCGGAGGTTGTTGCCGTCCCACGAGAGCAGTGCCTGGCCGCTCTCTCCCCCGTTCACGTGGAGCAGGGACCGGCCGGCGCCGTACTCCACGAACGAGACCGACGCATCGGCCAGCGGCGCACCCTTCAGCTTGATCTCCTTCACCTTCGGCTGGTCGTCCGGGCGGGGCGCCACGAAGTGGACCTTGCCCTTCTTGCCGGCGGGCAGCCAGACCAGGACGGCCTCGGCGGCGCCGGCGCCGTCCATCTCCCCCGCGGTGATCCACCAGCGACCGAACGATCCCTGCCCCTCGAGGGCGTCCGCGGGCGAGGCCGCGCGAACCTCCTCCGGAAGGCGATCTAGGCAGGCGGTGCGGACGTCCCCGCCCGGGCCGACGGCGAACGCGGCCGGGGCGATGAGGCCCGCCAGGGCCGATACGGATGCGAATCTCACGAAACCCCTCCTTGCGAAGTCCCCAACGTAGCCCGAAACCGCCGGACCGGGGAGGGGCAATGCCCGCCGGCGGACCGGCGAATCGCGCAAGCCGTTGGGAGACAGCAGCTTGGGGAATCGATGTTGCAAGTTCTTGATTCGGGGGCACTTGTGGCCGTGCCTCCCGGCGTCGGCCGTCGGGCCGCCGCGCACCTCAAGACGACGCCTCGAAGGGTCGAAACCGAGGAAGGACAATCGTTTGGCGCGGGCCGCAGCCCGCCGGCCCGCCTCCCGGAGGGAAGCAGCGTGAGCGTACCGAGACGTCGACCGGCCCTGGCGGCCGCAGCCCTGCTGGCGATGATCGCCTCGGCCGGCTGCGATTCCAAGATGATCACGCCCCCGGGCGACGGCGGTCCGACGCTGGCGATCACGTCGCCGGGCGCGGACGACGCCGTGTCCGGCGCCGGCTTTCTGGTGACGGCCGACGCTTCGGACGACGACGGCGTGGCGTACGTGGAGTTCACGGTGGGCGACGCCCCGACCGTCCGCGACGACGCCGCGCCCTGGGCCGCCCACGCGGTGACGCTGGCCTACGCCGCCGACACGCCGCTGAGCGTCACGGTCCGCGCGGTGGACGAGGCCGGCAACGCGACGACGCGCAGCGTCAACGTGACGGTGTCGGCGCGCACGCTGAGCAAGCTCACCACCGACGTGAACGACGACCTGAACCCGGCGTGGTCGCCGGACGGCAGCCGCATCGCCTTCCAGGCCGACCGTGACGGCGCCCAGTTCGACCTGTGGATCATGGACGCCGACGGCACCGGCCAGACCCGGCTGACCACGAACGTGAACGAGGATCGCAGCCCGGCGTTCTCGCCGGACGGCGACTGGCTGGCGTTCGACTCGGATCGAGAGGGATCGTTCGACATCTGGACGATGCCGCTGGCGACCGGCGAGGGAGACGCCGTGAACCACACGTTCGGCAACCTGGACGACGTGGAGCCCGCGTGGTCCCCCGACGGCGCGTCGGTGTACTTCGCGTCCAGCCGGGGCGACGGCACGTTCAACATCTGGCACCAGGTGCTGGGCACGGGCTCGCTGTCCCAGCTGACCAGCTTCGCGGACGACGATCGCGCGCCGGCCGTGTCGCCCGACGGGGTGTACCTGGCCTTCGCCTCCACGCTGAACTTCGCCGTACCGCACGTCTACACGCGGCGCCTCGGCGAGGTGGAAGTGACGCCGCTCACGGGAGACGTCGGCGTGTCCGAGGCCGATCCGGCCTGGAGCCCGGCGGGGCCCGTCGTCTCCTTCGGCCGTGACGCCGGACTGGACAGCAACGTCTGGTTCAAGACCGCGGGCGCGGAGGTCAACGCGATGCAGGGGACGTTCGGCACGGGAACCGTCGGCGACGGCGGACCGGCCTGGAGCCCGGACGGCACGAAGCTGGCCTTCCACTCGGACCGCGACGGCAATCTGGACATCTGGATCGTGGAGTAGAGGCAACCGCCGGTCGGCGGCTCGCAGGACGCTCGAACGCGGCGGCCGGGGTCAGACCCTCGGCCGCCGCTTCACGAAGGGCCACAGGAAGCGTCCCACCAGGCCGCGCGGGTACTCCTTCTCCATCCCCGCGAACCCGAGCTTCTCCGGCATGTCCTCCTCCTTCGGCCAGTACACCGTCCCGAAGATCCAGTCCCACACGCTCAGGACGATGCCGAAGTTCTGGCCGCCGTGGCCGTGCAGCGCCACGTCGTGGTGCCAGATGTGCATCCGCGAGGAGTTGAAGACGTACTTCAGCGGGCCCCAGTCGATGGACACGTTCGAGTGGTTGAGATCCTGCACGAGCGTCCCGATCACCGCGATGATCAGGATGACCGTGCCGTCGACCCCGAGGATCACGAGCGGCAGATAGGAGAGCGTCTTGTAGACGACGACCTCGCCCCAGTGAAAGCGGAAGTTGCCGATCCAGTCCATGTCCTCGATGGAGTGGTGCAGCTTGTGGAACTCCCAGAGCCAGGGCGTCGTGTGGAGCAGGCGATGGATGTTCCACTCCAGGAAGTCCTTCACGACGAAGAAGACGACGAACTGCAGCCAGAGCGGCTGGCCCGCCACGAGCTGCAGCGTCTCGGGCACGGGCAGGCCCGCGTCATGAAGCGCGCCGTTCATCCAGTGGACAAGCCGCCCGGTGACCAGCGCCAGCAGCAGGCCGAGGTAGTGGCCGTTGAAGACGAGCCAGAAGAGGTCCTGGCCGAGGCCGGGGCGCAGGACCTTCTGGTCCCGGCGCCACGGTCGCACGCGCTCCAGCAGAAAGCAGAAGAGCGACACCGCGACGAGCCAGAAGTAGTACTGCAGGTAGACGGGCATCCTCGCCCTCCCGAGGCGCTACCAGACCCCTTCCCAACCGGGCGGCAGCACGTTCCATCGCTTGCCGTAGACGTGGAGGCGGCGCGTGGGACCGTCCGGCCCCACCAGCTCCCGATCGTGCTGGGCCCAGGCGAGGAGGCTTCCCTCCAGGTTGCGGGCGTCCCAGCCCTCGCGGACCAGGTCGCGGGCGTAGGCGCTGCTGCGCCAGCCGATGGTGCAGTAGCAGACCACCGGCCGATCCCGGTAGGCCTCGGCGTTCTTCTCGAACTCCCAGTAGGGGATGGAGCCGGCGATGTGCGACACGGCGCGCTCCTCCTCCCGGCGGACGTCCACCAGCACCACGTCGGCCGTATCCGCGAAGGCGAGATACTCCGGCACGGTGAAGCGGGGAACGTCCGGGAACCGCGCCCGCGTCTGCTGCACCAGGTCGTCCAGGCGCGCCTGCGACTGCGCGCGGGCCGCGGCCTGAACGTCATCGGCCGCCCGGACCTCCGCGGCCGCCGACGGTTCGGCGACGGCCGGCGGCGACGGCGCCGCACCGAAGAGCATCGTCATTGCCGCGAGGGCGAGGCGGCCGATCCTCACCGGGAGCTCCTAGTCCCCCAGGTACGGACCGATCAGCAGCTCCAGCCGCTGTCGAGCCTCATCCGGGATGGCCTGCGGCGACGAGAGCAGCGCGAACTTCAGGCTGCCCCGGTGCGGGTTGGGCAGGTCGGCGGGAAGGTCGCGGCAGAGCTGGCGGACCGTGTCCTTCGCCCGCGCGACGTTCTGCTGCAGCGTCCGGATGACCTCTTCCACCGTGACGTCGCCGTGCTCCTCGTGCCAGCAGTCGTAGTCCGTGGCCAGCGCCAGCGTGGCAAAGGCGATCTCCGCCTCCCGCGCCAGCTTGGCCTCCGTGAGGTTGGTCATGCCGATGACGTCGGCGCCCCAGCTCCGGTAGAGGTGGCTCTCCGCGCGCGTGGAGAACGCGGGCCCCTCCATGCAGACGTACGTTCCGCCGCGGTGCACCCTGGCGCCCGCCTTCTCCGCGGCGTCGGCCAGCGGTCCCGCCAGCTCTGCGGTGATCGGGTCGGCGAACATGATGTGCGCGACGATGCCGTTCTCGTAGAACGTGGCGTCTCGGCTTTTCGTCCGGTCGATGTGCTGGTCGATGACGACGAAGTGGCCGGGCTTGATCTTCTTGCGCAGGCTGCCGCACGCCGAGATGGCGATGAGGTTCTCCACGCCGAGCTTCTTCATGCCCCAGACGTTGGCGCGGTAGTTCACCTCGGACGGATTCACGCGGTGGCCGCGCCCGTGGCGGGACAGGAAGACGACTTCTCGGCCCTCCAGGCGTCCGGTGATGAACGCGTCCGACGGGGCCCCGAAGGGAGTGTCGAGGACCACCTCGCGGTGGTCCTCGAATCCCTCCATCTCGTACAGGCCGCTGCCGCCGAGGATGCCGATGCGACTCGGTTGCATGCGTCCCCTAGCCGTCCGACTTCTCGAGGTCGGCCTCGCGGACCTTGCCCTCGCCCGGCACCATCTGGCCTTCCGGCTCCGACGAGGCGGGGGCGGGCGGCGTCGGGCGGGCCGACGCGGTGAGCATGAACTCCTGCTCGCCGAGGATGTCGCCGCTCTCCGTGACGATCTCCACCTTGCAGCGTCCGGACCAGTCCGGAAGAATGGTCTTCGTGCTCCAGCAACGCCAGGCGGAGCTGCCCACGTTGATGGGGATCTCGTTGACCATCTTCTCGCCGACGTACCAGCGATGGAAGATCTGCGTGGGGGCGTCGGCGTTCATCACCTTCGTGAAGCACCACAGTTCCCCGACACTGCTGGAGAACTGCTCGCCGGCGCCGACCGGCGCGCGATCTTCGACGTTCGTGCAGACGGCCAGCTGGGCCAGCGACGGCCCGGCGCCCGACATCGCCTGCTTGCCGACGGCTTTCGCCTGGGCCGGCATCGGCTTGGATCGAGCGGCTTCCGCCTTCTCCTGACCGGCGGCCTTGGCGGCCGCGGCCTTCTCTTGAGCTTCGGTCTTGCCCTTCTCCACGGGCGGCGCGTCGTCCGCGACGACGGCCGTCGCCGACCACGCCAGAAGGGTCGCAGCGAGGAGCATGCGCGTGATCATCGGTTCTCTCCCTTGAAAGTCGATGGAGCCATGGCGGTGGGGTCCGACCTCTTGTTACCCCAGCGGCGGAAACCGCGCAAGGGCGCGGGCTACAGCCGGGCCAGCTGATCGGAGGCGAGCCAGCCCCGGAGATCACCGGGCAGCGAGATTTCCGTCCACGAGCCCCGCTCCCCCTCCACGACGACCTCGGCCCCCTCGTGGAGGACGAAGGCCGTGTCGAAGGAGTCCCCGGGGCCGTTCCGGACGACGACCTCCCGCGCCAGCACGACGCCCTCGTCCAGACCCGTCGTCCGCTGGTGGATGACGACGGCCAGGATCAGGACGGCGCCCCACAGGACGACCAGCGACGCCGCGATCCGTCGCCAGAGGAGGGTGCGGGTGGGTCGGAGCTGCCACAGGATCGCCGCCAGGGCGGCCAGGATCCACAGGGCCAGCGGCACCCGGAGGGCCTCCTCCGGCGTGATCCGGTCCAGCCAGCCCTCCACCCGAGTGTCCGTCCGCGCTTCCTCGTCGATGCTGTCCAGGGCCAGGAAGCGCGCATACTCGAGGTTGGCCGCGATGTCCTCGTCGCGCGGGGCGAGGCGGTGCGCGTGGCGGTAGTGGTAGATGGCGAACCCGAGGCGGCCGGCCTTGAACCAGGCGTTGCCCAGGTTGTAGTGGACCACGGGATCGTCCACTCCCGCCGCCAGCACTTCGTCGAAGATCCCGGCCGCGCCCTCGTAGTCGCCGGCCTCGTACAGGGCGAGGCCCCGCTCGTGCAGCGCCGCCGCCGATTCCGTGGCCGACGTCGAACCGGCGCCCGCGAGCAGGCCCAGGACGATCGTCAGGAGGACGCCCAGGCGCCTCATCGACCCTTCTCCTGCTGCCGGATCCACCCTTGCCCGTCTTCCAGAAGGCGTCGGGCCGCCGCGGGATCACTTCCCAGCGGCGAGAAGCGCGCGGTATCGCACGCCTCCAGCATCCGGAACAGTTCCTCCACCGACTCCGGCGACGTTCCCTGTTCCGCCAGGCCGGCGCGGACGTGGTCCTCGGGCAGGTTGGCGGCGGCCAGTCCCAGACGATCGGCGACGTACCCGCGCAGGGCGACGGAGAGCTCGCCGAACACGTCTTCCAGACGGCCCGCCTCCAGCGCGCGCTCGGCCTCGCGGATCCGCTTCCGGGAGGCCCCGGCCGCGCCCCGGCGGCGCGCATAGGCGACATCGCTCTGCAGGCGCCGGCGGTGCCGGCGGTAGAGCGCGGAACCGGCGAAGGCGAGGACCGGAACGGCGTGCGCCAGCAGGAAGCCGGGCGACGTGAACGGCGATCCGGACTCGGGGCGGAGCTTCCCGCTCGCCGGCTTGACCCAGCGGATGTCGCGCTGCCGCAGGCGGACGCGCTCCTTGGCGAGCTGCAGGTCCCCGCCCTGCGCGAGCGCCTCGTCCAGGGCCGTGGCCGACACCTTCAGCGGCACGGGCTCCGTGCTCAGCCGCGTGTACGCCTCGCGCTCGGGGTCAAACACGCCGAGCGTAACCGGCGGGATCTCCACGTCCCCGCCCGACGTGGGCACCAGCACGAACTCCCAGACCTTCCGGCCGACGATCCGCTCCTCGCGGCTCATCGTGTTCTCCGTGGAGCTGGACTCGTAGATGCGGAAGCCGTCCAGGGCGGACAGGTCCGGATCGGGAACGCCCTTCAGGTTGCCCGCGCCCTCCAGCACGACCGTGAGCGTCACCGGATCGCCCGCGTCCAGCTCCTTCGGATCGGCCGAGGCGGAGAGGTCGAACGAGCCGACCAACCCGGAGAATCCCTCGGGCTTCCCGGCCGCCGGCAGCGGCCGGACCTGGACCTCGATCGGATCCGACTGCAGCACGACCTCGCGCCCGGAGCGGAACAGCCCGAAGCGGTCGCCGCCGAGGATGTCGAACGGATCGCGTCGCCGCGACCGGCGACGATCCTCCACGACCGTGTTCACGAACGCCGGCTCGATGGTGTAGGTGCCGGGACCGGTGGGGAACAGCGCGGTGCGGATGCGTTCCGCCGTGTACCGCTTGCCGTCCAGCACGACCTGCCGCGGCTGCGTCTTCTCCATCTCCTCGGTCCAGAATCCCTGGAACGACGGCGCCGTGTAGCGACCGCCCTCCAGCAGCCTCGCCCGGTGGAGGAACGTGAACGTGAACGTGACCTGCTCGTTCACGTAGGGGTTCGGGTTGTCCACCTCGGCCAGCACGATGAGATCATCGCCCTCCGCCGACGCGGTCGCGTCCTCCCCCAGCTTCGGGACGGAGGCCGACGAGCCCGGCGGCGACACGTTCACCGTGACGGCGTCCGACTCGGCCGTCTCCCCGCGCTTCTCCACGCGCGCGGGCCCGAGCGTGAACGCGCCCTCCCGATCGGCCACGTAGACGTAGTTGACCTGCAGGCTGGAGGTGGCGCGTCCGTTCACGTAGGAGAAGTTCTGCTGCGTGTACGTGCTGACGCGTCGCAGCCCGTCCACGTCGGGCATCTCGGGCTCCGGGAGGCTGCCCATTCCGCCCTGCCGGACCTCGGCCGTCACCGTGAACTGTTCCCCCACGGAGACCTGGTCCCGCGACGACTGGAGCGTCACCTCCAGCTCGGCCGCGGAGGCGGTGGCGGCGGCCAGGAGCAGCGCCGCGATCACGCCCGCCGCCGGGGCGACGCGCCGGGTCCGTCGTTTACCAGTCATTTACCACCACTCCCGGCTGGACCTGCTGCTCCTGGAGCTGCTCCAGCGTCTGCAGCTCGTCGGACTGGACCGCATTCAGCAGCCGCTCCGCGTCCTCCCGGCTCAGACGATCTTCCTGGGGCTGAGGTTGCGGCTCCTGCGGCGCTTCCTCCTCCTCGGGACGGGAATCGTCGGGCTGGGGCTGCTGCTCTTGTTCCTCGTCCTGCGACTCGTCGGAGGGATCCTGCGGCTCCTGCTCCTGGTCCTGCTCGTCGTCCGACTCCTGGTCCTGCTGTTGCTCCTGTTGTTGCTGCTGCTGTTGCTGCTCCTGCAGCTTCTGCAAGGCGATCTCCAGGTTCCGGCGCGCGTCGGGATCCTCCGGATCCAGATCGAGGCTACGCAGGTACGAGTCGATGGCCGGCTCGTACTGCTCCGCCTCGAGGTGAACGTTGCCCTCGTTGAAGAGGGCGTCCGCCGCGATGGAGGCATCGCCCGCGGCGGAGGCCCGCTTGAACGAGTCCAGCGCCGACTCCGTGTCGCCGTCGCGCGCCTGGGCCAGGCCGCGATTGTAGTCCGGAATGGGGCTGGACGGATCCACTCGCGCCGCCTCGTCGTAATGTTGCAGCGCCGCCTCGGTCTCGCTCGCCTCGGTGCTACGGTTCCCCTTCTCCACATGCTCGTGGAACGGATCGAAGAACGACCACGCGGCGAGCCACGGCGCCAGCAGCACCAGGGCGATCCCCACGCGCGGCGCGGACCGGGCGGACCGCTCCGGCCGGAAGCGGCGGCTCATGCGAACCTCCCTTCCCACTCGCGCTTCGTCCGGATGCGCTCCGGCAACAGGAAGTCGAGGAGGAGGAGCAGCAGCCCCAGCCCCAGCGGCCACTGGAAGCGCTCCTCCCACGCCGTGAAGGACCGCGACGAGACCTCCCGCTCCTCCAGCCGCGACAGGCTCTCGTAGATGCGGTCCAGCTCCAGCTCGCCCGTGGTGGCGCGATGAAACTCCGCGCCCGTCTCCAGCGCGATGCGCTCCAGCGACTCCGCATCCAGCGACGTCATGACGATGTTCCCCTGCCGGTCCTTCTTGTAGCCGCCGCCCAGTTCCTCCGGCAGCGGGATGGGCTCGCCGTTGTCCGAGCCCACGCCGATGGTGTAGATCCGGATCCCGCGCCGCGCCGCCTCCTCGGCCGCGCGCAGCCCCTCGCCGCCGTGGTCCTCACCGTCCGTCACCAGGACGATCGCCTTGTACTTGTCGTCGCCTTCGGGGAAGGCCTGGAGCGCGCGTCGGACGGCCGCACCCAGGTTCGTGCCCGGCGTGGAGACGGAGTTCGTGTCCACGACGTCCAGGAACATGCGCGCCGCCCCGTAGTCCACGGTCAGCGGACACTGCAGGAAGGCGCTCCCCGCGAACACGACGAGCCCCACGCGGTCGCCCTCCAGCCGCTCCAGGAACGCCGACACCTGGCGTCGCGCCTTGGCCAGCCGCGACGGGCGGATGTCCTCGGCCATCATCGACGTGCTGGTGTCGATGCAGAAGATCAGGTCGATGCCCTTGCGCTTCACGGTGATCTCGCGGCTTCCCACGCGCGGCCCCGCCAGCGCGAACAGGACGAGCAGCACGCCCGTGACCTGGAGGATCGCCTTGGTGCGTCGGCGGCCGCGGCTCCAGCCCCGCGCCAGCTTGGGCAGCAGCTCCTCGGCCAGGAGCCGGGCCCTGGCCCGATCGGCCGAGCGCAGCGCCCAGACCAGGAACACCGGCAGCAGCACGACCGCGATCGCCAGCGGCGGGAGGAGTTCGGGACGGGAGAAGGTCACGGCAGCACCCTCAGTCTCGTGTAGCCGAGCAGCAGCTCCAGCACGAGCAGCAGGAGCGCCGGCACGGCCGCCCACCGGTAGTACTCGTGCGCGATCTCGAACTCCTTCACCTGGAACTTCGTCCGCTCCAGCTCGAGGATCTGCGCGTAGATCTTCTTCAGCGCCTCGGCGTCCGTCGCGCGGAAGTACTGCCCCTCCGTGATGGTCGCGATGTTGCGCAGCGTCGGCTCGTCGATGCGCGTGAGGATGAGCGAGCCGTCGGGGTTCCGGGCGTAGATCTTCCCGTACACGGGATGGTCCATCGGGATGGGCGCGCCGCCCTCCTTCCCCACGCCGATGGTGTAGACGCGCACGTCCAGCGCCTGCGCCACCTTGGCCGCCGTCTCCGGATCCACCTTGCCGGCATTGTTCTCGCCGTCGGTGAGGAGGATGACCACCTTGCTCTTCGCCTTGGAGTCCTTGAGCCGGTTCACGGAGTTGGCCAGCGCCGTCCCGATCGCCGTCCCGTCCTCGATCATCCCGATCTCCACCTCGGAGAGCATCGTCCGGAGCACGTCGTAGTCCAGCGTGAGCGGGCACTGCGTGAACGCGGCGCCCGCGAACACGACCAGCCCCACGCGATCGTTGCGAATGAGGTCCAGGAACTCGCCGACGACGTTCTTGGCGACGTGCAGGCGGTTCTTCGGCTTGAAGTCCTCCGCCTGCATCGAGCCCGAGATGTCGAGCGCCAGCATGATGTCGATGCCCTCGGTGCGGATCTCGCGCTCGTGCTCCACGACCTGCGGGCGGGCGAACGCCACGATCAACAGCGACAGCGCCAGTAGCCGGGCGACGGGAAGGGCGCGACGCGCCAGTACGGTAACGGACCGCACGCGCGACAGCGGCGCGACGGACGGATAGCGCGCGGCCGGCCGCGTGCGCAGGCCGGCGCGCAGCAGGAAGAACGCGCCGACCAGCAGCGGCACGAACGCCAGGAGGAACAGCGGATTGCGGAAGGAGAGATCGGTCATCATGCCGCCTCCTCCTGCCGCGTCTCCGGCGCGGGGATCGTCTCCTCCACGATGGCCCGGGCACGCGTCTCGCTGGAGCGCGCGCTGTCCGGATCCGGGATGCCCTTCGCGAACTTCACGAGATCCGCCTCGGCGAGCAGCGACAGCGCCCGGCCGGCGACGTCGCCCGGCATGGCGGAGCGGCGCAGCAGGTCGCGGAGATCGTCGGTGGTGGACTCCAGCGCGGGCACGCCGTAGCGGTTCTCCACGTAGCGGCGCAGCGCCTCGGTGACATCGTCGTACTGGCGGCCGAGCTCGTTCCGTCCCACCCAGTCCGCCTCCCGGACCGCGTCCAGCTCCTCCAGCGCGATCTCCCAGGCGGGGCGCGTCGGGGCCTTGGCGACGGGCTCCGGTGCGGCCTCGCGCGGCCGGGCGCGCAGCTTCCGGAGGGCCCGGAGGAGGAAGAAACCGGCCACCGCCGCGATCAGCGCCGCCAGCGCGGCGATCCAGATCGGACGCCAGTCGCGCGGGGCGTCCAGCATCGGCTTGTAGTCCGCGGGGAGGGGGCCGTCCGCGGGAGCGGTCCCGGGGTCGGCGGCTTCGTCCGGCGCGGGAGCCGGGGCGCCTTCGGCGGGCGGCGGCGCCAGGTTGGACGCCACGCTCACCGGGATCGGCTCCGTGAACGCCTCGACCGGCTCGCCGTCGCCGCGCTGCACGGTGAACGAGAGCGGCGGCACCGCGACCTCGCCCGCCTCCACGGCGACGAGCGTGTAGACCAGGCGACGCTGCGTGTCGGTGCGCAGCGCCTCCTCCACGCTCCGCACGCGGAACGATCCCAGCTCCGCGGATCGCTCCGGAGGGAGCACCTGCCAGGACGCATCGCCCTCCCAGTCCACGGTCAGCCGCAGGCGACCGCCCACGGTGGTGGCGGTGGTGTCCAGCGCGGCGGTCAGGCGGAAGGCGGGAACCGGTCCGCCGTCGACGGCCGTCTCCGGAGCAGCGGCTCCCTCCCCGGGCGCGGCGTCGACCGGAGCGGACTCCTGCCCGGCGGCCGGCGGCGATGCGGCCAGCAGCAGGGCGAGAGCCGCCGTGAGGATCCGGGCGCGGAGCTTCACGTGGCCATCTCCCGCTCGCGCCGGCGGAAGAACTTCACCAGCGCGTCGGCGTAGGGCCGGTCCGTGCTCACGTCGATGGTGTCCACTCGGTAGCGGCGGAACGCGTTCTCCCGCGTCGCCCGGAACCCGCGTCGCTCCGCCGCAAACGCCTCCCGCACCGCTCGGTCCGACGAGTCCACCAGACGGGCCTGCCCGCTCTCCGCATCGACGAGATGAAGCAACCCCACCGGAGGCAGATCGTCCTCGGCGGGGTCCGTGATGGGAATCGCCACGAGGTCGTGGCGCCGATTCGCCACCCGGAGCGCGCGCGTGTAGTCCGCGCTCACGAAGTCCGAGAGCAGGAACACGACGGCCTTCCGCCGCACCACGCGCGAGAGGTACTCCAGCGCCGCGCCGACGTCCGTGCCGCGCCCCTCCGGCCGGAAGAACAGCATCTCGCGGATCACGCGGAGCACGTGCTTCTTCCCCTTCTTGGGCGGAATGAACAGCTCGATGCGGTCTGTGAAGATGATCGCCCCCACCTTGTCGTTGTTGCGAATGGCGGAGAAGGCCAGCACCGCCGCGATCTCCGCGGCCAGCTCGCCCTTCATCCGGCGCACCGTTCCGAAGTCCAGCGAGTGCGAGGCATCGACGAGGAACATCACCGTCTGCTCGCGCTCCTCGGAGAACTTCTTCACGTGGGCGACGCCGGTTCGCGCCGTCACGTTCCAGTCGATGGAACGGATGTCGTCGCCGGGCTGGTACTCGCGCACCTCGGCGAACTCCATCCCGCGCCCCTTGAACACGGAGTGGTACTCGCCGGCGAACACGTCGTTCACCAGCGACCGGCTGCGGATCTCGATGGCCTGGACGGCCTCCAGGATCTCTTTCGGGATCACGGGCGACCTCGGAGCTACGGGACCTCGATCGTGTCGAACAGGCGACGCACCACGTCCTCGGACGTGATGTTCTCCGCCTCGGCCTCGTAGGTGAGGATGACGCGGTGGCGCAGCACGTCCATGCCCAGCGCGCGGATGTCGTCCGGGGTGACGTAGCCGCGACGGCGCAGAAACGCGTGCGCCTTCCCGGCCAGGACGAGGCTGATGGTGGCGCGGGGGCTGGCCCCGTACTCGATGAGCGGCGCGATGTCGGCCAGACCGTGGTTCGCGGGATCGCGCGTGGCGGAGATGAGATCCACCACGTACCTCTCCACCTTCTCGTCGACGTAGACGTCGCGCACCACGCCGCGCGCACGGAGCAGGACGTCCGGCGTGATGACCTTGCGCGGCGCCTCGCCCACCTTGCCCGTCTGGCGGCGCAGGATCTCCAGCTCCTCGGCCGGCGTGGGATACGTCACCACGACCTTCAGCATGAAGCGGTCGACCTGGGCCTCGGGGAGCGGGTACGTCCCCTCCTGCTCGATGGGGTTTTGCGTGGCCAGGACGAGGAACGGCTCCTCCAGCGGATAGGTGGTGTCGCCGATGGTCACCTGCCGCTCCTGCATCGACTCCAGCAGCGCGGACTGCACCTTGGCCGGCGCGCGGTTGATCTCGTCGGCCAGGATGATGTTCGCGAAGATGGGACCCTTCTTGGGCAGGAACTCGCCGTTTTTCTGGTCGTAGATGAGCGTTCCGACGAGGTCCGCGGGCAGCAGGTCCGGCGTGAACTGAATCCGCTGGAAGCGGGCGTCGCAGAGGGACGCCAGCGTGGAGACGGTCAGCGTCTTGGCGAGGCCGGGGACGCCCTCCAGGAGGACGTGCCCGTCGGCGAGCAGCGCCACCAGCAGTCGTTCGGTCATGCCCTTCTGGCCGACGATGACCTTCTCCATCTCGCGGAGGACATCGTCCACGAATCCGCTCTCCGCGCGAATCCGATCGTTCAGGACCTCGATCTGCTGGTCGAGCACGGCGGTTCTCTCCTTCCTGGGGGCTCTCCCGGAACTACGCAAGACCCGCGCCGGACGTTGCGGCCGGTTTCCGGTGCGTAGAACCAGCGGGCCGGCGACGGGTTCCGCCGCATCCGAGGCCGGGAACCCCAGTTCGGGCGATCCGGCCGGGACCCGAACGAGCGATTCTACGCCCCGCCCGGCGGGAGCGTAAAGAAGCGGGGCGCCCCGTCTCCGGAGCGCCCCGTGGATTCCTGCGGGCGGCTCGGCCGCCCGGCGGGCTAGTCCGCGTAGCCGGCGTCGATCGCCGCGATCGGCTGCTTGCCGGCCAGCACCGACTCGTAGCGGTCGCGGTCCAGGAGCAGGTCGATGGCGGCCTGGGCCTGGGTGTCCTCGCGCAGGCTCACCTCGTACGCCCCGGCATCGCCGTAGAGCTTCCGCATCGTCTCGCGCTCCAGCGCGAACTCGATGTAGTCGCGGTTCTTGTCGAAATCCTTGGCCTTCTCGGCCTCCAGGCGAGCCCCGACCACGTCGAAGGAGGCGACCGTCGTGGCGTCGTACTCCTCCTCCTCCGCCAACTTCTGGAGACGCTCCAGCTCCGCCTGCGCGACGGTCTGGTAGTCGAAGTCCTTGGACACCAGGTACGCGCGGAACTCCTCCACGGCCTCGTCGGTGGCTTCCCAGCGACGCGGCAGGTCCGGATGCTTCGTGGTGTAGTCCACCGCGAACTGGAAGAAGTGGTTCCCGTTCAGCACCTCGAGGCCGTAGCGCGTGATGGGATCGCCCTGCACCTCGATGTCCGGCTGGATCCCGCCGATGGCCGACGCCGCGGCCTTCTCCGGATCCAGCTCCACGTCGATCTGCTCCTCCAGACCGGCGTGCGCGAGGAGCGCGTCCTCACCCTCGTCCTCGGCGAACGGCTTCTGGATGCATCGACCGGCCGGCGTGTACCACTTGGCCGTGGTGAGCTTCAGGTTCACGTCCGAGTCGAGCGGGATGAGCGTCTGCACCAGGCCCTTGCCGTACGTCAGCGTGCCCAGGATCACGGCGCGGCCGTCGTCCTGCAGCGCGCCCGACACGATCTCCGACGCCGAAGCGGTGGAGCCGTTCACCAGGATGGCGACCGGAATGTCGCGCGGGACGATGGGATTCTCGCTGGCGTAGTACTCGCTGCGGTCCGACGGATGCCGACCCTGCGTGTAGGAGATCAGCTTGCCGCGGTCCAGGAACTTGTCCGACACGGACACGGCCTGCGTGAGCAGCCCGCCGTGGTTGGAGCGCAGGTCGAAGATGATCGCCTCCGCGCCGTCCTCCAGCAGCCCCTGCAGCGCGCGCTCGACCTCGGCGCCCGACTCCTCGGAGAAGCGCGAGAGACGCAGGTAGCCGACGTTGTCCCGGACGATGCCGGAGTACGGCACCGACTTCAGCTCGATGACGTCACGCTCGATCACGATGTCGAACGGCGCGGTCTCGCCCTTGCGCGCGATGGTGACCTCCACCTTCGTGCCCTTGCGACCGCGCAGGATCTTGGCCGCTTCCGACGTGGTGAGGCCCTTCGTGGACTCGCCCTCGATGGCGATGATCCGGTCGCCCGCCTGGATGCCCAGGTCGTACGCCGGTCCGCCCTCGATGGGGGAAACCACGGTGAGCCACTCGTCCTGCACGTCGATGGAGATGCCGACGCCGCCGTAGCGACCCTGCGTGTCCATCATCAGATCCTCGTAGGCCTTCTTCTCGAGGAACGCGGAGTGCGGATCCAGCGACGACATCATCCCGCGGATCGAGGAGTAGATGAGCTCCTTGGAATCCACCTCGTCGACGTACTTGTCGTAGACGTTGCCGAAGATGTTGGAATACGTGCGGATGTTGGAATAGACGTTCTTCGACGACGAGGTGGCCGAAGCGCCGCCGACGAGGACGAGTCCCACCAGGGAGACGGCCAGGAGTCGTCGGGCGGGTCGGTTCAGGAAGGCCATGGGCGCGGTCCTTTCCGCAAGGGTCGCTGGATGTTCTCGGGCAGGGAATCCTACTGTTCGGATCGGCCCCCGGGGCGCATTCCCTTGAACCCGGAATGCGCAGGAAAGTGCCCGCCGCGACCGGCGGCGAGGGCGATCGCGGGAACTCCTTGGAGTATAAGCACTTCCGACAGGGCCTGCCCGCCGCGACCCCAGGGCGGAGCCGCGAATTTACGGTTTTGACGCGCCCGAGGGACGAAAGGGTTCCGGCGCGGGGCTAGTTGCCGGCCCGCTCCCGCATCTTCTCCGCGTGGTCCAGGTCCTCCAGCGCGTTCTTGGCGAAGAAGCTCACCAGCTCCGAGGAGCTCCGGGCGGCTTCTTCCAGCAGCGGTCGCGCGCTGCTCTCGCCGTACCAGCCGAGGGCGTGGGCGGCGTCCATCTGGACGACTTCCTCGTCCTCCTGCAGCGCCTTCTTCAGCGCGGGAACGGCGCGCTTGCCGGCCTCTTCCAGGACCGGCGTGTCCTGCGTGCGCGCGAGCGCGCGGCACGCCATGGCGCGCGTGGACGCCTCGCCGTCGTTCTCCAGGATGGCGATCACGGGATCGATCCAGCGCTCGTCGTCGATGTAGCTCACCGTGTGGACAGCATACTCGCGCACCTTCACGCGATCGTCCTGCATGAGCTCCACGAGGGCGGGGACGCTCTCGTTCCCGATGATGCGCAGCTCGAAGAACATGCGGTTGCGCATCGGGTCGTTGCCTTCCTCGATGGCCGTCACCATGGTCTCGATGGAGGTCCGGATCTTCGCCTGGACGTCCCCGTCCTGCGCCTGCACGACGGGCGCCCCGCTCAGCATCCCGGCCAGCGCCACGGCGACGATTCCCTTCGACACCTTCATCACTGTTCTCCGTCCTTCTCAGGGTAAATCTCTGAGGCGGCCGCTCTGGCCACCGTCTCCCGGACGAACCAGGAGGGATCTTCCGCGCCCCGGCGGAGCGCCTCCGCCACGATGTCCCGGTCCCGCCAGGGGCCCAGGGCGGCAAACGCCGCGTCCCGCACCAGCCAGGACGCGTCCTTGGTCAGCGGGACCAGCCACCCGGGGACCCGCGGGTCCTCCGACTCGCCGATGGCGCCGACCGCGAGAACCCGGAGAGCCGGATCCTCGTCCCGGAGCAGCTTGCGGACGGCATCGTAACCCGATTCGTCGCCGGAGCGGAAGAGGGCGATGGCGGCGTGGGCCCGCTCGAAGGGGTCCTCCGACGTGACCCGCACACCCTCCAGGAGGGCCCGCCCGCCGTCGTCCGCCCCGATCCGGCCCAGCGCCTCCAGGAGCAGGATCCGGTGGTAGCGCGAGGTGAGGTCGTCGGGGGCGTTCCGGGCCAGGGACCCGGCCAGCGCCTCGGTGACGGGCCGCCTGGTGGACGGGACCGCGAGGAGGCCCAGCGCGCGGATGGCACCCGCCCGTTCGTCGCGGCGAGGGCTGTCCAGGCGCCGCAGCAGCGGCTCCGCGGCGGACGCCCCGAACGCCGCCACCTCCTCCACCGCCGCGTCGGCCACGAGCGCGTCGGGCGCGGCGAGACGGTCCAGGGCCGCCTGGAGATCGGCCTCGGCCGGATCGGCCGCGGACGGCAAGGAGCGCAGCGCGAAGGCGGCGGCGAGGAGCCACGCGACCGCCCGGGCCGCGCGAGGAACTCGGGCCATGGGCACCTCCCGGGCGCAACCTAGATCCGTCGCCCGACCGGGTCAAGCGGCGCGGCCCCGCATCCCGTTGGCGGGACGCCGGTTCCGGAGCGCACGACCGGCGGCCCCGTAGACAGTGCCTCCCCCGCGTGCTATCCCGGCTTCAGCACCGCCGCATCGAGGGGATGTGGGGTCGGGACGCTTCGGCCGGGCCGGAGCCGGGGAGGAAGACGATGCGAAGGAACTGGCACCTGCCGGCCCTGGCGGCCGCGCTCCTGGCCGCGCCCGCGTCGGCGCAGACGATCGCCTACACCAACTTCCTCCGGTTCGACCTGCAGTCGTTCCGGAGCCAGGCGACGGCCGGCCTGTTCGACGACGACATCGAGAAGATCAGCGATGCCGCAAAGCTGATGGACGTGGAGGGCAATCGCCTGTTCACGAACTTCGCCAACCTGTCGGATCCGGCGACGCTCGGCGACAACATCCTCACCTACAGCGTCGACCACGTGGGGCAGCCCAGCTCGGACGATCCCTTCGACTCGGGCAGCTACCTGCTCGGCTGGATCGGGAAGTACGACCGCGACTCCGAGTACAACTTCTCGATCTTCTACCAGCGCAACTCTAGCAGATCGATGTTCGAGGATCTGGAGGACGGCATCGTCGGCGGCGGCTCCGCGGACGGATTCGACGCGGAGTTCACGGGCTGGACCAGCACCCTCACCCACGCCGCGGACAACACGGTCGTGGCGGAGCAGCGGCGCAACTTCGACCTGCAGCGCTACGACGAGCGGTCCGCGACGGACTTCGACTTCGGGGCGGCGCGCGACATCTCCGAGAAGCTCTCCATCGGCGGGCGATTCTTCTACGAGAACGATCGCCTGGACAGCTTCTCCGACGGCCGCGTGGAGACGATCAACCGCGCCGACACCGACGCCGATCCCGGGACGCCGCTGGCCACGGTGGGCCGTCTGGTGAGCGAGTGGGTCGGGAACGGAGCGGATGCGTTCGGGCTGCGGGAGGTGGGGGTCAGCCTGGACGGCAACTATCACCCGTGGAACCACCAGAGCTTCGGGCTGCGCCTCGACGTGTTCGGGACCACGGTCACGAACCCCGGGATCTCGGGCGGCGCCGCGGACCTCACGCTGCGCAGCCTCCTGGGCGAGGAGGCCGTCGGCCCGTTCTACGAGGGCTGGGAGCAGATCAATCTCAGCACGCAGACGACGTACACGACGGTGGCGCAGGGGACGACGGTGCTCGGCGGCGGAGCGCTGGATCAGGACCGGGAGAGCCGGACGTGGATCACCGCGCCGTACGGGTACGGCGGCTACGCCGGAGACCTGCGCGGCAGCGCGTTCGCGCTGGAGGACATCGACGACGAGCGATCCGGCATCGGCTTCGCGCTGAAGGGCGAGTGGAATCGCGAGTTCAAGGGCGGCGACCAGCAGACGTGGCTGGGCCTCGCGCATCGCGGCGTGGATATCGAGCTGGAGTCCGTGTCGACGGCGCGCGCCGCCTCCACGTTCTGGTGGAACGACGGCAGCGGCGCAGGCGACTTCGAGGCGATCACTACGACGGCCGACGACACGATCGAGCTGAGCCGGACCGGCGACCAGTCGGTCAACGTGCTCGAGGCGGGCACCCGGTGGACGCGCGATCTGAACTCGCACGTCAGCGTGGGGCTGGGCGGCATCCTCACGCGGGAGACGTGGAAGGAGGAGTACGACCAGACCTCCGTCACCACGGCGGTCAGCAGTCGCTTCGACGACGGGTCCGGAACGTTCGGCGACAACCTGCTCTACGCGGCCACGGGCTCCGACCCGGCGTACAACGAGGTCTCGGTGACCAGCATCACGACGGATGCGCAGGACATCACGGACGAGACGCGCACCACCTGGATCCGCCTGCCCGTGGGCGGACAGTTCCACTTCAAGGATCGCTGGACGTTCAACCTCGGAGCGCAGCACACGATGGTGCGCGTGGACCGCGACACCAGCGTGCGCCAGGGCCCCGACGGCGGCGGACAGCGCGTCGACACGCTGGTGGATACGGCCGCCGGCACGACATCGGTGAACTACGGCACGGTGGAGAGCGCTCAGGACCTGACCGTGAAGGACAAGGCCACGGCGAACACCACGACCTACTGGTACGGGATCTCGGTGATGATCACGGACGCCGCCCAGCTGGACGTCAACGGCTTCTTCGACACCCACTCGGGCGACGATTCCGTGGGCGGCGGATCGCCCGACTTCGATTCCGGTACGAGCCTGAGCGACGTCGACTTCTTCCGGAATCTGGCGATCTCGCTGAAGTACATCTTCTGGTAGACGACGCGACGGGCTGCGCCGCGTCGGCCTACGGGTTGTAGAGCTGGCTGAGGATCACGGGATCCTCCTCCTCCTCGGCCAGCAGCACGTGGCACGTCTCGCAGTCGTCCGAGATGATGTCGCCGTCGGCCGTCTCATGCAGGCCGTCGTGGCAGCGGAAGCAGCCGCCGTCGTCCGCGTGACCCAGGAAGCTGGGGTACGTGCCCCAGGTGACCTGCATCTTCGGGAAGACGTTCTCGGCCCACACCGGACCGAGCTGCGCGGCCAGGGCGTCCAGGGCGCCGGGGGCCGCGCCCTCCACGTCGGCGTAGAGGTCGGCCAGTTCGGCCCGGATCGCCCGCACCGGATCTTCGCCTCCGTCCTCCAGCGCGCGCAGCGCCCGCACGGCGTTCCGCTTGAGATACGGGAGGTCGCGCGGCACCAGCCCGGTGACGATGAGCCGGTCGACGACGTTCTCCGGCGTCTCGTACACGTGCGTCGGCCGGTTGTGGCAGTCGATGCAGTCCATCGTCCGCCTGTCGCGCGTGGCGAGCAGCTCGTCCACTTCCTCCGCGTCGCCGCTGACGTACGTGATCACGGTCCCGTCGGCGTCCTCCAGCTGGACCCAGGGGATCTCGGCCCGGGAGTCGTCGGTGGAGACGTAGGTCACGGAGTGCGCGGGGTTCGTGTGCCAGTGGATGCCGCCCGTCGGCCGACCGTCCACGGTTCCGCCGCCGATGCGCAGGAGCAGCGCCGTGGTGAGTTCCGTGCTCTCCTCGTCCGTGTCGTAGTGCGTGCGCGTGACGAGCTTGTCGCCGTGGAACTTCTCGGGCCAGTGGCACTGCTCGCACGTCTCGCGGGCCGGTCGCAGGTTGTGCACCGGCGTCTCGATCGGGCGCGTGTACGTGTTCATCGCCACCGCCAGGACCTGGCGCGCGCCGGACAGCTTGGAGCGGACGAACCAGTCCGCCCCGGGGCCGATGTGGCACTCGACGCACTTCACGCGCGAGTGGGGCGAGAGCTGGTGCCGCGTCCACTCCGGCTCCATCACCGTGTGGCAGAGCGTGCCGCAGAACTCGTTCGACTCCGAGACGTGGTACGCCCCGTAGGACGCCATCCCGAACAGGCAGACATTCACGACCGTCAGGCCGAGGAAGACGCCCAGCGCCCGCAGGTGCCGCGGATTCTCGAAGTCGAAGCGCGGGAGCTTGCCCTCGGGATGCCGGCGCGCCAGCCGCCACCGGCCGAGGGGAATCAGCAGCAGGCCGATGAGCAGGACGGCGGGGAGGCCCAGGTAGATGAAGATGCCGACGTAGTGGTTGAACGGCACGCCGACCATGCCGAGCACGACGAGGGCGACGAAGAGGCCGCCCCCGAGGGTGGCCAGCACGATACCCATCGCCCCGATGGGGTCCAGGGCCACCTCGCGAAGCCAGAAGAAGAGATTGCGGATCCAGGCGGGCTGGGACACTCGTCGCCTCCGGGAATCGGGTTCCGGATTGAGGAGTCCACAATAGTACCCTCGGAGGGGTGATCCGTCCCTAGGTCGGGCGAGATTTCTTTGGAGGCGGCGCGGGAGAAAGGTGAGGGGGCGCGGGCCGGAAGGCGCCGAGGGCGAGTCCCGAAAGGCGGCGCCCGGCGGGGCGGCCCCAACGAAAACGGGGGGCCCGAGGGCCCCCCGCCGTTCGTTCGCGAGTCATCCGCCCCGGGGGGCGGAATCCGCCGGTACCGGTTCCCCTTACCGGTACAGGCTCTTCACCTTGCCCCAGGCCGACTCGTCGATGGAGACGCCGTTGTCCGGGCACTTCCACTCCGCATCGTAGGCCTCTTCGTAGCCGGCCGGCGGGGTGGCGAACTGGAAGTCGATGAAGTCGTTCATGATCAGACCGCCGGCGCACTGAGCATCCAGGTTGCCGGAGCCGGCCCCGCCCGTGAACACGATCACGCCCGTGATCGTCCAGGGGAGACCGAAGATGTCGACGTGCTCACCGATCATGTTCTGCACGACACCCGTGAGGATGGCCGTGCCGTCGGTCAGCGTCGACGGGTTGCTGTAGTCCGCCGCGGTGCCGCCCACGAGGTCATCCTCGTAGACCGTCACGGACGCGACGTTGAAGTCC